>JAHBVE010000003.1 GCA_019637675.1 Anaerolineales bacterium | reverse complement strand
TCGTTTTGTTAAACTGGCTCGCGCGCAGGCGCGCAGAGCTTACCAAGGGGACCCTCTTGCTGCCGAGAGTGCTTGGCAAGGGGCTAAGTTTATCCGTATTGGCTGGGAGAGTCAATGCCTGCCGGCAGATAGGCCGCCGATCAGGCGGCAAACCCGCGGGCCTGCCATACCATATAGAGGGCTACCGAGCCGGCCACGGCCGCATTGAGCGACTCGACCTGACCGCTCATCGGCAGGCGCAACAGCGCATCGCACGATTCGCGCACCAGGCGGCGCATACCCTCGCCCTCGCTGCCCACCACCAGGGCGATGGGCATATCCAGCTTCAGGCGGCCCAGGGACTGGGCCTGCGGGCCGCCATCCAGCCCGATCACCCACACCTGCTCGCGCTTGAGCTCCTCGATGGCCTGGGCCAGGTTGTGCTGCGCGATCAGCAGGTGTTCGCACGCCCCAGAGGAGGCGTTGACCACGGCCGGCGTCACGGTAGCGGTGCGCCGCTGTGGAATGATGACTCCATGCACGCCCACCGCCTCTGCCGTGCGCAGCAGGCTGCCAAAGTTTTGCGGGTCCTGCAAAGTATCCAGAATAAGGAAAAAGGCCGGCTGCCCAGAGGTTTTCGCCCTCTCCAACAACTGGCCCATGTGAGCGTACGGGTATTCCTCCGCCTGCAGCGCAACCCCCTGATGATGACCTTCGATGTACCCATCCAGCTCACCGCGGCGCACCTGCTGCACTTGCAGCTTGGCCGCCCGCGCCAAACGCTGGATCTCTTGCAGGCGCGGGCTGGGCTGCACCCCTTCGGCGATCTTCAGGCTGAACAGGCGCCGGCGGCCGGCCCGCAGCGTCTCATAGACTGCGTTGCGGCCGTATACCCACTCCTTCACATTAGCTCCAGCGCCAGGACGAGCCGCCGGCGCTGTCCTCGACGACTACACCCAGGCCGGCCAAGCGGTCACGGATGGTGTCGGACAGCTGCCATTGCTTCTGCGCGCGCAACTGTACGCGCGCTTCCAGCAAGGCGGCGATGATGCCGCCAGCATCTTTGCTAGCCGCCGCCTTCAGCGCGTCCACAATGGCCGCGTCGCTGATCTCAGCCTGCAAGCTGGCTGCCAACTCAGCGAACGGCGCCGCGTCCGCTTCCTTCTGAGCGCGCTCGAGGCGCAAACCCAGCACGCCGCTCAGTTCGCGCAGCATATCCTGGGCGGGTTTGAGCTCGGCGTCCGTGGCGCCGGCATCGCGGGTCTGGTTGACCAGGCGCACCAGGTCGAACAGCACGGCCAGCGCTGCGGCGGAATTGAAGTCATCGTCCATCGCAGCGGTGAACTTGCCCGCCGCGGCGTCCGCCTCTGCCTGCAGGCCGCCGAGGACATCGGCGGCCGCGCCGCTGGCGCCCGGCAGCGCCGGGTTGAGCCCGCTACGCAGGCGCTCCAGCCCGCGGCCGGCCGCTTCCACCACTTCGTCGCTGTAGGTCAGCGGGCGGCGGTAGCTGGTGTTCAGGATCATCATGCGCAACACATCCGGCTCGTGGTTGGACACAAAGTCAGTGATCGTGATGAGGTTGCCGAGCGATTTCGACATCTTCTCGCCCGAAAGCTGCATCATGCCGTTGTGCATCCAGTAACGAGCAAAGGGTTTGCCGCTCAGGCTTTCGCTCTGGGCGATCTCATTCTCGTGGTGCGGAAAGATCAGGTCGTTGCCACCACCATGAATATCGATCTGTTCGCCCAGGTGGCGGAAGACCATGGCCGAGCACTCGATGTGCCAACCGGGGCGGCCTGGCCCCCACGGGCTGTCCCAGGCCGGCTCGCCGGGCTTGGCTGCCTTCCACAGAGCGAAGTCCATGGGGTGCTCTTTGCGCTCGTCCACATTGATGCGGGCGCCGGCGTTCATGTCTTCCAGTTTGCGGTGCGAGAGCTTGCCGTAGTCATCGTCGCTCTCCACCCGGTAGTACACATCGCCCTCGGCGGCATACGCATGCCCCGACTCGATCAGCCCGCTCACCATTTCGATGATGGCGGGGATCTCTTCGGTAGCGCGCGGGTACACCGTGGCGGGCAGTACGTTGAGCTCGCGCAGGTGCTGCGCGTACTGCTCAATATAACGTTCGGCCAGATGCAGCGGCTCTTCGCCGGCGTCATTGGCGCGCACGATAATCTTGTCGTCCACGTCCGTGTAGTTCATGGCATGGCGCACTTTGTAGCCGCGGTACTCAAGATAGCGGCGCACAATGTCGAACACCAGGCTGGACATGGCATGCCCGATGTGGGCATTGGCATATACGGTCGGTCCGCACACATACATGCTGACCTGACCGGCTTGCAGGGGTTCGAACGCTTCGTTCTGACGAGTGAGTGTGTTGTAGATGCGTAGAGTCATGGCTTAGCTTCGTGCGGGTTTGTTGTTGCGGCGAGTGCGCCCATTCTCTGGCTTGGCGAACACCATGCGGCCAGCCGCGGTCTGCAGCACCTTGGTCACGGAGGCCTGTACCGTCTGGCCGATGTACTCGCTGCCATCCTGGATCACCACCATCGTGCCGTCGTCCAGATAGCCGACGCCTTGGCGCGGCTCACGCCCGGTTTGGATGACCTTGACCGCCAGCTCTTCACCAGGCAGGAAGATGGTCTTGACCGCATTGGCCAGCTCATTGATGTTGAGGATCGTGACGCCCTGAAGCTCAGCTACGCGGTTCAAATTGAAGTCATTAGTCAACACGGGGGCGTGCATTTGGCGCGCCAGGATCACCAGCTTGTCATCCACGTTGCGCGTGCCTTCCACATCCACATCGCTGATGCGCACGCCCAGCTTGGCATCCTTCTGCAGATTGGCCACCACTTCCAGGCCGCGGCGGCCGCGCTGGCGGCGCAGCTTGTCGCCCGAGTCGGCGATGTGCTGCAACTCGTTCAGCACGAAGCGCGGGATCAGCAGCGCGCCGGGCACAAAGCCGGTGCGGGCAATATCCACAATGCGGCCGTCAATGATCACGCTCGTGTCCATCAGGATGCTGGTGCCGTTCTCGCTTCCGCTGCGCGTACGCCCCTCAGGCGTGGCGCCGCGGTTAGGTAAGTTGAGGAACGAGAGGATATCGTTCTGGCGCGAGATAAAGACGGTGACGCCGAAGTAGCTGATCAGCACCGCGAAGATAAGCGGCAGGATCTGGCTAAAAGGCCGCGGCAGCAGTGACAGCGGGAACGCCAGCAAACCGGCGATCACCAGGCTGATGACCAGGCCAAACAAACCGGCCAGCAAGGCCCGCGAGGAGATCTGCGCCAGCATGCGGCGCAAAGCCCGGAAGGGATGCACAGTAATGTAGGGAGTAAGCACCAGGCCCACTAGTGCGCCCACCAGGCCAAAGATGCGTGCAAATTGCTGGGGGTCTTCGCCCGAGAGGTTGGCGAACTCCACGCCGCCATACACACCCAACGCGCCGAACGCCAGCATGCCGACCAAACGCAGAAGAAAACTAATACTCATTCAGCTCCAGTTCCTTGCCTAACGCAAATAGCGCTCCAAGGAGCGCTCATGCCAAACCCAAGGCAAAAAACTCAGCCGCCGGCGGTTGTTCAGTTACTGTTGCTCATGTGCTGTTTCGGTGAAACCAAATGAGTGCAGATGCCGGCCAGGGTCAGGCCCGAGGCAAAATAAGTGCGAAAAAAAGAAATATGAAACAGCCTATGTATATTAGCACGCCGCCCAGAGGCATGTCAAATCAGGAAGCCGCTGGCCGATTTAAGAATCCTCTGAGGGAATTTTGGTAGGATACAACCCATCTAATCCCTATGGCCTTTGACCACATCATCCATATTAGCGAAGCTGACTTCCACTCCCAGGTGCTGGAGCATTCAACCCAGCAGCCGGTCGTAGTGGATTTCTGGGCCGAGTGGTGCATCCCCTGCCGCGGGCTCGACCGCATTCTCGAGCACCTGGCCGAGGAAGCCGGCGGCGCCTTTCGCCTGGCCAAGCTGGACGTTGACGCCAACCCGCGCCTGGCCGCCCAGCTTGGCGTCAAGAACATCCCGGCCGTCAAAGCTTTCCGCAACGGCCAGCTGGTCGCCGAGTTCAACGGCATTCAGCCCGAAGCCAAAGTGCGCGAGTTCCTGCAAGCTCTCGGCCCAACCACCTATGACCTGGAGGCGGGCCGCGCTGAGCACCTGCTGGCGCAGGAAGACTGGCCCGCGGCCGAAGAAGCCTTCCGCCTGATCCTGGACAACAACCCAGACCACCCCGCCGGCCTGCTTGGCCTGGCCAAGAGCCTGCTGGCCCAGGGTGACTTTGCCGGCGCGCTGCCGATCTTGCGCAACTTCCCGGTCAGCAAGCTGTACGGCCAGGCTGAGCAGCTGATCCCGCTGGCGCAGGCGATGGCCGATGACGCCAACGGCAACTTAGCCGAAGACGAGCTCAGCGCACTGTTCGCCAACAGCCTGCGTCTGGTCGGCCGCGGCCGGCTGGAAGCTGCCCTGGATGGCCTGCTGGAACTCCTGCGTCAGGATAAGCGTTATGCCAAAGGGCTGGCGCACCGCTGCGCGTTAGGCATCCTGGCTCTGATGGGCGATCAAAGCCCCAAAGCCCAGACCTACCGCAAAGAGCTGGCTTCGCTACTCTTCTAAAAACCAAATATGAGCGAACAACACAACACTGACACCGTTACCCCGCTGGTTGCGCGCTATCTTGATATTGAGCAGGTGACCCAGGGCGGCGGCAAGCTGCCCTACACCATGCGCTACAGCGGCAAGTTGCGCATCCCGTCTGAGCGCGCCCACCGCGAGCTGAGTGCCGCGCTCAAGGCCCAAAAGCTGAATGTGTTTTTACGCGAAGAACAAGGCCAACACGAGATCGTGCTGGTGCGCGCCCCCGCCCGCCCCAAACGCTCCAACCCCTGGGGCAACCTGGCCGTCTTCCTGCTCACCGTGGCCAGCGTGGTCTTCACTGGCGCGCTGTACGAGCTGGGCGACTCCACGCCGGCCTCGCTCAACGAGTGGCTAACGATCTTGCCCAGCGGATTGCCCTACGCGGCCGCGCTGCTCAGCATTTTGCTGGCCCACGAATTTGGGCACTACCTGGCCGCCCGCTACCACGGCACTGAGGTAACCCTGCCGTACTTCCTGCCGCTGCCCGCGCCGTTCAGCCCCTTTGGCACGCTAGGCGCCTTCATTCAACTCAAGGAGCAACCGCGCAACAAGAAAGTGCTGTTCGATATCGGCATTACCGGCCCGCTGGCCGGCTTGGCCGTAGCTATCCCTGTGCTACTTATCGGCTTACGCCTCTCGGAGCTCGATCAGTTGCCCGCGTTCATTCCCGCCGGCGACGCCATCAGCCTGGAGGGCAATTCCATTCTGTACCTGCTTTCCAAGTATCTGGTGTTCGGCCAGTGGCTGCCGGCGCCGGATACCTACGGCGGCCTGCACCCTGTGCTGTACTGGCTGCGCTACATATTCACCGGCCAGCCCACTCCGTTGGGCGGGGCAGATGTGTTCCTGCATCCGGTCGCCTGGGCTGGCTGGGCTGGCCTGCTGGTCACCTCGCTCAACCTGGTGCCGGCCGGGCAGCTGGATGGCGGGCACATCCTCTACGCCCTATTAGGCAAGCGAGTGCGCGCCCTATGGCCCTTTATTGTTGCCGGTCTGGCTGCGTTGGGTTTCGTCTACTCTGGCTGGTGGATCTGGGTCTTCCTGATCTTGTTCATGGGCCGCACCAACGCCGTTCCGCAAGACGAGATCACCCCGCTGGATACGGGCCGCAAGCTGCTGGCGCTGTTTGGCATTCTGGTCATTTTGCTGGTGTTCACCCCCATCCCACTGCGCATCATTTCCGGCCCGTTTGGCGGGCCGTAGTTACGGCCGCGCTTCCACGACTACTTGCACATCGGCAATATCCGCGCCTAGGCTGTACACCCAAAAGTCAAAGCCGGTCTCGCCTTCACTTTCCCAACGCCGCACGCCAACCGGCTGGCCGGCGGCGTCATACGCCACGGCCATCACCCATACGCTGCTGGCTGAGCCCGCCAAACTCACCTGGCCTTGCACGCGGGCTGCACTTCCATCCTGTGTAGGCGTCCAGCCAAACTCCACGTTATCGATCGGGGTATATAAGCTATCGTCGCTTTGCACCCAAAACGCAGAAGCGATCTCGGCCTGGGCGCTGGCCCAGTTTGGCGGCGGGCTGGCGATATACGCCACCAGTGGCATGGCCGCGCCGGCTGGCAGCAGGTTAAGTGGCGGCACAGCTTCAATGATCGCCAGCTCCGCGCCGCTCGCACTCAGCAAGCGCACAAAGCCGGTCACGTTCTCCATGGGCTGGTCACCATCATTCGCAATCAGCACCAGGCAGGTCAGCTCACCAGCCGCACTGGCAAAGCACAGCGGCGGGCTGGCGCTGACCGGCACCGGGGTCAGTTGCGGCATAGGCGTGGTGGATGCGCTGCCGCCACTGGGCACCAGCAGTTGCGCCCCGGGCGACAGGGCTTGCGGGTTGATGCCCGGGTTGGCGGCCATCAGCGCTTCCAGAGTGATGTTCAAACGTGCGGCGATACCGAACAAGGTATCGTTCTCGACCACCGTATACAGATAAGGCGTAGCCGTGGGCAGCTCGAACTCTGGCGTGGACGCTTCCGACAGCGTGGCCGTGGCAGTCGCCAGGGCGTATTCCGTGATCTCAGCAGAGGGTTGCGGAGTGTTCTCCCCTGCACTCCCCGTGCAGGCAGTGAAAAGAGCTGCGATCAGCAGCCCAGCGGCAACAAGTTGGGGGCGTAGCACAAAAAAATTATATCAACCGGGCTTTCTTGTCCGCCGTGAGGCCGTGTGCTAAACTCACGCGCAATGGCGCGCACCAAGGACCAGATGCTGCAAGAGGCCGTCTTGGCCGGCCAGGAGGGGGATTCCGCACGAGCACGCGAGTTGCTGCTCTCTCTCTTGCGCACAGACAATCGTGAGCCGCTGTACTGGCTGTTGATGAGTACGGTCGTCGAATCGCGGCAGGAGCGCATTTACTGCCTGCACAATGTGCTCTTCCTTGACCCGGACAACAGCGCCGCCCGCCATGATCTGGAGCTGCTCGGCGCCGATGTGCCCGAGTTGGGCGTGCCCGCCTTCGTGCCCGAGGACCAGGGTGAATGGCAAACCAGCGAGATCGCCGCGCCCAAGGTGCGCAAGCGCCGCAAACGTCGTGCAGACCAGGCCTGGTCCGCTGGCTGGATCTTTGGCACGCTCCTTGGCGGCATCGTGCTCATCGCCGCCATCTTTTTCGCCACCCAGCAAGGCATCATCCCCAATTTTGTGAACACCGCCACGCCTACGGATCCGGCGGCAGCCACCAGCAGCCAGGTTGCCGGCGGAACGCCGCAACCCACCCCCACGCGCCAGATCCAGGTCGCCCCGCGTGACCCGCAGGAATTGCTGCAGGCCACCTACACCGCCACCCCGCGCTACCTGGCCACCCCGCACGCCGACAACGCCATCTTCCGCGATGCGTTGGCCGCTTATGACGCCGGGGATTGGGCAGAGGCCGCCAGCTTGTTCGAAAGCTATCTGGCGCAAAACCCGCAGGCCGCAGACGTGGCCTATTACCTCGGCCAAAGCCGCCTGCACAATGGCGATAGCGCCGCGGCCCTGGCCGCTTTTGAGCAGGCCATCGCCAGCGATTCTTCCTTTGCCTATGGCTATCTGGGCCGCGCCCGCGCCCTGATCGCCCAGGATGCCAGCACGGCCAGCATCCTCACCGACCTCAACACTGCGATCCTGCTCGACTCCAACCTGATCGAAGGCTATATAGAGCGCGCCGCCTACAATCTCAGCCGCGCCAACCCCAACCGTGCGCTGGAGGATGTGCAAACCGCCGAGGCCATCGCGCCCAACAACGCGCTCGTCCTGAACCAGAAAGCGCAGATCTATCTGGTGCGCGGCGAATATGAAGAAGCATTGCAAACCGCCCTGCGCGCCCAGGAGATCGACCTGACCCTGCTGCCCAGCTACCTCACCATCGCCAGCGCACAGCAGGGCCTGGGCCTGTACTCCGCATCCGTGCAGACTTTGCAAATGTACTTAGGCTTTGAGGGCGAGGACGGCCGCGGCTGGGAGCTGCTCGGCCTGGCCCACCAGCTCAACGGCAACGAGTCCTTCGCCCGCGAAGCGTTCGAGCGCGCCCTGGAGTTTGACGCCAACCTGCCCTCCGCGGCCTACTACCGCGGCATCCAGCAGCTGGAAGCCGGCCACAACGAAGCCGCCCTCAGCGATTTCCGCGTGGCTGTGGGCGGCGCGGCCGACTGGTTCGAGGCGCGCGTCTACCTGGCACGCGCCCTGCTGCTCACCGGCAACCCCAGCAGCGCCTTCTTTGAGGTCAATGCCGGCGCGCCGCTGGCGAAATCTGACAGTCAGCGCGCCCAGCTTTTCTACTGGCGCGCCACCGCCCTCGAGGCGCTCAACCAGCGCGACAACGCCCTGGCTGACTGGCAGAGCCTGCTCAACCTGCCCGCCAGCGCCATGCCAGCCGAGTGGCGCCAGCAGGCCCAAGAGCGTATCAACCCCTAAACATCCTGCTATCTTGCAAAGCCCTATACGCGGGGCTATAATCTCGCCGTTAAGGTTTAGGACAAGATGCCTGTTTATACATATCGCTGCGACAACTGCGGCCACGAATTTGACCGCCAACAAAGTTTTGACGACAGCCCGCTCAAAGTATGCCCAGAGTGCCGCAAACACACGCTGCACAAGGTCTACCGCGCCGCCGGCGTGGTCTTCAAGGGCTCGGGCTTTTACGTAACCGACAAAAGCCGCAAATCAGCCAGCCCGGCGCCCACCAACGGCAAGAAAGCCAAGGAACCAGCCAGCACTAACTCCACCACCAGCACGGCCGAGACCAAAAGCGAGAAACCGGCCGCCAAACCAAAATCCGACGAATAAAAAGAGCGCTGCATTTTGCAGCGCTTTTTTTACAAGTTGTATATAGAGAAGGAGAACCGTCGCACGGCGAAGCCGTGTAGGTTCTCCCGCGCTGCAAACAGCGCATTACTCCAGCATGCGCATCGCTTCTTCGGAAGTGATCTTGCCGCTGTCCAGATCCTCAAGGATCTTGCGGCGCTCTTCCTCGGTCAGCGTGGTGGGGCTGTCCTTGCCCGGTTCATAGCCCAGAGCGCGGATGACCTCATGCAGGCGGCTGCGGATGGTGGGGTACGAGAGTTTGAACTCCTCTTCCATCCGCGTGATCTTGCCTTCGTTGCGCACAAAGGCTTCCACAAAGTGCAGCTGCTGTGCGCTCAGGCGCGAGAACGGCCCCGATTCAAAGCGGCCTTCGATCACCGTTTCGCACTCGCGGCACACCAGGCGAGTGAGCGTCAGTTCACCCTGGCAGACAGGGCAGGCATGAGGGGCTGAATGCATGCGCTGATTATATACTGCGCATGCGCTGCTGGGCCGCCTCGGCCAGCACGGCCAGCATCTCGTCGTGAATGCGCGTGTTGCTTACACAAGCTGACTGCTGCACATCCATCCTCACCGGCTGGCCATCCGGCTGCGTGAAGCGGCCGCCGGCCTCCTCCACGATCAGCCGAGCCGCGGCCATATCCCAGGCGAACAGCTTGAACTCCCAATACCCATCCAGGCGGCCGGCGGCCACGTAGGCCATATCCAACGCGGCTGACCCCGCCCGGCGGATGCCCTGCGCCTTGCGCACAAAGAAGCCCAGTTCGGTGGAGTTGTTGTGCGGGCTGGTATGGCTATCGTAGGGGAAGCCGGTCGCCAGCAGGCTGGTGGCCAGCACCTGCGCCCCGCTGACCTGCAGCCGCTGCGTGCCGCTGGCCCGCGTCAGGTACGCGCCCTGGCCCGCCTTGGCGGTGAACAGTTCATCACGCAGCGGGTCGAACACCACGCCCACCACGGGCACATCATCCTTATACAAAGCCAGCGTGACCGCAAACATGGGGAACTGGTGCGCATAATTGGTCGTGCCGTCCAGGGGGTCCACGTACCAGGCGTAGCCATCCTTGCCCTCGCGGCGGCTGCCTTCCTCGCCCACCAGGCCATGCTCAGGGAACGCGGCGGTCAAGCGCTCGACGATCAGCTGCTCGGAAGCGCGGTCATACTCCGTGACCCAATCCACCGGCGAGCTCTTGTGGTCAATCGTCTTCTGCTTCTCGAAGCCTTCCAGCAGCAGCGCGCCGGCCTCTTTGGCGCAGCTCACCGCCAATGCTAAATACTGCTCCAATTGTTCAGGAGTTTCGTTTACTGACACGCAAGCCTCTGGTTTCTACTGTTTGGCGTTGACGACAGATTGCAAATAGGAGACGACCGCTTCGGTCTTGGGCAGGCGCAGGGCACGGCGCGCCACATCCCGGCACTCCTCCATCGAGAAGCGGCGGATCAGGTCTTTGACCTCGGGCACGCTCACCGGCGACATGCTGAACTCGTCCAGGCCCATGCCCAGCAGCAACGGCACCGCCAGCGGTTCGCCGGCGAACTCGCCGCACACGCCCACCCATTTGCCCTGTGCGTGAGCCGCCTCAATCGTGAGATTGATCAAGCGCAGCACGCTGGGGTGGAAGGGGCTGGCGATGTTGACCACGCGCTCATTGGTGCGGTCGACCGCCATGGTGTACTGGGTGAGATCGTTGGTACCAATACTGAAGAAGTCCACCAACGGGGCGATGTGCTCAGCCACCAGCACCGCCGAGGGCACCTCGATCATGATGCCAAATTGCAAGGTCTGGCAGAACGGCACACCTTCGGCGGCCAGTTCCTCCTGCGCTACGCGCAGCAAGGCTCGCGCCTGCTCCACTTCTGTGAGGCGAGACACCATCGGCACCATGATGCGCAGGTCAGTGTCCACGCCCGCTTTGAGCAGAGCGCGGAACTGGGACAGCAGCAGATCCGGCCGCTCGCTCATCATGCGGATGGCGCGCCAACCGAGGAAGGGATTGGCTTCGGTCTTGAAGCCCAAATAATCCACGGATTTGTCGCCGCCAATATCCAGCGTGCGCACGACCACCGGTTTGCCGCGCATCACATCAAAGATCTCGCGGTAGGCGTTGGTCTGCTCGAACTCAGTGGGCATGGCATGCCGGTCAAGGAACAGGAACTCGGTGCGGAACAGGCCCACGCCCTCGGCGCCGTACTCCAACCCTTGCCGGGCGTCTTGTGCATTACCAATATTGGCCACCACCTCAACCTGGTGGCCGTCGGTGGTAATGGCTGGCTCCTGGCTGCGCGTTTTGGCCTCATCCCGCTTGGCCTGCAAACGGATTTGCTCAGCCTGCATGCTCTCGAGCTTATCGGCCGAAGGGTCCAGCAGTATTTCGCCCGTGCGGCCATCAACTACGCCCAGCAGCGAATTCTCGACCGCGCCCAGATCCACCGGCGCGCTGACGATGGCCGGGATGCCCATGCTGTTGGCCAGGATGGCCGTGTGCGAAGTAGGCCCGCCCTGCACGGTGACCAGCGCCAGCAGCTTGCTGCGGTCGAACTGCACGGTATCCGAGGGCGTCAGGTCCTCAGCGAATACGATGACCGGCTCGTCGGGGAAATCGGTGACCTCAGTATCCACGCCCAGCAGCAGGTGCACCAGGCGGCGGCCCACATCCCGCAGATCAATGGCGCGGGCCTGGAAATACTCATCCTCAATGGCGGCAAGTTCGGCGGCAGCTTCCTGCACGGCCTCATCCACCGCGGCTTCGGCGCAGATCAGCTCCTCACGCACGCGGCGGGTGATGGCTTTAATAAGCTCGGGGTCCTCCAGAAACATCTGGTGGGCTTCAAAGATGGCAGCTTCGTGGTGGCCGATCTCAACATGGGCTTTCTCTTGCAGCCCGGCCAACTGCTGCATGGCAATTTGCTTGGCCTCATCAAAACGGGCCAGCTCTTTCTCCACGTCTGAAACCGTGCGGCGCGTGATGTGCACCGTCTGGGGGTGGTAGACCCACGGCTTGCCGATGGCAATACCGGAGGATGCCGGCACCCCTTGGAACATCAGGTTTTCAAACGTAGTTTCCATTCATCGCTCACAACGCCATAAGATGCGGCCGTTCACATACCGCGCTCAGATCATCCAGGAAGGCTGCGGCCACCGCGCCATCGATCACCCGGTGATCCACCGAAAGGGTGAGCGCGGCGATGGGCCGCACGATGGCCTGGCCGAGCGCATCCGGCACCAGGCGGCGCGAGGCGCGCCCGATGGCCAGAATGCCAACCTGCGGCGGATTGATGATCGCCGTGAAGCGATCCACCCGGAACATGCCGAGGTTGGAGATTGTAAACGTTGCTCCTTGCAGATCCGTGGGCTTGAGCTTACCACTACGGGCGCGGCTTGCCAAATCGTTCACTTCGGCGGCCAGCTGGCGCACATTCTTGTGATCGGCATTGTGGACGACCGGCACGATCAGCCCGTCGTCGAGGGCTACGGCAATGCCCAGGTGAATATCCTGATATTGCAAGACTTCGCCCTGGCCGAGATGGCTATTGAGCCTGGGGTGGCGCTGCAGGGTCCAGGCGACGGCTTTGGCCAGGACGGCGGTGAGCGTCACCTTGGCGTCGCCTTCGGCGGCCTGGCGGTTGGCTTCGGCCACCATATCGTTGAGGGCGCTTACATCCGCATCCACCTGGAAGTAGATGTGCGGCGCCTCCTGCATGCTGCGCTGCAGGTTGTCGGCGATGGTGCGGCGCATCTGCGTGAAGGGGATGCGCTGCACGCCGCCCGGCTGTGCCGGAGCGGCCGTGCGCGGGCGAGGCGCAGGCTGCGCCGCGGCCACATCGGCGGCCTGCACGCGGCCGTGCGGGCCGCTGCCGCGCACAGTGTCGAGGGCGATGCCGCGCTGGCGGGCGGCTTGCCGCGCCGCCGGTGTGGCGCGCACTTTGGCGCCGCTGCCGGCGGCCGGGGCTGCCGCGCCGGCACCGAGATAGCTCTCTACATCTTTGCGGGTGATGCGCCCGCCCATCCCGCTGCCGCGCACGGCGGCCAGATCCACGCCGTGTTCGCTGGCCACTTTGGCGGCCAGGTCAGACACGGGAGCGACGCGGCCATCGGTCGCAGGAGGCAGGTACTCAGGCTGGGCAGGCGGCGGAAGTTGTTGTTCGTTTTGGGTGGGGGGGTCTGGCGTATAACTTGATTTTTCGGGTTCTTCAGGGGTAGGAGCGGCCTGCGGTGTAACAGGCGCCTTGACAGGCGCCTCGGGGGCCTTCTCGCCGGGCTCCAGGATATAGGCGATGACTGTGGTCACCGGCACGGTTTCGCCGGCGGCATAACCCACCCCGCTGAACACGCCGCCGGTGGGGGCTTCGATCTCCATGTTGATCTTGTCAGTGGTGACCTCGGCGATGGGGTCGCCCTGCTCCACCGTTTGGCCGTCTTTGACCAACCAGGAGACGATCTGGCTCGTCTCCTGGTTAAAACCAAAGACGGGCATGATGACTTCTTTGGCCATTAGTATTCCCCGCGCACAAGTTTGCGCGCTTCGGCCACGATGTTCTCGACCTGCGGGACGGCGTGGTACTCCAGGTTGCGGTTGTAGGGGATGGGGATATCCAACCCCGCCAGGCGGCGTACCGGCGCATCCAAATAATCGAAGGCTTCGCTCTCAACGATGCGCGAGACCAGCTCAGCGCCGTAGCCGCTGGTCTTGACGGCCTCGTGCACCACGAGGGCTTTGCCGGTCTTGACCACCGACTGGATCATGAGACTGTCGTCGAACGGGTTGAGCGTACGCGGATCCACGATCTCGATCTCAATGCCCTCTTTGGCCAGCTCTTCGGCGGCCTGCTTGGCGCGTTGCACCATAATGGAAGTTGCCACCACGGTGAGGTGCTTGCCCTCGCGCACAATGTTAGGCTCCCCCAGCGGGATGGTGTACGGCTCCTCTGGCACGGGGCCGCTGACCTTGTAGAGCAGCTTGTGCTCGACAAATATGACGGGGTTCTCGTCTTGAATGGCGGCCATCAGCAGACCCTTGGCATCATACGGGGAGCTGGGCATGACGACCTTGAGGCCGGGCACGTGCGTGAACCAGGTCTCGAGGCTCTCGGAGTGCTGGGCGGCCGCACCGGTGCCGGAGCCGCCGGGCGTGCGCAGCACCATGGGCACGGTGGCCTTGCCGCCGAACATGAAGCGCACCTTGGCGGCCTGCAGCACGAGCTGCTCCATGCCGAGGGTGATGAAATCCATGAACTGGATCTCGCCCACCGGACGCATGCCGGTGAGGGCGGCGCCGACACAGGCGCCCACGATGGCGGCTTCGGAGATGGGCGTATCAATGACGCGCTCGCCGCCGAACTCGGCGTGCATACCGGCCGAGACGCCAAAGGCGCCGCCGTAGACGCCAATATCCTCGCCGATCAGGAAGACGCGCTCATCCGCCTGCATGGACTGGGTGAGCGCTTCACGCACGGCTTCAACGTATGTGATCTCACGCGTGCCGTTGGGGCTAGGCATAAACGCCCTCCATGATGTCGGCCACGTCCGGCTCGGGGCTGGCCTCGGCAAACTCCACAGCCTTCTCGATCTCGGCTTCGGCTTTTTTGAACAAGCCGTCCTTATCCTTTTTGCTCATGTCGAGATGGCCTGCCAAACGCTCGATGGGGTCTTTGTCCATCCAGGTCTTGACTTCGTCACGCGTGCGGTAGGCCTGGCGGTCGCTCTTGGAGTGGCCCATGTAGCGATAGGTATTGCACTCGATCAGCGTGGGGCCTTTGCCAGCGATGGCGCGCTGGCGAGCGTTGTGCACGGCTTCGTATACGGCTTCGACATCATTGCCATCCACCGTCACGCCTTCAATGCCGTAGGCGGCAGCGCGGTCACTGATGCGGTCAATGTTCATGCTCTTCTCGACCGGCATGGACATGGCGTACTGGTTGTTCTCACACAGGAAGATGACCGGCAAGTTCCAGATGCTGGCCATGTTGATCGACTCGTGGAAGGCGCCTTCGTTCGAAGCGCCATCACCGAAGACGACCATCACCACTTGCTCGGTGTTGCGGGCGCGGATGCTGAGGCCCACACCGACCGAGATGGGCAGGCCGCCGGCAACAATGCCGTTGGCGCCCAGGTTGTTGGCGTCCACATTGGCAATATGCATCGAGCCGCCGCGGCCGCGGCAATAGCCGGTCTCTTTGCCCATGAATTCGGCCATCATCAGATCGGCCTGGCTGCCCCAGGCCAGGCAGTGGCCGTGGCCGCGATGCGTATTGAGCAAATAGTCTTGCTGGGTCAGCGCGCCGGATGCGCCCACCGCGGTGGCCTCCTGCCCGATGGAGAGGTGCATGGTGCCGTGCACCTTGCCCAGCGAATACAGATCCAGCGCTTTTTCCTCAAAGCGACGAATGAGCATCATGGTGTACAGCATTTCATGAAGCTGCTTCTCGCTGAGCTTGCGCTTGGCGGCCTGCGAAGTTTGTGCGTTCTTGCTTTTTGCCATAGTCCTTATGAACCTCAGTTCACGTTGCCGCGGGTCTGGTACAAGCTGATCTCAGACAGGCGGTTCACCAATTGCAGGTCCATGATGGCCTGCTGCAGGGTCTCGGCGAACACCAATATGCCAACACCCTTTACAAATAGCACGCGTGCAGTGCTGAGCGCATGCTTGACCTGCTCAACCTCCGCGCATATGACCAATGTGCCCAGCGCATCTGCGCCGGACAGCAGGCCGAGATCGGGCAGATTGCCCTGCGCCATCAGCGCCAGCGCGGCGGCCGGGTGGCCCAACAACGCCGCGCCCGCTTGCGGCGCCTGACGATAACCCGCCAGGTGCAAATGCCAATGGGCCGGCAAGGCTTCTTCGGCGAAGCCCTTCTCCGGCGCGTCCGAGGCCAGCAGCAGATCGGCATCCCGCAGCTGGTAGAGCCAGCTGCCGGCGACGGTGACCAGGAACTTGTCGCCTGCCAGGCGCAGGCTGGCCTCGCTCAGCTGGCCAGCCACGAGACCCAACTGGGCGGCCTGGGCTGCCGTCTCGATCATGCCGGCGCGCACGGCCTCGGTGGCGAACAGATCGCGCACATCTGAGCCGATGGCGCGCGGTTTGGCCACGCCCTGGGGCTTCTTACCCCACAGGTGGCTGTACGTAGTGGACAAGCGGTCCACTACGCCTGCATTCTTGCTTGCGGCGGGGTCAGACGCTCGCTTTCGCATGCTCCGCCTGGTAGGTACCGGGCATCTGGTCCTGCTCCCGGCGCAGTTTCACGATCAGCTGGTTTTCATCCAGCTGCACATCGTCATAGCTCAGCGCCTCGCCCATGGGCACGTCTTTCACCAAGGTGGCGCCGACGGCCAGGCCGAGCGGCAGCAGATTCTGCTCCGCGGCCACACTGGCTTTCTCGATCATGCCGTAGACGGTGAAGCCGCCCAGCGCATCAATACGCTCACCGGCCTTGAGATCGCGCTTGGCGGCGGTGATCGTCTCCGCCGTGGGCGGGCGCAACGGAACCAGCGTGGACAGGCCTTCCATGGCCGCGTGGGCAATGGAAATGGGCGTCTCAAGATTTGCGAGATGGTACGGGCGGTACAGACTCCAATAGCCGTTGCCGCCGCCAGACAAGCCAAGGTAATTGAGATCACGAATGATCTTCTCGCGGTCGGTGGTGATGATGACGAACACACCGGGGGCGGGACCCACGGCGTACTCAACAATGTTCTCGCTCTCCAAAATGCCGCCAGCCGCCTTGGGCACGAAGACCTTGGGCAGATCTTTGACGGTGACATCCGGGCCATGTGCGCCGCGCACTTGCGGCACAAAGCCGATGGCGTTGGCGATGCTGGTCATCTCGACCATCGTCTTGGTGCCATCCTCGAACGAGGCGAGCATCTTGGGGCTCATCTTGCGCGTGCGGGCTTTCTCGGCCACGCTGTCAGGGTTGGAGGCGCGGTTGAGCGGGTTGTTCTTGCCCTTGCCCACGGCCACGATCTTGAAACCGAGCGCGTCGGCAAAATCATAAATTTCCTTGATGGCGCCGGGCTCGTCCCCGGCCGCCAGGGTATACACCACGCCGGCCTGCTTGGCCTGCTGGCCAAGGTAATAGCCGATCGTGGCGTCCGCTTCCACATTCATGTTGACGATGTGCTTGCCAGCCTGAATGGCGCCGAGGCACACCTCGGCGCCTACTTCAGGGATACCGGTCGATTCAACGATGACATCCAAGTTGGCGATCTTGAGCAGCTCTTGGGTGGACTGCAACGCGGCCCGCTTACCGGCCGCGATCAGCGCATCGGCTTCGGCCGCGCTGGCGGCTTCGCCGATCAGGACCGGGTCGACCTCGGCCTCGTGGAAGGCGTCATAGGCGCGGCGGGGCAGCACATCGGTGACGGCGACAGCTTTCATGCCGTCCATCAATTCCATCTGGCCGATCAGGCCAGTTCCCATTTGGCCGGCCCCCACCAAACCCACACGGATGGGGTGGCCCTGCTGGGCTTCAAACTCTCGCAGTCGTTCGCGTAGCGTCTTCATACCTACTTGGAATCCTCAATTCTCACAAGCATGCCCACCTCGATCGGCGGCAGCGGCTTGGCTTCCACGCACACATCGCCAGGCATTTCCGGCTCGCTCTGGCCGTTGACCTTGACCACCAAGTGGCCCAGGTTGGCGAGGTTGCTGTTGGCGACCTCGCCAACAGCCAGCACGGCAAAATCCTCATCGCCCAGGAAGATCCTGTCGCCTGGCTCCAGCTGGCCTTGCAGGGTTTGGCCGTCATGCAGAATGGCAAACTCGGCCAGCTCTTCGGGCGCCTGGCTGCCGAAGAACACCAGCACCTTCTCCGCCACGAACTCGGAGACATACGGGCCAATGTGGGTGATGCGAGCTTGATACTTGACCATGATTATTTCTTGAAGCTTTCTTTAGGCTTAGTCTTCGAGCAGCTCGACCTGAGCCTCGGTGACACCCGAAACAAAGACGTTCTCTTTGATGAAGCGGAACAGGGGGCCAGACGGTTTGGTGGCATACACGTCCACGGTCATCACACCCTTCATGGGGTAGACGCCCACGCGGGCCGTGCCGCCACAATCGATAATGGCGACGGCAATCTCATCAAAGCCAGCCTTGGACTTGAAGCCATCAAAGGGCGTGCCACCCGTCAGATCGGCAATGTGCTGCGCCAGGGGGTGAATGCCACCGCCGGTCACGCAGTAGATCAAATCCTTGCCGGGCTTGGGCTCGATCACCAAGGGGCCGCCCCAGCCACGCGGGCCGGCGCTGATCTTTACTTTCTTGTATTTCTTGCTCATCGTCTTTTCTTATCCTCTCTTGTCCTAAGTTCCGTTTCACTTCTGAGCTGGGAGGGGAACGTGCGTTCCCCTCCCAGGCTCAAAGCAAGTGATTAGTAGGGCAGCAGGGGCATGAACAGGAAGGCGATCAACACAGCCACGGGGCCGGTGATCAGGCGGGAGAACAGCACCGCCGGAACGCCAACTTCCACAGTCTCGGGTTCAGCTTCACCCAGAGCCAGACCCACCGGGATGAAGTCACAACCCACTTGCGGGTTGATGGCGAACAAAGCCGGGAGGGCATAGGCGGGAGGGATGCTGCCGTTGGCCAGCAGGGTGCTGCCCAACAGGGTACCGATGATCTGAGCAATCACCGCGCCGGGGCCCAGCAGGGGCGAGAGCACGGGGATGGCAATGATCACGGAGAGAGCCAACAGGCCGAACAGGCTGCCGGCCAGAGGGGCCAGCAGGTTGGCGATCCAGTCACCGATGCCAGTGGCAAGGATGATACCGATCACCAGACTGATGAAAGCCATGAAGGGCAGAATGTTGACGACAACCTGGTCTACAGCGTCACGGCCGGCTTGGTAGAGGGCGCCAACGACGCCACCCACACCGCGGCCAACTTTTACGAGGAACGCATTCATCGTTTGTTTCTCCTTCTCTTACTTGGCCTGGCGGCGCGCCCACATGATTGCAGTGATGCGCTCCGTCACAACGCCGCGGATGAAGATAACGATCAAGCCAACGACCAGGTACCACAGCGCCAGAGGCACGGTGGACAGGCCGAGGGACTCAATGCCGGCAGCAATGCCGAGCCATACGAACAGCTCACCCGGGTTGATGTGAGGGAAGATACCAAGCGGAGGGTGAACGTAGGAGACGGCGGCATCGTAGAAAGCCGGCTTGAAGCGCTCCGGGAGGAAGCGACCCATGGTGTAGGCCATGGGGTTGGTCAGGAAGAACACGGCCAGGAAGGGCAGGAGGATGTAGCGAACGGGGTAGTAGATGATCCCGTCGCGGGCAGCCCACTCGCCCACCTTGTCGATCTTCTCGGGGCCGATCAGGGCCACGAGAGCGTTAACGCCGGTCAACAGAACGATCAGCAGCGGGATAATGCCGCCGACGAGGGAAAGGAACACTCCGCCGCCTGTTTGGAACAGGCCGATGAACCATTCTGCTGCATGTACTAAAGCATCCATAGTCAGAAACTCTCCTCTAGTAGTCGATTAGGGTGATGAGACATTTCGGCAATCGCTGGCTGGGGTACCTCCTGTCATTAAGTTTATTTGCCGGGGTCTGCTTCGGGGAGGGTCTGCGAGGGTTTCGCATCAAGCAGATACGCCGCGGCATCGCGGAAGGCTTCGGAAAGTTTGCGAGACACGGGCAGTTCACGCGTCTCATCCAGAATGTCGTGTAGGGAAAGGCCGATCAGCTCGGGCACGGCTTTGAGGCCGGAGAAGTTGGACCAGCCGGACATTTTCTCGGCATGGATGATGGTCTTGTTCTCATCCACGGTCAGCACGCCGTAGACGCGGCCGCGGTACTGGCCGCCACCCTTGCCCACCGCGGTGAGCCCGGCTTGACGCACGATCTTGAGGCGGGCGTAGAACTTGCGCATCTGCACATAGGTGAAGGCGAACTGCAAGCCCCACATGATGAGGAGCAGAAGCGCAAGCACGCCCATATTGTCTGAAAGAAAATCAAGCATCGTTTTCTCCAAAGTTGTCGTCGATCAGGGTTTGCAGAGCCTGCAGCACCTGGTCAGCCTGGCTGCCGGTGGCCTCGATCTCGATCTCGTGATCCTTGAGCACGGCCAGCAGCAGCAGCTTGACCGGGCTGGCGCCCGAGACCGGGCCTTTGCCGCGGGTCAGGTTGGTCACCTGCACTTCGGCGTCGTACTCCTTCACGGTCTTGACGAACTGCGCCAGCGGGCGGGCGTGCAAGCCGGCCTCATGCTGAATGGTGGTTTTGAGGGTTGCCATGCTCATTCTTTGTCCAACTCCAATACGGTGGCGGCGGCTTTGTCGTCGGTGATGAGCACATCGATCAGGCCGCCGCGCACCGCGCCCAGGATAGCGGGCGCCTTGGCCTCGCCGCCGGCGATGCCGACGACGGTGCCCTTGGCATCTCGCAGCTGTTGCAGCGAGATGCCCACGACGCGCTGGTTGAAGTCAATGCCCTCGAAGTTGCCGTTCTCGTCGTACAGGCGGGCGCAGATGTCACCGACCGCGCCGGTTAGCTTGTTGATGCTCTGCATCTCCTTGGCCAGCACGCTGCCGGCGCGCACCAGGGCCGAGTGCTGCGGCGTGGTGGAGCCGATGCCGACCAGGTAGTAATCAGCCTGCAGGCCCAGCGCGAGCACATCGCTGATGTGGCGTTCGCCGATCAGGGTGTCGCGGGCTTGCATGTCTTTGACGATGACGGGGGAGTTGAGGGTGAAGTACTTGCCGGAGAAAACAGAAGCGATGTTGCGGGCCAGCTCAGGGCCGTCTACGGCCGGGTCACCGTAGCCGATGGAGCCAATGATCTGCACGATACGGAAGTCAGGATAATTGCGCTGGCGCAGCGCCTGGGCGACTTCGTAGATGGCCGTGCCCCACGATATGCCGAGGGTGCTGGTGGCGGTAAGGTGCTCATTAAGGTAGTAGGCGCCCAGGCGGCCGAGGGAGCGCAGGCTCTGCGCCTCGTTGTACAGGCTGGTCTGCAGGACGTGTACCTCCTGCAGGCGGAAGGCCTGGGCCAGGCGCCCTTCGAGCGCCGAGTCTCTGCGCACCGGATGGTTGATGCGGATCTGGACGGTGCCGCTCTCACGCGATTCGGTGATCAGGCGCGAAACCTTGGAGCGCGAGAACCCAAAACGCTGTGCAATGTCGGCTTGGCTCATGTTTTGCATGTAATACAGCTCTGCAATCTGTGCCAACAGGGCTTGGCGCTCAACATCCTGCATGGCGCACCCCTGCTGTTGGAACCACCCGGCATCCGCCGGGGCCCCCCGACAAGATATATGCTCCTAGCGTTTGCACAAAATTGCACACGTTGCACATATACCTAAAGATACTAACACTAATTTTCGTCTAAAGTTTCCGCAAGAAACCAAGACTCATCTGCATGTGCAGCTTGTCACGAAGGGAATACGAAAGCGAGGAGCAAGGCTGCCGAAAGGCTAGCTTTGCTCGATAGCTTGCAGCGATACCGCGGAGCTAGGGCTTATTGGTCAGAAAAGGCACAGCGGAAGCCGCGGTTCTGGCCGGGCGAATCGGGAACGTGCTGCAGGCGATCAAAGGTCATGGAGAAGAAGCCCGGATCAAACCAGGATGCACCGCGCAGCACCTTGGCTTCGCCGGTTTCCGGCCCGCTCAAAGCGTCGGAGCCATCCTCGCTGTACCAGTCGAAGACCCACTCGCGCACGTTGCCGCCCATATCCAGAACACCATACTGGCTGGCGCTCTCCGGGTAGTAGCCCACCGGGACCGTGCCGTCATGGATGTTGTTGATATTCACATAGGCGTTGAGTTCCGGGTTGGCTTCTCCCCACGCGTACAAACGCCCCTGATCGCCGCGGGCCGCTTTTTCCCATTCCAGCTCCGTCGGCAGCCGGCCACCCACCCAGGCACAAAAATCTGCCGCGTTCTGCCAGGTGACGAAAACCACCGGGTGGTTAGCATAGGCTTCATCGTAAAAGTGCGGGTTGAGCTCCGCATCCAGGGGCACAGAACATGCTCCGGCTGCGACACAGTGGGCATACTGTACATTGGTGACCTGGGTCTGCTCGATCCAATAATCATCAAGCCAGACCTGGCGCGGCGGAAGCGCAAGCTGGCCGCCGCGGCGGTTGTCAGCCTGCATGCCGGCGTCGAAATTTCCATGACGCACCAGCACTTCGATGATCGTGGGGTCTATTGGGTTTGGCCTGAACTGCGGACGGCCTATGCGAAAGTTCCAGCCCAGCGCCGCGGCGGCGACCAGTACCACGCCGGAGGCTGCATACAGTAGAACCTTAGCGCGCAACCCCGGCAAACTTTCGCTCATTTGTGGGCCTGCGCCGGAACGTGGGGTGACTTCTCTGGAGGGGAAAGAAAGGGGGAGTGAGCTCCTCGGGTAGGACTCGAACCTACAACCTAGCGGTTAACAGCCGCCCGCTCTGCCATTGAGCTACCGAGGAATTTTGCCAAGTGGCAAGGGGCGATTATAGTCAGCCGATATACCCATGTCAAGAAAGCGCGGTCCAGCCAGCAGCACAAATCCAGCCGCTGCGCAGCATGTATAATCCCCTCGACCTAGTGACACCATGGCATTGCAAGGCAACCTGCAGGATTTCTCCGTTACTCAGCTGCTTAACCTGATCAATCTGGCAGGCAAAAGCGGCGCGCTCCTGGTGCAGGGGCCAAACGAGGGCGCGCGGCTGATCTTCCGCACGGGTAAGCTGGCCTTCGCCCAGCTTACCAGCGAGCAGGGCAAACAGCAGGCCAGCCTGCCCAGCATCCTGCACCGCTCCGAAAAGATCAACGACGCCCAGCTCAACACCCTACAGGCCCGCGCCGCCAATATGAGCGACAAAGAACTGGGCCTGCTGCTCATCAACTCCGGCTATGTGTCCCAACAAGACATCCTGGAAAGCCTGCAGGATTACTTCGTCTTCGTGATCCAGCAGCTCTTCACCTGGGTCGAGGGGCGCTTCAAGTTCGATGCCGGGCAAGACGTGCCCGACAGCAAGATCCCCGTGCGCATGGCGCTCGAAGACCTCATCATGGAAGGCTCGCGCCAGGTCAACGAATGGGAGAAGCTGACCGCTGAGATCCCCAACCTGGATATGGCGCTGGCCTTCACCGCCCGCCCCGGCGTGAACCTCAAGAAAGTCAACCTGAACGTGGAAGAATGGCGGGTGGTGTCCTACATCAACCCCAAGAACAGCATCCGCCAGATCGCCAAGGCCACCAAGATGAACGAGGTGGAGATCCGCCGCATTGTCTACGGCCTGCTGCAAGCCGGCCTGGTGAAGCTGATCCGCCCCGCCGGCGCGGCCACCCAGCTGGATGGCCTGCAGAGCGCCTTCCCCGGCAAGAGCCGCCAGGAGCAGAAGAGCCTGGTCAACCGTCTCATGGAGCGCATCCGCTCGATCTAGCTCATGGAAAACGACGCACGCGCCCTCACAGTGAAGATGGTGGTCACCGGCCCGTTCAACGCCGGCAAGACCGAATTCATCCAAACCGTCAGCGAGATCGATGTCGTCTCCACCGAGCGCAAGATCAGCTCGGAGGCTGAGCGCGTCAAGGAGACCACCACCGTGGCGATGGACTTTGGTCGCATCACGGTGGACGACAGCCTGGTGCTGTATCTGTTCGGCACGCCCGGGCAAAAGCGCTTCGATTTCATGTGGGAGATCCTCTCCGAAGGCATGCTGGGCTTCATCGTGATGGTGGACAGCACCCGCCCCGAGACCTTCCAGGAAGCCCGCAACATCATGGAGGCCTTCCGCGCCTTCTCACCCACGCCCTATGTCGTCGCCGCCAGCAAGCAAGACCTGCCCGACGCCTGGGAGGTGGAGGATCTGCGCGTGGCGCTGCGCCTGGATGAGGATGTGCCCATGCTGCCGTGCGTCTCCACCGACAAAGAGGCCGTCAAAACCGTGCTGCTGCAGCTGCTCGAGAACATCCTGGCCGAGCTGGAGCGCTAAGCCAACCCTCAACCTTAATGGCCGGTGAGCGCTTCATTAGGCCCACTCCACCAGTAAGAATTTCCTAGAATATATAGCCAGTAACCTGCGTTTTGGGTAGTGATCATGCCCAAAGTGCTTATTGTGGATGACCAGCCAGAACTACTCGAAATGATGCGGGCTGGCCTCAACCTCTCAGGCCATCAGGTGTGCGCCGCCTCCAGCGGGCAGGCCGCCATGTACGCTGCCTCTCATTTTTGGCCTGATCTGGTCATCATGGATGTGAATATGCCCGGCCTCAGCGGGGCGGCGCTGTGCGCCGAGCTGCGCCACCTGGCCGGAGCCAACAAAATACCTATCCTGCTCATCTCGTCCATGGCCACCGCCGAGCAACTCCAGGCCACCCTGCAGGCTGGCGCCCGCGAATACCTGCGCAAGCCCTTCGAGATCGGCCATTTACTCCAACGGGTGGACGCGCTTCTAAGCCAAGTCTAAGACCCTCGTTCGGGCAGTTCCCTCATCGCTCTGCTAGAATCCCCAAAATGCTATTGTTAGGAGTGCTATGAAAAGCAAGGTATTTGCTATTTTGCTGGCTGCTGTGCTGCTGTTGAGCGCGTGCAGCTTCCCGTCAAGCAATTCGCCGGATGCGGCGTCCTTGGTGCAAACCGCGGCCGCATCCACGGTAAGCGCACAGCTTACCGAGAGCGCCTTGCTGGTGCCAACTGCAACCGAAACCCCACTGCCAACGGCTACATCTGAGGCTACCGAGACGCCTTCGGTCACCAATACCGCCTTTCCCACGACCTCCTCCGGCGGCTCGGGCGGCGGGGGTGTTAACCCCACCTGTGATTCGATGGCCTTCGTCACCGATGTCACTATTCCGGATGGCACCGATCTGGCCCCCGGCGCAACATTCACCAAGACCTGGCGCATTCGCAACTCAGGCACCTGCTCTTGGAGCACTTCGTACTCGGTCGTGTTCAGCAGCGGCGCGGCTATGGGCGGCCCAGCCACCCAGCCGCTGACCGCCACTATTGCCCCCAACAGCACGCTGGACATCTCGGTCAACCTGACCGCGCCCAGCACGCCCGGCACACACACCGGCTACTGGATGCTGCGCAACGCCTCAGGCCAAACCTTCGGCAGTTTCTACGTCATCATTGACGTAGTTGGCTCGGGCGGCACCGGCGGCACGGGCACCACCTTCATCGCTTCACAAGTAGGCCAAGTGAATGCCAGTACTGGGTCTGGTGCTGCCCCGCAGGCGGGTGCCAATGGCGGAAACAGCGTACAGGCTTTTGCCCTGTTCGACCTTTCATCCATTCCCAACGGCTCTACCATCACCCAGGTGACGGTCGACTTCACCAAGTTCGACACCATTAGTGATCCATTCGCCGCTTCGATGGGCTGTCTTAAAGCCATCCCAGGCAGCTACTTCCCACTTGATATTAGCGATTACAGCGCATCTACTTCTGGAGCGGATATAGAATGGTGCAGTTTCACCGCCCTGTCGACTGCCAGCGTCAGCGAAGCCGTGAAGACCCGCGCCCAGGCCGCCTTGGGTGGCTCCAAGATGCTGGAGTACCGCATCGCCTTCGGTTCCCTTGCGGGGCACGATACCCTGGTGCGTTTCCTGAACAACGGGCTTAAGCTCATCATCACCTACACTGAGCCGTAAGCTTCGCCAGCACAACAAAAAAAAGCCCTGCTCAATGAGCAGGGCTTTTTGATTCAACCGGCTTAGATAGCGGCTGCCAACGGCGCAGCACGTAGACGACGATGAATACCAATGTGCACACCAGCACGATGGCCGCCCCGGAAGCAATGCTGAGATAGTACGAGGCATACAATCCTGCGACACCAGAGAAGGCGGCGATGCCGGCGGCGATCGCCATCATGCGTTTCAAGCGCTTGGTGAGCAGGAAGGCCGTGGCGGCTGGCGTGAGCAGCATGGCCACTACGAGGGCAATACCCACGGTTTGCAGCGAGGCCACCACCGCCACGGCGATCATGACATGCAGCAAGATATCCAGCCCGCGAACGGGTAAGCGCAAAGTCACCGCCAACACCGGGTCGAATGAGATCACCAGCAGCTCTTTATAAAAAAGCGCAACAGCCAGCAAGACCGCTAGGCTGACCGCCAGGATCAACCAGATATCGTTGTTGGTCACACCCAGCACGTTGCCAAACAGCATGTGGGTCAGGTCCACCGCGTAGCTGCGAATACTGGAGATAAGGGCGATGCCGAGTGCGAACATGCCGGCGAACACAATGCCGATCGCCGTATCCTGGCGCAGCTTGGTGTTGCGGCTGAGCGCTCCCATCACCACCGAAGTGAGCACCGCAGTGCCCAAGGCCCAGAAAAAAGTGACCGAGCGATCCCCATTGGAAAGCAGATAGCCAGCCGCCAGGCCGGGCAGCGTGGCGTGGCCCAGCGCTTCGCCTAAAAAGGCCATGCCGCGCAGGATCATGTAACAGCCCACCACGGCGCACACTACGCCCACCACGACCGCGGCCAGGAAGCCGCGCTGCATGAAGGCGAAGCCCAGCGGTTCCAGCAGCCACTCAACCATGCTGGCCCTCCGCGTCGTGGTGGTGATGCCCGCCGCTGTCACCGACCAGCAGGCGGCCTTCGGCCGTGTTGAGCAGCTGCATGTGGCCGCCATAGGCCGCGCTCAGGTGGGGCTGGGTCAGCACTTCCGCCGGGGCGCCGTAAGCGACGCAACGATGGTTGAGCAGTAAGATGCGGTCAAATTTTTCGGCAGCCAGCTCGAGATCATGCGTGGCGAACAGCACAGTGACGCCGTGAGCGCGCACATCGTCCAAGATCTCCAATATCTTGTCCTGCGAGGGCAGGTCCAGGCCCGCAAATGGCTCATCCAGCAGCAACAGGTCAGCCTCTTGCGCCAAAGCGCGGGCGATGAACAGGCGCTGGCGCTGCCCGCCAGACAGCTCGCCCACCTGGCGTCCGGCCAGTGGCAGCAGGCTCACGCGCTGCAAGCTAGTACGTACCAGCTCGCGGTCCCGCACCCCCGGGCGGCGCAGCAAGCCCAGCTGGCCGGTGCGGCCCATCATGGCCACATCCCATACGCTGACCGGAAAGTTGAGATCAAGCTGGTTGGCCTGGGTGACGTAGGCCAGGCACAGGTGCTGCCCGGGGGCGTGGCCATGCACGCGCACCTCGCCGCGGGTCGGCGCCAGTAGCCCGCTCACCAGGTTAAAGAAGGTGGATTTGCCCGCCCCGTTCGGCCCCACCACGGCCACCCGCAAGCCAGACTCGATCACCACGCTGACGCTGTCGAGCGCCAGGTGCTGCTCATAGCGAACATCGACCCCGCGCAATTCAATCGCGGGGCCTTGCGCAGTATGCGGGTGAGCTTGTTCCTTAACAGACGTTTGCATATACACCTACAAGACTGGCGCAAAGCATGCGCCAGTAATTGAAAAGCGTTTTCAATTATAACAGAGGGGGAACTATTGACAGGCGGCGCACACGCCGAAGAACTGCAGCCAGTGATCGTTGATGGTGTAGCCGCTTTCGCCTTCGAGGCGGCGGCTCAGCTCGGAGAGATCATCGCCGCGGAAGTACTCGACCCGCCCGCACTCCTGGCACAGCAGCAAATGCTCGTGCCCATGCAGGGCCGGGATGTAGGCATGGCAGCCGTCCGGCCGGTGCACGCGCTGCACCAACCCCAGTTCCTCGAGCTTCTCCAGCGTGCGATAGACAGTCACCAGGCCCAACTGCTTGTGCGCCACCCGGCCCTGCTCGTAGATCTCGGCCGGGGAGAGCGAGGTGCCAGCTTCGGCCAGCACGTCCACCACCGCCCGGCGCGAGCCGGTGATGCGGTAACCCTGCTCGGCCAGACGCGCCAGCCAGCCGCCGGTGCGCTCTTTGATCTCTTTTTCGCTGCTGATATGGGCCTGCGCCATACGATGATTATACGCTTAGGGCAGCCAGAGTGGCTGGTTGGCTTCCTCGGCCAGCAGGCGGCTGGCGTTGCGGCTGCGTTCCCACAGCCATACGCTCGGCGCGCTTTCGGCGCTGCCCAGGGTCAGGCGGTGGTACAACAGCGCCTGCGAATCACTGCGCCACAAGTATTTGCTGTACAGGGAGCCGCTTTCTTCCACCGCTACCATCGCATAGGCGCCATCCGCCGGCAGGATCCACAGCTGTTCACTGGCCAAATTCTCCAGATCGCGCACTTTCAGCGCCACCCATTCGCCGTTGGGGGAGACGACCGGCCCGCTGTAATCCGCATCCAGCGGCTGCGGGTCAAAGAAGGGCAGCACATCCTGGGTAGCAAAGTTGGCCCGGTAGACCTGGTTGACCGGGCGGCCATCGATCAGCAGCGTATCAAAGAACAGCATGTACTCGCCGCTCGGCGCCCAGCTGCCCACCACGCCCGCCATGGTGGGGATATGGACTTCATCCCCGGTGCGCATGTCGAGCACCACCAAGCGCCCGTTGCCGCCGTCGAAGTAGGCCAAGCGCTGCCCATCCGGCGACCAGCTTGGCCCGAAGCCGATCTTCTGCGAATCGGCGTGCAGGCGCACGGTCGAGCCGCTCTTGGGGTCATACAGCCAGACCCGCGGCGGGCCGTACGGCTCAGCGGGTGTCATCGGCGCCAGCACGCGGGTGTAGGCGATGCGGCCGGCGCGTTGGCTGGGGCCGAAGCAGCGATCGACCCCGCAGTCGAGCAGGAGGCGCGCATCGCCGCCTTCACGGCTGACCGTCCACAGGTCGATCCCAGCTTCCTCGTTCACCACCGAAAAGATCAGGCTCTCGCCATCGCTGGCCACGGTGAAGTCGAACACACCATCGCCCGGCGAAAGTTGGACCGGCTCCGCATCCAGCGCGGGCATGGCCCACAAGCTATAGCCCGAAGGCTCCAGGCGCAGGAAGGCCACGCCCGGGGCGCGCACCTCGAACGAAAACACCCTATCCTCAAGCAACTCATGGGCGATCTGGCCCTGCGTGCCCCGCGCCAGGGTGACCGTGTACTGCGCGCCCACCTCCAGCGGTTGGCTGGGTAGGAAGTAGACGGTATTGTCACTCCACACGAACTTACCCTCTACCGCCGGCTCGATGCTGAAGTTCTGCTCCACGCTGGCGGCGTTCATGCGCTGGCCGAACTCGATCACGATCGGCGCCGTGGCCGCCGCCTGGCTGCCGGCGGCGGGCGCGGTGCGCACAATGGTCACGCTCACGCGGTCGCCGCGCCACAACACCAAAGCCAGCGCCGCCAGCAGAACCAGCGCCACCCCGGCAACCGTACGGTCGAGCGCGCGCCAGCTGCTCATGGGAACAAATAGGGCTGCGGGGGAATGGATACTTCCTTGATGCTCTCCGCCACGATCAGCGGCACAGCCACGCCATCCAAATGGCTGACCTGTACTTTGCCATTCACATGCACCCATTGATTGGCCGCCCAGTGGTGGGCCTCGTCGCTCTGCACGATCATGCCGATCGCGAACGCATCCGCCGCACAGCAGCTCACCGCGAAGCGCCCCACCAGGAACTGGCCCTCAGGCAAACGCGGATCCTGATACACGAAACCGATCACATCTGCGGGCTCGCCTTCGTAGATCACCGGGTCAGCCGCAAAGTTGAAGGCGCGCACCCAATCCAACACGTTGCGCTGGTCAGACGGCTGATCCAGCTGCACGGCGGTCTGGCCGCCTATGCTCATCAGGGCGTTGGTGGTCAGGCCGCGCGTATCCAACGCCGAGCTGTCCAGCGGCCGCGAGGGCACCAGGAAACCCAGCGCCAGCGGAATGCACAGGATGGCCAGCGGCCAGGCGCTGCGGCTGTGGGCATGGCCGTGGTCGTCGTGATCGTGGTCATGCGCGTCGCTCGCGCTCTTGCGCGGCCAGGCGAAGAAGGCCAACGCCAGGAACACCGCCCCGCCCAGCACCACCAGCCAGGTGAAACGCGCGTTGATATAAAAGTACAAGGTGCCAGAGAGGATCTTGTAGAACAGGAACGCGCTCAGCCCAAACAAAATGGCAGCCTGCAGAATTTTGTGGGTACGTTCGCTCATCGCTAGATTCCCAGGTTGAGGTTGATGAACACAGTCGCCAGGATGACCATCAGCACTGGCAAGATCACCATGTACAGCACCGTGCGGCGACGGAAGACCTGCAGGTACAGCAGAATGTTCTTAATGTCCACCATCGGCCCCAGCACCAGAAATGAGAGGACCGACCCCGTCGTGAACGTGCCTACGAACGCCAGCGACACGAACGCATCCACCGTGGAGCAGATCGAGAGCAGCACCGCCAGCAACATCATCACCAGCACCGAGAGCAGCGGCCCGCTGCCCAGCGCCAGCAGGGTGCCTTGCGGCACCACTGCCTGCAGCGCCGCCGCCAGCATCGAGCCGATGATGAGGTAGCGCCCCATCTCGAAGAATTCTTCGCCGGCGATGCTCAATGCGCGCCGCAGCCGGCTGCCCAGGCTGCCTGGGTAGATCGGCAGCGCAACATCCACGCTGGCGCCGCGGATCGGCGCCAGGCTCAGGCTGCTCGGCCGCAGCAGGCGGGCGGGCTGCTCCTCGACCGCGAAGATCAGCCCAGTGGCCACCGCGATCGCCAGGCTGAGCGCCACGCGCAGCCACAGCACCGGCCCCCAGCCGTAGGCCGCATAGGTGCTCAGGATGACGATGGGGTTGAGCACCGGCGACGCCATCAGGAACGCCACGCCCATCGCCGGCCCCATGCCCTTGCGAAACAGGCGCCGGGTCAGCGGCACCACGCCGCACTCGCACACCGGGAACACGAAACCCAGCAGGCCGCCGGCCAGCGCGCCGAGGAAGCGGTTGCGCGGCATGATGCGCTGAATAGATTCCTTCTTGAAGAAGACTTCAACCAGGCCGGAGGCCAGCGTGCCCAACAGCAAAAATGGCGCGGCCTCAATAAAAATGCCAAGAAAGATCGTGGTGAATGTATAGAACTGGCTGGGCAGTTCAATGCCCCCACCCATCCAATTCTGCAGGAACAGCACCAGCGCCACCCCTAGCACCGCCAGGCCGACAATGCTCAGGGTATTGAAAACCCGTTTCATCTACGGAATTTTATCGCTTACAGACCCAGCTTGCGGTTCCCGCTGGCCCGCGCTACGGCCAGGATCTGCTCAAAGTCATCCTGCGGGGCGGCCTGGTTCCACTTCTCCGCCCCGCACTGCACGCAGCGGTGCAGGATGCGGTAGCCGCCGGCCCGGCTCTCGACGTCCACCGGCTCCATCAGGCCGCCGCAGCCGGCGGCCCGGTCGCCTGGGGCAATATCCACATGCTTGCTCCACAGGCAGGCCGGGCAGTGGTTGGTGTAGCCGTCGCCCGCCACCGCCTGGCCGCAGCGCTCGCACACGAAGTCCTCCACACGGCGCACGAAGCTAACCGGCATGGCGCTCCTGCAGGCGGTCGGCCACGCCGCGGTCCAGCTTGCCCATCGGCAAGCGGCCCAGGTTGCGCGGCGCCAGCCACTTGTGCGGGCGGGCCGGCTTATTGAACTCGCCCATCAGCTGGCAATCATACACACGCAACTCGGCGCGGAAATGGCTATAGGTATGCTCGAACTCGCCCAACGCCGCGCCAACCTTCACCCGCGCGCCGAGTTCGGTCCGCAGGCCGCGGGTGAGCTGCGTTTTGGCCGCTGCGTTCTGCAGCAACACATTCGGGAACTCCCACATGCCGGCCAGCAGCCCGCGCGGCGGGCGTTGCAGCACCAGCACCTTGCCGTCCTGCCACAGCACCGCCGCCGCATACCTGCGCACGGGCAACTCCGCCGGGCGCTGCTTGACCGGGCGCAGCAGCTGCGTGCCGCGCCCATAGGCCAAACACTGCGCGCGCAGCGGGCACTCGGCGCACTTGGGGCGCGGGCTGCACAATGTCGCGCCCAGATCCATTAGGGCCTGGTTGTATTCGGCGGCGTGCCCGGCAGGCAGATGCTCGGCCGCCAGCGCCCACAGGCGCTGCTGGCCGGCCGCGGTCTGCACCGGCTCCTCGACATCGAACAGGCGCGAGAGCACGCGCACGGCATTGCCGTCCACGGCGGGCACATCCTCCCCGAACGCCAACGATGCGATCGCCCCGGCCGTGTACGCGCCCACGCCGGGCAACTCACGCAGCCCCGCGGCTGAGCGCGGCATCTGGCCTCCGGCCTCGGCTACCAGCTGGCGAGCGGCCTTGTGCAGGTTGCGGGCGCGGCTGTAGTAGCCCAGCCCTTCCCACGCGTTCAGCACCTGCTGTTCGCGGGCCGCCGCCAGCGCCTGCACAGTTGGGAAGCGGCGCATCCAGCGCTGGTAATACGGCAGCATGGTCTCGAGCCGCGTCTGCTGGGCCATGATCTCGGCCACCCACACCGCGTACGGCTCGGGCTGCTCACGCCAGGGCAGGCTGCGCCTGCGGGCGTGATACCAGCGGAGCAGGGGCTTGGCGATGTGCGCTTTCACTTGTTCAACGGAGAGGTGTGGCCGCACGGCCACCGGTCACAACTGGAAGCCGCCGCGGGCGGGCACCAGCTTGTAGTCGAAATTATCCACCAGTTCCTGCATCTGCAAACCGAGGTCCTGCCACGCGCCGCTCTCCAGCACGCTGCGGGCCTTATCCATCGTAGGGATAACGGCCTCCGCAAGCAAGCGCGGCTGCTCACCATACACGGTCAGCCAGGCTTCGCTCAACGCCACGCCCAGGCCCTCGAGCGCCGGCACAAACTTGCGAATATGGAACTCGAAGTAATCTTCTTCACGCCCGGGCTGAATATCCCAGGTCATCAACAACTTAATGCCAGACATGCTATGAAGCCGCTTCCAGCACCACGACCTTGGTCTGGTTGGGCACGCTGGAAGAGGTCACCTTGAGCGAAGTTTCGGCCTTTTCCTTGTTCAGCCCCATCTCCTGCAGGAACTGCTTGAGCGGGTTGAGCTTCAGCATCGTGCCGTCCACCTTATAGTGCATCGGGATGACAAGACCCGGCTCGATCATGGCAATCACTTCGGCCGCCTTGGCCGCCGTCAGCGCATTGCCGCCGCCCACAGGCACCAGCAGCACATCCACCGTGCCCAGCCCCTCCACCTGCGTACGGGTCGGTACGCTGCGCATATCGCCCAGGTGGCATACGGTCACGCCGTCGTAATCGTAGGTGAAGATCACATTGGGGTCTTTGCCTTCATTGACCGCCACACCGGTCACGAACACGCCGCCGATCTCGTACTCGCCCGCGCCGCGGATCTCCCAACTGATGCCCTTGGCGCCTTTGACGAAGTTGTGCCCGGGCGCATCGTGGCTCACCGTCACAATATCGGCCTTCAACTTCAGCGCCTTGAAGCCCGCGCTGGTGTGGTCGTAGGGGTCAGTCACTACGGTGGGCATGCTGCGCTCCGTAATGCGAAAACAGGAATTTCCGTACCAGGTGATTTCCATGAATTACTCTTTTCAGGGGATGTAGTACGCCACTGCTGTACAGCCGCGTACAAAGTGATTATAACATTTGGGCCAGGCGATACTCCGGCCACGCATAGCGTAGCGCGGAGCATCGGCACGAGTCCGTATAATTGCCGCATGCTGCCGCAACTGGCTGCGCGCACCGCTGGCAGCGGGCGCGTGGAGCACGACGAAGACATCTGGCGTCTCGCCCTCGGCGCGGCCCGCGGCGGCGCATACCATCTGGCCCAACTCGACGATTATGCCGGCATCCCGCGCCGGCGCTTCACACACGGTGCGCCGCTGCAGCTCAGCCTGCGCGCCCGCGCCTCGCACGCCGCGTTGCCCGGCACCTGGGGCTTCGGCCTATGGAACGACCCGTTCGGTTTTGCACTCGGCCTCGGCGGCCGCGCCCAGTTGCCCGCCCTGCCCAATGCGGCCTGGTTCTTCTTTGCCTCGCCGCGCAATCACCTCAGCCTGCACGACCCGCAGCCCGGCAGCGGGGCGCTGGCGGCCGTGTACCGCTCGCCGCGCATCCCCAGCCTGCTGCTCGCACCCGGCTTGCTGGCCCTGCCGCTGTTGGCGCTGCCGCTGTTGGCGCTGCCGCCCGCGGCCCGCGGCCTGCGCCGCCTGGCCGCTTCACTGGTGCAGCAAGAGGCGACCGCCCTGCAGCACGACCCGCGCGAATGGCACAATTACGAGCTGGTCTGGCAGGCGGATGGCGTAGACTTCCGCATCGATGGCCACAGCCAGCTGCGCACCCGCATTGCGCCGCAGCCGCCGCTCAGCCTCGTGCTCTGGCTCGATAACCAATTCGCCGCCTGGCTGCCCAGCGGGCGCATGCACTACGGCGTGGAAGAACCGCAGCCGGATAGCTGGGTAGAGATCAAGGATTTACAAGTACAGTAGGCTATTGTGAAACGCATCGGCATCATTCCCAAAGTCTCCGGCGTGGGCGGCATGGTCTCCTTTCAGGCCAAGCTCATTCACGGTCTGGCCGCGCGCAACATCCAGCACAGCTTCGAGCTTGACGACGCGCTGGACAGCCTGCTGGTGATCGGCGGCACGCGCCATCTTGGTGCGCTGCGCCAGGCGCGCCGGCGTAACATCCCAGTCGTGCAGCGGCTGGATGGCATCAACTGGCTGCACCGCCGCATGCGCACCGGCCCGCTGCATTGGCTGCGGGCCGAGCGCGGCAACCGTGTGCTGGCCCATATCCGCAGCCGGCTGGCCACCCGCATCGTCTACCAGAGCCGCTTCGTGCAGGAGTGGTGGCAACGCCAGTTCGGCCCCGGGCCAGACTTCCGCATCATCCACAACGGCGTGGACCTGGCCGCTTTCACGCCCCACGGCCAAGAGACCCCGCCAGCCAGCCACTTCCGCATCCTGGTGGTGGAGGGCAGCCTGCGCGGCGGCTACGAGCTCGGCCTCGAGAGCGCTATCCAACTGACCCAAACGCTGGAGCGCGAACACAAGCTGGATGTTGAGCTGGCCGTGGCCGGCATGGTGAGCGAAGTGCAGCGCATGCGCTGCGCCGGGCGCACCCAGCGTCCCATCCACTGGCTGGGCGTGGTAGCCAACGACAAGATCCCAGCCCTCAACCGCGGCGCTCACCTGCTGTATTCCACCGACATCAATGCCGCCTGCCCCAACTCGGTCATCGAGGCGCTGGCCTGCGGCCTGCCCGTGCTGGTCTACGACACCGGCGCGCTGAACGAGCTGGTACCGCCGGCCGCCGGCCGCCTGGTGCCTTACGGCGGCGATCCGTGGGAGCTTGACGCGCCGGATGCGGCCGCACTGGCCACCGCGGCCGCTGAACTGCTCACCGCGCCAGCGGCGCAGCAAGGCGCTATGCGCCAGGCCGCCCGCCAGCACGCCGAAGCGCACCTGGGCCTGGATGCGATGGTGGACGCGTACCTGGAGGCGCTGCGTGGCTAACCCGCTGCTCGGTTTGGCCGCCGCGGCCGCCCGTCTGCTGCCTGCGCCGCTGAAGCGCGGGCTGTACAAGCTCGGCCCGCTCAGCCGCGGCCTGCGCGCCGCGCTCAACCGGGCCGCCCCGCCCGGGCTGGCCGAGGTCACCATCGCCGGCGGCGGGCTGCAGGGCGCAACCTTGCTGCTGGACATGCATTCAGAGAAAGACTATTGGCTCGGCACCTACGAGATGGAATTGCAGCACGCCATCCAACACTGGGCGAAACCCGCGCAGGTGGTGTACGACCTGGGCGCTAATGTAGGCTACGTCAGCCTGCTGTTCGCCCGCGCCGTGGGCGCACAAGGCCGCGTCTTCGCCTTTGAACCGCTGCCCGCCAACCAGGCGCGCCTGCAACGCAACCTTGCGCTCAACCCCAGCTTGCCTGTCGAGCTGGTGCCAGCCGCCGCCGCCGAGCGCAGCGGCCGATCTCTGTTCGCTCTGCACGGCTCGGACGATATGGGCCGCCTGCACGCCGGCAGCCCGGTGGCCGACACCATCGAAGTTGAGACCATCGCCGTGGATGATTTCACCAGCACGCATCCCGCGCCACACCTCATCAAGATAGATGTCGAAGGCGCCGAAGCATTAGCGCTGCAGGGCATGCAGCAAGTCCTGCGCACACACCAGCCCACCCTATTCATCGAACTGCACGGCTATGAAGCCGGCCGCGCCTGCTGGGATCTGCTCGTCGCGGCCAACTACCAAGCGTGCTGGATGCAAGCGCCGTATGCGCCCATCTTTACTGTTGAGGAACTTAAAAAGAAGAGCTACATCATTGCGAGGCCGGCATGAGCCACTTCGCTGGCAAACTGGGCATTATGCAGCGCGTGCTGCCCAGTTACCGCGCCCCCTTCTTTGATCTGCTGGCTCAGCACACCGACGGACTGAGCGTCTTCGCCGGGCAGCCGCGCCCAGGCGAAGCCATCCGCTCGGCCATGCACCTGGACGTGGCCCACTGGGAAACCGCCTTCAACCTGCACTTGTTCTCTGGCCCGCTGTACCTATGCTACCAACGCGGCGTGCTGGAGTGGCTCGAGCGCATCCAGCCGGATGCGCTGGTGGTCGAGGCCAACCCGCGCTATCTCAGCACCCCACAAGCCCTGCGTTGGATGAAGACACATAAACGCCCGGTGCTGGGCTGGGGTCTGGGCGCGCCGCCGGTGGGCGGCCCGCTGGCCGCCGTCCGCGCCGCGCGCCGCCTCAAGTTCCTGCAGCAGTTCGACGGCCTGATCGCCTACAGCCAGCAGGGCGCGGCGCAGTACCGCGCCCTGGGCTTGCCGGCCGAGCGCATTTTCGTCGCCCCCAACGCGGTGGCGCCGCGGCCCAACGCCGCGCCGCCCGCCCGCACATTTGATGGCCCGCTGACCCTGCTCTACGTGGGCCGCCTGCAGGCGCGCAAGCGCCTGGATGCGCTAGTGCGCGCCTGCGCCGCCTTGCCCGTCCAGCACCAGCCCAAGCTGGTGCTGGTGGGCGACGGCCCGGCGCGCGCCGAACTGCAGCAACTGGCCGCCCGCATCTATCCCAACACCGAATTCACCGGCCACCTACAGGGCGAAGCGCTGGCGCAGCGTTTTCACCAGGCTCATCTCTTCGTGCTGCCCGGCACGGGCGGCCTGGCCGTGCAAGAGGCGATGGCCCACGGCCTGCCGATCATCGTCGCCGAGGGCGACGGCAGCCAGGCCGACTTGGTGGACAGCCACAACGGCTGGCTACTGCCGCCCAACGATGATGCCGCCCTGCGCTCAGCCCTGGCCGCCGCCCTGGTGGACCCGGCCGCGTTGCAAGCCAAAGGCGCAGCCTCGTACCAGCGCGTGGCGGAGACGCACAACCTGGAAGCGATGGTGCAAGCCTTCATCCACGCCATCAACACGGTGAAGGGCTGATGCGCATCCTCTTCGTGGCCGACGGCCGCTCGCCCATCACGCAGCAATGGCTGCACTACTTCATCGAGCAGGGCCACGCCGTGCACCTGGCCAGCACCTTCGCCAGCCCGCCGCAGGCCGGGCTGGCTTCATGGCACCACACGCCGGTCGCCTTCAGCGGCGCTGCGCCCGAAGGGCGTAGCGCACGCGGCCTGCGCAGCTTCTTGCCTACGGGGCTGCGCACCGCGCTGCGCAACCTGGCCGGCCCGCTAACGCTGCCGGGCGCGGCCGCCGCACTGCAGGCGGTGATCGAGCAGGTGCAGCCCCAGCTGGTGCACGCCCTGCGCATCCCCTACGAGGGCATGCTGGCTTCCACCGCCATGCAAAGCAGCCCGCGGCCGTTGCTCATATCCGTGTGGGGTAATGACTTCACGCTGCATGCTCGCAGTACCCCGCTGATGGGCTCGGCCACCCGCCGCGCCCTGCGCCGCGCCAACGGCCTGCTGGCCGACACCCAGCGTGACCTGCAGCTGGCCCAGCGTTGGGCCATGCCCGCCGCCACGCCCACCCTGGCCGTGCCCGGCAACGGCGGCGTACGGCGTGATCTGTTCCATCCGCCCAAGCAGCCCGCCACCGCGGCGCGCATCATCAACCCGCGCGGCCTGCGCGCCTATGTGCGCAATGATGTCTTCTTCCGTGCCCTGGCCCAGGTGGTGAAACAGGTGCCGGACCTGCAAGTGGATTGCCCCGCCATGCAAAACGAACCCCAGGCCGAGGCCTGGGTGCGCCAGCACGGCCTGCAAGCCCACGTCAACCTGCTGCCCAAGCTGGCTCCGCCCGATCTGGCCGAGGTCTACCGCCGCGCCCAGCTGATGGTCTCGCCCAGCACGCACGACGGCACGCCCAACACCCTACTGGAGGCGATGGCCTGCGGCCTGCTGCCGGTGGCCGGCGACCTAGACTCCATTCGTGAATGGATCACGCCCGGCGAGAACGGCCTGCTCGTGAACCCCAACGATGCGGAGGCGCTGGCTGCCGCCATCCTGCGCGGGTTAAGCGATGTAGATTTGCGCAGCAAAGCCGCATCGCACAATAGCACCCTGATCGCCGAGCGGGCCGACTATTACACCGGCATGCGCCGCGCCGAAGCCTTCTACCAGGCCATCCTCAGCCGCTGACCTCATGTTCGACTACGAGCCCGTGCCCGCAGATCTCCGCAAGCTGATGCTGGATGAGCTGCAATATGACGCGGAGCACACCGCGCTGTACGTCAATCCGCTCCTGAAACCCGAGAGCGCCGCAGCCTACCTGCCGCTCCTGCTGGCCGCGCTCGAATCTGGCAGCCCGGAAACCTTTGCCGAGGCGCTTGCTGCAGCTCAGCTGTTGCAAGCGCAACATACCTACACGCGCCAGGGCCGCGAGGTGACCGCCAAGCTGCCCGCCAACTACGCGCTCACACTGGCCGCCGGCGAGTTCAACCGCTATTACATGCGCGCCGTGTGCCGCGCCGCCCTCCAGCAGGCCGCCCCGGCGGTCGAGATCTACCGCGCCAAGGCGGTGGCCACGCCGCGCGCAGCGCATGACGAGCGCATCGGGCGGCGTGTGCCGCCCGATGCGCTGCTGGCCGATCTGCGCCAGAGCAATTTCGAGCAGCCCAGCCAGTATGGGCTGGGTGCGCCCAACTCAGGCTTAAGCATCCATATCCCCCACAACTAAAAAGAGGCCTTGCGGCCTCTTTTTGTTTCTTACATGTGAATGGCCTGGCCTTCGGCGGCGTGGGCCACTTCCATCAGCACTTCGCTCAGGCTGGGGTGGGCGTGTACGTTACGGGCCACCTCGCCGGCGGTCAGCTCGGCCATCTGAGCGATGGTCAGCTCGGGCAGCAGCTCGGTCACTTCGGGGCCGATCATGTGGGCACCCAGGATCTCGCCATAGCGCTCATCCGTGATCAGCTTGACCCAGCCGGCATAGTCACCCAGGCCCAGGGCTTTGCCGTTGACCTGGAAGTTGAAGCGGCTCACCTTGACCTGGAAACCAGCTTCCTTGGCTTGGGCTTCAGTATGGCCGAACGAGGCCATTTGCGGGTAGCAATACGTCGCCCGCGGCATCATACGGTAATCCAGCTTCACGGTCTCAACGCCGGCAATGTTCTCAGCGCATACAATGCCCTGCGCTGAGCCGACATGCGCCAGCATCAGCTTGGCGGTCACGTCACCCACGGCCCAGATGCCGGGCACGTTGGTGGCCATGCGGTCATCGATCTCGATCTCGCCGCGCTGGCCAAGCTTGACGCCAGCCGCCTCGAGGCCCATATCCTTCGTATTTGGGCGGAAGCCGATCGCCATCAGCACCTGCTCAGCTTCGATCGTCTCCTGCCCGTCCTTGCCAGACACGGTGACCTTCACGCCGCCCTTGCCGGCAGCGACCTTCTCCAGCTTGGTGCTGGTCTTGACGCTGATGCCGTTCTTGCCCATCTGCTTGGCCAGCTCTTTGCTGACCTCTTCATCTTCCAGCGGAGCGATGCGGTCGAGCATCTCCACCAGGGTGACTTCGACGCCGTAGGCGCTCCACACTGTGGCAAATTCCAAACCGATGGCGCCGCCGCCGACGATGACTGCCGACTTGGGCAGCGTCTCCTGCAGGATGGCTTCTTTGTAGGTTAGCACTTGCTTGCCGTCCACTTCGACGCCGGGCACCGCGATGGGGCTGGCGCCGGTGGCGATGACGATGTGCTTGGCTTTGTGCTCGGTCGGCCTGCCGCCATCATTGGGCGTGACCGATACGGTGTCCTTGGCGGTCAGCTTGGCGCTGCCCCAAATGACATCAATCTTGTTCTTCTTCATCAGGAACTCGACGCCCTTGACCAGGCGCTCAGACACCTGGCGGCTGCGCTTGACCGCCGAGCCATAATCCAGCTTGAGGTTGTCGAAGCTGAAGCCGAACTCCTCGCTGCGATGGCGCAGGGTGTGCGCCACCTCGGCGTTCTTGAGCAACGCCTTGGAAGGGATGCAGCCGATATTGAGACACACACCGCCGAGGAAGGCGCGGTCCACAATCGCTACCTTGTTGCCCAACTGCGCGGCACGAATGGCGGCGACATAGCCACCCGGGCCGGCGCCGATCACGAAAACGTCATAATTTGCCATGCTCTACTCCAATGCGGGCCTAGGCCCAATTCTCCAGTGTGAATTTGATGGTGCCGAGGAAATAGTCTGCCACCGCGCCGTCAAGGATGCGGTGGTCAAAGGTGAGGGTGATGTAAGCCATCGGCCGGATGGCGATGGCATCGTCAATGACCACGGCGCGCTTTTGGATGGCGCCGGTGCCGATGATAGCGCACTGTGGCTGGTTGATGATGGGCGTGGCGAACAGCGAGCCGCTGGTGCCGTGATTGGTGAGCGTGATCGTGCCGCCCTGCACCTCATCCGTCTTGAGCTGCTTGCCGCGCGCCCGGCCGGAGAGATCGTTGACCGCCCGCGCCATGTCGAGCAAGCTCATCGCGCCGGCGTTCTTGACCACCGGCACGATCAGGCCGTCCGGCTCCAGCGCGGTGGCGATGCCAATGTTGATGGCGCCGTGCACTGCCACGCCCTCATCGCTCCATGAGGAGTTGACGATGGGATAGGCATTGCAAGCCGCCACGATGGCAGCCACGAAGTAGGCCGTGAACGTGAGGTTGACGCCCTGCTGCCCGAAGGCAGCCTTGTTGGCGGCGCGGTGTTTGCTGATGACGCTCATGTCGACTTCCATGACGGTAGTGACATGCGGCGAGGTGTGCTTGCTGCGCACCATGTGCTCCGCAATGGCACGGCGCACCGGGTTGAGCTTCATGACCGTGCCGGGGATGGCTTCGGGGAACGCGGGCGGGAACTGTGCGCTGCGTTGTTGCCCCTGCTGCGCAGGTACACCAGCTGGCGCGTTGCCGTTCGCCAGCGCAGCTTCCACATCCGCCTTGGTCACGCGGCCGCCCTGGCCGGTGCCGCGGACACGGCTGACGTCAATGTTGTGCTCGGCGGCCAGCTTGCGCACGACCGGCGAGAGGAAGGTGGCCATGTTGTGCCCATCGAAGCTGGGCAGACTCACCGGGCCGCTGGCGGCTGGCGGCTGGCCGCCGGGCGCAAAGCGGGCAGTGCCCGCCTGGGCCGCGGCCAGCACATCTTCCTTGGTGATGCGGCCGCCGGGGCCGCTGCCGTGCACCGCGGCCAAATTGACGCTATGCTCCGCGGCGATCTTGGCCGCCAGCGCAGACACCGGGCCGCCCGCAGGGGCAGCTGAACGCTGGCTGGCTGCCGGTGCAGGTTGTAATTGTGGTTGCACTGGGGGGGTCTTCGATACAACTTGACGGGCCGGTGCCGGCGCGGGTTGTACCGCCGCCGGCTGGGCCGCGGCTGCCTTGGCCGCAGCCACCGGGGCGGCAGGCGCGCCGTCATCCTCCGGCACGCTTTCGCCAGGCTCGCCGATCCACACCAGGGTCGCGTTCACGGGCACCACGGCGCCTTCGGCCTGCAGGATCTTCAATATCGTGCCGCTGGCCGGGCTGGGGATCTCGGTATCGACCTTGTCGGTGTTAACTTCTACCAGGGGGTCGTATTCCTTGACCTGTTCGCCTTCTTTTTTGATCCATTTGGTGACGGTGGCGTCAGTGACGCCCTCGCCCATCTGTGGGAGGGTGACTTTTACAGCCATAGGGTTAATTCTAACTGAGGAACATCCGTGCCTGCCGCGCAATAGGTTGACAGCCGCCAATACTATAATCACGCAATGAAGTACCAGTTCTTCAACGATTATTCCGAGGGCGCCCATCCCAAGATCCTGGAGCGTCTGGCCGCCAGCAACCGCAAGCAAATGACCGGCTACGGCGAAGATGAAATATCCCTGCAAGCCCAGGCGCTCATTCAAGAAGCAATAGGCAACCCGGCCGCGGCGGTGCATTTTGTCTCCGGCGGCACGCAGGCTAACCTGCTGTGCCTGGCTTCGATGCTGCGGCCGCATGAGTCGGTCATTGCCGCGGCCAGCGGGCACATCCATGTGCACGAGGCCGGCGCAGTCGAGGCCACCGGCCACAAGATCGAAACCATCGCCAGCGAGGACGGCAAGCTCGACCCACGCAAGCTGGTCGCGCTGCTCAGCACGCCGCGCGACGAGCACATGACCAAACCCAAGGTGGTGTTCGTATCCCACGCCAGCGAGGTGGGCACGCTGTATTCCAAGGCAGAACTGGAAGCCTTGCGCGCCTACTGCCTGCAGCACGGCCTGTACCTGTATCTGGACGGGGCGCGCATCGGTTCGGCGCTGACCGCGCGCGACAGCGATCTCAGCCTGGCTGAGATCGCTGCGCTGACCGATATGTTCTACATCGGCGGCACCAAGAACGGCGCGCTCCTGGGCGAGGCGATCGTGATCACGAATCCGGCGCTGCAGCCCGAGTTCCGCTGGCATATCAAGCAGCGCGGCGCGCTGTTGGCCAAGGGCCGCGTGATCGGCGCGCAGTTCCTGGAATTGTTCGCAGACGAGTTGTTTTTCGAATTGGCCCAGCATGCCAACCACATGGCCGAGCAGTTGGCGAACGGCTTGCAGGAGCAGGGCTTCGGTTTCCTGACCCCGCCGCAATCCAACCAGATCTTCCCGATCCTGCCGGATGTGTTGATCGAGCAGTTGCAGCAGGAGTACGGGTTCTATGTATGGGCGCCGGCGGGGGATGGCATGTCGGCGATACGCCTGGTGACCTCCTGGGCTACCGAGGAGCAGGCCGTGCACGCGTTCTTGGAAGATATGCGCGGGCTGGCATAGGCGCGCGCAGCGAGAGGATCGGGCGCAGCATGCTGCCCCTACGGGAAGCATGCTCTCATCACAAACGTGCATCCCGAGCGCAGCGAGGGAACCTCGCTGACTTGACTTACAAATGCGCGCTGCATAGAAGATGTGCCTATAAGGATCCTTCGCTGATGCGGATTCGTAGGCTGGTGATGCTTTATGACCCGCTCAGGATGACACTGAGTGTTTGTCATCCCGAACGAGGCCGCAGGCCGAGGAGGGATCCGCTATAAGCCAATTTGAGCTTGGGACATATATGTCGACGCACAAATCAGCTGAATATAGATTCCTCGCCGACTTGACTTACAAATGCGCGCTGCATAGAAGATGTGCCTATAAGGATCCTTCGCTGGAGAGGGCTGGGCGGTCTGGTGAAGCTGTTAGCACCCGCTCAGGATGACACGGAAAAGAGAAACAGCGCAGCCGAGGGCTGCGCTGTTTTGATTTGCTAATAAGCTGACAGCTGATCCCTGTCCGCTATTCCAAATTCTCGAAGACGATCTCGACCACATCGCGCACGCGCATCTGCGGCGCGTCGGTCTTGGCCGCGTCGGAGAGCATGATCATGCAATACGGGCAGCCGACCGCCAGCGTGTCGGCGCCCACTTCCTGGGCCTGGCGAATGCGCTCGCTGTTGACCCGCGTTGCGCCGTGCTCCTCTTCCTTCCACATCTGGGCGCCGCCGGCGCCGCAGCAGAAGGACTGCTTCTTGGTCTTGGCCATTTCCACCAGATCAGCATTGACCGCGTTGAGTACATTGCGCGGCTCGATGACCACATCATTCTGGCGGCCCAGATAGCACGGGTCGTGCATGGCGGTTTGGGTATCCTCGCCGGCCTTGACCTTGAGGCGGCCGCCATTGATGAGCTCATCAATGAAGCTGGTGTGGTGCACCACTTCGTAATGGCCGCCGAACTGGCCGTACTCGTTCTTCAGGGTGTGCATGCAGTGCGGGCAAGTGGTCAGGATACGCTTGGGGGCCACTTCATTAAGCATTTCCACGTTGGCGGTGGCCAGCTCATTGAATAGGAACTCATTGCCGGCGCGGCGGGCCGAGTCGCCGGTGCACTGTTCGCGCTGGCCCAGCACGGCGAAGCTGACGCCGGCCGCGTGCAGCACCTGCGCCAGGGCCTGGGCGGTCTTCTGTGCCCGCGGGTCGGTGGCCGGGGCGCAGCCCACCCACCACAGCACTTCGGCTTCTGGGTTCTGCTCGACGGTCTGCACGTTCAGGCCCTCGGCCCATTTCAAGCGCTCGGTGGGCGGCACGTTCCACGGGTTCATGCTGCGTTCCATGCCGCGGAAGGCGGTCTGCCACTGCGCCGGGGCTTTGTCTTCCATCAGCACCATCGAGCGGCGAATATCCATGATGTCGCGCATCGGGTCGTTGCCCACCGGGCAAATGTCGGTGCACGCGCCGCAGGCGGTGCAGGCCAGCACGGCTTCTTCGGTGATGGCAAATTCAAGCAGGGTCTGGCTGCTGGCTTGGCCGGCCGCCAGGCGGGCGCCCTCCTGGTTCAGGAAGTAGCGCTTGTTGATCTCGAGCGCGGCCGGCGAGAGCACCTTCCCGGTGGTGTAAGCCGGGCAGGCATCCTGGCAGCGGTTGCACATGATGCAGGCATAGCCATCCAGGATCTGGTTCCAGGCGAAATCCTCCACCCGCGTGGCGCCGAACTGCTCGATGGTGTTGTCGTCAAAGTTGAGCTTGTCGAGCGCGCCGGGGGCCGGGCGCTCCGGGCGCAGCAGGAAATTGAGCGGCGCCATGAAAATATGGATGTGCTTGGAATACAAGAAATACGGGAAGAACAGCATGATCAGGCCGATGGCCAGCCAGAAGCCAACATGCTCGCCCACCGTCTGTGCAGCCGGCGAGAGCCCGGCCCACAGCTGGGCGGCGGCTGAGGACAGTGGCTGCCAAGGGTCAGCCCCATGCAGGGCCAGCTTGAAGCTGTTGCCGAGGAAGCGGCCGCCCAGGTGGAATACGATGAACAGACCCACGATCAGCGAGTCACGGCGGATGCCGGCCCGCGCTTTGGGGTGCAGCAGCGTGCTCTCGCGGGTGGTCAGCTCTTTGGCACGGAACACGAAGCGGCGCAGCAACAAGGCCAGCATGCCGATGATGCCCGCCACCGTCAGCAGGTCGGCCAGCAGGCGGTACACAATGCCGACGACGCCATTGCCCAGGAACACGAAGTTGGGCAGCAGCCCCTCGAGCACATCGCCAATGTTGACCAGCAGGTAGAACATGAAGGCCCACACCACCAGAGCGTGCAGGGCGCTGACCAGCAGGCGCTTACGCCAGGTGGGCGTCAGGGCCACGGCCTTGACGCCGGTGGGCAGCAGCCGCTTGGGGATCAATGTCCAGTCAGGCCGGCCGTGGCCGCGGCCAATGATGCGCACGACGCGCAGGGCCACTTGCAGGGCGGCGTAGCCGCTGGCGGCGGCGGCAAGCACAAAGACGATCTTTTCAGGGAGTGTCAGCATGGGATAAAAATTCTAGCATAGGGCAAGAAAGCTGTAAGCTATCAGCTGTCAGCTAAAAGCAAATACGCTGACAAAACGCGCGCTGCATAGAAGATGTGCCAATAGGGATCCTTCGCTGGAGCAGGCCCGGCGCTCTGGTGGCGTCTTTTAGCACCCGCTCAGGATGACACGGGAAGCCGACTTGTCATTGCGAGGCGCCGCGTAGCGGCGCACGAAGCAATCTGGTTCTAAACAACCCAGGGACTGACCGCTGAAAGCCGACCGCTTTACAGCTTACAGCTTATGGCTTACAGCCCTCCCTACGCCCCACCCTCGCTGTACTGGAACTCATCATCCGTTGGCGTACGGCCAGACGGGTCGTGCACATACACCCAATCGCCAACATTGGCCCATTCGTAGACCCAGCGCGCATCGCCGATGGCCAGGTTCACGCAACCGTGCGAGCCCTGGTAGCCGAAGAACTGCTTCTGGCGCCAGTAGGCGCCGTGGATGGCACGGGCCTGGTCGTAGTACATCGTCCACGGCACATCGGCCAGGTAGTAGTAGCCGCCCGTGCCGCCCGAGAAATCACCGCTCATCGCGGTCGTGTCGTGCTTTTCATATACCTGGAACAGGCCCGGCCGCGTCCACAGATTGTCCAAGCCGGTAGCGATCAGCGTGGCAAAAATGAGCTTGTTGTCCTCATACACCGCCAGGGATTGCTGCTGCAGATTAATCTCGATCCAGCGCCCGGTGTCCACACCGGCCGGCGCTTCCTTCATCGGCTCCACCAAACGCATCTGCAGCGAGTTGAGCCATTGGTCCGGCCCCACCAGGTACCAGTGCAGATCATTGACCTGCTGGATCTCGAAAACTTCGATCACGCTGTAGGCTGCCAGGCTGCCAGGGGAGCGCGGCGCTTGCAGGCTGGGGCTGCTGTAAGTCTGGAAGGGCGCCATCTCGCCGCCCGAATATTCCAGCACCCAGCCAAACGAGCGCGTCGGCGCGGTGTCAAAGAGCATACCCATGCCGAAGCGGCGCACCTCCACCGGGGAGAGGTCGCTGCGGCGCATCCAGCCTAGGTTGGTCAGGTAATAGCTGGTGCCATCCACTTGCTGGATGCCGGTATAGGTCACATAGTGCGGGCTGTCGCCGTATTTGATGTAGGAGCGCGGGTTCGTGTACGCCACCGCATCATCCAGCGTGGCAAACACCGGGCGCTGCAAGATGCCGGTGCTGTCGACCGTGTTGACGATCGCATAGCTGATCGGCAGCTCGGCCAGGGCCGGATCGATCAGCTTGGCGTCCAGCGGGCGCAGCGGCAGCGACATGCCCATGTCGGCCAGGCGCTTGAAGTAGCCAAATGAGCCCAGCGGCTGGCAGTCGGCCGAGGAGCCGAAGGCGGGCGGCAGACACAGCGGGTCGCCGGCAACCGGCGCCGGGGTGGGCGCCGCCAACGCAGGCGTCGGGACCAGGGTCAGGATGAAAGCAAGCAGGAGGGCAGCGTTCAGGGTGCGCATATTGGGGAAATTATATCGGCGCGGCCCTGTTGGCGCGGCCCAGCCAGCTTAAGGGAGGATTGGTCTTGCCTAGCCGTGTTCGGGGCCAACCCGCAGGCCGCGCAGGCACACGAACGCCAGCAGGTTGAAGGCGATCGCCGCGCCGGTGTTGAACTCAAAGCCCTGGGCGAACAGCAGCGGCGTGAACCAGCTGGCCAGCGCCCGGCCGATGGAAGCGAAAGTGACAAAGCCAGACATCATCGTGGCGCGCGCCGCCGGCATAACCTCGGTCATCAGCGGGATACTGCTCACAATAATGAATTCAAAGCTCACATAGAAGAGAAACAGTGTGACCAGCGCACCGGCATAGCTGCCTCCAAATATTGGCATGGCCGCCCCGGCCAGGCAGTTCACCAGCAGGCCCAGCGTGATGGCGCGGCGCTTGCCCAGCCGGTCGGTCACCAGTGCCACCAGGCCCTCGCCACTCAGCTCGGCGATACCCAGCACAGCCGCCGCCGCGCCCAGGGCGGCCAGCTGCAGGCCAAAGCTCATCTCCAGCCACACGCCAAAGGTCAGCGCCACCAGCTCATTCGCCAAACAGGTGAATAGCGTGAACAGCAGCACCATCCGCGCCGCCGGGGATTGCACGATCACCTTGAAATTGCCCAACGCGCCGCTGGCCGCCGCGTGCGGGGCGCTCTGCTTGGGCAGCGTGAACAGCACCACGCCGATGCAGGCCAGCACCAGCACGCCCAACAGTTGGAAGGGCGCCAGCCACCCGGCGCGACCGATCACCCAGCCCATGGCCGGCACGCCCAGGATGAACGCGCCGGACCAGCTGAACTCGGTCACGGTAATGGCCGCGCTGCGTTGGGCGTACGGCACGCGGTCGCCGATGTAGGCCTGCAGCGATGGGTCAAAAGTGGCCTTGCCAATCAGCATCAGCACCATGGCGGTCACAAAGCCGCCGAAGGTGGGCCACAGGCTCACCACCGCCGCACCGCTGACGAACACGCTCATGCCCAATATCAAGCCAGCCCGGCGGCCGCGGCTGTCGCCCACGGTGGCCAGGAACGGCGCAACGAAGGCCGAGACCAGCGAGCGCAGGCCCACGGCGCGGGTCAGCGTCTCCAGCGGCACGTTGAGCGCATCCCGAAACACGGGCAGGAAGGGATACACCATGCGGAACGCGATGCTGATCAGCATGCGAATGAATGTAAAGAGCACGAGTTGCACTCGCAGGGAAGTTCTCAGCGCGTTCATGTTGTTGCTCTAGCGGCCCAGCATCGGCATCTTGATGCCGTGGCGCTTTGCGGCGGCCAACGCCTCGTCGTAGCCGGCATCGGCGTGGCGCACCACGCCCATGCCGGGGTCGCTGGTCAGCACGCGTTCCAGGCGGGCGGCCGCCTCCGGCGTGCCGTCCGCCACGATCACCTGGCCGGCATGCTGGCTGTAGCCGATGCCCACCCCGCCGCCGTGATGGAATGAGACCCAGGTGGCGCCGTTGACGGCGTTGATGAGCGCGTTGAGGATCGGCCAATCGCTGACCGCGTCGGTGCCGTCCTTCATCGCCTCGGTCTCGCGGTTGGGCGAGGCCACCGAGCCAGAATCCAGATGATCCCGCCCGATCGCCAGCGGCGCGCTCAGCTCGCCATTGGCGACCATCTCATTAAAGCGCAGGCCGGCCTTGGCGCGTTCGCCGTAGCCCAGCCAGCAGATGCGCGCCGGCAAGCCCTGGAAGGGAATGCGCTCACGCGCCATATCCAGCCAGCGGTGCAAATGCGCATCTTCGGGGAAGAGCTGCTTGATGGCTGCGTCGGTCTTGTAAATATCTTCAGGGTCGCCGCTCAGCGCCACCCAGCGGAACGGGCCTTTGCCCTCGCTGAACAGCGGGCGAATATAAGCAGGCACAAATCCAGGGAAGTCGAAGGCGTTCTTGACGCCGTATTCCAGCGCCCGCTGGCGCAGGTTGTTGCCATAGTCGAACACCTCGCTGCCCTTGTGTTGGAAGGCCAGCATGGCCTCCACATGGGCGGCCATGCTGGCCTGTGAGCGCTGCTCGAACTCGGCGGGGTCGCTGCTGCGCAGCGCATCCGCCTCCGCCAGGCTCATGCCGGCGGGGATATAGGCCAGCAGGTCATGGGCCGGGGTCTGGTCAGTGACCACATCCGGCACCACGCCGCGCTGCAACAATTCAGGGAATACTTCGGCCGCATTGCCGATCAGCCCGATCGAGCGCGGCTGCCCCTTGGCCACATGCTCCTCCACCAGGGTCATGGCCTCTTCCAGCGTATCGACCACATCATCCACATAGCCGATCTCCTGGCGGCGCTTGGCGCGCGCCGGGTCCACCTCCACCACCAGGCCAACGCCTTCGTTCATGGTGACGGCCAGCGGCTGGGCGCCGCCCATGCCGCCCAGGCCGGCGGTCAGCACGAACTTGCCCTTGAGCGAGCCCCAGCCGCGCTGGCGTGCCAGCGCGCCCAGCGTCTCATACGTGCCCTGCAAAATACCCTGCGTGCCAATATAGATCCACGAGCCGGCTGTCATCTGGCCGTACATCATCAGCCCCTTGGCGGCCAACTCATCAAAATGATGTTGGGTTGCCCAGTACGGCACCAGGTTGGAGTTGGCGATTAGCACCCGCGGCGCATCCGTGTGCGAGCGGAACACGGCCACCGGCTTGCCAGACTGCACCAGCAGGGTCTCATCCGGCTCCAGCGTGCGCAGCGTCTCCAAGATCGCGTCAAACGCTTCCCAGCTGCGGGCCGCCTGGCCGCGGCCGCCATAAACCACCAGGTCTTCGGGGCGCTCGGCCACCTCGGGGTCCAGGTTGTTGTGCAGCATGCGGTAGACCGCTTCGATCTGCCAATTCTTGCAAGTCAGCTGGGGGCCGCGCGGGGCGCGGAGTACTCGGGGTGAGCTCATGCCAGGTCCTTACCGTGGGATAAGGCCAGTTTACTACGCTCGGCAAAAGCAGCCGAGCGTTTGGAGTTTGCTTCGTAAACTCTCCCGCGCGGATATGCAAGCAGCCGAGCGTTTTGTAGCTTTCTTTGCAAACTCTCCCGCACGGATATGCAAGCAGCCGAGCGTTTGTGTAGCTTTCTTCGCAAACTCTCCCGCACGGATATGCAAGCAGCCGAGCGTTTTTGTAGCTTTCTTTGCAAACTCTCCCGCGCGGATATGCAAGCAGCCGAGCATTTTGGAGTTTGCTTCACAAACTCTCCCGCGTGGATATGCAAGCAGCCGAGCGTTTGGAGTTTGCTTCGCAACTCTCCCGCGTCAATCTGCAAAGAGGCGGGCTACTCCCTCAGTGTGTAGACCAACAGAATTGTGGGATCCATCAGCCTGAACTCATCGCTGGTGCGCCAACGCAAGTATTCAGCCGTCTGCGCTTCGGTCACGTCGGCCGTGTAATAGGCCATCTCGGCCAGGCGCACGCCTGCCGCGCCCACGCGCGTCTCGATATGCAAATGCGGGTCTGAGGTGAATTGCTGGCTGCCTGAATCCCCCACCTGGCCAACCACCTGGCCGCAAGCCAGCACATCGCCGATGGCGAAGGGCGCCGCCGCCTGCATGTGGCCATACAGCATATACAACGACTCGTCCGCGCCGGCTTCATAATGCTCGGCCAGCTCCGCCGGCAACAGCACGAACGGCGTTTCAATGATCAGGTAATACCCATACACGGCGTTGTAGCCCATGCCGGCCACGACCCCATCCAGCATGGATTGGATCGGTGTGCCGTTGATGTGCCCACCGGTGGGGCCGCCGCTGTAATAGGCAAAGTCGAGCCCGTGGTGGCCGGTCTCCTTATTCGCGCCCTGGGGCGGGATGAACGGCTGGGTGAGGTACAAGCTCAGCAGCGTGGCGATCTCGTGCCCGGCCAGCGGCGAGCAGATCGGGCTCTGGGTTATGGCGGTTTCGGTGGGCGTGGGCTGCGGTTCGCTGGTCGGCGTCGGCGCGGCGGTTGCCGGGGGCGCGGTCGCCTCAAGCGTAGGCGCGGGTTCAGGACTACGCCCCCCGCATGCCCCCAGGAGGAGTACAGCAATCGACCCTGCTATCAGGTAGTATTGCCGCCTCACTTGGCGAAGATCGTACCCTTTCTGCATGCCCATCTGCGGCGGCAAACGGCGAAGTCAGGCGGGTGTTATTATTCACCCGTACTTTGGAGGCACACCCCGAATGCGAAAGATCACTGTTATCGGCGTAGGCTATGTGGGTCTGGTGACCGCAGCCTGCTTTAGCGATCTGGGCAACCAGGTCATCGCCCTGGATGTGGATGAGAACCGCGTCGCCGGCCTCAAGCGCGGCGAAATGCCCATCTACGAGCCCGGGCTGGAGGAATTGGTCAAGCGCAACGTGGCCGCCGGCCGCCTCAGCTTCACCACTTCCTACAAAGACGCCCTGCAAGACAGCGAATTCGTGTTCATTTGCGTGGGTACGCCCTCCGGCTCGGACGGCGAGGCTGACCTCAAGTACGTGGCCGCCGCCGCCCGCAGCATCGCCCAGAACATGACGGCGCCGCTGGTCGTGATCAACAAGTCGACCGTGCCGGTGGGCACGGGCGACTGGGTGGCCGAGATCGTACGCGAGGCCCAGCCCACCCCGATCGAGTTCTGGGTGGTCTCCTGCCCCGAATTCCTGCGCGAGGGCGTTGCCATCGCCGACTTTATGAACCCGCACCGCACGGTGCTGGGTTCCACCAGCCGCGAGGCCGCCGACAAAGTGGCCCAATTGCACCTGACCCTGCGCGCACCCATCGTGATCACGGACCTGCGCACGGCTGAGATGATCAAGTACGCCTCCAACGCCTTCCTGGCCACCAAGATCTCTTTCATTAACGAGATCGCCGACATCTGCGAGCGCCTCGGCGCCGATGTCAAAGAGGTCGCCGCCGGGATGGGCTTCGATGCCCGCATCGGCAAGCAGTTCCTCGAAGCCGGCCTCGGCTACGGCGGCTCGTGCTTCCCCAAAGACGTGAAAGCCCTCGCCTTCATGGGTGATGAGATGGGCGTGGACACGCGTATCCTCAACTCCGTGATGGAAGTCAACTCCGCCCGCCGCAACGCCATCGTCCAAAAGCTGGATGAGATGCTGGGCGGCCTGCAGGGCAAGACCATCGGCCTGCTGGGCCTGGCCTTCAAAGCCAACACAGACGATATGCGCGATGCGCCGTCCATCGATATCGCCGCCACGCTGCAAGCGGCCGGCGCCACGGTGCGCGGCTACGACCCGGTAGCCATGGATGTGGCCCGCGGCGTGATGCCCGGTGTGCAGATGGCCAAAGATGCCTACGCCCTGGCCGAAGGTGTGGACGCCGTGTTGGTGGCCACCGAATGGAACGAATTCAAGAATCTGGACCTGGCCCGCGTGCGTGACAGCATGAAGCAGCCGGTCTTGCTGGATGGCCGCAACATCTACCAGCCAGACATTATGCGCAACCTGGGCTTCTCCTATTACGGTGTGGGCCGTGGCAACGCAGAAGGCGCCAAGACCAAGATCAGAGCCCATGTCAATGGCAACTGATCCTCAGCACCCGCCGATCTGCGATTACGAGGGGTCAGACTACCAAACCCGCTTCTGGGAGCAGGGCGGCCGCGCCTATGAAGATGGCGCCGAAGAGATCGCCCTGCGCCGCCTGCTGCCCAAGCACGGCAAGCTGCTGCTCGAAGTGGGCGCCGGCGCCGGCCGCAACACGCCGCGCTACGCCGGCTACGAGCGCATCGTAGTAATGGATTACTCCACCACCCAGCTCGAACAAGCCCAGCAATATCTCGGCGAAAGTGACCGTTACGTATATGTCGCTGCGGATGTGTACAAGCTGCCCTTTGTGGATGGTCTGTTCGACGGCGCAACCATGATCCGCGTCCTGCACCACATGGCGGATGCGCCGGCCGCGCTGGCCCAGATCCGCCAGACCTTGCAGCCCAAGGCCACCTTCATCCTCGAATACGCCAACAAGCGCAACTTGAAATCCATCCTGCGCTGGCTGCTGGGCCGCCAAAAGTGGAGCCCCTTCAACCACGAACCGGTGGAATATATCGAACTCAACTTTGACTTTCACCCGGCGGCCATCAACCGCTGGCTGCGGGAGCTGGGCTTCAAGATCGAACGCCAGTTGGCCGTCTCGCACTTCCGCCTTGGCTGGCTCAAACGCAATGTGCCTACCTGCCTGCTGGTCTGGCTGGACGGTTTGTTCCAGCCTCTGGGCGCGTTCTGGAAGTTCACCCCCAGCATCTTTGTGCGCTCACGCTTGAGCGCGGATGCGGCCGCGGCTGCCCCCGGCGCGTTCTTCAAGTGCCCAGAATGCGGCGCACCCCTGGCCGGGGAGCCTAACGCTGCGGTGCTGCAATGCAGCTGCGGCCTCCGCTGGGGCCAAACCCGCGGCATCTGGAATTTCAAACAACCAGTGAAGTAGTGAGCAGTGATCTGTAATCAGGGGGAGTGCTGTTGCGTCCTCTAACACCTTGTCATTGCGAGGATTGCGCTGCATAGCAGCGCTGACGAAGCAATCTGGTTTTTTGCCCATCCACGCAACGCGTGATTCACAAATAATCACTGCATAGAAGACACGCCAGCAAAGATTCTTCCCTGGTCTGGCTTCGGCGATCCGGTGTGGATTCTCAAACCCGGTCAGAATGACACGGGATTATGTAGGGGCGCAGCATGCTGCGCCCTCTAGCACCCTTGTCATTGCAAGGATTGCGCTGCTACGCAGCGCTGACGAATCCCTCATTCGTCATTGCGAGGATTGCGCTGCATAGCAGCGCTGACGAAGCAATCTGGTTTTTTGCCCATCCACGCAGCGCGTGAGTCACAAACAGTCACTGCATAGAAGACATGCCAGCAAGGATTCTTCCCTCGTCTGGCATCGGCGATCCGGGTGTAGTTTCTCAAACCTGGTCAGAATGACACGGAAATAATCTACTGCCCGCTGTTCCCCAATTCAAAATCGATCACAGTCTGGAACGCACTGATCGGGTACGCCCCCACCATTGCGATCCCGTTGATAAAGAACGTCGGCGTGGACGAAACACCCAGCTGCTGCGCCAGCTCATAGTCACGCTGCACCGATTCGGCATAGCGGCCTTCGTCCAGGCAGGTCAACAGCGCGTCCGCGTCCAGGCCCAACTGGTCGGCATAGCCGGCGTACGCCTCGCGGCCCAGGCCTAGCGTGCCGCCGAACAGCAAGTCGTGATACTCCCAGAACTTACCCTGCTCCTGGGCGCACTCGGCTGCCTGGGCGGCCGCGTCCGCATCCGGATGGATCGAGCGCAGCGGGTAGTTCTTGAACACAAAGCGCACCTGGTCGCCGTATTGCTCCACGATCAGCGGATGGGTCTGCTCAAAATGGCGCACGCAGTATGGGCACTGGAAGTCGGCAAACTCCACGATCGTCACCGGCGCATCCGCCGGGCCGAAGACCGGGTCATCCGCGTCGATGGGGATGTCGTAGCGTTGGATATCTGACAGCTGCGTGCCGGTTTGCGTTTGGCTTTGGCCGAGCCCAGTATTTACCGCGGCTGGCGTGCGACCCCACAACAAGAATCCTGCCGCCAGGCCAAGCACAAAGGCCAGCGGAGCCACCAGCGCCCAAAAATGGCTGCGCTTGATCTCGAAGCGCAAGATGTCCTGGCCTGAACCAGCGCGCTTGGTGGGGGATATTGTTTTCTTTGCAGCCTTGCGGGGTCGTTTTGTCGTTGCCATGCGGGGCATTATATCTACGCGCCGCGTCGAAACGGCGCAGCAGCACACGCCCGTATAATGCCAGCATGATCCCTGACGCACCCCCGCTGGATCTGCGCACGCCGTACCTCAACGCGGCCGGCAGCCTGGGCTTCGTACCCAAAGACGCCAGCTTGCCCGGCGGCCTGGCGCCTGGCGCGTTCATCACCAACCCCATCAGCCTGCAAGCCCGCCGCCCCAGCCAGGGCGAGCGCATGCTGCCGTTCCCGGGCGGCGTGCTGCTGCATACCGGGCTGCCCAATCCCGGGCTGCGCCGCAGCATCCAGGAGTACGGCATGGCCTGGGCTCACGCCGCGCTGCCCATCATCCTCAATCTATTGGTGGACGAGCCCACCGCGCTGCGCAAGGTCATGCCCAACATCGAAGCGCTCGACAATCTTGTGGGGATTGAACTCAGCATCCCCGCGGATGCTTCGCCCCAGCTCACCGCCGAGCTGTGCGCGGCGGCGGCCGGCAAGCTGCCGGTCATCGCCCAGCTCAGCCTGCCCCGCGCCGAAGAGCTGGCCGCGCCCTGCCTGGCAGCCGGCGCCAGCGCCATCAGCCTGGGGCCACCGCGTGGCAGCCTGCCCGGCGCCGAGGGCCGCCTGCTCAACGGGCGGCTGTATGGCGCGGCCATCTATCCACTAATGCTGGCGGTCACGCAGGCCTTTGCCCGCGCCGGCGTTCCGCTCATCGCCGCCGGCGGCATCGAGAGCGAGGCGCAGGCCGCCGCCGCACTCGTGGCCGGGGCGCTGGCGGTTCAGTTTGATATTGGGTTATGGAAGTAGCTTTCACCACAAGTCACAAAGGGCACAAAGTTTATTTTTTCTATATCAAACAATTGAGACAACATTCGACCTGTGGGCCATTCAGGTCTACTTTCTTTTGTGTATAAATTTATCTTCGTGTTCTTTGTGTCTTTGTGGTTCGGCGTTTTATCGCTCTAGCCAGATCGTTCAGCTTGATATTGGGTTGTGGAAGTAGCTATTCACCACAAAGTCACAAAGGGCACAAAGTTTATTTTTTCTATATCAAACAATTGAGACAACATTCGGCCTGTGGCAATTCAGGTCTATTTTTCCTTTGTGTATATGGTGTTGTCTTCGTGTTCTTTGTGTCTTTGTGGTTCAGCCTTTAGCTTGTTCGGCCGTTCAGTGTCTATTTTTCTTTGTGTATGGTGTTTGTCTTCGTGTTCTTTGTGTCTTTGTGGTTCAGCCTTTACCGCTCCAACCAGATCGTCACCGGCCCATCATTGTGGATCTCCACCTGCATCTCCGCCCCGAAGCGGCCGGTCTGCACCGTCACGCCCTGTGATGCCAGCAGGGCCGCAAAGCGCTCCACCAGCGGCTCGGCCTGCTGCGGCGGGGCGGCGCTCACGAACGATGGCCGCCGCCCGCGCTCCGTATCCGCATACAGCGTGAACTGCGAGACCACGATCGCCGCCCCGCCTACGTCCAGCAACGAGAGGTTCATTTTGCCTTCGCCGTCCTCGAAGATGCGCAAGTTGGCAATCTTCTCAGCCAGACACTGCGCCTGGGCCTCGCCATCCTGCTGGCCAACGCCAAGCAGGATCACCAGCCCGCGCTCGATCCGCGCCAGTTCCTCGCCGCCCACGCGCACCGCGCCGGCCCGCACTCGTTGCACCAAAGCTCGCATGCGGGCAGTATAACCACAGCCGCCGCAGTGCGTATAATCGCTGGGTGCCGTCCCCATCTACCCCCTTCCTCTCGCTGATCATCCCTGCCTACAACGAAGAGCAGCGCTTGCCCGCCAGCCTGGAGAGCGTGCACGCCTTCGTCAGCCAGCAAGCTTATGCGTGGGAAGTCCTGGTGGTGGAGAACGGCAGCACCGACAACACGCTGCGCATCGCACAGGATTTTGCGGGGCAGCATCCCGGCTTCCAGGCCCTGCAAGCCAACGGGCGCGGCAAGGGCCTGGCCGTGCGCCACGGCATGCTGGCCGCCCAGGGTGAATGGCGCATGATGCTGGATGCGGACCTCTCCATGCCGGCCAGCCAGATCCCCAACTTCCTGCCGCCCGCCATGCAAGGCAGCCAGGTCATCATCGCCTCGCGGGAGGCGCCCGGCGCGGTGCGCTACAACGAACCCGAGGTGCGCCATGTCGGCGGGCGCGTCATCAACGCCATGATACGCCTGCTGGCGCTGCCCGGCCTGCACGATACCCAGTGTGGCTTCAAATGCTTCAGCGCCCGCGCCGCCCACGAACTCTTTACCCGCCAGCTCATTGAGGGCTGGGCCTTTGATGTGGAGATCCTCTACCTGGCGCGCAAACGCGGCTTCACTATCACCGAGCTGCCCATCCCCTGGTATTACAACGAGCACAGCCATGTGCGCCCGCTGGCCGATACGCTGGCGATGCTGAGCGAAATTCTGCGCATCCGCAAGAACGATCTGCTGGGGCGCTATGCCTAGAGTGGCCGCCGCGCCCAAGGCCCGCAAAGCGGCCCAGCGCTGGCCGACCCTGCGCTATGAGCGCAGGCTGTGGCAGCAAGGGGTTGCGCACATCGCCGGGGCGGATGAGGCCGGCCGCGGCGCGCTGGCCGGCCCGGTCTATGCCGCCGCGGTCATCCTGCCCAGCAGCATCGCCCGCCAGCTCAAAGGCGTGCGCGACTCCAAGCAGATGACCGCCGCCGAGCGCGAGGAACTGGCCCCGCGCATCAAGCAGTACGCCCTGGCGTGGGCGGTCGCCAGCGCCAGCGTGGAAGAGATCGAAGAGATCAACATCCTGCAGGCCAGCCACCTGGCCACCCGCCGCGCCCTGGAGGCGCTCAGCATCCCACCGCAGCATCTGCTACTGGATGCCGTGCGTCTGGCCGCCGTAGACCTGCCGCAGACCCCGCTGGTGGGCGGCGATGCCCGCTGCCTCACTATCTCGGCCGCCTCAGTGCTGGCTAAGACCGCCCGGGATGCGGAACTGTGCCGCCTCGACGCGGAATTCCCCCACTATGGCTTCGCCGAGCACAAGGGCTACGCCACCCCCGCCCACCGAGAAGCCATCGCCGCCCACGGGCCCTGCGTGCACCACCGCCGCAGCTTCGCCCCTATGCGTGCCGTATGAACAGCTTGACAAAGTTATTACTATATTATTTTTACCCCCACCCCGTTCCGCGCAATAATAACTTTTGGGTCCAGCGCTTCCTCGTGGCGTGCTTGCTGGCCTGCGGCCTGGCCGCCTGCAGCCTGCCCTACACCGGCCCGCCGCCGCTCACTCCCGAAGCCACCGCCGCTACCCAGCCCGTTTCCACCGCCGCCGCCCTAACCCCCACACCCGCCTACACCGCCCCAGACACCTTCACCCCCAGCCAATACCGCCTGGTTGCCACGCTGGACTTTGCCGCTCATTATCTGGCCGTCAGCCAGAACATCACCTACACCAACAACAGCGCCCACGCCCTGGAGCTGATCCCGATCGTCGTGCCGGTATCAGAAGAGCTGCTGACGCTGACCTCGCTGCGCTACGACCGCGGCCTGGAGTGGGGCAGCCACGTGGATGCGAGCGGCGGCCTGATCGAGCTGTTCCTCGCCCGCCCGCTGTTGCCCGGCGACGAGCTCCAAGTCGAGCTGGAGTTTGCCATCGCCATCCCCGAGCGGCCGGTGCTGCTGGGCTGGTCAGCCCGCCAGATGACCCTGATCGACTGGTATCCGTTCATCCCGCCCTACGACGACGACGCCGGCTGGCTGGTCAACGAGCCGACCCAGCAAGGCGAATACCTGGTCTACGAGAGCGCCGACTTTGACGTCTCCATCTACACCGTCAACGCGCCGGCCCTGCTGCAGATCGCTGCGCCGGCGCCGGCTGAGCAGCGCGACCGCGCCTATCACTACCAGCTGCACGGCGCTCGCCGCTTCGTATGGGCCGCCAGCGGCCACTACCAGGCCGAGACCCAGCTGGCCGGCGAGCAGCGCATCCCGGTGACGATCTACTACTTCGAGGAGGAGCGCGCCGCCGCCCAAGCCGCCCTGCGCACCGCGGTCGCCTCGCTGGAGTTGTACGAGAACCTGTTCGGCCCATACCCGTACGAGAGCCTCGCCATCGTGGAGTGCATATTCCCCGACGGCATGGAGTCAGACGGCATCTTCTTCCTCGACATGGGCTACTTCCGCCGCTATGACGGCACGCCGCGCAACCTGCTCACCATGCTGACCGCCCACGAAGTGGCGCACAGCTGGTGGTTCGGCGCGGTCGGCAACGACGCCGGCCAGGAACCCTGGCTTGACGAAGCCATGGCCACCTACGCCGAGCTGCTGTACTACGAGCAGGCCCATCCTTTCGATCTGGACTGGTGGTGGGAATTCCGCATCGAGCAGTGGCAGCCGGACGGCGCGGTAGATAGCACCGCCTACGAGTTGCCCAACTTCCGCCCATACGTCAATGCGGTCTACCTGCGCGGGGCGCAGTTTCTGCACGCCGTGCGCCAGCAGGTGGGCGACCAGGCTTTCTATACGTTCCTGAAGGATTATTACGCCGCGTACGATCAGCAAGTCGCCCACACGGCAGACTTCTTTGCCTTGTTGCAGTTATCGACCGGGCAAGATCTTAGCGAGATTATTGGAGAGTACTTTGCCAACCTTGAATAACTGGCATACCTATTCTTTCCACTCCAACTCGTATTCGCCGATGTAGACCGTATCGCCATCGCGCACACCTTTCTCGCGCATGGCAACGTCAACTTGCAGCTGGCGCAGGATGCGCTGGAAGCGGCGCACGGATTGGTCGTGCTCCCAATACGTCATCGCCGCGGCGCGTTCCAGCGCCGGGCCGCTGAGGCGCCAGCCGTCGCCCTCGCGGCGGATCTCAAACTCGGACGGATCGGTCTCGGGGCGGTAGATCGGCAGCGCTTCAGCGGCCGGTTCCGGCAGGGCCAGCAGTTCATCCGCGGCGCGGCCCAGCAGGCGGCGCACATCTTGTCCGCTGACCGCTGAGATGGCCAGCGGGTCTTTCACGCCCAGCTTGTGCAAGCCGGCCTGCAGCTCCGGCCAGCGGGCCTGCACATCCGGCAGGTCGAGCTTATTGACCGCCACCACCTGCGGCTTGGCGGCGAGCTGCGTGTCGAACAAGGCCAACTCGCTGTTGATCTGGGTGAAATCGGCCAGCGGGTCCTCAGCCATGCCATCCAGCAAATGGATGAGCACGCGCGTGCGCTGGATATGGCGCAGAAAATCGTGCCCCAGGCCCTTGCCCGTGTGGGCGCCTTCGATCAGGCCGGGGATGTCGGCCAGCACCAGGCTGGTTTCCTCATCCAGGGCAGCCACGCCCAGGTTGGGCTCCAGCGTCGTGAACGGATAGTTGGCAATGCGCGGCTTGGCATTGGTGAGCGCCGACAGCAGGGTGGATTTGCCCGCGTTGGGTACACCCACGATGCCAATATCGGCGATGAGCTTAAGCTCCAGGCGCAGGGTCTTTTCCTCGCCCGGGGCGCCCTTCTCCGCAATGCGTGGGGCCTGGTTGCGGGAGTTGGCGAAGTGCTGGTTGCCTCGCCCGCCGCGGCCGCCGCGCACCGCCTCATAGGTGTCGCCGTCCTTCACCAGGTCAGCCAGCAGGTTGCCGGTCTTGGCGTCATAGACCAGAGTGCCGGCCGGCACCTTGAGGACCAGGTCCTTGGCGCCGCGGCCACTGCGGTTGTTGGGGCCGCCGGGGCGGCCCTCATCCGCCTCGAACTTCTTCTGGCGGCGGAAGTTGTACAGGGTGCGCATGGAGCTCTCGACCGCAAGCACCACCGAGCCGCCGCGGCCGCCATCGCCGCCGTCTGGCCCGCCGCGCGGCACAAAACGCTCACGGCGGAAGTGCATCATGCCGTCGCCGCCCTTGCCAGAGCGCAGGCTGATCTCTACTTCATCAATGAAATGGCCATCCATACAGGTGCGAATGATACTCGGCGAGGGGGCAAAATCTGCTACAGACTTACAACCAATCCGCACTGGCCGATGGAACACTTTGCACCCTGCTTGTACACTCATTGTGGGCAATTGCACAATAAGACTTTTAATGCTACAGTTTTGGGCGGGAGACATGACCAATGGCAAAACAGATCCCCGATATTGTGATCGGCCGCCTGCCGGTGTACCTGCGGGCGCTGCAACAAATGCTGGCGGAAGGCCGCCAGGTGACCAGCTCGCAGGAGCTGGGCGAACGCCTGGGTATTTCAGCCGCCCAGATCCGCAAAGATCTTTCGCAGTTTGGTGAGTTCGGCAAGCAAGGCACAGGCTACAACATCGAATACCTGGCCAACCAGGTGCGCGAGATCCTCAAGGTCAACAAGACCTGGGAAGTTGTGATCGTTGGCGCGGGCGATATTGGCCGGGCGCTGGCCGGCTACAGCGGGTTCAGCGAGCGCGGCTTCAAGATCCGTGACATTTTTGACAATTCAGCCGAGCGGATCGGCGAGCAGCACGGTGAATTCGTGATCAAGGACATTGCCACGCTAAAGAGCGAGGCGCATGCCGCCGGCATCAAGATGGCCATGATCGCCGTGCCGGCCAATGCCGCCCAGGCCGTGGCCGATGTCCTGGTGGATGCCGGCATCCAGGCGATCCTGAGCTATGCCCCAGTGAACCTGAATGTGCCGCCGGGTGTGCGGGTGCAGAACATCGACCCGTCGATCCACTTGCAGCGCATGACGTATTATCTGACTGAGTAACCAACCGAGCAACTGGCCTCATTTGCTTGCAGTCCTACTTGGGATTGCTTCGTGCGCAGGCAAGCCTGTGCCTCGCAAAGACGACCCGTTTGACACTCCGAACAAAAAAAGCGAGCCGAGCAATTGCTCGGCTCGCTTTTTAACGCCAGAAACTATAATTGGCCTCATCATGCCTAAGCTCAAGCACTTTGCCCTGGCCGGGGCCTTCTTTCTGCTGCTGGCCCTGTTGTTCACCTATCCCCTGATCCTTGATTTCACAGATTCCATCGTAGGCGGCACCCAGGGCGACGGCATCTATTTCGTATGGCTGGTGCGTTGGTACCAGGGTTTCTTCACCGGCGAGAATGCGCATATTTTCTTCAATCCAATGATGAACTACCCGCAGGGCTGGAACCTTTCGACCACGGACACCAGCCTGGCCGCCCTGGCGCCGAGTATTCCGTTCAGCATGGCGCTGGGGCCGGTAGCCGGCTACAACATTGGAATGTGGCTCAGCTTCGTATTCTCCGGGCTGGCCATGTACGCCTGGGTATACCGCCACACCCGCTCGCACGCCGCCAGCCTGCTGGCCGGCACGATCTACGCCTTCTTCCCCAACCGCATCGCTCACTACACCGCCGGGCATCTCAACCTCTCGGCCACCGCCTGGTTTCCGCTGTACTTCATGGGCTTGTACGAAGTGCTGCGCGCCAAGGAGAAGTTCAACTGGGGATGGATGGCGTTGTGTGCGGTCTCGCTGGGGCTGATCGCGTTCACCTCCATGTACTATTTGCTGTTCACGCTGCTGATCACCGTAATTTTCCTGGCCGGGTATGTATTGTTCGAGGGCCGCGCCGAAGTGCGCCGCCTGCTGACCCAGCCGGCCAACTGGCTGCGCGGCGCAGCCACCGTAGCGCTCAGCGCGCCCTTCCTGTACATGGCGCTGCGCCCGTTCCTGTCCCTGGCGGGCCAGGGCGGGCTGGCTGACCGCAGCGTGGATTACATGAACGAGTTCGCCGCCAATATCACCGACTTTCTGGCACCGGCCTCCAGCCATTTTCTATTGGGCGGCTGGATCAGCGACATATTTGATCGCTCGCAATGGATCGAGGGCTCGCTGTACGTTGGCATGGTGACGCTGGCGTTGGTCGTGCTGGCTTTCGTGTGGAGGAAGCAGCTGGCCAACAAGCCGCTGCTGTATATCTCGGCGTTGGCAATGCTGGGCGCCCTGGTGATCGCCATGGGGCCGCACTTGCACTGGGACCGCGAGCTGGTGCTCATCAACGGGGAGCGTGTGCCGCTGCCCAGCTTGCTGCTGTACAACTATGTGCCGTTCTTCGCCAAGATGCGCGCCATCATGCGCATGGGCTTGTTCACCCTGCTGTTCGCGGCCTTCGTGGCCGGCCTGGGGGCGGACTTACTGCTCAAGCGTATTCGCTCGCAATGGCGCGGCTGGGCCGCGGCTGGCCTGATCGCCCTGGCGCTGTTCGAGTTCTATCCTGGCCCCTTCTATGGCAGCATCAAGCCGGTGGAGGCGCGCCCGGTGGACTATTGGCTGGCCGAGCAAGCCGGCCAGGGCGCGGTGGTGCAATTGCCGTTCAGCCGCTCAGTTGACCAGGAGCAGGTCTACTACGCCCTGACCCATAAGAAGCCCTTCACCGGCGGCTTCTTCAACGCAAACCAAACATCCCAGTTCCATTACCTGGCGCCGATCCTGGAACGCTTTCCGGACGAGCACAGCGTGAACACGCTGCGTGAATACCAGGTTGAGTTCATCGTCATCGACCCGGCCGACTATCCCGATTTTGCTGCCATGCAAGACTTGCTGACCAGCCTGGGGCTCGAACCGCTGACCCAGCAGGGCGGCGTGTGGGTATACACCTTCAGCGAATAGCATGGCCTTTTTGAAAGATCGCTTTTACTGGCTGCTGGCGGCGATCGGGTTTGCGGCCGCCCTGCTGACCCTGCGCCAGATGCACTGGGGGCCGTGGGCCTTCAGCGATTCGGCCGCGTATATCTCTGCGACGCGCAACCTGGTGGATGGCCATGGCCTGAGCGTGCTCGAGCCGAGCGGTGGCTACACCCCGCTGACCCTGCACCAGCCGCTGTACCCGTTCGTGATGGCCGCTTTCCTGCTGGTTGGCATCCATCCATTCACATCCACCCTGGCGCTCAATGTACTGAGCGCGTTCGTGGCCGTGTTCGCGCTGAGCGCCGGCGTGTACGCGCTAACCCGCTCGCGCGCCCTGGCGCTGCTGCTGGCGTTCGGGCTGGCCAGCTTTGCGCCCATGATGGATAACCTGGGCGGAGCGATGAGCGAGCCGCTGTACCTGGCTCTGATGTTGGCCGGCTTCGTGCTGTTGCAGCTTTACATCGCCCGCGGGCCGCGCTGGACGCTGTACGCCGCCGCGGCCTGCGCCGGGCTGACCGTGCTCGCGCGCCTGGTGGGCGCGGCCAACGTGGCCGCCGGGGCTGTGGCGCTGCTGGCGCTGTCGCCAGCCAGCTGGCGACAGCGCGTGAAGGATGCGGCCCTGTTCGCCGCCATCGGCCTGCTGCCCACGCTCGCCTGGCAGCTCAGCCTGCCGGCGCTGGCCGGGCGCAGCTTCGAGCTGCCCGCGGACCTGTGGCTGCGCGTAGCCGAGTTCTGGCACTCACTTGGGAACGTGCTGGGCAGCTGGCTTCCGCTGCGGGCAGTTTGGGGATTACCCGGCGCGGTAAGCAAAGGCTTTGCCGCCGTGGTGGCGCTGCTGCTGGCAGCCAGCCTGGCCGCGGCCGTCTGGCAAGCTGTGCGCACCCGGCCGCCCGCCGCCTGGGCACGGCTGGCACTCACCGCGGGTGTACAAGCGATCGCCTACGCGCTGGTGTGCCTGGCGGCCTTCGCCCTATCCAACGTCACGCCGGATATCAACGACCGCACCATGTTGCCGCTGTTCCCGCTGCTCCTGCTGCTGGCTGGCAGCGGGCTGCTGGGCTGGCTGGGCCGCTGGCCCAAAGCCGCCAGCGCAGCGCTGGCGGCTTTGACCGCCCTGGCGCTGCTGGCCTGGGCGCCGGTGACCCAGAAGCTGGTGAACGAGCGTTACGAGATGGGGCACGGCTATACCGCCAGCTACTACCGCGGCTCGCTGCTCTTGCAGGCAGCCCGCCAGCTGCCGCAGGAGGTGCCGTGGATCTCCAACGAGCCGGCGCTGTTCCTGCTGTATCTCAACAAGACCGCCTACGATCTGCGCGTGATCTACCCGAGCATCCTTGTGGACAACAATCCACGACTAGGAGACGGTGATACAGAGTTTGACCGGATGATGAGTGAAGAAGGCGCGATATTGCTGCTGTACCCGCTGCAGATCAAAGCGTCCCTCGGCGAGTGGGCCGTGCCGCACTTCGATAATCTGACGCGCGGCCTGCACCCGCTATATGACGGGGCGGATGGCAGCATCCTGACCTACCCGGAATAAAAAAAGCGGCCCGCTGGGCCGCTTTTTTTATTTGCGCTCTATCTAGCCCAGGTAGCGGGCCAGGGTCTTGTATTCGTCGAGGGCGCGCTGGGCGCCCAGGGCGACACAGTTGACCGGGTCATCCACCAGATAGGCGGGCACGCCCAACTTCTGGGTCATCAAACGGTCCATGCCGCGCAACAACGCGCCGCCGCCGCACAAAGCCACGCCGCGGTCAATGATGTCAGAGGCCAACTCGGGCGGGGTCTTCTCCAGCACCCGGCGGATCATTTCAAAGACTTCATCCAGCGCCGGTTGCACAGCCTCCACCACTTCAGAGGTGGTGATGGTGAGCGGGCGCGGCAGACCGGTCACCTGGTCCTGCCCCTGCAGCTCGATGCTCTGCTCTTCGTCCTGTGGCACAGCCGCACCGATGCGCAGCTTGACCATCTCGGCCGTGCGTTGGCCGATGTGCAGGCCGTACTTGCGGCGCACATAGCTGGCGATCGCATCGTCCAGGTCCAGCCCGCCCTGGCGCAGGTTCTCGCCCGACACGACATCGTTCATGGCCAACACGGCGGCCTGCGTGCAGCCGCCGCCCAGGCACACCACCATGTTGCCGGTGGGCGTGCCCACCGGCAGGTCAATGCCCAGGGCAGCCGCCAGCGGCTGCGAAATGAGGGCGGCCTCGCCGCTGGCGAGGGCGGCCTCATGCACGGCGCGGCGCTCCACGCTGGTGATGCCGTAGGGATGGGTGATCATCATGCGCGGCTTGAACAGACGCACAGAACCGCCGACGCGGCGCACCAGGGTCTCGAGCAGCAGCTCGGTCAGTTCGTAATAGGCGACTACGCCCTTTTGCAGCGGGCGCACGACTTCCAGTGTTTCGTCTGAGACGCGGCCGATCATGCCCTGGGCTTCTTCGCCCACGGCCACCATCTTCTGTTCCTGCAAGTCCACGGCGACGACCGTGGGCTCCTGCAAGGTGATCTCGCCGCCCTGGACAATGCGAATGAACATTGTCCCCAGATCGATACCAAGTTCGCGTGCAAAAACAGCCATAGGGTTCTCGTTAGTTTGCCAGTGAGGCAATGGCACCCAACCCGGGTGGGCGGTTGCCATAACGCATGCAGATAGATTGCCACACTGCCCGAAAGGGCAGTACTGCCCGCAGGGCAGTTTGCTTTATAGGCGCTGAGCGTGCGATTATTCTACTCGCCGGAGCTTTGAGTTGGGAAACGGGAATGGCGGTTGGCGCGGCCGAAGCGGCGGGCAATATCCAGGCGCAGGTTGGAGCGTGCCAGGGCGGCCTCAGCGGCCAGGTAGGCTTCGGTGCCGTGCGGCAGGCCTTCGGCCAGACGCTGCTCGGCTTCGCGCTTGGCGCGCTCGGCGCGAGCCACATCGATCTCTTCGATGTTCTCGGCCGCATCGGCGAGGATGGTGATGATGTCAGGCTGAATCTCGGCCAGGCCGCCGGTTACGGTGAACAGGCTCTCCTGCGCACCTTGCTTGACTTTGACGACACCGGGGCGAAGGGTGGAGAGCAGGGGCGCGTGGTTAGGCAGCACGCCCATTTCGCCGTCGTGGCCGGGGATGGTCACGATGTCGGCGTCGCCTTCAAAGACGCTGCGGTCCTGGGAAACAATTTCGCAACGGATGGTCATAAAAGCCGGTCTCCTACTCTCCGTTCCCTATCCCATGCATTGGATAGGGAACGGAGATTTGATTCGTTGTTATTCAGCCAGCTTCTTGGCCTTCTCTACGGCCTGGTCGATCGTGCCAACCATCATGAAAGCCTGCTCAGGCAGGTCGTCATGCTTGCCGTCGAGAATTTCACGGAAGCCGCGCACGGTCTCGGCCAGGGAAACGTACTGGCCGGGCGTGCCGGTGAACTGCTCAGCCACGAAGAAGGGCTGGCTGAAGAAGCGCTCCACCTTACGGGCACGCGCCACGATCAGCTTGTCATCTTCGCTTAGTTCATCGATACCCAGAATGGCGATGATGTCCTGCAGGTCTTTGTAGCGCTGCAGCACGCGCTGCACTTCACGCGCGGTGCGGTAGTGCTCTTCGCCGACGATATTAGGGTCAAGAATACGAGAGGTGGAAGCCAGCGGGTCCACGGCGGGGTAGATGCCCTTATCCGCAATGGCGCGCTCCAGCGAGATGGTCGCATCCAGGTGGGTGAAGGTGGCCACCGGGGCGGGGTCGGAATAGTCATCTGCGGGCACGTACACAGCCTGCATGGAGGTGATGGAGCCGGTGCGGGTGGAGGTGATGCGCTCTTGCAGCTGGCCCATCTCAGTGGCCAGGGTGGGCTGGTAACCCACGGCGGAGGGCATACGACCCAGCAGCGCCGACACTTCGGAGCCGGACATCGAGAAACGGAAGATGTTGTCGATGAACAGCAGCACATCGCGGCCCTGGTCACGGAAGTATTCGGCCATGGTCAGGGCGGTCAGGGCGACGCGCAGGCGGCTGCCGGCGGGTTCGTTCATCTGGCCGTAGACCAGCACGGTGTCCTTGAGCACGCCGGACTCGGTCATCTCACGGTACATCTGCGTACCTTCGCGGGTGCGCTCGCCCACGCCGGCGAACACGGAGTTGCCTTCGTGCTCGGTGGCGATGGAGCGGATCAGCTCCTGAATGATGACGGTCTTGCCTACGCCGGCGCCGCCGAAGATGCCGGTCTTGCCACCCTTGGTGAAGGGGGCGATCAGGTCAATGACTTTGACGCCGGTTTCGAACACTTCCACGCTGGTGGACTGGTCTTCGAAGGAAGGCGCGCTGCGGTGAATGGCATAGCTGGTCTCGCTGTTGACCGGGCCGAGGCCGTCAATGGCCTGGCCGAGCACGTCAAACATGCGGCCCAGGGTGGCTGGGCCAACGGGCACGGTGATGGGCGCGCCGGTGTTGACGACTTCCATACCGCGCTGCAGGCCTTCGGTAGCGTCCAGCGCTACGCCGCGCACCTGGCCGCCGCCGAGATGGTTCTGCACTTCCACCACCACCGGGGCTTCGCCTGCACGCTGAATTTCGATCGCATCATAAATTTCGGGCAGCTTGGAGTCGGGGAATTCCACATCGACCACACCACCCAGAATTTGGACTACGCGTCCGCTTGCTTCTGCCATCCGTTCCTCCGCTAGCTGGCCTGTGCCAGCGCTTCCGCGCCGCCGGCAATATCCAACATTTCGTTGGTAATGCCCTGCTGGCGCACTTTGTTGTATTCAAGGGTGAGACCTTTGCCCAGTTCACTGGCGTTGTCAGTGGCATTCTTCATGGCCACCATGCGGGCAGCATGCTCGCTGGCAAATGATTCCAGCACAGCCTGGTACACCTGCAACCCAGTAAAACGCGGCACGATCTCTTCCAAAATTTCGTATTGGCTGGGCTCGTAAATATACGAAGCCGTAAGGTCACTGTGGGCCTTGTTGTCAGACTGCACAAGGCCCTCGGTAGTTTCAAACTCCAGGGGCAGCAGCTTCTTGATCACCGGCACCTGGCGGATCATGTTGACGAAGTTGGTGTAGACCAGATAGACCTCGTCTGCCGTGCCGGCCAGAAATTCATCCACCAGAATGCGGCCGATGGCCGAAACGTCGGAGAATTTGGGCTCAGCCGGCACATCGGTGAACTGGGCCATCACATTCACGCCGCGGCGGAACAGCAGCTCGGCACCTTTGCGGCCCACCGGGATGAAGCGCACCGGCACAGGGTAGTTCTGAAAGTGGCTGAGCGTAAAGCGCAGCACGTTGGTGTTGTAGGGGCCGGCCAGGCCGCGGTCACCGCTGACCATCACCACCAGGGCGCCCTTGCTTTCGGGCCGCTCCAGCAGCAGCGGGTGCAGGTTGCTGCGGCCGGGCTGCTTGGCAATGTGGGTCAGCACCTGCCAGGCCTTCGTGGCATACGGGCGCGTGGCCTGCACCATATCCATGGCTTTGCGCACGCGGCTGGCGGATACCGCCTGCAGGGCGCGCGTCACCTGGGAGATGTTCTTGATGCTCTTGATGCGTAGGCGAATTTCGCGTGTATTAGCCATAAATGCTTACTGGTCGTTCTTGGTTAGGACCAGGTGCTGTTGAAGGTCTCGATGGCGCTCTTGAGGCGAGCCTTGAGCTCGTCGCTGAGGGCCTTCTTCTCGCGGATCTCCTTGAGCAGATCGCCATGCGACGAGTCCAGGAAGCGGACGAGCGATGCTTCCCATTCGTTCATGCGCTCAATGTCAATGTTGTCGGCCAGGCCGCTGGTGCCGGCGTAGATCAGGGCGACTTCGTGCTCCAGCGCCACCGGGGCGTACTGGGGCTGCTTCAGGATCTCCTGCAGGCGGCGGCCACGGTTGAGCTGGGCCTGCGTGGCCTTGTCCAAACCGGAACCGAACTGCGCAAAGGCTGCCAGCTCACGGAAGGAAGCCATGTCGAGACGCAGACCACCGGCCACCTGCTTCATGGCTTTGGTCTGGGCATCACCACCCACGCGGGAGACCGACAGACCGGCGTTGATGGCCGGGCGGATACCCGCATAGAACAGGTTGGCTTCCAGATAGATCTGGCCGTCAGTGATCGAGATCACGTTTGTGGGCACGTACGCAGATACGTCACCCAGCAGGGTTTCAATGATGGGCAGCGCAGTCAGCGAGCCGCCGGAGTCCTTGAGGCGGACGATCTTGCTGTCCTTGGCGCCTTTCAGCGCTTCCTCGGCGTTGTGCTTGGCCAGCGGGCCACTGAAGGCCTGGCCGTCTTTCTCTTCGGCTACATCGCCGCTGAAGCTGTTGGGGACGACCACATAGCCATCGGCCAGGCGGGCGGCGCGTTCCAGCAGGCGGGAGTGCAGGTAGAACAGATCACCCGGGTAGGCTTCACGGCCCGGCGGGCGGCGCAGCAGCAGGGATACCTGGCGGTAGGCCCAGGCGTGCTTGGAGAGATCGTCATACACGATCAGCGCATCGCGCCCGGTTTCCATGAACTCTTCACCGATGGCGCAGCCGGAGTAGGGCGCAATGTACTGCAGCGCGGCCGGCTCATCGGCCGAGGCGACGACGATCACGGTGTGCTCCATGGCGCCGTGCTCTTCGAGGATGGCTACCGTGCGGGCAATGGCGGCCTTCTTCTGGCCGATGGCCACATAAATGCACAGCAGGCCTTTGCCCTTCTGGTTGATGATGGTGTCGATCGCCAGGGCGGTCTTGCCGGTCTGGCGGTCACCAATGATCAGTTCGCGCTGGCCGCGGCCAACGGGGGTCAGGGCGTCAATACCCTTGATGCCGGTTTGCACCGGGGTGTCTACGTCTTTGCGGCGGATCACGCCGGGGGCAATACGTTCGATCGGGCGGTACTGCGTGAAGGCGATGGGGCCTTTGCCGTCCACCGGTTCGCCGAGGGCGTTGACCACACGGCCAACCATGGCATCACCAACCGGCACGGACGCAATGCGGCCGGTGGAGCGCACCGTCATGCCTTCGTCAATGCCGGAGAAATCTCCCATGACGATGATACCGACGTTGTCACGCTCCAGGTTGAAGGCGATGCCCATCACGCCGTTCTCGAACTGCACCAGCTCCTGGGCTTTCACCTGGGCCAGGCCGCTCGCACGGGCAATACCGTCACCTGCGGCGGTCACCGTGCCTACATCGCGCAGCTCAAATTCGGGCTTAAACGAATCGATCTGCTTTTGCAGGCTGGAAGAAATATCTTTGATCATGTCAGTCATGGGTCAAATCTCCGCATTTCGCGAAAGGGATTTAGCCAATTTAGGCATTTGGGCAAATCATAACAGATAGGCTCCGATTAGTCCAGTATTTCACAAACCAATTGCCGCATACATAGCCCCGCGTTTGGAGCCAGCCCCAGGCTCTCGTTATAATTTCTGGCACTTTTGCCGAAAATGCCGAAAACGACAAGCAGCCTCATTTCCCCCTTGCAGGCCGAACTCGAAAGCCTGCGGGCCAAGCTGGCCAGACGCCGCGAATATATGGACCTGCTCGACCTTGAGCTGACCAATACCCGCGGCGCCCTGCAGGAGTTCACCGACCTGTACAACCGCCGGATTGGCCCGCTGGAAGCCCACCAGCAGCGCCTGCAGCGCCAGCTGGACGAGCTGACCGCTGACCAGGCGCCGCCTTCCAATGCCTGGCGCGGCGCGCGAGGCTCGCGCCGCGGCGGGGCTGCCTGGACGCATGCGGGTGAAGAAGCCCAGGAGCCTGACGCGGACCAGCCGTTCAAAAAGCACGCCGCGCCCACATCGCAAGACGTCAACTACGAGCGGCGGGTGCGCGATCTGTTCCGGCGGCTGGCCAAGCGCTACCACCCTGACCTGGCCCCGGATGATGAGCAGCGCAAATGGCATGAAGAGATCATGGCCGAGGTCAACCAGGCCTACAGCGCCAAGAACCTGCAAGCCCTGGAAGCGCTGGACAAGCGCATGGAGCTGGAGATGGAGCTCAGCCCCACCCCAGCGGTGGAGCTGGCCCGCCTGACGGTAGAGCTGCGCCAACTGGAAACGCTGATCTTCGATATGGAGCAAACCATCCGCGAGCTTGATCTCTCGCCGGCGATGCAGATGCGCACGGAGCTGCGCACCGACCAGGAGGATGGGCGCGATACCCTGGCAGCGCTGGAGCGCGAAATGCGCTCACGGATCGCGGCGCTGGAGGAGCAGGTGCTGATATTGGGCGGGGAATTGCAAGAGGCTCAGCGCAACGCCGAGCCGGCAGACGAAGACTAGGCGGGCCGTTTAAAGTAGCGCAGCGCCAGCTTCAAGCGCTCTTCCACATCATCAGACGCGTCGGCCGGCACGGATTGCAAGGCCGCCTGCGCTTCCACCACGCTGTATCCCAACGCCAGCAACGCATCCAACAGGTCACCATCCGCGGGCTGGGCCGCTGGCACCGGCACGTCGCCCTCCATCGGCAGAATGCGGTCGGCCAGGTGCAGCACGATCTTCTGGGCGGTCTTGCTGCCCACGCCAGGCACCTTGCCGAGCACCGCGCTCTGGCCGCCAAGCACGGCGGCCCGCAGGCTGCCCACGCTGAGCGCCGAGAGGATCGCCAGCGCCAGCTTAGGCCCGACGCGCTCGACCCCGATCAGCATCGTGAAGGTATCCCGCGCTTCGGGGGAAGGGAAGCCGTACAGGCTCAGCTCGTTCTCGCGCACCACCAGGTAGGTATGCAGGCTCAGGCTCTGGCCGATCTGGGCCTCGTCGAGCACGCCGCGCGGCACGCTGACCTTGAAGCCCACGCCGGATAGCTCCAGCGTGAGGCTGCTCTCACCGATGTGGGCTACGCGCCCGCTGAGCGAAGCGATCATCAGAGCAGGAAGGCCGCGCCGATGCCGACTACGACCACCAGCAGCATGCCGGGCCAGATGGCGCGGCGCAGGCCGGCCGACGCGGAGGTCAGCACGATGCCGCCCTTGAACAGCGTGTTGGTCATGGTGGCGATCACGATACCCAGGGCAGCCGTATCCAGGCTGAGGCCGCCGCTGTGGCTAAGTTCGGCCAGACTGAGCGTGATGGCGTTGGAGTCAGAAAAACCAGCCACGAAGCTGGAGAGCAGCACGCCCTGCTCGCCCAGATAGAGTTGCGCGGCGCGGTTGATTAGCAAAACAAAGGCATACAGTAGGCCAAAGCGCAAGGCAGCCATCAGGTCGAACGGGTTACTGAACTCGACCTGGCTGTTGGCCGGACTGCGCTTGGCTACATATAAGTAGAAGGCGTAACCCAGGCCGGCCAAAGCGGCCAGCGCCAGCGGCTTCCACACCACATGCACCAGGTCCATGTTGACGATGGCGATCTGCACGATGACGCGCACGAACATGACCGACCAGGCCAGCAGGATGCCGAAGCCCAGCATGCGCACCAGGCGGGCCTGCTTCTTGCTGCGCGCCGAGAAGCTCAGCGTCACAGCGGTGCTGGATACCAGGCCGCCCAGTAGCCCGGAGAGGCCGAGCCCCTGCTCGCTGCCCAGCACTTTGATGAGCAGGTACGCCAAAAAGCTGATTCCGGAGATGAGCACGACCATCAGCCAGATCTTGAACGGGTTGAGCACATCGAACGGCGCGGGCAGGATCGCCTCATTCGGCAGCACCGGCAGCACCACCGCCGTGATCACCAGGAACTGCAGCGCGGCTTGGATGTCCTCACGCGTCAGCGCCGTCACCAGGCGGTCGGTTTCCAGCTTGATCGAGAGGATGAGCGTGGTGGCCACACCCAGGGCAACCGCCAAGCCCACAAAATCCCAATAGCACAGGCCGCCCAGCAGCACCGTGATGAGCACGGCCGCTTCGGTGGTCATGCCCACATGCTGGTCGCTGGCCTTGAAGTAGTAGCCCACCACCAGCATGAGGCCCACGGCCAGCAGCAGACCAAAGAAGATCAGCGGCTGGTGGTAGCGGTCAGACGCCATGGCGGCCAGGCTGCCCGCCAGCGCGAAGAGCGCGAAGGTGCGCTCGCCGGCCGGGATGTTCTTGCCGCGCCCGCCGTGCGAGAACTCGCGCTGCAGGCCGATCGAGAAGCCGATGACCAGCGCCGCGCCGAAGCGCAGGAACAGATCCCATTCGCTGATCATTGGGCACGCTCCATGGCCGCCACTGTGCGGCGGGTGTTGAGATGGCAGATGGCGATCGCCAGCGCATCGGCGGCGTCGTCAGGCTTGGGAAGCTCGGATAGCCCGAGTAATGTTTTGACCATATTTTGCATTTGTTGTTTGTCGGCCGCGCCGTATCCGCTAACCGCCTGCTTGACCTGGTTGGGCGTATAGTCCGCCACGGCCAGCCCGGCCTGCTGCAGGGCCAGCAACACCACCCCGCGGGCCTGGCCCACGCTCATTGCGGTGCGCACATTGCGCTGAAAGAAAAGCGACTCGACCGCCGCGCTGGCTGGGCGGTGCGTCTCGAGCACCGTCACCAGGCCGGCGTGGATATGCGCCAGGCGTTCGGCCAACTCCATCTTGGCCGGGGTCAGGATCACGCCCCAATCCACACATTCCAAATTGCCAGATGGGGACTGGCGTACGAGACCGTAGCCGGTGATGGCCGTGCCGGGGTCGATTCCGATGGCCAGCATAGTGTTAGGAGAGCTGGGCGAGGGCTTCGTCGCTGATCTTCAGGTTGCTGGCCGTGGCTTGCACGTCGTCCAGTTCTTCGAGGCTTTCAATGAAGCGCAGCACTTGCAAGCTCTCGCTGGCGCTCATTTCAAGCTCCTGCTTGGCCTGCATGCGCAAGCCAGCGTCGTCAATGGCGATGCTGGCTTGGCGCAGCGCATCGCCGATGCGCTTGAAAGCATCCACCGGCCCGGTCACTTCCACCTGGCCGTCTTCGTACCAAATGTCGTCGGCGCCGGCTTCCACCACCAGCTCGAACAGCTCTTCTTCGCTCTTGCCTTGAGCGGCAAAGGCGAAGAACGCCACCCGGTCGAACTGCCAGTTGACCGAGCCGCTCTCGCCCAGGGTGCCGCCGTGGCGGCTGAAGGCATGGCGCAGCTCGGAAACGGTGCGGTTGCGGTTATCCGTCACGGCTTCCACGATGACTGCGACCCCATTCGGGCCGAAGCCCTCATAGGTCACCTGCTCCAGCGTGGCGCCGTCTTTGTCCTCACCCGTGCCGCGCTTGATGGCGCGGTCAATGTTATCGCTGGGCATGTTCTCGCCCTTGGCTTTGTCGATCGCCAGGCGCAGGGTGAAGTTGGTTTCAGGGCTGCCGCCGCCCTCGCGGGCCGCGATAGTGATCTCACGCGCCAGGCGGGTGAAGACTGCGCCGCGCTTGGCGTCTGTGACTGCTTTCTTGCGTTTAATGGTGGACCATTTACTATGACCGGACATACATACCTCGTAATAAAAAATTATACGCAAAATATTTCGTCAGTGAGCTGTGAACAGGGATCAGTAATCAGAACTGCAGCCGCAGATGAGTAAAAGTTCAGTAATGCACAAGACCGATAGCTCTTAGACGGCTGCTTTTTGTTTTCTGCGTCCTGGTGATTACTCATTACTAATCACTCGCCTCTCCTTTATACTCGCCTCGTGGCCAAAACCTCCGAACTGCTGGACGCCCACGCCCTGCGCAAACGCCTCGAACGGCTACAACGCGTGCTGGAGGCCAACCGCCGCATCAGCGCCACGCTGCAACCAGAGGAGCTTATGCGCGCCATCGTGCGCGCCGCAGCCGAGGTGACCGACAGCGAGCAGGGCGCGATCGCCCGCTACGACCCCGAAACCGAAACGCTGCGCCTGGAGATCGCGCCCTGGCTGACGCATACCCGCCGCAGCGCCATCAGCTTGCCGCTGGACAACAATCCTATGGGCCAGGCCTACCGCAGCCTGTGGCCGGTGCTGGGTGAAGCCCAGCCCGAACTGGAGGCGCGCAACCTGTTGGCCGTCCCGCTGGTGGTGGATGGCGCCGCGCTCGGCGTGCTGTGCGCCGTGAACAAGCGCGAGAACGAATTCGACAAAGAAGATGTGCTCGTCATGGAGCATCTGGCCGCCCAGGCCGCTATCGCGCTGGAGAATGCCGAGATGATGCACCAGGCCCGCCAGGGCTACACCACCCTGGCCGAGCTCGACAAGATGCGCAACGACTTCATCGCTATCACCTCACACGAACTGCGCATTCCGCTCGGCCTGGTGCTGGGCCACGCCAGCTACTTGAAAGAGATCCTGGACGACGGCGAAGCCCGCCAGCAGAGCGAGACCATCGAGAAGGCTGCCCTGCGCCTCAAGCAGATCGTGGAGGATCTCTCCAAGATCGAGCTGGCCCAAAGCGGCACGGCCGTCCTGCGCACCCAGAGCTACGACCTGTCAGCCCAGTTGCATAGCCTGCTGGACATGCATACCGCGCCCGCCAACGAAGCAGGCATTCAGCTGAGCAGCCAGATCCCGGAGCATGCGGTCTACATCACCGCTGATCCCAACAAGCTGTTCGTAGCGGTGGACCATTTGCTCAAGAACGCCATCAGCTTCACCAACGCCGGCGGCCTGGTGCAACTCAGCCTGCTGGAGCACGAGAACTGGGTCGAGATCCAGGTCGCCGACAGCGGGATCGGCATCCCGGCCCAGGACCTGCCGCGCGTGTTCGACCGCTTCTTCCAGGTGGAGGACCACATGACCCGCCGCCACGGCGGCATGGGTCTGGGGCTCACCATCACCCGCACGCTGGTGGAGCTGCAAGGCGGCATGGTCAGCGCCGAGAGCATTGAGGGCAAGGGCAGCCGCTTCAGCATCCGCCTGCCGCGCCAGGGCTGGGGCGCAAGCGCGGAATAAACGCGGATATAATCACGGCTCATTCGGGGTGTTATTGCGATGGCGTTGCCATTCGCAATGCTCCAGTAGTTCTCGGGGCGTGGCGCAGCCCGGCTAGCGCGCACCGTTCGGGACGGTGAGGTCGAAGGTTCAAATCCTTTCGCCCCGACTGACAAAAAGCCTGGTCTTCACAGACCAGGCTTTTTGGTTATTCTTAGCTCGGCATGGCCCCCCCGCAACGCAACATTGATGCAGTGACCCGCTACGCGCCCTGGTTCTACCTGGTGGCCTGCTTGTTGGCCTATGCGCCGCTCATCCCCCAGCTTGGCTACTACTGGGATGATTGGCCGATCATCCTCTTCATCCACAACAAGCAGTGGGGGCAGCTGCTCACCCACTTCAGCTATGACCGGCCCTTTTCCCCCTGGCCCTTCTTTATCATCGGCCAGTTGGGCACGCACCCGCTGGTGTGGCACATTAGCGCGCTGCTGATGCGCTGGCTGGGCGTGCTGGGGCTGGCCTGGTCGCTCAAGCCGCTCTGGCCAACCCGGCCGCGTTTCATCTTATATGTAGCTTTACTGTTCGCGGTGTACCCGGGCTACCTGGCCCAGCCGGTATCCGTGACCTTTGCAACTCAACTGGGCGCGCAGATCGCCTTCTTTGTCTCGCTGGGCGCTATGGCCCGCGCCGCCAGCCACCCGCAGCGCTATTGGCGCTACACCGCGCTGGGCCTCGCCGCGGCCGTCGTGCACCTGTTCACTATGGAATACTTCGCCGGGCTGGATCTGCTGCGCGTGCTCTTCCTCTGGCTGATCCTGCGCCGCCCGCACAGCAACGACAGCTTTGTGCGCAGCGCCAAACGCGTGGCCATCCAGTGGGCGCCGTACCTGCTGGCGCTGGCCGCCTGGCTGGTGTGGCGCTTCTGGCTGCTAGAGCTGCCGCAGGAGCCCTATCCCCTCCAGCTCAGCCGCAACCCGCTGCGCCTGATCGCCCAACTTGCCCCCGGCGCCTTGCGCGATTTTTGGCACGCGCTGGCAGAGGCTTGGGCGCGCACGCTGCACACCGCATACTGGCCGGCCTGGTTCATCGGCGGCGTGAGCGCGCTGAGTTTTGCCTGGCTGCTATCGCGCCATCCTAAAGAGGGCAACACTGAGCCGCTGCACCAGGCCGCCCTGCTGGGGGTAGCCGCCTTCTTTCTGGGCCTGCTGCCGATCTGGATCACCGGCAATCAAGCCAACACATCTGGCTACGAAAGCCGCTACCTGATGGCCGGGCTGATGGGCGCTGCCCTGCTGGTGGTCTGGGCGCTCACCACGCTCATCCGCTCTACACGTTGGCGCGCCATTGCTCTGGCGGTCTTGCTCGGCCTGGCGGTCAGCAGCCACATAGAGAACGCCCAGGGCTTCCGCCAAGACTGGCAAGCGCAGCGCAGCCTGTACTGGCAGCTGCACTGGCGCGCCCCAGACATCGCACCCGGCACCGCCATCATCACGCCGGATCGCCAAACCCAATGGATCGGCGAGCCGCTGCTGGGCGCCGCGCTCAACACGCTCTACCCCATCCGCAGCGCCGCACCGACAGCCGACCTATGGAATCTGGAGCTACGCTATTCACACACCCTCGATCCCATCCTGCGCGGCGAGGGCTACGACATCAACTACCGCGGCCATGTGTTCCACGCCGAGCCAGGCGATCTGCTATTGCTGCGCGTGGGGCCAGAGGGCAGCTGTTTGTGGACCCTGGACGCGTACGATCAATTCAATCCCTACCTCACAGCCGACGAGCGCCAGGTCGCCGCGTATTCCAACCACGCTCGCATTCTGGCGCAAGGCAGCCCGCCCGACTCGGGCATCTTCGGCGCCGAGCCGCCGCGCGGCTGGTGCTACTACTATCAGCAAGCCCAGCTTGCGAATCAGAACGGCGCGCCGGCAGCTGCCGTGCAAGCGTTGCAAGCCGCCGAGCGCGCCGGCTTGCAGCCGGCCCTCAGCATCGAGTGGTTGCCGCTGGTACGCGCCCACGCCGCGCTGGGTGAATGGGAGCCAGCCGCCGAAGCCAGCCAGCGCGTGCTGGCGGATGGCCCGCAGGCCGGCGGCATGCTGTGCGCCCTGTGGGCTGGCTGGCCGGCGCCGCAAGCGGTCTACACCGACATTAGCCAGCGCGCTGGCTGCGACTGAGCGCTCTTCATAGCCAATTAATCCCGCGGCAATAAACTTGCCTGCATGAAGCCATCCTTCTATGCAGTCCTGGCGCTGCTGGCAACCACACTCGCCTGCACGCCTGCCGAAGCCCAGCCAACCGCCTGGGTCCTGCCGAATGGTGAAGGCGAATGTGTAGCGCGCAGCTCAAGCCACGTCACCATTTACAGCCGCCCGCACACTGAGGCCGATGTATTCGCTGAAGTGCAGGATGGGTTGATGCAGCCGCTGACCGCCCGCACGGTGCACGGCTGGCTGGGCTTTGACCCCGGCGTGGCGCAGGCTGCCAACCTCGGCCCCTTTCGCCTGCGCTGGCTCTGGCATGCCGATGTCAGCCTGAGCGGCAACTGCGCCGCCCTGCCAGAGGTTTGGGCGCCGCTCGACAACTATTGCTACAACATGCCGATGGATGCTGTGCTGGTATACGAGCAGCCCAGCGCATCTGCCCGCGTCATCACCACCCTGCAGCAAGGCCAATTTGCCGCCGTGATGGGCCTGACCGATGATGGCTGGGCGGAGGCCGACCTGGAATTGGGCAACACAGGCCTAAGCGGCACGGGCTGGGTGGACACCCAAACGCTCAACCTCAACGGCAGCGCCTGTTCCCAGTTGCCGCGGCTCGACCCCTAAGTTGAACTAGACGGAAACTGAAAGATAGTGCTGGGCCAGTTCGCGCATCTGCTCGTAGCCAATGGGCTTGAGCAGCACCTGGTCAGCCAGGCCGGCGAAGCGCGCCACTGCGCTGGCGTCGCCGGTGGTGATGACCACGCGCGTATTGGCAAAGCGCAGCTGCCCGCGCAACTGGCGCAGAATGATGTCACCTGAGAGGTTGGGGATATGTAGATCGAGCAGCACCAGGTCAGGCGTGGTGAACACCAGTTGAGCCTGGGCCTTGTGGCCGCCTTCCATCACATCGGCCCTGTAGCCACAATCCTGCAGAGCGCGCTGAAAGATCTCGGCCACAGCCTGGTCATCATCTACGACCAATGCATACGGTGCGCTCATATGCTCCTCCTCAGCTGTATGGGGACGCCACACAGCCCACAGTACTGGCGATGGCTCGGCGAAGCCTGCTGCGAACACAGCCTCCAGTACACTAATAACACTCATAAAGGGCAAAGGTTGCCCGCTCCGAGGAGCGAACGAACGGCCATCCCCGCAGTTATGCGCCGGTAAGCCCAGAAATGCCTTGACGCCAAGCCGGCTGGCCTCTCTATGGTTAGATAGGCTTTACCGGAGTTGCGAAGCAACTCCCGCGCCGCAGGCGCAGTGCCCCGTTGACTCTTTATCCGCGCGTATGGTATTATGCGCCCCGCCTTACGCCCCAAAGGCTTCTATTGCTTTGGCGATAGTTTGCCGGGGCGAATTTGTGCCAGGAGAATAAGCAGATCAGTACATCTGAGTACCGTGTAAATAGAGCCATTCGGGTTAAGGAAGTCCGCCTGATCGATGCGGACGGCGAAAATCGCGGAATTGTGCCAATCGAAGAAGCGCTCAGGATCGCCGCCGAGGCGGGCCTGGACCTTATTGAGGTTGCCCCCAACTCCAAGCCGCCGGTCTGCCGAGTGGTAAGTTACGGTAAATTCACCTACGAGCGCACCAAGAAAGAACGTGAGGCTCGCAAGGCACAGAAAAAGGTCGAGATCAAAGAAATTCGTCTGCGGCCCAAGACCACCGAGCATCACCGCGGCTTCAAGACCAAGGCGGCGCGCGGTTGGCTGAACGAAGGCAAGAAGGTCAAGGTTCGTATCCGCTTCCGCGGCCGCGAGCGTGACTATCCTGAGATCGCTCTGCAGGATCTCAAGGAGATCGCCGCCGAGTTGCAGGACATCTCGATCATTGAGCAGGCTCCCGAGTTCGAAGGGCGCACCCTGCTGATGGTATTGGCCCCCAACGAAGGCGCCGGCAAGGACGCGGCTACCAAGGGCGAGGCGAAAGAAAAGAAAGAACCTGCGGCTGAAAGCGCAGAAGAATAGCCGCTGCGAGACACGCGGCAAGAGGAGTAGTTGTGGCAGTTAAGAAATTTCGCATGAAGACGCACAAAGCCACCGCCAAGCGCTTTCGCTTGACCGGGTCTGGCAAGCTGGTGCGCACCAAGGGCGGCAAGAGCCACTTGCGCCGCCGCACCTCGGCGCGCACCAAGGCAAAATTCACCGAGATGATCCCCGTGCAGGGCAAAGCCCTGCAGAAGCGCATCCGCCAGTTGGCGCCGTACATGAGCAAGTACCGCGCCAACCCGGCCACGCGCACGGCGAAGTAGAGGAAGCATGGCACGAGTAAAGACCGGTATTACCCGCCGCAAGCGGCACCAAAAGGTTTTGAAGGAGACCAAGGGCCAGTTCGGCACGCGCTCCAAGCTGTACAAGCGCGCTAGCGAAGCCCGCCTGAAGAGCCTCGCCTACGCCTACCGCGACCGCCGCAACAAGAAGCGCGATCTGCGCGGTTTGTGGATCATGCGCATCAACGCCGCAGCCCGCCTGAACGGCGTGAGCTACAGCCAGTTGATGAACGGCTTGAAGAAAGCCAATATCGAGATCAACCGCAAGATGCTGTCTGAGATCGCCGTGCGTGACGCCGCCGCCTTCAAGGCCGTGGTCGCCCAGGCCAAGCTCAACTAGCCTCACAAAGCACAAAACAAAAAAGGACGGCCAATGGCCGTCCTTTTTTTATCTGCATCGTCATTGCTCCAAGTCGCTTAGACCTGGAACTCGCCGTTCTTGTAAAACAGCTCGCCATCCACCAGGATCTCGCTGTCATTGCGCATATCGCAGATCATGTCCCAGTGCAGTGAGGATTGGTTCTTGCCGCCGGTCTCCGGGTAGCTCATGCCCAGCGCCATATGGATCGTGCCGCCCATCTTCTCGTCATACAAGATGCTCTTGGTGAAACGGTCAATGCTGAAGTTAGTGCCGATGCCCAGCTCACCCAGGAAGCGCGCCCCAGCATCCATATCCAGCATCTTGAGCAGATATTCCTCGTTCTTCTCAGCCGTGGCGTTGACCACCTTGCCGTCCTTGAACTCCAGGTGGATGCCGTCCACCTCACGCCCCAGGTAGATAGCCGGGTAGGTGTAGCTAACCCAACCCTGCACCGAATCTTCCACCGGCCCGGTAAAGATCTCGGAGCCGGGCATGTTGTGGTGGGCGGTGGAGTTCACGAAGGTGCGGCCCTCGATCGACATTTGGATATCGATATTGCCGCCGCGCAGGTGCACCTGCTTCTTGCCCTGAAGCCAGTCCACCAGACGTTTCTGGTCGGTTTCGATCTGGTTCCACAGGGCCACCGGGTCAGCCTGATCTACCTTGCAGGCGCGGTATACGAAGTCTTCGTAATCGCTTAGGCTCATGTCGGCTTCCTGAGCGTAGGCCTGGCACGGAACGCGGGTCAGCGTCCAGCGCAGCTCGCCGCTGGCGCTGCGGCGCATATAGGCCTGCATGATCTCACGGCGGGCAACCGAGCGGGTTTGCTGCTTCTGGCTATCCACCATGCTGAGGTTGCGGGTGTTGTCGCTGGCATCCAGGCTGATGAACACATCCGCCTGCTCGAACGGCAGGCGCTCAAATGGCGAGAGCCATTTCAGTTGGTCTTCACTGGCTTCTTCAAGAAAGACGCGCTGGGTGGAGCCCAGGCCGGTCAAGACGCTGGGATTGCCACCGGAGCGCAAGGTATAGCGCACCACTTCGGCAGCCAACTCCTCAGCCAGCGGATGGGCAGAGATGACAACCCAATCCCCAGGTTTGATCTTGACGGAATATTCCACCAGGGTTTGGGCAAGTTTTTGAACGCGTGGGTCGGCCATGGTTCCTCCAAGCGATATTCTACATGCATGCTTGCGCTGCTTCGCAACGCAGCACTACAATAGGCGCATGATCAGCTCTACTCAGAACCCGCGCGTGCAGCACATCCGCGCCTTGCAAGGCCGCGCCAAGGAGCGCCGCCAGGCCAACGCCTTCGTTGTGGAGGGCGTGCGCCTGGCCGAAGAAGTGCTGGCGGCGGGCTGGAAGGTGAAACAAGGCTTCTACACGGCGGAGCTGGAGCCGCGCGGCATGGAGCTGGTGACCGCATTCAAGAACGCCGGCGCAGAGATGGAAGAAGTGACCAGCAACGTGATGGAAGCCGCAAGCGACACCACGACCCCGGCTGGCTTGCTGCTTGAAGTGCAGCGCCAGCCAGTGGCGCTGGCCGCCGCGCCTGACTTGGTGGTCATCCTCGACCGCGTGAACGACCCCGGCAACGTAGGCACGCTGCTGCGCAGCGCAGCCGCCGCCGGTGCGCACGCCGCCGTGCTTGCGCCTGGCTGCGTAGACCCGTTCGCGCCCAAGGTGCTGCGCGGCGGCATGGGCGCCCAACTGCGCCTGCCGGTGCTCGAGCTGGACTGGGCCGCCATCCGTGATCTTCTCGCCGAACACGGCCTGCACCCGATGCTGGCCGAGGCCAACATCGGCCGCGCCTTTGACGAAGTGGACTTGACCCGCAAGCTGGCCTTCATCGTAGGCGGCGAGGCCAACGGCCCCAGCGCCGAGGCGCGCGGCCTGGGCGCAGAACCGATTCAGATCCGCATGCCCGGCCAGATCGAATCGCTGAACGCGGCTACCGCGGGCAGCCTGCTGCTGTTCGAAGCCGTACGCCAGCGCCGCCCGAAGGCTTAAGCGCTGGGCGGCACGGCAATATTGAGCGCCTCTTTTTCCAGCGAGATCGTGATCGGCGTCACGCCGATCACATCTCCATCCCCCTGAACCAACAGCCCCTCGGGCTGCACGATGCGCAGGCTGCGCTCCAGCGGCACCACGTTCACGCGCTCATTACGCGTGTAGAGCCGCAGGGCAAAGCTGAGGATCGTGAGCGCATACTCCAAACCGTTGCGCGCCCACAGGAAGCAAAAATCCAGCAAGCCGTCATCTGGCTTGACGTCCGGCCCCCAACGGATGGCGCGGAACGCGATCGTGCCGACGTTCATGGCCAGCACATCCGTGGAGCGCAGTTGGGTGGCGTAGCCGTCCAGCTCCACGGTGAACAAGTGCGAACGCAGACTAAAAAAGTGACGGGCGAAGGTGAGCCAGTAGGCCCACGGACCCAGCAGCCTCTTTTGGCCGCGGCCGGTGTCCTGCATGGCTTGCGCGCTCAGGCCCACGCTGACGCCAAGCACGCACACGCTGTCACCGGCTCGCAGGACATCGATCTTGCGCACGGCGTACTCGCCCGCAAGAATGCGGGCGGCCGCCTCCATTCGCAGGGGCAGCTTGAGCTCACGCGCCAGCACGTTGCTGGTGCCCTGCGGCAGAATGCCCAGCACCACATCCGTGCCGACCAATGCTTCGGCCACATCTGAGATGGTGCCGTCGCCGCCGGCGGCGATCACCAGGCGCACGCCGCCCGCCAGCCACGGGGCCAGGCGAGCCTGCATATCCGCCTGCGGGCTGCATTCGCAGAAGTCCACCCGGCGGGCGCCGAAAGCGCGCTCGATCGCATTGCGCAGGCGCGCCTCGTTGGCCGCACTGGAGTGCGGGTTGTAGACGACCACAATGTCAGCAGTTGGGTTGGATGCCGCCATGCTGCTGAGTTTAGTTGTTGGCTTGGAGTTGGTAAATACCGCCGTTGCGGTCCACCAGGTACAGCTCACCGGCTTCATCGAGGCCGAAGGACGTGATCAGCGCTTGGGTGTCCCACAGCACCTGGGAGTTCCACGCACCGTCAGCGCCCTGGTACATGCCCATCACCTCGCCGGAGCAAAAGTCACCGTAGAAGTAAATGCCATTCCATTCTGGCAGACTGGCGCCGCGGTACACGTAGCCGCCGGTGATAGAGCAGCGCGAGGCATGGTCGTATTCCACGACCGGGAAGTCGAGCTCAAGCCCATCGGGCGGCGTGCCTTCGTAGGGGTGCGTGCCTTCGTAATACTTCCAGCCCAGGTTAGCGCCGTTGCCTGTGCCAGCCGGAAGCATGTGGACTTCTTCCCACTCGCCCTGGCCTACATCGGCAATGTACAGATCGCCGGTGGCGGTATCAAAGCTAAAGCGCCAGGGATTGCGCAAACCATAGGCCCAGATCTCGTTCAGGCCGCCGGATATGAACGGGTTGTCCGCCGGAATGCCGTAGGGGCCATCCACATTCACATCGATGCGCAGTATCTTGCCCAGCAGGGTCTCGAGCGACTGGCCGTTGTTCTGCGGGTCGCCGCCGGAGCCGCCGTCACCGCTGCCGATGTACAGATAGCCATCCGGGCCAAACTCAATGTGCCCGCCGTTGTGGTTGGCATACGGCTGGGCGATATACAGCATCGGCGCTTCGCTATCCACATCAGCAACATTGCGATCCGCGGAGACCTGGAAGCGCGAGATGACCGTGTTGCCGCCCAGGCCGGTGTAGTTCACATAAAAGTAGCCGTTGTTTTCGTAATCAGGATGAAAGGCCAGGCCGAGCAGACCCTGCTCGTTGCCATTGCTGCCGACCTCGAAACGAATATCCAGGAAAGGTTCGGCCAGACGCTGGCCGTTCTCAACCACAGCGATCATGCCTTGTTGCTCAACAATGAACAGACGCCCGCTGCCATCGCCCGCGTGCGTAGCCAGCAACGGCTGGGCATAGCCCTGGCTCACCAGGTTCCAGCTGTAGTCAGCCGGGTTGGCAAAGCCCACCGCGGCGGTCTGGTCTTTGTCGATGGCCAGCGTGGCCTGCTCAGCTGGCTCGGTGTCACTGGGAGCGGCGGATACCGGGGTAGAGATCACCGGCTCAGATGCAGCGGTGCTGGGGGCGGGGCGGTTGTAGCAGGCCGCCAACAGCAGGACCAGGGGCAACAGGCGCAGTAGCTTTTTTATTCTTTCTCCGTGTAGTCGGCGTCCATCACATCGCCTTCGTCTATTTTGATCTGGGCGCGGCGGCCGCCTTTGGCCAGCGCGGCGCGGTGCTCTTCCACCACGTCGGTGGGGCACAGCTCAGTGAAGATGGAGGTGCCCACCCACAATACGGCCACATCATCCAGCAGCGGGATGGCAAAATCCAGCGGTGAGATGAGATACAGCAGCGAAGCGAAGGGGATGAGCTTGTAGAGCGTATTGACCCGCTTGTCGCGGATCAGACGCCAGGTCAGGCGGAACTGGTTGAGGAAATCGGCCATGCGGCCACCGCCGCCCGGGGGAAGGAATCTCTGCAGATATTGCATGGGTTAGCTGCCTCTCGCCGCTTCGGCGGCCAGCGCGGCGCGGTGCTCGGCCACAACATCCGGCGGGCACAGCTCAATGAATGCATAGAAGCCTACGCCCAGCACCACAGCATCGTCCAGGATCATGGGGATCAGGTCAGGCGAGAACAGATAGACCACCGCGCCGACAGGCAGGACTTTGAGGAGCGGGCTGACGCGCGGGTCACGCATGAGCCGCAGCAAAAGCTTGAATTGAGTGCCCAGGCCACTGGGGGTGCCGCGTTGGTCACGCTCCACCAGTATTTCAGGCTTGTTGTTTTCTTCCATTTGGTATGCCTCCAGCACTCGCGCTTAAGGCATTATACCTGTGCGAGTATTTTCAATTTTAGTGATGCAATATCAGAACTGAATTAGCAAACGAAGCAACTCGCCAGCGTGTGCCGGTGTTCCTATAGAGCTTCATCAATTAGAATCCGAGGCTTATGTCTGAAACCAAATCGCTCTGGAAAGCCTACCTGGCGCTGGCCCTGGGCACAATGATCATTGCCACCTCGGCCATCTTCACCCGTCTGGCCGAAACACCCGGCAGCGTGACCAGCCTGTACCGCATGGGCATCGCTGCGGTGGCGCTGGGCGTGCCCTTCGCGCTCAGCCGGCGCAAGCAACCCCGGCTGACGCGGCGCGGCCTGTGGCTGGGCGGGCTGGCCGGCCTGTTCCTGGCGATCGACCTGGCTGTATGGTCCAGCGGGGTCAACTATGGCGGCGCCACCATCCCCACCCTGTTGGGCAACGCCGCCCCGCTGTGGGTTGGGCTGGGCGCGTTCTTTATCTTCCGCGAGAAGCTCAAGCCGACCTTCTGGCTGGGCCTGGCGCTGGCGATGCTGGGCGCGCTGGTCGTGCTCGGGCTCGACCTGGGCGCAGAGTTCGAGATCAACCGCGGCGGCATGCTGGGCCTGATCGGCTCGTTCTTCTATGCCGCCTATATGCTGGTGGCGCAACGCGGGCGCGAGCAGCTGGACACCTTCTCATTCTTCTGGCTTACGGCGGCAGTGGGCAGCGTGCTGTTGCTGATCTTCTGCTTGGCTGTAGGCGCGCCGCTGACCGGCTATTCGCAGCAGACGTACATATATCTGCTAATGCTCGGGCTGTTCGTGCAAGGCGGCGGCTGGATGCTGCTGAACTATGCGCAGGGCCACCTGCCCGCATCCATGGTGTCGCCCACCCTGCTGAGCCAACCCATCCTGACCGCCATCATCGCCGGGCCGATCCTGGGCGAATGGCTGTCACGCGGCGAATGGCTGGGCGCGCTGGCGGTCCTGCTCGGCGTTGTGATCGTGCACCGCAGCCGCGTGCACAGCGTGGCCGCGGCGAAGTAAACTGAGGAACGATGAAAACCAATACACAATCGCAGGGCCTGAACCGCAACGGGCTGGCCAACCTGCTGGTCGTCTATCTTGTCTGGAGCAGCACCTACCTGGCCATCCGCATCGCGGTGCGCGAGGGCGCCGGCTTCCCGCCGTTCACCATGGGCCTGATGCGCGCCGCGCTCGGCTGCCTGATCCTCTTCACCTGGAGCTACTTCAAGAAAGAGCGCATCCGCATTACCCGGCGGGAGGGGCTGACCCTGCTGGTCTCTGGCATCCTGCTGTGGGTGGCCGGAAACGGCCTGGTCACCTTTGCTGAGCAACGCACCGAGTCCGGCCTGGCAGCGCTGCTGGTGGCCGCTTCGCCCATCTGGGCCGCGGTGGTCGAGGCGGTATGGGATCGCAAGCTGCCTTCGCCATTGCTGTTCATCTCGCTGCTGATCGGCTTCGGCGGCATTGTGGTGCTCACGCTGCCTTCGCTCTCCAGCGGCGTGCATGCGGATGCGATCGCCACGTTGGCGCTGCTGGTGGCGGCCATGGCCTGGTCGAGCGGCTCGGTATACCAGGCGCGCAACCAGCTCGATCTGGCGCCGCGGGTCAGCTCGGCCTACCAAATGCTGTTCGGTTCGATCGGCTTCGGCATCCTGGCGCTGTTGCTCAAGGAGCCGGCGCCCACACCCAACACAGAAGCCTGGCTGGCTTGGGGCTATCTGGTGATCTTCGGTACATTGGCGTTCACTTCCTACGTGATCGCGCTCAAGCTATTGCCGACCCGCATCGTGATGACGTATGCTTACGTCAACCCGGTGCTGGCGCTACTATTGGGCTACTTCGTATTGGGCGAGGAGATCACGGTCTACACGATTGGCGGCAGTCTGCTGGTGCTATTGGGAGTGGCGGGCGTGTTCCGTGAGCGCCTGGCGAAGCAAAAGCAAGGCTAGCGTTCGCAACGCGCACGCGCATACTGCGTATATAAGCTGGAGGTAACACTATGGACACGAATCGCAATGGCAACGCCGTCATCGGCGTTTTGCTGCTGCTGGCCGGCGGCTGGTTCCTGGCGCAGCGCTTTTTCCCGGAGCTTGGCAGCCTCATCCAGTTCGATGTAGAGTGGCCCATGCTGCTCGTGGGCGTGGGCGCGCTGGTGCTGCTGCTCAGCGTCTTGTTCCGCTCACCCGGCCTCGCCGTTCCGGCCGCCATCCTGGCCGGCCTGGGCGGCATCTTCTACTACCAGAACCAGTCGGGCGATTGGGGCAGCTGGTCATACATGTGGACGCTCATCCCAGGCTTCATCGGCGTGGGCACGCTCATCAAGAACCTGCTGGAGGGCCGCTTCTTTGCCGGCCTGCGTGAAGGCCTGACCGCCGTCGCTTTCAGTGCGGCCTTGTTCGTCTTCTTCAGCGGCATTCTGGGCGGCACGGACTGGCTTTCGACCCTGTGGCCGTTGATCCTGATCGCGGTGGGCATTTCCATCCTGGTGCGCAACTTTCAGGAGAAACGCGCCGACCGCAAGCCAGACATCATCGAGCAATAGCGGCGCGATATAATTCGCATTAAGTGAGCATCACCAGAGGCGTAGTGCTTCACTGCGCCTCTTTTTATTATGAGTACTCTGGTAGACACATTCGCCCGCCCGCTGCACGACCTGCGCATCTCAGTCACTGATCGCTGCAATTTCCGCTGCACCTACTGCATGCCCAAAGAGGTCTTTGGCAAGCAATACCAATTTTTGCCGCAGGAGCAGCTGCTCAGCTTCGACGAGATCGAGCAACTGACCCGCGCCTTCGTGGCGCTGGGCGTGCGCAAAGTACGCCTCACCGGCGGTGAGCCGCTCATGCGCAAAGACCTGGAGAGCCTGATCGCCCGCCTGGCCGCCGTGCCCGGCGTGCAGGACATTGCGCTCACCACCAATGGCTCTTTCCCGCTGGAGCGCGTGCACAGCCTGAAGGCGGCCGGCCTGAAGCGCATGACCGTCAGCCTGGACGCGCTGGACGATGAAACCTTCAAGCGCATGAACGATGTTGACTTCCCGGTCGAGCGCGTGCTGGAGTGGATCGCCGAGAGCGCCCGCGCCGGCTTCGCCCCGGTCAAGGTCAATATGGTGGTCAAGCGCGGCGTGAACGAGCATGCCATCCTGCCGATGGCACGCTACTTCCGCCAGCATGGGCACATCCTGCGCCTGATCGAATACATGGACGTAGGCCACAGCAACGGCTGGCGCATGGACGATGTGCTCACCGCCCGCCAGATGGTGGACATCATCCAGGCCGAGCTGCCGCTGGAGCCATTGGAAGCCAACTACCGCGGCGAAGTAGCCGAGCGTTACCGTTACGCGGACGGCAGCGGCGAGATCGGCATCATCGCCTCCGTCTCGCAACCGTTCTGCGGAGATTGCAGCCGGGCGCGCATCTCGGCCGACGGGCGGCTGTTCACCTGCCTGTTCGCGGTAGGCGGGGCTGACCTGCGCGGCCTGCTGCGCCGCGGCGCAGATAATGCCGCCCTGCAGGCCGCCATCGCCGCGGTGTGGCAAAAACGCACCGACCGTTATTCTGAGCTGCGCTCAGCCAACACCGCAGCCCTGCCGAAAGTGGAGATGTCTTACATTGGTGGTTAAGCCTCTGGATCCGAAACCCATCCGAACGATCGTCTTTGACCTGGATGACACCCTGCGCTACAACGAGCCACATGCGCATGCCTTCATCTCTGACTTTGCAGAAACCCTGCGCGGCCGCCCGCTCACCGCGGAAGAGCGCCGCGCCGGCCAGTTGTGGGAGCACCAATACTGGGCCAGCTCAGATGATCTCAAAGCTGACATCACCGCTTACAAAGAAGGCACGCAGGAATTCTGGGTGAACTACGGCGTGCGCAGCCTGCTCTCGCTGGGCTTTGACGAGCAACAGGCCCAGCAGTACGCCGCCCAGGTGCACGAGTACATGCGCGAGAACTATTCGCCCGTCAGCCATGTGCTGCCCGAGACGCGTGCCGCCCTGGCGACCTTGCGCCAACGCGGCTACCGCATTGGCCTGCTCACCAACCGCCCCAAACCCGTGCACGCCGAGATGAACGCCATGGCCCTGGACCTGCATATGGATTTCTTTTTGGCCGCTAGCCAACTGGGCGCCTACAAGCCAGACAAGCAGATCTTCCTGCGCATGATCGATTTTCTGGGCGTCAGCAAAGACAGCGTCCTCTACGTGGGCGACAACTATTACGCCGATGTGCTCGGCGCGCGCGGCGCCGGCCTGCAATGCCTGCTACTCAACTGGAACAGTCTGTACGAAGACCCAGACGTCGGTCAGATCAGCGCCATCGCAGACCTGCTCGGCCTGCTGCCCGGGCCGCTGGCCACCCAACCGGCGGCCTAGCATGGCCCCACGCTTGCCCCACTCCTTTTACGAGCAATCCACCCTGCAGGTGGCCCGCGGCCTGCTGGGCCAGCGCCTGGTGCACCTGCAGCGCATCAACGGCCGCGTGCGCCGCATCACCGGCATCATCACCGAAACCGAAGCCTACTGCGGCGAGGGCGACCTGGCCTGCCACGCCCGCGCCGGGCGCACCCAGCGCACCGAGCCGCTGTACGGCCCGCCGGGCTTCACCTATGTGTATTTCACCTATGGCAACCACTGGATGCTGAACGTGGTCGCCCAGCCGGAGGATGTGCCGCATGCCGTCCTCATACGCGCCGTGCAGCCGCTTGAGGGGTTAGAACTCATTGCCAGGCGGCGCAAGGGCCGCCCAGCCGCCTTGTGGACCAATGGCCCCGGCAAACTGACCCAGGCTTTTGGCATCACAGGCCGGCACAACCGCCTAAGCCTCACCGACCCGAAGGCTATAATCTTCATCGAGCGTGGCCAAGCCGTGGCAGACCGCCATGTGCGCACCGGCCCCCGTGTGGGTTTGGGGGCCACGCCCGAGCCCTGGCTGAGCAAACCTTGGCGATTTTTGGCAGACCTGCCATTGGCCGACGGCCAATAAACAAAGAGGAGAGAACATGAGCTTACTGCAAGGAAAAACCGCCCTGATCTTCGGGGTAGCCAACGAGCGCTCGATCGCCTGGGGTGTCGCCAAGGCGCTGCATGAGAACGGCGCCGATGTCGGCATCAGCTACGCCGGGGATGTGCTCAAGAAGCGCGCCGAGCCCCTGGGCCAGTCGATCAACAGCAAATTCATCGAATCCTGCGACGTCACCAAGGACGAAGATATTGCCAGCGTGGCCGAGAAGGCCCACAAGGTCTACGGCAAGATCGATATTCTGGTGCACGCCGTGGCCTTCGCCAACCGTGAGGAGCTGAGCGGCCCGTACTACAACACCACTCGCGCCGGCTTCCACACCGCCATGGACATCAGCGTGTATTCCTTTACGGCCCTGGCGGGCGCGTTCGAACCCTACCTGCCGGAATGGGCCTCCTTGATGACCATGACCTATTACGGCTCCCAAAAGGCCGTGCCCAGCTACAACGTGATGGGCGTCGCCAAAGCCGCCTTGGAATCCTCGGTGCGCTACCTGGCGCGCGATTTTGGGCCGCGCAAGATCCGCGTGAACGCTATCTCGGCCGGCCCCATCCGCACCCTGGCCGCCTCCGGCGTCTCGGGCTTCAAGGGCCTGTACAACAAGTTCGCCGAAGCCGCCCCGCTGCGCGAGAACGTGACGATCGAAGATGTAGGCAACGCTGCCTTGTTCTTCGCGTCGGACCACTCCAAGCGCATCACGGGTGAGATCATGTACGTCGACTCCGGCTTCAACACCGTAGGCATCGCTGACAACAGCGGCGAAGAAGGGGCGCCCGCCGCCTGATGTTCCGCCGCAAAGCCAGCGTTTCCAAAGAGCAGGCCGCCCCGCCGCCCACTGAGCGCATCACCTCCGTGGTGGCGGATGGCATCAACCTGCGCGGCAAGCTGACCGGCAGCGGCGGCGTGCGCGTGGAAGGCGCCTTCGAGGGCGAGATCGAGCTTGACGGCTTGCTGGTCATCGGCCAGACCGGCCGCGTGACCTGCGAGCAGCTGCGCGCCCGCCACGTCATCGTGGCCGGCGCGATGCGCGGTGACATCCTGGCCGAGAAGGTTGAGATCCGCGCCACCGGACGCGTGTGGGGTGACGTGGTCACCGTTTCGATGTCCACTGAGGAAGGCGCGTTCCTGCGCGGCCAGATCCAGATGGAAGGCTCGGTGGAATTGGAGCTTACGCCGCCAGCCCCTGAACCAGATGCTGAAGCAGATAACACTCCCAGCAAGTAACAAGATGGGACTAAAATCAGTTAACTTGTGCAACACTGTACGTTAGGAGAAAGATGAAGAACGTCAATTTCAAAGTTTTACTGGCAGTTGCAGTTCTGGCGATCACCGCCCTGGCTTGTGGTTTTAGCGCCAGCACGGCCAACTTCCAGGAAGCCTACATGGCTTACGACTCGGCCGGCACCCAGCCCACCACGGTCTACGGCCCCGAGGACATTTTCTACGCCATCGTGGACCTGGCCAACGCGTCTGACAGCACCGAAGTGCGCGCCGTATGGACCGCGGTGAACGTGGACGGCGAGTCCCCCAACACCCTGATCGATGAGGTCAGCATCCAGAGCGGCGACGCCATCCTCACCTTTGACCTGGCCAACACCGGCATGCTGTGGCCGAATGGCTCCTACAAGGTTGATCTCTACCTGAATGGCGACCTCGAGACCACGCTGACCTTCCAGGTTCAGTAAGCCAAACACTTGATGTCAAAAAAAAGCCTCCCGAACGGGAGGCTTTTTTTTATATCGTCACGACGATCTGATGGATGCCGGTGGCGCCGCTGGGCGCTGGCGGTGCATTGCGCGTTTCCTGCGGCTGGCCGGCGCTGTCATAGGCGCGCACCTGCAGCACACGCCGGCCCATCACATACGGGAAGCTGAACTTCCACAGGATCCAGTTCAATTCGCTGAGTGGCGGCGCGATCAGCTCGGCCGGCAGCCATTCGGCCTCATCCACCTTTACCTCGACGCGGCTGATGCCGCGCGTGCCAGCCCAGGCGATCCCGCCGCAGGTGGCCTGGCCGGTCTCACCCACATCCGGGTCGACCACCACCGTGTCGATCACGGACACCGTGTGAGCCAAGGCCTCGCGGTCCCAGCCGCGGTCAACCCAGTAGCCGTCGACGCGCTCCGGCACCAGCTCGATCCACTGGATCCACTTGGGCTGCTTCATGCCATAGCGGTTGGGAATGTAGATGCGCAGCGGGAAGCCGTGCTCGTACGGCAGCGGCTCGTCGTTCATCGCATATACCAGCAGGGTGCGCTCGTCCTCAACATCTTGCATGGTGACGAATTCGTAAAACCCATCCGCCGAGGTGATGTAAGCGCCGGCTGCCCCTGACTGAATGCCTGTGATGGCCAGCACGTCTTTGAAACGCACACCGGTCCAGCGCGAGGAGCTGGTCAGATCCCCGCCCACCGTGTTGGAGATGCACTGCATGGTCAGGATCTGGGTCTGCGCAGGCAGGTCACGCAGTTGCTGCAGTGTGAATTGCATCGGTGTATCCACCAGGCCGCCAATTTGCAGTTGCCAGGCATCTTCGCTCAGTTGGGGCGGACGCGTGTTAATGTCGATGCGGTAGAAGTCGTCATTGGCGGTCAGCTCCGGCCGCGTGCCGCGCACCGGCGCCTGACGCGCCGCCAGCTCCTCCGGCGAGGGCGATTGCGCCGGCCCGCTGGTGAGCCGCGCCCCGAACGGGTCATCCTCGCTCACCGGCACGGGCGTGCTGTCGGTGCGCGGCGGCATGGCCTGCGTGCCGAACAGGCGGCTGGCGCCCCAGGCGCCGAGCGCCGTCGCGGCCAGGCCCGCGCCGCTGACTGCCAGGAACTGGCGCCGCGAAAGTTCGGGCGCGGCGGCCGCCGCATCCGGCCGGGCCGCATACGCCTGCACCAGCCTGGCAATGCCCGCACCCCAGGCCAGGTACAACACCGCCAGCGCCAGGCTGCCCAGGCCGGCCGCAATGCCCAGCTGGGCATGCACCATCAGCGTGAAGGCCAGCAGCAGCAGGCCGCCGATCAAGCCATAGGTTTGGATGCCGCTGCCCTTGCGCTGCAGCCAGGCCAGCAGCGCACCGAACCCCGCGCCCGCGGCGATGAATTGCACCACTGCAATTGACTGCTCGGCCAGCTTGGCCGCGGTGGAGGTGTCGCCGATGGGCAGGAAGCGCTGCAGGAACTGAATGACGGCCACCATATTCTCGATGACAAAGCGGATCAGCCCGCCCGGCAGCACACGCGCCATGACGTCAAAAAGGTCGAAGGGGAAGAAGGGCGTGCCCAGCAATGGCTCAGCCAGGGCCAGTACACCAACCAAGGCTGCCGTAGCAAGCCCGCCCAGTACGAAGCCTGCCCAAATGATGGATCTATTCTGTGATGATGGCATCTCAGCTCCTGCAGTGATTATAGGAGCGTTAGGCTCGCCCAGCCATGAGGACAAAGTGAGCCAGGCGCTATGGATTTAAATGACAAGCGCCCAGGTGAGGGGGGCACCCGGACGCTCGTCAAGTGGGATTATAGCGTTTGTGAAACTTGTGTCAAGGGCTTGCAAGGAGCTTTAATGTAATAACGTTATACATAAACCTACCTGTCCGGGCCTGTCTCCGTAACGCTGGGAAGCAGCCAATAAACAGGCATTTCATCGGCTGTCAAAACAACCGGCCGCTCATAGGAGGTACGCTGAAGCAGCACGCTGCCGGATGGGGTGATCGCCTCCCACTCAAAACGAACCACCCGCTCCAGTTGCTGGTCAACGATCCAGGTATAGTGGAAACCGATCACATCCAGATCAGATAAATATGGCCGGCTTGTTTCATTGTAAGAAGAGAGGATCTCTTCAAGATCTCCGGTCTCTTCACTCTCAACGACCCATGCCTGCCCACCCCACTCGGAGATCTCTGTCCGCGCGATCTCCAGCCCTCGCTGTTTGGCATACTCCACAAAAGAGACTTCATCCCGAAAAGGGGCAGGTGGCTCATCAACAGCTGAGTAACTTAGATATCCCGAACCGTCATACATAATGCGCTGTGTACCGTCTAAGATCAATTCAGACAGAACCATGCCGCTATCGCTATCTCGTTCAATCGTGTGGCTCTGTACAACAGCTCCCATCTCCACCTTGACCCGGGTATCCATAACGATCACTTCAAAGCGATGGCCCAGGACAGGGCCGCGGTAGGCACCAGCAGGAGCTATCTCAAGAACACGCTGAAACACCACCATCTGCCAGTGGGCAAAGTATTCATCCTGGTTGCTTAGCGGATCTGGTGATTGAACGGCCTGTAAACCGTCACTGACCCTAATAGGCATCCCATTCAATAGCAGAATAGCTGCGAAAATGACAACAACGAGCAGCCCCCAAACGATAGCTCTCTTTAAACTTGGCACATTTCTCTTCTCAGGCATGGCAACTCGTTTCTAAAGCAAACGAGGTTTCTCTATCCCGAAATACGAGTCTTACAGTTTTGTGTTGTTAGTAGAGAGCTTCAGGGAAGCTTAGCGATGATGCGTGGAATTTACTCATCAGCCGCCGGGCAAATTGAACCAAACCATACGGTGGAGTTTCGTTACTCGGCGTAGCCGAGTAGAAACTCCTAGGCGCAGCGCCGCCAGGCGCTGCATATGCCCCAGGTGGGACTCGAACCCACAGCCTTAGCCTTAGGAGTGCTCTGCTCTATCCATTTGAGCTACCGGGGCCTTACGTCCGCCCTGTCGGGCGGACTTTTGTAGTTGCTAGCGGGCTGCGCCCGCTGACGCAACTACCTTACAGTGTAACTAAACTCGCCTGCGCTGCCTACGTCCGCCCTGCGGGCGAACTTATGGAGTTTTACTCGGCTTCGCCGAATTTAAAACTCCACACTAGTTTACACAAAAGCTTGGCCTACTTACCCTTCCAGTTGGGCTTGCGCTTCTCGCCAAAGGCGCGCATCCCCTCTTTCTGGTCCTCAGAGGCGAACAGGAAATAGAAGGATTGGCGCTCTTCCTGGATGCCGTCCGCCAGGTGCGTTTCAAAAGCGCGGTTCACCGCTTCCTTACCCAAGCGCACCGCCAGCGGGGCGCGGGCGGCGATCTCGGTCGCCAGCTGCATGGCCTCCACCAGGTAACGCTCCACCGGCACGACCCGGTTCACCAGGCCGCGGCGCAGCGCATCCTCGGCGGTGAGAGTGCGGTTATTCAGCACCATCTCCATCGCCAGCGCCTTGCCCACCGCCCGCGTCAGGCGCTGCGTGCCGCCCGCGCCGGGGATGACGCCCAGGTTGATCTCGGGCTGGCCGAAGCGGGCGCTCTCAGACGCCACGATCATGTCGCACGACATGGCCAGCTCGTTGCCCCCGCCCAAACACCAGCCGGAGACGGCCGCAATGATCGGCTTGGTGATCTTCTTGATGCGGTCGAACGGCGAGATATGCCCCTTCAGCATCAACTCCACCGATGAAGCCTCCGCCATTTCTTTGATATCCGCCCCGGCCGCAAAAGCGCGCGCATCCCCCGTGAGCACGAACGCGCCCACGCTGTCGTCCGCGTCCAACTGCTCTAGCTTGTCCATCAGCTCGATCATGAGCGCGCTATTGAGCGCGTTCATGGCTTCGGGCCGGTTCAAGCGCAGCAAGGCCACCCGCTCTTTGATCTCAACCAGAATGAGTTGTTTATCATCAGTCATACGTACTCCTTGAGATGCGCCAATTGTAAAGCGCGCAGCTCAACCCAGTTCCGCCAAGACCGCCGCGGCGTCGCTGCCCGGCTGCCACACCAGGCGAATGTTGTGAGCGGTCAGCTCCGCCGCGGCGCTATGCGCCAGCGCCTGCAGCCCGGCCGCCGCGGCCGCATACACCGCCGAGCTGGCTTCGCCCGCGCCTGCGTACACCACCGTGCCGCCGCCGATCTCACGCATCACCCGGCCCACCGACTGCGTCACCAGAAAGCCTGCCGTCAGCGTAGCGTCAATGCCGCGGTGCCAATCCCACTCGTCCATATCCAGCACAATGCCTTCGGGCCGCACGCTGGGAATAAAGATCAAGGCATCCACACGGCCCCAGCGTTCCAGCACGCCCTGCAGCATGGTTTGCAAGGCCAGCTTGCGGGTCAGGTCGGCCGGGTAGGCGGCCGCCTGACCGCCGGCTGCGGCCAGTTCCTCGGCCAGCGGGCCGATACGCGTGGGCAGCAGGTCATTCAGCGCCACGCGCCAGCCTTGGGCGGCCAGCTGCCTGGCCAACTCCTGGCCCAGCGCAGTCCCCGCCCCCGCGATCAAAACAACTCGTTCACTCATCCACGCCTACCAGATCCCAATCTTCAAAAGTCATTACGCCTTCGCACATCGGCACATCATTGCGATTCTTTTGGTGATCCACCGTCATATTGAAATACAGTGTGGGGTCATACGTGTTAGTAATGCGGGTCTCGTTCAAAAAGTCGCCCTCGCCATCATCCTTTACGACAGAAAAATGCAGATGCAAGCCGGTCGGCGCACCCGGGTCGCCGGAATAATTGCCCATATAACCCAGAAAGGTGCCTTCCTCGACATACACTTCGCTGGTTCCAGGCGGGAACTGGTCCGAAACAAAGCTCTCACCATCCACATTGGCCATGTGGGTGTAATAGGTCCAGATCTGGCGGCCGGGCTCGAGCGGATCACTGGGGACGCGAATGATGACCGTGGACTGCCAATCATCCAGCCGCGTCAGATAACCGGGGTAAGCCGCATAAATGGGCGTGATGCCCGGCTGCGTGCCCGAGAAAATATCCAGCCCGGTGTGCGTATGCCCAAAACGGTACGACTGGTTCCACAAGCCCAGGATGACGCCATGCGTGGGGAACGCGAACGGCGCGCCATCGCAGCGCATCCCCGGGCGGATGGCGTAGCGCTCGAACAGCTCACGATCGGTGTGCAGCTCGCGGAACAGCGCCCAGCGGCCCGGCGAAGGCGCATAACGGTTATACAGATAGACGCCCAGCACGCCGGTGAGCAGCACGGCCGCCGCGGCCGCAACCACCAGCCAGCCTTTGCGCGTCACGCCCGGTCTCCGGGCGGAGCCTCATCGCCGTGGCGGCGGAAGTGAGCCAGATCATCCTGCAGGTGGTCGGCGAACAACAGGGTCACCTTGCCGCCGCTGATGTCTTGCAACACCTGGCCAGCCTTCTGCCCCTGGGGCGAGCCCATCGCGTCCGCCACCGCGGTCAGCGAGTCAAAGAACAGCTCGTGCACTAGATGCACCGGGTAGCTGCCGTGCAGCACGCGGTCCACCCGGCTCGTCACTTCGCGGCGCAGGCCGGGCATCTTCTCGGCCTCGGCCAGGAACAGAGGCCAGCGGCTGTCAAAATGAGCCGCATCATCTTGCGGCTCAACCAATATCACCAATTTGTACATACGCGCGGCATTATAACCTTGGCCTCTTTTGGCGGTTCCAAGCTCGCCAAAAAGCAAGCCAGCAGTCAAATTTTGCGTATGGTAAACTACGCGCGCAAGTGGAAAACATGGACGACAAGATAACCATCATCGAAGGCCCGCCGCCCACCTTTGAAGTTGTGGACGATGGCTGGTCCACGGGGGTGCTCGAAGGCCCAACCCTGTACGGCGTAGCGCTGACCCATTTACGCACCTTCAACGGCGGCGAGCTGGTGGAGCGCTGCTACCGCGCCTGGAAGAAACGCCAGGCCATCAACCTGGAATACCGCGACGAAGACGGCAACAACAAGACCGCTCCCATCCTGGCGGCGCGCAGCGCCAACACAGACGAGGGCGAGATGCTGATGCTGTGGGTGCGCCTGCCGGACGAAGAGATCGAACTCGCCATCGACTTTGATGACGATGACAGCGAGGATCTGGACGGCGAAGACTTCGAACCGCTGCCCTAAGCGCGTCGCTTTCATAGCTTCCATTACAATTCAATTGAATATCCATTCCTGGAGGCGTCATGTCTGATGCAATGATTGCGCGCGAGCTAAAAGAAGGCGTACTGATCCTTACCCTTGACCGCCCGAAGGCCAATGCCTTCAACACACCTATGGCGGTTGAGCTGCAAAACGCCTTCAAGGATGCCAAGAAGGACCGCGCCGTGCGCAGCCTGCTGCTGCAGGCCAATGGCAAGCTGTTCAGCGCCGGGCAAGACGTTAGCGAATTCGGCGGCGAAGGGCATGTCTCTTTCCGCCAGCATTTGCAAAAGACCTACAACCCGCTGGTGCTGCAAATGCGCCAGCTCGAGAAGCCCATCCTAGCCTCGATCCAGGGCGCGGCCGCCGGCGCGGCCCTCGGCCTGGCCCTGGCCTGCGACCTGCGCATCGGCTCGCCCGAGACGCGCTTCGTCATCGGCTTCAGCGGCATCGGCCTGGCGCCCGACTCTGCCGTGTCGCTCATGCTGCCCGCCATCATCGGTCTGGGCCGCGCCGCCCAGACCGCCTTCTACAACGAGCCCATCACCGCCGAGCAGGCGCTGGCCTGGGGCCTGCTGAACGCGGTCGTCCCGGCCGACCAGTTGCAGCAAACCGCCTGGGATTGGGCGCTGCGCCTGGCGCAAGGCCCCACCAACGCCATGGGCCTCACCAAGCGCGCCTTCAACAAAGCCCTGCTCTCCAACCTGGAAGAAGTGCTCGACTACGAAGCCCACAACCAGGAGATCGCCGGCGAGGGCAGTGACCACAAAGAAGGCCTGGCTGCTTTTGTGGAGAAGCGCGCCCCGGACTACGCCAAGGCCGCGGCCGGCAAATAGCAGGCCGGGCAGTGAGTTCGCCACAGGCATCATCCTCACTACATCGCAAACAGCTGCTGGCGCTTCTGCTGCTGGCTGCCCTCGTGCGCCTGTGGGTCGCCTGGCAACCCATCGAGAGTCTGGTTGAGAAGAATCTGCCGGACGATTCTTTCTATTATTTTGTCCTGGCACGCAATCTGGCCGACGGCGGGCAGGCAACTGTTGACGGGGTCAGCCCCACCAACGGCTTTCATCCGCTCTGGCTGCTGGTCATCACGCCGCTGTTCGTGGGCGCAGCCGCTGGCGCGGCGCTGCCCATTCACTTGGCGCTCAGCCTGGCCGCCCTGTTCGACGTAGCCTCGGTCTATCTGCTCGTGCGCCTGGGCCAAAAGCTCAGCGGGCGCAGCGATGTGGGCTTGATCGCCGGCCTACTGTACGCCATCAATCCCTCCGTGATCCTTCAGGCCACCAACGGACTGGAAACCGCGCTCGGCATGCTCACGCTGTTGCTGTTCCTGAACCAGCTGGAGCGCGTGGTGCGCCAACCCAGCCAGCGCAATGGCGTGGGGCTGGGTCTGCTGGCCGGGCTGATGTTGCTGGCGCGCACGGATGCAGCCTTCCTGTTCGCGCTGGCGTTGCTCGCACTTTTGCTGGCCGCGCCCAACGCCGCCCGCCTGCGCCTGGTGCTGACTGCGGGCATGGTCAGCATCGTGGTCATGCTGCCCTGGCTGCTGTGGAGCCATGCCGCGGTCGGCAGCCTGCTGCAGGAGAGCGGCGTATCCATCCCCTATACCATCCGCACCCGGCTGGCGCTTGAACATGGAGCGGGCCTCGCCCCGCAGCTGCGCGAGACGCTGCGCCAGCTGGCCAGCCCGGCCGCCTGGTTGCGCGGCGACTTTAGCGGCTTGCCACTTGCGCCCGGCCTGCTGCTGTGGGCGCTGGTGCTGCTCGGCCTGCGCAAGCGCGGCCTCACCCAGCCGCAGAAATTGATCCTGCTGCCTCTGCTGTTGTCCAGCCTGACGATGATCTTGTTCCACGCCGGCCTGCGCTGGTATCCGCGCCTGTGGTATTTCGTCCCCACCTCAGCGGCTTTTGCGCTGTGCGCCGCGCTGGCATTTCAGCACCCGCGCATACAAGCCCGGCTGGGGCACTTGCTGCTGGCGCTGACCGCGGTCTACTTTCTCGCCAGCGGCGTCTTGCTATGGCGGGTGGGCTTTTACCCCTGGCAAAGAGAGATGCTGGCTGCCAACACGCAGTTGCAACAACTACTATCCCCCAACGATACGCTGGCCAGTTTCAACTCTGGCATCTATAGCTATTACCTGGAGCAGCGCGTGGTCAATCTGGATGGTGTGGTGAACCACAATGCCTTCAACGCGATCCAGCAAAGAGACTTGCTGGCTTACATGCGTTCGGCAGGCGTGGATTATTTGGTCGATACCGACAGCGCGGTCCGGCGCGAGTTCGCGCCTTTCCTGGGCGCTGATGTGGACGATTTAAACGAAGCGGCCGTGCTAACAGAGGATGTGGGCTACGGCCTCGGCGCCATGCGCCTGTACCGCATCCAGCCCTAGGCCAGCAGCTTGCCGGCTGCGGCCGCGCCGAAGATCAGCAGCACGGCGATCGTGCCAAGCCAGACCCGGTTGGACTGATTGGTGTCCACCAACTCCAGTTCCTCGCCGCGTTCACGCAGCTCGAACAGCGGCCCGCTCAGGAAGGTGAACACCAGGCCGCCCAGCAGCCCGCCAAAGTGGCCCCAGTTGTCGATGCCGGGCGACAGGCCGATGAGGAAGTTGATCGCGGCGATCTGCAGGATACTGCGCATGACGGCCTGGGCGCGTTGGCCGAACACGCGCTGGTTGCGATACGCAAACACCGCGTGCGCCCCCAGCAAGCCGAATACGGCGGTGGATGCCCCCAGCGAGGGCGCATCGCTCATCAGGAACGACATCACGCCGCCGGAGAAACCGCTGACCAGGTATAAGCTCAGGAATGAGGCGTGCCCGAACATACGCTCCAGCTCAGGCCCCAGCGCGAACAGCGCATACATGTTGAAAGCAATATGTAGCAACCCGGCATGCAGAAGCACCGGGGCGATCAGCCGCCACCACTGGCCGGCCATGATCAAGGGGTTGACCTTCATGCCGTAGCAGGCTGGGATGTCTTGCGTGATGAAGTATGGGCAGGCACCCAGGTCCAGTAAGCCGATCGAGGTCAGCGTTTGGAGCGCATACACCAGCGCCGTGATCGCCAGCACAACGTATACGACCACGGGTCTGCGATGCGGCAGGCGCACAGGCGTACGGCGGGGCGAAATGCGCCCCAGGGTTTCGGGCGCGTCAGCTTCGGGCTGGGTGTCCAGGCGCTCGCTCACAGTTGCACGCGCCGGGGGTTCACGCGGTGGTGTTCCGCTGAGATGATGTCTTCGATGCGGTCCACCGTTTCGTCCAGCTCGCCGTCACGGTTGACCACCACATAGTCAAATTCGTCGATACGCTTGAACTCCTGCCGGGCGGTGGCAATGCGCAGCTTGAGGTTCTCGGGTGTCTCGGTCTTGCGGCGCTCCAGGCGCTCCACCAACTCCTCTTCGCTGGAGGTGGTGATGAAGACCAGGATCGCATCCGGCGAGATCTTGCGCACTGTGGCCGCGCCCTGCACATCCACGCGCATGACCACGTCCTTGCCGCTGGCTAGCGCCTTGCGCACCTGCTCCTTGGGTATGCCTTTGTAGTCGTTGTACACGATGGCGTATTCGAGCAGTTCTTCTTTTTCGATCAGCCCAGCGAATTCCTCGCGGCTGACGAACAGGTAATCAATCCCATCCCGCTCCTCGGGGCGCGGCGGGCGCGTGGTAGCAGTCACCACGAAGTGAAAAGGCAAGCCGCGCTGCTTCATCAGCTCGAGCACGCTGTCCTTGCCGACCCCCGAGGGGCCGGAGATGACGATCAACAGGGGTTCAGTTACAGGGCCAAATTCAGGGCTTTGATTGCTCATGTGCGCCCGATTATACAAGGCGCTACTTGCTTTGTAAGCGTTCGAGTGCAATACGCGCCAACTCAGCCGCCACTTCATCCGGGGTGCGCGTGGCGTCGACGACGGCCCAGCGCTGCGGCTCGGCGGCGATCAATTCCTGATAGCCGGCGTACACGCGCTGGTGGAACTCGAAGTCATAGTCATCCAGGCGATTCCAGTTGCCGTCTGCATCACGGCGGCGCAAACCATCTTGCGGGCTGATGTCGAGGAACAGAGTCAGCTGCGGCTGCAGGCCGCCGGTGGCAAAGCGCACCAGCTCGGCCAGTTGGGCCAGGTCAACGCCGTGCCCATAGCCCTGGTAGGCCATCGTGCTGTCGGCATAGCGGTCGCACAGCACCACCTGGCCGGCGGCCAGGGCGGGCTGGATCACTTCTTCCACCAGCTGGGCCCGCGAGGCCTGGAACAGCAGGATCTCGCTGCGCGGGTGCATGCTCTTGTTGCCCAGGTCGAAGAGGACTTTGCGAATTTGATCGCCGATGGGCGTGCCGCCCGGCTCGCGCGTGGTCAGCACCGTGTGCCCCGCGGCGCGCAGGGCCTCAGCCAGGCGCGGCAGCTGCGAGGTCTTGCCGCTGCCTTCCGGGCCTTCCAGCGTGATGAACATGCTAGAAGCCTTCCAGCTTGGAGAGATCCGCCACGCCGTGCGCCAATGCGGCAACGCGCTGCAGGAGACCCAGGCGGTTGCGGCGCACAGTTTCGTCTTCGGCCATCACCATCACCTTGTCGAAGAAGGTATTGATGGCCGGGATCATGGGCATGAACGCGGCCAGCAGCTCATCCACGGAGCCGGCCGCCCGTGGCGCGGCTTCGGCCGCCTGCACGGCGGCCAGCAGGCCGCGTTCGGCATCCTCGGCCAGGGCGGCTTCGTCTACCGTGTAAGTTTCCTTAAAATCGCGCGTGATGCGCACACAGCGGGCGAAGGCGGCCAGCGTCTGCGGCCAATCAGACTTGGCGCTGTGGGCCGCCAGTTGGCGGATGGCACGCGCCGCCGCGGCCGGGTTGGCGCCTTGCGCCGCCAGCACCGCATCCACCACATCGTGGCGCTCGCCGTTCTCCAGCAGCAGGGCGCGCAGGCGGCCCACCACAAAGTCGAGCGTGTCTTGCAAGACCTTATCGTCCGCGGCCACGGGCTGGCCGGCGGCGGCCCGCTCAATGCCCTGGCGCAGGTCAAAATCCATATCCCAGGCGATCAGGTTCTGTACCAAGCCGATCGCAGCCCGGCGCTGGGCGAAGGGATCCTTGGCGCCGGTCGGCGCCAACCCCACCGCGAACAAGCCGGTCAAACTATCCAGGCGGTCGGCCAGGCCAACCGCCAGACCAGCCTTGCTGCGCGGGGTAGTGTCGCCGGCGTAGCGTGGCAGGTAATGTTCAAAAATGGCATCGGCCACCGCGGCCGGCTCGCCGGACTCGAGCGCATAGGTGCGCCCCATCACTCCCTGCAGCGAGGTCATCTCGACCACCATCTTGGTCACCAGGTCCGCCTTGCTGAGCTGGGCGGCGCGGTGGGCGGTTTGGGTCTCATCGGCGTTCAAGCCCAGGGCCGGGCTGAGCAGGCGGGTCAGTTCGGCCACGCGTTGGGCCTTATCCCACATGGAGCCGAGCTCTTTTTGGAAGGTGAGCTGCTTGAGCCCGTCGACATAGTGCGAGAGCGGCTGCTCGCGGTCTTTGCGAATGAAATAGGCCGCGTCCGCAAAGCGGGCGCGCAGCACGGCGGCATTGCCGGCCGTGACGGCCTTGGCATCGATCTCGCCATTGGCCACGGCGATGAAATGATTCAGCAGGCGGCCGTCTTTTTCCACCGGGAAGTAGCGCTGGTGCTTCTTCATCACCCCGATCAAAACTTCCTGCGGCAGATCAAGATAAGCCGGGTCGAACTCGCCCAGCAGCGCGGTAGGCGCTTCCACCAGGTGGGTGACTTCTTCAAGCAGACCCGGGTCATCCGGGATGACGCCGCCGGCCTTGGCAGCCAGCTTGGCGATCTGGCTCTGGATAGCGGTCTTGCGCTGCGCCACATCCAGCAAGATGCCCTGCTTCTTCAACTTGGCGAAGTAATCCTTGGCATTGGCGACGGCGAACTGCTCGCCGGCGCTGAGGCGCAGGCCGCGGCTGCTCTTGGCCGAGTGCAGGCCGGCGTATTCGAACGGCACCAGCGCGTCGCCGTGCAGGGCCAGCAGCCAACGCACCGGCCGCGAGAACACGACCCCGCTGGCATTCCAACGCATGGACTTCTCGAACTTCAGTGCAGCGATCAACTCAGGCAGTTTTTCGGCCAGCACCTCGGCCGCATACCGGCCCTTGCGCTGCACGCGCGCCACGGCGTATTCGCCGCCGTCGATCGTCTCCACTGTGAGCGCCGAGGCGGGCAGCCCCTGGCCGCGGGCAAAGCCTTCGGCGGCCGGGGTGGGCGTGCCATCCGCGCCAAAGGCGCGGGCGGCGGGCGGTCCCTTCACCACCTGGTTCATATCAGGCTGCTTGGGCGCCAGGGCGGCCACCTGGGCCACAATGCGGCGCGGCGTGCCTTGCACCTTCACGCCCTTGTGTTCCAAATGCTCGGCTTGCAGCAACTGCTGCAGGCTGGCGGTCAGCTGTTCGATAGCCGCGTCGAGGTCACTGGGCGGCAACTCTTCGGTGCCGATCTCCAGCAGAAAATCGCTGGCGCTCTTTGGCGCGCTGATCTTTGGCGCTTTGGCCGCGGCAGGCTTCGCCGCGGCCGCTTCTTGCAGCCAGGGATATTTTTCGCGTTGGCGTTCGGCCGCGTAGGCTTCCGCCACGCGGCTGGCCAGGGCGCGCATGCGCCGGAAGTAGGCCTGGCGTTCGGTCACGCCGATGGCGCCGCGCGCATCCAGAATATTGAAGGCGTGCGAGGTGCGCAGCATATAGTCATAGGCTGGCAGCAGCAGGCCACCATCCAGGGCGGCCTGGCCCTCGGCCTCATACAGGTCGTACAGTTGGCGCAGGCGCTCCACATCCGCCAGCTCGAAGTAATACTTGCTCTGCTCGCGCTCGGCCTGCATGTTCAGGTCGCCCCAGTTGCGTTCAGTGCTCCAGCGTACATCTCCAACATAGTTGACGTCCTGCAAGGCCATGGCGATGCGGTCGAGCCCATAGGTGATCTCCACCGAGACCGGCTCGAGCGTGATGCCGCCAGCCTGCTGGAAGTAGGTGAACTGGGTGATCTCGAGACCATCCAGCCAGACTTCCCAGCCGAGGCCCCAGGCGCCCAGCGCCGGCGAGGCCCAGTTGTCTTCTACGAAGCGAATGTCGTGCTTATGCACGTCAATGCCGATGGCCTGCAGCGAACGCAGATACATTTCTTGCGGGTTGCCGGGGTCGGGCTTGAGGATGACCTGGAACTGGTGGTGCTGCTGCAGACGATTAGGGTTCTCGCCGTAGCGGCCGTCGTCCGGGCGCACAGAGGGCTCGACATAGGCCACATTCCACGGCTCCGGCCCAATCACGCGCAGGAAGGTGGCCGGGTTCATGGTGCCGGCGCCGACCTGCTGGCTGTAGGGCTGCCACAGCACGCAGCCTTGCTCCACCCAGAATTGCTGCAGCGCCATCACGATCGACTGAAAATCACGCGGGGCTGCGGGCCTAGTAACAGCGGCCTGTTTGCGCGCCGGGGTCTTCTTCGCCTTGGGGGTAGTTTTCTTTGCTGCGATGGTTTTGGATTTTGGCTTGGCCATGTGAAGGTCCATTATAAACGGCGGCTGCTTATACCTCGTCGTCACTAAATACACGCTGGACTTGCAATGTCCTAAAGGATCCCTCGCTTTGATATGTGAAAGTTATTATTGCGCGGATGGAGGAGGGGGTCAAAATATATTACTAACAACTTCGCTGCCTCCGTAGCATGACCATGCCGGGCTTATAGCAGAGAATTTCCGGCTGGCGGGTGAATGAGCGCGCTTGTCAAGCAGGTGAAATCGCCCCGCAACTGCAAATACCTATTACCATCCCCATATGTCCCCGCGCATCCTCTACGACGGTTGGCCGCTGGCCCACGCGCCGCTCAGCCCGGCGGCGGCGCACCTGCGCCAGCTGCTGGCCGCCGCCCCGGCGCAGGCCGAGCGGCTGCTGGCCCTGCCGGCGGCGGTGAGCGAAGCCCTGCCGCCCGGCGTGCAGGGCATCCAGGCCGCGGCGCGTGAGCGCGGCGACTGGGAGCAGAACCGCCTGCAGGCGCTGGCCGCCGAGCACGGCGCGGCCGCCATCCACACCACCGCCAGCGCCGCGTCGCTGCTGGGCCGAGTGCCTACCCTGGTCAGCCCAGCCGAGTACACCGCGGCCGCCACCGGCCGCAGCCGCATGGCGGCGGCCCAGGCGCACGGCGGCCTGGCCCGCGCCCGCCTGCTGTGGCCGAGCGACCTGCCCGCGCCGACCCACCCGGGCGCGCTGGCCACGCTGCCGCCCACCGCCGCTCGCGATGCGGCCAGCCTGCCCACAAATGCTCCTGCGGAGTATTTGCTGACCCACGGCTCCGGCCAGCCTGAGGCGCTGCTGCCGCTGCTCAAAGCATGGACCTGGGCGGCGGACTCGATCGGTGAGCTGTACCCGTTGCTGATCGCCGGCCTGGACTCCGCACAAGAAGCCTGGCTGCAAGAGCAGCTCGCCATTTTTGATGTACACGACAGCGTGCAAATCATCCAGCCCACCCCCAGCGAGCTGCACGCACTGATCCAAAGCTGCACGGCCTTCATTCACCCGGAGCCGCCCACGCCGTGGGGCAGCTCGCTGCGCCAGGCGCTGGCCTACGGCAAAGCCGTGATCGCGGTGCAAGACCCGCTGACCGAAGCGATGGCCGGCGCGGCCGCCTACCTGGCGCCCGCCGGCGACACGCGCAGCCTGGGCGCGGCGATCCTCACCGTGGTAGTGGAAGAGGGCGTGCGCGCCGCGCTGGAGCAGCAGGCGCAACAAAAAAGCGCCAGCTGGCAGGCTGGCGCTTTTGAAGCTGCGTTGGAAGCGGTGTATGCCGCGTTGAGCTAGAAGCGGCGGCGCGAGAGCCGCCAGCTGTACATCCCCAGACCGCCGCCGGCGATCACTAACACCACGCCCAGCAAGCCCATCAAGGGAGACGGCGGGCCGCCTTCCTCCGGAGCGAGCAGATTAAAACCGCTGGAAGAACCGGCTTGGGCGCCGAAGTTCAAGCTGGTCTCATCGCCCGGGGTGAGCTGGATGGTAGCGCTCTGGGCGGTGGTGGGGTTGAAGCCTTGCGGGGCGGCCACGCTGACGGTGTACTCGCCGCCGGGCAGGTCTGAGAAGCACACGGCCTGCGGCAGGCCGGTGGTCGTATCGATCTGGGCCAGCGTATCGCCCTGGCGGGAAGCCAGGCCGGTGCGCTCACTGACGCTGGCCGCGCCGCCCGGGATGCCGAGTTCAGCATCCTGGCGCATGGCATCGCCATTGACATCATCAAAGAGCAGGACACAGATGGTGCCGGTGCCGGGCGTGCCTTCGGGCGTGGTGGTGGCGACGACCTCCGAGGTTGACTCGGCAGTCGGAGTAGCATCCGAGGCCATGCCGAGGATCACGGTTTCGCCTTCCTGCAATACTTTGTCAGGGCCCCAGCTGTTGAGGATGCGCAATTGCTCAATCGCAATGTTGAACTTGCCGGCGATCAGCCACGGCGAATCGCCGGGCAGGGCCGTGTATAAGATGCGCCCATCCGGCCCCGGCTCTGGCAGGGGCTGCGGGGTAGATTGAAACAAGGGAGAAGCTGCCGCCTGGCTGGGCAGGGCCGAGAGGGCCGCAACCGCCAGCAGGCTGGCGAACATCAGCAACAGTGGCAGCTTCTTCAAAAGCTCTTTATCTATGCGCATAAAAGGATTATATCAACGCGGCACTATAATTGAATTGAGCGTCACATGAGCGCCCACGCCGTGCACCTGCCCACCCCGCATCACCCCGCCAACTTGCGCCCCTTTGACATACGCCGAGACCTGCTGGCCGTGGCCGACCTGGTGGAGCTGTGTTTCGCCCCCACCCTGGATTCGGACGGCTACCAGTACATCCGCCAGATGCGCCAGGCAGCCCGCGCTGGGCGCTGGCTGCCGGCCCAACCGGCTGACCTTGACGCCCCGCTGATGGGCATGGTCTGGGTCGAAGGCGGCGTGCTGGTGGGTAACCTGAGCCTGATCCCCCAGCACCTAGGCGGCAAGACCCGCTACCTGATCGCCAACGTGGCCGTGCATCCGCGCTACCAGCGCCGCGGCATCGCCCGCCAACTGACCCTGGCCGCGCTGGAGGATGTGCGCGCCCGCGGCCGCGCCGAAACCTGGCTGCAAGTTGACCAGAACAACCAGGTCGCCGTCGATCTGTACCGCGGGCTGGGCTTCGTTGAACGGATGCGCCGCACCAGCTGGCGCGGCTGGCCGCAGGCCAACGCCGCGGCCGGCGGCGGGCCGCGCGTGCGCAAACGCCAGCCGCAAGACTGGAGTCGCCAGCAAGCCTGGCTGGATAACATATACCCGCGCGATCTGCGCTGGCAGCTGCCGCTCAAGATGAACGCGCTGCGCCCGGGCTGGCAAGCCCAGCTGCAGCGCCTGTTCGGTACGCCGCGCAGCCTGCACTGGAGCGCGCTGGACGGCGACGGGCTGCGCGCCACGCTGAGCTGGCAAAGCTCAACGCTGGAGGCGGACCGCCTGTGGCTGGCAGCCGACCCGCTCGACGCGCAGCCGCCGCTGGCTCAACTGCTGGCCGCGGCCAGCCGCCAGCTGCGGCGTGACCGCAAGCTGGCGCTCAACTATCCGGCCGGGCTGGCCCACGAGGCCATGCAAGCCGCCGGCTTTTCCGCACTGCGCACCCTGATCTGGATGCGCTATCCCTGGGAGGTTTTGCTTGACCCTGCACACACAAGATGAATTACGCGCCTTGCTACAGAACGCCCGCACCATCGCGGTCGTCGGCCATTCAGACAAACCCTATCGCACCAGTTACCGCATTGCCAGCTACCTGCGAGAGGCCGGCTATGAGGTCTACGCTGTGAATCCGGCCATCACTGAGGTGGACGGGCAGCCGGTCTATCCGGATCTGGCGTCTGTGCCGGTTCCGATCGATATTGTGGATGTGTTCCGCCGCTCGGAGCATTTGCAAGGCGTCGTGGAGGATGCCATCAAAGCCGGCGCCAAGGCGGTGTGGGCGCAGGTGGGTGTGGAGGATGCGCAAGCAGCCGCCACAGCCGAGGCCGCCGGGCTGCCAATGGTGATGGATCGCTGCATCATGGTGGACCATCGCAGCCTGCTGGGCAAGTAACAGAAACAAAAAAGAGGCCCGTACGGGCCTCTTTTTTTTTCTGTTCGACGTCACTTCTTTTTCGTTGATGCTTCCCTGCCCCAGGGTGTGCCGATCCAAGGGAGCAGGAAGTAGTCCAGGCCGAGGTAACCGGCGATCTTCCAGCCCATGATCAGGCCCAGGGCCGCCACGAAGAGCAGCGGGTTGCTGCTGGCCGAGCCGGCCAGCATGAAGTTGAAGTTCATGAAGCCACCGAAGAAGGCGGCAATGCCCGTGAAGGCGCCCAGGATCAGGGCGATGCCCACCAGCACCTCACCGTACGAGATCAGCTTGGCGAACCAGGTGTAGGCTTCGGCATCCAGCATGAACTGCAGGAACGAGCGGTACCAGTCGAAGGTGATCGGCGGGCGACCCACTTCGGGGATGGCGACTGCGTTGGTCCAGTAACCCTTCAGGGCGTCACCGGTCTGGGTCCAGGCCGGGTTGCTGATCTTACCCAGGCCGGATTGCAGCCATTCGTAGCCCAGCCATACACGTACGGCCAGCCACACCCACGCCATCCGAAAATCATTGAACAAAAACTTTACGAGTGGGGGGTCCTGGATCAGGCGACCCCGTTGCACAACAGAGCTCATGTCTTCCTCCTGGTTTGCATCTGGCAAACCGAAAATAAAAGTTGCCCGTACTATACGCTCAGCCCCAGCAGCACAACAGGGACATATAGCCTCTTCGCTGTCCCAATTTCCTTGGGATTTTGGCATCCTGCAGCGTTCAGGCTAGGGACAATGTACAGGATTTGGCAACATTCGTCATCTGGCGCTAGCGCCAGCTTTCTGTATCATTCGCAGCATGAACGCCTCACACAACACCTTCGCCCAAAAATACATCACGCCCGCCGAAGCCGTGCGCCATATCCCCTCCGGCGCGCGCATCTACATGGGCGGCGGGGCCGGCTTCCCGCAGGAGATCGAGCGCGCCCTGGTGGCGCGGGCGGGCGCGTTGGAGAATGTGGAGGTGGTGCACGTGCTCACCTTCGCCGGCGGCCAGTACCTGGAGCCGCGCTACAGCCGCAGCTTCCGCCACCGCGCCCTGTTCATCGGCGCGCCGGCCCGCACTGCGGTGAACGAAGGCCGCGCCGATTACATTCCGATCTTTCTGTCTGAGGTGCCTGCCCTGTTCCGCGATGGGCTGCTGCCGCTGGACATTGCCTTCATCCAGGTCTCGCCGCCTGACCAGCACGGATTCTGCTCCTACGGGGTCGAGGTGGGCGTCACCAAGCCAGCCGCGGAGGCGGCCACCATGGTGATCGCCGAGGTGAACCCGCAGATGCCGCGCGTGCTGGGCGACTCGTTCATTCACGTCAGCGACATTGACTACATGGCGGCGGTGGACTACGCGCTGCCCGAGCCGGCCCACAAAGCCGGCACGCCGGAGCAGGAAACCATCGGTGAGCTGGTGGCTGACCTGGTGCCGGATGAGGCCACGCTGCAGCTCGGCATCGGCGCCCTACCCAACGCGGTGCTGGCCAAGCTGGGCGACAAGCGCAACCTGGGCATCCACAGCGAGCTGTTCTCAGACGGGGTGGTGGACCTGGTGGAGCAGGGCGTGGTGACCAACGCCGCCAAGACCCTGCACCCCGGCAAGATCGTGGCCGGCTTCCTGTTCGGTTCGCAACGGCTCTACAAGTTCGTCGAAGACAATGCCATGATCGAGCTGCACCCCACCGACTATGTCAACGACCCCTTCGTGATCGCCCAGAACCACAAGATGACTTCGATCAACTCGGCGATCGAGGTGGATCTGAGCGGCCAGGTCTGCGCTGACTCAATGGGCGGCTACTTTTACAGCGGCATCGGCGGCCAGTTGGATTTCATCCGTGGGGCGGTGCGCTCCAAGGGCGGCAAGGCCATCGTGGCGCTGCCCTCGCTGGCCCGCGGCAACATCTCGCGCATCGTGCCACGCCTGCGCGAAGGCGCCGGCGTGGTCACCTCACGCGGGGATGTGCACTATGTGGCCACTGAGCATGGGATCGCCTCGCTGCACGGCAAGAGCGTGCGCGAGCGCGCCAGCGAGCTGATCAACGTGGCCCACCCGGAGCACCGCGAGGAATTGCGCTACTTTATGCGCCAGCAGGGCTGGTAGCCCGCGGCTCCAGCGGCATCTGCACGCGTAGATTCGTGCCCTGGGTGGGCATGCTGTCGATCTCCAGCTCGCCGCCTAGTTTGCGGGCGCGTTCGCGCATGTTGCGCAGGCCGTTGCCTTCGCCGCCGGTTGCGTCTTCGAAATCAAAGCCGATGCCATCATCCACAATCCGCAGCACCACCAGCTCGCCCTCGCCTTTGAGGCTGACCAGCACGTTGCGCGCCTGGGCATGCTTGCGAATGTTGTTGAGCGCCTCTTTGGCGATCAGCAGGATCTCCTCGGTGCGGGCTTCGTCGAGCCGGATGACGCTCAACTTGGTCGGCGCTTCGTACACGACGTTCATCAGGGTGTTGGCGCGCAGCTCCGTGGCGAGTTGGCCCAGGCTGGTGGCCACATCCTGGCCCTGGAAGCGGCCGGTGCGCAGCCCCATGATGTAGTTGCGCAAATCGCGCAGTACTTCACCCAGGCTCTCGACCGCCTGGTCAATGCGCCGGCTGGCGTGCTCCGTGTTGGAGTCGATCTCGTACTTGGCTTCCTGCAGCGAGAGCCCGGCCGCATACACGGACTGCATGATGCCGTCGTGGAGGGCCATGCCAAAGCGCTCGCGCTCCTGGATCACAGTCAGCTCCTGCGTCTTGCGATACAGCTGGGCGTTCTCGATGGCGATCGCCGCCTGGGTGGCGAACTTCTGCAGCAGCTGGCGGTCTTCCTCGCTAAAGTTGAGCAGCATTTCAGTTTCATCTTCGCCGGTGAATTTATCCGCCACGTACAAATTGCCAAAGATCTCGCCCTTGGATTTGATCGGCACGCCCAGCAAAGATTTCATCGGCGGGTGATTGGGCGGAAAGCCCACGGCGCGCGGGTCTTTGCGTATGTCATTAATGATGAGCGCGCCGCCCTCTGGGTTGATGAGCACGCCCAGCAGGCCGTGCCCGCTGGGCGGGGCGCCGATGCGCGCCCGCGCCTCCGGGTCGATGCCGGCGGTGATGAACTGCTGGATGCTGGTGGTGCCGCGCTCCACCACGCCCAGGGCGCCGTATTTGGCGTGCAAAAGGTTGCGGCTGATATCCACCACTTTTTGCAGCACTACCTGCAGGTCCAACTCCACCGTCAGCACCAGGGCGGCCTCATGCAGGGCTTCGATCTGCCGGCCGCGCTGGGTGATCTCCTCTTCACGCCGGTCAATGATGTTGAAAAAGAAGATCGAGAAGACCGTGGCCCCCAGGGCAACCGCCACCACGGCAAAGATATTGCCTTCGAGGCTGAGCTCCGGCGGCACCAGGGCAATGCGCGCGTAGATCACCGCCACCATGAAGACCAGTGGCAGCAGGATGGCCATCCAACGCAAGGTGCGCGTGCTCATGGCGTATAAACTCCGCGGAAAGAGCTGTCAAAAGTAGGCAATGCTATAATCCTTAAAGGAATTATACAAAGCGCATGCTTAAAGTTCTTCTGGTTGACGATCATGAGGTGGTGCGCCTGGGCATCAAATCCCTGCTCAGCCACTACCCCCAATTTGAAGTAGTCGCCGAGGCGGGCACCGCAGACGAGGCCGTGCGCCAGGCTGCCGAGTACCAGCCGGATGTGGTGGTTATGGACATCCGCCTGCCCGGCAAAAGCGGCATCGAAGCCACGCGTGAGATCATGGCGCTGCGCCCGGACACGAAGGTGGTGATGCTCACCACCTTCGCCGACGATGACCTGTTGTTCGACGCCATCTCGGCCGGCGCCTCCGGCTATGTGCTCAAGCAGATCGACAGCCGCGAGCTGATCGCCGCCCTGGAGCGCATCGGCCGCGGCGAATCGCTGCTCGACCCCGCCGTCACCCAGCAGGTCTTCAAGCGCATGCGTGAGACCACCCGCAAAGCCGAATCCGAGGCGTTTGCCCCATTGAGCGAGCAGGAGCTGAAAGTGCTGGCGCTGGTGGCCCAAGGCAAGCGTAACAAAGAGATCGCCGATCAAGTTTTCTTGAGTGAGAAAACGGTGCGTAACTACGTCAGTTCGATCTTGAGCAAGCTGGCCTTGTCCACCCGGGCTGAGGCGGCCGCCTACGCGGTGAAAAATCGTATTGACAATTATGTTACATTAGATAAGTAAGGAGATTACAAATAAAAATGAAGAATTCATGGCTTATTCGTTTCGCCGTCAACGCGGTGGCTTTGTATGCCGCCATCGCCATTGTGCCTGGCCTGTCGGTGGCCGATGAGAGCTGGACCACCTACCTGCTGCTGGCGCTGTTCTTCGGCATCATCAATGCCTTCCTGGCCCCGCTGCTGAAGCTGCTGACCTGCCCGATCTACGTCTTCACCCTGGGCCTGTTCAGCCTGGTGGTCAACACCCTGCTGTTCATGGCGACCGCCTGGCTCAGCAACCTGTTCGGTGTGCAGTTCAGCTACGATGGGTTTGCCTCGGCCTTCCTGGGCGCCATCATCGTCAGCCTGGTGCAGATGGTGCTGTTCGCTGTGCTGCCGGATGGCAACAGCCGCCCGCGCGTGCAGCCCAAGCGACCTAACTAAGCAAAGTAGACCCACAAAAAAAAGCCCCGCAGTTGCGGGGCTTTTTTTTATTTGTTCTGCGTCAGGTAATCGTCCATGGCAGCCAGCAGCTCCTCCATATCAGAGAGCCCCAGCTCGCCCATATGGCCGATGCGGAAGGTGATGTTCTTCAACTGGCCGTAGCCGTTGGCGATGCGCATGCCGCGCTCGCTCAAAAAGGCGTTGAGCTTGCTGACCTCGATGCCGAGCTTGTTGTCGATGGTCGTGACGGTCTGCGAGCGGTAGCCCTCGGGTGCGTACAGCTCCAGCCCGCGGCTGGTGGCCCAGTTCTGGGTCAGCTCGGCCATGGCAGCGTGGCGGGCGAAGCGCGCCTCCAGCCCTTCGGCCAGCATGCGCTCCAGCTGCTTGTCGAGCGCGTACACCAGGCCGATCGCCGGCGTGGCCGGCGTGCTGTCCTTCAAGCGGTGCTTTTCCATGCGTACCAGGTCAAAGTACCAGCCGCGGTTGGCTACCGTCTCGGCCTTGGCCATGGCGCGGTCGCTGACCGCCGCCAGCGAAATGCCCGGCGGCAGCGCCAGCGCCTTCTGGGCCGAGGTCAGCACCATGTCCAGACCCCAGGCGTCCATCTCGATCTTGTCGCCGCCCAGCGAGGATACTGCGTCCACACAGATCAGCGTATCGGGGCTGGTGGCGCGCACCACCTCGGCGATCTGCTTGACCGGATTGACCAAGCCGGTGGAGGTTTCGTTGTGCACCACCAGGATGGCTTCGTATTTCTTTTGGCTGAGCGCATCCTTCACGCGCTCTGGCGTGATGGGCTCTTTCCAGTCCGCGCTGAGCACATCGGCTTGCTTGCCGTTGCTCTCGGCCACCTGCTTCCAGCGCTCGGCGAAGGCGCCGTTCACGCAGCACAGCACATCCTTCTCCACCAGGTTGCGCACAGCGGCCTCGTGGAAGCCGGTGCCGGAGGACGCGCTGATGAAGACGCGGTACTTGGTGAGGAAGATCTTCTGCGCATTCTCGCCGGCGCGCCGAAAGATCTCTTCGAACTGCGCGCTGCGGTGGGGCAGCATGGCGCGGGTTTGCTCAGCAGCGATCTCCGGATCTACATCCACGGGACCCGGAATAAAAAGATGGCCCATTCGTCCTCCGATTTTGGTGTCAGAGGGCGATTGTAACAAACCGGCGCAGGCCAGCCTATTGCCCGGCGAGCACGAACAAGCTGCGCAAGTACCCGAAGGATGGCGCCGACAGCACAGCCTGCTCCCCGCTGGGGATGTCGAGCGCGGCCACCTGGTACCACGGCGAATTGTCGCCGTAGACCAGCGCCACGGTTTGGCTGTCCAGGTAAGCCAGTTGGCTGGCCAGCCCCGGCATGCGCACGCGCTGGACCGCCTGCAAGCTGTCCAGATCCACGATGTACAGCTCGCGCTGGTTGCCGTGCAGCGGGCTGCCGGCGACGGCCAGCTGGCTGCCATCCGGCGAGAGCGCCGTCACGGCGAACAGCATCTTGGCCTGGGCCGGGCGGGCAGCTTGCTCCAGCAGCCAGGCCAGCCCGCGCTCCAGCCAGCCATCGTGCTCCGCTTTGGCCTCGGCATAGTTGGCCTGGCGCAGCGGCTGCATCGTCTCCACATCGATCTGCATCATCGTGTAGCTGCCGCTGTTGAGCACATAGACCTGCTCATCCGGCGTGACCACCAGGCCGTTGGCCGGGTAGTGTCCATCCACGGTCATCTCGATCGGCAAGCTCTGCTGCGCGCCGTCGGCCAGCGACACGCGCGTCAGGCTTGTCTGCATATCCGTGCTGAACTCGACGCATAGGCTCAGGATAGCGTGCTGGCTGGCGATGTATTCGTATTCGACGGGATACCCGTTCTCGCACATGGAATAGCGCGCCTCGCTCAACGTATGAGTCGTCAAGTCATAGGCCGCCAGGTTGGCGCTTTGGCGATTGTTCGTGAAATACAACGTGTCGTCCAGCGCCAGGATCGGCACTGGCGCGCCGGAGCTTAGGTTGGCCAGGAATTCACCCTTCAGCGCGGTCTGGCTCAGCCGTTCGCCGCTGGCCAGGTCCACAATGCTCAGTTGCAGCAGCGCTTGTGGTTCGTACGCCTTGCGCAGCGGATCTTCGACCAGGTAGGCGCGCTCGCCATCCAGCACCGCGCCGTAGGCGTAGCCGGTATCCAGGCTCCAGACCGTTTCGCCGCGGGCAGGCTGCCAGGCCACCAGGCGCGGGTTGGTTAGTGCTCCGCCTTCATCGGGTTGCCACTCATTGCTCCACAACAGCAGGGTTGTTTCGCCAGTCGCCACAGACTCGGCCGTGTGTGTGTTCGCCAAAACAGTGGGCAGCCAGAATGGCAGCGAAAGCACCACGGCCACAAGCACCAGCGCCCCCAGCAGAATACGGATCGGTTTTTTCATCATGCACCTCACCCTTACTACCCCGCGCCCGCCGCCCAGGTTCCCTATGCGTGCCGCCTAACGCATAAGTGGCATAATTCACGCGTCATGACTGCCCAAACGCCCACCCCGCCTGAAGCTCCACTCGCCCGCCGCAAACGCGCCGTCGTCGTCGGCGCCTCCTCCGGCATCGGCGCCGCTCTGGTGCGCCGCCTCGCCGCCGAAGGCTACCTGGTGGCGGCCCTCTCGCGCACGCCCGAGCCGCTGCAGGCCCTCGCTAACGAGCTCAACCTGGGCGGCCAGACGCGTGCGCTGCCCTTCGCCCACGATGTCACCCAGCTGGACGAAATTCCGGCCATGCTGCAACGCCTCGTCACCGAGCTGGGCGGGCTGGACCTGTTCGTCTATTGCGCCGGCGTCATGCCCAAAGTGGATATCGACGAGTTCGACCTCGAGAAAGATCAGCACATGCTCTCGGTCAATCTGGCCGGCGGCATCGGTTGGCTGGGTCAGGTGGGCGCGCTGTTCCAAAAACAGGGCAGCGGGCAACTGGTCGGCATTTCCTCGGTGGCGGGCGACCGTGGCCGCGTGCTCAACCCGGCCTACAACGCATCCAAAGCCGGCCTCGACACCTACCTCGAAGCGCTGCGCAACCGTCTCAGCCGCCACGGCGTGCATGTGCTCACCGTGCGCCCGGGCTTCGTCAATACGCAGATCCTGGCCAATGCCCCGCGCAGCTTCGGCGTCATCAGCCCGCAGCAGTGCGCGGATGGCATCTGGAAGGCCATCAAGGGCCGCAAGCAGGTGGTGTATGTGCCGTGGTGGTGGCGCTGGCTGATGCTGGCCGTGCGCAACGTGCCCTCCTTCATCTTCCGGAGACTCTCCTTTTGAGTTCTGCCCCCCTGCTGCTCAAGAACGCCGCCCGCCTGGAAAATTTCGGCCATTCGCTGCAGCGGGTGGCCTATGTCTTTCGCCCGCAGCACACGGATGAGCTGCCCGCCTTGTTTGAGCAGGCCCGCGCCGCCGGCCTCAGCGTCGGCCTGCGCGGCTCGGGCCGCAGCTACGGCGATGCAGCCCTCAACACCGGCCAGATCGTGCTGGAACTGGGGGAGCTCACCCGCATCCTGGAGTGGGATGCGGGCACCGGCATCATCACCGTCGAGCCGGGCGTCACCATCGAGCAGCTGTGGCGGCATGCCCTGCCGCACGGTTGGTGGCCGCCGGTGGTGCCCGGCACCATGTTCCCGACGCTGGGCGGCTGCCTGGCGGCCAACATTCACGGCAAGAACAACTGGCAGGCCGGCCCCATCGGCGAGCATGTCATAGAGTTCAGCGCCCTGCTGCCCAACGGCCAGCAGGTCACCTGCAACCCTCAGCAAAATAGCGAGCTGTTCTACGCCATGATCGGCGGCATGGGGCTGCTGGGCATCTTCACCTCGATCACGCTGCAGCTCAAGAAGGTCTACGCAAGCCACGTACGCGTCACCGCCTGGACCCAGCCGCACCTGGCCGGCATGCTGGCCGCGGTGGACGAGCACAAGGACGAAGACTACATCGTGGGCTGGCTGGATGCCACCGCCCGCGGCCGCGCCCTGGGCCGCGGCCAGCTGCACCGCGCCACCTACTTGACCGAAGGCGAGCGTGCGCCGCAGCAAGCCAACCTGGACCTGCCGCCCAGCATCCTCGGCATCCCCAAAGGCGCGCTGCCGCCGCTGATGGCGCCCTTCGTCAACAACTTCGGTGTACGTTTGGTGAACTTTGCCAAGTACAGCGCCGACCGCTTACTGCACAACAACAAGACCTATTTGCAATCGTTGGTTGAGTTCAATTTCCTGCTGGATTACATCCCCGGCTGGGAGCGCATCTACGGCCGCGGCGGCCTGGTGCAACACCAAAGCTTCATCCCGGCCGCGGTGGCCGAGCCGGCCTTCCGCGAAATACTGCAGACAGCCCAGCACCGCGGCCTGCCGCCCTACCTGGCTGTGCTCAAGCGCCACCGGCCCGACAAGTTCCTGCTCTCGCACGCGGTGGATGGCTACTCGCTGGCGCTCGATTTCCGCGTACCCGGCGACCCCGGGCGCTTGCTGGCGCTGGCCGAAGAACTCGACGCGATCGTGCTCGCCAACGGCGGCCGCTTCTACTTTGCCAAAGATGGCATGCTGACGGCGGAGCGCGCCCGCGCCTTCCTGCGCCCGGAAACTTTAGCCCGCCTACTAAGCCTCAAAGCGCAAACTGACCCCCACAACCTGCTGCAGCACGATCTGTTTCGGCGCTGCCTGGTTAGCTGATCTCCCCATCCGGCGGCAGGGCCGCCTCCTCCACCTGCGCAACCGGCTCAGCGCCGGGTTGCTTTCGCACCGTGCGCAACGGCGAGAGCAGCGCGTACAGCGGCCCCAGCAGCGCCAGCGCCGCGCACAGCACCAGCGCCGGGTGCAAGCCCATGCGCGTGCCCAACACGCCGCCCAGCAAGGAGCCGACCGCCGCCGTGCCGTACACCGCAAAGCGGTGGCCGGCCGTGACCCGCGCCAGGAAGTCATCGCTGACCGTGTTCTGGCGGAAGGTCCATTGATGAATATTGGCGATCGTGCCAAACACGCCCATCAACACGTGCGCCCCGAACAACACCGGCAGCAGCGCCCAGCCGCCCGCGAACGGGATCGCCAGGCGGCCGAGGGTCTGCATGAACCAGCCCAGAATGATGGCCGGCCCTACGCCGATGCGCGCCGCGGCCGGGGCGGCCAGCGCCGCCCCCAGCATGGCCGCCCCGCCGCTGGCGGCGAAGACGAGGCCGATCGTGGCGGCCGAAAGCTGCAGATCCTGCGACAAGTACAGCAAGTAGATCGACATGCCGGCTGAGTTGAACAGCACCAGGAGCATGGAAGCAATAATGATGGAGCGCAAGGCCGGGGTGTCGAACAGGGCATGCAGGCCGGCCACGATGTCCTGCCAAACCGTAGCGGGGTTCTTCGCTCGCGGCTTGGCGGTTTCCGGTGTGCTGATGCGCGAGACGGCCAGGGCCGACCCCAGGTTGGCAATCCCATCCATCAGCACGGTGAAGGGCGCGCCCAGCCATTGCACCAGCAGCCCGCCCAGGCCGGGGCCGCCCAGCTCCGCCAGCGAATGGCTGGCATGCAGTTTGCTGTTGGATTGGATCAGGTGCTTGCGCGTCACCAGCGCCGGCACATAGGCGAAGTGAGCCACGTCGTGAATCACGGTCAGTGTGCCCACGCAGAACACCACAACATAAAGCTGCTCAAGCGTCAGCAAGGAAAGGGCGGCGGCAAGCGGCACCGAGAACAGCAACACGGCCCGCACCAGATTGGCGGTGATCATCACCGGTTTGCGGCGCACCCGGTCAAGCCACACGCCGGCCAGCAGGCTGAAGAGCGGGAAGGGCAGGTTGCTGAAGGTGCGCAGCCAGCCCATCTGCATGGCGTTGGCGCCCAGCAGCGTCACGGCCGCCAGCGGGATCGCCAGGTTGGTCACCTGCCCGCCGAACACGCTCACCGTGGTGGCGAACCACAGTTTATTGAAATCAGCCAGGCGTTGTTTGATGTTCAGTTTGGGAACAGTGGAGTCTGCGGTAGCTTGCACAAAACGTCTTTCTGCAAAAGAAAACGGGGCGCATATACGCCCCACAACCCGAATGGTATCATCCAAGCCTGTCTATGACAATTTGCCAGATATATCGCCTGGGCCTGGTGGAATATCAAAAGGCCTGGAACTTACAGAACCAGCTCGCCGAACAGATCGCCCGCGGCGATCACCCGCCCACCCTGTTGCTGCTCGAGCACCCGCACGTCTACACCTTTGGCCGCCGCGGCCAGGCCGAGAACCTGCTATGGGAGCAAGCGCGCCTGCAGGAGCAGCAGGTGGATGTGCACTGGGTTGACCGCGGCGGGGATGTGACCTATCACGGCCCAGGCCAACTGGTCGGCTACCCCTTGCTGGCGCTGGGCGATGTCACTTCGGACCCGGCCAGCGGCAATCCGCGCATCCCCAAAGTCGACTACATCGCCTACCTGCGCAATCTGGAGCGGACGCTGATCAAGGCGTTGGCCCAGCTGGGCGTGCCGTCTGGCCAGGTGGAGGGCCAGACCGGCGTCTGGGTCCAGCCGGATGTGGCCTCGCGCTGCGTGCACTGCCCGCCGCATTTGCTGCAGGCGCCCAGCAAGATCGCTTCGATCGGCGTCAAGGTGGACGCCAAAGGCATCTCGCGCCACGGCTTCGCTCTCAACGTCATGCCAGACATGAGTTACTGGCAGGGCATCATCGCCTGCGGGCTGGAAAATCAGAATCAGATCAGCTTGGAGTATCTGTTCAACGACGCGCCGGACATGGAGCGCGTCGTGCAGGAAGTTATCAACGCTTTCGGCCAGGTGTTCGGCTATGAGCTGCAGGTGAACGAAGGCACGTTGGTTATTTAACTTGGTCTTTGGTCCCTTAGTCATTTAGTCGCCGCCCAAACCCCGTGTCATTCTGACCGGGTTTGAGAAGCCACACCGATCGCCGAAGCCAGATCAGGGAAGAATCCTTGCTGGCATATCTTCTACGCAGTGATCATTTGTAAGACACAAACACGCCGTATATAGAAGACATGCCCATACGGATTCCTCGCTGGCGCGGGTTCGGCAGTCTGGTGAGGACACACATACCTGCTCGGAATGACAGGAAGCGCGTAGGGGCGCAGCATGCTGCGCCCACACTCCCCCGTGTCATTCTGACACGGATTATGTAGGGGCGGGTCTGAGACCCGCCCCTACGCAATCCTGTATTGATTTCCTGCCAACTGGCCTGGGCTCAACATTGAATCAATGTGACTGCCCCTACCTATCCAAGCGCACCCGGTCACTAAACAAACCTGTCAATTGTTTTATTTGACAGCCAAAACACGAATCCTATACACTCACGCGCATGGCAACAAATTTCAGTCTCGTCATCCAGGCTGGCCCCAACCCCGGCCAGCGCACCGGCCTGGCCAAGGACAGCTTCATTATTGGCCGTGACCCGGGCAGCGACCTGCACATTCAGGACATCGAAGTCTCGCGCCGCCACGCCCGCCTCATCGCCCAGAGCGGCGGCTTCGTGCTCGAGGACCTCGGCTCCACCAACGGCACCTTCGTCAACGGCGAGCGGGTGCGCACCATCACCGTCCTGCGCCCAGGCGACGAGATCCGCCTCGGTGAGATCGTCACCCTGCGTTACGAGTTGGACCTCAACTCCCTCGAAACCACGCCGCCCAGCGCCGCACCCCAGCGCCGCAGCGTCGTCCCCCCGCCGCCCACCGCCAGCCTGCCTCACCTCGAGGAACGCCCGGCAGCCCCCGCACCGGAGCGGCGCACCGCGCCACCGGCGGCCCAGCCGGCCGCCCGGCCTGCACAACCCGCCAGCCAGCCGCCGCTGCCGCCGCCTTCGCGGCCGGACGAGCCCATCGCCGTGCGCATGGCCGCCGCGCGCAACTTTGTTGACCCGCTGCAATACGATGCCGCCGACGAGCCACCGGCGGCCGCGCCCAGCACACGCCGCCCGCGCCGCAAAGGGTTGCGCCTCAGCAACAACATGATCCTGGGCTGCCTGGGCCTGCTGCTGGTGGGCGCGTGTGCCACCACCGCTTTCCTTTGGTACGTAGACGCCAATTTCCTGTGGTGTGATGTCTTTGGCAGCCTGATCCCCGCCTGCGTCGCCGCACCCTAACAAAAAAGACCCCGTTGCGGGGTCTTTTTATTTTGTCCTGATTACTGTTTACTGCTCACGCTTCACTTTAGTGATGGTGATGGCCATCCGGGCCGTGCACATGCCCGTGGGAAAGCTCTTCCCCGGTGGCATTGCGCAAGCCGACCACGGTGACTTCAAAGTCCAGGGTCTTGCCGGCCAGCGGGTGATTGAAATCCATCGTGACGGTGTCTTCGGTGATCGCCAGCACGCGGCCATACAGATCATTGCCGTCTTCGTCCTTCACTTCCAGCTCCATGCCGATCTCCGGCACGATGCCTTCAGGGAAATCCTCCAGCGAGATCTCTTCGATCTCTTCGCTGTCGGTCAAGCCGTATCCATCCTCGGGCTTGACGCTCACTTTTTTGCTGTCGCCCAGCTTCAGGCCGGTCAGCTCATTCTCCAGGCCGGGGATGATGTTGCGGTGGCCGTGCAGGAATTGGATGGCATCATCCTTGCCGGCTTCGTCCAGCACTTCACCGTCCACGGTCAGTTTGTAAGCCAGGCTTACGACAACGTCTTTGGCTACAACAGTCGGGTCGCTCATATATGTCTCCTTTGTATAAACAGCCGGATAGACGCCCGACTATGATTTTGATTCTAACATGCGCAAAAAATCAGCCTGCTCGCTCGTCTAGTCCGCACCTACCCGAACGGCGGATGTGGCCGGCAGCCGAATTCTATAGACTCTACATTGCAGGAACACAACCCGTTTGTCAGCTATACCGGTTGGCTGGCAGCCTTTATCAATGTTCCGCTATCATGAAAGGAGTCTTATGAAAGACGCAAACAACAACCAAAGCCTTACGGCTTTCTCCAACTCGCTGGTCCAGGCCACGCAGGCGGCCAATGCATCCATCGTTACGGTGCATGCCCGCCGCCGCATGCCCTCCACCGGCGTGGTGATCGAAGCCGGGCTGGTGCTCACCGCCAGCCACACCGTGCGCGAGGAAGCCGACATCCAGGTCACCCTGGCTGACGGCACGACCCTGGGCGCCGAGCTGCTGGGGCGTGACCCCAACAGTGATCTCGCCGTGCTCAAGCTGGTGGACGCGGTCGGCACGCCGGCCGAAGTCAACGAGCAGCCGCAGGTGGGCCAGGTGGCCCTGGCGCTCGGCCGCCCCGGCAGCAACGTGGAAGCCAGCCTTGGCATCCTCAGCGCCATCGGTGGCCCGCTGCGCACCCACGGCGGCGGCCTGATCGAGAGCTACCTGCGCACAGACGCTACGGCCTACCCGGGCTTCTCCGGCGGCCCGCTGGTGGATGCGGATGGCCGCGTGCTCGGCATCAACACCTCCGGCCTCGGCTGGGGCAGCCTGCTGGCCATCCCGGCCAAGCAAGCCTGGAAGATCGCCAAGTCCATCCAGCAGCACGGCGGCATCAAGCGCGGCTACCTGGGCGTGCGCAGCCAATGGGTTGAAGTCCCGGGCGAGCAAGCCTCCGGCCTGCTGGTGGCCGGCATCGAGCCGGAGAGCCCGGCCGCGGCCGCCGGCCTGATGGTCGGCGACATCATCATCGGTTTCGCCGGCCAGCCCGTGCGTGACCATGATGATCTGATGGTGCAGCTCAACAGTGGCGTGGTCGGCACGCCCACCGCGCTGAAGTACCTGCGCGGCGGGAAACCGCAAGGCGCCCAGGTCACCCTGAGCGAGCGCGCCGAAGCCCCGCACCGCGGCCGCCCCGGCTGGGGCCGCCATGGACGCGGCGGCAAGCGCCCGTTCGGTCGGCGCCCGTTCGGTCGCCACGGCATGCACCACATCGCGTGGGGCCGCCGTATGCGCGGCTGGGGGCGCCGATAGCTCGGCAGTCCGAGCCCACGCTGTACATCGCCATCCTGGCCGCTGCGCCCGCACTGCGCAGCGGCCTGCGGGCGTTGCTTGGCGGCCAGGCGCACATCGGCATCGCTGCCGAAGCCGCCAGCCTGCCCAGCATCCTCGACGAAGCGACCGAGAGCATTGATGTGCTGCTGATCGCCGCCGATGAACTGCCAGAGCCTGAGCTTTCTCAGGCTCTGGCAGACGCCGAGTTTCCACCGGCGGTCTTGCTGCTCAGCGAGCAGCCGGAGGCCGCCCGCGGGCTGCCCCGGCTGGCGGCCCGCGCCTGGGGCTGGCTGCCGCCTGATTGCAGCGAGGACGAGCTGGCCGCCGCCATCAACGCGCTGGCGGCCGGGCTCATCACCACCACGCCAGCGCTGCTGCCGGCCGCGCTGGCGCCTGCGCCCAACCCGGACGAAGCGCCCGCCGAAGACTTGACCGAGCGCGAGCTGGATGTGCTCCAGCTGCTGGCCGAGGGACTGGCCAACAAGCAGATCGCGCTGCAGCTGGGCATCAGCGAGCACACCGTCAAGTTCCACAGCTCTGCCATCTACGCCAAGCTGGGCGTCACCAACCGAACGGAGGCCGTGCGCCGTGCAGCCCGCCTGGGCTTGCTGGTGCTATAGAATTGAACCCTATGCGCGGGATGAAGATCATTCACCTCACAACTGTTGGCCGGGTCACCGGCAAACCCCACTGGGTCGAGCTGTATTGTTTCTTCCACAAAGAAAAGCCGGTCATCATTGCCTCCTACGGCGGCAAAGATGAGCACCCCCAGTGGTTCCTCAATCTCAAAGCCAACCCGGCCGTGCAGGTCAAGATCGGCAAGGACAGCTACAACGCCACCGCCAAGATCGCCGGGCCGAAGTTGCGCGCCACGCTATGGGAGGAGCTGAACCAGCTCAACTCCCACTACGAGGGCTTTCAGCGTAAGACCCAGCGCACCATCCCGATGGTGGTGCTGCACCCGGAGGCCGCCTAATGCGCGGCGGTGGTGGAGGCGGGGGCGGCGGCCGCGGCTGGCGCACCTTCCTCTCCTACGACGAGCAGGCCGCCAACGCCCCGATCGATCGCGAGCTGCTGCGCCGCGTCTGGCAATACGCCCAGCCATACCTGGGCCGCCTGGCGCTCATGCTGGTCGCCATCGTCATCACATCCGCAGTGGACCTGCTGCCGCCGCTGCTTTATCGCGACCTGTTCGATAACGTGCTGCCCAATCAGGACTATCAGCGTCTGATGATATTGGGCCTGCTCATGCTGGCGGTGCCCTTCATCAGCGGGCTGATCGGCGTGGGCCAGCGTTACCTCAACGCCAGCATCGGCGAAGGCATCATCTACGACCTGCGCCAGACCATGTACGAGCACCTGCAGCGCATGGGCTTGCACTTTTTCACGCGCACCAAATCCGGCCTCATCATCTCGCGCTTCGAAGAGGATGTGGTTGGCGCGCAGAACGCCATCACCAGCACCGTGCCCAGCATCCTTACCAATGCGGTACGCCTGCTCAGCACGCTGGGCATCATGCTCGCCATCGAGTGGCGCCTGACCCTGATGGCGCTGGCGGTCGTGCCGCTCTTCATGCTGCCCGCCCGCCGGGTCGGCCGCGTCCTGCGGGATGTGCGCCGCCAGGCGATGAACTACAACGCCGACATGTCGGTGATCGTGGGCGAGACGCTCAGCATCAGCGGCGCGCTGCTGGCCAAGACCTTCGGCCGCCAGCCGCAGGAGCGCGAGCGCTACCGCGAGGTCAACCAGAACGTGCGCGATATCGGCTTGCGCCGCGCCATGATCGCCCGCTGGTTCTCACTGTGGCTCGAGCTGGCCGGGTCGATCGGCATGGTGCTGATCTTCTGGGGCGGCGGCTACTTTGTGCTGCAAGGCTCCATCACCTCCGGCAGCATCGTCGCCTTCGTGGCCTATATCTTCAGCCTGTACGGCCCCATCTCAGCGCTCTCCAACATCCAGGTCGAGTTCGCCACCTCGATGGTCAGTTTCGAACGCGTTTTCGAATTTCTCGACCTGCCCGTCGATATCCAGGACAAGCCCAACGCCAAACGCCTCACCCGTGCCGAGGGCCACATCCAGTTCGAGAACGTGTCCTTCAGCTACGTCGAAGAGAATGAAGAGCCGCTGCTCAAAGCGCCGCCGCGCCCCGGTGAGCAGGACGAGGTGCAGCAGATCGTGCCCACCCGCCGCTACGCGCTGGAAGATGTGAGTTTCGAGATCAAGCCCGGCCAGCTGGCCGCCCTCGTCGGTCCCAGCGGCTCGGGCAAGACCACCGCCACCTACCTGCTGCCGCGCCTGTATGACCCGACCCACGGCCGCATCCTGCTCGACGGGCACGACCTGCGCGATCTTACGCAGGTCAGCCTGGCCGAGCAGATCGGCATGGTGACGCAGGAGAGCTACCTGTTCCACGACACGGTGCGCGCCAACCTGCTGTACGCCAAGCCAGACGCCACCCAGGCCGAGATGGAAGCCGCCGCCAAGGCCGCCAACATCCACGACATGATCGCGGCGCTGCCGCAGGGCTACGACACCCTGGTCGGCGAGCGCGGCTACCGCATGAGCGGCGGCGAGAAGCAGCGCCTGTCCATCGCCCGCGTGGTGCTCAAAGACCCGCGCATCCTGATCCTCGACGAGGCGACCTCCTCGCTCGACTCGCAGTCCGAGGCGTTGATCCAGGCCGCCTTGCTGCCGCTGATGAAGGGCCGCACCTCGCTGGTCATCGCCCACCGCCTCTCCACCATCCTGGCCGCCGACATCATTCTGGTGCTGCAGGCCGGCAAGCTGGTGGAGCAGGGCACGCACAAGGAGCTGCTGGCGCTCGACGGCCTCTATGCGGAGCTGTACGAAACCCAGTTCCGCCACGCGCTGGAGAGCACAGGCCAGCTAACTGCCAGCAGCAGTTAGCTGCCGGCTAGCCCCGCAAAATCAAGAGGCGTGGATTTCATCCACGCCTCTTTTTGTCCATCTGTCATTCCGAGCGAGTAACTATTCGTTACTCGACACCTTCCAAATAGCGCAGCAAACGCTCGAACGGCTCCGGCGTCAGCCGCCAGTGACCCACAAAAGGGTTATCCAAGCCCTCGATGATAAAGAAGATCATGATCTGCTGGAAACTGATCACCAGCATCGCCAGCGCGCCATATTGGGAAGTTGAGAACGGCATAAAGGAAAAGGTGACCAGCGTAAAGAACGATGCAATGTAGATAAACGACTTCAGCAGCAGCGGCAGGCGGCGCACGCTCTTGTTGATACGCTCAGTACGCGTGCGCGCCATCTGGCGATAGTGTTCGAGCACCTGGTTGAACACGACCGAATCGTGGTCATCATTGAAATGCACATGGCTGAGGATCTCGGCAATGCGCTCGAAGGCCTTGTTGCTGCGCGTGGTGCGGTCACGCCCACCCAGCTTACGGAACTGGCCCTCGATGATCAACGAAGCATATTCCTTGATGGCCTCTTTCATCGCCGCGGTCAGCTTGTCATCCCGAAAGTACACCGTCAGCCCGTGCATCTGCTCCAGACCCTGGGCTTCCTGATCGATCAGTTCAGCAATATTGTTGTACTGCTTCCACACTTCCAGGATCACGAACGCGGTCAGGATGCTGTACAGCGAGCCGAACACGGTCAGGAAGCCGCTCAGCGCGCTGGCCTCCGGGAAGAAGGTGTCGGTCTGGAACAGTTCGCGCAGCAGGCTGAACAAGCCGGCCATCGCCACAGCGAACAAGAATGCAGTGATAAGTGTGCGTCGCATGGAGGCCTAACTGCTCAGCGACGCGTTGAGCTCGATCAGGTTGCCCTCGGGGTCACGCAAGTGCGCCACGCGCAGCACCCAGGCATCCTGGTTGTGCGGCTCGGTCACGAAGGCTGCCCCGCGTCCTTTCAGTTCGGCGTAGGCTGCGTCCACATTGGCCACGTTGAAAGTCAGCGCCACTCGGTCGCCGCTGGGCGCGGTTTGCCCGCTCACTACGCTCTGCATCAGCTCACGCTTGTACAAGCCCAGGCGCGCCGGACCTGCGGCGAACTCATAGTAGATCCCTTCGACCTTGACCTCAGGCTCGCCCAGCCCCAGCGTGTCTGCATAGAAGCGGCAGCAGGCATCCGGGTCATCCACCAGCAAACGGGTATGTGTAAATTCCATAGGGCTCCTCATTTGCGCACGCGGCGCAGGAACTTGGGCGTATTGAGGTTGCGTTCAAGTAAATACGAGACGTACAGGTTCATCAGCGATTCTAGTTCAAGTTGCACCGGCGGGCTTGGCTGCACCCGCCGCGCCGTGGCATAGTCGCTGCGCTGAAGGTGGCGCAGCACCTTCAGCGCCCCCAGGCTGATACGCTGTACAGCGCCGCCCCCCCGCTGACGCCCGCAACGTGGGCACACGGCCCCGCCCAGCTCGAACGAGAAGTACTGGTCCTCCGGCTGGATCTCGGCGCCGCACGCGGCACACTGCTGCAGCTGCGGGCGAAAGCCCATTTGCTCCAGCAGCTTGACCTCAAAAAAGCGCACGGCCAACTGCAAGTCCTCGCCGCTGGCCAGGCGTTGCAAGGTGTCACGCGTTAGGCGATACACGCCGCGGTGCTCGTCGTGGTCGGCGCTGAACTTGTCGATCAGCTCCACCACATAGGCGGCGTACCCCAACGCCACCAGGTTGCTGCCCAGGGCCGCATTCAGCTCCACGGCCTCGGCCTGCTCCACGATGGGGATCTCGCGGCCTTTGCCCAGCAGCAAGCTCACCCGCGTGAACGGCTCCAAGTGCCCGCCTTTGCGCGAGCCGGGCTTGCGCGCCCCCTTGGCGATGGCGCGCAGCTTGCCTTCCTCGCGCGTGAACAGGGTCACCAGGCGGTCGGCCTCGCCAAAATCAGCATGCTTGAGCACAATGCCTTCCACGCGTTGGGTTCGCGATTCGCGTGCCACCCCGCCATTCTACGCCAGCCAGGTGCTTGCTATATACTCACGCCATCATTCCATTCCGGAGGGCGCTATGGATCTTGGAGCATTTTCGATCAGCCTGGCAGTCAAAGACATTCAAGCTTCGCGAGAGTTCTACGAAAAACTGGGCTTCCGCATCTTTGGCGGCAAGCAGGAAGACAATTGGCTCATCATGAAGAGCGGCGATACGCTGATCGGCCTCTTCCAGGGCATGTTCGAGGCCAATCTCATAACCTTCAATCCCGGCTGGGATCAAAACGCCAAAGATGTGGCCGAGTTCACCGACGTGCGCCAGATCCAGCAACATTTGAAGGACCAGGGCCTTGAGCTGCAAACGGAAGTCGACCCGGACAAACCCTCTGGCCCGGGCCATCTTGTGGTTGTCGACCCGGACGGCAACACCATCCTCATTGACCAGCACCGCTAGCGGAGCATTGACTCTATCCTCATAGTAGAGTACTCTATTGCTAGAGTACTATGACAAACGCAGAACTGGCCATCCTCGGCCTTGTGGCCGAAACGCCGCGCCACGGCTATGAGATCGAGCAAGTGCTGGAGCAGCGCAATATGCGCCGCTGGGCGGATATTGGCTTTTCCTCAATCTACTATTTGCTCACCAAGCTTGAAAAGAAGGGCTGGATCAGCAGCCAGATGCAGCCGGCCCAGGGCAAAGGGCCAGCCCGGCGCGTCTACAGCATCCTGCCCGCCGGCCAGCAAGCCTGGTACCAGGCCACCCTGGCCTCCCTCAGCGGCCCGGGGCAGGCCAATACCGCCTTCCTCGTAGGCCTGGCCGGGCTGCCCGGCATCCGTCCGCAGGATGCGGTGGCCGCCCTGCGCCAGTACCGCCGCCATGTGCTCGAACGCATCCAGGAGGTGGAGCAGGCCTGGCAGGCCGCCGAGAACCTGCCCGCCTTCCTGCAGGGCATGTTCGAGTACAGCGCCAACGCCCTCCAAACCGAGCTCGACTGGCTCGACCGTTACATCCCCCGCTTCGAAAGCCAGATCACCGAGCAGGATGATGACGAGGAAGAGGCGTGATTCTTCTTACGAACAACTATGCAGTTTAAGTATTTTCCGAAGACACCCACAGATTTGCAATGACACAGGCTCATTCCTCATACTTTTCTCTTTTGCACGGGTCGCCTGCTTGCGGCGCGGGACCCTCAGAAATCACCTTAGGTTGCATAACCCAGTCCGACCGTATGCGAGGGGGTTCCAAAGGGGGGACAGCTGTTCCCCCTTTGCGGGGTCACAGGGGCGGAGCCCCTGAAAAAGAAGAGAAGTTAGAACTCTTTAGTTAACTCGACTAAACGAAAAAAGAAGAGGCATCCAATGGAAAAACTAGACCTCAAAAAAGAATACAAGCACCTCTACAACCCCAGCGCCAAGCAAGTCGCCCTCGTCAGCGTGCCGCGCTTCAACTTCATCATGATCGATGGGCAGATCCCGCCCAACATCAAAGTAGACGATGCGCCGGACTATCAGAACGCGGTCGAAGCGCTCTATAGCCTTTCATACACCATCAAGTTCATCTGCAAAAAACGCAAGACCGATCCGGTGGACTATGCCGTCATGCCGCTCGAAGGCTTGTGGTGGAGCAAGAGCAGCAACAAGGAATTCACGCCCAGCCGCAAAGACACCTGGTACTTCACCGCCATGATCATGCAGCCCGCCCCGGTCACCAAGGCCATCTTTGCCGAAGGCGTCGAAGCCGTGCGCGCTAAGAAGAACCCGGCGATGCTGGATGCAGCCCGCTTCGAAGCCTTCGCAGAAGGCAAAGCCGTGCAAGTCATGCACCTCGGCCCCTACGCAGACGAGCCCGCCACCATCGCCCGCATGGTCGCCTTCAGCGAAGAACACGGCCTCAAGCCCAACGGCAAGCACCACGAGATCTACCTGGGCGACCCGCGCCGCACTGCCCCCGCCAAGCTCAAGACCGTCCTGCGCCACCCCGTGAAATAGCCAAAGCAAGTCACAAGAGGAGAAGCATACTAAACACCAGATTGCTTCGTCCGTTGTCGCTGCTGCGCAGCGACTACTCCTCGCAATGACGATGGACGCAGATTTGTACACTTTTTTGGAACGCAACTAGTGTAGCGGCGCAACGTTAAGCCCGATGTCATTGCGAGGCCGTGCGGCGGCGAAGCCGCCAAGCAACAAAGCAATCTGGTTGGATTTCACCATCCTCGCAATGAATGAGGCCTGCGCCAGAGGCGCGGGCCGAGGAGGAATCCGTACTGGGCCAGCTTTGAAGTCTACACATCTGCTGCAACACGCGCAGACTTACACCCCTGCAACTCCTTGATAAACGACACCAACTCCCCGTCATCCCTCCCCTCGTATGCATAATCCGCTTCAGGGAGGAATCTATGCAGAGCCAACACCAGATATCTTTTCAGTTGCAACCCATACCCCCACACCCAAAACGAACAACAACCTCTGCCCTTACTGGAGTTGTCGCGCCGAAGGGTGCTCGCGTAGCGAACGGGCGAAGGAGTTATGCCCAAATTGAATACAAGCTCAGATCCCCCGTGCTACCGTCAGAGTAAAACAGCTCATGCACCCTAAACCCCGCCTCCGCCGCCAACCCCGCCAGCTCCTCCTCACTGAACTGGTGCACGTAGCGCAGGCCCGCACCGCCGCTGCGCCAGTCGAGCAAATAGTCACCGCTATCAACCTGGATGAGGCTCAGGTTGATAGCGGCCCACGGCTGCACCCGCGCCGCCAGTTTGGGACTGCGCATGAACTGCCAATTCGAATGAATAAAGCACCCCTCGTAGGGGCGGGTCTCAGACCCGCCCGCTTTCAACACCGTGCGCACTTGCCGCAGAAACGCCAGCCGCAGCTCGCGCCCCGGGATATGGTGCAGCACCGCAAAGGCGAACACCACGTCAAACCCGCCGCTGAGATCTGCCGCCCAGTCCCCGCTCAGATCGGCCTGTATAAATTCGGCCGGGTAACCTGGATGCGATGCCAGCCGCTGGCGTGCGGCCTGCAGCAAGCCCTCGCTAAAATCCAGGCCCACATAGCCACCCTGGTGGCCGCTGGCGGCCAGTTGCGCCGCCACGCCGCCGTTGCCGCAGCCCAGATCAAGAATCCGAGCCGTGGCGAATGCGCTTCCCAGAATTCGCCCGCGAGTGCTGCTTTCATCCCCAGCTTCACTTGCCAGGCCATTCAGCACTCGCACCGTGCCCATTTGCAAACGGCCGCGCGTGGCCGAAAACGCTTCGGCGTGCGTTTGATAGAATTCTCTATTCAGGGCGATCAACTGTTGAGCTACGGCAGCATCCACGCCTTGATTATAGGGTGCTGCTCACAACCATGACCTTACTTACGCCGCAAGAACCCCGCATCCACGCTTGGGAGGAGTCTAAACTCCCCACCCACGAGCGGATGCAACGCGCCCGCCTGATCCTGGAGGAGGTGCGCGCCGGCGCCAACCCGCACGAAGCCCTGCGCCGCTATCCGCTGGATGGCGAAGGCGGCGGCTACATCGGCAAGCAGTTCCTTGTAGCCGCCTACCGCCAGCTGGTGGCGGCCGGCGAGCTGGCCGAAGACCCGGCCCTGCTGCGCCGCATCCGCCTCAAGCCCATGCGCTCGCTCTCCGGCGTCAGCGTGGTCACCGTCCTCACCAAGCCATACCCCTGCCCGGGCAAATGCGTCTTTTGCCCCACTGATGTACGCATGCCCAAGAGCTATTTGCCAGACGAGCCCGGCGCTATGCGCGCCCTGCAACACCAGTTCGACCCTTTCGCCCAGGTGCGCTCGCGCCTGGATGCGCTGGAGGCCGTCGGCCACCCCACGGACAAGATCGAGTTCCTGATCCTGGGCGGCACCTGGAGCTCTTACACCCGCGCCTACCAGGAAGAGTTCGTTCTGCGCATGTTCGAAGCGCTGAATGGTGTGCCATTCGCGAGCCTCGAAGAGGCCCACGCCTACAACGAGACCGCCGCGCACCGCAACGTAGGCCTGGCCATCGAAACCCGCCCAGACCATGTGGATGCGGACGAGATCGCCTGGCTGCGCCGTCTGGGCGTCACCAAGGTCCAACTCGGCGCGCAAAGTTTTGACGACCGCGTCCTGGAGCTCAATAAGCGCGGCCACAGCGCCGCCGAAACCCAACGTGCTGTGGACCAGCTGCGCGCCGCCGGCTTCAAGATCGTGCTGCACCTGATGCCCAATCTGCTCGGCGCAACCCCGCAGACCGACCGCGAGGATTTCCAAAAGCTGTGGGCCGGCCACAACCCAGACGAGCTCAAGATCTATCCCACCCAGCTGCTCGAGAATGCCGAGCTGTACCTGCATTGGCAGCGCGGCGAGTACCAGCCTTACACGACTGAAGAGCTGGTGGAGCTGCTAGCTGAGCTCAAAACCGCCATTCCAGAGTATTGCCGCGTCAACCGCGTCATCCGAGACATCCCGTCCACCAACGTGGTCGAGGGCAACAAGCGCACCAGCCTGCGCATGGATGTGCACCAGCGCATGCAATATCGCGGCCAGCGCTGCCGTTGCATCCGCTGCCGCGAGGTGCGCGGCCGGGCCGTGGAGCCGAAAACCCTGGCCCTGCGGGATGTGCCCTACAGCACCCCGCACGCCCACGAGCACTTCCTGTCCTTCGTCACGCCTGAGGACAAGCTGGCCGGCTTCTTGCGCCTCTCGCTGCCCGCGGCCGGCGCACCGCATACGAGCCTGGCCGAGCTGGCCGGCGCGGCCCTGGTGCGCGAAGTGCATGTCTACGGGCAATCACTCGAGGTCGGCGCTGAGCAGCACGGCGCGGCCCAGCACATCGGCCTCGGCACGCAACTGCTCGCCCACGCCGAAGGCGTAGCCCGCGCCGCAGGCTACCGGCGCATGGCCATCATCGCCGCGGTTGGCACGCGCCGTTACTATGCCGGGCGCGGCTACCAGCTACACGGCACCTACATGGTCAAGGAGCTCTAGCATGTTGCACCTGCCGGCGCTGCCCTCCTTTCATATGCTGCACTTGTTCGTCTACACATCTGCCATCGCCCTGGCCTACTATGTCCTTTCCTAATTTCCTGGTCTCCGCCCGCCGCATTCCTGTTCTCGGCATCCTGGCTTACTATGCGCTTAAGCTGCTGGGGGTCGAGATCCCGCGCGCGGTCCAGATCGGCCCGGGCTTTGATCTCGTGCACGGCGGCGTGGGCGTCGTCATCCACCCGTGCAGCGTCATCGGCGCCAATGTCAAGATCTACCCCGGCGTCACCCTCGGCCGCGCCGATGTGCACCTGCCCGCCAGCCAGTCGAAGTTCGAGGGCATCCACATCGGCGACGAGGCGATCCTGGCCCCCGGCAGCAAGGTGCTGTGCAAGGACGGCGTGGTGAAGGTCGGCCGCGGCACGGTGCTGGGCGCCAACGCCGTGCTCTTGCAGTCCACCGGCGAAGGCGAGACCTGGGCCGGCCTGCCCGCCAAGCGCGTCGGTCAGCGTGAAGGCTGGGGCGCATAATCGTCATTGCGAGCGAGCAGAGCGAGTGAAGCAATCCCCAAGCTGGTTCCCAGATACCCCGCCATCTAGCGCTTCTTGACAGGCTACCTGCCCACCTGTACAATCTGCCCTCGCCTCTCAGTGAGCCACTTGCCGAGGTAGCTCAGTTGGTAGAGCACGCGACTGAAAATCGCGGTGTCGCCGGTTCGATCCCGGCCCTCGGCACCTACGCAAGGGCTGGCGCCCTTGCTAATAGAGAAGCTGCTCGGCTAACGCCGAGCGACGCTTCTCTAGCGCAATACTCGCCCAGCGAGTGACGCTTTTCCAGCGTAATACTCGCCTAGGCGAGTGGCGCTCCAATAAATTGGCACGGTTCACAGCCGGACATGAATCGGGCTATAATATGTACATTGCGGGCGTGGCTCAGTTGGTAGAGCATCTCCTTGCCAAGGAGAAGGTCACGAGTTCGAGTCTCGTCGCCCGCTCAGAAAAAGAAAAACAGGCCGCTGGCCTGTTTTTCTTTAGGGCATGTGCGCTAGGTATAATGCCCCTTCCGGCGACGTGGCCAAGTGGCAAGGCAAGGGTCTGCAAAACCCTGACCACGGGTTCGAATCCCGTCGTCGCCTCAAGACAAAGCGGCTGGCAGGATGCCAGCCGCTTTTTTATTTTCTACGCTCGCAGCATGGCGCTGCGGGCAAGGCGGTCTACCCGCTCGTTTTCGGCGTGCCCGGCGTGGCCGCGCACCCAGCGCCACTCGATCTCATGCTGGCGGATCACCTTGGCCAGTGCCTGCCACAGGTCCACATTCGCCAGCGCGCCGCCTTTGCGCTTCCAGCCGCGCGCCACCCAACCCGGCAGCCATTCGGTGATGCCCTTGCGCAAATATTCGGAGTCCGTATAAAAGTTCACGCGGCTGCCAGATGGCAACGACTCCAAGGCGCGCAGCGCCGCGGTCAGCTCCATGCGATTGTTGGTCGTGTGCGCTTCGCTGCCGCTCAGCTCGCGCTCCTGCCCGTCGGTGCGCACCAGGGCGGCCCAACCGCCGCGGCCCGGGTTCCCTTCGCAGGATCCGTCTGAGAAAATTTCCACAAGTGTTTGCATATCAGACAGCATTCTAACAGTGGGGCTGCAAGCCTTCTCGTATAATGACGCTAATTCGTGTTTCTACAATTAAGGAGATGAAAAACGAATGAATAGTTTGCGCAAGGAATTCACAACACTTAGCATCACATTGATCGCCGTAGGCATTGCACTCAATCTGGCGCTGGGCACGGTGGTGCTGCGTCTCGGCCTGCCCCTGTACCTGGACTCCATCGGCACCGTGCTGGTGGGCGCCCTGGTCGGCCCGTGGGCTGGCGCGGCCACCGGCTTCCTCTCCAACCTGGTGTGGACCCTGACCGGCTTGTTCCCGCAGGCGTTCGCCTGGGCTGGCGTGGCCGCCATCATCGGCGCCCTGGCGGGCGTGTTCGCCCGCTCCGGCTGGTTCAACAGCGTGGGCAAGGCCGCCCTGGCCGGCATCATCACCGGCGTGCTCTCCGCCATCCTGTCCGCCCCCATCGCCACGTACGTGTTCGGTGGCGTGGTTGGCGCCGGCACGGATGCGCTGGTGGCAGCGTTCCGCGCCGCTGGCCTGGACGCGCTGCTCTCCAACGTGGCGCAGGGCACCTTCTCTGACCCGCTCGACAAGCTGGTGACCTTCGTGGTCGTCTGGTCCTTGCTGCTGGCGCTGCCGGCCCGCGAGAAGGCTCGCTTCGGCAACCTGCCGGTTTCGGCTGGCCGCCCGCTGGCGGGCAAGACCCGCCGCCCGGCTGGCAAAGCTGCTAAAAAGACGGCCAAGAAAGCGGCCAAGAAGAGCACTCGCCGCCGGTAAGCATAGTTAGATAAAATAATAGCCCGCGTTTGCGGGCTATTGTTTTTAAGGTGGTTTAATCGGCGCATGCGTGGCGGCAGCATCTATATCGAGCGCTCCAGCGGCCTGCACCGGCTGCACCCGCTCACCAAAGTGGCGCTGACGGCACTGTGCTTCGCCAGCGCGGCCGCCCTGCCGGGCCTGCCTTGGCTGCTGGCGCTCTTCGTTGGCCTGCTGCTGCCGCTGGCGATATGGGGCCGCCTGACGGGCGCATTCCTCAAGGCCTGCTTACTGGTCGTGGGGCCTTTCGTTCTCTCGCTCACCATCATCCAGGGTTTCTTCAGCGGCGGCGAGACCGTGCTATTTAACTTAGGTCGCTTTGTCTTCACGCAAGAAGGTTTGCTGGCCGGCCTCACCTTCGCCGCCCGCCTGCTGGTGGCGCTGGGCGGCACACTCCTGCTGATGCAAAGCACGCCCCAGCCGCACCTGATGCAAGCCCTGACGGAGCGCGGCTTCCCGCCGCGCATCGCTTATGTGGTGCTGACCGCCATCCAGATCTTCCCCAGCTTTCAGGACCGCGCTCAGGTGATCATGGACGCCCAGCAAGCCCGCGGCCTGGAGCTGCAAAGCGGCTTGCTCAACCGCGCCCGCCTGCTGCTGCCCATGGTCGGGCCGCTGATCCTGGGCAGCGTGATGGACGTGAGCGAGCGCGCCATGGCATTGGAAGCCCGCGCCTTCAGCAGCCCGGCCCGCAAGACCAGCTTGAACACGCTGGCCGACAGCCTATTGCAGCGCGCCCTGCGCTGGCTGCTGGCGCTGGCGGCCGCGGCCCTGCTGCTGTGGCGGCTGTGGAGCGCTCTGCAATGATCGAGCTCAAGAAGTTCAGCTACTGGTATCCAGGCACCGAGCAGTCGGCCCTCGACCGCGTCTCGTTGAGCATCGCGGAGGGCGAGTTCATCGGCATTGTCGGCGCCAACGGGGCCGGCAAGAGCACGCTGTGCTATGCGCTCAGCGGCTTTGTGCCCCACTTTTACAACGGCGAGACCGAGGGCCAGCACACCTTCAACGGGCAGGACATGGCTTCGCTCGATCTAGGCCAACTGGCCGGCCAGGTGGGGCTGGTGTTCCAAAATCCCTTCAACCAGATCAGTGGGGCACGCTTCACGGTGCGCGAAGAGATTGCCTTCGGGCTGGAGAACCTCGGCTTACCTCAAAACGAGATGCGCGCCCGCATCGACGAAGCGCTGGAGCTGGTCAATATTCAAGACCTGGCGGAGCGTTCGCCGTTCTCCGTGTCGGGCGGGCAACAGCAGCGCATCGCCATCGCATCCATATTGGCCATGCAGCCGCGCGTGCTGGTGCTGGATGAGCCCACTTCGCAGCTCGACCCGGACGGCACGCGGGATGTGTTCACCGCGCTCAGCAAGCTGGTCAGCACGCGCAAGATCACCGTGATCCTGGCCGAGCACAAGCTGGAATGGCTGGCCACCTTCTGCGACCGCGTGGTCGCCCTGGGCGGCGGCAAGCTGCGCGCCGAGGGCAGCCCGCAAGCCGTGCTGAGCTCGGAGCAGATGCTGCGCCTGGGCGTGGGCCGCACGCAATACAGCGAGGCCGCCGCCCGCCTGCTGCGCACCAAGCAGCTGCCGGTTACGCTGGAGCAGGCCAGGAAGGCCCTCAAATGAACCTGCGCGTGGAGGGCGTCTCGTTCCGCTACCCGTCTGGCGTCCTGGCGCTGGATGGCATTGACCTGGCCATCCCCTCCGGCCAGTTGCTTGCCATCCTGGGCGAGAACGGCGCCGGCAAGACCACCCTGGTCAAGCTGTTCAACGGCTTGCTGCGCCCCAGCCAGGGCAAGGTGTACATAGGCGATTGGGACAGCGCCGAGCACACCACCGCCGCCCTGGCGCGCCGGGTCGGCTTCCTGTTCCAGAACCCGGATGACCAGCTGTTCGAGCGCACGCTGGCCCGCGAAGTCGGCTACGGCCCGCGCAACCTGGGCGCCAGTGAAGCCGAGGTCAAGCGCCGCGTGGCGCGCGCCCTCAAGCTGGTGGGCCTGCACGACATGGCCGATGCGCACCCGTACGATCTGCCGCAGCCGCAGCGCAAGCTGCTGGCGCTGGCCGCCACCATTGCGATGGATACGCCCATCCTGGTGCTGGACGAGCCCACCATTGGGCAAGACGAAGTAGGCCGCGGCGCGATCAGCCGCATCCTGACCGATTTGCACAGAATGGGCCGCACGCTGATAATGATCTCGCACGATATGGATTTTTGCGCCGAACACGCCCAGCGCATGCTGGTGATGCTGAATGGCAAGATCCATGTCGAAGGCACGACCGAGGATGTGATGGGCCAAACCAAAAAACTGGATGAAGCCGAGGTCGCTCCGCCGCAACTGGTGCGCCTGGCACAAGCCTTGAAGATGCCAGGCACGCCGCTCACGGTGGATGATTTCGTGGACGAATACAAACAATGGCGAAAGAAGAAGAAAAGCAAGTGAAGCTGAACATTCTGGGTGATCTGATCGCAGACATCGGCATGCGTCTGCAAAAATTCCCCGTGCAGGCGCGTGATATCCACCGCCTCTCCTACATGGAGGTCGGCCCGGGCGGCGCCTGCAACGTGGCCATCATGGCGGCGCGCTTCGGCGTGCAGGTCGGTGCGCTGGGCGAAGTCGGCGATGATGGCTTCGGCCTGGTGGTGCGCGAGGGCTTGCGCCGCGAAGGCGTGGACGTGGAGCACTTCCTCGTCAGCCCCGAGGCGCATACACCGGTAGCGGGCGTGATCGTAGACGAGGACAGTGAGCCCGGCTACCTGGGCTACCCGGGCTCACTGCAGCACCGCAGCCTGCTGCCGCAGTGGAGCAGCGCCATCCAAAGCGGCAATGCGTTCTTTGCCGATGGCTGGGCCGAGTACCCGGAAAGCCCGGCGCTGGCGCTGGCCGGCTTCGAAGCCGCCCGCGCTGCCGGCGTGACTACGTTCTTCGACCCCGGCCCGGGCAACCCGGATATTGATAACAACTGGCACTTGCAGGCGATCGCGATGAGCAACGTGGTGCTGATGAACCGCCGCGAGGCGCTGCGCCTGACCGGGCTGGATGATGACGAGGCTGTGGTGAAGGCCCTGCAAAAGATCGGCGCAGAGCTGATCCTGCTCAAACGCGGCGAGCAAGGCTTGCTGGCCGCCCGCGGCGACGAGCGCATCCAGGCCCCCGGCCTGGATGTGGAAGCCAAAGACGCCACCGGCGCCGGCGACAGCGTGGCGGGCGCCATGATCTACGGCGTGCTGCGCGGGCTGCCGCTCGAGAAGTTGGCCGTGCTTGGCAACGCCACCGGCGCGGCCAAGGTGCAGAACATCGGCACCGGGCACAACATGCCCAGCCTGCAACAGATCGCTGTTGTGCTACAGCACAACGGCGCTGACCCGGCTGCCCATTTGCCCAGCGCTTAAACAAAAACGCCGCTTACAGCGGCGTTTTTTTTATTTCACTTAGGGTCAGGCTCGCGCAGCTGTGCGTTCGCCGTAGAGCTGGTCACGCAGATCACTGACCTGGCGGCGCAAGCGCTCATCAGTCTCGATCAGGTCGCTGATCTTTTCGTAGCCGTGCATCACGGTGGTGTGGTCGCGGCCGCCCAGCACCTCGCCGATCATGGGCAGGGAGAGGCGAGCCTCCTCGCGTAGCAGGTACATCGCCACCTGGCGGGCCAGCGCCACCGGGGCCGAGCGATCCCGCGAGAGCAGCTTGTCCATAGGCTGATTGAAGGTCTTGGCCACCGCTTCCACAATATTCTCGGGCGAGAGGCTTTGCGGCTCAGGCAGCATATCTGCCAGGGCGCCATCCACCAGGTCAGCCGTCAGGGGCACATCCCGCAGGTAGGCATAGGCCACAATGCGGTTCAGGGCGCCTTCCAGCTCACGGATGTTGGACTGCATGCGCTCGGCGATGACTTCAAGCACCTCAGCCGGCACCGGGCGGCCCAGCTTCTCGGCATTGCTGCGCAGGATGGCCAGGCGGGTCTCGTAGTCAGGCGGCTGAATATCGGCCAGCAGGCCCCACTCAAAACGGGAGCGCAGGCGCTCCTCCAGGGTCAGGAAGCCCTTGGGCGAGCGGTCCGAGGTGACCACGATCTGCTTGTTCTGGCCGTGCAGGGTGTTGAAGGTGTGAAAGAACTCTTCCTGCGTGGATTCTTTGCCGGCAATGAACTGGATGTCATCGATCAGCAGAACATCGGCCGAGCGGTACTTGTCGCGAAAGGCCGGGGTGGTCTGGCTGCGAATGGCGCTGATGAGATCGTTGGTGAACTCCTCGGAGGAGACGTACAGCACTCGCAGGCCGCGCTGCTGGGCGGCATAGCCGATGGCGCGCAGCAGGTGGGTTTTGCCCAGGCCCACGCGGCCGTACAGGAACAGCGGGTTGTAGGATTTGCCCGGGTTCTCGGCCACCGACATGGACGCGGCGTGCGCCAGCCGGTTGCCGGAGCCGACGACAAAGTTTTCGAAGGTGTAGCGGGAGTTGATGCCGAACTGCGGCCCAACCAGGGATTCTGGTTCGCTGGACGCGGCATACGCCTCGGCGTTTGGCGCTTCGGCCGGCACGCGGCTAACGGGGGCGGCCTCGCTCAGCGCCTCGCGCATCGTGGGTTGAGCGGGGGCGGCCTGTTCTTTGGTCCACACCACGAAGCGCACTTCGACGCTGCGGTTCATGATGCCGGTCAACATACGCGTGACCGTGCTCTTGAGGCGGCTTTCCAGCCAATCACGCGCGTAGGCGTTGTTCACGCCCACAACAAAAGAGCCGTCTTCGTACGCCACGAATTCTGCTTCGCGCACCCAGGTGTCAAAGGTGCTCTTCGGCATTTCAACTTGCAACTGCCCCAGGGCAGCTTGCCAAGCGTGGCTTGCGTTCAACGGCTCTCCTCTCTCTCAGCTCGTCACACAATGTAGACGAAGAGAAGCTCTGCAAATTCACATCCAGAGCTTCTGGTTGGGATGTTCAGCTATATGGTAAAGATTTGCTGTCCCGCGCGTGTTGTGCAATGCGCTGAGGGGCGGCATTGTAACAAAAGCCGCATTGCGGTCAAGGATTTTTGCCGTTGAATCGCCTACAAAAACCTAAAAGAATCACATTCTTTAAGAGAGCGTGCTTTTTAAAATTTCTTGCGCGTTTCTATCCATTGCCATCATTCTGAAGTTTGAACAGCGCACCCACACATGGGGGTATAGGCTGGCGCCCCCCAAGGCATGGTGCGAATCAGGCAAAAGAAGCTCTTGGATCAAGTTTCATATCAAATACCTTAAAGTTTTTTCTGCGCTACACCTCTTTCTGATTCGTCTTGCTCTTATCAAAGTATGAATCACCAAAAATTTGCTTCTTTTTGTTCATGATGCAGCGAAAAAGCAATTCCTTGCTGGTGTGGATCAGCAAATAGTTTAAACATAGGTGTTCTCGCCCATCACTGAAGGCGATATGCATATTGAGCGTGGTGTCTAGATTCTGCTGCAGCACATCACTATAGTCAGTCGTGTAGGTGCGCCTTGACGCACCGCGGTCTCCCGCGGCCAACGCCAATCCCCCTGCAAAAAAATCATTTGCCCTTTGTACAAGCAAAGGAGAGAAGGAGACTTTCATGAAGAGAGTCGTGTTTGTTTTGGCTGCACTGGCTGTTTTGCTGGCGGCTTGCCAGCCAGCCGCCGCGCCGGCCACCACCGCCGCTACCAGCGGCAGTGACCTGAGCGGCATCAAGGATTACCTCACCGCCAAGGTGGCGGAGCTCGAAGGCGCCAGCCAGGATCTGGTGGCCGCGTCTGACGAGTACTACGCCCTGGCCGAGGCCGCCGGCTTCGACTACGAAGCCTTGTGGGCCGATCACTCGGCCGAAGCCTCGCAGGCCATTCAGGATGCGCGTGCCGCCTGGCTGGAGGTCAGCCCGTTGTACGAGCAGACCGAAGGCATCGTGGCCGGTGTGCCCACCCTGGCTGACTATGATGTGATCCTGGATGCTGGCGCCTCCGCCGAGGAAGACCCGGAGGGCGCGGTGCCCTTTGACATCGAATTGCCGGATGGCCGTGTGCTGCCGCAGCCGGGTAACCTCTTCGGCGTGCTGGAAAGCACCCTGTGGGGCACCTATCCCGAGTACAGCAGCGGCGTGGCCGCAGATGTGGACGGCAACGGCGACAGCTTCTCTGACCTGCTGCCGGACGCCAACGTGCTCAAAGGCGCGGCCGACCTGACCCACAGCTACATTGTGGAGCTCAAGGACGCCACCGCCGCCTGGAGCCCGACCGAGTCGGATGCGTACACCGCCCTGGTGGTGATGGTGCCCACGATGAGCGAATACTTCGAATCCTGGAAGAATTCCCGCTTCGTGGCCGGGGACGCCTCCACCCAGCGTGACTTCGTGGTCATCTCCCGCCTGGCCGACATTCAGGACATCCTGACCAGTCTGCAGGTGGTCTACACCGAGATCAAGCCGCAGGTGACCGCCTACGATGCCGCCCAAGCGGAGCAGATCGAGCAGGGCCTGGCTGACCTGAAGGCGTTTGTCGCCGGCGTGTACGCCGATGAGCAGGCTGGCAAGGTCTTCACCGCCGAGGAAGCGGATGTACTGGGCCAGGAAGCTCAGGACCGCGCCACCGCGGTGGCCGGGCAGGTGGCCCAGGTGGCTGCTGCCCTGAACGTAGAGATCGCCGAGTAAGGCTCGTTTGAAACTCAACAAGCTGCTGTTCGCGCTTGTGATCACAGGGCTCGCCGTGCTAAGCACGGCGAGCCCTGCCCGCGCCGGGGGCGAGCACCCGGCTGCCCAGGCCGAGGCGCTGCGCGGCGCCCTGTTCACCGCCCAGCGCCACCTGCTGGCCGGCGAAGACGGCGCGCCAGCCGAGCTGGCAAAAGCCCAAACCATCCTGGCCGGCGAGTTTGGCCAGCAACTGGCTGCGGCCGACCCGGCCGCCGGCCAGCGCTTGCAGGCCGCGTTGGCGGCCATGCAAGCCGCGGTGAATGCAAATGACCCGGCCGCCTTTGCCGCGGCGCGTGCGCAAGCCTGGACTGCGGTCCTGGCGGCCAGTTACAGCCGCGTAGAGCAAGCCGTGCGCGCTGGCGACGCGGCCAGCGCCCAGGCCTGGCTGCCGGTGCGCGAGTTCCGCACCGCCAACCGTTTTAGCCGGCCCAATGGCGACGCCACCGTCGCCCTGCTGGGTCTGGCCAATGGGGAAGTAGATAGCGAGACGGCCGAACAGTTCCTGCGCGCGGATCTGTATGACACCTACCAGGCGCGCCTCAACGAAGCGCTGCGCGAGCTGGCGCAAGCGGATGCCAGCAACTTCGCCGTGCGCCGGGCCGAGCTGGCCGGGCTGGCCCAGGGCTACTTCGCCATCCTGGCGCCCGCCTACGCCCAGCAGCGCGGCGAAGCCGCGCTGGCTACGGCGCAAGCCGCCTTTGCGCACCTGCAGCAGGCCGCCCTGGGCGCCGGCAACCTGGCGACCGCGACCGCCGAAGTGCAAACGGCGCTGGAGAATTTCCGCGCCGCGCCACTAAGCCCGGAGGAGCAGGCCCGCCGCGCCGGGCAGCTGCTGCGCTACATCTATCTGGTGCCGCTGGAGTACGGCCGCGGCGTAAGCAATGGCCAGGTCACACTGCAGTTCGAGATCCAGGAAGCCGTCACCTTCCATGAGGCGGCCCAGGCCGCCTTTGCCGATCTGCAAGACGTGCTGGCGGATACGGACTCCGCCGCCACCGCCAACACCGCTGCACTGCTCGACAGCATGGGCGGCCACCTGCTGGCCGCCAACACCGGCGGCGCAGTGGCCGAGCCACGCCTGCTCAACCAGCAGGCCGAAGAGATCATGTCCACCCTGGACACCTTGATGCCAGCGGAGTGGAAACAGCAGAGCGTGGCCGGCGATTTTGACGTCATCGCCTCGATGCTTGACCAGATGGAGAACGCCGTGCGCGCCGCTGATTACGCCATGGCGGAATCGGCCCGGCTGGAAGCGTATGCAGTAATGGAAAGCGGCCCCGAAGCGCGCCTGACCTCACTTGACCCGCAGCTCAAGCTGCGGGTCGAAGCGCTGTTCTGGAACGGCGACGCCAGCCGCCCACACGGGCTGAGCAGTCTGATCGCCCGCCAGGCGCCGCTGCAAGAGATCCGCAGCGTGCGCGTGGCGCTCAACAGCGAGCTGCAGCAAGTGCAGAAACTGCTCTCAGTGCAGAGCGCCCCGGGCGCCATCGCCACCAACGCGGCTGTCATCGTCTTCCGCGAAGGGTTGGAGGCGGTGCTCATCCTGGCTTCGCTGATGGGCAGCCTCAAGCTGCAGAACCAGCAGTATCGCAAGCCGCTGTGGGTCGGCACCGGGCTGGCCCTGCTGGCCACTGTGCTGACCTGGAGCCTGGCGCGCAGCGTGCTGCTCTCGCTGGCCCGCTACGGCGAAACACTGGAAGCGATCGTCTCGCTGATCGCCATCGTGGTGCTGCTGCTCATCACCAACTGGTTCTTCCATAAAAGCTACTGGGATAATTGGCTGGCCGCCTTCCATGGCCGCAAACGCCGCCTGCTCTCCGGCGAGACCGGCGTATGGCTGGGCCTCATCTCGCTCGGCTTCACCAGCGTCTACCGTGAAGGCTTCGAGACCGTGCTGTTCTTGCAGGCTCTGGTGCTGGATGGCGGCAGCGCCGTCGTGCTGGGCGGGGTGGCCATCGGCTTGCTGCTCACCTGCATCATCGGCTTCCTGACCTTCCGCTTCCAGAGCCGGTTGCCGCACAAGAAGATGCTCATCGTGACCGGCATCATGATCGGGGCGGTGCTATTGGTCATGGTCGGCAAGACCACCTATGTACTCCAACTGCTGGGCTGGCTGCCGGCTCACACCATGGGCATCACGTTGCCGTATTGGACCGGGATGTGGTTTGGCCTTTACGCCACCTGGGAGGGCCTTGCCTTGCAAGGGCTGGCGGCCGGCATCGTCATCGGCAGTTATCTGCTGGCTGAGGGGCTCAAGAAGCACAACCGCAAGGCCGGGGCTGCCACGCCTGGTTAATAACTTCAACGCAGGCGAACCCCATTTTGAGCATAGGGCCTAGATTCGGCCAGCGGGCGGGCGTATAGTCTGCCTGCTACCCACGATATTAAAGCTGCAGGCCGGGTTGCGCCCCGGCCTGCAGAAATGCCTGATCGCCCCTGCAGGGACACCAAGCAATTCATTCTATGCCCTTTCGGCAAGCCCCGTCAACGCTGCCAGAAAGTGGTACAACTTGCCTTGTAGCAAGGGAAAGGTAGTTAGTAAATGGCTAAAAAGTCTTCTAAGGGTACCTGGAGCACGCGTGATCTGCTGGTCACCATTGTGATCGGCCTGGCCTTCGGCGTGCTGCTGATCCCGGTCACCTGGGCGTACGCCGGCCTGCTGAGCGCCGGCGGTATCTTCACCCGCGCCATCCTGGGCGGCCTGTACTTCCTGCCGGCCGCATTTGCCGCCTACGTCATGCGCAAGCCGGGCGCCACAATCCTGGCCAGCATCCTGAGCGCGCTGCCCTCCATGCTTGGCCCGTACAGCCTGATCGTGCTCATGATCGGCGGCCTGATCGGCCTGGTGGGCGAGCTGTTCACCTGGCTGCTGACCCGCTATCGCAACTTCACCACGGCGCGCATGCTGTGGCTGGGCATGGCCTCCGGCGTCACGGTGTACCTGCTGATCCTTGGCTCCATGCTGCGCACGACCGCCTTCGAGCCCAGCATCCTGCTGATCGCTGCCGTGGTCTCGGCCGCCGTGTTCGCCGCCTGCTCGCTGGTGGCGCGCTACCTGGCCAATTCCGTGGTCAAGACCGGCGTTCTGGCCAACACCGCTTTGGGAGAAACCACTGCGGATGAGATCTAAACCAATGCAGACCAGCCAAACCAACAAGGAACTTGCCGCGCCCAGCCCGGAGCAGGTCAAGCGCAGCGACCGCAGCATGGCAGGCTACCTGGTGTTCGTTGCCATCCGCTGCACGCTGCAGTACATCGTGCTGCCGTTCGTGCTGCCCTTTGTTGGGCTGAGCGGTTCCGTTTCGCTGATCATTAGCATCATCATTGATGTTGTTGCCCTGAGTGTGATACTCTACAACATCTACCGCCTGTGGAACACTTCCTGGCGTTGGCGCTACATCGCACTGAGCGTGCTCATGATCAGCATTTTGGCCGTCTTCATGGTTGAAGATATCCGTCTGTTCCTGGCTTAAGTTTCGTAGATGCCTATTATTGAGATCCGCGCGCTTACGGTAAAGTACGCGCGTCGCAAACTCGCGGCCCTCAACCAGCTTAGCCTGGATGTGCAGCAGGGCGAAACCGTGCTCTTGCTCGGGCCGTCCGGCTCCGGCAAGAGCACGCTGGCGCTGACCCTCAACGGCCTGCTGCCGCAGGCCGTTGGCGAGCTGCGCGAGGGCCAGGTGCGCGTCACCGGCCTGGACACGCAGGAGCACAGCGTTGCCGACCTGGCGCAGCAGGTCGGCATCTTGTTTCAAGACCCGGATGCCCAGTTCGCTACGCTCAAGGTTGAAGACGAGATCGTCTTCGGCTTGGAGAACCTGGGGCACGACCCGGCCGGCATGGATGCGCGCATCCAGCAGGTGCTGACCGATGTGGGCGTGCTGGCCCTGCGCGACCGTCCCGTTTCAGCCCTCTCCGGCGGCGAGAAGCAGCGCGTGGCGCTGGCCTCACTGCTGGCCATGCAGCCCGAGATCCTGGTGTTCGACGAGCCCACCGCCAACCTCGATTCGATGGGCACGCAGCAGGTGTTCGCCCTATTGGCCGAGCTCAAATCGCGCGGCAAGCACACCTTGGTGCTCATCGAGCACAAGCTCGATGAGCTCATGCATCTGATCGACCGTGTGGTCGTGCTCAACCCGCAGGGTGGCATCCTGGCGGATGGCCCGCCGCGCCTGGTGTTCGACGAACACGGCCCGGCCTTGCAGGAACTGGGTGTATGGATGCCGCAGGTGGCGGTCCTGGCGCACGAGCTGCGCCGCCGCGGCGTGGAGCTGTCGCTCTTTCCGATCACCCTGGGCGAAGCAGTACGCGCCTTCCGTCCGTGGGTGGCGAACGCCACCCCGGCCGCGCAGCAGCCGGCGCGCAGCAGCCAGGCCGCGCCCGCCCTCGAAGTCAAACAACTTTCCTTCGCCTACGGGCACTTGCAGGCGCTGCAGGACGTCTCGGTCAAGATCAATAAAGGCGATTTCCTCGCCATCGTCGGCGCCAATGGCGCCGGCAAGACCACCCTGGCCAAGCACCTGATGGGCATCATCCCCCCGCCGGCCGGCAGCATTGCCCTGCACGGCGAAGAATTCACCAGCATCCCCGCCAAGCAGTTGGCCCGCCGCATCGGCTACGTTTTCCAAAACCCTGAGCACCAGTTCGTTACCGAGACCGTGTGGGATGAAGTGGCCTATGGCCTGCGCGTCATGCAGGAGCCGGAAGACATCATCGCCCGCAAGACCCAGGAATTGCTCGAAACCTTTGGCCTGTGGCGTTATGCCAAGGCCAACCCCTTCACGCTGAGCTACGGCGAGAAGCGCCGCCTCAGCGTAGCCAGCATGCTGGCCCTGGGGCAGGATGTGCTGATCCTGGATGAGCCCACTTTCGGCCAGGATGAGCGCAACGCCACTGCGCTGCTGGATATTTTGCGCGGCCTCAACCAGCAGGGCAAGACCGTCATCGTCATCACGCACGACATGCGCCTGGTGCTGGAGAATGCCAACCGCGTCGTGGCGATGAGCGCCGGCAAAGTGCTGTTCGACGGCGCCCCGGCCGAGCTGGCCGGCATGCCGCAGCTGCTCTCCGACGCGCGCCTGACCCTGCCGCCGCTGGCGCGCCTCTCCGCCCTGCTGGCCACCGAGCACCCGCATCTGCGCAACGTGCTCACCATGACCGACTACATTGCGCTGAGCCAGTAGCCATGCAGACCCTCTACCAGCCTCACGACTCGTTCCTGCACCGGCTCAACCCGCTGAGCAAGCTGCTGGTCGCCCTCCCGCAGATGGCGCTGATGCTGCTGGCCAGCGAGCCGTGGACGCCGCTGGCATTCGTTACGCTGATCAGCCTGACCCTGCTGGTTCTCGGCCGCGTCAAACTCGGTCGTTTCCTGCGCCTGCTCGGCCCCTTGCTGATGCTCGTGCTCTTTTTTACGGCGCTGTACCCGTTCCTCGTGCGCCAAAGCCTGGTGGCGGATACGCCGCTGCTGTGGGCGCTTGGGCCGGTCAAGCTCTACCAGGGCGGCCTGTACATTGCGCTGGTCACCGGCGTGCGCATCCTCGGCGTGCTGATCAGCTCGCTGCCCTTCTCGCTCACCACCGATTCTGCTGATTTCGTGCGCGCCCTGGTGCAGCAGGCCCGCCTGCCGTACCGCATCGGCTACAGCACGCTGGCCGCCTTCCGCTTCATCCCCATGCTGCAAAGCGAGATGAGCGTAGTGCACGCCGCCCACCGCGTGCGCGGCGTGGACAGCCAGCCGGGCTGGCGCGGCAAGCTGGAGCAGCTGCGCCGCTCTGCGGTGCCGCTGCTCACCACCGCCATCCGCCAGGCCGAGCGCACCGCCCTGGCCATGGACGCACGCGCCTTTGGCGCCCACAGCCACCGCACCTACTTCCGCCGCATGCGTTTCAGCCACTGGGATTGGGTCTACCTGCTGGGTTACTGGGCGCTGGGTGCGCTGATCCTGCTGGGCCTGCGCTCCCTGGGGCTGCTGGGGCCATTGCATGTGCTGCAGATTCTGTAGCGCGTGATGTAGAATAGTTGAATTCGCCTACGTTAAGGATATAGCCATGGTATTGGAAAACAGCCTGCCGAAGTTAGACGGACTGAACGAGATCGAGCGCGCCGAGGCCATTCGCAAGGCCTATGACAGCGATCGCAAGCAAATGGTGCTGGTGCTGGCCCGCCAGCTCGGCGTGCCCGAGCTGGAAGTGGTGCGCGCCATGCCGGCCGAACTCGCCATCGAACTGGATGCGCAGCAGTGGGAAGCCATCATCCGCTCTTTTGAAACACTGGGCGATGTGCATGTCGTTGTCTCCAACGGCGGCGCCACGCTGGAAGCAGTCGGCAGCTTCGGCAAGTTCAGCACCACGCACGGCTTCTTCAATGTACAGACCCCTTCGCTGGATATGCACATTCGCATCGCCGGCCTGGCCAGCATCTTCGCCGTCACCAAACCCAGCCACACCGACGGCAAGGACGCGCTCAGCGTGCAGTTCTTTGACCCGCAGGGCAACGCAGCCTTCAAGGTCTTCCTGACCTTTGGCGGCAAGGACCCTTCGCCTGAGCGCTTGGCCCAGTACGCCGAGATCATTCAGCGTTTCAAAGTGGAATAGCTTCCGAGAACTCGGACAAAAGAATAAAAAGACTAGGCGCCCTTGAAACGGGCGTCTTCTTTTAGGGTTTGTTTGAGACCCTTCTCTAGCGGCATGCGCGCTGTGAAGCCCAGCAGCTTGGCGGCCAGCTGCGTATCCGCGCACATGCGCGAGACGCCGGCCGCGTTGTGCGGCGTGTACAAGGTCTCGCCGCGCTGGCCGGTGATCTCCAGGATCATCTCGGCCAGGTCACGCATGCGGGTTTCCTGCCCGCTGCCCACATTGATCACGCGCTGGTCAACGCCCGGCGCAGTGGCCGCCGCCACCAGGGCGCGCACCACATCGCTGACATGGATGAAATCACGCGTCTGGTTGCCGTCGCCGTGCACCACCAGCGAGCCGCCGCGTACCGCCTGGCGCAGCCAATTCGCCACCACCGGCGGGTGCGAGGGCGGCAGGTGCTGCCCCGGCCCATACGCATTGAAGATGCGCAAGCACACCGTCTCGATGCCCCACAGAGCGCCGATCGTGCGCACATAGTATTCCGCCGCCAGCTTGGAGACCGCGTACGGCGAATGCGGGAAGGGGGATGCATCCTCGCGCAGCGGCTGCTCCTGCTGGTCGCCGTACACCGCGCCGGAGGAAGCGAACACCACGCGGCGCACGCCCACATCCCGCATGGCTTCCATCAGGCTGACCGTGCCGCCCACATTGGCGTCGGTATATTCGCGCGGATACAGCAGCGATTCGGCCACCAGCACCCGCGCCGCCAGGTGATACACGCAGTCAATGTCTTGCAACAGGGTCCACAGCTTGGGGCGGTCGTTCACATCCCCGCGAGTGAAGTGCACATCGTCGAACAGCACTTGCGGCTCGCCACTGGAGAGGTTGTCAATGCCCCGCACCAGGTGGCCTTCACGCGCCAGTTGATTGGCCAGCGCCGAGCCGAGAAAACCCGCCGCGCCGGTGATAAGAAAATTCATGGCTTGGGATTATAGCCAAAAACACCTGTGCGCTAAACCAGCCCTCATCCGCCCCGGCGCAATGGGCAGTATCATGCCCAGCATGCGCCGCATCCTGCTGTGCCTGCTGCTGGCAGCCTACTCCACCGTCCTGGTCACCTCCACCGCCCCGCTGTCCGACTCGCGCGAGCAGGTACGCGCCTTCACCCGCGCCGTGGAGTTCGACTATGTGAGCTGGACCCTGGATGCGGCCCTCCTCAAGCTGCAGCAGGTAGCCCTGGGGGCGCACCAATACCTACCGGAGGATGCGCAGACCCAGCTGGTGCGTGATTTCATGGCCCTGATCGCCCAGATCCAGATCCAGGAAGCCGTGCTCAACCAACTGCACGCCGACCCGGGCGATGTGTCCGCCCAGCTGGAAGAAACCCGCGCCTTCCTCGATACGCTATATACCCAGCGCGCCGAGCAGGCGCCGTTGGCCGAGAGCATATTGCAAGCCCAGCTCACCCAAACGCTGGCCCAGCACGGCTTCACCAGCGGCGGCCAGCCCATCCCGCCGCTGCTTTATCACAGCACGCCGCTGCCCTGGGCGCTGGTGGTTTCGCCGCGTGACAGCATTGGCCAGCTGGCCAATCTCTCGCTCGAGACCGCCCTGACCCTGGAGCAGCACATCGCCATCGAGGATGCCGTCACCGATGCGCTGGATGTCTCAGCCCTGGTGGTGCCCGTGGGCGGCATCGGCACCTATCCCACCATGGTGGCCCAGACCAGTTCGCTCAACTGGCTTAGCGAGGTCATCGCCCATGAATGGCTGCACAACTACCTGGCCTGGCATCCGCTCGGCCTCAACTACAGCAAATCGCAAGATCTGACCACGATGAACGAGACCGCCGCCAACCTGTTCGGCAAAGAGATCGGCGCGGCCGTCATCGCCCACTACTATCCGGAATACGCCCCACCGCCTGCGCCCAGCCGCGTGCCGCCGCGGGCGGATGAGCCGCCCGCCTTCGACTTTCGCGAGCAGATGCATATCACCCGCCTGCGCGTGGACGCGCTGCTGGCTGAGGGCAAAGTGGAGGAAGCCGAAGCCTACATGGAAGCGCGCCGCCTGGTGTTCTGGGAGAACGGCTACGCCATCCGCAAGCTCAACCAGGCTTACTTCGCTTTCTATGGCAGCTACGCTGATACGCCCATTGGCCCGGCCGGCGAAGACCCGGTCGGCGAGGCCGTGCGCCAGCTGCGCCGCCTCAGCCCCACCCTGGCCGATTTCATCCATCACATGCAGGGGCTCACCTCGTTCGAAGAGCTGCAAAGCCTGCTCGCCAGCCTGCAATAAGCCCGCTGGTAGAATCCGCCCATGCCATCCCGCCTCATCATTCTCTGCAGCATACTGGCGCTGCTGCTGGCTGCCTGCGGCGGCGCACCCGCCGCCACGCCGCCAGCCCCGCAAGCCAGCCAGCCCACCAGCGCCGCCGCCGCCGGAGGCGACTACCCAGCCATGCAGTGCACCTCCATCAGTGCCCCGCGTGATGTGACTTATTTCAACCGCATGCCGTTCGCTGCCATCAGCGATGCGGACTGGGCCCGCGGCCCGCACGACGCCCCCATCGTTCTGCTGGTCTACAGTGATTTCCAGTGCCCCACCTGCGCCGTGTTCGCCGAAACGCTGAACCGCCTGCAAGCCCAATACCCGGACGATATTCGCCTGGTCTACCGCCACTACCCGCTCATCGGCACGCCCGAGCAGCCGCTGAATGACAAAGCCGCCCAGGCCGTAGTGGCCGCCGAGGCTGCCGGCCAGCAGGGCATGTTCTGGGAAATGTACGATGTGCTCTACGGCCAGCAAGCCGAGTGGACCAACCTGAGCGCCAGCGAATTCGACGATTGGCTGGCGCAGCAAGCTACCACGCTGGGCATGGACCGCACTGACTTTGCCGCAGCCCTGGAAAGTGAAGAGTTGGCCGCCCAGGCCCAGGCCGCCTGGGATCAAGGCCAGGCCCAGGCACTCGGCACGCTGCCCTTCGTCATCACCAACGAAGGCCCGTACGGCGGCCCGATCGATTTTGACAGCCTCGACATCATCCTGCGCCTCAAGCTGCTGGCCGAGCGCCAGTTCAACCGCTGCCCTGACATGCAGTTGGAGCCCGGTGTCAGCTACACCGCCACCATCGCCACCGAACGCGGCAACATCGTGGTCGAGCTCTTCCCTGAAACAGCGCCTTTCGCCGTGAACAGTTTCGTCTTCCTGGCCCAGCAAGGCTGGTTCGAAGACGTCACCTTCCACCGCGTGCTGCCGGGTTTCGTAGCCCAGGCGGGCGACCCCAGCGGCACGGGCTACGGCGGGCCGGGCTACGCCTTCGCCATCGAGACCAGCTCCAACCTGCTGTTTGACCGCGCCGGCCTGCTGGCCATGGCCAACTCCGGCCCTACCTCCAACGGCAGCCAATTCTTCATCACCTACGGCCCCGCCCAGCACCTCAACGGCGGCTACTCCATATTCGGGCAGGTCATCCAGGGCATGAACGTGGTCGAAGCCCTGACGGCGCGTGACCCCTCGCAGGCCCTCGGCCTGCCCCCGGGCGACCAGATCCTCAATATCACCATCGAGGAGCAATGAGCCGACCCGCGGCCAGCCGGCCGGCCAAACCGCGCTTCAACTGGGTCTCGTGGCTGCAATTCCTCGGCAGCAGTTTCGGCGCAGCCGGCTTTCTCAGCATCGGCGTGAGTTCGCTGGCCTATGTCGCCTTGCAACCCCTGTTCGAGACGGCCGCCGGCCCCGACTGGGATGTCTTGCTCACTTCGGCCGCCGCCATCTGGGCCGGCCTCCTGCTGCTGCCCTCCGCCGTGCTAAGCCTGGCCCATCTCTTCAATAAGCCGCTGCCGCGCCTCAAGCTGGATAACCGCATCGCCGTGCTGGCCTTCGTCGTTCTGCCGCTCGCCATCCTGGCGGGCAGCTGGCTGCTGCAAGCTGAACTTCACATCGTGCTGCCGCCCGTGCACATCCTGGCCGCCTCGCTGTCAGTCGGCGGCCTGGTATGGCTGGGGCTGCGCGGCCTTAGGCTCGGCGGCCCCAGGCTCACCTGGGGCGCCTTCGCCAGCGGGCTCACCGCCGCGCCTCTGGTCGCCATCATCCTTGAACTCATCGTGGGCCTTGGCCTGCTCATCATTGGCACGATCTACGTGCTCAACACGCCTTTTCTCGCCAACCAGATCCCGCACATCGAAGCCGTGTTGCCCAACCTGCAAGACAGCGAACAAATGCTGGCGCTCCTGCATGATTTCTTCAACGATCCGTTCATTCTTGGCTTGCTGCTGCTGGACCTGTCCCTCTTCACGCCCTTGATCGAAGAGCTGTTCAAGCCCATCGCCCTGTGGATCCTGATCTGGCGCCGCCCCATCACCAACGCCCAGGGCTTCGCCATCGGCCTGCTGGGCGGCGCTGGTTTCGCGCTGATGGAGAATCTCTTCTCCGCCAGCATCCTGGAATGGGCCAGTACCACCACGGTGCGCTTCGGCGCCACCGCCTTTCACATCGCCACCGCCGGGCTAATGGGCTGGGCCATCGCCCGCGCCAAGAACGAGGCCAAAGCGCTGAACGTCTTCCTGGTCTACAGTTTCAACATCCTGCTGCACGGCTTGTGGAATGGCATCGTGGTGCTGCAAAGCCTCACGCCCGCGTTACTGCAAGGGCGCGAGGTGGCAGCCTGGGCGGTCTTGCTTATGATCACGCTCACCTCGGTGGGCATCATCATCTCGATGAACAGGCAGTTGCGTCCTGCCGCCATTCCAAGACGCAGCCAGGCTACTTAACTACTCAGAGTTTCGCGAGGTTCACCTGGTTCTGCCAGACCAAAAATGCGCAGGCTGCCTGCAAACGCGGCCGCCCACAGCATGACCACGCCAGGCATGATCATGCGATCCATCCCGGTCAGCACCCACCAACTAACATCCTGCCCGTCTGAAGCGTAAGATGTCATGAAATAGCCGCCGGCAATGATCGCCAGCACACCAACGCCAGCCACCAGCAGGGCGAGCTCAGTCGCATCCGGGTAAGCTCGCATGATTAGCGCCGCCGCAGCGGCTAGCACAAGAAACAAAGTTAAACCGCCCCAGGCAATGGGTTGCAGCGAAAAAAGGTAAACAAAAAGCCACCGGATGGTGAAAACCAACTCATTCCAATTGATGTGCCCACTCAGCAGGCTGCGCAGGTTGCCCGTAAATAATCCCTCCGCGAATCCTGCATCTGCATATAGCCGCGGAGCCACCAATGACCAAGCCAGTACAAACAAGGTCAATGGGAGGGCGATCGCAAGGAATGTATGGGCTTTCTTGTCTTTATCAAGGCGCCAATAGGACACAAATAGCAGAAATCCCAGCATGGCGCTGATCGTTAAACCCTCTGGCCGCGTCCAGGCAGCCAGGACCAAAAGGATGCCTGCCCACATCGGCGCCCCCTTCGTTCTGGACAGGCCGATCACCAACGCGCCTATTGAATACACAGAGAGGGCCAGATTGGCATACCCAAGGGTGGCATGAAAGAATAGCAGCGGAGAACTGGCGAAGATCAAGACGCCCACCCAGGCCCAGGTACGCCCGCCTCTTTGTTGAATCCAGCCGCCCATCATAAGCAGCATGGCAGCATACAGCACGGGGAAGATCAATTTCGATTCGGGCAGGCGATCGCCAAAAAGGCTGGCAAAGCCGGCGATGTTCAAAAAGATGTTGAGTGGGTAGCGGGTGGTGAAGGTGCCCCAACCACTGAGCCCTGTTTTCAGCCCCTCGGCCACAATGCCGTAGCTTTTCGCCGCCCACAACAAGTACTCGTCAACGTATGAGTAGGCGGTGCCTGTGCCAATAAAAGCGGCTATCCCCCAAAAACAGACTACGGTCAGATAGATGGGCCAATACCTCGGCAGATCGAGCCATGTCCCCCAATTCAGGGCCAGCAACGGGCGACGCAGAAGTACGACCAATATCCACGGCAACACCACACAGGCAATGACCAGGCCCCCAGATATTACTCCCGCGGTGAATTGCAAGCCAAGGAATACTAACAATGAGTGCACGCCAAGGCCAACGGCAATGCCGGTTCCAATGTGCAGGGGCGCGTTCAGTTTCGGGAGGCCGAACGCGGCAAGCAAGATGGCCGGCGCCACGATCGCCAACGCCAGGAGCAAGGGGGGAACGTAACCGAATAGAAATTCTGCGGCGCTGGAATAGTCTCGCCAGGTGGAGTGTTGAACTTCCGGCGCATCCCCACTGAACAGCAATCCAAGATCATCTGTATGCGCTCCGTATGCCGGCGAGCCCTGCACCAGGGCGGCGGTCTCTGCGTCTGTTATCAACGCCGCTTGCAGTGCGCCTTCCGTCACGCAACGCGGATACTGGTCACTTACACAGTTATATACATGATGCGGAAACAAAAAGATCTGCGCATCCACAGGCCGGGCCAAATACTCTGGCCCGGCGGGGTTGCCCAACAGGATCGGAACATCTACTGGAACGGAGCGATTTACAAACTCCAGATAGGCAGCCGCTTCCCGGCCAAAGGCAAAGTTGGCCCCACGCCAGGCCGATGACTTGCCAATATCCTGACGTATCTGTGCGGCAACAGGCAAAAAGCGCGCCGCAAGCTGGCTGAGTTGCAACGCTAACACAGCAACGCACAGCAAAACGAACAAGATCCTGGGTTTGCGCTTCACGATAAGCGGTATCTTATCGTAACTCGGCTATGTGGAAACTAACCAAAAAGGCCAGGCAAGAATATTCCTGCCTGGCCTTTTTCTTACACTAGTGGCCTTACGGCTTCAGCAGCAGGCGCCCCTCGGCCGCGGCTTCAATGGCATCACGCTCCCAGTGCAGCGGGATGAACTCGATATCCGCCCACAGCGGCGCCAGGTCCGCATAGTGCTCGTGGTTCACATGCCCAGACTGGCCTAGCGAGATGATCTGCAAGCCATTCTGCCAATCACTCAGATCAAACAGGGTGCGCTTGGAGGGGATCGTGCTGGTGTTGTAGTCCGGGCTGCCGCCCCAGCCGGTGGCATTCACAATGGAATTGCCGCCCGACAGACGATACGGGCCAGGGTTGAACAAGCGATCGATCAGCGGGAAGCTGCTCATCACGCCATGTTCAAAGGTGATGGTGTGCAGGTCACCCCAGGCCCACTGGCTCTCATCCTTGCCCAGCTTGTCTTCCACTTCGTCCACGCCGGCGGCAAAGGCGCGCGCCAGAATGTCGTCACGCGTCTCCACCACGTCGGCCGTGGCGCGGTCATCCCACCAGGCGCTGTCAGGCTGCGCCAGCAGGCTCTCCATCACGGTGTACCAACCACTGCCGCCGCCGGCGTTCGGCCAGGCGTCCTCAGGCAGGTCATCGTTGAAGGTCTGGGCCAGCAGGTGCTTCCACACCGGCACGAACAACGCTGCGCCGGCCGATTCCTTGTCATTGCGGCCATCCCACTGCGCCAGCAGGTCGCGCAGCTCGTTCAGGCGCGCATCCCCATAGTCCAGCGCCACCAGGGCGTCTGCCACCGGCAGGGCGCCCAGGTTCATGTTGTCGCCCAGCATCTCCTGATAGTAGGCGACATCAATCGGGCCGGGTGCATTCTCGATCATGTCCACAATGCGCTGGGCGCGGTAGCCGTAATCCCACACATCCGCGATCCGGTACGGGTACTCTGCATCCACCACCGCATTGTTGGCGGTCACAATGTAGCCGGAAGCCGGGTTGTAGTCATACGGCAGGTGCTCGAACGGAATGTAGCCAACCCAGCCGAACTGGTCTGTCCAACCCGGAGCCGGGAAGCGGCCATCGCCCGCCGCGCGCAGCGGGATGTAGCCGGGCATCTGGTAGCCGATGTTGCCGTCCACATCCGCATACAGCAGGTTCTGCGAGGGCACCACAAACTCACGCGCCGCCTCACGGAACTCTTCGAAGTTCTGGGCTCGGTTGAGTTTGAACAGGGACTGCAGCGTAGCGCCCGGCTGCAGCGCCGTCCAGCTCAAAGCCACGGCATAGTTCTCGGGCAGGTTCAGGCCCGATGTCTCGTCGAAGTCAGTCAGGCTGCCGTAGGTGTCCGAAACGATCGGCCCGAACTGCGTGATGCGCACCGGCATCTCGATGGTTTCGCCGCCGGCCACCACGATCTCTTCGGTCACCACCTGCATGTCAACCCACTGGCCGTTCATCTCATACTGGAACGGGTTGTCCGGGTTGACCAGCACGACGTACAGGTCCATCACATCCGGCCCCACATTGGTGAAGCCCCAGGCGATGCGGTCGTTGTGGCCAAGCACCACGCCCGGCGCACCCACAAAGGACACGCCCGCCGCGTTGTAATTGCAATCCGGCCCCACCGGCTCACAGTGCAAACCCACCTGATACCAGATGGAAGGAGCGCTCTGGCCCAGGTGCGGGTCATTGGCGAACAGCGGCATGCCGCTGGCCGTCAGCTCGCCTGAGACGACCCAACTGTTGGAGCCCAGGTCTGCATTCGGGTCGCTGTCCAACAGCGCATCCAAAGCCGCCACGCGGCTGCTCAGGGTTTCCATCAGCGCAGACAGCTCAGCCCCATGCGGAGCCAGTTGCTGCACGCTGATCGATTCTTCGCTCAGTTCAAAATCAGGCACGATCACCGGCATGTCTTCGGAGTAGGCCGGGTACAGCTCGGCGATCTGCTGTTCAGACAGGGTCTTGAGCAGGATGGCACGCTCGATCTCGGTGTCCATGTTGTCGCGCAGGTCCCAGGCCATCGCCTTGGCCCAGCTCACCGTATCCAGCGGCTCCCAGGGGCGCGGGGTGTAGTTGCTGTTGAGGATCTTGAGGAACAAGTACTCCAGGCTCAGCTCCGTGCCGCTGCGATCCGCCATGTAAGCGTTCACGCCGGCCGAATACGCCTCGAGCATCGCCATGCTCTGCTCGTCCATCAGCTCCAGCTCGGCCCGGGCCACGCGTTCCCAGCCCATGGTGCGCAGGAACTGGTCGATGTCCACGGTATTGCTGCCCATCAACTCAGACAGGCGGCCGCGGCTGGTATGGCGCTGAAAGTCCATCTGCCAGAAGCGATCCTGGGCGTGCACATAGCCCTGGGCAAAGAACAGGTCGTGCTCATTGCTAGCATAGATGTGCGGGATGCCATTCTCATCACGAATGACCTCCACCTCGCCCTGCAAGCCGGGCACTTGAATTTCACCGTCAATTTGAGGATATGAAGCTTTGATCTGGCCGGGCAGCAAAACCGCCACCGCCAGCACCAAAAGGAGGACCAGGCCAAGCAGGCCCAACCCAAGAATGCGCAAGATCTTTCCCATTGAATACTCCTCTGGCTCTCAAAAATGAAGCCAGCGGGAATTATACGCCTGTGGAGTTTAGGGGGTTACAGCGCCACAACAAAGGCGATGGCGTGCTCGTGGGTATGGCTGATACTGATCGACCAGCTTGTGATGCCGTGCTGCGCGGCCAGCGTCTGGGCCGCCCCGTGCAGTTGCAGCACCGGCTCCTTGCGCTCGCCACGCAGGATCTCAACCTCGAGCCAGCTCAGGTCGCCGATGCCAGTGCCCAGCGCCTTGGCCACGGCTTCCTTGGCGGCGAAACGCGCCGCCAGCGAGGGTAAATTGCCGTTGAGCTGCTCCAGCTCGCGGGCGGTGTAAATGCGCCGGAGGAAGCGCTCGCCGTGCCGCCCGATGGCGGCCCGCAGGCGATGCACCTCGATCATATCGACCCCAGTGCGCAGGCTCACGCCGTCTCCGTGCGCGGCGGCCCGGCCACCGCCACCGCCATCTGCTCCGGCTTCAGGTAGCGGGCCGCAGCCGCCAGCACCTGTTCACGCGTGACCGCATTCACCTCGTCGGGGAACTTGCGGTAATAGTCCATCCCCAGGTCGAAGCGCTCAATGCTCATCAGCGCATCCGCCACCCCACCGTTGCTCTCCAGCGAGATGGGCATGCTGCCAATGTAGTTGGATTTGCTGTCACTCAGCTCTTCTTCGGTCACCAGTTCCGTCGTAAACCGCTCGACCTCTTTGAAGATCAGCTCCGTCGCCTGCTCTTCATTGGCCGGGTTCACGCCGGCCGCTATGATCCAGGGGTCCGGCCCCAGGCCGCCGCCCAGGCTGCTGTAGGCGTAATAGGCCAGGCCGGCTTTCTCGCGCACCGAGTCACCCACGCGGCCCATCAGGCCAAAGCGGCCCAGGATATTGTTGCCCAACGAGGCGGCCATGTAGTCAGGGTCTTTGCGCAGCGGGCCGCCGGTGCCCACCATCAGGTCGCTCTGGCTCTTGCCGGCGATGTCAAGGCGGCGGTAGCCGCGCTCGGGTAGCGGCTGCCAGGGCGGCAGCTGTACCTGGGCCGGCTGCTGCGGATTCTGCCAGTCTTCAAAGGCCGCCCGCACTTGCTCCACGGCAGCCGCAGCCGGGATACCACCCACGACCACCACCAGCAAGCCGCGCGGCCCAAAGTTGTTCTTGTGGAAATTCACCAGATCGTCGCGCGTGATGGCTGAAATAGTGTGCGGATGACCTTCATCGGCGCGCGCATACGGGTGGTTGCGATACACCATCTCATCGAACAACAGCGAAGCCATGTCGCGCGTGTCCTGCGCGCGCAGGGCCAGGCCGGTCATCAACTGAGCGCGCACCTTCTCCACATGCTCTTCAGGGAACGCCGGGGTATAGATCGCCTCGCGGGCCAGTTGCAGCAGCAGGCCAAAATCCTCGGCCAGCGAGCGCCCGCCGAAGCCGGTCGTGTGCGTGCCGCTGTTGAAGCCAAAACTGGCCCCGATCGATTCGAGCGAGTCGTAAATGCTCTGGAAGTCACGCGCCGCCGTGCCGCGCATCAGCATCGAGGCGGTGAAGTCGGCCAGGCCCAGCTTGTCGTCCGGGTCCAGCAGGCCGCCCGCCAGCAGCGAGCCGCGCAGGGTCACTGCTTTGGAGTTGGGGTTCTCACGCGCCAGCACCACGATGCCATTGCCCAGCGCCACGCGGGTGATGTCATCCGCCCCGGGGATGGAAGCGCGCCGCTTCATCATTCCTCCTCCGCGGGGCTGCCGTCCGGCTGGTACACACCCAGCACGCGGCGCTCGGGTCGCAGGTACAACTGGGCAGCCCGCTGCACATCCGCGGGCGTCACCGCCGCCAGCCGTTCCAGGTAGGTTTCAAACCAGGCATAGCGGTCAAACACTTCGGCGAAGCCCATCCAGAACGCCTGGTTGGTGATGCTTTCGCTGCCGTAGGCGAACAGCGCCTTGGCCTGCTTGACGGCGCGCAGCAGCTCTTCGATCTTGGGCGGCGTGTCCTGCAGGCGCTTGATCTCGTCGTCCAGCGCGGCTACCGCCGCCTCGGTGCTGCTGTTGGGGTGCACCGTGATGGTGATGTCGTACAAATACGGGTCGATCGTGGCTTGCAGGCCGCCGCTCACGCCCACGGCCAGATCCTTCTCGACCAAACGGCGATACAAGCGCGAGGTCTTGTTGGAAATGCCGCCGCTGAACAGGTTGAGGTTGCTGGGGCCGGCCAGCAGGCTGTCGGCCACGGTCAGGGCAAAGAAGTCCGGGTCGGTCGCCCGCAGGGAGCGGTACGCTGCCTTGACGAACACGGTCTCGCCCGGCCCCTGGGTGACCACGCGGCGCTCTTCCTCCGGCGCAGGCTCATCCTGAGCGATGCGGGTCGGCGCCGGGCCGCTGGGTACGCCCGCATACAGCTCCTCCACGCGGGCCAGCATGCGCTGGGTGTCAAAGTCACCGGCGATCGCCAAAACAGCGTTGCCGGGCACGTAAAAGTGCTTGTAATGGTTGAAAAGGTCATCCCGCGTGATGGTTTTCAGGTCGGCCATGTAGCCGATGACCTCATGCTTGTACGGGTGCTTATCGAACGCGGCCTGTTGCACATCCTCATCCAGCAGGAACATAGGGCTGTTCTCGTTGCCCTGGCGCTCCGACATGATGACCGTGCGCTCTGAGTCGACCTCTTTGGGGTCAAACTGGCTGTTGATAAAGCGATCGGCTTCCAAACGCAGCGCCAGGTCGATCTTCTCAGACGGCATGGTCTCGTAGTAAGCCGTCCAGTCGATGTAGGTCATGGCGTTCCAAAACCCGCCATCGCGCGAGATGGTCTTGTCGAGCTCGCCAGCCGGGAACTGCGGCGTGCCCTTGAACTGCATATGCTCGACCCAGTGCGAGATGCCGCTCAACCCCGGCCCCTCATCCCGCGAGCCGGCGCGCACCCACAGCCAGTGGCTGATGAGCGGGGCGGTGTGAATTTCCTTGAGCAGAACTTTGAGGCCGTTGGGCAGTGTGTGTTGTGTAAGTTGCATAGGCAATAGGAGACCACCTGGAACAGGTGGCGATTAAGAATATAGCACAGCGAGCCTTCTTTTGGACATTTTGCCTGTGAAAACAAGGCGTTTGACACCGCAGCCGTGCGCATTCCGCCGTACAATGAAGCCCATGTCCACCCAATCCACTGTCGCCGTCATCGGCGCCGGCCCAGCCGGTCTTTTTGCAGCCCGCGAGCTTGCCAATGCGGGTGTCCAAGTTGCCCTCCTCAATCGAGACATCAAAGCCGGCGGCCTGGCGGAGTACGGCATCTACCCCAACAAATACAAAATGAAGGATGGCCTGCGCAAGCAGTTCCGCCAGGTGCTGGCGCTGCCCAACGTGGCCTACTTCGGCAACCTGCGCATCCAGCACGACGGCCCGCTGAGCCTGGCTGACCTGCAGAGCATGGGCTTTGACGCCGTGCTGGTGAGCGTGGGCGCCCAGGGCACCAAATGGCTCGGCCTCGAGGGCGAAGACTTGCAAGGCGTCTACCATGCCAAAGATCTCGTCTACCACTACAACAAGCTGCCGCCCTACAGCCAGCAGCAATTCGGTGTGGGGCGCCGCTTCGTGTGCATCGGCGCTGGCAACGTAATGCTGGATATTGCCCATTGGGCCGTGCGCGAACTCAAGGTGGACGAGCTGGTGGCCGCTGTCCGCCGCGGCCCGGCCGATGTCAAGTTCACCAAGAAGGAAATGGAAACCGTGGCCGCCAATCTTGACGTCGCCGCGCTGGACGCCGAGATCGCCCGCTGTGCGCCCAACATGGCCGCCGTCGGGCAAGACCCGCAGGCCGCCAAGGATTACATAGTGGCTGCGCTGCCGGGCGCCGAACCCAAGGTCTCCGAAACGCGCATGCGCTTCGATTTCCTGGCCTCGCCGCACCGCATCGTGGGTGATAGCAACGGCCGCGTCATCGGCCTCGAGGTCGAGGACACGCTGCTGGCCGCTCGCCCGGACGGCAGCACCACCGCCAAGGGTCAGGGCACTTACCGCCTCATCGAAGGCGACACGATCGTCTTCTGCATCGGCGACAAGGTGGACGCCCACTTTGGCCTGCCGCTGGACAAATGGGGCGATTTTGCCAAGCACCCCCAGCCGCGCTTCCCCAGCAACGACATTTCCTACGAGGCCTACGACCCGGAGCGCCAGCAAGCCGTTGAAGGCGTGTTCCTGGCGGGCTGGGCGCGTGAGGCCAGCACCGGCCTGGTGGGCGCCGCCCGCAAGGACGGCACCCAGGCCGCCAACGCCGTGCTGGCCTACCTGGCCAGCCGGCCGGAAGCCGACAGCGGCGCCCTGGCCGCCTTGCAAGCCAGGCTGGCTGCGATGGACAACCCTATCGTGCGCAACGAGGACCTGGTGCGCCTGGAGGAGGCCGAAGCGGCCGTGGCCACCGAGCGCGGCCTGCCGGAGTTCAAGTTCTCCAGCAACGAAGACATGCTCAATGCGATGGGCCTCAGCCGGGTGGCTGAGGCCAGCTAAGAACAAAAACGGCGCTCAGCGCCGTTTTTTGTTCTTGGTTGTGCCCGCTCGCTCTGCTTTGGCGCGGGCCGGTTTGGATGATTTGCTGGGCCGGGTCTTGAACAGCCTCGGCCACAAACCCAGCGGGTTGCGCCGCACCCAAAAGGGCGAGAACATGACGAAGCCCACGATCATGATGAGCTGGCCGATCAGCACCCCCGCGCCCTGCCAGTAGCCGAAGAACGGCACGGAGGGCAGCGGCCGCGTGCCGAGGCCGAACACATCCGCTAGGCCCGAGGTGAGGGCGATGACATAGCCGGTGCCGGCCAACCGAATGCCAATATCGGCCGAGATGTTCTTGGGCGTATCACGCCACAACGCATCCAGCGTGAAGTAGCCCCCCAGGCCGAGCAGGCCCAACCCCAGAATGAACACGGTGATCTGCACGAAGCCCACCACCGGGCTGCGGTCAAGGCCGAACACCTGCGGGGTGGCCCCCAACAAGAAGATGAGGAAGCCCACTGAGGCGGTGAACAGACCCAGGCGTTTCTTGAGCGTGCGGCTGGGGGCTTGAGGAGCAGGGTACGACATGCGGCCGGATTCTACCTGATGAGGACTGAGGCCAGCCTACAACTAGAGACGAGATGACCGCTCGTGAACGATATATTCTTGGGACAAGTATGTTATATTAAGCAAGTTAGTGCCTTCAGCCTAATGCTTCCATAGAGAAATCTTGGAAAGCCGGTTAAGAGATTACCGAAAGGAGTTCCATGTCCCCTCAAGCTGTTTTTAGTTTCCCTGTTTCTTCCTTCCGTCATATCGAGACTCCATTCCAAGGCAAGGGATACAAAGACTATTTTGCTGTAGTTGAAACATCCCAACTGCCGAACCTTTCAGAGTGGCGAGAAATCAACGTTCGTGCTCCAAAACTGACTGGAGCAGTGCCAAACGCGATTAGGGAGAGTTATCAAAACAATCCTGAGATGTTTGTTTTTATGAATCGCGGTCTTGTTATCTCAGTTGAAAATGTGAAATACGACAATCGAGCCGGCACAGTAACAATTACTCTTACTAATAAGCATCTTCACGGGTTGCTTGACGGCGGGCATACCTACAACATAGTTCAAGAAGAATTAGAAGGTGGTCAGCAGGAGCCTCAGTTTATTAGAGTTGAATTCTTAGAGGGCTTCGGTCCAGAGGGTATTTTAGATATCGTGGATGCCCGAAATACCTCTAATCAAGTAAAAGAACAAAGCTTGATGAATCTAGCAAAGGACTTTGATCCTTTAAAGAAAGCTCTTCGCAACACTATCTTTGAAAAGAAAATTTCTTACTCTGAATTTGACGTTGATGAGAACAATGAACCAAAACCAATCGATATTCGAGAGGTTGTTGCAATATTGACGCTATTCGACCATGACAATTTTAGCGACACCGATCATCCTATCATGGCATACAACTCAAAAGCAGCATGTCTAAAGCATTTTCAAGATAAACCAGAATCGTATAAAAAGATGCTCTCTTTAGCGCCCGACATGCTAAGACTCTATGATTATGTAAAACTCAATCTTCCTGAGCTTTATAATAAAGTCCGAGGGGGTAAGTTTGGAAGATTAAAGGGCGTAAAAGTTTATGAAGGCCGTCGTTCAACCCCTTTGCATTACATTGGAAAATCATCAAAATATGCAGTTCCAGACGGTTTTACATATCCGGTACTAGGGGCTTTTCGGGGCTTGTTGGAAGAAAAGAACGGGCAGTATGTTTGGGGTAAGGGCTTAGACCCGATCGCCCTGCTAGAAGGTGATTTAGGTCAAAAACTAGCAAACACTATTGGAACATTTGCCCTCGAAATTCAGAACCCATCGAAAGTAGGGAAGACGGCCATAGTATGGCAAAGCTGTTATCAATCAGCACAGCTAATGTATCTGCAAAGCTGAAGCAAAGTTAGCTAAAAGAGCCGCCTGAAAGGCGGCTCTTTTTTAGAATACGAATGCGGCTTTGATTATGCCCTCGGATCCCTTTTGGGCCAGATCGCCCAGGGCTTTTTTGTAATCGGTGAGGGCGTACTTGCGCGTCACCATCCAGCCCAGGTCTACCTTGCCCTTTTCCATCAGATCGATGGCCAGGTCGTAGCTCTTCCAGGTCTTGCCCTTGTACTCGTCGGCGTGGCTGTACTCGGTGGCCGAGAGGATGCGCAGCTCCTGCGTGAAGATGGCCGACCAGTCGATGCCCTTGGCCTGGCCGGGCAGGCCGACCAGCACCACGGTGCCGCCGCGCTTGGCGAAGCGGTTGGCGTCATCCAGCGAATTGTCGTTGCCGGTGCACTCGTAGACGCGGTCCACGCCGCCTTCCATCACCAGCTTGCCGATGGTGGGCTTGAGCAGCGCGGCGCCGGTGCGCTCGGCGATCTGTTCGTACAGGTTGCGCCCGCTCAGCACTTCGTCGGCACCCAGCTTGCGGGCCGCCTCAGCCTGGTGCGGGTAGCGGGCCGAGACGAGGATCTTGGCCTTGCTGCCCAGCCCGCGCAGGGCCGCCAGGGTCACCAGACCCATGGTGCCGGCGCCCAGGATCAGGATGGTTTCATCGTCCTTGGGCATATCCATCAGCACGCAGTGCACCGCACACGCGAACGGCTCGACCATCAGGGCGTTCTCGTCGCTCAGCTTGTCCGGCACGAGATACAGCTGGCTCTGGTGGGCGATGAAGGATTCAGACCAGCTGCCGCCCGTATCCTTGGAGGAGCCGATGAACATGCCGGGGGCCAGCTTGCCGCCGCTGCGGCGCTGGCAGCGGTTGATCTCGCCCTTGGCGCAGTATTCGCACCACTCGCTCTTGGCGTAGCCGCGCGGGGCGCACCACAGGGTGGGCTCCACGATGACGCGCTGGCCGGGCTTGAAGCCCTTGACCTCGGCGCCTACTTCAGAGATCGTGCCCACATTCTCATGCCCAAACGTGAACGGAAAATCGCTATAGGGCGAGAAATACGGGCTGGTATGCAAATAAATGGTGCCCAGATCGGTGCCGCAGATGCCGCCCAGGCGGGTTTTGATGCGCACCCACTCCTGCGTGGGGAAGCTGGGCTGCGCCACATCCTGCATGCTGGTGCAGGAGAGCCCGCTCCACAGCAGCGAGGGGGCCACTTTGGCCACAGCCAGCCCGAGGGCGTAGCGGGGGATGGTGAAGTTGAATTGGACGGCTTTCATGCTGGCAGTGTACCAGAAGCCCCAAAATCAAGTTGTTGTTCGTTCTGTGCATGGGGGGTATGGGGTGCAACTGAAAAGATATCTGGGATCGGTAAGCATGACTTGGCCCCTCTGAGCCAGGGTATCCCCCAAAATTAGCTTTCAGCGGCGATCCAGATCGCCATGTCAAGGAAATGGGGGTGTCTAACAAGCTATGCGATAATTGTCTAAGCTGAGGGCTTGCTAATGTTCCGAGTGAAACCCTTTGAAAATACCGACCTGGTCAGGCTGACCTACCGCCGGGTGACCCGTTTCGCGGCCGTTCTAAGCATCGCGGTGAGCCTGGTGCACACCATCCTGCTGCTGGTGCTTCAAAGCCCGCTGTGGCTCGTGACTTTTGCCTATGGGATCATCTGTACGGGCTTGTTATGGGCGCTTGACCCGCGGCGCAGGGCGCGTATCTTTATCCCCGGGTTGCTCTTGTTTTGGGCGATCTACCTGAGCGCGCTCAGCATCTTGACCCTGAGCCTGGGGCGCGTGGCCGGCTTCCAGACCCTGTTACTGGGCATGTTCCCCATCATGGTGGTGAGCTCACGCATGGCGGCCGGCGCAAAACTGGGGCTGGTGATCATCTTCGCCATCTATGCCATCATCTTGCAGGAAGTCGCCGGCACGACCCAGCCCACAACGCAGTTGGATGCCACCGCGTTCTCGCTGATGCGCGGGTTGAACCTGGGCACGGCCATCTTCGCCATCTCAAGTATTGTGTGGCAATACTTCCGCATCATTACGGAGCAGCAGGCCGAGCTGACCGCCCTGGCCTCCACCGACTTGCTGACCGGGCTGCACAACCGCCGCATGATGACCGACCTGGGCGGCCGCGAGGTTGCCAGCAGCCTGCGGCACGGGCTGCCGCTTTCCCTGTTGATGTGCGACCTGGACCACTTCAAGACGATCAACGATGAGCACGGTCACGAAGCCGGTGATGGCGTTCTGGCAGAATTTGCCAACTTGCTAAAAACCAGCGTGCGCGAAAGTGAAGCGGTCTGCCGCTGGGGCGGCGAAGAGTTCCTGGTCTTGCTGCCCAACACCGGCCTGGAGGGCGCCCATGTGCTGGCCGAGCGCATCCGCAGCGCGATGCAAGACACGCCTTTTGTCGTGGCCAGCCAACCGTTGCAACTCACCCTCACCATCGGCGCAGCCAGCCTGCGCCCGGGCGAAAATTTCCAGGCGCTGTTGAAGCGCGCCGATGATGCGCTGTACGCCGGCAAGCGCTCCGGCCGCAACCGGGTGGCGTTGGAAGAAGGGCTTGCTGTTTCCTGAAATAAGCAAGCCTTGCAAAATAAGAACAAACAAAAAAGCTGGAGCAGTTGCTCCGGCTTTTGTATCTAGCCCAACTCACGATCCAATTCATCATCAGATGGCTCGGTAAGAATGATCCTGCGCTTGCCCTCGCCGATCACCAGGGTGGGCGTGCTGCGGAAGCCATTGTTGATGAAGATCACGAACTGCTCGGCATCTGCGTGTTCGTCGATGTTGATGTATTCGAACGCGATCGCCTGGGCGTTCAGATAGGCGCGTGTGCGGGCGGTGTCATCGCAATCGGCGGCGCCGTACATCACAATGCGGGGCATAACTACTCCTCCTGGGTCGGGTTTTGTTGGGCGGCGCGCGCCACGCCGGTCAGGGTGGGCCGGGCGCGGCCCCACAGGCAGGCGGCCAGCAGCAGTGCGGCGGCCGCCTGCAGGCCGCGGGCCAGCAGACCCCAGCCGGCCAAGGCAGGGATGGCGAGCATAAGCAGGCTGGCATTCAAGCATATCAGGGCGGCCCAGGCCAGCGCGGGCCGGCCCCGCTTGGGTTGATTGAGATAGCGCGGAAAGATCCAATACGCCACGGCGAAGACCAGCTGCACAATCCAGCCGATCAGCAGGAACTCAATATGCAGCGGCAGCAGCGCCCACAGCGCTGGGTGCAGCGGGACGGCTTTGTTGACCAGCAGCAGCGCGCCAACACTGATACCCAGCAGGAAGTACAGCAAAGCCAGGCGGATGGCGACGACGCTGAAGCGCGGCATCAACGCTCCTTGATGCGCGGCCAGGCGTTGTACACGAACAACAGCCCGGCCAGCCATTGCATCACCGCCGAGGCCACCAGCAGCCCGCTGAGCAGCGGAGCAGCCTGCGCGCTGAGCGCCGGCTCTACGATGGCGCGCAGCACCAGGCCAATGTTGAGCAGCCAAAAGCAGGCCCACGCCAGCGCCTCATTGCCGCGCGGCAATTGCTGGCTGTACTTTGGAAAGAACCAATGCCCCACGCCCATGATCATCTGGGTGACCCAGCCCACCAGGAACAAGTGAAAGTACACCGCCGATAGACCCGGAAGCGCCAGGCCCAGCCAGCTCTGCGCCGCCTGGAATACGCCCAGGCCCAGGGCCAACACCAGGTACAGCAATGAGGCCTTGATGAAGGCGCGCGTGACCAGCGGCATGTTATTTGATCTGCACCACGGGGGCGCCGCCGTGCGGCAGCGGCTGCGGGTTGGGCGTCTGGCGCAGGATGGCCAGGAAGACCAGCTCCTCATCCAGGGCCTGTGCGCCGTGCAACTCTTCGACATCGAAAACCAGCATGGTGCCGGGGCCGCATTCGATGGGCGTCTCGTCCTCGCCGCGGAACAGGCCGCGGCCCTTGAGCACGATCATCAGCAGGGCGATCTTGGGGCCGCGGTGCGGCTTGAGCGCCTGGCCGGGCTTCAGGGTGAAGCGCATCACGCGCCCGCTCTCGTCCACCACCAGGGGCTGGGCGTTGGGCGAATCTTCTTTGAAGATCAGACCATCCAACAACGAAACAGGTTTCACTACATGCCTCCGATTGCAAAAAAAGTAGAGCCCTGCGCGGTGAGGAGACCGCATCAGGGCTCTTACAGCTTGCTTAACTCTAGGCCAAGGCTGCGGCGCACCAAACTGACAAATGTCCCTATCAAGCCGGGACATTTGTCAGCTAGTGACCCTGGGCGATATCCGCCTGGGCACGCGTCAGGAACTCGGCCACCGGCAGGGCGCCCAGATCCTCGCCGGAGCGCAGGCGCACGGCCACCGCGCCGGCTTCGACCTCTTTGTCGCCCATCACCAGCATGTAGGGCACCTTCTGCGATTGGGCGTAGCGGATCTTGGCGCCCATGCGGTCGCTGCCCGCGTCCACCTCGGCCCGCAGGCCGGCCGCCTTCAGCTCGGCGGCTACCTGATTGGCAAACTCCACATGGCGGTCGGCGATGGGGATCAGCGTAGCCTGCACCGGGGCCAGCCACACCGGGAAAGCGCCGGCGAAGTGCTCGATGATCGTCGCCATGAAGCGCTCGGTGGTGCCGGTCACGGCGCGGTGCAGCAGCACGGGCGTGTGCTCCTTGTTGTCCTCGCCGATGTAGCTGAGGCCCAGGCGGGCCGGCTGGATGAAATCAACCTGGATGGTGGAAAGCTGCCACTCGCGGCCGAGCACATCCCTGGCGATGAAGTCCGCCTTCGGGCCGTAGAAGGCGGCTTCGCCTTCGGCTTCCCAGTATTCCACGTTGTTCTTGTCCAGCGCGGCGCGCAGGGCCTTCTCGGCGTGGCCCCATTTCTCCGGGTCGTCTACGTATTTGCCTTCCTCGCCCTTCAGCGAGAGGCGCACGCTGTAATCGGAGAAACGATAGCGGTCGAGCACCTCGCGGATCAGGTTGAGGGCCAGTGTGAACTCGCTCTCGATCTGGTCAGGCGTGCAGAAGACATGGCAATCATCTTGGGTCAGCGAGCGCACCCGCGCCAGGCCGGACAGCTCGCCCGATTTTTCGTAGCGGTAGAGCGTGGCGAATTCGCAGAAGCGCATCGGCAGCTCACGGTACGAGTGCAGCCCCATCTCTTTATAGAGGGTCATGTGGCTGGGGCAGTTCATCGGCTTGAGGCGGAAGGCGACATCCTCATCCACCATGGGCGGGAACATCACATCGCTGTAGTTCTCATAGTGGCCGGAGCGCTTGTAGAGATCCTCTTTGACGATGTGCCCGGTCCAGACGTGCTGGTAGCCGTAGCGGGTCTGCACATCGCGCACATAGCCTTCCATCAGGTGGCGCAGCATCTCACCCTTGGGCGTGAACAGCGGGACGCCGGGGCCGACATCCTCTGAGAAGTGGAACAGGCCCAGCTCTTTGCCCAGCTTGCGGTGATCGCGCTTTTTGGCTTCTTCCTGCCGCCATATGTAATCCGCCAACTGCTCGGCGTTCTCCCAGGCCGTGCCGTAGACGCGCTGCAGTTGCTTGTTGGCCTCGTCGCCGCGCCAGTAGGCGCCGGCGATGCTCATCAGCTTGAACGCATCCGGGGCGATGTCCTTGGTGCTGGCGACATGCGGGCCGCGGCACAGGTCAGTGAAGCTGTCATGCGTATAGAACGAGATCTCGGGTTTCTCTTTCAGCGGATTCCCGTTCTCATCGAAGCCGCCCGCATCCAGTCCCTCGATCAGCTCCAGCTTGTAGGGCTGGTCTTTGAATTCCTGCTTGGCTTCGCCGGCGCTGACGACGCGCTTCTGGAAGGCGAAGTTGCCGGCGATGATCTCGCGCATGCGCTGCTCGATGGCCGGGAAGTCATCCGGAGTCAGCTGGCGCGGCAGGTCAAAGTCGTAATAGAAGCCGTCTTCGATCGGCGGGCCGATGGCGACCTTGGCTTCGCCGGGCGCGAACAGCTCGCTGACGGCCTGGGCCATGATATGGGCGGCGGAGTGGCGGATCTTGTAGAGTTGCGAGTCTTCGTATTTCTCTTGATGCTTAGCCATGTTTCAACCTCAAGTGATTAGTGAGCAGTGATAAGTGATCAGCCTAGCACTACCGATCACAGTGGTCACTGCCTTAAACAAAAAGTTCGCCCATCTATAGGGCGAACTTGCGTCCGCGGTTCCACCTACCTTAGCCGACCAACGACTTGATCGACTATCTCGTCTGCCCTGTAACGGGAGCGCCCGTTCACCATACTGGCCGCGCTGTGTGTGGCGCAACGTTCCGGCTCTCCGCTCGCGGGGGGTTTTGGCTGAAGGCTGGCCTGCTGAGGCTTGCAGTCGGTGGCCTCGGCTTCCTGGTGGCAGCGGGTTCAGCTACTCGTCCCGGTCAATGCGGGTATCGCAATGTGGGCTGATTATATAGCCTGGCAGCCGGCTGGGCAAGTTTGCCTCTTGACATTGCGGGCACAATCGGGCAATATAACGTCATTGAATATATCCATATTGGATATATAGGAGCGAAATGGCCGAAACACGAACCCCGCACGAGCTGCTGCCGCTGACCCCGGCCGTCTTCCACATCCTGCTGGCCCTCACCGATCAGGAGCGCCACGGCTACGGCATCATGAAAGAAGTTGAAGCCCAGACCGAGGGCGAGATGCTGCTGCGCCCGGGCACGCTGTACCAGGCCATCAAGCGCATGCTCGAGCTGGGGCTCATCGAAGAAAGCGCAGAGCGCCCCGACCCGGCGCTCGACGACGAGCGCCGTCGCTACTACAAGCTCAGCGGCCTGGGCCGCAGAACCGCGGCGGCCGAGGCCGCCCGCCTGCAGAAACTGGTGCACCTGGTGAGCCGCAAGAACCTCAACCCGGCCAACTGAGATGGACCAAACCCTGACCGCATCCCAGCGCTGGTTCGTGCGCTTGCTGCGCTGCTACCCGCGCAGCTTCCGCAAGAATTATGGCACGCATATGGCGCAGGTCTTCGGCGACAGCAGTCGCGAGACGCTGGCAAGCGCCGGCGCCCGCGGCCTGGCCGGCCTGTGGCTGGCCACCCTGCCGGATGTGCTCAAGACCGCCGCACAGGAGCGCCTGAAAGAAGGGGCGCACTGGATAGGAGACAAGATGGCAAAACTACTTTCAAATCCGAACTTCAGAACCTGGGCAGGCTTTGCTCTGTGCCTGCCGCTGGTGATCAGCTTGACGCTTGATCTGCTGGGCGTGAACCAAAGCTGGCTCTCGCCCCAGGCAGCCAGCACGCTCAGCTTCATCTCACTGGCGCTGATGGTGGTGGGGCTGTGGCTGCTCGGCGCGCCAGCGCTGCTCTCTGCGCTGCTTGGCTTGCTCAGCACGCTGCCGTTCGCCGCCATGGAGCTGATCAACCGCCGCAGCTTCGCCGAAGAATTCCCGTATGCGCTGTTCATCGGCCTGTGGTTGATGGGCAGCCTGTTCGTCGCCACGCTCATCCCGGTCGTCAGGCAGGTGCGCGGCAATGCGCTCGCCCACGCGCACTTGGCCCCGCTGGTTCTGCGCGGCACGATCTTGCTGTTCATCGCCATCGGCTGGATCAACCTGGTGGCTGACCAGATGCCGTGCTTCCTGGGAGTGCCGGTCTGCGACTAGGAGACAGCATGCACGCACGCGGCCCACTCAGCAAAGCGCAAGCGATCGGGCAGCAAGCCTTTGCAGGCTTGCTGCGCCTGTACCCGCGTGAATACCGGCAGGCGTATGGCGCACACATGGCGCAGCTCTTCGCGGACTGCAGCCGCGAGGCCGCCGCGCGCAACAGCGCCTCCGCGCTGCTGGCGCTGTGGGCCAGCACCCTGCTGGATGTTTGCAAGACCGCGCTCGAAGAGCGCATCAAGGAGGTTTGGACTATGAGCACACAACAAACACATCGCCGCGCCAGCTTGCTGCTGCTGGCCGGTGCGGCCCTGATGTTGGTGGTGGTCGCCTCGGGCCGCCTGGAGCAAACGTATGATGACCCGCTCGGCGGGCCGGACGGCTGGATCGAGTACACCCGGCTGATCGGCTTGCCGCTGAGTTATCTGCTAATGACGGCCGGCGCGTGGCAGCTGCATCGCTCACAAGCCAAGGGCGCCAGCTTCGCCAGGGTTGCCTTGTTGGTGAGCACGGCCGCCGCCGTGCTCACCATGGTCGGCTTTCTGGGCTTCAAGGCGACAGGCATTAACAACATCGGCCTATTGCAGCTCTACGGCAACTTTATCTATCTGGCTGGCCTGGGCGTGTTCGGCTTAGCCCTGCGCGCCAAGTCACCAGGGGCGGCCAGCCTGATAACCCTCGGGGGAATGCTGCTGCCGGTTTTGTTCCTGATCGGTGTCGTCACCAGAGAATACTGGTGGCTGCGCGGCGGCGCAATTACCTTCAAGTTACAAACCTGGGTGGACCTGATGAACGCCAGCAGTTTGCTGGTCCCCGCCATCCTGTGCATCGCCGCCGTTCTGCTGCTGCGCATCCGCCCCACGCAAGCCAGCCACTGAGCGCGACGCGCTCCTCCAATCAAAAAGCCGCTGGCGTGCCAGCGGCTTTTTGTTATAGACTTGCTTATGCGCAAGACTGCCGACTTGCCCATGCGGAAGTTTGCCGCTTGTATGGCCATACTCAGCGGGCTCGGCTTCGGGCTGCCGGCCGCCTATGGCGCCTGGTACTTCGCCCGCTATGGCTTCGCCTGGCACTTCATGGGCTTCCCAACCCACCAGTCCGGGCCATTCTTCGAGCAGTATGGCTTGTTCACCAGCTGGCCGCTGATCGCCGGCTTCGTGCTGGTGTGCGCCGCCGAGGTGGCCTGCGGGCTGCTGCTGTGGGCCAACAAGCCCGCCGGCCGCTGGCTGGCCTTCATCCTGCTTCCCTTCGAAATGGCCTATTGGGCTGGTTTTGTACTCCCCTTCGGCCCGTTGGGCGGGCTGCTTCGCATGGTGGGGGTGGTGGATGATCTTAAAGACTGACACGGGGAGGGCTCACCGCCACGAGCGATGCTGCCCCGCGAAAATTGGCTATTGTGTGGTGTTTCGGAGGCCTTGGCGAGCCGCCGAGCACAGTCGGAAGTGGAAGATCTGAATAGCAACGAACATCAAGACTGAACTGGGATTCTGCAAACCGCGACTCGAAAGCCCATGCGGCTAATTTTCTTGTGATATTGCAGAAGAGTTACTTGACTAAAGAAGGGCAACCTCTCAACTAATGGACCACTGGCTTCAACAGCAATTGCATAAACAAAAGTAATCTTTGATCGATCCGGTATTGAATCTCGATTGAACGGCAGGTTCTCAAAGTTATTGCATTCCTGCAATATAAAATGCCGATACGTTTCATCGTCTATAAGAAGCTCCGCACTTACTAACGCCTGCGCAAACAAATGACTTAGAGTTGAAGATCCATTATATTTTTTGACGCAGATGAAAAATGCATCTTGGGTGATGAGATCGCAAACCTCAACGCGACTATGGCCTCTAACATGAAAAGTGTTCCTGTCCAAAGTATGAAATCGTCCGTCCACACTAGCTACCATAAGGTTATAGCCGGGCTCTTTCTGACCAGCTTGTAAAACAGGAAGCAACCCTGTTGGAATTTCGTTTATATTTCTTAGGGCTGTGTCTATTCTTTGCCTATAGTCATTCGAAACTTCAAACCACTGACCAAAACTAAAAACATACCTATGGGCATCAATTACACACTCGAACACACAGAATTCATCGATTGAATAGTAGCCCGACATTGTATTACCTTCCTGGTCGACACCTCTAATCCGAATATCGGAAAGATTATCAGGTCCAGGCAATTGAGCCAGAAAAGCATACACGGTATCCGTACTAACCTCAGCAAGTCTCCCGCGGTTTTGTCCATACTCCAAAAGGTATCTTTCAGCAGTTTCGTAAAAATCGAGGTCAGGATATGCAAAAATCACTCCCGGATCCCTAGCCGCAATGGCCTCGGTCAACTTCTGATTGAGAATATTGACTAACAAAGGATCTGAGATTGACAATATATTGTCCACAAATGAGAAGTTTTCCTGGTAAGCATCGTCCAGAAAGTACTCTAAAAGCACTTCACACACATCCGCTATTTCCAGGAAGTTTATGTTTTTATTTAAAGTCACAGAATCGGAGCCACTAAATCTCGAGGCAAAATCCTGATCTAACGGAACTCCAGAAACAACTCGGAGGACATCCGAGTCTAGATCAAAATCAAACTCATAAAGCGGACTGTCTTTGCTTATCAATTCAATACGCTGTTTAGCCTTAGTATCAAGGCTCTTTGTATCAACTGTGCGAACACTTTTTGGGTCAATGCCATTCAAAACAACCTTTAGTCCAAAGCCTCTTTCTATTCTCTCCTTGGCAATGAGAGCACGACCGTGACCCTTAACCACAGCAAAGATTCGTCCTCCAACCCTAAGAAGTATCACTAGTGAATTTGATGTGTTAAGTAAGTCGTCACCTATGTCGAAAAAGTTTCTCACAAATGGCAACCACTCTGGTGCATTGGATTTATTCCGCTGCAGAAAAGCTGAAACTTCAAAGGGAATATTGTCGTTAGTTCTTTCTAGTGGCTCATAGAGCTCTAGATTATCCGGATTTAGAGCTTCATTAAAATTAGTAGTGCTTTCATTAAGAAGATAAAAGGTTGTCTTCATATCATTACCCACTTTGTTTCAAAAAATATACACTAAAATTTAAAGAATAATGATGGAGACCCCCATGCCCAACGTTCGCGTACTCATCGGTACCCACAAAGGCGCCTTCATCGCCACCAGCGATGCTGGCCGCAAGAATTGGAAGATCAGCGGCCCCTTCTTCGGTGGGCTGCCCATCTACCACGTCAAAGGCTCGCCGCTGAACCCGGACCGCATCTGGGCCTCGCAGACCGACGACTGGTTCGGCCAGGTCGTCCACCGCAGTGATGACGGCGGGGTCACCTGGGCCGCGATGGGCAACGAGTTCGCCTACGCCAGCAAGCCCGGCACCCACCAGTGGTACGACGGCACGCCTCACCCGTGGGATTTCAAGCGCGTCTGGCATTTCGAGCCCTCCTATCACGATGCCGACACCCTCTACGCCGGCGTCGAAGACGCGGCCCTGTTCAAGTCCACCGACGGCGGCGCAACCTGGGCCGAGTTGGCCGGCCTGCGTGACCACCGCACCGGCTCGCAGTGGATGCCTGGCGCCGGCGGCCTGTGCCTGCACACCATCATCCTTGACCCGCACAACCCGCAGCGCATTGTCACCGCCATCTCGGCCGCGGGCGCCTTCCGCAGCGACGACGGCGGCGAAACCTGGAAGACGATCACCAAGGGCCTCAAGTCCAACTTCCTGCCCGATCCAGAATCGGAGGTGGGCCACTGCGTCCACCACATCGCCATGCACCCCAGCCACCCCAACGTGCTCTTCATGCAAAAGCACTGGGATGTGATGCGCAGCGACGACGCCGGCGACACCTGGCGCGAGATCAGCGGCAACCTGCCCAGCGATTTCGGCTTCGTGGTGGATGTGCACGCCCACGACCCGCAGACCATCTACGTGGTGCCGATCAAAAGCGACAGCGAGCACTACCCGCCGGACGGCAAGCTGCGCGTCTACCGCAGCAAGGGCGGCGACGAATGGCAGCCGCTCACCCAGGGCCTGCCGCAGGAGAACTGCTACGTCAACGTGCTGCGTGACGCCATGGCAGTCGACACGCTCGACGAGTGCGGCATCTACTTCGGCACAACCGGCGGCCAGGTCTACGTCTCGCCGGATGGCGGCGACAACTGGCTTGCCATTGCCGAGAATTTGCCGGCGGTCAAATCCGTCGAAGTGCAAACGCTTAAGTAAGCATGGCGCCGGGAATCAAATCCCTCAAAGCCTACGTTCCCGCCAAGGATCTTGAGCTTTCCAAACGTTTCTACACCGCGCTCGGTTTCAACATGACGCCAGGCTGGGGCGGCACGGCCGATTTTGAACTGAACGGCTTCGAGTTCCGCCTGCAGGATCATTACGTCAAGGACTGGGCCGAGAACTTCATGTTCGTTATCGAGGTCGAGGATGTGCTGGCCTGGTATCAGCTGGCCCAAGAGGTACAAGCCCAGCCGGAGTTCAAGAAAACCATGCGCATTACGCCGCCCCAGGTCGTGGACGGCCGCTTCACTGTCTTGCATGTAGTTGATCCCGCCGGCGTGCTGCTCGTCTTCGTCCAGTAGTACCATGGTCCGCGTCCAGCTCCCCTACCATCTGCGCAACCTCGCCAGCGTCGGCAGCGAAGTCGAGCTCGAGGTCGCCGCGCCCGTAACCATCGAGCGCGTCCTGGATGCGCTCGAGGCGAGCTATCCCATGTTGCGCGGCACCATCCGAGAGCATGCCAGCAAGCAGCGCCGCGCCTACCTGCGCTACTTTGCCTGCCAGGAGGATGTGTCCTTCGCGCCCGCTGACGACCCGCTGCCGGCCGCCGTCGCCGAAGGGCGCGAGCCGCTCATCGTGATGGGCGCCATCGCCGGCGGCTAACAACAGCTTGATTTCTGGCATAACCTGGCCCGCGGCAGCCCTAAACCGTGTACAACCGGCGCATGCCTATTGGCCGGCGAAAGTTGTTACTTATAAGTTTTAACCCCCTCCCGCTCTCGCGCATAATAACTTTCTCCCTGGCAGTGCAGCCAGGCGCCCTTCCATCATCCAGCAGAAGGTTTACCCAGGCTTTCAAAATACGCGGCCAGCTCAGCTTTCAACGCCTCGATCGACTCGATCACGAACAAGACCTCGTTGAACGTATAGATCGCCTTCTCGTAACCGATGACGTTGGCCACCGAGAACGGCCGCACCGGCGTCTTGCCCGCCATCACATGGCGGATCTCGCCGAACGAAGACATCAGCCCCGCGCCGAAGATCTTGAGCTCGCCGCCTTCGCGGATCAAGCCGAACTCCGTGCTGAACCAAGCCAGGCGTTTGATGTTCTCGCGCTGCGCATCCGTGGCCCGCAAAAAGGCCGGGGCGAACAGGTCTTGCAGCCCGGTGTACTCCGGCAGCGCCATGAACGGCAAATGCCCGAAGATATCGTGGAACATGTCCGGCTCGGGCGTGAAGTCCATCTCATGCCGGCCGCGCATGTAGTCGGTGATGAGGAACTGCCGCTTGGCGAAGTGGTGGTACCACGGCACCGCGTCCGAGTAACGCACGGTGGTGCGCACCGTGCTCCAGCCGGTGCGCGGCGTGATCACCGCGTTGAGGTCCTTGAGCTGCGGAATATACTCAGCCGGCAGATTAAGCCGCGCGAACCCATCCAGGTACTCGCGGCAGGCGAACTCCTGCACATTCGGCAGCTGGCGCGCATACAATTCGCGCCATACTGCGTTCTGCTCTTGGCTGAACGCCATCTCGCGCCGGCGTACGGATACAACTTCACTGCGTGGCAAGGCCATCTTTCCTCCGCAAAACAAAAAAGACCACAGGCCGCTGGCCTGTGGTCTTTGGGGTAACGAGTGGGGGTACTAGTTTTTCAACAGAACGCAGGGCAAAGCAGCCGGAGTGGTCTCGGCGTAATAATAGGCGTACACGTACAGTGTGTGCTTAACCATGCGTGCCAGCATTCTAGCAGAAGGGGGTTAGCGGGTCAATCAGGCCGGGAGTTGTTGCAGGAAATCCCGCATGTACTCATTGACCGCTTGTGGATTATCCAGGTTGGTCAAATGGCCGGCGCCAGGGATGGTGCGCAGTTGTGCGCCGGCAATTCCTTCGAGCAACGCCTTCTGCTGGCGGGCTACCAGCGCATCCTTCTCGCCGTGCAGAATCAGAGTCGAGCATTGCACCTTGTGCAGGTCATGCTTGGTCTCCAGGCGCAGGTTGCCAGCCCACTGCCGCAAAAACTGCTCATGGGTCATAAAGCCAAACCCCTGTTCGACAATATCACGATGCTGGGGATTGACGGCATAGGTGGTCAGCCAGACTGTGGTCTTGTACGGCAACAGGCGTACGCTCCACAGGTTCGTGGCCACCAGATATTTGTCATACCAGTGATAGTTGTTGGAGAATGGTGTACCGATCAGCACCAGCGCTCGCACCCGCTCCGGGTAGCGCACGGCGGCCTGCAGCGAGATATGCCCGCCCATCGAGAGCCCGCACAACACCGCGGTCTTGATCTCCAGCGCATCCAGCAGGCCGATCAGATCACGCGAGAAGGATTCGGGGTCAACCTCGCCCGGCGGCAGCGTGCTCTTGCCGTGGCCGCGCACATCCCACACGATGACGCGATGGGTCTTGGCGAACTCGTCCACCTGGGGCTGCCACTGCCCGTGGAACAAGGAGTTGCCGTGCGTGAAAACGATCACGTCACCCTGGCCGTATTCTTCGTAATACAGCCTGACGTCAGCAAGCTCAACAATGGGCATGCGGGCCTCCGGTATGCGAATGAATGATGGGGAAAAGAAGATGTTGCTGTGGGCGCGATAGGACTCGAACCTACGACCTTTGCGATGTCAACGCAACGCTCTAACCAGCTGAGCTACGCGCCCGTAAGAGTGCAGATTATACCTGCTGGCAAGCCCGCAGCGCCATCAGGCGCTGCTGCGCTTCCACAAGGCCAGGCAGGCCAGCGCCCACAGGCGCTTGCCGTGGTCCTGCTTGCCGGCCTGGTGCTCGGCGATCAGTTGGGCCAGCCCATCGCGCCCGAACCAGCCGGCCAGCGGTGCGTCCGGCGCCAGCAGCAGCTCACGCAGCCAGGCTTCCAGCGGGCCGCGCAGCCAGGCGCCCACCGGGATGCCAAAACCCTGCTTGCCGTGCGCCAGCACATCGGCGGGCAGCTTGTCGGCGAAGGCTTTGCGCAGCAGGTACTTGCCCTGGCGGCCGCGCAGCTTGTAGCGCACCGGCAAGCGGGCGGCCCACTCCACCAGCACATGGTCGAGGAAGGGCGAGCGGCCTTCAAGGCCGTGCGCCATGGTCATGCGGTCGGCCTTCACCAGCAGCGCGCCGGGCAGGTAGGTCTTGATGTCGGTGTACAGCGTGCGATCCAGGCGCGTGCGCGCCGGCGCGGCCGCGTAGATGGCGGCCATATCGTGCTCAGCCTGGCGCAAATTCAGCCCAGCGGCAACGCTGGGCTGCCACAGCGCAGCCTTTTGGGCCACGCTGAAGTAAGATGACCAGCGCAGCAGGCTGGCGCGCCCGTCCACCTCGGTGAGCTGCGGCAGGCGCTTGATGCCGTTGCTGAGTCCGCGGCCGACCGGGCGGTCGCCCGCATCCGGCAGGGCGCCGGCCAGCGCCGGCACCATGCTGCGCGTCACCGCGCTCGGCAGGCGCAGGTACGTGTCGGCCAGCGGGTCGAGCCAATAGCGCGGGTAGCCGGCGAAGGATTCGTCGCCGCCGTCGCCGTTCAACGCCACGGTGACGTGCTCGCGGGTCAGCCGCGAGAGATGGTACAGCGGCAACGCCGAAGGATCAGCGAACGGCTCGCCGAAATGCTGCAGCAACGTTTCGAGCGTGGCAGGGATATCGCCGAAGGTCAGCATGAACTCGTGGTGCTCGGTGCCGTAGCGCTCGGCCACCTGGCGCGCCAGAGGCAGCTCTGAAAAGCTGCTCTCTTCGAAGCCCACCGAGAAGGTCTTGACCGGGCCGCTACTGGCCTCGGCCATCAGCGCCACCACAATGCTGGAGTCGATGCCGCCGCTCAGGTGGGCGCCCAGCGGCACCTCGCTGATCAGGCGCAGGCGCACCGCTTCGGCGGCCAGCTCGCGCAGCTCGGCGCTCAGGGCGTCTTCGCTGGCCGCGTACTTGGGCTCGAAGTTCGGCTCCCAGTAGCGCTCGATGTGCAGCTGGCCGCGCTCCCAGATGGCGTAGCTGGCGGCGGGCAGCTTATAGACGCCTTTGTAGGCGGTGTAGGGTTCGGGGATGTATTGCAGGCTCAGGTATTGGTCGATCGCCGCCAGGTCGGTCTCCGGCTGGCGGGGCAGGACGCTCAGCAGCGGCCCCAGTTCTGCGGCCCAGTAGAGCTTACCATCCTGCACGGTATAGAAGATCGGCTTCTTTCCCAACCGGTCACGCGCCAGCAGCAAACGCTGGCGGTTCTCGTCCCACAGCGCCAGAGCGAACATGCCGCGCAGGTGGCGCAGGCATTCCGGCCCCTCTTCTTCGTAAAGGTGCACGATGCATTCCGTGTCGCCATTGGTGCGCAGCTGGTGGCCGCGCTGCAGCAGGCCGGCCCGCAGGTGCTGGTAGCTGTAGATCTCGCCGTTGAACACAATGGCGATGGATTTGTCTTCGTTGAAGATGGGCTGGTCGCTGCCGGCTACATCAATGATCGCCAGGCGGCGCATCCCCAGGCCGATGCCGTTGTGCTCGTAATAGCCTTCGCCATCCGGCCCGCGGTGGGCCAGGGCGGTGTTGAGACGATGCAAAGCGGCCTGATCCAGGCTACGCCCACTCCCGTCTGCAATGCCACAAATGCCACACATGGGTTTAGTCCGCCGTGGCCTGGTCCAGCAGGGTTGCGTACTGGCTGGCCACGGTTTGCCAACTATATCGTGCCTGCACGCGGCTGCGCGCTTCGCTGCCATAGCGCTGGCGCAGAGCCGGGTCAGCGATCAGGGTGGCGAGCGCAGCCCGCAAGGCGGCCGGATCCTCACTGGGCACCAGCAGGCCGGTTTCGCCCTCGGCCACCAGCTCCTCGTTGCCAGCGATGCGCGTGGCGACGGCGGGCAGGCCGCTGGCCATCGCCTCCAGCAGGGCATTCGGCATGCCCTCATGGCGGGATGCATAGGCGAACAGGTTAGCCTCGGCGTACGCCGCGGCCAACTCCGCGCCGCTCTTCCAGCCGGCGAAGGTGATGCGCTCGGCGATACCCAGACGCGCCGCTTGGGCGAGCAGCTCTGCATGGCGCGGGCCGTCGCCGACGATGGTCAGAGTCCATTCATGGGTTGCAAGGCCGCCCAGCGCCTCGAATAGCACATCCAGTCCCTTCTGGTACACCACCCGGCCCACGAACAGCAGGCGGGCCGGCCCCCAGGTGCGCTCGGGCACATGGAAGCGGTCAAGGTCAACGCCATTGGGGATGACTGCGATCGGCACTTTGGCCTCAAAGGCCGTGCCCAAGCTGCGCAGCCCCTGGCTGTTGGCCACCACGGCGCGGGCGCGCCGCCACACGAGCCGCAGCAGCGGGGCGAGGAGGCGGTGCTGGCGCGCAAAGTCGTACGGGCGGAAACCGGGCACATCGCCGCCGCGCAGGCTGACGATGTACGGCAGCGAGAGGAATAGCGACCAGAACCACACCGCCACGCCGCTGGGCGCGCCGAAGAATGCGATCACAGCCTGCGGGCGCAGGCGCAGTACCCAGGGCAGGCCCAGCAACGCCGCCGAGAGCAGAAAGGAGATCTGCTCCAGCGTGTCCGAACGATCCTGCCGAGAGCGCAGCGCCGGCAGGCGCACCACGCGCACGCCGTCGTGCTGCTCATCGTGCGGCAGGTCGGCGAAGCGGGACGTCAGCACGGTGACGCGGCGGCCCAGCTGGGCCAGGTAGCGGGCCAGCTGGGCGCTGGCGTTGCCGGCGCCGCCGCCGATGGGCGGGTATTCACTATTGACGATGAGGATGTGCTCAGCCGGCATACTACGGCTCGCAGGTGGGGTAGCGCGGCTGCAAGACTTCGATGCCAAGCTCAGGGTACCAGCGCAAGGTGTCGTAGGTGCACAGCACCGGCACAGACACGTGCTGCACCCAGGCGTTATTCTCGGCGGCCAGATCATCCTGACTGTCTGTATAAATATAGTTGTGCAGCGGGTCAGTAATGATCAGCGCAAAACGGCGGTCATCCAGATCTTCCCAGAAGCCTTCGAGATACGGCTGGTTGTTGGAGATCGCCATTTCCATCAGGAACAGTTTTTCGTATTCATGCACCAGCGGCGCATCCACCATGTGGAAGGTGAGCAGATGGCGCTGCGAGATCAGCAAGACCTCTTCGCCGTTGGCCGTGCGCTCGGCCACCAACTGCTGGATGTCTTTTAGCGCTGCGTCGGCAACTTCATCACGCGGCAGGTTGAGTGGGCGCCCGCCAAAGACCGCGAACAGCACCGGAATACTGAGCAGCAGCACGGTCAGCCAGACCGGCAGGGTGAGCACGGTTGGCTGGCCGGTTTGCGGTGCGTAGGCCGCCGCGAACATGTAGGCGGCCAGCACCCACAGCAGCACCATATAGGCATCCATATTGTGTAGGTTGGTGCCGCCGCCGATCTTGACGCTGACCACCAGGCCGCCGGCAAACAGCACGGCCAGGATGACGAAGATCAGCCCGCCGCGCAACGGCCCCAGCGCAGTATGGCGCTGGCGCATGCGCATGAAGATGATGACGAACAAAGGCAGCGAGACCAGCAGGATTCCAGGCAACACGCCCAGCAGAAATTCCTGGCTGGGCCATAGCCGCCGCCACAACAGGTCAGACGTAAAGGCCGAGCCGAACTGGCTGGCATCGTCTACGCCCGAGTTGGCAATGTACACGGCATAGGCGGCCGCGGCGGTGGCCAGGCCGGCCGCGCCCAGCAGCACGGGGTGCTGCAGGTAGCGCCAGGCCGGGCGCTTGGCTTGCCAGGCAACTTCGAGCAGATACAGCAACGCCGCCAGGGCGCCGGGCACCGGGAGCCAGTTCACGCGGCTGAGCCCAGCCCATACGGACGCGGCAGCCACGAAAGCCAGGCTGCGCCACGGGCGGCGGGCGTCAAAGCCCAACAGCACGATGAAGATCGCCGGCAGCAAATGGTAAAACACCGCGCCTTGCATCAGATATAGAAGGGACCAGGCGACAAACGGCCAGCGCCATTTCCCCAGCGGCAGGCGACGCGCCAACAGGTAAGACGTCAGCAACGGCAGCGCCACCCACAGCACGGACTGCCAAAGACGGTGCAGCCACAGGGGCGACTCGGCCCACAAGAAGGGAAGGGATTGCAACAGATAGCGCGTGGGATGCGTGATCGGCAGCGGCAGCCGCACGCCGTAGACCTGCTCACTGAAATAGAAGGACGCCTGGTAGAAGCGGCTCACCTCAGACCATTCCAGCGAAAACGGGTAGCTGCTCACCAGGTTAAGGAAGGACGCGGCGCAGTACCAGGCCGCCAGGTACAAAGCCGCCAGCGGCAATTGGCGCAGCCAACTGCCGCCGCGCCAGGCGGCCAGGAGACCCGCGCCCACCAATACAAGCAGAACAAAGCTGACCAGCCGCGGAAACAGCTGGGTCAAAAAGTTACCGTAGAAACCGAAGAGCAATAGCGGATACGCCAGCGCAAAAATGATGAGGGCACGCGCCGCCAGCCAGGGACCCGGCGGCCGCTGCAAGCCTGCCTGCAGGCGGCTCAGCCAGGCGAGCAGGCGCGGAGCGCCGCCCAGCCACGCATATGCACTCAGCGCAGCCAGGCCAAGCGTGATGGCCTGCAGCGCGTAGTAGGCGCCACGGAAACGGGCCGAGGTGACGATCAGCTCCATCTCGGTGATTTGGGCGCCGAACTGCTGCAACGCCAGGCCAAACAACAAAGCCAGCACGGGCAGGACTACCTTAAGGGCAAATAGCGCATCCAGGGATGCAAACGAAAACTTGAGCTTCATTTAGCGAATTTCTTGAGCAAGGGTTCGGCTTTGGATATCCCGGGCAGCACGTCCGAGAGGAACAGCGCCCCCGGCAGGCTGGCCAGCATGAACAGGATGCGCACCAGCACGGCGAACATGAGGCTGTGCGGCTCAGACACGCCGCCCAATTGGCTGAAGGCGAAGGTGATGCTGATCTCCTGCAGGCCCAGCGCATTGATGGTGAAGGGCACCAGGGTGATGACGTACACCAGGCTCCACAAGCCCGCGATCGTCCAGAAGGGCAGCGGGTCGTGCAGATCTTCCAGCAGGATGTACATGGCCGCAAAAATGCAGGCCATGTGCACCAAGGTGAATAACAGCGAGCTCAATAGCGCTTTAGGATGGGTCAGCCACATGCGCACGGCTTTCATCACCCGCCCAAAAACCGAACGCACCCAACTGAATACTTTGCCAAACGGGCCGGCCGCGAACGCGACCGGCAGCGAGGAAGACTGGAGAATTCCGCTGGTCAGCAGCTTCTGTACGCCGAGCGGCATGGCCAACGCCATGCCGACCAGGCCCACCAAGCGGTCCACCAGAAGCGAGGCGGCGGAGACGGCCGAGTCGTATCCCAGCTGCAAGGTGCCGGCAAGGCGGGCCACATCGCCGCCCACGGTGCTGGGCAAAAAGTTGCCCGCGAACAGGCCGGCCAGGGTGATGCGGATGCTCTGACGCCAGGTGATCGGCACGCTAGCGGCGCGCAACAGCACATGCCAGCGGCCAGATACCGCCAGGCGCGAGATCAGCATGAAGCCCATTGCCAGCGCAAAGCGGCCGGGTTCGATGCGTGTGATGGCTTCGGTGATCTCGGCCCAGTTTTGGCGCAGCAAATACACCATAAGGGCCAGCGCGGCCAGGGTAGAGACGATACGCAGCCAGTTGGTTCGCGAGGGTGCGTTATCGCTTCGGGAGCTCATTGATCACGTAGCGAACCCGGTAAATGGGCTTGGACTGCGACTCGTGGTACGTGCGCACCATCATCTCAGCGATCAGGCCGAGCAAGATGGACTGCACCCCCAGCGCGAACAGGAACGCGCTGAGCATGAAGATCGGCGAATCGACCACACCCGAGCCGATCAGGAACTTACGCACGAACAGGAACAGCAGCCCCAGCGTGCCGATGCCGCTGAAGGCAATGCCCACGCCACCGAAGAGATAGATGGGCTTGTTGACATAGCCACTGAGAAACTTGACCGTGAACAGATCCAGAACGACCTTGATCGTGCGCTCCAGCCCATACTTGCTGGAGCCATATTTGCGCGGGTGGTGCTGCACCGGCACTTCAGTAATGCTGGCGCCGACGTAGCCCGCATAGGCGGGGATGAAGCGATGCATCTCGCCGTAGAGTCTGAAACCGGTCAGCACTTCGCGGCGGTAGGCTTTGAGCGTGCAGCCATAGTCATGCAAAACCACACCGGTAACGCGCGAGATGAGCGCGTTGGCGATCATGGAGGGCAAGGTGCGCGTGATGAAGTTATCTTTGCGGTACTTGCGCCAGCCACTGACGACATCAAAACCTTTTTCGATCTCGGCCAGCAGCTTGGGGATGTCATCCGGATCGTTCTGCAGATCGCCGTCCATCAGCACGATGATCTCGCCGGTGGAGTAATCGATCCCGGCGGAGATGGCGGCGGTCTGCCCAAAGTTGCGGCGCAATGCCACTACGCGAGTGTGCTTGGGGTCCTTGGCGGCCAGCACTTCCATGGCCTGCAGGCTGCCGTCGCGGCTGCCATCGTCCACCAGCACCAGCTCCCAGGCGTACTTGGCGCCGCGCATGGCGGCCGTGATCTTCTCGTGCAAAAGGGGCACGTTCTTGACTTCGTTGTAGACCGGCACAACAACCGACACCCAAACAGGGCGGTCTTTGCGTACGGCGGGGCGTAATTTCTTCGATGTAGGCATTAGTTACAGTTGCTCAGATCCAGTAGGCGGCGGAAGTTAACTCGAGAATTATCCCAAACTTCAGCCACGGTCACAACGCAGCCGGCATCCAGGTTGGCATTGGCGCGGGCCGCGGCCGGAATGTTGCCCCACCAGCGGCTGTCAATATAAACATAGTCAAAGCCGTGGGAACGGATAGCATCCAGGCTGGGTTGTTTTTCAAGCATATCCCAAACCGAGCCTTCGGCAGGCACGTCCAACAACTGGCCGGCCAGCCTGCCGGTCAGGATCGTGGACGAGCCGAAGGGGCCGAACAGGCGCGCATCCTCGGGCAGTGTGCCCCAGACCTGTGACGCCAATTCGGCATCCAGCTTATCGGCGCCATCGCCCAGCTGCGTGCTGGAGGCAGCCGTCATCTGGATGCCCGCCACCAGCAAGCCGCCCAGGCAGGCCAGCGCCAACGCGGCGATGGCAGCCACCCGCACCTGCGGCCGCCAACGGGCGGCCCGGTCGCTGATGGCGAAGACCAGCATGAGGCCCCAGATCAGCAGCGCCTGGCTGGTCAGGCGAGAAATGTCGCGGTCGGTTTGGTACTCGAAAATGATCGGGATCAGCAAGCCAGCCCAAGCCGCCACGCTCAGCGCGCCCAGTATCCACTCGCCCGCCTGGGCGCGCCGCCAGGCCCAGGCCGTCAGCAGCGGCGCGAACAGCACGATGGGGCCAAGCTCGAACAGGGCCACCAGCAGCTCGACCGGCGAGGACAGGCGCAGCGCCCCTAAATGCGAAGAGACGATGGCGGGCGGCCAGCGCAGCGAGAAGCCCAGAAAATTCGCGGCCTCGGCCTGGGCGGCTGCCGAATGCGGCATCAGCGCGTTCAGCAGGCTGCCGGCGGCCTGCGAGCTGGCGGTGAGCATGCCGCGCGCCATCTCGGTGAAGGTGCCGCCTTGCAGCAGCACGACCGGCGCCGACAGCAGCAGGGCGGCCAGCGCAGCTGGCAGGTAGGGCAGGTTCAAGTCACGCTTGCGGAAATAATGGATGGCCGCAAAGCCCACCAGGCCGAGCGCGAAGAGGGCATAGCTACTCTCCCACACCAGCGCCCACATGGCGAACAGCGCCGCCAGCACAAGGGTCGAGAAGCGGCCGGTGATGCGCGGCAGCAACAGCCACAACAAAAGAAAAATAAGCGCGGAGAAAATATTTGGCCCCTGGTGAGCCATGACAAACGGCTGCAATATGCCGTTGAGGAACGCGAAGGGGTAGGCCAGCGGCGGGCCGCCATCCACCGGCCAGCCGGCCAGCAGGGCTTGCGAAAACGGCAGGCCGATCGACGAGCTGGTGCCCTGCAGTTGGACCAGGCTGTCGGCCCGCAGCAGGATGCCAGGCGGCAGCATGGTGAGCAGATAGCGCACGCCGCTGGCCAACGCCAGGACGGCCGTGGTGGCATACCCGCCCCACACGCTGCCGGTCATGCGGCGGCCAAGCACGCCCGCCAGCAGCAAGCTGATGCCCCAGGCCAGCGACTTGGCCACGTCGAAGGCGCTCCACGGCAACAGCTTACCCAGCTGCATCAAGCCGCCCGCGAATAAATGAAAGCCGTAGTGGTATGCGAGATAAAAGTTGGGCTCGTGATACAGCGGTGGGATCTCGCCGTTGCCGATCACCGAGATCAGCGAAAGGTTCTTGTGCTCGTCGAACAGGGCCAGGCCCTTGCTCCACAGCAGGAACAGCCACACAAAGCCAAGCCCGGCCACCAGCCAGGGCCAAATGCGCAGGTCGGCGCGGGCCAACAGCGGCCGCCTCGGGCTGCGCCACGCGGCCAGCCCGCCAACCAGCAGCAACAAGAGCGGCGCGGCCCAAAACGCAAGGCTGGCGGGCAGCCAGCAGCCGACCACATTCACCAGCCAGGCGCTCAGCACCACACCCAGGCCCAGGCCGGCGATCAGGCGCTCGTTGCGGCTCAGCTTGAAGGCGTGCGAAGCCAGCAGCCAGCCTGCCAGCCAGGCAAGCAAAAAGGCCAGCAGCCAGGGCAAAAGGTCCAGGCTGCTGCCGTTACGAAACCAGTACATTAGCTCCTACTGGGGACATTCGTTGATTTTACCGCCAGGGCTGCTGGCGAACATCGAACTACTGCTTCGTCTTGGCGGCGACGCGCTCCATGTCGGCGTCGACCATCATGTTCACCAAAGTCTCGAAATCCACTTTAGGCTCCCAGCCCAGGGTTGTCTTGGCCTTGGTGGGATCAGCGATCAGCAGGTCCACCTCCGCCGGGCGGAAGAGGCTCTCATCGCTGGTGACGAAGTCCTTGTAGTCCAGGCCTACGCGGCCAAAGGCCAGTTCGCACAGGCGGCGGACGGACTGCGTCACGCCCGTGCCGATGACGAAGTCATCCGGCTGTTCGCGCTGCAGCATCATCCACATGGCCTCGACGTAATCGCCGGCAAAACCCCAGTCACGCTGGGCGTCCAGGTTGCCCATCGGCAGAGTCTTCTGCAGGCCATGCTTGATGCGCGCTACGTTGTGCGACACCTTGCGGGTGACGAACTCCAGGCCGCGGCGCGGGCTCTCGTGATTGAACAGGATGCCCGACACGGCATACATGTCGTGCGATTCGCGATAATTGACGGTGATGAAGTGGCCGTAGGCCTTGGCCACGCCATACGGGCTGCGCGGGTAGAACGGCGTGACTTCGCTCTGCGGCACTTCGAGCACTTTGCCGAACATCTCAGACGAGGAGGCCTGATAGAAGCGCGCCTTTGGCACTACCTGGCGGATGGCTTCGAGCAGGCGGGTCACGCCCAGGGCGGTCACCTCGCCGGTGAGCACCGGCTGGTTCCACGAAGTGGGCACGAAGGATTGCGCGGCGAGGTTGTAGACCTCGGTGGGCTCGTAACGCTCGAGCAGATCCACCAAGGAGGACTGGTCGTGCAGATCGCCCTGCTCAATGATGATGTCGTCCTGAATATCGGCAATGCGCTCGAAAGTAACCGTACTGGAACGGCGCACCATGCCAACGACTTTGTAGTTCTTTTTGAGCAGCAGCTCTGCCAGGTAAGAACCGTCCTGGCCGGTGATGCCGGTGATCAATGCAACAGACACTATGCTCTCTCCTCAGTGGAAATCAGCGCTAATTCTAACGTAGGCCAGCCAACAGGCGCAGGGCACGTTGCTGCCAGGTATTTTGCTCGGCAATGCGCCGGGCGGCGGCAGCCAGGGCCTGGCGGCGGGCTGGCTCGGCCGCCAGCTGGCGCAGCGCCCCCGCCCAGGCAGCCACATCCTGGCTGGGGAGGATGACGGCGTTATCTTCGCTCAGCACTTCGCGCAAGATCGGCAGGTCGCTGGTCACGATCGGGCGGGCGCAGGCCAGGTACTCGAACATTTTCATCGGGTTAAGGTAGGGCGCAATGTCGCCGCCGGAGGAGCCGGACACCTGCTGGCTGTACGGCATGATGAGCACATCCGCGGCGGCCTGGTAGCGCGGCAGCTCCGCATTGGGTACGAAGCCGGTCAGCGTGATGTTGGGCAACCCGGCCGCTCGCTGGCGGGCCGCCTCGACATCGGCGGGTTTTCCGCCCACCAGCAGGAAGCGCATCTCCGGCAGCGCCGTGGCCAGCTCCAGCATCATGTCCAACCCGCGCCCGGGGTAGAGATGGCCCGTGTAACCGACGGTGAACCCGTCCGGCAGGCCGAGCTGCGTGCGGGCGGCCGCCGGCTGCGGCAAGTCGGCATAGCGTTCCAGGTCTACGCCGTTGGGCGCCATCAGCAAAAAGCCCTCGCGGGCCGGGACCGGATAGTTGGCCGAGATCGTATCCGCCAAAAACTGGGTATTGGCTACCAGGCGGCTGGCGGCCGGCGCCGCCAGAAAGCGGCGCAGCAGCCACGGGCCCATGAAGCCCATCGGCACGTCGTGCAGCTCAAAGATGCTGGGCAGCCCGCGCAGGGCCGCCCAGGTGGCGGCCTGCGGCGAACGCGAATACAGCACCTCCGCCCCCCAGGCGCGCGCCCGGCGCACTACGTAAACGGCAAAGTCGTAGCGCCGCAGGGCGGGCAGGTTGGGCACCCACTCCAGTTCGAACTCATGCTGCAGGCCATAGTGCCGCGCAAACTCAGCCCAGGAGATGCCCGGGTGCTTCCCCGGCGCGAACACGCGCACGCTGTTGCCCGTGGCGGCCAGCGCCTGGGCCATCTTCATGCGTTGGATGCTGTTGGCGGTCTGGGCCGGCAGCTCGCCGGGCTCGATCAGGGCGACCCGCATCAGGCCGCCGCGGGCGCCAGGTGGCGGCGCAGGTCTTGGTTGATGCGCAATACGGACAAGCCGACGGTGAAGATGTAGTAGCCAGACAGCAGGGCGGCAAAGCCGACCGCGCCGTACTGCGCGAAGGCGAACACGCCGGCGATCTTGAGCAACATGCCGGCAAGATTGATCAGGGTCGGATACACCGGGCGATTGAAAGCCAGCAACGCCGCCCGGCTCCAATAGAAGAGATTGACGACCGTATAGCCGATAGTGAGCACCACCAGCGGCAGATAGGCGGGCAGGAAGGCCTCGCCTTGATACCAGGTGATGACCTGGCGGCCGAAGACGATCAGCAGCACCGCCACCGGCAGCGAATACAGCGCCGCCAACAGTGAGCCGCGCCGCAGTACGCCGCGCACCGCCTTCCAGTTGTCCTGCGCCACGGCGCGCGAAAGCTCCGGATACGTGGTCGAGGGCAGCGGGCTGATCGGGATCTGCAGCAGGCCGATCAGGCTGCGCGCCGCCGCGTAGATGCCGCCACTCACGTTGCCCAGGAAGGCGTTGACCCACAGGTCTTCGCTGTCCTTGGCCACCAGGCTGACCGTGGCGCTCAGGTTGGTGCTGAACGCAAAGGTCAGCAGGCTGCGGCGGTCGCTCTGCAGCACGCTGATCGGCGTGCGCCACCAGCCCGCGCCCCACTCGCGCTTGGCGGTGCGCAAGGCCAGGATGATGACAGCCAGCGAGCGCAGCAGGCGCCCGGCCAGCTCGGCCAGGATGATCTCCATCAAGCCGCCGCCGTTGAAGAACACCCAGGCGGTCAGTCCCAGGCGCAGCAGGCTCTGGCATACATCTATGACCGATTTTGCGTCAAAGCGGTTGAAGACCTGCAGGATGCCGTCAGAGCTGTCATAGGTGAGGTTGATCAGCACCAGCGTGCCATACAGCACGAACAGGGCTTCGACCCCGCTCACGTCAGAAAAGAATTGCACGCCAAGCGGGGCGAGGAAATAGATCAGTCCAAAAGCGAGGATGGCGCCGCCGGCTTCCAGCAGGGCGGCCAGCTTGTACACCGCCGCAGCCTTCAGCGGCTCCTTGCGCTCGACATACAGGCGCACATACTTGATGACCAGCTCGTCAATGCGGAAGGCGGTGAAGCGATTGATGACGTTGGTGAAAGCCGCCATGGCCGCCATCAGACCCACGCCAGCCACACCCAACACGCGGAACTGGAAGGCGTTCTGCACAAAGCCGATGCCGGCGGTCACCACCGTGGCGCTCACCAGATAGCTGGAGTTGCGCAGAATGCGGCGCATGAACTCCGAATCAAAGACACGCAAGTAGATCTTGTTGAGCTTTTCGAGCGGGCTGCGCAGCATTATTAGTCCGTGTTGATCTGGCTGGCCCAGCTGTGTTCCTGCCTGTACCAGGCCACCATGCGGCTAATGCCCTCGTGCAGCCCCACGGCCGGCTCCCAGCCCAGCAGCTGGCCGGCCTTGCTCACATCGGCCCAGTTGGCCATCATGTCGGCCTTGTCGAACGGCCCATGCGTGATGGTGGCCTTCTTGCCGAGCGCCTCTTCCATCATGGTGATGAGCTGGTTGATCGAGATGGTCTCGTGGCCGCCGAGGTTGATGATCTCGTAGCCCACCGGCTTGAGCGCCAAAATGGTGCCGCGCGCAATGTCATCCAGATACGTAAAGCCGCGCTTCTGCTCCCCATCACCGTTCACCAGCACCGGGCGGCCTTCGTTGATCCATTGCATGAAGCGGAACATGGACATATTCGGGCGCCCGGCCGGGCCGTACACGGTGAAATAGCGCACCACCGAGACATCAATGCCATCCAGGTAGTGATACGCATGGCACATGGCCTCAGCGCCCTTCTTGCTGGCCGCGTACGGTTGCAGCGGGCGGCTGCTCTCGGCCGTCTCCGGCGTGGGCAGCGGGGCATCGTTGCCATAGATACTGGAGGTGGACGCCAAAATGAACTTGGGGACGCGGTGCGCCTTGCACAGCTCGAGCAGGTTGGTGGTGCCCACCATGTTGGCGGATATATACACCCACGGGTCGCGCACGCTGTCGCGCACGCCGGCCCGCGCCGCCAGGTTGATGACCGCGTCGTACGGCCGCCCCAGGGCGGCCACTTTGTCGCGGTCGGCAATATCCATATGATGGAATTCAAACTGGCTGTGCTTCTGCAGCGCATCCAGGCGGTGCTGCTTCATGCGCACATCGTAGGAGTCGTTGAGATCATCCACACCCACGATGCTGTGGCCATCCTGCAGCAGTAGGTCCGCTACGCGGGCCGCAATGAAGCCCGCCGCACCGGTCAGCAGATAGGTAGCCACTAGAGCTTGATCACCTTGGGGTTGCCTTTGGCCGTTGCGCCGAAGGCGTTACGGGTATCAATGATGAGCTTGGCGTTCTTGAGCAGCGCCGGGTAATCGTAGTCCGTGTGGTTGGTCACCACCACCACAGCATCCGCCTCGGCAGCGGCCTTCAGCATGTCCGCCACGCTTTCCAGCGCCCAGCCGTCGTGCTCCACATGCGGGATGAACGGGTCGTGGTAGCTGACCGTGGCCTTCTTTTCCTTCAGCAGGCCGATCACATCCAGCGCAGGCGATTCGCGCAAGTCGTCAATGTCCGGCTTGTAAGCCGCACCCACCACCAGCACCTTGCTGCCGTTGAGCGCCTTACCGTGCTCGTTCAGCGCTTCCTGCACGCGGCTGACCACATAGCGCGGCATGTTGGTGTTGATCTCAGACGCCAATTCAATGAAGCGCGCTGTGTAGTTGAGCGACTTCAGCTTCCACGAGAGATACAACGGGTCGATCGGGATACAGTGGCCGCCCAAACCCGGGCCAGGGGTGAACTTCATGAAGCCGAACGGCTTGGTGGCCGCCGCGTCGATGACTTCCCACACGTCCACGCCCAGACGCTGGCACATCAGCGCCATCTCGTTGACCAGGCCGATGTTGACCATGCGGAAGGTGTTCTCGAGCAACTTGGCCATCTCGGCCACCTCGGCCGAGCTGACCGGGATGACCGTCTTCAGCGCCTGGCCGTACCACAGCGCAGCCACTTCTCCGCAGGCCGGGGTGATACCGCCGATGACCTTGGGCATGTTCACGGTGGTCCAGTCCTCGCGGCCGGGGTCGACCCGCTCCGGCGAGAACGCCAGGAAGAAATCCTGCCCTGCTTTCAGTCCGCTGATGCTCTCGAGCTTCTCGAGCACCAGCTCGCGCGTAGTGCCGGGGTAGGTGGTCGATTCGAGCACGATGACCATGCCGGCGTGCAGATACTTGGCCAACTGCTCCGTGGCCGAGAGGATGTACGACAGATCCGGGTCGCCGGTCTTGCGCAGCGGCGTGGGCACACAAATGCTGACCAGGTCCATCTCGGCCAGCGGCTCGAAGGTGGCGCTGGCGTGCAGCTTGCCGGCCTTCACCAACGCAGCCACCTGGCTGCTGGGGATATCGCCAATGTAGGATTCACCCTTGTTCAGGGCTTCGATCTTGCGCGGGTCCGGGTCAATCCCCGTGACGTCAAAGCCAGCCTCGGCGAACACAGCCGCCAGCGGCAAGCCCACATAGCCCATGCCCAGCACAGCCATGCGGGCGCGGCGCTCGCTCAGCTTGCGCTCAAGTTCAGTGCGAATTGCAGTCATTCAACCTCTAATAGAGATGCTATCGAAAAATGCGGGCTTAATAGTACCCGTGTTGGGCAAGACTCTACCCTGAAAGTCAGACGGAGTTTTGCCCGGCCTGTTGCGCCAGAAACGCGCCCAGGCTGGGCAGATGCATCAGCCAGGCGTCCTCGTGATTGTCCTGGTAATAGCCCTTGCGCACGGCGGCCACCTCAAAACCGAACTCCGCATACAGCTGCTGGGCGGCTAGATTGCTGGCACGCACTTCCAGGGCGGCGCTCTCGGCGCCCAATGCGGCGCCGGCCGCCAGGGCGTGCGCCAGCAGGCGGCGGCCCAGGCCGTGGCGCCGGTAGGCGGGCGCTACGGCAATATTGGCGATGTGCAGCTCGTCCCCACCCAGCAGCCAACACACCACATAGGCCGCGATCTGGCCGCCAGGCCGGCTTTCCACCACCCATTGGTGCGAGGCGGCATTCTGCTCCAGCTCGAACATGTAGCTGTTGAGCGACCAGGGCGTGGGGAAAATGGCAACTTCCAGGGCGTGCACTGGCTCAATATCTTCCAGGCGCATCGGCCGGATGATGAAGCCAGGCACGCTCACTGCGGCACCGCATTGCTGGCCTGCAAATACAGCGGGGTCAAGCCGGCCGGGTCGGTCAGCTCGCCGGCCTGCCAGCGCTGCCAACCCAACTCCGCCAGGATGGCGGGCCGGCGCAGGCTCCAGGCCGGGCTGGCCAGCACGGCGTTCTTGTACTTGCGCCCCAGGGTGGCGCGGTCTTCTTCACTTAACTCGCCGCACACGTAGGTGGGGCGCTGAATGCGCTCAGCCAGCTCGGCCGCGGTCATCAACTCAGCCGCGGCCGAGGCGTGCCAGGCGCCCTCTTTGGCGTGGTACCAGCCCACGCCCAGGCGGCCGCGGCCAGCCTGCAGCGCGGCCGCCATGGGCAGCTCTTGCAGCGGCTGGCCCAGCGCCAGCACATCCAGCGTAGGCACCGAGACCAGCGCCAGGTTGCGGGCGAAGACCAGCCCCTTGGCCAGCGCCAGGCCGATGCGCAGGCCGGTATATGAGCCCGGCCCGATAGCAACCGCCAGCGCCTTCAGATCCTTGGCGCCCACGCCCGCCCGGTGCAGCCCCAGCTCGACCGCCGGGGCCAGCTCCACACTATGGAACTGCTCGCTGAACCAGCTGCACTCATACACCACGTGCACGCCGTTGTAGATGGCGATGCCGGTGTTGCGGGTCGAAGCGTCAATGGCGAGCAGAGTCATGGTTAGTTTCCGTACACCGCGTCTTTGAAGGCGCGGGCAATATCTTGGTATCGCTCGCCGCGTGGTTCCATCAGAATATGGCGGCGGGTTTCATCCACGGTCTGCAACTGCAAGTGCAGCCGGTCTGCCGGCAGGGCCGCCGCAATGCGCGGAGCCCACTCCACGATCAGCGGCCCCTGGTCCATCAGCGCGTCCAGGTCCAGCTGCTCGGCGTCTTCGGCGCTCTCCAGGCGATAGGCATCCATGTGGGCAAATTGCTGGCGGTTGGGGCGGCGGTACACATTCACCAGCACGAAGGTGGGGCTGGTGACCAAGTCGGCCGAGCCCCAGCCGGCGGCCATGCCTTGCACCAGGGTGGTCTTGCCGCTGCCCAGGTCACCCTCCAGCCAGATGACGTCGCCAGGCGCCAACAGCTCGCCCAGTTGCATCCCCAGGCGGCGGGTTTGCTCCGGGCTGTTGCTGAAGACTTCGAGGGCGCCATCCGTGAGTATCGGCACGCTTACATTATACGTAGCGGCCTTGCGGTGCGCGCTTAGTAGGTGCGCCGCAGCAGCCGGTCCATCCAGCGGTCAGGCAGCACCCGCGCCAGGGTGGCCGCCAGCCAGGTGCCCTTGCCGATGATGTAGCGCGTGCGCGGCCTCTCGGCCAGCAGGATGCGCTCCAGCATGGCGGCGAACTCTTCCACCGGCAGGCCGCGCGCCGCCGAGCGCTTGGCGCGCTGGTAACCGCGCTGCATCATGGGGCCGTACAAACTTTCCGCCCGCCGCGGCAGATCGCCGCGCATGCGCGTGGCGCTGCCCACGCTCTTGTCCCAGATCGGCGTGGCGATACTGCCTGCTACGATGGATACGACCGGCAGCCCCCACGGGTACAGCTCACGCCGCAACGCGTCGGTGAACGCCTCCAACGCGAACTTGGAAGCCGAGTACGGCGACAGCAAGGGCGCGGCTACCTTGCCGCTGATGGAGCTGACATTCACCACCCGCCCGCGCCCGGCCCGCAGCAAGGGCAGGCAGGCCTGGGTCAGCGCCACCTGGCCGATGAAGTTGACCTCCATCTGGTAGCGCAGCTCCTCGATCGGCAAAAACTCCAGCGGGCCGGCGACGGCGATCCCGGCGTTGTTCACCAGCGCCTGCAGGCCGTTGCGGCCGAGCGCTTTCTGCAGCGCTTGCACCGCGCGGGTAATGTGAGCCGGCTTGGTCACGTCTAGGATCACAGGCGTGATGTTGCCGGCCGCCGCGGCCAGGCTGCGCACGTCGGCGCTGCGGCGCACGCCGGCGAAGACGCGCCAGCCGCGCTGCGCCAGGTGAATGGCACACGCCTTGCCAATGCCGGTCGAGGCGCCGGTGATGAGCACCGCAGGTAGTTTCTCGGTCATACGCTAAATTAGACTACGCTTTCAGTTCTCTGATACATTTAAATACGCAAGAGCATGTAAAAACACCACACATTACCGCTTATCGTAGGCAACTACGGTACCCAGGTGCGAACAGGAAGAATAGATGCACGATCTACCGCTGCTCATCAACATCTCGATCGCGCTTGCCGCCGCCTTCATCGGCGGCCTTCTTGCCCGCCGTGTCAAACTGCCCGCCATCGTGGGCTATTTGCTGGCGGGCATTGCGATTGGGCCGTTCACGCCCGGCTTCGTGGGCGATACCGACACCATCAGCCAGCTGGCCGAGCTGGGCGTGATCTTCCTGATGTTCGGCGTGGGCCTGCACTTCTCCTTCACTGACCTGTGGAAGGTGCGCAGCATCGCCGTGCCCGGTGCCATTCTGCAAATGACGCTCGGCACCCTGGCTGGCTATGCGCTCAGCCAGGTGTGGGGCTGGTCGGCCGCGGCCGGCATCACCATGGGCCTGGGCATCTCGATCGCCAGCACGGTGGTGCTGCTGCGCGGGCTGATGGACAACAACCTGCTCAATACGCCGCATGGCCGCGTGGCCGTGGGCTGGCTGGTGCTCGAGGATCTGGCCACCGTGCTCATCCTCATCCTCATGCCCGCCCTGGCGCCGCAAAGCGGCGCCTTCGCCCTCAGCACGCTGGGGCTCACGCTGGTCAAGGCCGGCGCGTTCATTGTCATCATGTTCCTGGTCGGCAAGCGCTTCATCCCCTGGCTGCTCGACCGCATCGCCCACACCCGCTCGCGCGAGCTGTTCATCCTCGCCATCCTCGTCATCACGCTTGCCACCGCCCTGGGCGCGTCGGAGATCTTCTCGGTCTCGTTGGCGCTAGGCGCCTTCGTGGCCGGCGCCATCGTCAGCGAATCGCCGCTCAGCCACCAGGTGGGCGCGGATGTGCTGCCGTTCCGTGAAGCCTTCGCCGTATTGTTCTTCGTCTCCGTTGGCATGCTGGTCAATCCGATTTTTCTCGTGCAGCATCTGGGGCAGGTGCTTGTGCTGACCCTGGTGGTGGTGGTGGGCAAGATGCTTATTAACTTGCTCATCGGTTTCTTTATCCGCGGGCAAGCCAAAACCTTCATGGTGGTGGCTGCCGGTTTGAGCCAGATCGGTGAGTTCACTTTCATCGTCGGCCAGGCCGGCCTCATGCTGGGGCTCCTGAACCGCAATCAATATTCGCTCATCCTGGCCGCGGCCCTGCTCTCGATCACTGTGAACCCGTGGATGTTCCGCCTCATTCCCAAAGCGGAGCAGCTCTTCAAAAGCATCCCGTGGCTCTGGCGACGGCTCAACCGCCACACCGCGCCGGAGGCCACCGAAGACAAGGCCGGCGAGCAGCCCGTGGTGCTGGTGGGCTACGGCCGCGTCGGCGGTCACCTGCTCTCCGTGCTGCGCTCGATGGACATCCCCGTCAAAGTGATCGAAGCCGATGTCGAGCGGGTCGAGATGCTCAACCGCGAGGAAGTGCCGGTTCTCTACGGGGATGCCGCCAACTCAGAGGTGCTGACCCACGCCTACCTGGAGCACGCCAAGGCGCTGGTCGTCTCCGTGCCAGAAGAAGCTGCCGCCGAAATGATCGTGAACGCCGCCCACGAGATCAACCCCAAGCTGCCCATCATCGCCCGCGCCGCCACCGAGGAGGGCATCCAACGCCTCACCGAGCTCGGCGCCAGCTTCGTCGTGCACCCTGAACTGGAAGGCGGGCTGGAGATGGTGCGTCACACGCTGTTGGAGTTGGGCCTGCCGCGCCGCGAGGTGGACGAGTACGCCGAGCAAGTGCGCATCAAGCGCTACGAAGCAATGAACGAATACAGCACAGCCCAGCCGCTGGTGCGCAACATCCTGCGGGCCATCGGCGAGATCGAGATCACCTGGATCGAAGTGCCGCAGGATTCGCCGCTGGTGGGCAAAACCCTGGCCCAGTCTGACCTGCGCGGCAAGACCGGCGCCTCCGTGGTGGCCCTGGTGCGCGATCAGAAGCTCAACGCCAATCCCAAATCGTCCACCAAGTTCCAGGCGGGTGACCGGGTCGGCATCATCGGGGATTCCACGCAGATCTTTGCCGTCGAAGCCTACATGCGCGGCGGCGATGCAGATAGTTAGGAATTAAGCTCGGCCTTGACGGCCTGGTACAGGTTCTCGGCGCGCAGCTCGCTCAGCGTGTAGCACGGCGCCTTCAGGTGCTCGGCCAACGCATCCGCCAGGCCCTGGTCAAAGGCGGTGTGCTCCATATTCACCACCACACTGCGAATATCCTCTTCGGCGATCTGATCCGCCAGGCGGTGCGCCTCGGGCTGCGGTGCGCCGTCCCCCAGCGCCACGTTGCCGGCGCCATCCGTCAGCAAGATCATCAGCGGCAGCACGTCCGGATGCAGGCGCTTCTCGCGCGTGATCACCTCGTGCGCCATGAACAAGCCGGCCGAGAGCGGCGTCTTGCCGCCCACGGGGATATCCGCCAGGGCGCGCTGGGCCAGTTGCACGGAATTGGTGGGGGGCAGCACCAGGTTAGCGCGGTCCTTCTGAAACACCACCAATCCCACGCGGTCACGCCGCTGGTACGCATCCGTCAGCAGCGAGAGGATCGCGCCTTTTGTGGCGGCCATACGTTCGGCCACCGCCATAGACCACGACGCGTCCACGACGAACAGCACCAGGTTGGCCGTGCGCTTGACGCGCACTTTGCGCTGCAGGTCCTGGCGCTGGATGGCGAAGGCCATGTGCTTGCGCTGTTCGGTGCGTGTCTTCTGATAGGGCGCCGCGGCGCGGATCGTGGCGTCGAAGGCGATGTCGCTCAGGTCATCGCCGGCCGGGCGGGCTTGGATGTAGCGGCCGCGCTTGCGCTCGGTGCGCGTGCGGGAGCGGCGGCCGCTGCGGCGGCGGGTGATCTTGTCGAGCGGGTTAGATAGCTTCTGCGGCGCAAAGGTTTCCTGGGTGGGGTTGACCTTCTGGCCCCCATCCCACCAGCGCGCGTCGCCGGCGTTGAAAATATCCTGCGGGCCAGGCTCGGCGGTTTGGTTCTGCGGCTCGGCCTGGCTGATCTCAGTCTTATCTAGATCTTTTTTTTTACGGGGTCTTTATGGTTGCTGTCGTCCTGGCTCTCTTCAGCATCCGCATCCCCATCGGCCTCACCGGACTGCTTCATTTCGTTGATCTTCTCTTGCAGTTCGGTCACGGTGATCTCAGACTGATGGAAAGGCCCGTGCTTGATGCGGTGCGGCAGCGCCAGTTCGGCGGCGATGGCAATATCCAGGTCGTTCACGGCCTTGCGGGCGTCGAACGCCGCTTGGGCGCGGGCTCCCTTCAGGATCACCAGGTCGGCGCGGTGGCCGTCCACCTGCAGCGATGCCGTCAGGGATGCGATGGATACAAGATCACGCGAGCTGTAGGCCACCGAGTCGACCAGCTGGCGGGCGGCCAGGATCTGCGCAGCCAGCTCCTGCTCCTTGGGCGCCCATTCCTTGTAGAAGGCTTCCGGGTCGAGCTCGAACTTGAGATTGCGCTCCATGATCTGCACACGCTGGCGCGCATCCCGGATGCTGCCAATATCCACCGAGAAGGCGAAGCGGTCCAGCAGCTGCGGGCGCAGGTCGCCTTCCTCAGGGTTCATGGTGCCGATAAGAATGAAGCGGGCCGGGTGCGAGAAGGAAATGCCCTCGCGCTCGACAATGTTGACGCCCATGGCAGCCGAGTCGAGCAGCAGGTCCACCACGTGGTCGTCCAGCAAATTGACTTCGTCAATGTACAGCAGGCCGCGGTTGGCGGCCGCCAGCACGCCGGGCTCAAAGTGGCGCTCACCCTTCTGGATGGCTTTCTCAATATCCAGGGTGCCCACCACGCGGTCTTCGGTGGCGCTGACCGGCAGGTCCACAAAGCCCACCTTGCGCTTGGCCACCGTCAGCTCCTGCCCGGCCGTTTTGCGCTCGCGCGCCCAGTCTGACCAGGTTTCCGGCGCATTCGGGTCGTCGTTGAACGGCGATTCGGCGAAAACGTCGATCTCGGGCAACAGGGCCGCCATGGCCCGTGAGGCGGTCGATTTGGCCGTGCCGCGCTCGCCGCGGATCAACACCCCGCCGATGCGCTGGTCAACGGCGTTCAGGATCAGCGCACGCTTCATGCGCTCTTGTCCAACGATGGCTGTAAAGGGGAATGCGGCGCGGGGCATGTAGTTTCCTTATTCTTGTACTCGGCTTGCTGTACTGGGCGGATAGTCTATCACAGCGGTAAGTACGCTGCCGCGGTGCGCTCCCGCAGCCCAGCCGCAGCCCAGCACTAATGAAAGCGCCGATTTTTGGCGTTATAATGAGGCTAACTTAATATTCTGGAGTAACCACACCTTATGAATCAAAACGAACTCTCCCATTCGGGGGAGCAAGCCGGCGCTCAGGCGCAGTCCACCGGCTTGACCATGGAAGAACTGCTCAACCAGAGCGAATTGAACCTGGACATGCCCCGCCCCGGCGAGATGCGCACGGGTATCGTGGCAAGCACAGCCAACAACGAGATTCTGGTAAGCATCGGCGCCAAGTCCGAAGGCATTATCTCCTCCCGCGAAGTCGAAGCCATGACCGCGGAGGAACGAGAGCAAATTAAGGTCGGCCAGGAAATTCAGGTCTATGTAGTCAGCCCTGAAAGCACTGGCGGCATGATGCAACTCTCCTACACGCGCTCCAAAGAAGATGATGACTGGAGCAATGCCGAAGAGTTGATGAAGTCCAAGGAAACTTACACCGGCGTTGTTGACGGCTTCAACAAGGGCGGTCTGATCGTCCGCGTCGGCCGCCTGCGCGGCTTCGTCCCCGCTTCGCAGATCAGCCAGGCTCGCCGCCTGCGCTACAAGGGCGACACGCCCGAGCTGCGCTGGGAAGAAATGAAGGGTGAGCCGCTTAGCGCCCGCGTGATCGAAGTTGACCGCGAGCGCCGCCGCCTCATCATGAGCGAGCGCGCCGCCAACCAGGAGACCCGCGAGGCCATGAAAGAGCGCCTGCTGGGCGAGATCGCCATCGGCGAGACCCGCAAGGGCCACGTCACCAGCCTGGCTGACTTTGGCGCCTTCGTCAACATCAACGGCGCCGACGGCCTGGTGCACCTCTCCGAGCTCTCCTGGGAGCGCGTAGACCACCCCAGCAAGCTGCTCAAGGTGGGCGATGAGGTTGAGGTCAAGGTCATCAGCATTGACCAGGACCGCAAGCGCATCGGCCTCTCCATGCGCCAGCTGCAGCGCGATCCGTGGGAAGACCAGATTACCAAGTACCACGTCGGCCAGCTGGTCGAAGGCACCGTCACCCGCCTCGTCAAGTTCGGCGCGTTTGCCCGCCTGGATGAGCACGTCGAAGGCCTGATCCACATCTCCGAGCTGGGCGAAGGCCACGTCGAGCATCCCAAGGAAGCTGTGCACGAAGGCGACAAGCTGGTCGTGCGCATCATCAAGATCGAGCCTGACAAGCGCCGCATCGGCCTCTCGCTGAGCAAGGTCGACTCCGCCCAGTTCAGCGATCTGGACTACGCCGCCGCCATGGCCGAGATGGACCAGGGCGACGAGAGCTAAGCTTCTCCCTCAGTAACAAAAAAGAGCGTGTTGCACACGCTCTTTTTTTTGAACATGGAGCGGAACATGGACAAAAAGCAGAAGAAGTCTCGCTGGCCGGTGGCGGTCTGGGTGCTGGTTGTGCTCATGGCCGTTCTCAACTATTCGCTGCTCTACGCCCAGCGCCACCTGTACCCGGATAGTTTTGTCTCAGAGTTTGTCTGGAGAGCAGCGGCCCTCACGTTTGCAGTCGTGGGCGCGCTCATCATTAGCCGCGACCGCCGCCATCTCATCGGCTGGCTGCTGATGGTCACGCCGATCATGATCACGGTGGCCACGGTCCTGAGCCAGTTCATGGAACCCCGCCTGGCTGAAGCCAGCGAGCTTGATATCCCGCTATTCCTGTATGTCTGGTTCAACAACTGGTCGTGGTGGCTGCTCATCGGCCCCATTCTGTTGATCTTCTATCTGTTCCCCACCGGCAAATTGCTTTCCAAGGGCTGGCGCTGGGGCGTCAGGCTGGTGTTCATCGCCTTCGGCTTGTTCCTGTTCCTGCTCACTTTCGCCGCCGCCGCCGAGGTCGGCAGCAGCGGCCGCATCATGGCCAACCCCATCGGCTTCCTGCCCAACGATTTGGTGGAGTTGCTGGTGGCGGTGATGGCCTTCTTCCTGGTAAGCGGCGCGCTGGGTTCGCTCATCTCTGTATTCGCCCGTTACCGCAAGTCACAGGCCGTGGAGCGCGCCCAGATGCGCTGGCTGTTCATCGCCTGCGCCTTGTTCGTCATCAACTACGCCGTCGGCTTCATCATCGATGATTACAGCTTCACGGCGTTTGGCAACGCGGCCTTCATGCTCACCGTGTTCGCCATCCCGCTCTCCATCGGCATCGCCATCCTGCGCTATCGCCTCTGGGATGTTGACGTCGTCATCAACCGCTCGCTGGTCTACGGTGTGCTCACCACCCTGTTGGCGGCCCTCTTCGCCGGCACCGCCGCGGTGCTCTCGCAGATCGCCAAGGCCGCCTTCGGCGAAGAGATGCAGCAGGCCGCCGCTGCGGTGGCCGCCATCGTCGTCGCCAGCCTGTTCACCCCCATCCGCACCCGCGTAGAAGGCGCCATCAACCGCCGCCTGTTCCCTGAGAACGTGGACCTCTCGCAGGGTTTAGTAGAGCTGAATGCCAATCTATGGAACTGGCTCAGCCTGCCGCGCATTCTCGATTCGACCCTGGAGCATCTCGAAGCCATCTACGGGCACGAGCAATCAGCCATCTATCTGCGCCGCAGCGCCGGCGAATACGTAGCCGTGGCCGCCCGCGGCGTCTCGCCGGCAGACTTGCCCGCCTACCAGACCAGCCCGGCCGAGCAAGACCAGTTGGCCCACAAAAAAGGCATCCTGAGCGACGAGGCAGCCCCCTTCGTGCTCACTACGCCCATCTACCTGGCGCGCCGCAAGGGGCCGGAGCTGATCGGCGTGCTGCGCCTGGGCAAGCGCAAGCAGGGCCGCGGTTTCACCGGCGGCGACGTCAAAACCCTGACGAGCTTTGGCGCCAAGCTGGGCGAGCCGATCTATGCCCTGGGCCAGAAGAGCAAATAGCCCGAAACACGTATACAAAAACAAAGAGCACGCCGAGGCGTGCTTTTTGTTTTGCCGCTCTATTAACAGCGTATCAACATTAATCTCGTCTATTCACTTTACAAAATCGAATTTGGTAGAATCCCCAAAGTTGCTGCACTTCGCCGCAATCAAAGGAAGATTATCGTGGCCGGAATGGAACGCCTCACCCAACGTGCACGCCGCGTGCTGAGCCTCGCTCACCAGGAGGCCGAGCGCATGCGCCACAATTACATCGGCACTGAGCACCTGCTTCTCGGCTTGATCCGTGAAGAGGGCGGTGTCGCCGCCCGCGTCCTGCGTGACCTGGGGCTCGAAGCCCCGCGCGTGCAGGAGATCGTGGAGCGCATGACCGGTGCCGGCCAGCACGAGGGCGAAAAGATCGACCTGTCCCCCGGCACCCAGCAGGTGCTGGAATTCGCATTTGAAGAAGCCCGCCGCCTGGGCAACCACTACGTCAGCACCGAGCACCTGCTGCTCGGCCTGGTGCGCTACGGCGAGGGCATCGCCCTCAACGTGCTGCGCAAGCTCGGCGTCACGCCCGAGCAGATCCGCCGCCAGACCCGCCGCGTCCTGCAGGAGAGCAGCGCCCCGCGCCGCCCGGCGGCCAACCCGCAATCCGGTGAGCGCCGCCCGCGCCGCGAACCGCGCAGCGCCAAAACCCCCATGATCGACCAGTTGGCCGTGGACCTTACCACCCAGGCCGAAGAAGAGAAGCTCGACCCCGTCATCGGGCGTGAGCAGGAGATTGAGCGCGTGATCCAGATCCTGGCGCGCCGCAACAAGAACAACCCCGCCCTCATCGGCGAGCCCGGCGTCGGCAAGACCGCCATTGTCGAGGGCCTGGCCCAGCGCATCATTGACGGCGATGTGCCCGCCCCGCTGCTGGGCAAGCGCGTCCTGCAGCTCGACGTCGGCTCGCTGGTCGCCGGCACTATGTATCGCGGCCAGTTCGAAGAGCGCTTGAAGAAAGTGATCGACGAGCTCAAGACCAGTGAAGCCATTCTGTTCATTGACGAAGCCCACATGCTCGTTGGCGCCGGCGCGGCCGGCTCCTCGGTCGACGCCGCCAACATCCTCAAGCCCGCCCTTTCCCGCGGCGAGCTGCAGGTGATCGGCGCCACCACCCTCGACGAGTACCGCAAGCACATCGAGAGCGACTCAGCCCTCGAGCGCCGCTTCCAACCCGTGATCGTGGACGAGCCTTCCGTCGAAGAGACCATCGACATTCTGCGCGGCGTGCGCCCCGCCTATGAAGAGCACCACCGCCTGCGCATCTCTGACGAAGCGCTCGACGCGGCGGCGCGCCTCTCGGCCCGCTACGTCACCGAGCGCTTCCTGCCCGACAAAGCCATCGACCTGATCGATGAGTCCGCCTCGCGCGTACGCATGTACAAGAGCCCGGCCGCTAAGGAGGCCAAAGCGGTCACCGAGGAGCTGAAGGGCCTGCGCCGGCAACGCATGGAGGCCGAAGAAGAAGGCCGCCAGGAAGAAGGCGAGACCTTGCAGCAGCGCGAAACCGAGCTTGAAGCCAAGCTCGAATCTTTCCGCACCACCTGGGACCGCGACACCAGTCCCATCGTATCGGTCGACGACATCGCCGAGCTGATCGCCATGTGGACCGGCATTCCGGTCATGCAGATCGCCGAAGAAGAATCCGAGCGCCTGCTGCACATGGAAGAAGACCTCCACAAAGCCATTGTGGGCCAGGAGGAGGCGATCGACGCCATCTCCAAGGCCGTCCGCCGTGCCCGCGCCGGCCTGAAAGACCCTGACCGTCCCATCGGCTCGTTCATCTTCCTCGGCCCCACCGGCGTCGGCAAGACCGAGCTCACCAAGGCGCTGGCCAAGCTGCTCTTCGGCAGCGAAGAAGCGCTCATCCAGCTCGACATGTCTGAGTTCATGGAGCGCCACTCCGTCAGCCGCCTGGTCGGCGCGCCTCCGGGCTACGTCGGCTACGAAGACGCCGGCCAGCTCACCGAGGCCATTCGCCGCCGCCCGTACTCCATCGTGGTCTTCGACGAGATCGAGAAGGCCCACCCTGAAGCGCACAACATGCTGCTCCAGATCATGGAAGAGGGCCATCTCTCGGATGCGCGCGGCCACCAGGTTGACTTCCGCAATGCCCTGATCGTGATGACCTCCAACGTGGGCGCCGACATGATCATGCGCAAGGGTGAGATCGGCTTCAACCTCAAGACCAATGACGAGGTGGAAGAGAAGATCGCCTACAAGGACATGCGCAAGAAGCTCACCGACGCGCTCAAGCGTGTCTTCCGCCCTGAGTTCATCAACCGGGTCGACTCGGTGATCATCTTCCGTGCGCTCAACAAAGAAAACCTGCGCGCCATCGTCAACCTGGAGATCGAGAAGGTGGCCGCTCGCCTCAAAGAGAACGAGCTGGCCCTGCAGCCCACCGAGGCCGCCCTCGACCTGTTCGCCGAGCTGGGCTACGACCGTGAATACGGCGCCCGCCCGCTGAAGCGCGTCCTGCAGAGCAAGATCGAAGACCCGCTCTCGGATGCACTGCTGGCTGGCGAGTTCAAGGAAGGCGACACCATCGTCATCGATGTTGAGGTCGGTGATGAGCAGCCGGAGATCGTGCTCAAGAAGGCCAAAGCCAAGGGCCGCAAGAAGAAGAGTGTCCCGCCCGCTCCCCCGGCCGAGGCGCTGGCCGCCAATTAGCCAGTAAACTTAGACCAACTAAAAACAAGAGATAGTAACTATCTCTTGTTTTATTTAAGCGCTATGACTCACTCCATCACCATCATCGGGGTTGGCGCCAGCGGCACGCTGCTGGCTGTGCAGCTGGCCCGCCAGGCCCGCCAGCCGCTCACCGTCTACCTGGTCGAGCAGCACGCCGTCATGGGCCGCGGCGTGGCCTATGGCACCACCACGCCGGCCCACCGCCTCAACGTACCCGCCAACAAAATGGGCGCCTACCCGGACCGGCCTGGCCATTTTCATGACTGGCTGCTGCAGAACGGGCACGACTTTGCGCCAGACGCCTTCGTGCCGCGCCAGCTGTACGCCATATACCTGCAAGCTCAATTGCAAGCCGCCATCGCATCTGGCTCGATCGAGATCGAGCTGGTGCACGACGAAGCCATAGACGTTGAGATCAGCGAGCAAGCTAAGGCGCCCCCCGCACAGGATTCGTCTTTGCGAGGCGCAGGCTTGCCTGCGCACGAAGCAATCCCCGAGTCCGTGTTAACCACCCTGGCCTCTGGCCGCGTCCTCACCAGCGACGCAGCCGTGCTGGCCTTTGGCAACTTCCTGCCGCCGCAGCCCGGCTTCCTGACCCCGCAGGCGGCCGCCGCGCCCAAGTACTTCAACAACCCCTGGCTGCCGGAGCTGGCCGCCCGCGTTGACGCACAAGACCGCGTGCTGGTCATCGGTATGGGCCTCACCGGCGTGGACACCCTGCTCAGCTTGCAGGGGCAGCAGCACGCCGGGCCGCTCTACGCCATCTCCACCCACGGCTGGTGGCCAGCCGTGCACCAGCTTGGCTATAGCTATCCGGACTTTTCGGCCGAACTAACCAACCTCACTTCCCTGCCGGCCATGCTACGCGTCATGCGCCGCCATCTGCACGCCGCGGCCGAGCAGGGCAGCAACTGGCGCGCCGTCATTGATGCGCTGCGCCCCAGCACGCAAGCGCTGTGGCAGCAGCTGCCGCCGGCTGAGAAGCGGCGCTTCATGCGCCACTTGCGCCGCCTGTGGGATGTGTCGCGTCACCGCATGCCGCAAGAATGCGCCGCCGCGCTGGACGCCATGCACGCCAGTGGCCAGCTGCGCAGCCTGCAAGGCCGCATCACCGCGGTCGAGTTCGACGGCGATGAGTTCAACGTGACCTATCGCAGCCACGGCGGCGAGCACACACTGCAAGCCGACGTGGTCATCAACTGCATGGGCTCCGAAACGCGGCTGGCGCGCTTGCCCAGCCGCCTGATGCAAAATTTACTCGCCCGCCAAACCATCCAGCCGGATGATCTGGCCCAGGGCATCCACGCCGCGCCAGATGGCGCTATCGCCCCGCGTCTCTACACGCTAGGCACCGCGCTCAAAGGCGTGCTGTGGGAAAGCACTGCCATGCCCGAGATCCGCACCCAGGCCCAACAATTGGCCGCCCGGCTGCTGGCGCTCGGCTAGTTGCCGCCTGAATCAACGTTTCTTTGCGGTCTTCGCTTTCTTGTTCGTTGTACGCGTCAGCATCTTCTGCCCGGTCTTGCCCGTCAGGGTGCGTTCCAGGCGGATCAACATGCCTTCCCAGCCGTGGGCCGTGCTGCGCTCATAGCCAGGCCGGTCACCTGATTGGGTTAACTTCACCAGGCTGCCGCCTTTATCCGGCTTGATCTCGACCGTCACGGTACCTACATCCACAGCAAACTGCGGCATGGAAAAGGTGAACACCAGCCGCCGCGGCGGGTCGATTTCCAGGTATTCTCCGACCGCTGTGTATATCTTGTCGCCGGCGCGGCGGTGAATGGTCCACTCGCCGCCCACCTGGGTGTCCAGCGCGTAATCGCCGGGCACGCTCTCCGCCGAGGCCATCAGCCACTTGCACGCCAGTTCAGGATCGACCCAGGCTGCGAACACCTGCTCAGGCGGCGCGGCAATATGCCGCTCTATGGTTACCGAGCGCGTCTCGCCGTGATAGTCCCAGTACTCGAACAGTTGGATCAGGTTGCCGCAAGTGTCGTCCAGCAAGGCCCACGTGATCGGAGCTCCCGCTCGGATCGGCTCCTGGGTGAATACAACGCCCAGCTTGCTGAGCCGCTTGAATTCCTTCTTGATATCTTCAACCTCAAACGCTGCCGCGGGAATGTTGTGCTTGTACAGGGTCTTTTGCCAATCCTTCTCAGCGCCCTTTAGCGCAGGCTGCATTGGCTCCAACACCAGTTCAGGCCCATGCTTGTCCAGTGCAGACACAAGCGTCATCTTCTTGCGTGCGCCTTTCACGTCCAGCGGGTACAGGGTCTTCTTCACAAAGCCCAGCACCTCGGTATAAAAGCGGAAAGCTTTCTCCTGGTCGTCAACCGTCACAGAAACTTGATTGATCCTCACCATACCGGTCCCTCAGGGCAGATTGATCTGCCACGAGACGTCGTACTTGTCTTGTATCCAGGCAAACTGGCGGCTGAAGCCATAGGTATCCAAGGGCATCAGGATATGGCCCTCTTCGGTCAGCTTGGCAAACGCGGCTTCGATCTCCTCTTCGCTTTCGCAGCGAACAAAGATGGAAAACGCCGGGGTGAAGGTGAACGCATGCTCCAGGCTGCTGTCCATAAAGAAGAACTCAGTGCCCCCCAGCGTGAGCACGCCATTGCGCAGGGTGCCTTCCGGCTCTGCTTCACCTGCGCCATATCTGTCCACATTGGTGATCTGTGCTTGCCCAAAGAGCGAAGCATAGAACTGCATGGCCTCCTCCGCCTTGCCGTGCTGCTCGCCTACAAACATCAGGAATGGGGTGTATTTCTGCATCACTACTCCTCATCGAACATAGCTTCCAGCGCATCCATCTGCTGGTTCCAAAAACGGGTATAGAACTCCAGCCACTCATTGGCCTGCACCAGCGCCTTGGGTTGTATGCGCACCAGGTGCACGCGGCCACGCACCCGCCGCGCCACCAGCCCGGCCTGCTCCAGCACGCGCACATGCTTCGACGCGCCTTCAAAGCTCATTTGCAATGGCTCCGCCAGGCTGCTGATGTTCTGCTCGCCATCTGTCAACATGCGCAGCATGGCGCGGCGGCTGGGGTTGGCCAGCGCCTGAAATACGCGGTCTAGTGCCGGGGGTTCTTTGACAACCATATAGTTGAATATATCCTCACAACCAATATTTGTCAACCGTATAGTTGAATTTCATCGAACAAAAAAAGTAGAGCGAACGCTCTACTTTTTTTGTTGGCTACTTGCCAACCAGGTACTCTTCCAGCCGGTCGTAGGTCTCGTTGGCGCCGTGCTCCATGCCGCTTTCCAGCACCGCCTGCAACTCTTCCTTCGTCTTGAACTTGGAGTAGGTGCGCAGCAGCGTGCGCCCGTTGCCCAGGTCAATGAAGTTGTACTCCTCTTCGCCCGGCTCGCCTGGCATGCCGTCAAAACCGAACGTGTTCACGAACTTGTCGTGCGGCGAGATCAGGCGGTACTCGCCAAAGAAGGCGATCTCCTGCCCCTCCGTGGTGCGCTGTACGAAGCGCCACTTTCCGCCCGGCTGCGCGTCCAGCTCCACCACCTCGGTCGCATAGCCGCGCGGCCCCCACCACAGCGGGATCGCTTCGCGGTCCAGGTGGGCGTTGAACACCAGCTCGCGCGGCGCATCAAATTCGCGCTCCATCACCAGCTCGGTGTCTGAAGGCAGGCTGACCACAAATTTCCGTTGGTTACTCATCATCTTTCTCCTTTTTCTGTATATCGCTCAGGTATTCATCCAGGCGCTCGTAACTCTCTTCCCAGTTGCGGCGGTAGCGCTCCAGCCAGACCGAGACCTCCTTGAGCGGCTCGGCCTGCAGTTGGGCCGGGCGCCACTGGGCATCCCGCGCCCGGGCGATCAGCCCAGCCTTCTCCAGCACCTTGAGGTGGCGTGAGACCGCCGGCAGGCTGATCTCGAACGGGGCGGCCAGCTCTGACACGCTGGCCCGCCCATTCGAGAGCCGCTCCAGGATCGCCCGGCGGGTGGGGTCTGCTAAAGCCGAGAACGTGAGGCTAAGTGCGTCTGTCATGTTTAACACCTAAGTTAATTAACATACATGTTAAATACACTATTTAGAGCCAAGTGTCAAGAGGCCTGTTCTAGTGCAAATGTTCTATTTATAGTAGACTTGGCTCAATGAGCATTCTGGAACGCCTACTTGGCCACGACGAGGCCGCCACCCGCGAGCTGCTCGAACTGTGCCTGCCCCTCACCGACGCAGACTTTGACCGCGAGTTCGACGCCGGCTGGCGCACGCTACGCGCCACCTTCGAGCACATGATCTTCAACATCGAGACCTGGACCGATCTGATGCTCGCCCGCCCGCTGCGCGATCTCGAAGGCACTTCGCCCGCCCAACTCCTCAGCCGTCTACACAACGCCTACGCCGAATTCGCCGCGTTGGCCCGCCGTACTGAAGCGCAAGGCCGCCTCGACGACAAATGGACCGATGTGCTCGACAACCCGCCGCAACAAAAGAGCTTCGGCGGAGCCATCGCCCATGTGATCACCCACAACATGCACCACCGCGCCGAGCTGCAGCACATGCTGCACCGCCTGCCGATGCCGGACGTGCCCGAGGGCGACCTGATGGGCTGGGAGATGCGCCAGCATGGCTAAGGTCCACACCCGCTTCGTCTGCCAAAGCTGCGGCCGCGCCGCCGCCAAGGCGCTCGGCCGCTGCCCGCAGTGCGGCGAATGGAACACTTACGTCGAAGAACTGGTGGCCGACGAGCCCACCCGCCGCGCCGCCAGCAGCAACGGCGCCGGCGCCGCGGCCCCCAAGCCGCTGACCCAGATCGCCGGCGGCGCCGAGAACGAGCGCATGCCGCTCTCCATCGGCGAATTTGCCCGCGTGCTCGGCGGCGGCATCGTGCCCGGCTCGCTGGTGCTCATCGGCGGCGACCCCGGCATCGGCAAGTCCACGCTGCTGCTCCAGACCGCCATGGAGATGGCCGCCCAGGGCCGCGTGCTCTATGTCTCCGGCGAAGAATCCCCAGCACAGATCAAGATGCGTGCTGAGCGCTTGCAGCGCTCAGCGGGAGTTGCCGATGGCAACTCCGCCGCTGATTGGCTCCCACCCGACCAAGAAACTAAGCAACTAAGCGACTCTTTGTTGTTGGTTACCGAAACCAACCTCGACGCGATCCTGCATCATGTCGAGCAGATCAAGCCGCGCCTGCTCATCATCGATTCGATCCAAACTGTCTACGATCCGCAGATCGACTCCTCTGCCGGCTCGGTTACCCAGCTGCGCGAATGCAGCGACCGCTTCCGCCAGCTGGCCAAGAGCAGCGGCCTGGCCGTCTTCCTCATCGGCCACGTCACCAAAGAGGGCGTCATCGCCGGCCCGCGCCTGCTCGAGCACATGGTGGATACCGTCCTCTACCTCGAAGGCGATCGCTTCCAGTCCTTCCGTCTCCTGCGCGCCGTCAAGAATCGTTTCGGCGCCACGGCTGAGGTGGGCGTCTTCGAGATGGTCGGCCGCGGCATGCAGGAGGTGCCCAACCCCTCCGAAGCCTTCCTCGCCGAGCGGGTCGTCAACGCCGCCGGCTCCGCCATCGCCGTCACGATGGAGGGCACCCGCCCGCTCCTCGTCGAGGTCCAGGGCCTCACCAGCCCCAGCGCCTTCGGCAACCCGCGCCGCTCCGGCAACGGGGTGGATACCAATCGCCTGCTGCTCATCACCGCCGTGCTCACCCGCCGCCTCGCCCTGCCCCTGGCGGAGCAAGACGTCTTCGTCAACGTGGTCGGCGGCCTGCGCATCGGTGAGCCCGCCGCTGACCTGGCGCTGGCCGCTGCCATCGCCAGCTCCGTCTGGGACCGGCCGCTGCGCGCCGATGCCGTCCTCATCGGCGAGGTCGGCCTGAGCGGCGAGCTGCGCACCGTGCCGCATACGCCCGCCCGCCTCAAAGAGGCGGCCGCGCTCGGCTTCAAGTCCGCCGTGATGCCGCGCCGCCTGCGCAAGAGTGAAGAGCTGCCCAGCGGCATCGAGGTTCGTGAGGCCCGCAGCCTGCGTGAAGCGCTGGAATTGGCCACGCTAAAAGCGCAGGCTTAACAAAAAAGGCCGCCCACTTGCGTGGGCGGCCAGAGAGAGGAGTGGGCGCTTTTAGCGCCCCATTACGATCAGAATGCCCGAGATCAGGGCCAGGACGTTGGTCAAGGCCCCCAGATTGCCGAGGCTGACGAACTGCCCCAGACCGATCAGGATCAGCCAGATACCCAAAAGCAAGAAACCAAGATTGCTGTTAAAACGCATTTGTTCCTCCTAAAATTACATAGATAGATGCAACTACGATCAAGCTAGCTAACGAAGCGATGCAGGTTTTTGTTGCGCTGCCTGGCAGTACAATGCAGGCATGGATTGGCTCAGATTCGTCGTCGCCCCCTTCATTGCCCTGTACGGCTTGCTGGCTCTGCTGGCCGGCCCGCAGCAGTGGCGCCAGGGCAAGGTATCCACCCTGGCCGCCAACTCAATGCTGATCGTAGGCGGCCTGCTGCTGGTGGCCGGCTACCTGGTGTGGGCCAGCTCCCAGTGGGCGCTGTGGACCCTCGCAATCGGCCTGCTGGCCATGCACATCCTGGCCGCCGTCAACAGCGCCCACGCCACTGGCCGCCCCGCCTGGGGCCAGCAGACCGGCCGCCTGGTCGTCTCCGCGGTCCTATTCGGCCTGGCCTACATCGCCCTTCAGTGAGGTTCACATGCGCGCCATCCTCTCCCGCCTGCCCGCTCTCCTGCTCGCTTTCGCCGCCATCTGCGGCGTAGTTGCCAGCTTGCTGGTCTTCTTCACCGCCGGCGCAACCCAGGTCAGCACGACCAATGGTGTGGAGACCGTGACCCAACTGACCTGGCTGCAAGCCCAGGGCTGGTGGGGCGTGGTCATCCTCATCATCTTCAGCGCCTTGTTCGCTGCGCCCTGGTTCTTCTACGGTCGCGGCCAGCGCCGCGCCGCCGGGTTCTTCATCGCCACCGCCGTCCTGCTCACCCTGCTGGCCACCTTGTCTATCGGCATCTTCTATTGGTTGGCGTCACTGGCCGCATTGCTGGGCGGGGTGGCGATGCTGCTTCAACCACGTTCATAACTAAGTTATGCCAGTGGCTAGCCCTATGAGCGCTATGCCACTACAATGTATCAACCCCTCTTCAGGAGCAGCTGCATGGAAACAACCACCGCCAAGACCAAACCGGCCTGGGTAGACGCTATTAAGCCGTACCAGGTGCCTGACCATAAAAAGAGCATATGGCAACTCATCAACAGCCTGGTGCCGTATTTGCTGATCTGGGTATTGATGTACTACAGCCTGCGCGTCAACTACCTCATCACGCTGGCCCTCGCTTTTCTGAACGCGTTGTTCATGATGCGCTTGTTCATCATCCAGCATGACTGTGGCCACAATTCGTTCTTCAAGTCCACCAAGCTCAACGATCTGCTCGGCGGCGTGCTCGGCATCATCTCGATGACGCCCTATCACCACTGGCGCCGCACGCATGCCAAGCACCACGCCACCGCCGGCGATCTGGACTTCCGCGGCATTGGCGACATCTACACCATGACGGTGGACGAATACGCCGCGCTGCCCTGGCACCGCAAGCTGACCTACCGCATCTATCGCAACCCGCTGGTGAAGTTCGTCGTCGGGCCAACCCTGCTGTTCATTGTGCTGCACCGTTTCCTGCTCAGCAAGGATGCCGACAAGCGCGAGCGCCGCAGCGTGCTGTACACCAACATCGCTCTGGCCGTCATCTTCGCCGGACTTAGCCTGTGGATCGGCTGGCGCGAGACCCTGCTGGTCTGGTTGCCGATCATGGTCTTCGGCTCCTCGATCGGCGTGTTCCTCTTCTACGTTCAACACCAATTCGAGGACACCTACTGGCGCTGGCATGAGGAGTGGGACTATACCGAGGCGGCCTTGCGCGGCGCATCCTTCTTCAAGATGAACAAGGTCGCCCAATGGTTCAGCGGCAACATCGGTTTCCACCACGTGCACCATCTTTCCCCCAAGATCCCCAACTACAACCTGGAGCGCGCGCACTACGAGAACGAGATCTTCCACCAGGTCGAGACGATCACCTTCTTCACCAGCTTCAAGACCATTTTCCTGCACCTGTGGGACGAGCAGACCCACAAGCTCATCAGCTGGACCGAGTACGCCCGCATGCAACGCCAGCGGGCAGCTACGCCGGCCTAGCTGCCGGTTGCCGCATAAAAGCAAAACGCCTCAGCAAATGCTGAGGCGTTTTTTATTTGCAGGTCAGGCTATTCTTCGCGCACCATCATCCAGGCGGCGGGCAGCAGCAGCGCGGCTGCCAGCGCCTTGAGCGCATCGCCCAGCAGGAACGGGTACAAGCCCAGCGCCAGCGAGCCGCTGGTGCCGGTGAATCCGCCCACGATGGTGGCCAGCCAACTCACGCCGAACAGGTAGATGACGGCATTGCCGATCACCATCGCCGCCAGGGTCTTGCCCAGCGTGCGGTCCCAACCGCGCTCGGCCAGCCAGCCCACCACAAAGGCGGCGGCCACGAAGCCCACCAGGTAGCCACCCGTGGGGCCGGCCATGTAGGCCAGGCCGCTTTGCCCGCCGGTGAAGAACGGCAGGCCGCCGGCGGCCATACCCAGATAGGCCAGCACGGCCAGCGGGCCGCGGCGTGAGCCGAGCGCCATGCCGACCAGCAGCACGGCCAGGGTCTGGCCGGTGATCGGCACCGGCTGCAGCGGGATGCGCACTTGGGCCAGTGCGGCAATGAACAGGGCGCTGAGGATGATCAGCGTAGCTTCCGCCAGCCAGGTGCTGCGGCTGCGCGGCAGTAAGCGTTCAGAGAGTACTTGTTGCATGGGCGTTCACCTCGAAAGCGAATGATAGCAGAAGCCGCCGCAGCGGGCGGCCGCTACCTCATTATGTTTAACCCTTCAGGAAGGTTATGGTGCGCTGCCAGGCCAGATCGGCCGCCTCGGCGTTGTACGCATCCGCCCGGTTGTGCTCGTAGAACCAGTGCCCGGTACCAGGGTAGATATGGCGCTCCAGGTTGGCGGCGTTCATGGCCTGGGCCGCTTCGGTGTCCTCAAACGGGTCGTTCTCGGCGAAGTGGGCCAGATAGCGGGCCTGGCTCTTGCTGACATCCGCCCCGGCCATGCCATAGAACAGCACAACCTTCTGGAACACATCCGGCAGGGCCTCATCCAGCACCAGGGCATACGCCGCGCCGAACGAGAAGCCCACCGCGGTGAGCTTGTCGCTGGTCACGGCCGGGTGCGCCTGCAGGAACTTGGCCGCGCCCTCCGCAGCGGCTTTCACAGCCGGGAAGTCCGCTTCGGCGGCCTGCACCAGCTTCTCAGCCTCGGCTGGCTCGCTGGCCTGGGCGCCATCGAACAGATCGGGAGCGAAGACCACATAGCCTTCGGCGGCATACTTGTCAGCCGTCTCTTTGAACAGGTCGGTCAGGCCCCACCAGGCATGCAACAACAGTAAGCCCGGGCCTTTGCCGCCCGCCGGCAAAGCCAAATAGCCTTTGTGCTGCTTTCCGTTCACTTCATAAGTTTCCATAGCGCCTCCAACATTGTGTCAAGTTGTTGTTCGTTTTGTGGGTGGGGGTGGGGCGTGCATCTCAAAAGATATCTGCCCACTACACACCACGTTTTTGGAGTCCTATCCTACAGCGGAATAATGGCTGTGGCGTGAGAAAGCAAGCAATGTCAAGGTGTTGGCCACGAAAAAGCCCGCACATTGCTGTGCGGGCTCTCATTCTTAGCTAACGCTTGTAGGCCCACTCGCCCTTGCGCATCAGGGGCTCTTTGGCGCCGTCCTTGGTGATGCCGTCAATATCCACTACATTGCTAGTTGGTGCCACAAGGCTGCATTTTAGTGATTTAAACTACGGGAGGTCGGCGAACCGACCTCCCCTTAGGGTTACTCACCCTAAGGCTGTACCAGTATTATAGAGTTAAAATGACGCGATGGCAATAGGGAAGGCGATGAAAAGAACAGTTGTTTATATTGATGGTTTTAATCTTTATCACGGGATGAAGGCCAAGGGGTGGAAAAAGTACCTTTGGTTAGATTTGGCAAAATTTGCAAACGCGCTAACACCAAAAGGCTCCACCCTAATCCGCGTAAGGTATTTTACTTCTCGAGTTTCCTCGACACCAACTGATTTAGGCAAGGCGCAGAGACAATCAGCGTATATTGATGCAATCCAGTCTCTCTCGCCTCTTGTGAAATTATACGAAGGAAACTATCAATCTCACCAAAGCCATTGTAAGCATTGTGACAACAAAGTAAACTGCCATAGTTGTGGTGCCCCACACATAAAGCCAAACGAGAAGAAAACAGATGTCAATCTGGCAACTTCTTTATTTGTAGATGCAATCGAGGATATTTGCGATACCCAGATATTAGTTTCTGGGGATGGGGACTATGAAAACGCACTGAAAGAGCTGCGAAAGCTTTTTCCAAGAAAAGATCTAATAGTAGCATTTCCGCCTATGCGAAAAAACAATAAACTAATGGACCCGACCACCCAAACTGGCATTATGGAGCTCACTTCGGATGAGCACCATTTTGCACAAAATCAGCTTGCCGACCCCTTTGTGTTTTTGATAGATGGCAAGGAAATTTCTATAGCCAAGCCAAATTCCTGGTCGTAAACCTTAGGTTTCTAAAAACGCCCACTCGCCCTTGCGCATCAAGGGCTCTTTGGCGCCATCCTTGGTGATGCCGTCAATATCCATCTGGTCGGAGCCGATCATGAAGTCGACATGCACCAGGCTATTGTTGCCGCCTGCCGCCTCGAACTCCTCGCTGCTCATCGTCTCGCCGCCCTTCAGCGTGAAGCGATAGGCGCGGCCCACGGCGATGTGGCTGGCGGCGTTCTCATCGTACAGGGTGTTGTAGAACAGCCGGCCGGACTGGGCGATCGGCGAGCTGTGCGGCACGAGGGCGATCTCACCCACGCGCCCGGCGCCATCGTCCACATCCAGCAAGTCTTTCAACGCCTGCTCGTTCTTGCCGGCTTTCACGTCCACCACGCGGCCATCCTTGAAGACCATGCTGAAGTCCTCGATCAGCCGGCCGCCATAACTGAGCGGCATCGAGGCCTTGAGCGTGCCCTCGGCGCGGTTCTTGTCGCCCAGGGTAAAGATCTCTTCGGTCGGCAGGTTGGGCGTGAAGGTGATCCCGCCCTGCGTGTCTGACTGGGCGCTGTTCCACAGGTGGCCAGCCGGCAGGCCTACGGTGAAGTCAGTGCCTGGCGCGCTGTAATGCAGCGCATGGTACTGCTTCTCGTTGAGATACTTGGCCGCCTCGTTGAGCTGGGCGATGTGCGCTTTCCAGGCCGCCACCGGGTCGTCCCGGTCAATGCGGCACAGTTTGAAGATCTGCTCCCACATGGCGTCCATTTGCTGGTCAGCCGGCAGGTCAGAGAATACTTTGGCGGCCCAGTTGGGATGCGGTACGCTGACCAGCAGCCAGTTATAGGCGTTCTTCATCAACAGTTCCATCTGGGACTGCATGTGCTTCTCCATCGTGCGCTGGGCTTGTGTCACCAGCGCGGCGTCCTGGCCGTTGAACAGGTCCGGATCCTCGCCGTAGATCGAGACGATGGCATCCCCGTTGGCGGCGTATTCATGCAATGCACGCGTGCGCCAGGTGGGGAACTCCTCGAAGCTGTCACGCGGCGCGTGGGCAAAACGCACCAGCTGGCTCTGGTCATCATCCCAGAACACATCCACAAAGCGCGCCCCGGCCTTGTAGGCACTTTCAACGATCTTGCGCACCAGTGGGGCGCTGTGCAGCGGCGCGCCGCGAAACAGGTTCTTGCCGCTCACCACCACTTTTTGGCCGGGCTGCACGTTCAGGCCAATATGCACGATCAGATCGGCGTAATCAGACAATTTTTGGTCAAAGCTCTTGGTCATTTTTACAGATCCTTTGCTCAGAAAAGTATAAGCGAAGTGAAAGCATCCACAGATGAACACGGATGTATGCCGCAGGCAGAAGACATCTGCCGCAGATAAACGCAGATGCGTGGCTACGCCACGCCGCAGATTTTGACTTTATCTGCGGCAAAAGATTTTGTCCCATCAAATGCATCGCCCTTTTAGCATCTGTGTTCATCTGTGGATGAATCTAGTCAAATGAAAAGTCTACAGATGAACACAGATACACACAGATTTTGCTTTTATCAGTGTCCATCTGTGTTCATCTGTGGATGAATCTCTCATAGGCTAGAATAATTCCATGCCCAGCGAGCCAAGCTTCCACATCGGCCCCATCCCCATCCACGGCCGCACCATCCTCTCGCCCATGGACGGCTTCTCTGACCAGCCGTTCCGCTCGCTGGCGCGCCGGCTCGGCTCGGCCATCAGCTATACCGAATTCGTCAACGCCCTGGATGTGCTCAACGGCCATCCGCACCTCGAGCGCCGCCTCGCCTTCCTCAAAACCGAGCGCCCCGTCACCTTCCAGCTCTTCGATGACGACCCGGGGCGCCTGCTGCAAGCGGCCCTCAAACTGCGCCCGTTCGAGCCGGACATTATCGACATCAACATGGGCTGCTCCGTGCGCTGCGTCTCCGGCCGCGGCGCCGGCGCCGGCTTGCTGCGCGAGCCGGCCAAGATCGCCCAGATCTTCCATTCTTTGACTCACGCGTTGGACTTGCCCATCACCGGCAAGATTCGCATCGGCTGGGACGAAGACAGCCTCAACCATGTAGACGTGGCCCGCATCATTGAAGACAACGGCGGTGCGGCCATCGCCGTGCACGGCCGCACCAAGGCGCAGGCCTACCGCGGCCAGGCCAACTGGGACGCCATCGCCGAGGTGAAGGCCGCCGTCAGCATCCCGGTCTTCGGCAATGGCGATGTGCGCCTGGTGGCCGACATCGGCCGCATGCGTGAGCACACCGGCTGCGACGCGGTGATGATCGCCCGCGGCGCCATCGGCAACCCGTGGATCTTTGCCGGCCTTGACCGCCACGAGGTGACCGAGCCGCAGGTGCGCGCCATGGTGCTGGACCACCTGCAAGCCATGCAGGCCTTCTACGGCGCCGAGCTGGGCCTGGTACTGTTCCGCAAGCATGCCGCCCGCTACATCAGCCCCTACGGGCTGGATACGGCCCAGCGCGAGCAGCTGCTCACCAGCGAGACGGCTGAGGATTTCACCCGCATTCTCGATCAACTTGCCCTGCAGCCTGCGGTGGCATAGATGCACCAACCTCAAAGGAGAGAATTATGGACTTTCGTTCCACTTTCATTCGCTTAGGCAAAGCTATTTTCTATTTGGGTTTCCTTCAGATCATCCTGATCGGGGCGGCGTACTTTGGCGCCATCCCCTCCAGCTGGCACGCCATGAGCGGCATGCTGATGCTGCTGATCCTGTTCGCCATGCTCCTGCTCGCCCTGCTGGGCAAGCTGGGCGCCCCCATCCTTGGGCTGACCCTGCTGGCGTTCCTGATGCTCGGCTCCCAGGGCTACATCCGCGCCGACGTGCCGGCCATCGTCAAAGCCCTGCACCCCATCTTCGGCATCGGTGTCATGTTCCTCGGCCGCTCGCTGGCCAAGCGCGCTTCACAAGCCAGCTAACTCCACTCTGCGAGACAAAAAAGCCCGCCAAATGGCGGGCTTTTTTTTATTCCAAGCTAGTTAGAGCTATATACTCTAGTTCTAGAGTATATGTTTAGGCGGTCGCAGCGGCCGCTTTGCGCTCAAGACCACGGCGGATGTACCACTTGGTCAGCTCGGCAGCCACGCCCGGCAGCAGCGTCAACGGCAGAATGATCTCCCAGTGCAGCCAGCCCAGCGGGGCCGTATCGAACACGCCCTGCAGGGGCGGCACATACACCACCACCAGCAGCAACACCGTAGAGATCAGCACCGCAACATTCATGTTCTTGTTGCTGAACAGGCCGCCATAGAACATGGAGAAGTGCTCAGAGCGGGCAGTGTAAGCGCGCACCAGCTCGCACAGACCCAGGGTCATGAACGCCATGGTGGCAGCGGTCACGTTGTGCCCGTCGGTCGGGAAGAGCTGTAGGCCAAGCATGTAGGCCGCCAGCACGCTGCCGGTCTTGACGATCGTCTGGATGATGATGCCCAGGCGCATCTCCGCGTCGATGATCGGCTCATCCTTGCGGCGCGGCGGCAGCTTCATGATGTCGGGGTCGCCCTTCTCGGTGCCCAGCGCCAGCGCCGGGGCACCGTCGGTCAGCAGGTTCAGCCACAGCAGTTGGATCGGCGCCAGCGGCGAGGGCAGCCCCATCATGATCGCCGTGAAGATGATGGCGATCTCGGCCGTGTTGCACGACAGCAGGAAGAACACGAACTTGCGGATGTTGCTGTAGATCACCCGCCCCTGCTCCACCGCTGACACAATGCTGGAGTAATTGTCATCCGTCAGCACCATGTCGGCCGTTTCCTTGGCCACATCCGTGCCAGTGATGCCCATCGCCACACCGATGTCAGCCTGCTTCAGCGCCGGCGCGTCGTTGACGCCGTCGCCGGTCATCGCCACGATGTTGCCGTTGGCGCGTAGCGCTTTCACGATCCGCACCTTGTGCTCCGGCGATACGCGAGCGAACACGCTCGTGCGCTTGATCTCCTCCTGCAGCTGCTCGTCGCTCATGTCATTGAGCTCAGCCCCGGCGATGACCTTGCTGCTGTCCTCGCTCACCAGGCCGATCTGGATGGCGATGGCGCGCGCCGTCTGCGGGTAGTCGCCCGTGATCATCACGGTGCGGATGCCCGCGCTGCGCGCTTTGGCCAGCGCGTCCTTCACTTCTGCACGCGGCGGGTCGATCATGCCTAGCAGACCCACGAACACCAGGTCCTGCTCCACATGCTCCGGCGTCAGCTTCTCCGGCACGTCCTTGCTGATGCGGTAGGCCACGGCGATCACGCGCAACGCATCCTGCGCCATTTGGTCATTGGCTTCCAGGATACGCGCCCGCATCTGCTCGTTCAGCGGGGCTACCGCATCGTCAACCGTCTGGTATTGCTTGCACAGCTCCAGCACCACGTCCGGCGCGCCTTTGACGGCCACCACGTGCCAGCCCCTGTGCTCGTGCGATTCATGGAATGGGGAAAGATCGGCGCTCAGCGGGTCGGCCACCTGGTGAATCGTGGTCATGCGCTTGCGGTCCGAATCAAATGGGATCTCCTGCACGCGCGGGTAGCGCCGCGCCAGCTCGCCGTAGGCGGCGTCGGCCTTGGCCGCCGCCACCAGCATGGCCGCCTCGGTGGGGTCGCCCACCACCCGCGTCCCGCCCTCGCCCGATTCCAAAATGGCGTCGTTGTTGAGGGCGCCCAGCCACAGGGCGCTGAATACGCCGTGGTGCTTGCCCAGATCGAAGGCCTTGCCATCCAGCGAGAATTCGCCTTGCGGCTGATAGCCGGTGCCCGAGATCTCGACCCGGCGTCCGTCCACCCATACGCTCGTCACGGTCATGGCGTTCTGGGTCAGCGTGCCGGTCTTGTCGGAGCCGATCACGGTGGCCGAGCCCAGCGTCTCCACCGAAGACAGGCGGCGGATCAGCGCATTGCGCTTGATCATCTCGCGCATACCCAGCGCCAGGCTGATCGTCACCACCGCCGGCAGGCCCTCAGGCACCGCCGCGATCGCCAGGGTCACGGCCACCTCGAACATGTGCAAGGCTTCCTGCCCGCGCAGCAAGCCGACGCCGAAGACGGCCGCACAAATGATGAGCGCCGCCCAACCCAGCCAACGGCCAAGCTCTTCGAGGCGGCGCTGCAGCGGGGTCGGCTCGTGGTGCACCGATTGCAGCATCTCAGCGATCAAACCCACCTGGGTGCGCATGCCGGTGTTGACTACAATACCGCTGCCGCGGCCGTACGAAACCAGCGTGCCCATGAAGGTGGTGTTGACGCGGTCGCCCAGACCTACATCGGCCTTCTCCAGGCGGCCGGCGCTCTTTTCCACCGGCACGGATTCGCCCGTCAGCGCGGCCTCTTCGACGCGCAGGTTGATCGCTTCGATCAAGCGCACATCCGCCGGGATGTAGTTGCCGGCCTCCAGGAAGACCACATCGCCCGGCACGACTTCATACGACGGCACATCCACGCGGCGGCCATCCCGCAGCACATGCGCCTCTGGCGAAGCCAGCTGGCGCAGTGCCGCCAGCGCCTGTTCGGCGCGGCGCTCCTGCACGATGCCGAAGCCGGCGTTGAGCACCACGATCGCCATCACGGCCGCGGCTTCCACCCACTCGCCCAGAATGGCCGAGATGATGACGGCCGCGAACAGCAGGTACACAACAAAGTTGTTGAGCTGCTCCCACAGCAGGGTGATGAACTTCTTGGGCGGCGCCTCTTCCAGCCGGTTGGGGCCGTACTTCTCCAGGCGCGCCTTGACCTCGGCCGAGCTCAATCCTTGCTCGCGCGAGGTGCCCAGCCGTTCGGCCACTTCCGTGCGGCCAAGCTTATGCCAGGGTTCTTCGATTTGTTCCTGTCGGTTAACAGGTAAAGACGTAGGTGCCACTAGCGATTCCTCCTTTAGGAACACTTGCGGTAACTAATGAACTTCGTAAGCAGGCTTTTGGTCGGGGCATGCCCCGGTAGGAAAATTGCGGCACAGCGCCGCGGCCAACTGCAGAGCTTCCATTATAGCCACTCTTGTTTTGGCTGAAAAGCCCATCTGGGGCCGAGTGTATAATGCCCAAAAATCAATCATGGAGAAGCGTGCATGACCTACAGCATCATCCAGGTTCCTTCTGGCGGCGCAAAGATTTCCATTAATAACGGCGTCCTCAACGTTCCCGATAACCCCATCATTCCCTTCATTGAAGGTGATGGCACCGGCCGCGACATCTGGCGCGCCAGCGTGCGCGTGCTCGACGCCGCGGTCGAGAAGGCCTACGGCGGCGCCCGCAAGCTGCACTGGATGGAGGTCTACGCCGGCGAGAAAGCCTTCAACCAGTTCCAGAGCTGGCTGCCGGATGAGACCCTGCAGGCCTTCCGCGAGTTCCTGGTCGGCATCAAAGGCCCGCTGACCACGCCCATCGGCGGCGGTATGCGCTCGCTCAACGTAGCCCTGCGCAAGGAGCTCGACCTCTACGTCTGCCAGCGCCCGGTGCGCTGGTTCGAGGGCGTGCCCTCGCCGGTCAAACGCCCGCAGGATGTCGACATGGTCGTGTTCCGCGAGAACACCGAGGACATCTACACCGGCATCGAATTCGAGAACGGCTCCGAGGACAATAAGAAGTTCAAGGAGATCTTCCAGCAGGCCTTCCCCAAGGAATACGCCAAGATCCGCTTCCCGGACAGCGCCGGCATCGGCCTCAAGCCGGTTTCGGTCGAAGGCACCGAGCGCCTGGTGCGCGCCGCCATCCGTTGGGCCCTCGACAACAAGCGCAAGAACGTGACCCTGGTGCACAAGGGCAACATCATGAAGTTCACCGAAGGCGCCTTCCGCAACTGGGGCTACGATCTGGCCGAGCGTGAATTTGGCGATCAGGTCTACACCTGGCAGACCTGGGAGAAGACCAAGGCCGAGCAGGGCGAGGAAGCTGCCAACGCCGAGCAGGACGCCGCCCTCAAGGCCGGCAAGCTGCTCATCAAGGATGTCATCGCAGACATCGTCTTCCAGCAGACCATCACGCGCGCCACCGACTTTGACGTGCTGGCCACCATGAACCTGAACGGCGACTATCTCTCCGACGCGCTGGCCGCCCAGGTCGGCGGTATCGGCATCGCGCCGGGCGGCAACATCAACTTCGTCACCGGCCACGCCGTCTTCGAGGCCACTCACGGCACCGCGCCCAAGTACGCCGACAAGGACATGGTGAACCCGGGCTCAGTCATCCTCTCCGGCGAGATGATGCTGCGCTACATGGGCTGGGGTGAAGCCGCCGACAAGGTGATCACCGGCATCGAGGGCGCCATCGGCGCCAAGACGGTCACCTACGACTTCCATCGCCTGATGGAAGGCGCCACCAAGCTCAGCACTTCAGCCTTCGGCGACGCGGTCATCGCACACATGTAAGATCAAAAAAGAACGGGCGAATACTTCGCCCGTTCTTTTTTTTGCCATCCGTCATTGCGAAGACGCCAGGCAGCGCAAAGCCACACTTTGTGTCGCATATCACCGTCATTGCGAAGACGCCAGGCAGCGCAAGCCGCTGAGCGACGAAGCAATCCCAACACAAACCTTAACAGGCCGAAAAATCTTTGTGTCTTTGTGGTTAAAGTTAACCTCAATGACCAAGCAGTCCATCACGGCAGACGCCCTCACCATCCGCCCCGCCAACCGGGCTTCGTGGGACGACCTGATGGCCGTCCTCGGCCCGGCGCGCTGTCACGGCAAGCCATGCTTCTGCCAGCGCTTCAAGGTACGCGATCGCGGCTGGTTCACGGTGGACGAAGAGCAGCTGGCCCACAACCTGCGCACGCAGACCAACTGCGGCAAGCCGGCCGCCAAACACACCCGCGGCCTGGTTGCCTACTTGGCTGATGAGCCGGTCGGCTGGTGCTCAGTCGGGCCGCGCCTCGAGCATCCCAACCTGATCCTGAATCGCATGCTGTCCGCCGGCCGCGACGAAGACCTCGCCGACCCCGGCGTGTGGGCCGCCACCTGCTTCATCATCCGCAAGGGCTACCGCGGCCGCGGCTACACCTACGCGCTAGCCCGCGCCGCGGTGGAGTTTGCCCGCAGCCGCGGCGCCACCGCCCTTGAAGGCTACTCCATGATCACCCATCCGGACCAAACCATTACCTGGGGCGAGCTACACGTCGGCAGCTACAATATTTTCCAAGCCGCCGGCCTGCGCCAGGTCAGCCAGCCCAGCAAACGCCGCATCGTGATGCGCATTGATTTCTAAGGCGTCTGTCATCGTTCGAACCATTCAAGAATTAACTCCTTGACCGCAATGTCATTCCGAGGCCGCCTTCGGCAATGCATTAAGACCCGAATTCAGGCCAGCCGAGGAATCCTTTAGGACAAGAAAAGTCAGGATACCGTCATTGCGAGGACGCGAGGCGGCGCAAAGCCGCTGAGCGACGAAGCAATCCCCAACAATCTAAAAAAACTTTGTGCTCTTTGTGTCTTTGTGGTTAAAGTTAACCTCAATGACCAAACAAGCCATCACCGCAGACGCCCTCACCATCCTACCCGCCAACAAAGCCCGCTGGGAGGATCTGCAAGCCATCTTCGGCCAGCGCGGCCAGACCGCCCACTGCATGTGCCAGCACTACAAGGTGCGCGCCAGCGACTGGTGGGAGCTGCCCCGCGAGGTGCGCCCGCACATGCTGCGCGAGCAAACTCAATGTGACCATCCCCGCGCTCGCCACACCACCGGCCTGGTCGCCTACCTGGACACTGATCCGGTCGGCTGGTGCGCGGTCGAGCCGCGCCCGGCCTACCTGCGCTACCTCGACAAGACCACGCCCTGGGAAGGCCGCGACGAAGACCCGGCCGACGATGGCGTGTGGGCCGTGGCTTGCTTCGTGGTGCGCATCGGCTACCGCGGCCAGCGCATCACCTACGCGCTGGCCCAGGCCGCCGTGGAGTTTGCCCGCAGCCGCGGCGCCCGCGCCCTGGAGGGCTACCCGCTGCTGCCCAAGCCCGGCCAGACCATCAGCTGGGGCGAGATGAACGTCGGCAGCCGCGGCGCCTTCGAGTCCGCCGGCATGCGCATGGTCCACCAGCCCTTCCCCCGCCGCGCCGTCATGCGCATCGATTTTTGATATCCGTATGTATCGCCACTTCTGAGCAAGTTCCAATGCAAGAGTTTGCTCAGAAGCGTAGCGCTAGAAACGATCTCTTAACGGATTCCTCCTCGCATGAAACGCCGTCAAGACGGCGCTTCATAAGCTCGTTCGGAATGACAGGCGGCTTGCCCGTTAAGGCGGCGCGGCCCGAACTACAGCACTCTCGATTTGTCATCCCGAACGAGGCCGCAGGCCGAGGAGGGATCCGTTAAGGGGCCATTGTGTCATTGCCATATCTGCACCCACACTTGCCTCATCCCGAAACCGTAAGATCCCCTTCGTGCCCTTTGTGTCTTTGTGGTTAAGCTTCACAGCTCATCTGTGTTCATCCGCGGGCGTGGCGCAGCCACGCATCTGCGGCTGGTTTGCCTTTTTATCCCTGTTCATCTATCAACTCTTTCATCAGATGAATAAATCCACTCGCATTCGTGCAAAACAGCACGCACGCCACGCGGTGCTATAATGCCTTTTAACATCCGCGGAGATTGATTTTCAAAGGAGTTGTACGTGGCTGCCCCCAGCACACCGCTCAAAAATACCGTAAAGGGATACGCAACCTACATGGGGCGTGAAGGCCACTATGCCTTCCTGCTTCACCGCCTGACCGGGTTGGGCGTCCTGCTCTTCCTCACCATCCACATCCTGGATACTGCCACCGTCTACTTCTACCCCTCGCTCTACCAACACGCCATCGAGCTCTACCGCGCCACGCCCTTCATGCTCGGCGAGATCGGCCTGCTCTTCGCCGTCATCTACCACGGCGTCAACGGCCTGCGCATCGCCGTGACTGATATGTGGCTGCCCAAGCGCTGGGCCATCGAGAAGCAGCGCCAGGCCGTGCGCATCACCCTCGTGGTCGCCATCCTGCTGTGGGCCCCGGGTGCGCTGGTCATGTTCTACAACATGCTCCTGCACAACTTCCACGTTGACCTGCTGGCATTCCTGCCGTTCGGAAAGTGATCATGGCGAGCCAAGTAAAACCCAACTTCGAAACAACCGCCTGGCGCTTCATGCGCTACAGCGGCATCCTGCTCATTCCGCTGGCCTGGTTCCACGTCTACCTGCAGGATGTCATCGTCGGCGTGCACGCCATTGATATTGACTACGTGGCCGTGCGCCTGGCCGATGCCGGCTGGGTCACCTACAACTTCCTGCTGCTCCTGTTCGCCTTCGCCCACGGCATGTACGGCCTGCGCCAGGTCATGTTCGATCTTGTGCACAAGCCCAGCACCCGCCGCATCCTCAGCATCCTCATGCTCATCTTTTGGCTGGTGGTCAGCGCCATCGGCGCCACCGCGTTGGCCATGGGCGCCCGCCCGGAATTGGTTCAATAACCATGACGCAAACTCACCAACATGAAGTCATCATCGTAGGCGCCGGCGGCGCCGGCCTCATGGCCGCCCTGTACGCCTCGCGCGGCGCCGATACCGCCGTGCTCAGCAAGCTCTACCCCACCCGCTCGCACACCGGCGCGGCCCAGGGCGGCATTGGCGCCGCCCTCGGCAACCTGGAGCCTGACAAGGTCGAGTGGCACAGCTTCGACACCGTCAAAGGCAGCGACTACCTGGGTGACCAGGACGCCATTGATTACATGTGCGCCCAGGCGCCCGAAGTGGTCTACGAGCTGGAGCATATGGGCCTGCCCTTCTCCCGCACGCGAGACGGCAAGATCGCCCAGCGCCGTTTTGGCGGCCACACCAACAATGAGACCAAGCAGCCCGTGCTGCGCTCCTGCTACGCCGCGGACCGCACCGGCCACATGATCCTGCAAACGCTCTACCAGAACTGCATCAAGAACAAGGTTCACTTCTATGATGAGTTCCACGTCCTCGACCTGCTGATGAACGATGGCGTAGCCAACGGCGTGGTCGCGGTTGAGCTCGCCACGGGCGAGCTGCACGTCTTCCACGCCAAGTCGGTCGTCTTCGCCACCGGCGGCCACGGCCGCATCTGGGAGCTGACCTCCAACGCATACGCCTACACCGGTGACGGCGTGGCCATCACGCTACGCCGCGGCCTGCCCGCCCAGGACCTGGAGTTCTTCCAGTTCCATCCCACCGGCATCCTCAAGCTCGGCATCCTCATCACCGAGGGCGTGCGCGGCGAGGGCGGTGTGCTTATCAACGGCAAAGGTGAGCGCTTCATGGAGCGCTACGCACCCACCGTGAAAGACCTGGCCTCGCGTGATGTGGTCAGCCGCTCCATCTATCTGGAAATTCGTGACGGCAACGGCATCAAGGGTGACCGCTACGTTCACCTCGACATGCGCCCCGAAGTCGTCAACCACTACGCCGAGCTCGACGGCCGCACGCTGCCTGACGGCACGCCCTACCGCGTCACCGGTGAGCAGCTGCTCTCCAAAGTGCCCGATATTGTGGATTTCTGCCGCACCTACCTGGGCATTGACCCCATCAAAGAGCCCATGCCCATCCAGCCCACCGCGCACTACGCCATGGGCGGCATCCCCACCAATGTTCACGGCCAGGCCCTGAGCGACGCCCAGGGCACCATCGTGCCCGGCCTCTTCGCCGCCGGCGAAGTGGCCTGCGTCTCGGTGCACGGCGCCAACCGCCTCGGCACCAACTCCCTGCTCGACCTGGTGGTCTTCGGCAAGGAAGCCGGCAAGATGGCCGCCGAATACGCCAAGAGCGCTGACTACAAGCCGCTCGAAAATAACCCAACCGACTTCACCCGCCAGCAGCTTGACCGCATCCTCGGCAAGAGCGGCGGCGAGAAAGTCGTCACCCTCGGCGAAGAGATGAAGACCAAGATGATGGATGATGTCGGCGTCTTCCGCACCGCCGAAGGCATGGCCAGCGCCATCGAGAAGATGCGCGAGCTGCGTGAGCGCTACAAGAACGTCAGCGTGGATGACCACGGCAAGCGCTTCAATACGGATCTGCTCAACGCCTGGGAGCTGGGCTGCCTGCTGGATGTGGCCCTGGCCACCGCCGTCTCCGCCCACGCCCGCCCGGAAAGCCGCGGCGCACACGCCCGCGAGGATTTCCCCAAGCGCAACGACGCCGAATGGCTCAAGCACACCCTGGCCTGGATGGATGGCGATCAGGTGCGCCTGGAGTACAAGCCTGTCACCATCACCAAATACGAGCCGAAAGAACGCGTCTACTAGATCGGGAGCGCTATGCTTGTCTATCTGAAAATCTACCGCTACAACCCAGAAGCTGGCCGCAACGTACCCAGCTTTGACACCTACAATATCGAGGCTGAGCCGACCGACCGCGTGCTTGACCTGCTGGAAGAGATCAAGGGCCACATTGACGGCACGGTCTCTTTCCGCCGCTCGTGCGCCCACGGCGTGTGCGGCTCGGATGCCATGCGCATCAACGGCCGCAACATGCTGGCCTGCAAAGCCCTGGTGAAGGATGTCGGCACCGAGATCACCATCGAGCCGATCCTGGGCCTGCCGGTGCTCAAGGACATGATCGTGGATATGGAGCCGTTCTTCAACAGCTACAAATCCCTCATGCCCTTCCTCATCAACGAGGATGTACCCGCCGATGGCAAAGAGCGCTTGCAGTCGCCCGAGCAGCGCGAGCGCTTCGACGACACCACCAAGTGCATCCTGTGCGCCGCCTGCACCACGTCGTGCCCGGTCTTCTGGTCTGACGACCAGTATGTCGGCCCGGCCACCATCGTGAATGCGCACCGCTTCATATTCGACAGCCGTGATCAGGCTGCCAACAAGCGCCTCGAGATCCTGGCTGACCACGGCGGTGCGTTCCGCTGCCGCACCGCCTTCAACTGCACCGAAGCCTGCCCGCGTGAGATCCACGTCACCCAGGCCATCGCCGAGGTCAAGAACGCCATCACCAGCGGCGGCGTAGAGCACTAAGCCCGGCTTGCCAATACAAAAGAGCCGCCCCTTCGGGCGGCTCTTTTTATTTCACATTCACCAGCACGGCGCTCACCGCCCGCCGGAACAGGTAGTCTCCGGTGAAGGGGTTGTAGCCTTCGCAGGTGATCAGGGTCAGCCAGGCGTAGCCGTCATCCTTGTTCAGTACGCCTAGGTTGCCCGGCAGCACCAGGCGGGTCTGGCGCACCTCGTAGACGTAGGTCTGCCCATCCGCCACGATCTCGATCTGCTGGCCGTAGGCCAGGTTGCGCACGCCGGCGAACACGCCCGGCGTATTGTCGGCGTTCCACACGTGGCCGGTCAGCACGCTGTTGCCGACCCAGGTGGGCCAGGCCGTGCCCTCCAGGTAACCTACCTGGCTGCCCAGCCAGCTCACATCCCAATCGCCGCCGCCGGCCGGCACGCCCACAATGCGGGCGTCCACGCCCTGGCTGGGGATGCTCAGGCGCAGGTCGGTGGCGGCATACGCCACCGCCGGCGCGGCCAGCTGGGTGCTGCGGCCGCGGGCGAAGCCGGTCTCCGGCAGGGCCGCGGGCGTGGTGCTGGTGGGCGGCGTCGCCGCGCTAGGAATAAAGGCCAGCTTGAGGTTGCCGTTGGTGGCATCGTAGTAGCTGATGTGCACGCTGCCCAACTGCAGCGAGGTGTCCCAGCCCACATTGCCGGTACTGTCCAGCACCTGAATATCCACGGAAGCACAATTGGCATCCTGGCAGAGCGCCAGCTTGAGATCACCGTTGGTGTCATCGTAATAACTGATCACTGGTAGCCCGCCATCCAGCTTCATGGAGGGGTATTGACCCACGTTGCCGGCATCATCCACCACATTGATGGTCACTGCCGTGCAGGTGGCGTTGCTGCAGTGCGCCAGCTTCAGGCGCTGATTGGTCACATCGTAATAAGCAATGACCGGGTTGCCGGACGAATCGATTTGCAGCGAGATGCCATTGAAACCAACATGGCTGCTGGAATCGACCACCGTCAGCGTTCTGCTGGTGCAGGTAACGTTGTTGCAGCGCGCCAGGTTCACGCTGTCCGTGTCGGCGTCATAGTATGCGATCACCGGAAAGCCGCTGCCATCCAACTGCAGAGAGGTGAACAAGCCGGAGTCGTTTGCGCCGCCATCCACAGCGACGACGGTACTGGCCGTGCAGCTTGGATTGGCGCAGGTGGCCAGAAACAGGTCACCGTTGCCGCCGGCGTTGTAATAGCTCATGACCGGGTTGCCGCTGCTGTTGAGCACCATCGAGTTGTGCGAGCCAGCCTGGCTGGAATCCACAATGATGTCGCTTGCCACGCTGCTGCAAGCCGCGTCAGCACAGCGCAGCAGGCGCATATCCTCAGAAGGGAAGGTGTAATAGGCAATGACCGGGATATCCCCCGCGGCGAGTTGCAGCGAGGTGTACGTGCCCTGGCCGCCGGAGGCAGCCAGGGTTTGAATGCTGGGTGCGCTGCAGGCGGCATCATTGCAGATGGCCAGCTTGAGCGTATTGTTGGTGTTATCGAAGTAGCCGATCACGGCGTTGCCGCTGCTGGTGACGGCCAGGGATGTGTAATAGCCCACATCATCGCCTGAGCCGTCAACGGTGTACACGGAAACGGAGGCCGCATAGGCCGCGCCCGCGGCAAGCAGCGTGAGACACAAACCGGCAACTATAGCGAGATATTTGCGCACTGGATCGGCACTCCTCTACCCCTATAAAGATGTAGGCCAAAAAATTTTAGCACAGGCTATGTCCCCCCTAAAATCAAAAGAGCCGCCCGTTTGGGCGGCTCTTTGCTTGCATTCTATGCAGCCACGTCTTCCTGCTGCTTCTCTACCTTGATGGGCTTGCCTTCCTTGAAGACAGTACCCTCGCGCTTCTCGTCCACATCCACCTGCACGGTGGTGCCGGGCTTGAACTTGCCGGACAGCAGCTCCTTCGAGAGCGGGCTCTCGACGAACTTCTGCAGGGCCCGCGTCAGCGGGCGGGCGCCGAAGGCGGTGTCGTAGCCCTGGCTGGCCAGCCACTCGCGGGCGTTCTCGGTCAGCTCCACGTGGATGCCCTTTTCGGCCAGGCGGTCCTGCACTTCCTTCATTTGCAGGTCCACGATCTCCTTCATGTCCTCGACCGAGAGCGGCGAGAAGGTGATGATCTCGTCGATGCGGTTGATGAACTCCGGGCGGAAGGTGTCGCGCAGCGCCTTCTGGATCTTCTGGCTGGAGGCGCGCTCTTCGTCGTCGCCGCTGTTCTGCAGGAAGCCCAGCGAGCCAGACTTGCGCACGAACTCGGTGCCGAGGTTGCTGGTCATGATCAGCACCGTGTTGCGGAAATCGACCGTGCGACCCTGGCCGTCGGTCAGGCGACCGTCGTCCAGGATCTGCAGCAGGGCGTTCCACACATCCGGGTGCGCCTTTTCGATCTCATCGAAAAGGATGACGCGGTAGGGGCGGCGGCGCACGGCTTCGGTCAGCTGGCCGCCTTCCTCGTAGCCGATGTAGCCCGGAGGAGCGCCGAACAGGCGCGCCGTGGTGTGCTGCTCACGGTACTCGGACATGTCGATGCGCACCAGCGCATCTTCATCATCGAACATGAATTCGGCCAGCGCCTTGGCCAGCTCGGTCTTGCCGACGCCGGAGGGCCCGATGAAGATGAACGAGCCGATAGGACGCTTGGGGTCCTTGAGGCCCGAGCGGGCCCGGCGAATAGCGTCAGAGATGGCGCTGATGGCGTCATGCTGCCCCACGATGCGCTCGTGCAGGCGGGCTTCCATATTGAGCAGCTTTTCGGCTTCCGTCTCCATCATCTGGCTGACGGGGATGCCGGTCCACTGCGCCACCACCTCGGCGATGTCGTTGATGTCGACCACTTCATCGAGCTGGTGTTCGCTCTCCCAGGTCTCGCGCTTGGCTTTGAACTCACCTTCGATGCGCAGACGCTCGGATTTCTTCTCGGCGGCGCGCTCGTAGTTGCGCTCCACGCCGGCTTGTTCTTCTTCGGCCTGCAGGCGCTCGATCTCGGTCTTCATGCTCTTGAGATCGTCGGGCAGGGAGTAGAGGGCCACGCGCAGTTTGGCGGCAGCCTCGTCCATCAGATCGATGGCCTTGTCGGGCAGATAACGGTCGGTCACGTAACGTGACGACAGCTTGACGGCTTCCACCAGCGCATCATCAGCGAAGCGCACATTGTGATGCGCCTCGTAGCGGTCACGCAGGCCCATCAGCATCTGAATGGTGTCATCCACCGAAGGCTCTTCCACGTACACGGGCGCAAAGCGGCGCTCGAGGGCGGCGTCCTTCTCGATATGCTTGTGATACTCGTCCAGCGTGGTGGCGCCCACCGCGTGCAGCTCGCCGCGCGCCAGGGCCGGCTTGAGCATGTTGCTGGCGTCCATGGCGCCTTGGGCAGCGCCGGCGCCGACGACGGTGTGCAGCTCGTCAATGAACAGAATGATCTCGCCCTCGGCGCGCTGGATCTCTTCCAGCGTGGCCTTGAGGCGCTCTTCGAACTCGCCGCGGAAGCGCGAGCCGGCGATCATGGCGCCCAGGTCAAGCGAGAGCACCTTCTTACCGGAGAGGATCTCCGGTACGTCGTTGCTGGCGATCTTTTGGGCCAGACCTTCTACGATGGCGGTCTTGCCGACACCGGCCTCACCGATGAGGACCGGGTTGTTCTTGCTGCGGCGCGAGAGGATCTGGATCACGCGCAGGATCTCGCTGTCACGGCCAATGACCGGGTCGAGCTTGCCTTCGCGGGCCGCCTGGGTCAGGTCACGCGAGTACTTCTCGAGCGTGCGATAACGCGTTTCGGCCTGCGGGTCGGTGACGCGCTGGCCGCCGCGCAGCTGCTGCACCGCGTCGAACACGCGCTCGCGCGTGATGCCGGCGCCTTCCAGCAGGCGGGCGGCCGGGGTGCTGCGCTCGTTGAGGATGGCGAGGAAGATGTGCTCGGTCGAGATGTACTCGTCCTTGAGGCGGTTGGCCTCCTCATTGGCGATGTCTACGATGCGCTTGACGCGCGGGGTGATAAAGATCTGCCCAGCGCCGCCGCCAAAGATGTTGGCCTTGGGGCTGGTGCGCAAGACGTAGTCCAGGCGCTCTTTGAGCGCATTGGCATCCACCTTGAGAATGTCCAACAGCTGGCCGATGACGCCTTCCGGCTGCTCGATCAGGGCCAGCAGTATGTGTTCTGTGTCAATTTGGTTGTGCCCGTAGCGCTGGATGATCTCAGCAGCCCGCTGAGCAGCCTCCTGGGCACGTTCGGTAAATCGGTCAAATCGCATCATTGTGGGTTCCTACCTAACCGCCGCCCGCAGGCAGCAATCGTATTAATCGAATAATCGCTCTCCCGTAATTGCAAGGAGCATGCCTCTTGCCGCCCTCTGTCATTGCGAGGGCTACTGAAAGTTGCATGAACATGCAACTTTCAGTCACTAAGCAAATCCCCAAACTGGGAATGCAGAGATTATATAGGGGCGGCCTGGCCCCCTGCACAAGAATCTTGTTAGAGAATTGTTGGATAGCGGATGAGTATCTAGGCACCCAGGTGTCTACTTAGACATACCGAAATGTTATACTGATCTAAGCAAGAAAAGTTACCGGTGAGAAACTAGGCTCACTCTTGGAATAGGCTTTATTGGCGTATTGCTATAAAGCCACCAACAGACGAGGGCGACAGAGTTATGACAAGTGAAATTGAACGGCAATTGGACGAGAACATCCAAGCTAGAGAGCATATTGTCAGTCTTTGGAATGAAGCAAAGTCTAATCTAGAAGGAAATCTTTCTGAGTACGAAACCCTTGCCATTGAAATCGAACAGCAGGGCGGAAATGGGGACAAAATCAGGGCAATTATTCAGGACATGCGAAACCGTGTTGACAATTTCGATGCGATGCTTAGAGAATCAACTGCTGAACTTCGAGGAATGACAAAGGCATTAAAGGCATTCTTACCCAAAGACTAGATTTAATGGCTATGTTTTGTTAAAAAGCGCATAACTTAGAAGCATTACCTCAGTTAATAGTTATCTCCTCCTTGACACCCGCCCCCAATCCCCCACAACCCTCGCCTTCCATGCTATAGCTCACTCGCAGTAGCAGGAGTTTCTGCTCGGCAAAAGCCGAGCAGAAACTCCATTAGCCCGCCCGCTAGGGCGGGTGTAGCGATCAAAAATCAGCAATCAAAAATTGCCAGGGGGTTCCATTGTCCGATTTCACGCCCGCCACCGCGCCATCCACCATCGCTCGCCTCATCGAATACGGCCCCGCCTACGGCACCGCGCCCAACGCCGAGCCTGACTGGCCGCCCGCCTGGGCTGCCGCCCTCGCCGCGGTTGCCGCCGTCACCGGAACCCGCGACCAGCGCATGGACGCCTTCGACGCATTCACCCACACCCATCCCGAAGGCCACACCATCCGCCAGCTTGTCTTCGCCGCCCTCCCGCCCAGCGAGAATCGCCTGCTCAGCAACCGCTTCATTTTCAACGCCGCCGATGCCTTCAAGCCGCCGCCCACCCAGGACTGGTGCATCGATGGCCTCCTCGCCCGCCGCTCGCTCAACATCCTCGTCGGCGATCCCGGCTCCAAGAAGACCCTCCTCGCCCTCGATCTGGCCGTTTGCCTCGCCGCCGGCAAGCCCTGGCTCGGCCGCTCCGTTCACCAATGCCCGGTCCTCTTCATCGATGAAGAAACTGGCAAGCCGCGCCTCTGGGCGCGCATCCACGCCTCGCTCCAGGCCCACAACGCCACGCCCGAAACGCCCTTCCATTACATGTCGCTGCCCAACTTCGATCTGCGCGATCCCGACGAATGCGAACGCCTCATGCAAGCCGCCCAGTCCGTCAACGCTGGCCTCATCGTCATCGATGCCCTGGCCGATGTCGTGCGCGGCAGCGACGAGAATTCTGTCCTCGCCCTGCAGCCTTTCATCCTGCGCATGCGCTACCTGGCCGAGGCCACCCACGCCGCCGTCCTCATCCTGCACCACAACAACAAGTCCGGCATCTTCCGCGGCTCCAGCGTCATCTCCGCCGGTGTCGATCTGCTCCTTAACATCGAAAGCGAGCCTGACTCGCCTCGCATCAACCTCCAGCCCCTCAAAACGCGTGACGCCGCGCCCGAGCCCTTCTCCGCCCTTGCCCACTTCGCCCCCGGCCGCTTCCATCTCACCGCCCAGCCGTTCGAGGCTGACGAGCCCGCGCCCCCACCTGCGCCGCCGCGGCGCACCACCGCCACCGCCATTCTCGATACCCTCGCGGAGCTCAAAGAAGCTGACACTCAGCAGCTCCTCGCCCAGCTCAACAGCGTTACCCTCGGCACCCTGCGCAATACCCTCCACCAGCTCAAGCTCTCCGGCCTCATCCAGCGCGCCGATGCCGGCCCAAAAGGCTCCAAAGCCAGCTACCAGCTCACTGTCAAGGCCCTTGAACTATTAACTATTAACGACACCACCCCGCCCCCAATTTCAAACCATGATGATGATTAATACTTTTCAATCCCTTCCTTATTCCGATCAAACCACCGCTCGCGCGCTCGAGCATCTGCTTTGCAGGGGCGCAGCATGCTGCGCCCCTGCGGCTCCATTGTCATCCCGAACGAGGCCGAAGGCCGAGGAGGGATCCGTTAAGGTCATTGCTGTCATTCACATATCTGAAACTGATACCCAGGTCAGCAGCTTCGCCATCGCATGCAACGCGCACAGTTCCACCTGGCATGCCTCAGAATGCAAAAACCATCAAACCTGCGGCGCGGGACCCTCAGAGCACACCTTGGGGTTGCAAACACCAGTCCGAACGCATGCGAAGGGGTTCTTGCGCCGCAGCGCTGGGGAAACAGCATAAGCGCAGTGGAGTTTCCCCTTGCAGGGGCGCAGCGACGAAGCGATCCCCACCGCCAACTGGCTACAGGCGCTTGCGTAACTCGGCGCAGCCGAGTAGCAACGCCAACGCGTGGGCTGCCTTTGCCCACGCAATACTTCCTATTGACAATACTGTGTTATATACAGTATAGTATCCCGTATGGTAACCAAAGAGGAGTACCCAACCCTGCTCGAAGGGCTCATCGGCGAGCTGCGCCGTGGCGCCCTTGGCCTGGCCGTGCTCAGCCAGCTCGGCCAGCCCGAATACGGCTACTCGCTCAAACAGCAGCTCGCCGCCCGCGGCATGGATATCCCCGAGGGCACGCTGTACCCGCTGCTGCGCCGGCTGGAGGCCCAGGGCCTGCTCGAGAGCGAATGGCGCGTGGTGGATGAGGCGCGGCCGCGCCGCTACTACCGCATCAGCCCCCAGGGCCGCCAGGCGCTGGGCGACCTGACCCACGAATGGCAGGCCCTCAGCCAGGCGCTGGGCGGCCTGCTCACCGGAGGAACGAAATGACCGACACCCTGATCGACCGCTACATCCACGAGGTCGGCGTGCACCTGCCCGCCAAGACCCGCGCCGACGTGCAGCTCGAGCTGCGCAGCACCCTGCACGACGCCATGGCCGAGCGCGGGCTCGACCCTGGCCAGCCGGAGGACGCCGATGGCATCGCAGCCCTGCTGGGCGAGTTCGGCGAGCCGGAGCACTTCGCCGCCCGCTACCACCCAGAGCGCTATCTCATCAGCCCGGCCGCCTTCCCGGCCTTCCGCCTCAGCTATGGCATCGCCGCCGTCGTGGTCACCATCGTGCACCTCATCGGCCTGGTGCTGCAGATCAACCGCGGCGGCCTCAGCCTCGAATGGTGGGGCAGCTTCATGGCCAACTATGTCGACAACATGCTGCTCAACTTCGGCGTGGTGGCCTTCGTCTTCTATCTGCTCGAAGGCTTCAAGGTCATCAAGCCCTCCAAGGCCGACCCGGCCTGGGACCCGCGCAAACTGCCCGCCATCAAAGACCCGGACCGCGTCAACCGCACCGAGGAGCTGGTCGGCATCATCTTCACCATCGCCGCCCTGCTGGTGTTCAACTTCGCCCCACACTGGATCGGCATCATCAGCTGGGATGACGGTGGCGCCCGCGTCTTCCCCGTGCTGGCCGAGAGCTTCCTGGCCTACGTGCCCTGGCTGACCGCGCTGTGGCTGGGCGAGCTGGCGCTCAAAGCGCTGGTCTACCGCGCCCGCCGCTGGAGCCGCGTCCTGCGCCTCGGCGAATTCGTGCTGCAGATCGCCAGCATCTTCGTGCTTTACACCATCATCCAGAACGCCGAGATCGTGAACATCGCCGTGGTGGACAACCTGGTGAAGTTCGGCCTCTCGGTGGCCGTGGCCATCATGGTGCTGGAGGCCGCCAAGCAGCTGTTCGTGCTGCTGCGCGGCGAGCAGCCGGCGCTCAGCCTTGAGCGCATCATCGAAAGAATTGGAAAATAAACCGCGCATACGCGCAGAGAGAACTATGAAAGAAACTTTGATCGATCGTTACGTACAAGCCGTGGGCCGCCGCCTGCCGGGCAAGACCCGGGCGGATGTGCAGCTGGAGCTGCGCACCGCCCTGCTGGACGCCGCCGAGGAACGCGGCCTCGACCCCGCCGCGCCGCAAGACCAAGCGGGCATCATCGCCCTGCTGAAGGAATATGGCCCGCCGGAGAAGCTGGCCGTCAGCTACGGCGTGGGCCACTCGCTGATCCATCCGCAGGTCATGCCGGCCTACCGCCGCGTGCTCACCATCAGCGGCGCCATCATCACCCTGCTGCATCTCGTGGGGCTGATGCTGGTCATAGCCAACACCGGCTTCGACTTCACCGTGGGCGATGTGATCGGCAACTACATCAAGGTGCTGCTGATGAGCTTCGGCGTCATCACGCTGGTCTTCGCCGTGATCGACCGCAACCTGCCTGACCTCGACGTGAAAGAGCCGGAGTGGGATCCCGCCAAGCTGCCGGCCTTGCTGCCGGCAGCCGACCGGCTGGACTATGCCGACACCATCGCCGAGCTGATCACGCAGATCGCCATGGTGGGCGTGTTCAGCTCGCTGCCCTGGGATATTCAGCTGCCCAGCGGCGGCAGCTGGGCACTGATCCACGAGGTGCTCACCCGGCTGACCGGGCTGCTGCCGTGGTTCATCGCCCTCTCCGCGGTGGATGTGCTCATCAATGCCGCCAAGCTGCTGCAGGGCCGCTGGACCCGGCTCACCCGCTGGGCCACGGTACTGCAAAGCCTGGCCAGCGTGTTCGTACTGGGCTACGCCTGCGGCATCACCATCCGCATCCTGCAGCCCGGCCCGTGGGATGACCGCGTGTTCGCCAGCATCGCCTGGACGATGTTGGTGGCCATCGTCATCGTGCTGGGCACCGCCGCCAACGAGCTGCGCAAGCTGCTGCGGCCCAAGCCCACGCCGGAGGAGGCCCTCGGCCTCAGCGGCGTGGCGGAGCAAAAATAGCTATGCGAAAACTCCCTCGGAAGCAGCTTCCGAGGGAGTTTTCGCGCCTAAGGCGTAGTATCCTTAAAGGAGCGTCAGTTTCGGCGTAGATCCCTATGGAGCGTGTGAATGGATATTCGTGGAAAGAATGCCCTTGTCTTGGGTGGTTTTGGGTTGGTGGGCAACGCCGTGTGCCGGGAGCTGTTGGCGCACGAGCCTGCCCGGTTGATAGTCGCTTCACTAAAGAGATCCGAATCAGATCAGGCCATCGCAGAGCTGAAAGCAGCTTTCCCGAATAGTAAGACCAAGTTCCTCTCCGCCTGGGGAGACATTTTCGTACGCGCCGAATGGCAGGAGGCGGAGAACCCGCCCCGCAACGCCATCCTGGCCGACCCGGCCAAGCGCAAGGTGCTCATCAACGACATCGTGGATGAGCTCAACGATGAGATCCTGAGCGCATCCCTGCTGTACCAGCTCATCACCGGCAAGGCCGAAGGGCTTGACGGCGAGCCGGCCCACATCGTAGTGGACGCGATCAACACCTCCACCGGCGTGGCCTATCAGAACATCTATGCCTACGCGCGCAAGCTGCAGAGCGAGATCGCCAAGGGCAACCCGGAAACCAACTGGCCGGACGAGATCGAGCAGCTGCTGGCCTCGCTATACATCCCGCAGTTGGTGCGCCACATCCAGATCATGCATGAGGCCATGTTGGAAGCTGGCACGCAGGCCTACGTCAAGGTGGGCACCAGCGGCACCGGCGGCATGGGCCTGAATATTCCCTACACGCACGGCGAAGAGAAGCCCTCGCGGGTGCTGATGTCCAAAGCCGCGCTGGCCGGCGCGCAGTCGCTGCTCACCTTCCTGATGGCGCGCACGCCGGGCGGCCCCACGGTGGTCAAGGAGTTCAAGCCCACAGCGCTGATCGCCTGGAAAGAGATCGGCTACGGCAAGATCAGCCGCGGCGGCAAAGACTTCATGCTGTACGACTGCCCGCCGGAGCAAGCCCTGCCACTGAACGACGCCAACCTGGCGCCAAGCGGCGAGTTCGGGGCGGCCACGGGCAAGGCCATGGAGGCGGTGTACATCAACACCGGCGAGAACGGCCTGTTCGCGGCGGGCGACTTTGCCGCCATCACCTCGTACGGGCAGATGGAGTTCGTGACGCCGGAGGAGATCGCCTTCAACGTGGTGCGCGAGATCATGGGCGGCAACACGGGCCGCGACATTGTGGCCGCGCTCGACAGCGCCGTGATGGGGCCCAGCTTCCGGGCCGGCACGTTGCGCGATTCGGCGCTGCGCCGCCTGCGCGAGCTGAGCGAGCAGCACGGCGAATCGGTGGCGTTCGAGATCCTCGGGCCGCCGCGCATGTCCAAGCTGATGTTCGAAGCCTTCCTGCTCAAGCAGGAGTATGGCAACAAGATGGGCAACGCCCTGGCCGACACGCCGGAGCAGATGGCCGCCAAGCTGGAGGCGCGGGTGGGCAGCGACGCCAAGCTGCGCCAGGAGATGATCTCCGTGGGGCTGCCAATCCTGCTCTCAGACGGGCAGCGCATTCTGCGCGGGCCGGTGGTGAAGTCTGAGAATGCCCACAACGGCTGGGTGGACCTGACGGTGGCGAACATGGCGCAGTGGCAGCAACGCCTGCAAGGCATCCGCGCCATGGTGAAGGAGCAGCTGAGCGGCAGCGACAGCTCGTCGCGCTATGACCGGGCATATTCCTCCGTGCGCGAGTGGGCCGACGATGACCGCTTCGAGATCGGCGAGATGGCCGGTTGGGTAGCGATCAATGAGGATGAGGGGCGGCGCGGGAAGCAGTGAGACTCAGTGAATGGTGAGCAGTAAGATCAAAAGCGAAAACTCCTGGTCACCGTTCACTGCGCACTCATCACTTGCTTGTAGGATAGAGCTATGACAACACAAACAGCCGTATTCGGCGGCGGGTGCTTCTGGTGCACTGAGGCCGCGCTCAAAATATTGAAGGGCGTGGTGCGCATCGAGCCGGGCTACGCCGGCGGACCGGCGGGCGCCAAGGCGCCCAGCTACGAGCTGGTGTGCACCGGGCGCACAGGCTTCGCCGAGGTGGTGCGGGTGGAGTACGACCCGGCCGTGGTGAGCTACGCCGACCTGCTGACGGCGTTCTTTGCCACCCACGACCCGACGACGCTGAACCGCCAGGGCAACGACATCGGCACGCAATATCGCTCGGTGATCTTGTATGCGGATGAGGCGCAGCGCGCCCAGGCCGAGGCGTTCATCCGCGAGCACGCCGGCGACTACAGCCGGCCGATCGTGACAGAAGTGGCGCCGCTGGGCGACTTCTTCGTGGCCGAGGAGTATCACCACAATTACTTCGAGCGCAACCCGTTCTCAGGCTATTGCATGGCGGTGATCCCGCCGAAGTTGAGCAAGCTGCGCAGTAAGTACGCGGAGTTGGTGGCGCAATAGTACAAAGCAAGCGCTAGCCAGCAGCTTATTAAAATCAGATTGCTTCGCTGCGCTCGCAATGACGGAATAGAGCCGGGCTGCAGCAACTCGTATATGTGGAATATGGCTCAGTAAGGATTCCTCGCTGGTATTGGTTCGGCGGTCTGGTGAGGATTTCGATACCCGCTCGGAATGACACTATAAAGAAGAGGGCACAGCAATGCTGTGCCCTCTTACGGTTTGGAGTACACAAGCAAGAGTTGAAAGTCACGCGGCAAATGCGAAGCATTTGCCAAAAGGCTGGGGTGCTTTCCCCCAGCCTAATAGTCCCGCATCGCCCAGCCAGTGGTGGGCTCGTGCTCCCAGGGGTAGACGATGAAGGCGTCCGTGCTGGCGGCGAAATAATCCGGGCGGGTGTTATCGAACAGGTTGCGGTGGGGGTTGAAGTGCAGCACGCCGGTGAAGGGCATGCCGCCGGCGGCCGATACGCGGTTCTTGACGGCGGTGCTGGTGCGGCCGGAGCCCCAGACATCATCCACCACCAGAATACGGCGGCCGCGCAGCAATTCATCGTCTGGGAATTGCACAAATTTGGGGAAGACCAGCATTTTTTGGCGGGCGATCTCCATTTGGGCGGGGAAATCCACCGCGGCGGTCAGGATCTCGGCCAGGCCCATGCGCTCAGCCAGCATGCCGCCGGGCACGATGCCGCCGCGGGTGACCATCAGCATGGCTTCAAAATCATGCTCGAACTGCTGGATGAGCAGGTTGATGAGGTGCTGGACTTCTTCCCAACTGACTAATTCACGGCGCACGGCAACTCCTCACGAACATTATAGTGGCGCAGGCGGGTTTACCTCGATGCGCCAACCGGGCAATCGCAGGCCGCGCAGCAGCTCGGCCGGCTGCGGGCCGCGCAGCAGCAACTGCCAGCGGTATTCCTTGTTGACGCGGGCATGGAAGCTGGGCGCCGGGCCGATGACATCGGTAGAGCCGCGGCCCTGGCGGGCGATCTGGGCGTGCAGCTCGGTGGCCAGGGCGCCGGCTTCCTGCTCGGCCTTGCGGGCATCGAGATGGCGGAACTCCATGCGCACCAGTTGGGCAAAGGGCGGGTAGCGCAGCTGGCGGCGGTAGGCGCTCTCGGTTTCGTAGAAGCCGGCATAGTTGTGCGCGGCGGCGGCCTGGATGGCGTAGTGCTGCGGCTGGAAGGTCTGGAAGATGACGCGGCCGCCCAGCGCACTGCGCCCGGCTCGCCCGGCGACCTGGGTGAGCAGCTGGAAGACGCGCTCGGCGGCGCGGTAGTGGGGCAGCTGCAAGCCAACATCGGCCAGCACCACGCCGACCAGGGTCACCTTGGGCAGGTCGAGCCCTTTGGTGAGCATCTGCGTGCCGACGAGCACATCGGCCTGGTGCTCGGCGAACTGGTAGAGGATGCGCTCGTGGGCGCCTTTGGTGCGGGTGCTGTCACGGTCCCAACGCAGGCTGCGGGCGCTGGGCAGCAGGCGGGCCAGCTCCTTCACCACGCTTTCGGTGCCGGTGCCGTAGTGGCGGATCTGGGTGCTTTCGCAATTGGGGCAACGCTGCGGCAGTGTGCGCTGGTAGCCGCACTGATGACAGACCAGTTCATGCGATACCTCACCACTGCCATGCTGCGCCAGGGGCGTCTCGCAGTTGGGGCAGCGCATTACATGGCCGCAATCGCGGCAGAACACGTAGGTGGCGCTGCCGCGGCGATTGAGGAACAGGATCGCCTGCTGGCCGCGCTGCACGACCTGCTCCAGCTCAGTTTGCAAGGCGCGGCTGAAGATGGAACGGTTGCCAGCTTTGAGCTCGCGGCGCATGTCGATGACTTCGACTGGCGGCAGCTCCGGCGCTTTGCCGATGGCGCCGTGGGCCTGAACGCGCTCTGGCAGGTGCAAGAGTTGCCAGACGCCGTTGCGGGCCTGGGTGTAGCTGCCCACATCCGGCGTGGCCGAGCCGAGCAGCACCAGCGCGTTGGAAATTTTGGCAAGCTGCAACGCGGCGGTGCGGGCGTGATAGTGCACGTCTTGCTGGGCTTCGTAATAGCTGTCATCGTGCTCCTCATCGAGCACGATGAGGCCGATGTTCTCGAGCGGGGCGAAGAGGGCGCTGCGCGGGCCGACGACGACGCGCAACTCGCCGCGGCGGACGCGGCGCCAGGTGTCGTAGCGCTCGCCGTCGGAGAGCTCGGAGTGGAGCAGGCCGACCTGGTTGCCAAAGCGGGCAAAGAAGCGCTGCACGGTTTGGGGCGTCAGAGCGATCTCGGGCACCAGCACGAGCGCAGTGCGGCCGGCTTGCAGCGCGTGGGCCACGGCGCGCAGATAGATCTCGGTCTTGCCGGAGCTGGTCACGCCGTGCAGCAGGATGGGCTTGGGGTCCGGGTGGCCGAGCGCAGCTTCGACGGCGCGCCAGGCAGCGTCCTGCGCGGGAGTCAGCGTGAGGGCTACGTCCATAGCGGTTTGCAAACCCACCAATGGGTCGCGCAGCTGCTCCGCCTCGCCGAGTTCAACGTAGCTTTGTTCTTCTAAGTAGCGCAGGTCGGCCAGTTTTGCGCCGCTTTCGGCGTACAGCCACTCGGTGGCGGTGGAGCCGCTCTCGCGCTGCAAGACTTCCAGCAGGGCAGTGCGGCGGGCGTGGGTGGCAGCGGTCTTGCCCAGCTTGAGCTCAGGTGGTGGGGCATGCAGCAGGCGGGCGGTGCGCACCAGCTTGGCCTTCTGGCGCGGCATAGGGATCACGGGCTGGGTGGTGATGAGCCCGCGGCCTTGCAGGGCGCGGATCGAGGCGCGCCAGTTGCGGCGCGGCAGGGCTTTATCCAACTGGCGGGTGCGCAACGGGCCGCGGCGGGTCAGCGTATCCAGCACCAGGCGCTGGGCGGCGGGCAGGTCGGCGGGGGCGGCGGCATCCGTGAGGCTGTAGAGCACATCGGCGGCCTGGCTGATGCCGGGCGGCAGCATCAGCGCCACGCAGGCGGCCAGCGGCGCCAGGGTGCTGTGGGCTAGCTGGCGGGCGAGCTCGATCTGGGCGGCGGTGAGCACCGGCTGGTCATCGAGCAGGCTGTCGATGGGGCGCGTCTCGGCGACCTCGGGCTGATCCACGCGGCGCAGCACGACGCCCTGCACGACCAGCTTGCCGAAGGGTGCCAGCACGAGATGGCCGGGGCGCAGGGTCTGCTCCAGCTCGGGCGGGACGTGATAGTGGAAGACGCCTGAAACTTTGGGGACGTTGACAGCTAGTTCAACATACTCTGGCATGCGCTGCGCCTCAGCCTATGGCATGGGGCCAAAGTAAACCTGGTTCTTGAAGGCGAGGAAAACGAAGCGGTTGGGCGAGATGGTGAAGGCGCTGACCAGCCCTTCGGGCAACTCGCCTTGGGCGCGCAACTGGCGCGACATGCCGAGGCGCGTGCTGAACTGATAGATGGATGGAACGATGGGGTCGAGGAAGAATAGTGAAGGCCCAGGCGGATCGGTGAGGAAAACTTGCGAGAAGTTTGCGCCCGCCACAGTGGGGCCGCTTTGCTGGCCGGGGCGCGTGTCTACGAATTCAAGCGGGTCAGTGCAGATGGTGGGGTTCTCGAGATCATCGTTGAAGACGCACTCGGCCATGCGGCCATTTTGTTTCAGGATGTAGAGCGTGTTGCCTTCCAGCACAATATCAATGGCCTGCTGCATGCTGGGCACCTGAGCGCCGAAGAAGAAGCGAGGCGCACCGGGGAAAGAGCCATCCTCGCCGAAATAGATCCAGACCGCATTGGTGATGGGGTCGAGCACATACAGGTTGCTGTTCTCGATAGCGATGGCGGTGGGCTTACCCCAATGACTGTCGGGCGGCAGAAGCGTGATCGCCAGCGGGCGCTCGCCCACGAAACAGAAGATGAGGTTGCCGTTGGCATCCATGGCGGCGAGGGAGGCGCCTTGCGGATGGTTGGATGGCAGCAAGGCGATGTCGATCAACTCGCTGACGATGTAGCCGCCATACGGCCCCGGCTCGCACGAGAACGAATCATCCAGCTGATAGCCGCTGGAGGTGAGGAAGGCGCGCAGGACTTTGCCGCTGGCGCCATCCAGCATGTACAGATCGCGGTTATCGGCCACCATTTGGGTGATGTTGGTGGCGCGCGGCAGGTTGGTGAATAGCGCGGGTTGGAAGTTCATGCGCTCGATGAAATCGAGATCATCGAGGGCGAGGCGCGCCTGGGCCAGCAGTTCGGCGGCGGCCTGGGCATCCTGCTCGTAGGCGGAAGCACGCTCGGCGTAGTGCACGGCGACCGACCAGGCCTGGCGGACTTCGACGGGGTTCTCGCGGGCCTGGGCCAAGGCGGCGGCGCTTTGGGCCTGGGCCAGATAGTTCTCGTACAGCTGCACGCGGCCGAATTGCAAATAGATGACGGATACCAGAATAACCACGGCCAGCGGAACGACGATAGCGATGATGGCGAGGGTCTGGCGCGGCAGATTGAAGACTGGCTCATCTGGGAGCAAACGCAGCATGAAACTGCGCAAGCTGGGCGAGACACGTTGCCAGATCTTGCGAGCGCGGGTGGAAATTTCGTCTATGAGCACCGAAAAGCCGCCAGGCTCCTCGGGTTCCTGGTGAACAGGCCATTCCTGCTCATAGGTCGGCTGGGCGAGCCGGCGGGCGGGCTCGGCGGGTGGGTCGTATGGGGCAAATGCACCGGTTTCTTCGAGCTCAGGATTGGGTGGTGGCAGCTGCTCCCAGCCGGCGGGCGCCTGGGGTACAGGCGGGGCAGCTTGCGGCGTGGCGGGCGGAGCGCTGTGGGGGGCAGGCTGCGGCAGGGGCGCCTGCGGGCGGGCCGCGGCGGTTGCGTCATCAAAACTGGTCATGAGGCTGAGGCGGCCGCTGCCCGGCTGGGCCATGAGCATGACGGCGCGCAGGTCGGCGCCGGCTTCGCTGAGGAAGCGGCGGCGCAGGGTCGAGAGCTTTTGGCCGCTCACGTTGGCCAGGGTCTTCTCGTTCCAGCCGGAGGGCACATCGGGGACGAGGAGCAGGCAATCGCCGGCGCTGAGCTCGGCCTGGTAGAAGCGCACCTCGGCATGGCTGCCCATGCCCAGCCCGCGGCCGGAGGCAGGCGCATCATAGAGATGCTCAATGCCGCCGTTGAGCACAAAGCCGTGCTGCGGGCCGACGTGGGCGAGGGTGACGCGCTCCTCGCGGACGGAGATGGCGGCCAGGCGGGCCGGCGCGCCGCCGGACTGGCCGCGCTGGTTGAGCTGCAGGAAGTACGTGTTGAGCCGATCGATCTGGTCACGCAGGGCGGCGGTGACGGAGCCGGCGGTGCGGAAGTAGCCCTCGGCCAGATCGCCGAGCAGAGCGTGCTGCTGGTCGGCGCTGAGCGTGATCTCCGGCGGCAGGGTCAGCTGCAGCACCAGGCGCTCGCCGGCGCGGCCGCGGGCGGCGCGACGCGGCGCGGCGAGCAAGTGCACACCAGGCAGGTAAGCTTGGTCTTGTCCGTTGCGTCTGTAGAGAGGTACTACGAAGAGATCGAGCGCGGTAGGCATATCGGTAAGCGCCGCAATTGTACGCACTGCACGTACCACGCGCGCAAAAAATTATACTGGTAAAATCCCTTTGACTCATTCTGCACAAACATCCCCACTGATACAACATTCAATGAAGATAGACATCATCCGCAGCGCCGACTCCTGGGCCGCACTGGAGCAGGAGTGGGGCGCGCTTTTGCAAGAAAGCCATCTCAATCTGCCTTTCCTGACCTTTGCCTTTCAACAGGCCTGGTGGCAACACCTGGGCGGAGGCGAGTGGCAGGACGCTGAACTGCACATCATGACCGGCCGCGACGCGGACGGGGCGCTGCTGGGGATCGCCCCATTGTTTTGCGTGCAGGCGGCCGACGGGCGGGAGCGACTGCAGCTAATCGGCAGCTATGAGATCGCCGACTATTTGGATTTCATCGCTCGCCCCCAGGACTTGACTGCGTTCATCGAAGCCGTGCTGGCTGAACTAAAGGTTGACGATAGTTGGGCCGAGCTGGCGCTATACAACTTGCTCGACGAATCCAAGAGCATAGACAGCTTGCAGGCGGCGGCCAAGGCCGCCGGGCTGCAGGCGGCGCAGGAAACGCTGCAAGCCTGCCCGTACATCCCGCTGCCGGAGAGCTTTGACGCCTACCTGGAGAGCCTGGACAGCAAGCAAGCGCACGAACTGCGGCGCAAGGTGCGCAAGGCGGCGCGCAACGTGCTGCCGGTGAGCACGGAGCTGGTCAGCGAAGCGAGCGAACTGGACCATGCGCTGGATGACTTCTTTGGCCTGATGACCCAGGAAGAAGATAAGCTGAAATTTCTGACACCGGCTATGCGGGCTCAGATGGAAGCGATCGCACGAGCGGCGTTCGAGGGCGGCTGGCTGCAACTGATCTTCCTCAAAGTAGGCAAGCAACGTGTGGCGGCCTACATGAACTTCGACTACGACAACCGCATCTGGGGCTACAACGCCGGCTTCAGCAATGAACACGCGCAGCTCTCGCCCGGGTGGTTGATGATGGCCGAGATGATGCAACGCAGCATAGAGGCCGGCAAAGCCGTGTTCGACTTTATGCGCGGGGACGAGGAATACAAGTATCGTTTCGGAGCGGTGAACCGCTACGTCAAGAAGGTGACGATCACTCGTTGATCCGCTCGGAATGACATTGCAGAAACAAAAAGACGGCTGCAGAGCAGCCGTCTTTTTTGTGGCGGAGCAAGCTCAGTTGCCGGCGTAGCGCAGGGCAGCGCGGGCCAGCAGGCGAGTGGAGTCGAGGGTGGGGAGGACGGAATCGTGCGGCTCGATCAGCAAGGGGATCTCAGTGCAGCACAGGCCGACCGCGTCACAACCCTGCTCGGCAAACTGCTGGATCAGGGATTGGAAGTAGCGCCGCGTCTCCGGCCGCATTTCACCATAGATCAGCTCATCGACGATGTGCTTGTGCACCTGCTGGCGCTGCGCCAGGTCAGGGAATTTGAGCTCGATGCCCATCGGCTCCAGTTTGCGCGGGTAGACCGGGCCTTCCATCAGCGGCTGGGTGCCCAGGATGCCGACGCGGGTGTAGCCACGCGCCACAGCCTCGCGACCCACCTCTTCGGCGATGTGCAGCCAGGGCAGCGGCGAGCGCTCGATGATGGGGTCGATCGAGACGTGGACGGTGTTGTCGGGGCAGATCAGGAAGTCCGCGCCGATGCCGGCCAGCTTGTGGGCTGAACGCAAGATGGTTTCGCTGACCTGATCCCACTTTCCTTCTTCGGAGGGAAAGTGATAGTCGCCCATATTGAAGTTGTGCAGGGTAACTTCAGGGTTGTTGAAAGGAGAGAAGAAGTCCTTGCTCTCCTGAATGATGGTGCGATAGCACAGGGCTGCACCTTCGTACGAGACGCCAACGATGCCGATGTGTTTCATAGTCAGTAATGAGTGAACAGGGAGCAGGGATCAGGATTATTGGTCCTGTTCACTTATTACTGCTCACTAATCACTCTCTTTTCTACTCCCTAAAGATCCTTACTCTGCGATTGGGTTCCTTGCCGTAGGAGTGCGAAACCAGCTTGGATTCCTCCACCATTTGGTGCTGCAAGCGACGGATGTGGGATGTGGCCGGCGGCAACTCGACCCAGCGCTCGCCGTTGAGCACGGCGTCAATGGCCTGGCGGGTCTGGCCGAGCTGCTCGTCCATATCGCCAGGCTCCTCGACCCCACCGGGCAGGTCAAACAAGCCGGAGAGGAAACGCTCCATCTGCGAGACGGTGTTGGCGCGCAGAACATAGACGGGCATACCGCGCTGCTCCGCATCCACAATGGGGCGCTGGCGCTTGCGGTAGTAGGTGCGCAAGGTCACGAGCACATCGGCCTCGCCCGGCTCTTTGACCGGGATGACCGGCACGCCGACGCGCTTGGCGGCGTTCACCAGGCGGTTACGTGCCACGCCGAAGGGGTAAATGCGCACCGGCTGCAAGCTGGCGCTGCTGCGGACAGCCGTGGGTACCGCGGCGATTGGGGCAGGCTGCGTGCGGGCAAAGGCCTCATAACCCCCGCCAGGTTCTGGCTCCGGCGCGGGCTCACGGCGGCGCGGGCCGCCGCCCATGGAGCCACCGGCCGGCTGGCGGCCCGAAGGCGCATTCTTGGCCAGGCGGCCGCTGCGCGGAGCCGGCTCGCCGCGGCCAGCCCGCGGGTTGGCGGGCGCAGGCTGGGCGGCCGTGATCTTGATCTCGCCGCTCTCATCACGGGTGCGCTGCTCAAGCTCGATGGGGTAGCCGCGCAGCAGGCCATCTACCGCGATGGCCACATCACGATGTACGGCGAACTGGCTGCGCGACTGGATCTCTACCAATACGTCAAACGTAGGCGGCGAGCGGCGCTCAAGCACGGTCTTTTGCGTGCCGCGGCGGCGGGCTTCTTCATCCGACAGGGTGACGGATTCAATGCCACCCACCAGGTCAGACAGAGTGGGGTTGAGCAGCAAGTTCTCGAGCGAGTTGCCGTGGGCGGTACCGATGAGCTGGACACCACGCTCGGCGATGGTGCGGGCCGCCTTGGCTTCAAGCTCACGACCGATCTCATCGATGACGATCACCTGCGGGTTGTGGTTCTCGACCGCTTCGATCATGACTTCGTGCTGCATCGAAGGCGTGGCCACCTGCATGCGGCGGGCGCGGCCCACGGCGGGGTGAGGCACATCACCATCGCCGCCGATCTCGTTGGAGGTGTCTACGATGACGACGCGATTCTTCTCAGCCAAGATGCGAGCGGCCTCGCGCAGCAGGGTGGTCTTGCCCACGCCGGGGCGGCCGAGGATGAGCAGGCTCTTGCCATCCTGGATCAGGTCTTCGATGATGTCGATGGTGCCGTAGACGGCGCGGCCGACGCGCAGGGTCAGGCCAACCACATCGCCGCGGCGGTTGCGGATAGCCGAGATGCGGTGCAGGCTGCGCTCGATGCCGGCGCGGTTGTCTTCGTCAAAGTCACGCAGGCGCTGGACAACGTAGTCAATGTCATCTTTGTTGATCTCGCGCTCCAGAAGCACGACTTCTTCGTTGACCAGGCGCGTGGTCGGAACCCGCCCGAGGTCCAGAATGATCTCAAGCAGGTCTGAGCTGTTGTTGTGTTCGCGCACGGCGGCCTGCACATCAGGCGGCAGCACGCCGAGCAAAGCGTCAAGGTCGTCAGTGATTTGGCGTCTTGTCATTTTTCATCCATGGTTGCAGTGGGGCGCACAGGGTATTGGATGGTGGACGCTTCCACCCCGGCCGCCTTGGCAATCTTTTGCAGGTCTTTTACTTTTACCGGGTGCACCATGCGGCGCACCAACACGGCCTGGCGCGGGCCAGGCTGGGCATCCAAGCCTTCGAGCACAGGCTCCAGCCAATCCTGGTGAGCACGCACGCATACGTACACCGGGCGGCTGGGCCGCGGGCGCAACTGAAGCATGAGCGCCATCAGGCGGTCGGCCAAGGCATGCCCGGGCTCGATCAGCAATTGCACCCAGATGCCCTGCGGGCCGCGCTGCACATCCGCGAAGGCTGCGAGCTGGCCGCCTTCGTACAACACAAAACTGTCGCGGGCGTCGGCAGAGCCGCAATCCAGGTGCTGTAACTGCACAGGCACCAGCCGGTTGCGCAGCAGGTCAGCCGCCAGCTTATGGCGGCCGAGGTACGGCTGCCACAGCAGGTTGTCGTAGCCGGCCTGCGGCGTGCGGGTCAGGCGCCAGACGCGCTGGTGAGACTGAACGCTGAGCCCGGCTTGCTGCAGGGCTGCACTGGCGGCGCTGTGCTCGTCCAGCTCGGCAAAGATGCCTTGCACGCCATGCGGGCCAAGCTGCTTGAGCATGTACTCGACCGCGCGGGTGAGTGCGCCGCCGCTGGTGGCCGCCTGCGGGGCCAGGAACACCAGGGCGGCCAGCGAGCGGCCAGCGAAACGCTGGGCCTGGAGCACCAGGCCTTCATCAGTGCTGACGGCGGTATGGACCCCAGTGAAGGAGCACAGCGACGCCAGCAAGGCACGGCGGGTCAGGGCCGCCGGGCCGCGAGTGAGCACGGATTGGTTATGCAGGAACAGAGCGTGATGGCGGGCGGTGTTTAGCGCCCCATAATCTGTAATTGTAAAGTCGCGCAACACCCTGCTATTCTACAACAGCGGTTTTGGGGTTGCATCAAGGTTGTGTTAACTTTCTGCCAGCTTCAGGAACAGGCGGTGGAAGCGGTCATCGCCCGAGATCTCCGGGTGGAAGGCAGTGGCGAGCAGCTTGCCCTGTTGGGCGGCGATGATGCGCCCATCCGGCAGGCTGGCCAGGGCCTTGGCATCCCCGCTGACGCTTTTGATGAGCGGAGCGCGGATGAAGACAGCGCGCACCGGCGGGTCACCGGCCGCCAGCCCATGCAGGGCGGGCACATCCACTTCGACATCGAAGCTCTCGACCTGGCGGCCGTAGGCGTTGCGCTCTACGGTGATATCCATGATGCCGAGCAGGGGCTGCTTGCGTTCGGCATCTTTGGAGAGGAAGATGGCGCCGGCGCAAGTGCCGTAGATGGCCTTGGTCTGGCCGAAGGTGCGGATGGGCTCCATGAGGCCATAGTCGGTCGCCAGTTTGCCGATGGTGGTGGATTCGCCGCCGGGTAGCACGAGGCCATCGAGCCCATCCAGTTCTTCCGGCAGGCGCACCTCGCGCACCTGCGCGCCGAGGCGGGCCAGCATGCTGGCATGTTCTGCAAAGTCACCCTGGAGGGCAAGGACGCCGATGTGCATGATAGTTCAGTGACGAGTAATCAGTGAGCAGCGAGCAGGGATGCGGGACCGTTCACTGCTCCCTGCTCACTGTTCCCTAGTCACTCGCTCTTACCAGCCGCGCTGGGCGATCAGGTCTTCCTTGGGGATGTCGGTGACCTGGCGGCCGACCATGGGCTCGCCCAGGTTGCGGCTGACCTCGGCCAGGATCTTGGCGTTGTTGTAGTGGGTGGTGGCTTTGACGATGGCTTCGGCGCGGCGAGCGGGGTCACCGGACTTGAAGATGCCCGAGCCGACGAAGACGCCATCGACGCCGAGCTGCATCATCAGCGCGGCGTCGGCCGGGGTGGCGATGCCGCCGGCGGCGAAGTTGACCACCGGCAGGCGGCCAAGCTCCTTGGTCTCTTTCACGAGCTCGAACGGCGCGCCGAGCTCTTTGGCGAGCGCCATCACTTCTTCATCTGGCATGGTCTGCAGGCGGCGCACGGTGCCCAGCACGGTGCGGGCATGGCGCACGGCCTCGACGACATCGCCGGTGCCGGCTTCACCCTTGGTGCGGATCATGGCGGCGCCTTCGCCGACGCGGCGCAGGGCTTCGCCCAGGTTGCGGCAGCCGCACACGAAGGGGATCTTGAAGTCGTGCTTGTTGATGTGGTTGGCCTCGTCGGCCGGGGTCAGTACTTCGGATTCATCGACGTAATCAACGCCGAGGGATTCGAGGATCTGGGCTTCCACAAAGTGGCCGATGCGCACTTTGGCCATCACGGGGATGCTGACGGTGTTCATGATCTCTTCAATGAGGCCGGGGTCGCTCATGCGGGCCACGCCGCCATGGGCGCGGATGTCGGCCGGCACGCGTTCCAGCGCCATCACGGCTGCTGCGCCGGCATTCTCGGCAATGCGGGCATGCTCGGCGGTGACCACATCCATGATCACGCCGCCCTTAAGCATCTGGGCCAGGCCCTTCTTGACTTCAAATGTAGCGACTTGCTTTTCCATCCAGCAGCTCCTTGGGCGTACAAATTCAGGGTACGCGGCGATTCTACCACCCGTGGATTTTTGCGCTTGCGGGGGCTTCAAGATCGCATAGGTGTTGAAGATACGGTTCAAGGGTGTGCAAACCAAGGTTGCAGGGGTGGCCTAGATTACCACTGACCGCTCTCTATACTCGCAGGAAAGGAGCTTTATGCACAAGATAGATGCTTCACAAAGCCCGCTGATCGTGATGCACACCTACGAGCCGATCATGAAGGCGGATATGTACGCCATCACCGATGCGGGCGACGAGCTGATCGCCAAAGGCGAGCGGTTTGCGCTGGTGATCGTGAATGATGGTGGGGATGGCAAGGAGCGCGAGAAAGGCGCCAACGCCGTGCTGACCCAGTGGGTCAAGGACAACAAGCCCGCGTTGCAACGCCTGTGCGTGGGTATGGCTTCGGTGGTGCCCACCAGCGCCATGCTGGCGATCTATAAGCCGCTGGTGCAGAAAGTGGCCGGGAAGATGTATGGCTTCCCGTTTGATATGTTCACTGATATCGAGCAGGCGCGCGCCTGGGTGAGTGGCAGACTGAACTAAAAAAGCCCCGGCGAATTGCCGGGGCTTTTTTTGTGAACGATCAGCCCAGGCTGGTGCTTTGTATTGCAAAAAATTAACCGAGAGGGACGAAACGCGAGTCTTCCGGCGAGCTGTAATTGCTGTAGTGAGTGCGCAGTTCGAGATATTGGCTGGGCGTGAGCCCAGCGAAGAGCTGGAACTCACGGTTGAAATGCGACTGGTCGTGGTAGCCGGCTTTCTGCGCCAAAGCGGCCCAGTCGGGCTGAGCACCGGAGAGCAGGTCAGGCAGCATGGCGCTGAAGCGCATCACGCGGGCGAACTGCTTGGGCCGCAGCCCCACGGTGGCAGCGAAGACGTCAATGAGGTGTTTGTGGCTGACGCTGAGCTCAGCGCTCAGCTCCGCAATGGTGAGGTTGCCGCCGGCAGCCTGGATGCGCTCGACCGCGGCGAGCGCCAGGTCGAGGCCCGGACGGCTCTGGTTGAGGCGCTGGAGCAGGAAGCCTTCGAGCGCAGCGAAGCGAGCCGCATCATCTGCGGCGGCGCTGAGCGCAGCATGCAGTTCGGCGGCCGCGGCCGGGCCGAGGATGGTGTGCAGCGGAGTCACCTGGTCGGTGAACTGGCTCATATCGCCGGGGAGGAAGGCCGCCGCGCCGCCGGGCTTCAAGCGGGCGCCCATCAGGTGGCTGGTGGTGGACTGGATGGTGAAGTAGCGGCTCTGCAAGCCGGCGAGCCAGGCCTGCTCATGAGTGGTGAAGTCTGCCAGGTCTGGGGAGAGGAAGACCTTGTGCGGCTGGGCGAAGTTGAAGATCAGCTCCATGTGCGGGCTGGGCAGAATGATCTCGCGCGCGCTATAGATGGGGATGTGCTGATACCACAACACCTCGATGTAACGGTCGAGCGGCGGCGTAGGCGGCTGCACGGCGCTGTGAATGGGCATGTTGGGCAGCATGGTTACCGGCTGCCTCCCAGGCGCAGGTGCATCACATGGCGGCGTTTGCCGGCGCGGCCGGTTTCGGTGAAGCCGGCCTGCGCGAAGGTTGGGACGAAGCCCATGAAGCGATAGGACGGCGAGTCAGGGTCGACCGGGTAAGCCTCCACGATCTTGGCGCCGCGTTTGCGGGCGGTCTGGATGGCGGCGGTCAGCAACTGCTTGCCAATGCCCTCACCGCGGCGGGCGCGCGGCACAAAGAAGCAGGCCAGCGACCAGACCTTGTCTTCGGCGACGCCTTCGTAGGCCGCGCCGCCCAGCGGGGTGTAGCTGGCGCGCGGCGCAATCGAACACCAGCCGACCGGCGTCTCGCCGTCATAGGCGAGAATGCCGATCGGCGCACCCTGCTGGACCAACGCGCCGAGGGCCTTCTTGCGGTCGGCGTTGCTGGCCTGCTGCCGGTCGCCGGGCAGCGGACGCCAGGCCATGCACCAGCAATACGAAGGGCAGCCTTTGCCCTCGAAGAAAGTTACGAAATCATCCCAGTTGGTCTTGTCTACTTCGCGAAACTTCATGACTTTTGGTAATGCAGGGCGACGACCCCGGAACCGAACACCTTGGAGCTCAGCAGCGTGAGGGTGTGGCCGCCGCCCGGCTGGAACAAACGCGGGCCTTTGCCGGCGATGATGGGATGCACCACGAAGTGATACTCATCGATCAGGCCCCATTGCTCGGCCTGGGCAGCCACTTTGATGCTGCCGATGGCTATGCTTTTGCCGGGTTGCTGTTTCAGTTCGGTGATTTTTTCTTGCAGGCCGGAGCGCAGCAAGGTGGTGTTGTCCCAGTCGGCGCGCTCCAGTGTGGTGGAGAAGACGATCTTGGGGATCGCGTCGAAAGCCAGCGCGAACTCATTTATGGTTTCGCTTTCCGACTGCGCCACGGCGACGTCGTGCCAGAACGGATACATAAGCTCATAGGTGTCGCGGCCGAAGATATGCACATCTGACTGGTGCAGCAGATCAGTGAAGTACTGGTGCAACTCGTCATCGGCGATAGCGGTTTCATGGCCGCAGTAGCCGTCGATGGTCATATTGATGGCAAAGACGGCTTTTCTCATGTGTGCCTCCGAGCGCTTAAGCGAATTTGTAGGCGAGCAGCTTGTAGATCAGCTTGGCGGCCAGAAAGTCAGGCCCCTTGTTCTCCGCATTGGGGCTAAGTTCGACCACATCACAGCCCACGATGGTGCGTCTGCGGCTCACGGCGCGCAGGGCGGCCAGCACGGGGTACCACTGCAGGCCGCCCGGCTCCGGCGTGCCGGTGGAGGGCATGATGGCCGGGTCGAACACATCCAGGTCAAAGGTGATGTAGACGTTGGGTTTGAGCAAAGCGACCACTCTGTCGATCCATTCCTGCGAGTTGTAGATGTTCTCGGCAAAGAAGACCTTGCTGCGGTCGAGGTATTGCAGCTCGCCACTATCCAGGCTGCGGATGCCGACCGAGACGATGTCATCGTTGAGCTCGGAAATGCGGCGTAGGGTGCAGGCATGGCTGAACTTGTCGCCCTCGAATTCCTCGCGGCGGTCGGTGTGGGCATCGAAATGCAGGATGCTGAGCTGGTCGTAGGCTTCGATGTGGGCTTTGGCGGCGCCGTAGGCCACGGAGTGCTCGCCGCCCAGGGTGACGACGAACTTGCCGGCCTCGATATGCTGCTTGACGCGAGCGTGCACATTGTCGTTGAGCGCCAGCGTGTCATCGGCGGTCACGGCTGAGTCGGTGAAGATGCCGTGTTCGTACGGCTCGCTGTCCGTCTCGATATCGTAGAGCTCGAGGTAGCCGGAAGCCTCGATCAGGGCGCGCGGGCCTTTGGCCGTGCCGGGCATCCACGAGGTGGTGAGGTCGAACGGCACCGGCACCACGGCCACTTTGGCCGCGTCGTAGGCGGTGAACTCATCGGGTAGGCCGCCGAAGTTGTAGGGAGGAGAGTGCTCGCCCACGCTGGTTACAAGACCTAGTCTTCGGAGCGGATCAGCACTGCGGCGGCCAGCACCGTGGTCCACAGGCCGTTCTTGTGGCCCTCGGCTGATTGCACGTAGTGGCGGGTCTTGAAGATGTGCGGGTTGGCATCGTAGATCTGCTTGCGCTCATCCCAGGCGGTGTCCGGGTCAAACTCCAAACCCAGGGTGGTGGCCAACATCGTGGCGGCCAGGTCTTCGGCGTATTCGCCGCTCTTCTCGCCGGTCTCGCCGTGGGCGTGGTGCTCAGACAGATAGCCGTAGCGGGCGGTGTCTTGCGGCAAGGCCACACCGATCGCGGAGGACACCAGGCGGTTGGGCTCATTGGTATCGCTGCGCGCCATCACACAGAAGACCACCTCGCCCGGCGAGAGGTGTTTGAGACCCTCGTCGACCGAGACCATCTTGCAGTTGGGCGGGAAGATGCTGGACACATAGACCAGGTTGAACTTTTCGATCTTGGCGCTGCGCAGGGCAGCTTCGAACGAGGCCAGGCGGTCTTTGTGCACGCCGACGCCCTTGGTGAAAAAGATCTTGTTCGGGATCATGTATGTAGTCTCCTCAGTGACTGAGCTGCCTAGGCAGCCTGGGCGCTCTTGTCGAGCACGGCGTTGAAGTTCTTGGCTTGGCGCTGCTTCCAGCTGCCCTTGTGATAGGCGTAGCCGGCGATCAGCGGCATGGCCAGGGTGGCCTCGGCGAACACCATCTGCTCACTCTCTTGCTCGACCTTGCCCCAGGAGTGGGCCTCTTGCAGCGTGGAGCCGGAGAGGCCGCCATCACGCTCGTCGGCCACGGTGATCTGGATTGCGTACTTGTGCATGTCAGCTTCGCCTTCCAGGATCTCGGCAGCCACGGTAATGTCCTGCGCAAAGTTCTTAGGCACACCGCCGCCGATCATCAGCAAGCCGGTAGTGCCCGCGGCGATCTTGATCTTGGTCAGCTCCAGAAAGTCCTTGGCGGAGTCGATGGAGACTACCCCGCCGGTGGCGCGGTACTGGTGATCCACCAGGCCGAAACCGGCGCTGGAGTCGGAGAAGGCGGGGACGAAGATCGGCACGCCGACCTCGTAGGCGCGGCGCACGAAGCAGCCTTCACCCTTGCCGTTGTCGACCAGGTACTTGCCCATGTGCCAGATGAACTCGCGCGAGGAGTACGGGCGCGGCGGCAGGCCGTCAGCGATCTGCTTGATGGTGTCGTCGCAGATGCGCAGCTCATCTTCATCGATATAGGTGTCGTAGATGCGGTCAATGCGCAGGTTCATCAGCGCATCATCATCAGACTTTGGATCGCCGATGTAGTGCTTGAAGCCCAGGCCTTCAAAGAAGTCCTGGTCCACCACGTTGGCGCCGGTGGAGACGATCGCATCCACCATGTTGTTATCCACCAGATCGTAGATGACCTGCTTGAGCCCGGCGCTGACCAGCGAACCTGCAAGACACAGGATGACCGCGCACTCGGTATCGGCCAGCATATTGTCATAAATGCGAGCCGCCCGAGCTAGATTGCGCGCCTGAAATGCCATGCGCTCGTACTGGTCCACCAGGGGGACAGGGTCAAACGATTTGATGTCAATGTGCTCAATGGTTTGGCTGAGCAGGGTTTTCTTATCCATACGCGCATTATAACGAGCGCGTGCTTAAAACCTTACGTTAGGTTGTTCGCGTTTTCACGGATCACGCGCCCAGCCCACCACGCTGCCGAGCACACCAGGGACGAGATAAGCCTGGCAAGACTCGATATTGATCAGCAGGGGATGTTGGGGGCTGGGCACCAGTTCCATGGGATCGCGCGGGTTGAGCAGCAGCCACTCCCCATCCGGGCTCCAGGCGCCAGTGGTCATGTACACGATCTCGCCATCCGGCTGGGCCAGGAGGCGGGCATCGCTGCCGTCAAACTTGCTGATATATAAACCGTAGTACATGCTGCCGAACAGCGACCCGCTGTACACGATGTGCTGACCATCAGGCGATAGATGGGCGAAGCCTCCCTTACGGCTATCGATAACAAACAGATCCTGGACCGCGCCGCTGTTCAGGTCTATTGACTGCACCATAGAGCCTTCAGGGACGATAGAGATCACCAACAATTCACCGCCATCCGGCATCCAACCGGCAATGCCGATCATGTCAGCCGCGGCAGCCGGCAACATTGTTTGCCCGCTGCCGTCAGAATTTACCAGGCCGACCCCTTGGCCAACTTGAATGTAAGCCAAACGCTCACCCGTAGGTGACCAGACGGGGGAGTACGCGCCACTTTGCGAGATCTGTTTCCGCTGACCCGTCTCTATTTGCGTGAGGTACAGCCCGGTATTATCTACATAAGCCAGCTGGGTTCCATCGGGCGAGAGCGCGGGCCAGACACCCTGGATCGGCTCGCCATACATCGCTCCGTCAAAATCAGTCACCTGCCCATACTCCAACAATAGGCGGCCACCAATGCCGGCGGGTAACTCAGCGTTTGGCGCCGCCAGCAGAGCCAGCCAATCATTCGGCATAAAGCAGGCCTCGGCAGGAAGCGGTTCGCCGCTGGGCGGCGGCAGCGTGAGTCCCGCAGACCACGGGCCGTCAAGGCGCACGAAATAGTTATCGATCCAGAAGCGGTGGACGCCGGTGGGCAGATAGTCATAGATGGTGCTGATCTCAACCATGCCGGCTTCGGTTTGGCCGCCATACATCCCAAACATCTGGCTGCGATTGTCTTTATCCAGCACTTGTGCATAGGTAATGGCGGATGGGTCAAACAGGATGCGGGCCATCAGGCTATAGGTGCCATCCTCCCGCTCCTCGAAGGTAAGCGAATCGAGGAGGGCCGTGTGCTCCCCCAGAGGCAGCTCAGCGTTCAGTTGCCAAACCTGGCCATGGGTGGGGTTTGTGCCCAGGTCGACGGAGAGCTCTTCGGCAGTTTCTGGCGACTGGAGGATGCGCACAGCCAGATCAGCCAGCGTGATGCGAGCAGGGCTGGTGATGTACTTCGTGTTGGTGCGCAGCGTCCAGATCAGGTAGCGCTGGTCAGGGTCTGTCGGCGGGTTGGGGAACTCTTCGAATTCCACTGGAATGCTGTTGCCGTCCGCGTCGACCATCTTCAGGTCGATGTACCAAAACTCCGGGGTAATGAATTCGCTTTCTTCCCACGAGAGGCGGCCGCGGATCAGGTAGCCATCGTCCAGTTCTACATAATCTTCTACGCTCAGGGCGAAGCCGTGCGGCGCGGGGGCGGGCTCGGTGGCTGGTATCAAGGGTTGGACCGGCAAGGCCAGGAAGCCTTCCGGGGCCGGCTCGAACAGCAGGGGCACTTGCATATTCTCTGGGCCGAGGCCGGGAAGCACTTCCGGCACGCAGGGGATTTGGAGCGTGGCTTCGTTCACATCCGCGGGCAGGGCGGGATAGGTCAGCTCCATTTGCATCCAGCTTGGGCCGCCGCCGCCACCACCGCCGGTCGAGATGAGTTGCTCGCCACTGGGCAGTTGCAGAGCCGGCGATGGCCAGCAGCCGGGAACATCCTCAGAGGTGGGTTTTTGTTCCTGGCGGATGCCTTCGAACAAAATGGTGAGCACGGTGTGCTTGTCATCTATCAAGCCATCCAGTACTGACACACGGATACCGTCCTGCTCATAGATGGCAGGCTTGGCCAGAATGCGCAGACCGCTTTCGGTCTCCACATAGCCCGCGCCTGGCACATAGCCGAACCAGCTCAGCACCTGCGCCAGCACGCGCTGCGGACCAATGGCGAGCGTGATGGCCAGCACCACGGCGGCCACCAGGCCGGCCAGCGCCAGGCGGCGGCTGGGCTGCCAGCGCAGCGCGCTTGCATCGCGCGACGCTTGGGCGGCGCGCTGTAAGCGCTGGCGCAACGCGGCCTCGAACTGCGGCCGCAGCGCCGGCGGCTGCAAAGCGGCGCGCACGGCCGCTTCCAGTGGGTGGGACGTGGAGTTAAACATGCTCAACCTCTAATTGGCGCTGCAAGCGATCAAGGCAGCGGTAGACGGATTTTTTGACGGCGCCTTCAGTGCGGCCCAGCAGTTCGGCAATGTCAGCGAAGCTCAGATCGGCCACGAAGCGCAGCTGCAACAGCTCAGCCTGATCATCCGGCAGCGCGGCGATGTGGGTGCGCAGTGCGTCCAGCTGCTCGCTCTGGGCCACGTCCAGCAGGACGTCTGTGTCCTGGGCGATCTGCCGGGCGGCATCGAGATCCTCCATGGGTCGGGAGCGGAAGGTGTTGACGGCCTTGTTGCGCGCAATGGCGAACAGCCAGGCAGCGAAATGCCCTTTGTGCTTGTAGCGTGGCAACTGCTCCAGGGCGGCCAGGAAGGTTTGGGCGGTCAGCTCTTCAGCTTCGCTGTGCACGCGCACGCGGCTGTACAGATAGCCGAAGACGCGCGGCGCGTAGGCGGTATACAAGGCATCGAAGGCAGCCAGGTCTTGCTGGGCAGCCGCTATGAGTTGAGCTTCACTTTGCATGGCGCTATACAAAGCCTATCGGTTTCGGGATAAAAAAGGGACAAATCCGCGCTTGACAAACACGCCATGTTATACAATAATACATATATACAATCATACAGAGGTACATTGATACAGTGAGCCCGACAGCGAATTTTCGAGTGGACCTTACCATTCACACCCCTGCCTACCTGCAGATCATTGGCGAGATCAAGCAAGCCATCGCCAATGGCGATCTCAAGCCGGGCGACCAATTGCCCACGGTGCGCCAGCTGGCCAGCGATCTGCAGATCAATTTCAACACCGTGGCACGCGCCTACCGCATGCTGGACGAGAAAGGGATTATCTCCACTCAGCACGGACGCGGCACATTCATTTTGGATGCGCCGACAGGCAGAGAGTTACAGAAGTTGCGCAAACAGCAACTCACCGTGCTGGGCGAGCATTTTGTGGAAGAGGCCGAGAAGCTGGGCTTCGAACCAGGCGAAGCTCGCAAACTGATCGAAGAGCAACTTGACGCGTGGGAGCAACGAGGCGGCGCGCGCAAGAAAGAGTAGTCCTCGTTAGCAAAGGAGACGAAATGGCTATGGCCGGTGCATCCATCGCAGCTGCGGCTGCGCTACAACAACAAATGGAAGAGGAGCAAGAGATGACATACAAGAGTGACGATCTGAATGGTTGGGAGTTCAAGATCCTGCGCTCGAACAGCGGCGCCTTCAACACTTCGGCAGAGATGAACAAAGCGCTGCAGGAAGAATCTGTGCATGGTTGGGAATTGGTGGAGAAGTTCGACAACTATCGTTTGCGCCTCAAGCGACCGGTGGAAGCGCGCCGCAAGATCAACACGAATGCCGCCAGCGACCCGTACCGCACGCACTACGGCATCAGCGACGCGCGCATGGCAGTCTATGTGATCGCCGGGGTGCTGGGCTTTACCGCTTTGCTGATCGGCGCGTTACTATATTTTGTCAATTAGGCATTGTTTCACGTGAAACAGGAGCAACGTATGAACACACTCGATACACGGCGCATCTGGATCTTCACCGCGCTGGCCTTTGGTATCTGCTGGGCGTTCGCGGGAGTGATCTATCTCAATGGCGGCCTGGTCAATAGCCCCGAGATCGTGCCGGGCACCGGCATCACGCTGGCCACCGCGCTGCTGGCCTTGGGTTGTATGTGGGCGCCAGCGCTAGCACACATCCTGACCCGCGTTATCACCCGCGAGGGCTGGAAGGATATGTGGCTGCGCCCGCAAGCCGGCCGCAACTGGTTTAGCTGGGGCTTGGCCTGGGTGCTGCCACCCATACTGACCGTGCTGGGCCTGGTGGTGTACTTCGCAGTATTCCCCGGCCACTTCGACGGCGAGCTGAGCGCGCTGCAGTCCATCCTGGACGATGCGGCTGCCATGGCCGGGCAGGAGCTACCCTTCGATGTATGGACCGTGATGCTGATCCAGATCGGCCAGGCCCTCTTGCTTGGGCCGATCCTCAACGGCTTCTTTACATTCGGAGAAGAGTTCGGTTGGCGGGCCTACCTGCAGCCCAAGCTGATGCCGCTCGGCTTCCGCAAGGCGATGCTGGCGGTGGGCGTCATCTGGGGTCTGTGGCACGCCCCCATCATTGCCATGGGCCACAACTACGGCTTCGGCTATCCCGGCGAGCCGTGGACCGGCATCCTGGCCATGGTGTGGTTCACCATTCCGCTGGCTGTGATCATTGGTTGGCTGACCCTGCGCGGTGGCAGTGTATGGCCGGCCGTGATCGCCCACGGCAGCATCAATGCCATCGCCGGCATCGGCATCTACATGACCCATCTGGATGCACCTGGTTTGAATTCGCTCATCGGCCCCCTGCCGACTGGTATCCTCGGCGGGCTGCCGAGCGCCCTGCTGGCAGCCTACCTGCTGTGGAAGAACGGCGAGGTAGGACCAAAGCCGGGCGATGTTTCACGTGAAACATTGCCGGCCGGCCCAGCCGCGACGCCGCCTACTGCCGATGCCATCATCGCCAGTGGGCTGACCAAGCGCTTCGGCGAGTTGGAGGCGGTGGACCATATCGACCTCAAGATCCCGGTGGGCGAAGTCTTCGGCTTGCTGGGGCCAAATGGCGCTGGCAAGACCACGACCATTCGCATGCTGGCGGCGCTGATCGCGCCGACCGAAGGCGAGGCCTGGGTGGCCGGCCACCGGGTGGGCGAAGACGACACCGAGCTGCGCAAGCAGATCGGCATCCTCACCGAGACGCCCGGCATGTATGAGCAACTCAGCGCCGAGCGCAATCTGGATTTTTTCGCCCGCATGTATGAGGTCGAAGACATCCCTGGTCAGGTGGAGCGTTATTTGCGCATGCTGGGCCTTTGGGGCCGCCGCAATGAAGCCGTAGGCGGTTTCTCGAAAGGCATGCGCCAGAAGCTGGCCATCGCCCGGGCCTTGCTGCACGAGCCCAAGGTCATCTTCCTCGATGAGCCGACCAGCGGGCTGGACCCGGAAGCTTCACGCGTGGTGCGCGAATTCATCGAGGAGCTGCGCGGCGAAGGACGCACGATCATTATCACGACTCACAACCTGGACGAAGCAGACCGCTTGTGCGACCGCATCGCGGTCTTCAAATCCAAGCTGCTGGCGGTGGATACGCCAAACAGCTTGCGGCGCAAGCTGTTCGGGCGCTCGGTAGTGTTCCATCTTGCCGCAGCCAAAGAAGCATTTGTCAGCGCGTTACGCCAGAAAACCTATGTGCATGAGGCCAATCTGCGCGGTGACAAGATCGTGGTCAAGCTGGACGACCCCGAAGCCCACAATCCCGAGCTGCTGCGTGAACTCATCGGCCTGGGGGCGGATGTGCAGTTTGTGGGTGAGATCCGCCAGAGCCTGGAAGACGTGTACTTCCAATTGCTGGGCCAGGCCCAGCCCGAGGCAGCGGTATGAAAAAGATAGGCGTTTTAGTAAGCAAAGAATGGGCGGAGGTGTTCCGCAATAAGCTGGTGATCTTCAGCGTCGTGTTCATGCCGCTGATCTTCGCCATCATTCCGCTGGGCTTGCTGTATGGCACGCGCGGAGCCGACCTGGGTGCAGTGCAGTCCGAGTTTGGACCGATGTTGACCGCACTGGGAAGCGCGTGCGGCTCGCTGGAAGGTATTCAGTGCACGCAATTGCTCCTGCTGCAGCAATTCCTGGTGCTGTTCCTGCTGATGCCAGCCATCATCCCAATCACGATCGCGTCGTACAGCATCGTGGGCGAGAAGACCACCCGCACGCTGGAGCCGCTGCTGGCGACGCCCATCACCACGGCTGAGCTGCTGGCGGGCAAAGCGCTGGCGGCCGCCCTGCCCGCCCTGTTGGCCAGCCTGGCTAGTTTCACCATCTTCGCCATCGGCACCAGCATGTTGGCAGGCAGCGAGGTGGCCGGGCGCCTGCTCTCGCCATTGTGGCTGCTGGGCATCTTTGTCGTAGGCCCGTTGGTTTCGGTCACCGGGGTCAGCCTGGCGATCATGATCTCCTCGCGCGTGAACGACCCGCGGGCGGCCGAGCAGTTAGCCGCGCTATTGATCTTGCCGGTGATGGCGCTGTTCCTGGGCCAGATGTTTGGCGCGGTGGTGCTGAACCAAACCTTGCTACTTTCTATCGCCGGCGCCCTGGTGCTGATCGATTCTGCGCTTCTATACTTTGCGGTGCGTTTGTTTCAACGCGAAACCATCCTGACGCGTTGGAGGTAATCGAATGAAAAAAGCTTTGCTACTGCTGGTTGCTATCGCTCTGTTTGCTTTTGCCACCCCGGCGCGCGCCCAAGACACGGGCTTTGTGATCGGCATGAACCGTGACTTTGGCTACGCCGGTTTCAACAATGACATTGAAGGCTTGTTCAGTCTGCGCGCCAGCGGCCCAGCCGATCTGCAGCGCGTGGATTTTTATATTGACGATGAGCTGATCGCCAGCGTGGACGAGGAACCGTTCCGCGTGCAGTTCACCACCAAGGATTATGAGCCAGGCGAGCGCACGCTGTACGCGCTGGGTTACTTGAGCGACGGCACCGAGTTGCGCTCGAATGAATTCACGCGCGTCTTTTTATCCGCAGATGAAGCCCGCGGAAACGTAACCCGCTTGATCTTCCCCCTCCTAGGTATTGTGCTGGGAGTAACACTGCTGGCCTCGGTGCTGCCGGCCGTCTTGAGCCGCGGCAAACCGGAGCACGGCAAGTATGGGATGAGCGGCGGCGCGGTGTGCCCGAAATGCGAGCTGCCGTTCCCGCTGCGCTTCTTCAGCTTCAACATGGGCGCCCGCAAGCTGGAGCGCTGCCCGCACTGCGGCAAGTGGTCGCTGGTGCGCCGGGCCAGCAAGGAAGACTTGGCGGCCGCAGAGGCGCGCTGGGCGGGAGAGGATGCACCGGGTCAAGCGAAACCGCGCATCAGCCGGGAAGATGAACAAATAGACAATAGTCGATATGAAAATTGAGGTTATTCAATAAACAAAAACGCCTTGCGATCCAAGGCGTTTTTATTCGAGTGGGAATTGGGTTTGGCGCGGGGCTGACTGCAGCGCATCCCGGATCAGCTTTTCCACATGATCCTGCGCTTGTGGGCTGCTGACAATATCGAGTTCATCTGTGGGGATGCGTAGCACGGGCACGCCCTTTATGTAGTCGTCAAAGAAGCCTTCGTAGGACTGGTTGAGGGTGTCGATATAGGCGCGTTCCATCTGGCGCTCGTAGGGCCGGTCACGGCGGGCGATGCGCTGCATCAGCACATCTGTGGAGGCTTGTAGATAGACGATCAGCTCGGGCAGCTGGATCTTTTCGGCCAGGGCATCATGCACGTTGTAGTACATATCCAGCTCGTCGCCCACCAGGTTGATACGGGCGAACAAGGCGTCTTTGGCAAAGGTGTAATCGGTGATCAGGTTCTTGCCCTGGCTCAGAATGTCTGGCGCAAAGCGGTTCTGCTGGTGGTAGCGGCTGAGCAGAAAGAAGATCTGGGTCTGGAAGGCATACCGCGCCCGGTCAGCATAAAAATCTGAGAGGAACGGATTCTCGTCAAAGACTTCGAGGCGCAGCTCAGCATCGAAACGTTGTTGGAGCAGGCGCGCCAGGGTGGTCTTCCCTACCCCGATCACACCTTCAATGGCGATATACATGGCGAGATTTCTTATACCAGTGCGGGCAAGGCTTATCAAGCAAATGGATGGATCAGTAGCTTAACAATTCCGCAGACCCACTTTTTATGCAAAAAAGATGAGCTTGCTCTATAGTTCATGCGGAGAATAAGGAACGACCATGAAACGAACCTTGCCTTTACTGGCTGTCCTCAGCTTGCTGTTGAGCGCGTGCGCGCTGCCGTTTGCGCCCGCCCCCACAGCCACCGAGACCCCGCTGCCGCCGCCCAGCGAAACGCCAACGCTGGCCGCCACAGCAACCGAAACCCCTTTGCCCACCAACACCTCAGAGCCAACGGAGACTTTGCCACCGACCGAGACTCTGCCGCCCACGGAAACGCCGACCTTTACCCCCACCCCGACGCCGCTGCCGTTCGACCCGCGCAACGAGTACGGCAGCAACCCCACGCTATACGACAGCATGGACGACGACCGCAATTGGGCTGACTCGACCGGGCTGCCGAACGACAACTTGCTGCGCCTGGCCTTGGGCGGCGGTCACCTGCATATGACCGGCAAGCAGGCCGGCTTTGATACGTGGTGGTTCACGGCGCCAACGCCCAACAACTTGTTCCTGCAGATGACGGTCAAGACCGACAACTGCAGCGGCAAGCAGGCCTACGGCTTCATTGTGCGCGGGCCGCAGACCACCGGCCAGGGCGCGCGTGGCTACATCATTGCCTTCTCGTGTGATGGCCATTACCGGCTCGACCGGCTAGACTCCACCGCGCCGTACACCAAGACCGAGATCATCGGCTGGACCGAGAGCGACCACATCCGCCGCGGCAGCCAGGAGACCAACATCATCGGCATTCGATTGATCGGCGATGTGATCACGCTGTACGCCAACCAGTTCGAGATCGACGAGATCGAAGACGGCAACTTTGCCGGAGGCCGCTTTGGCCTGTATGTGAACGCCAGCACCTCGGCGGATTACACGTACCGCATCGATGATCTTTGGTACTGGCGGCTGGACTGATACGCAAAACAAGCCTGATGAAAACGGCCGGTGCAATGCACCGGCCGTTTTTGTGTTGGGTTGGGGTTTGCTTCGTGTGCTGCTGGCGCAGCACTCCTCGCAATGACAATCAGGACAGCTTCTCGAGCTCGTCTACCATTTTGGCGACGACATCGTAGCCGCCCTGCCAGAAGGCCGGGTCTTTGATGTCTACGCCGGCGTTCTTGAGGATGTTCTCCGGCGAGTCGGAGCCGCCGGCAGACAGGAGCTGGATGTAGCGCGGTTTGAACGAGTCGCCTTCAGCTTTGTACTGCTGGTAGAGCGAGAAGACGAGCAGCTGGCCGAAGGAGTAGGCGTACACGTAGAAGGGATAGTAGAAGATGTGCGGGATGGAGACCCACTCGTACTTGAACTCATCGGCAATGTCCATTGAGTCGCCGAACTGGCTATTGAGGTTAGCCATGTAGGCAGCCGAGAGGTCATCCACGCTGGCGCCCTGGCTGACCAGCTCGTGGCCTTGGCGCTCGAAGAGGGCGAAGCCGACCTGGCGCATGATGGTGGCGTAGGCGTCATCCACCTGGCCGAAGAGGATGTCTCGGCGGACGGCGGGGTCGGTTTCCTCTTCCAGCAGGCGGTCGATGAGCAGCATCTCACCGAAGGTGGATGCGGTCTCAGCGAGCGGCAGCGAGGAATGGAAATTGAACACGTTGTGCTTGTCGGCCAGGACGGCGTGCACGGCGTGACCGAACTCGTGGGCCAGGGTGGATACATCCCGAGCGGCGCCGGTGTAGTTGATCAGCACGTAGGGAAGCAGGGCCGGATCGGCCGAGGAGCAGAAGGCGCCGCCGCGCTTGCCCTTGCGGACCTCGCTATCCACATGGCCGGCATCGAAGATGCGGCGGGAGATATCGGCCAGTTGGGGGTCAAAGTTGCCGAAGGATTCGAGGGTGAGGGCAACGGCCTTGTCGTAGGAATATTCCTTGGTGGACTTGGCGACCGGAGCGTAGATATCGTAGCGGCGCAGCTTTTCCATCCCGAGGACTTTGGCCTTCATCTTGAAGAAGCGTTGGAAGATGCGGGTGTTCTCCTCCGAGACGCCGAGCAGGGTGTCGACGACCTCATCTGAGATGTCATTGCTGAGGTTACGCACAGAAATGGCGCTGTTGAACTTGCGTAGGTCGAGATTCTCGGACTTCCAGTCACGCGTGACAGTCTGGTACATCTGGCCGAGGATGGGGGCATCATCACCATAGACGCGGTAGAGCTCTTTGTAGGCGTTGGCGCGGTGATCAGGATTCGGGCTGTAGGCCAGCTTCATCAGCTCGCCGCGGGTCAGCTCTTTGACCTCGCCATCCACATCGACCTTGAAGACATAGCGGTCAGTGATGGCGGAGTAGAGGGCTTGCATGGCCTTGGCGCCGGTGACGTCTTTGAGGTTGACGATCTTCTCTTCGGCCTCGGTGAGGGTGTAGGGCTTGAAGTTGCGGATCTGGCGCAGCCAATATTCAAACTCAGGCCCGACGGCGGACTGAAGGTTGCCGGCGACGGCATCGTCGAGCGCTTTCCACCAGATGCTGAAGAAGAGGGTCTTGTTGCTGAGCTCGGCCATGAGCTGATCAACGCGGGCCTGGAAGGATTGGGCTTCCTGATTCTGGGTGTCTTCACTGAACCAGAGGCCGGCGAACTGATCGATGCGGGCGGCGAGGCGGGTGTTCTGCTCCATCTGAGTGACGATGGCTTTGAAATCATCGACGCTGATGCCATCGGTTAGCTTGTCGCGCTGCTTTTCAAAGGCGGCGACATTGCTCTCGAGCTTTTTGATGGCGGCTTTCATCTCGGAGCTGTCGGCTCCGGGGAAGAGGTCTTTGAGGGACCAACGGCTGAGGGTGTATTCGGTCATGGGGTGTTCCTTTTCTTGACTTGGTATTTTTAGTCTGGCCGGGAATTATCCAGAGATGAACACAGATGTGCGGCGTGGCGCAGCCGCACATACAACCCGGATAGTTTAATCTACTTCACTTTTGTTGCCTGGCGTAACACCTGGCGGAGGTCGTCGATAGGGCGGCGCTGGCCGGTGTCAGGGTCGATGTAGTACCAATGCTGCCAGCCATTGGCGGGGGCAGCTAGGGCATCTTTGGCGGCCTGGTGGATGGAGGCGCGGCGGCCGTTGTATTTGAGCGAGCCGTCGGCGAGGATGCGGGCGCTCTCGCGGCCTTTCTCGCCCAGGTAGAGGCGCTGGCCGGCTTCGAGCAGGCCGGCTTCGAGCAGGTTGCCGAAGGGGATGCGCGGCTCGCGGCGGGGCTCGTGGGGCTCGAAGAGGGCTTGCTCGTAGGCGACGGGCTCGATCTGGCCGATGCGGCGGCGGGCCAGGCGGACGTAGGCGGCGTCTTGCTCGATGCCGATCCAGTTGCGGTGCAGACGCCTGGCGACGGCGCCGGTGGTGCCGGAGCCGAAGAAGGGGTCGAGGACTACGTCGCCCGGGTTGGTGCTGGAGAGCAGGACGCGGTAGAGCAGCGATTCGGGCTTCTGCGTAGGATGGGCGGATTCGCCATCGGCACGCAGGCGCTCACTACCGGAGGCGATGGGCAGCAGCCAATCGCTGCGCATCTGTTTATCTTCGTTGAGGGATTTCATGGCGTGATAGTTGAAGGTGTACGGCGCGCCCTGCTCCTTCTGCGCCCACAGCAGGGTTTCGTGGGCGTTGGTGAAGCGGGTGCCGCGGAAGTTGGGCGTGGGGTTGGCTTTGACCCAAACGATGGAGTTGAGCAGCCAATAGCCGAGGTCTTGCAATATGCTGCCGACGCGGTGGATGTTGTGATAGCTGCCGATGACCCACAGGGTGCCGTTGGGCTTGAGGACGCGGCGGCAGGCGGCGAGCCAGGCGCGGGTGAAATCATCATAGGCGGCAAAATCATCGAAACGATCCCAGGCTTCCTGGACGCCGCGCACTTTGGTGTTGTTGGGGCGGCGCAGCTCGCCGCCGAGTTGCAGGTTGTAGGGGGGATCGGCGAAGACGAGGTCTACGGAGTTGGCGGGGAGCTTGGCCAACTCGACGAGGCAGTCGCCATGGAGGATGGTGTTATAGGGCAGCGTGGCGCGGGGCATGGGCGTGTGGTCTCCGCCGCTTATTATGGATAAGGGGGTGAATTTGTGCTGGAGAATGAAGTCCACAGATGGACACTATTCGCGAGAGCCTACCAGCTATAGGTTATTTGTTTGCTTGGTGTTTTTGATACAACCTAAGAAAGGCTTCCCAGTTTTTAGGAGCCCCTGGTCGATGAATCATCTTATGACAGTTCGCGCAAACCACTGCAAAATCTCGTTCGGGGGAGAGAAAAGCGGGTCTATCAACATCCAAGCTTGATAAAGGGATCAAGTGATGGGCCTCAATGTATTCCTTGCCTAATTCACCATATTCAGCAAAGAAATCAAAACTGCATACCTGACACTTGTAACCATGAATCTTCTTAGCCAGAAGCGCAAGCCTATGGTTTCTTTCGATGCGGCGATGCAGAGTAAGCCTTCTCTTTTCTTCAAGGCTAAAGTCAGAAGAATACTCCCCTGACTCTTCGCTGATCTGAATGATTGCGTTTAGATCATCGGTGCCTCCCGAGAATTTCGCCTTTCTATAAAGATCTACCATGTCAAGGAGATCCATTACCAGTTCGTTTTCGGAAGGGAACTTGTTTGCAGTGTAAAGCTTGCCTAGCGTGTGCCCCGGCTCGTACATGGCAAGACGATCGTTAGAGCCTTGAGGCTCTAGGTCAATTGGGTTAGTTGAAAACTTTAAAGACGGCCCAATTCTGCTACGCAACAGCTCCGCTCGAGCCATGAGAAGTTGCTTTGCTTGTGAGTTTCCAACTTCCTTTGCCAGAGAAGTCATGCCTTGATTTAGAGACAGATAAACCGCAGTAAGAGTTCTGTTAAACAAATAGACGGGATAAAAGCCTTCTTGTGCAGTTTCAGTAATCGCGGGGTCAAAGACTGCTATCCAAGGGGCATCCGCCCATCTACCCTGCCCAGGAGAGGCGGCGAACAGCATTTCTTCAAGCTGCGAAATGCTAGCATGAAAAACGCGTGGAACTTCCCGCCGAATAAAATCCGCTAGCTCATGCCCTGCAAAATCTTCTTGTCGGGCCGTGGGGTATTCGTTAAAGATTCTTTGAAATGCTTCCCTTATCATTTCCCGCTCTTTAAGGTGTCTTCTTACTGGTTACACATTAAACCTAACATTGATGATGTCCCCGTCTTGCATCGGGTACTCTTTGCCCTCAAGGCGCAGGCGCCCCTTATCGCGGGCCTGGGACATGCCGCCGAGCTCGAGGAGTTCGTCGCCGGAGACGATCTCGGCGCGGATGAAGCCGCGGGCGATATCGGAGTGGATGGCGCCGGCGGCCTCCAGGGCGCTGGCATGCTTGCGCAGCATCCAGGCGTGGGCTTCGGGCTCGCCGACGGTGTAGAAGGTCTGGGTGTCCATCAGGTCGTAGGCGGCGCGGATGACGCGCAGGGAGCCGGGCTCCTGCAGGCCATATTCCTGCAGGAATATGGCCTGCTCGTCGGCGGGTAATTGGGCCAGCTCCATTTCAAGCTTGCCCTGCAGGGCGAGCACGGGCAGCGGAGTGTCGAAGCTGGGCGCGGGCTGACCCTCGCCGAGGTTGGCGACGACCAGGATGGGCTTGAGGGTCAGCAGGCCGATGCCGGCGCTGGCGGTGATCTCGTCATCAGTGAGGCCGGCGGTGCGCAGAGGTTTGTTGTCGGAGAGGGTGGCGTGCAATTTTTGGAAGTGGGCCAGCTGGCGATCGAGGGCGGCGATATCGCGGCCGCCTTTGCCGCGCTCCTCGGTGAGCTTTTGCAGCTTGCGCTCGACGATGATCAGATCGTTGAGGAGCAGCTCGTCGGAGATGGCGGCCAGGTCACGGGCGGCGTCTACGGTGAGTGAGGGATGGGCGACGCTATCGTCCTCGAAGGCGCGTAGGACGACGAGCAGGCCGTCCATGCCGCTGAGGGCGTTGAGCAGCTGGGAGCTGAGGCCCTGGCCAGAGTCGCCGGAGCCCATGCCGGCTACGTCGGCGAAGGAGATCTGGGCATGCACGATCTTCTTGGAGGCGAACAGGGCGGCCAGTTTGTGCAGGCGTTCATCGGGCACGTCTACGACGGCGGTGGTGGTCTCGATGCGGCCGGCGCTCATGGCGAGCGGGCGGTTGCTGCGGGTGAGGGCGTTGAATATGGTGGTCTTGCCGGATTGCGGCAGGCCGATGATGCCTAATTTCATACGTTGCACTAGTCCTTATAGTTAGCCAAGGTGGCGCACAAACCCGTACAACTTTTGGAGTAGCTACCGAGCTGACGCTCGGTTACGCTACTCCACAGATAGGGCGACTTCGCGATCAAGTTCGCAAACTTGTTGTTGACCCTTGGTTTTCTGGTGATTATACTTTGCGCTCATCATAAGCCGAAGTGGCGGAACTGGCAGACGCGCGCGACTCAAAATCGCGTTCCCTTGGGAGTGTGGGTTCGATTCCCACCTTCGGCACAAGACAAAACGCCCTGTGGGCGTTTTGTCTTTAACTGGCTTGTTTGTGGATAACCCCGGCTGTTTCTGTGGATAAGTCTGTGCTTTTGTGGACAGTTGCCTGTGGATTGGGGCAGGGACTAGCCGCAGGTTATTCTCGCTGGTCGGGGGATAGATGTGCATGAATTGCGGATAACCCTCCCCTGCTGTTTAAGGCTCCGAGTTATGCAGAATCTTTGCCTGCACGGCTTGGGGATGGGTGTAGAGGATACCTGGCCCTGTATCTAGGCATCTCAGGATTGCCTGGGCTGTATGCGGGCAAAGAAGCGTGCTATAGGATATCTATCCACAAATCCCCAGGCCCTAATACGAATACTAAAGAATAAATATAAGAACTAAAGTAAGGGTTAGGGTTTATAGAATTAAGACGCCACCACCAAGGAGACCCATGCCCACGACTTTTATCTGGTACGGACACGCCACCTGTGCTTTAGTTGTCGACGGCAAGCACGTTGTTGTTGACCCCTTCTTTCGGGAGAATGCCCAAGCTTCCATCGACATGGACGATGTGCCGGCGGACTATATATTGGTGAGCCACGGACACTGGGATCATTCGGGCGATGTGGAGCCGATCGCCCAGCGCACGGGGGCTCTGATCATAGCCAATGACGAGATCGCCCGTTACTACGCCGCCAAAGGCTTCAAGACGCATGGCCAGCACATTGGCGGCGGGTACAAGCACCCGTTCGGTTACTTGAAGCTGACCCAGGCTGCGCACGGGTCAGGCTTCCCTGACGGCTTCCCGGGGGGCACGGCCAGCGGATTTTTGCTGACCACGCCGGAGGGCAAGAAGGTCTACCTGGGGTGTGACACCGGCTTGTTCGGCGATATGGCCTTGATCGGCGATGAGGGCGTGGACTTTGCGGCCCTGCCGATCGGCGACAACTTCACCATGGGGCCGGACGATGCGCTGAAGGCGGTCAAGCTGCTGCGGCCGAAGCGGGTCATGCCGTATCACTACTCGACCTGGAACGTGATCAAGCAGGACGAGAAGGCCTGGGTGGAACGCGTGAATGCGGAAACGGACGCCGACGCGTTCGTCATGCAGCCCGGCGATACGTTGGAGATTTAACCAGAACTCATTCTGGCCCGCATAGCTGCGGGCGTATACTGAGACCATGTTCGACTTCTCGAAAGACCGCCGCGAGGAAGAAGCGCGGGTGCGCAGCGAGGGGCGGCTGCCGCCTGGGCAATCGCTGACTCAGAAGTTCCCCGTGCTGCATTATGGGCCTGTGCCGCGTTTCAACCCCGAGACGTGGGATCTGCGCGTGTGGGGCGAGGTGGAGGAAGAGCAGCGCTGGACCTGGGACGAGTTCAGGCAGTTGCCGCGGCGCAAAGTTGTGATGGACCTGCACTGCGTGACGCGCTGGAGCAAGTTCGACACGGAGTGGGAAGGCGTGGGCTTGCGTGATCTGGTGGATCAAGGCCTTATCAAACTCAAGCCCACAGCCAAACATTTGCTGCAGCATGCGGAGTATGGCTTCACGGTGAATTTGCCGATCGAAGTGGCGCTGGCCGAGAATTTTCTGCTGGCGGATACGTTCAACGGGCAGCCGTTGGACCCGGACCACGGGCTGCCGCTGCGCGGCGTGGTGGGCTACATCCGCGGGCGCGAGGACTTGGAGACGCCGTATTTGTGGAAGGGTGCCAAGTGGCTGCGCGGCCTGGAGTTTTTGGCGGAGGATCAGCTGGGTTTCTGGGAACAGGCGGGATATCACAACAAGGCGAATGTCTGGAAGGAAGAGCGCTTCGCGCGCGGGTAAGGCAACCCTCGTCACAGATGAACGCAGATGTGCGCCGCTTGCGGCGCAACGCAGATACTTCCTTCTTTTATCCACAGATGAACACAGATAGATATAGATATTGGCTTGGGGATCGCTTCGCCAGCCGGATGGCTGGCTCGCAAAGACGAGCCGTACTGGCACTCGTTGTGGCCGGCTGGCTGCTGGCGGCCTGCGGCGGTCAGGTGCCGGCTGCCACGCTGGCGGCGGAGACGGATGCGACGCCAGCAGCGCAGCCCACGCCGGGGGCTGCGGCGACGCTGGATGTGAATTTGGACAAGGCCACCGAGACGCAAGCGGCGCTGGCTACCCAGCTGGTGAAAGCGCAATGTCTGGATGCGGGCGGCCAAGTGGAATACCACGAGGTGGAGTCGGACTATTTGGATTATGGGCTGCGCTTCCGGGTATATACCCCGCCCTGCTATGACGAGAGCGTGGAAAGTTACCCCGTGCTGTACCTGGTGCACGGGCAGACCTATAACGATGACCAGTGGGACCGCTTGGGGGCTGACGAGGCGGCCAGCCGCCTGATCGCAGCCGGCGAGGTGGCGCCATTCATTATTGTGATGCCGTATGACCGCTCGTCGAATCAGCCCTCGCAGGACCCATTCCGGCAGGCGGTGATCGAGGAGTTGCTGCCATGGGTCGACGCGAACTATCGCACGTTGACTGCACGCGAGACGCGCGCCATCGGCGGGCTGTCACGCGGGGCTTCGTGGGCGATCCACTTCGCCTTCAACTATCCGGATCTGTTCTCAGCGGTGGGTGGGCACAGCCCGCCCGTGTTCCAGGAGGATGCTCCGCAGATGCGCGGCTGGCTGGATGAGATGCCGGCCGAGGATCTGCCGCGCATCTGGCTGGACATTGGCGAGCGTGACCAGCGCGCCATCCTGGATTCGGCCATCTGGTTTGAGGGGCTGTTGACCCAGCGCAATATTGCGCACGAGTGGTACCTGTTCACCGGTGACCACAGCGAAGCGTACTGGAGCAGCCATGTGGAGCAATACCTGCGCTGGTATGCGCGGGATTGGTAGCTTGATAACTTGCGGGCGTGCGGCGTAAAGGGCGGGCATTTATAATTGGCCGTGTATGCGCTTAACCAAAGAAGACGTTGAACATATTGCATTACTGGCGCGCCTGCACCTGAGCGAAGAAGAAAAAGAGCGTTACGGCGAACAACTCTCCAATATTCTTGAGCATGTAGGCAAGCTGCAGGAGCTGGACACCACAGACGTGCCGGCCATGGCCAGCATTGTGGTGGAACGCAGCCGCCTGCGGCCTGATGAGCCCGCGGCGGCCATGCTGCGCGCCGACCTGCTGGCCAACGCGCCCGAAGCGAGCGATGAGCAGTTTAAAGTGCCGCCGGTGTTGGACGGTGGCCCGTGAGCGGCCTGCATGAGCTGAGCGCCAAACAGGCGCTGGCTGGGCTGCGCGCTGGAAAGATATCGAGTGTGGAACTGACCCGGGCGTACCTGGAGCGGATCGAGCAGCACAACCCGCGCCTGAACGCGTATTTGTATGTCTCGGCGGAGAGCGCGTTGCAAGCCGCGGCCGCGGCCGACAAGCAGTATGCCAAAGCGCGGCGCAGCAAGGGCGGCAAGCTGCCAGCCCTGCTGGGCCTGCCGATCGCGGTGAAGGATGTGCTGGCGGTGGCCGGCATGCCGGCCACCTGCGGATCACGCATCCTCGAAAATTTTGTGCCGAGCTACACCGCCACGAGCGTACAGCGTTTGCTGGACGCCGGCGTGGTGGTGCTGGGCAAGACCAACACCGATGAATTCGCCATGGGCTCCTCAACGGAGAATTCGGCGTATGGGGTGACGCGCAACCCGTGGGATGAAACCCGCGTACCGGGCGGCAGCAGCGGCGGCAGCGCCGCGGCAGTGGCCGCCCGCCTGGCGCCGGTGGCGCTGGGCACGGATACGGGCGGCAGTGTGCGCCAGCCGGCCGCGTTCTGCGGGCTGACCGGGCTCAAGACCACATATGGGCGCGTCTCTCGCTATGGGTTGGTGGCGTTCGGCTCGTCTTTGGATACGGTGGGCGTGCTGGCACGCGATGCGGCGGACGCGGGCTTGATCCTCAAAGTGATGGGCGGCTACGATCCGCAAGATGCCACCACAGTGGAAAAGACTCCCAAGCTGGAGAAGCCGAGCGGCAGGTCTTTGAAGGGATTGAAGATCGGCGTGCCCAAGGAATACTTCATCGAGGGGCTTTCGGCTGAGGTGGAGAATGGGGTTCGCGAGGGCATCCGCCAGCTGGAGGCGCTGGGCGCCAAGGCGGTGCCGGTGAGCCTGCCGCATACGGAGTATGCGCTGCCGGTGTATTACATCATCGCGCCGGCGGAGGCCTCCGCCAACCTGGCGCGCTTCGACGGCGTGCGCTACGGCTTGCGCGTGGTGCAGGATGACCTGATCGAGATGTTCAAGCGCAGCCGCGGGGCCGGTTTTGGACCCGAAGTGAAGCGGCGTATCATGATCGGCTCGTATGCGTTGTCTGCCGGGTACTACGATGCGTATTACGGCCAGGCCCAGAAGGTGCGGGCCTTGATCCGCCGGGATTTCGACAACGTGTTCAAAAAAGTGGACATTATCGCCGCTCCTTCGACCCCGAGCACGGCATTTCGCATCGGAGCGCACGGCAACGACCCGTTGGAAATGTACCTGGAGGATGTATTCACCCTGCCCGCCAATCTGGCGGGCGTGCCCGGCCTGTGCGTGTGCGCCGGTTTTGATGGGCAAGGTCTGCCGATCGGCCTGCAGATGCTTGGCCCGCACTTTGCGGACGAGCGCCTGCTGGCGGTAGCGGCCGCGTACCAAAAAGTGACGGACTGGCATAAGCAAGGGCCAGCGCTGTAAAGGAGATGCCATGAGTGAACCACTGAAGATCATTGTGCCCATGGCCGGCTTTGGCACGCGCCTGCGCCCGCACACCTGGAGCCGCCCCAAGCCGCTGTTGACCGCGGCGGGCGACACGATTTTGGGGCACGTGCTGAAGCTGCTGCAGACCGCGCCGGGCGCTGAGCAGGCCGAGATGGTGTTCATCGTCGGCTGGTTGGGCGAGCAGGTGCAGGCGTATATGAAAGCCGAGCACCCCAAGGTGAAAGCGCACTTTGTGGAGCAGAAGGAAATGAAGGGCCAATCCCACGCGCTGGCTCAGGCGCGTGAATTCATGAGCGGGCCGACCCTGGTGATCTTTGTGGATACAGTGGTCGAGACCGACTTCTCGGCCCTGGATAAGGAAGAGGTGGATGCGGTGGCGTGGGTGAAGCCCGTGCCGGACCCGCGCCGCTTTGGCGTGGCCGCTCTGGGTGACGATGGGCTGGTGCGCGGCTTGATCGAAAAGCCGGATGATATGAGCAACAACCTGGCCGTGGTGGGCATTTATTACTTCAAGCGCGGCGAAGACCTGATGGCAGCCATCGATGAGCAGATGGAAAAAGGCGTTGTGACCAAGAACGAATATTTCCTGGCCGACGCGATCGACATCATGCTCAAGAAGGGGCTGCGCATGCGCACCGAGGTAGTGGGCGAATGGCTGGACGCCGGCCTGCCGGACACCGTGCTAGAGACGAATCAGAAACTGCTGGAGAAAGGCCGCGACAACAGCGGCCAGGTTGGCCACGAAGGTGTGACGCTGCACCCGCCGGTTTACATCCACCCCAGCGCAACGGTAGAGAACAGCGAGCTGGGGCCGTATGTTTCCATCGGCGCGGGCTCGAGCGTGCGCAATAGCCGCATCGAAGATGCGGTGGTGGAGCGCGATGTAGTGATCGAGGACAGCCAGCTGAAGCACTCGCTGATCGGCGAGCGCAGCCAGGTGCGCGGCGTGCGCGGCCAGGTGAATGTGGGCGATGATTCCTCGGTGAGCGGGGAGGCTGGGTAGGACGGATGGCGAGCAAGTACCAGCCCGTCATCGGGCTTGAAGTGCACGCCGTGCTGGAAACGCGCAGCAAGATGTTCTGCGCGTGCCCGGTGGTGGATTCCACCGTGGGCGAACCCAACATTGCGGTGTGCCCGATATGCGCCGGCATGCCTGGCATGCTGCCAGTGATCAACGAGGCGGCGGTGGAATATGCGCTGCGGGTGGCGTTGGCGCTGAACTGCACCATCAACCTGACCAGCATCTTTGCACGCAAGAGCTATTTTTACCCGGACCTGCCGAAGGGCTTCCAGATCTCGCAATATGAGCAGCCGCTGGCGCAAAATGGCTGGCTGACGATCGACACCGTGGACGGGGAGCAGCGAGTAGCTATCCGCCGGGTGCATATTGAAGAAGACACCGGCAAGCTGACCCATGTGGAGCGGGATGGCGAGCGCTATTCGCTGGTGGACCTCAACCGCAGCGGTGTGCCGCTGCTGGAGATCGTGACCGAGCCGGAGCTGCACTCCGTGGAGGCGGTGCGCAACTGCGCCTACGCGCTGCGCAGCATCTTGCGCTATGTGGGCGTCAACTCCGGCAACCTGGAGAAGGGCTTGATGCGCATCGAGCCCAATATTTCCATCCGGCCGGTTGGCAGCCGCGAGTTCGGCACACGGGCCGAGATCAAGAACCTCAACAGCTTCCGCTCACTGGAACGGGCCACGACCTATGAGCTGGCGCGCCAAGAACAGCTGGTGGAAGCGGGTGGCGCGGTGGTGCAGCAGACATTGGGATGGGATGATGCCCGCGGCACCACGCAGGCGCAGCGCTCCAAGGAAGTTGCTGAGGATTACCGCTATTTCCCCGAGCCGGACCTGCCGCCGCTGGTGGTGGAGAAGGCCTGGGTCGAGAAGATTCGCAAGGGTTTGCCCGAGCTTCCGCAGGCGCGGCGCGAGCGATTTATTTCCAAGTATGGGTTGAAGGCGTACGACGCCAACGTCATCGTCGCTGAGCGCGAAGTGGCTGATTTCTATGAAGCCGCAGTGGCGGCGGCCAAGACGGCCGATGCCAAGCTGATCGCCAACTGGCTGACGGGTCCGTTGTTCGGGTTGATGAACGAGGCCGGTGTTGAGATGGGTGACCTGCGCTTCGGCGCCAAGCAGCTGGCGGCGCTGTGCGACCAGGTGGCGGTCGGCAAAGTGAACGCCGCCGGCGCACGCGAGGTGCTGGGCGTGCTGTTCGCCGAAGGCGGCAGCCCGGCCAGCATCATCAAAGCGCGCGGGCTGCAGCAGATCTCGGACAGCGGGCAACTGGCGGCGTGGGTGGGCGAAGTGATCGCGGCCCATCCCAAACAGTCCGCCGACTACTTGGCGGGCAATGCGCCGCTGCTGAACTTCCTGTTCGGGCAAGTGATGCAAAAAGCCGGCGGCAAAGCCAACCCGGCCGCGGTGCGTGACGAATTACAGGCCCAGCTGAGCAAGCTGGGAAAGTGAGGCGAAATGGCTGATATGCAAGGTGTTGTGGAAGCGCTGGCGATCACGCCGGAGCTGATCCCCAGTACTGCGTTGGACGAAGTGGAAGCGACCCTGGAAGGGTTGGTGGGCGACAAGCATTTTGGCTTGACCATGAAAGCCAACAAGTTCCAGGCGCCCTACCCTAAAGGCGAGCTGATCCGCAATGTGCGCCAGATCTCGATCGTCTCAGCCGAAGAATTGGCGCAGGTGGCCGAGGCAATGCAGGTGGAGCGGGTGGAGCCGGCCTGGCTGGGCGCCAACCTGATGATCTCCGGCGTGCCCGACCTGACGCAGCTGCCGCCCGGCAGCCGCCTGTACTTTGAAGGCGGCGCGGGCGTGGTGGTGGAAGGCGAGAACATGCCGTGCGTGACGGCCGGCGGCTGCCTGGCCGAGCAGTACGAGCGCCCGGAGCTACGCAGCGCGTTCCCCAAGCGGGCGATCGGCAAGCGCGGCCTGGTGGCGTGGGTGGAGAAGCCGGGCACGATCTGCAAGGGTGAGAAGGTGACCGTGCGACGCGCGGAGGATGTGGGGCGGTAGGGGCGAGTGAGCAGGGCGGTAGTGAGCAGGGATGAGGGAACAGGGAGCAGGTAAAGCGACTAAGCACTGAAGGCTGGCGGATGGGTTGCCAACAGACCAATGGGCTAAAACGGAGTAGAATTCAGGTGCTGTCGCTGAAACCTGAACTCTGAGATGAGATCAAAATCGGCCAATCACATGAACTTTGTTTTTAACTGCGGGCTGTCTAGCAAGGCGCCCGCATAGTTGTTTAACCCGGCTGTTCACGCCGGACCACCCTAGTAAGCAGGAGAGTAATGTCGGAAACCACCAACGCTTTCAGCATCGCCCAAGCCCAGTTTGACAACGTGGCCAAGCAGCTGCATCTGGACTCAGATGTGGCTGAGCAGCTGCGTTGGCCGCGCCGTGAGTTCAAGTTCCAGATCCCGGTGCGCATGGACGATGGCAGCCAGAAGGTGTTCTTCGGCTACCGCGTGCAGCACAATGATTCACGCGGGCCGACAAAGGGCGGCATTCGCTTTCACCAGTCGGAGACGATGGACACCGTGCGCGCGCTGGCGATGTGGATGACCTGGAAGTGCGCGGTGGCGGACATTCCGCTGGGCGGCGCCAAAGGCGGCGTGGCGGTGGACTCGGCTTCGCTCTCGCTCAAGGAGAAAGAGCAACTGTGCCGCGGCTGGGTGGGCCAGATCCATCACAATCTCGGCCCGCGCGTGGACGTACCCGCGCCGGATGTGGGCACCACCCCGCAGATGATGGGCTGGATGATGGACGAATACTCCAGGTTGGTGGGCCAGTACACGCCGGGCGTGATCACGGGCAAACCGGTGGGCGGCGGCGGATCCAAGGGCCGCAAGGAGGCCACCGGCTACGGCGTGATCTACAACGTGCGCGAGGCGATGAAGCATCTCAAGATGGACCCCAGCAAGACCAGCGCATCGATCCAGGGTTTTGGTAATGTGGCCCAGTTCGCCGGCCTGGGCTTCACGCAGATCCTGGGCGGCAAGGTGTTGTGCGTCTCGTACTGGGACCGTGAAGAGAAGGCCTCGCTGAGCGTGAGCAGCAAGAAGGGCCTAGACATCGCCTTCCTGCAGAACATTACGGATGAATACGGCTCGATCAACAAGGCCAAAGCGCAGGAGGCCGGCTACACGATCAGCGGCGGCGACGACTGGATCTCGCAGGACGCGGAGGTGCTGATCCCCGCCGCGCTGGAAGGCCAGATCAACGCTGACAGCGGCAAGAAGATCAGCGATACGGTCAAGATCGTTGCGGAGGGCGCCAACGGCCCGACGACGCTGGAAGGCGACGAGGAGCTGGAGAAGCGCAACATCTTCGTCATCCCTGACTTTTTGTGCAACAGCGGCGGCGTGACCGTATCGTATTTTGAAGGCGTGCAGAACGACATGAACTACTACTGGTCGCAGGAAGAAGTGATCCAGCGGCTGGACATGAAGATGACCGAAGCCTTCGGCAAGGTGTTGAAGATGTCGGTGGGCGAGAAGGTCAAGATGCGCGATGCGGCCTATATGGTGGCGATCGGCTCGGTTGTGGAGGCCATGCAGCTGCGCGGCTGGCTGTAGGGCAAACAACAGTCCCTATTGTTTAGAAAAAGAGCCGTTGCCTTGGACGGCTCTTTTTGTAAGAGAATCGGTTAGGTGGATGAACATATTTAACATTAGTGAACTTATTGCTAGCTTGGCAAATAAGAGACCAGTGTTTTATTCAGAAGCTGATTTTCAGCATGCCTTGGCTTGGAAAATTAAGGAGCAACTGCCTGATGCAGATATCAGACTTGAAGTTCCTATGTCCTTGTCTCCCCGCAGACAGTCAATTGATATAGTTGTAAGACAAGATGGCCAAGTCTTTGGAATTGAACTGAAGTATAAAACTGCTAGGAACTCAATATCCCTTGGAGCTGAAGCTTTTTCGCTTCAAAATCACGGTGCACAGGACATAAACAGGTTCTTAGTCATTAAAGATATTTGGCGAATTGAACAATTTCTAAGCAACAAACAAATCGATCGGGGATTTGTTGTCTTTCTTACGAATGACAGCTTGTATTGGCGAGAAAGCAATAACCCTGATGCTATAGATGCCAATTTCAAACTTCATCAAGGCAAAGTGTTGTTCGGCAGCTTGTCTTGGGCGGATCGAGTTGGAGTGGGAACATTACAGGGTAATGCTAGAGAAATTCTTCTCAAAGGAAACTATACCTGCTACTGGCTCGACTACGCAAAACTAGACGAAACCTCAAAAGGTACATTTAGATTCCTTACATTTAGCTGCTAAATGAGTTCGAGAGAGGCCAATTAGGTCGGGGTCGCCCAGGTAGATCGCCTCGCTCACAGCTTTTTTGGTTGAAAATACAGGCTGTTTGGCCTAATTGAATCAGATGATATACTGAGCCATCTTAAGCAGTTTCTAGCGGCTTTGGCCGCTTGTATCCTTAAGCGGGAGTTCTGCCCATGAAAGTCTCAGTCCCTCAAGAGAATTTGGCCCAGGGCCTCAATATCGTCTCGCGCGCCGTTTCTTCGCGCAGTACATACCCTGTTTTGGCAAATGTGCTCATTTCTGCCGAGGATGGGCGGCTAAAACTGTCGGCGACCGACCGCGAGATGGGCATTACCTGCTGGATCAACGCCAAGATCAGCGAAGAAGGCGCAACCACGGTGCCGGCCCGCACCCTGATCGACCTGGTGTCCACCTTCCCAGGTGAGACGATCGAGCTGGATCTGGCGGTGCGCACGCAGACCCTGCACATCAAGGCGGGGCGCGCCAAGGCTGAGATCAAGGGCATCGATGCGCAGGAGTTCCCGCCGATGCCGGAGCCTGACAAGGCGACTGGCATCGAGCTGCCGGCTGGCGACTTCAAGGAAATGATCCAGCAGGTCGTGTTCGCGGCCTCCAAGGATGACGCACGCCCGGTGCTGACCGGCGTGCTGACCACGGTGGAGGGCAAGGACCTGACGCTGGTGGCGGCTGACGGCTTTCGGCTGTCGATCCGCAAGGCGCAGTTGGGCGCCAAGGCGGAGCAGAGCATGCGCGCCATCATCCCGGCGCGAGCACTGAGCGAAGTGGCGCGCATTGCCACGGATGACAAAGAGAGCATCAGCATGGTCATGCCGGCCGGCCGCGGCCAGGTGATCTTCAGCATGAAGAACGCCGAGCTACGCTGCCAGTTGGTGGAAGGCGCGTTCCCCGAGATCCAGCAGATCGTGCCGACCAGTTTCAAGACCCGCACGGTGGTGGCGACGGATGCGTTCCTGAAGGCGGCGCGCCAGGCCGAGATCTTTGCGCGCGAGAGCTCGCACATTACCCGTTTGGAGATCAAGCCGGGCGAGGGCAAGGCGCCCGGGGTTGTGGACATCTCGGCGACGGCGGAGGAAACCGGCTCGAACGACAGCAAAGTGGATGCTACGGTGGAAGGCAACGGCGTGCTGATCGCCTTCAATGTGCGCTACCTGCGCGAGGCGCTGGAAGTGATGAAGACGCCGAACGTGGCGCTGGAGACGTCGGCGCCGGCTGCGCCGGGCGTGATGCGCCCGATGGGCAGCGACGACTTTTTGCATGTGATCATGCCCATGCATCTTGGGAAGTAACAGTAACCAGTGATTAGTGAGCAGTTCACCGTAGAAAAAACGGGCGGACTGCGCATCACAGTTTCACCCGAATTACAATTTATCGATCAAATCTGACCGCGCCTTGCGCGGCATTTTGCTATGACGCTGCCACTTAACTCCATTGATCCGGCCTACCGCATCTATTTGACGCTGGCGCAGTACCCCACCCTGCGCCGGCGCATTCGCACCAAGATGCGCAACGAGTTGATCCAGCGCGGCATCCTGTCTTCGCAGATGTTCGAGGAGATGGTGCGCCAGCAGGCGATCGATTCGCAGCAGCGCGAAGGGCTGCTGGACGCGATCGGCGACGAGGCGCCCGAGGAGTGGAAGCTGCGCCTGGATGTGGTGCGCGATCAGCTGACGGATGTGAGCTTTGCGAACAACCTGCCCTTCGAGATCTTTGAAGGGCTGGTGAAAGACATCCTGGCTGAGCGCGGCGCAGAGAGCGAAGACCTGCTGCGCACTTTCAACCCGGAGCTGGCTTCGCAAGAGGCGCTGTTCGAGCAGGCCATGGCGATCTCACGCATGGAGGCCGACCAACGCCGCCGGCATGAAGCGCGCGAGCGCGAGATCAAGGTGGTGCTGCTCAAATCCATGATCTCAGACCAACTGGCGTATATCAACATTGCCAAGGAATGGTTCACGCTCGACGACCTGCTGGAGATCCGCCGCTACAAGATCGGCAAGGGCAAGGTGGGCGGCAAGGCGGCGGGCATGCTGCTGGCGCTGCGCATTTTGCAGGCCGTGGCTGAAGAAGATATCGTCAAGAACGTTGACATCCCCGACTCCTACTTTTTGGGCGCGGATGTGATGTACGCTTTCATGAGCAACAACGGCATGATGCACTGGGCCGACCAGAAATACAAAGACGAAGAAGTGATCCGCGCTGAATATGAGCAGATCAAAGAAGAATACGCGGCGGGCACTTTCCCTGAAGATATTTTGATCGAGCTGTCAGCCATGCTGGAGAAGATCGGCCGGCAGCCTATTATTGTGCGCTCCAGCAGTTTGCTAGAGGATAACTTTGGCTCATCGTTTGCCGGCAAATACTCCAGCTTTTTCTGCCCAAACCAGGGCACGCACGCCGAGAACCTGCGCGGACTGACCCAAGCGATCGCGGCTGTGTATGCCAGCGCGCTCAACCCGGATGCGCTGCAGTACCGCCGCTCGCACGGCCTGGAGGATTACGACGAGCGCCTGGCGGTGCTGATCCAGGTTGTGCAGGGCGAGGCGTATGGGCGCTACTACTTCCCGCATTTTGCCGGGGTGGCGTTCAGCCGCAACCTGTTCCGCTGGTCGCCCAAGATCCAGCGGGATGCCGGCTTTGTGCGCCTGGTGGCGGGCATGGGCACCCGGGCGGTGGACCATGTAGGCAACGACTACCCGCGCCTGGTGGCGCTGAGCCACCCGGAACTGCGCGCCCAGGGCGACCCGCGCTCGATCCGCACGTATTCGCAGCACTACATGGACGTGATCGACCTTGAGGAGAATGCCTTCAAGACCCTGCCGTTCACCGAGGTGCTGAACGGGCGCTATCCGCACCTGCGCCTGGCGGCCTCGCTGTACAAGGACGGCGACCTGAGCCCGATCCGCTCGATGGTGGGCGCAGACAACGAGCTGGTGCTCACTTTCGACGGCGTGGTGCGCAATACGCCGTTCGCTGAGCGGATGCGGCGCATCCTGGCGCATCTGGAGAAGAAATACAGCTCGCCGGTGGATATGGAGTTCACCATGCGGGTATTCGAGCGCGACGGAAAGCCCGAAATTGAGTTATTTATCCTGCAATGCCGCCCGCAAAGCCATTTGCATGAGGTGGCGGTGCGCCTGCCGGAGCGGCTTGATAAGCAGGCGATCGTGTTCGCCACCCGCAAGGTGGCCCCGCACGGCCGGGCCACGAACATCCGCTACGCGTTATTCGTGACGCCGCAGGGCTACTATGGCCTGCCGAACTCGCAGGCGCGCGGCGAACTGACGCGGGCGATCAGCAAGATCAACAAAGTGCTGGAAGGCGAGGAGTTCATTTGCGTGGGGCCGGGGCGCTGGGGCACCAGCACGCCCGACCTGGGCGTGAGTGTGAGCTATGCGGATATTTACAATACGCGCGCCCTGGTGGAATTATCCGGCGAGGGCGTGGGGCCAGCGCCCGAACCATCGTACGGGACGCACTTCTTTCAGGATCTGATCGAGTCGCGCATCTATCCGCTGGCGGTGCACCTGGATGATGCCGACGCGATCTTCAACAACGCGTTCTTTTACGACGCGCCCAACCATTTGACGGATTGGGCGCCGGAGTTGGACGGCTTGCAGAACACTTTGCGCTTGATCCACGTTGATGATGTAGCACCCGGCCAGATCATGGAGCTTATAATGGACTCTGAATCCGGCCGAGCAGTAGCGTTTTTGAAAGAGGAGACTAGGGACGAATGAAGCATTTTGTGGCCGTGGCCGGGAATATTGGTGTTGGAAAATCCACGCTGGTGTCAAAGTTAGCCAGCCATCTGGAATGGAACCCGTACTACGAGCCCGTTGCTGAGAACCCGTACCTGGAAGATTTCTATTCAGATATGCGCTCGTGGGCGTTTCAGTCGCAGGTGTTCTTCCTGCGCCACCGCCTGAGCATGCACCTGGGCCTGCTGGCCGACCCGAACTCGGTGATCCAGGACCGCTCTGTCTATGAAGACGCCGAGATCTTTGCCAAGAACCTGTATCTCTCCGGCCAGATGGATGAGCGCGACTACACCTCGTATCGCAATCTGTATCAATTGCTGTGTGACTTGCTGCGCCCGCCTGACCTGGTGATCTATTTGCGGGCCTCGGTGCCGACACTGCAGCGCCGCATTGCGCAGCGCGGGCGCGACTTTGAAGCCAAGATCACCACAGAATACCTGGAGCAGCTCAACGGGCTGTATGAAGACTGGGTGACCAACTTCACCTTGTGTCCGGTGCTGACCGTGCCGACAGACAACATGAACTTTGTGGCGCATGACGGTCTGGTGGAATTGGTGAAGCTCAAAATGAGCGAGAAGCTGATGGGCAAAGAGGAAGTGGTGTTCCTGCCCGAGGAAGTGGAGATCTTTGCCAGCCACTCCTCAGAACACTAGCCAATGAGCTAAAAGAAAACGCCGCTTATGCGGCGTTTTTTGTTTCTGTGGCTGCTTCGTGACATTCGATGACGAGCTTGATGGCGGTGCGGACCTTGCCTTCGATCTCGACATCCGCAAACTCCGGCGTGCAGTAGACGGTGTAGCCATCTTCTTTCAAGTAGCTGCGCGCCAGAACCAGCGCCTTTACAGCCTGGTTAACCGCGCCGGCGCCAATGGCCTGGATCTCTGCCCGTTTGTGTTCCCGAAACACCCCGGCAATGGCGCCGGCCACCGCAGAGGTACGTGATGCACCTGAGACCTTGATAACGTCCATGTTGGCCCTTCACGCGCCGTTGGGCCAGGAGGATAGTGAAACCGTTGCACAACGGCGCACCCTCTGAAACGAATCATACAGGAATCTGCAACGCGCAGCAACTAGGCTCGTGCAAAAAGGCACACATGCTGCGTGATACACTGCGCAGGATGGACGAAAAAGCCCTGCAAACGCTTGAGTTTCCCAAGGTGTTGGAGCGTTTGGCGCGCCATACGGTCTTCAGCGTCTCGCAGGAGCGCGCCGAAGCGCTGCGCCCGGCCGCCGATATTGACGCGGCCCGGCGCCGGCTGGCAGAGACTGGCGAAGCGCGTGCGTTGCTGGAGGACCAGCCCAAGGTAGGCGTGGGCGGGGCGCGCGACCTGCGCCCGGCGTTGGGCAACGCGCGCCGCGGCATGGCGCTGACCGCAGCCGAGCTGCTGGATGTAAAGGGCACGCTGGTAGCGGCGCGCACGCTGGCGCGCCAACTGCAGGACGCCGAGGCCAGCTACCCCCTGCTGGCCGAGCTGGCGGCGCAGATGCCGCAGCCGGTGGGCGTGGTGGATGCGATCACCAAGGCCATCTCTGAGCGCGGCCAGATCCTCGATAATGCTTCGGAGCAGCTGGCCCAGATCCGTAGTGAGCTGGGTGTTGCGCACGAGCGCCTGCTGGGGCGCATGCAGAAGATGCTGAGCAGCGACCCGTATGCCAAGGCGCTGCAGGAGCCGATCTTTACGCAGCGGGATGGGCGCTATGTGCTGCCGATCCGGGCGGAGGAGCGCGGCCGGGTCAAAGGCGTGGTGCATGACCAATCGGCCAGCGGGGCGACGCTGTTCATCGAGCCACTGAGCGTGGTGGAGCTGAACAACACCTGGCGCGAGCTGCAACTGGCCGAGCGCGAGGAGGAGCGCCGCATCCTGCTGGCGCTGACCGCCCTGGTGCAAACGCACAGCGAAGCGATCGGCGCGGCGCTGGAGGGCCTGGCCGAGCTGGACTTGGTGCTGGCGCGGGCCAAGTATGCCGAGCAGCTGCGCGCCCATGCGCCCGAGCTGCTGCCGCTGCGCCCGCACGTAGATGGGCCGCACCCGGGCGTGACCCTGCGCCTGTTCGATGCGCGCCACCCGCTGCTGGACCCGGAGCGGGTCGTCTCGTCTGATATTGAGTTGTTCCCTGAGAATTACTGCCTGGTCATCACCGGCCCGAACACGGGCGGCAAGACCGTCACGCTCAAGACAGTGGGCCTGCTGGCATTGATGGGCCAGAGCGGCCTGCACATTCCGGCGGCGGCGGGCAGCCAGATCTCATTTTTTGAGTCTGTATACGCAGATATTGGCGATGAGCAATCGATCGAGCAGTCGCTCTCCACGTTTTCCGGCCATATCACCAACATTGTCAGCATCCTAAAGCACGCCAACAAGCGCTCGCTGGTGATCTTTGATGAGCTGGGCGCCGGCACCGACCCGCAAGAGGGTGCGGCCCTGGCGCGGGCGCTGCTGGACCATTTGGTGCGGCGCGGCATCACCACCCTGGTGGCCACACATTACCCTGAGCTGAAGGTGTATGCGCAGGGCACCAAAGGCGTGGTGAATGCCAGCGTGGAGTTTGACCTGAAGACGCTGGCGCCTACCTATCACCTGACCGTGGGCTTGCCGGGCCGCTCGAATGCGCTAGCGATCGCCAAGCGGCTGGGCTTGAGCGACGAAGTGTTGGAGCAAGCGCGCAGCGGGATCGACCCGGCCGACCTGAAGGCCGAAGACCTGCTGGACGATATTCACCGCGAGCGCGAACGCGCCCGCCGGGCGCACGAACGGGCGGCGGAGGCCGAGCGCAGCGCGGAGGCCTTGCGCGCTGAACTGGCTGAGCGTCTGGAGCTGATCGAAGACGAGCGCATCGAAGTGCTGGAGACCGCGCGCAAGCAAGCCAAGCAGGAACTGGACGCGTTGAAGACCCAAGCCGGCCGGCTGCGGGCCGACCTGGCGCGCCAGCGCGAGCCGCTGGACAAGGTGCAGGCGGTCAAGCAAGCCATCGAAGCGCTGGAAGATACGGTGGAAGAGCCGGTGCAGCGCCAGGCGGTGCCGGAATCGGCGCCGGGGCGGGCGCTGCGCCTGGGTGATGCGGTGCGCGTGCGCAGCCTGGGGGCGCGCGGCGTCGTGATCGGCCTGAGCGAAGAAGAGGCTGAACTGCAGGTGGGCGCGCTGCGGGCGCGGGCGCGCTATACCGACCTGGAGCTGCTGGACGAGCCGGCCAGCGAGAGCCTGCCGGACTGGCAGGGCACGGTGCAGCTGCCGGATGCAGTGGCCTCCGAGGTGTCGCTGCGCGGGATGCGCTTTGAGGACGCCTACAATAAGCTGGATGCGTACCTGGACGCGGCGTACGCCTCGGGGTTGCGCTCGGCGCGCATCATTCACGGCAAGGGCACCGGCACGCTGCGCGAGATGGCGCGCGACATGCTGCGCAAGCGCAACTATGTGGAACGCTACGTCTTCGCCAACCCGCATGAGGGTGGTGAAGGCGTGACGATCGCATATTTCAAATAAGGGCTGGCGAAAGTCTATAATTCAGGCATGGACTCTCTTTCCAGCCGTATAGACTCCAATTCCCCTGAATTCAAGAAGAACAGCGAGCACCACCGCGCCCTGGCGGAGGAATTGCGCGCCAAGCTGGCGACGGTGCACGCCGGCGGCGGGACCGAGGCGCGGGCGCGGCATGAGCAGCGCGGCAAGCTGTTCGTGCGCGAGCGCATCGAGCGCTTGCTTGATGCCGGCTCGCCGTTCCTGGAGCTTTCGGCGTTGGCGGCGGAGGGTATCTATGATGATGACGCGCCGGGGGCGGGCATTGTGGCCGGCATCGGCCGCGTGGCCGGGCGCGAAGTCATGATCGTGGCCAATGACGCCACGGTCAAAGGCGGCTCGTACTACCCACTCACCGTGACCAAGCATTTGCGCGCTCAGCAGATCGCCATGCAGAACCATCTGCCGTGTTTGTATCTGGTGGATTCGGGCGGCGCGTTCCTGCCGATGCAGGACCAGGTGTTCCCGGGCGAGCAGCACTTCGGGCGCATCTTCTACAACCAGGCGCAAATGAGCGCTAAGAGCATTCCGCAGATCGCAGCGGTGATGGGCTCGTGCACGGCAGGCGGCGCGTATGTGCCGGCCATGAGCGACGAGGCCATCATTGTTAAAGGCACCGGCACTGTTTTTCTGGGCGGCCCGCCGCTGGTCAAAGCCGCCACGGGTGAGGATGTCAGCGCCGAAGAGTTGGGCGGCGCGGATGTGCATACGCGCCTGTCTGGTGTGGCGGATCACTTTGCCGAGGATGACGAGCACGCCATCGAGATCCTGCGGCAGATCGTTGAGACCTTGCCTGATCGCAGCACCCTGCAGACGCCGGTGGGCGCACCGGAGGAGCCGCTGTATCCGGCGGAGGAGCTGTATGGCGTGCTGCCGACCAGCTTCCGCGAGAGCTATGACGTGCGCGAAGTGATCGCCCGCGTTGTGGATGGCAGCCGCTTCCGTGAGTTCAAGGCCCGCTATGGCGACACGCTGGTGTGCGGCTTTGCGCGTATTCATGGATACCCGGTGGGCATCTTGGGAAACAACGGCGTCCTGTTCAGTGAGAGCGCGTTGAAGGGCGCCCATTTTATTGAGTTGTGTGAGCAGCGCGGCATCCCGCTGCTGTTCCTGCAGAACATTACCGGCTTCATGGTGGGGCGAGAGTATGAGGCCGGCGGCATCGCCAAGGATGGGGCCAAGATGGTGCACGCCGTGGCCACGGCCACGGTGCCCAAGCTGACCGTCATCATCGGCGGGTCGTTCGGGGCCGGCAACTACGGCATGGCCGGGCGGGCCTACGACGCGCGCTTTTTGTGGATGTGGCCGAACGCGCGCATCAGCGTGATGGGCGGCGAACAGGCCGCCAACGTGATGCTGACGATCAAGCAAGACCAGCTGGAGCGCGAGGGCAAGCCGGCGCTGACGGAGGCCGAGGCGGCCGCGCTCAAGCAGCCGATCCTGGACAAGTATGAGCATGAAGGCCATCCGTATTACTCCACGGCGCGCTTGTGGGACGATGGGATCCTGGACCCGGCGGAAACGCGTACGGTGCTGGGGTTGGCGCTCTCGGTGGTGCTGAAGGCGCCGCGCACAGGTGAGGGCTTTGGCGTATTCAGGATGTGAGCCGCATGCTTAGCCCATTGCAGACCTGGTTGCGCAAAGTAACCGACAGCGAAAAAGACTACTGGTTTCCAGTAGTTAGTTTTGTCCTGTGCGTTTTGGCGTACGGGCTGCTGATCCCGTGGCTGGGGTTGTATTGGGACGACTGGCCGCTGGCGTGGAGCAGCCACCACTTTGGGCCGGAGGTCTATCAGGGTTACCCGGCCTACCGGCCGCTGTCTGGCTGGGTCTATTACTTTTTGTTCTCGCTGCTAGGCGAAGCCCCGTTAGGCTGGCACCTGTTGGCGCTGGTGTTGCGCTGGGTGAGCGGGCTGGCCTTCTTCTGGGTGGTGCGTTTGTTGTGGCCGCGGGAGAAGGCGTTGGCGGTGGTGGCGGGCCTGCTGTTTCTTGTGTATCCAGGGTTCAGCCAACAGAGCATTGCGGTCACGTACAGTGTGTACTTTTTGTATTACAGCATGTTCCTTGCGTCGCTGGCGCTGATGCTGGTGGCGGCCCGGAGCGAACGCGCCTGGGGCGCTACGCTGGGCGCGCTGGCGTTGGGCGTATTCAGCATGACCTGCACGGAGTACTTCTATGGGCTGGAGTTGCTGCGCCCAGTGTTGCTCGTCATTGCGCTGCGGCCGCGCAACGTGGGCGACTGGAAGCGCGCGGTCATCGCCTGGCTGCCATATGCGGCGATGCTGGTGGGCGTGTTCCTGTGGCGCAACTGGGCCAGCCAGCAAAGCGGGGCGCTGTATCGCACGGTGCTGCTGGGCCGGATCCAGGATGACCCCGTGTACGCGCTCTCGGTGTGGGCGCCGACCGCGCTGCGTGACCTGAGCTTGGGCGCGGTCATGGCCTGGACGCGCACGGTGGAGGCGCTGGGCAGCCTGCGAGCGCTCTCGGTCTCCTCGATCTCATATATTGCTGTGACGGTTGGCGCGGTGATCGCCGGTGCGGTCGCGATGCTGGGCGTGAACAAGCTGCCCGCGCAGAACGGGGCGACCGCGCGGGACATGCTGGGCCTGGGGCTTATCGCGCTGGCGGTGTCTGGCCTCTCGTTTTGGATGGCGGCCTTGCCGATGGCGTTGGCCTTCCCGAATGATCGCTTCACCATGCCGATGATGTTTGGGGTCAGTCTGATCGTGGCCGGGCTGTGGGGATTCTTGCGGATACATAGGCCTACTGCGCAAATTCTTATGGCTGTGTTGCTAGGCTTGTGTGTTGGTTTTCATTTTTATAAGAGCAACCAGTTCCGGGCCGAGTGGCTGTATATGGAAGACTTCGCCCGGCAGCTTGCCTGGCGTGCGCCCAGCCTGGAGCCCAACACTGCGGTCGTAAGCCCGCAGCTGCGCGTGCTGCAGTTCAACACGGACAACTCGCTGACGGGTCTGCTCAATTGGATGTACGTCACTCCGGGAGCGGAGACCGAGCGGCTGCCGCACGCCTTCTTTTATGCAGAGCTGCGCGGGCAAACCCGGCTGGCCGGCTTGCGAACAGGTGATCCTATTTATGCGCCGTTCGATTTTCTCGAATACCGCGGTGACCGCTCGGAAGTGGTGATGCTGACCTTCGCATACCAGCCGCCTGCTTGCCTGCATGTGCTCGACCCGCAGATCGCCGCGAATTTGCCTGAGCTTTCGCATGAGCTCAAGCCAATCATTGGGCTGAGCGATCCGTCTCGAATTCAGGCGGAGGCCAGCCCGTTCAGCGAGCGCGGACTGTTCTGGGATCTGGGGTCGGCCGAGACCTGGTGCTTCTATTTTCAGAAGGCTGACCTGGCCCGCCAGCAGCAAGATTGGCAGGCGGCTGCCCAGCTTGGGGACACGGCTTTCGGCTTGGGTTTGTATCCTGATCATGCCGTGGAGTACGTTCCCTTCATCGAGGCGTATGCGCGGCTTGGCCGTGGCGGCGAGGCCGTGATGTTCACGGAGGAGGCGCTGGCCAAAATGCCCAGCCTGCAGCCTGTGTTGTGCGCGGTGTGGAGCGAGCTGGAAGCGGCAGGCGCGGGACAAGCTCAACCGGTGACTGAGCTTTTGAATTGCAATTCTGAATGAACAGCTTCAGGAGCGTTTTGAAGAAGTTATTGGCTGATTTGAATCAACGGATTTCTGGTTGGGGCGAACGCTCGCCGCATGCGTTGTTCTTGCTGTTGAGCGCTGTGCTCGCGTATTTGGCGTACGGCGTGTTCATCCCTTGGCTGGGTCTGTACTGGGATGATTGGCCGTTGGCGTGGAGCAGTTATCAGTTTGGGCCGCAGATTTATCAAGATTTTGCCGCTTACCGGCCGCTGTCTGGCTGGGTGTATTACATATTCTTTTCTGTTTTGGGCGAAGGCGCGTTGGGTTGGCAGCTTGCCAACCTGTTGTGGCGTTGGATCAGCGCGATCAGCTTCTATTGGTTGGTGAACTTGCTGTGGCCGCAGCACCGCCGCTTTGTGGTGACGGCCGCGCTATTGTTCCTGCTGTATCCGGGCTTTAGCCAGCAAAGCATCTCTGTAACGTATAGCGTGTACTTTTTCTACTACACGCTGTTCTTGCTGTCGCTGGTCCTGATGGTTAAGGCGCTGCGGGCGGACAAGAATGCCATTGGCTTGCACGCCGCGTCGATCGCTTTGGGTCTGGCGAGCATGTTGTGCACGGAATATTTCTATGGGCTTGAACTGCTGCGCCCGTTCCTTTTCTATCTTGTGCTCAAGCCTAGCACTCGCAAACAGCTCCAGAGTGCGCTGGTGCGTTGGTGGCCGTATGCGCTGGTGTTGGCGGGGGTATTCGTCTGGAGGCAGTGGGCCAGCCAGCAGGATAACGCGCTGTATGGCACGACCCTGCTGCAAAAGATTACCGCCAACCCGCTGCCCGCGCTGGTGGAATGGCTTGGGCACGCCGCCGGCGATGTGATCAAGGGCGGCCTGCTGGCCTGGGGCAAGACCATCACCATGCTGCAAAACCTGGAGGCCGGCTCTGTGGTCACGCTTGCGTATGTGCCCGTGGTGCTGGTTGCGGCGGGCGTGGCCTGGGTCGTGCTCAAAAGCGCTAAGCGCGGCGAACATGCCCGTGACGCGGTGTGGCTAGGCCTTGTGGCGCTGGCGGTTTCCGGCCTCTCGTTCTGGGTGGCGGATCTGCGGCTTGACCTTTCCTTTCCCAGCGACCGCTTCACGATGCCGATGATGTTTGGGGCCAGCCTGCTGCTGGCGGCTGTATGCAGCCGGCCCTGGGGCTCGCGCCGGTTGGGGATGGCCACATTGGCGGTCCTGCTGGGGCTGAGCGTGGGAGTGCACTTCATCACGGCCAACCAGTATCGCCTGGAGTGGTTACGCCAGGCGGAGTTTGCGCGCCAGCTTTCGTGGCGGGCGCCTGACCTGGCGGACAACGCAGCCATCATCTCGCCCGAGCTGCGCGTGCTTGCGCACAACACCGACTATTCCCTTACCGGGACCCTGAACTGGATATACACGCCGACCCATGAGAGCCAGCGTTTAAATCACGCGTTCTTCTTTGCCAACCTGCGCAGCACCCGCGACCTGGCTGAGTTGACGAGCAGCGGCCACATTCAGCGTACGTATGACTTTGTTGACTATGAAGGCACGGCGAAAGATGTGCTCGTGCTGATCTACGAGCCGCCGGGCTGTCTGCGCATCCTCGACCCGCAGATCGACGCGCGTTTCCCACTCTTATCGAAAGAGGTTGCCGGTCTGCTTGAGCTGAGCAATCTGGGCATGATCCAGCAAAGCTCGGCTCCGACCGCGGCCGAATTCCCGTATTGGGATATGCAGCCGCGCGAGACCTGGTGCTTTTATTTTCAAAAGGCGGATCTGGCGCGCCAGTTTGGTGATTGGGCCGAGGTGGCCGCACTGGGTGACCGCGCTTTTGCATTGGACGACTATCCTAACCACCCGGCGGAGCGAACGCCCTTTATCGAGGGTTATGCCATGCTGGGCAACACCCAGCGTGCGCTGGAATTGACGCAGACCTCGTACACGGTCACCAAGCTGATGCAGCCGATGCTGTGTGACCTGTGGGCGCGGCTGGACGCCAACGGCGTGGATGCCGCCAGCGTAGAATCGGCGTTCGAACTGTTGAGTTGCGAGCCGTGATGTCCAAGCCGTTGCCTTTTGCGAAAGTACTGATCGCCAACCGGGGCGAGATCGCCGTGCGCGTGGCGCAAGCGTGCAAGAAACTAAGCCTGGCCAGCGTTGCGGTGTACTCCGAGGCGGATGCTGGCGCGTTGCATACGCAGGTAGCGGATGAAGCCCTGCTGATCGGCCCGGCCGCGGCGCGTGACTCATATCTCAACATCGCCGCGGTATTGGCCGCGGCACAGCAGACCGGAGCGGGCGCAGTGCATCCCGGCTACGGTTTTTTGGCAGAGAATGCCGAGTTCGCCCAGGCGGTGATGGACGCCGGCCTGGTATGGATCGGGCCGCCGCCGGCCGCCATACGGGCGATGGGCGACAAGGCCACGGCGCGCCAACTGATGCTGCAGGCGGGCGTGCCGGTGCTGCCCGGTTATCAGGGCGAGGATAGTGATGCGAAACTGCAGGCCGCCGCGGCCGAGTTGGGCTACCCGCTGCTGGTAAAAGCCGCGGCCGGCGGCGGCGGCGTGGGCCAGCGTGTGGTGCACGCTGCGGCTGAGCTAAGCGATGCGATCGCGGCGGCGCGGCGCGAGGCCGCCAGCGCGTTCGGCGACGAGCGCCTGGTGCTGGAGAAGTACCTGGCAACGGCGCGGCATATGGAAGTGCAAGTGCTGGGCGACCAGCATGGCAAGCTGCTGCATTTGTTCGAGCGTGAATGTTCGCTGCAGCGCAGGCGGCAGAAGGTGGTGGAGGAGACGCCGTCACCTTTGCTGGATGAGCGATTGCGGACAGCGATGTGTGAGGCGGCGGTGGCGGCCGCTGCGGCGGTGGAGTACACCAATGCCGGCACGGTGGAATTTCTGGTTGACCCGGGTACGCGCGAATTCTATTTCTTGGAAATGAACACCCGCTTGCAAGTGGAGCACCCGGTAACGGAGCTCACCACAGGTGTGGATATTGTCGAGTGGCAGCTGCGCGTAGCGGCAGGCGAGGCGCAGCCGCTTACGCAGAGCGAACTGGCGCAGCGCGGCCATGCCATCGAGTGCCGTATCTATGCCGAGGACCCGGCGGCGAACTTTCTTCCGCAGGCGGGCAAGGTGCTGTGTTTGCAATTCCCGCGAGACGCGCGGGTGGATGCGGGCATCGCCGAAGGCCAGACGGTGAGCGTGCACTACGACCCGATGCTGGCCAAGGTGAGCGTGCACGCGGCCGACCGCGCGCAGGCGCTGGCCGCCATGCGGGCGGCGTTGACCCAAACAGTGCTGCTGGGCGTGGTCAACAACATTGACTTCTTGCAGGCTGTGCTGGCTGACTCAGCCGTGGCGGCTGGCGACTTTGATACTCAGTTCATCGAGCGCAGGTTCGCGGACTGGCAGCCAGATGAAATATCTCTGGAAGCCTTGCTGGCTGCCGCGGCGCTGGAATTGCAGCCCGCGGCGACAGCTGAGCAGGAAGCAACTGACCCATATTCGCCGTGGGCGAGCGGCAGCGGCTTCCGCATGGGTGGCGGGCGATGAAGTTCAGCTTTGAGCACCGCGGGCAGGCCTATACTATTGAACTGCAGGCGCACGGCGAGCAACTGCGTTTGCTCGTCGATGGGCAGGTGCACGAGGCCACGATCGTGCGCGGCCAGCCGCTGGAGTTGAACATTGGCGGCCGCAGCGTACAGGTGGCTTGGGCAAAAGACGGTCGCGACACCTGGCTGCATGTGGCTGGGTGCAGCTTTCTGCTGCGCCGTACGGCCGGCGGCCGCGCCGGCGGCCAGGCAGCCGGCGCCGAGCGCAGCCTGCGGGCGCCGATGCCGGGCCAGGTGCGCAAGGTGCTGGTGCAGCCCGGGCAGCAGGTCAGTGCCGGTGCGGTCCTGGTGCTGCTGGAAGCGATGAAGATGGAGGTGCGCATCAGCGCCAGCCAGGACGCAAAAGTGGCGCAGGTTGTCGTTTCTGAAGGTCAGAGCGTGGAAAAAGACCAATTATTGGTGGAATTGGAGCCTGGTGATGGCGGGTAAGTTTTACGAAGACTTGAGCATAGGCCAGCGCTTTGCCCATGCCGCCACCCGTACGGTCACCGAGGCGGACAACGTGCTCTTCAGCGGGCTGACCATGAATACCCAGCCGCTGCACATGGATGAGGAGTTTGCCAAACGCAACCAGTTCGGCCGGCGGATCGTGAATGGCATTTTCACCTTTGGTGTGGTGGTGGGGATCACGGTCTCGGAACTAACCGAAGGGACGATCGTGGCCAACCTGGGCTATGAAAAGGTCAATCACCCCACCCCGGTATTCGCCGGCGATACGATCCGAGTCGAGACTGAGGTTCTGGAGAAGCGCCCCTCCAGCAGCAAGCCTGACCGCGGTGTGGTGCGCCTGCGCCATATTGGGTACAAGCAGACCGGCGAGGTTGTTGTCGAGATCGAGCGGGCGGTCATGTTCTTGAAACGCGAGGCAGCTGATGCAGAATAGCTCGATGCGCGCCAGGCGCACCCTGTTGTATGTGCCCGGTAGCGATTGGCGCAAGATGGAGAAGGCCGCCGGCTTGGGCGCGGATTGCGTATGCCTGGACCTGGAAGACGGCGTGGCGCCCAGCAGCAAGGCGGAAGCGCGCACACTGATCGCCAAGGCGTTGAGCGAGCTGGATTTTGGCAACAGTGAGCGCCTGGTGCGCGTGAATGCAGCCGATAGCGGCTTGCAGGCCGAGGATCTACAGTTGGCCAGCCACCCGAATTTGCAGGGTCTCGTGCTGCCGAAGGCCGCCGGCGCGGCGGATGTGCAAACAGTGGGTACGCGCTTGCAGCAAGCAGAGCAAGCGCGCTCGCTGGCGCCCAACACGTTGAGCTTACTCGCCCAGATCGAAAGTGCGATGGGTGTGGTGAACTTGAAAGAGATCGCCAGTGCGGACCCGCATCTGGTGGCGCTGGTCTTTGGGTCGGAGGATTTTGCCAGCGATGTGGGCGCGATCCGCACCGATGAAGCTGAAGAGGTATTCTACGCGCGCAGCGCGGTGGTGACGTATGCGGCCGCCTTCGGCCTGCAGGCCATTGATATGCTGCACGTCAACTTCAAGGACAGCGCAGGTCTGAGGCGGCTGGCGGCGCAAGGAGCGCGGCTGGGCTACAGCGGGATGCAGATCGTGCACCCTGACCAGATCGCGCCGGTGCTGGCGGCTTTCACGCCCAGCGCGGAGGACACGGCCTGGGCCCAGCGTGTAGTGGACACGTATGAGCAGCACGAGGCTGAGGGCCGCGGCGCGTTCGCGCTGGACGGCAAGATGATCGATATGCCGCTGGTGAAAGCGGCGCGGCGCGTGCTGGCACGCGCTGGCATCGCAAGCAAATAAAAAAAGGCCGGCAATTTGCCGGCCTTTTTTTATTTGTTATTTGAAATTAGCGCTGCTTGCGCTTGGCAGCCGGCTTGCGGCGGCCAGCGGCGCGGCGTTGGCGCAGCCAGCGCACCAGGAAGTACAGCGGAGCGCCGAGCACCAGCAGGATCGGCAGGGCGTACAGCACCAGCCAGATCAGGGCATTCACAATGCTCTGCAGGGCGCTGAGCAGAGCCTGAACCGCGTCCTTGGCGACGCCGACCGGCTCCCAGCCGCCGATGGTGATGGGCTGCACGGCCTGGCTTGCGATCAGCTCCACGCTGATCGAGGACATGGCGGCAGATTCTTCGTAGTACTTGATCTGGCCTTTCAGCACTTCGATCTGCTCAGTAATGTAGTTGAGCTGGTTGAAGGCGGCCAGCACATCCTCAGTGTCGGTGGCGTCTTGCATGATCTGGCGCAGCATGGCTTCGGCATCCTGTAGGTTGCGCAGGCGGGATTGCAGGTCAGTGTACTCGGCGGTCACGTCCTGGCCGGAGAGGCTGCGGTTGTCCACGCTGCGGGCGTCCTGCTCGATTAGATCGAGCGCCTCGGTGAGGTGCTCAGCCGGCACGCGGATGGTGATACTGGCGGAGGGGGCTTGCAGCCCGTTGGCCAGCGTGCGCTGGTATAGGTAAGAGTCGACCACGAAGCCGCCGAAGCGCTCGGCCAGGGCGGTGATGCTCTGCATCGCGTCTTCGGGCTGGTCTACGACGATGGTCAGGCTGGCGTTCTGGATGACCAGGCGTTTCGAGTCGGCTGGTTGCGGCGCGCTGGCGACTCCGCCACCGCCGAAACTTTCTTGCATGCCATCCATCGCCACCATGTCACCGGCGAAGGACATGTTGGGGCTTGCGGGGGCTTCCACCGCGGCGCTGCGATCAAAATCTGCAATGGCGTTGGCTGCCGTGGTGCAGGCGCCCAGCAGCATGGCGGCGACGATGGAAACTGCAATAAACAAGGGGGCTTTCGGCTTCATGTCATCTCTCCTTGAAATGCTATCTCCCCTACTAACGCAGCAGCCCGGCAAAAAGTTCCGTCACCAACCGCCAGCCAGGCGGCTGATGTGACGCTCGGGCAGGTTGGCGGACTGCATCCGGATCTGCACCTGGGCGATGTCGTAGTCTACGCGGTTCGTGCTCCAGCTGGCATCCTGCGCATCGAAGATGGCGTAAGCGGCACGCGGATCGCGATCGCGCGGCTGGCCGACCGAGCCGGGGTTGGCGATGCAGCGGTCGTGAAGCTGGATGGTGGTGTTGGTCGCCGGGATCTGCAGGTTGATCCCCGCGCCGTGCTTGATGAAGAGCACCGGTACATGGGTATGACCCACGAAACAGAACGGCGTTTCGAAGTAATCGAAATTCTCCAGCGCAGAATAACTGTCAAGCAAGTATTCCAGCACGGGTTGGCGCGGGCTGGCATGCGCCAGGGTGACGCCGTGCTCTACGCGCATCGGCTGCAAGGTTTTTAGGAAAGTTAGCGAGTCCGGAGTGAGGACATCGCGCAGCCATTCGACCGAGATACGCGCTTCATGATTGAAGCTTTCCAGCGCCAACTGGCCGATGGCGGCGGCATCATGGTTGCCTTGCAAGCACACCAGGTTGGGCAGCGCCGCCAGGCGGGCGATGCATTCGTTAGGGTCTGGCCCATAGCCGACCACATCGCCCAGGCACCACACGGCATCCACATCGCCCGCATCCGCCAGAACGGCGTCAAGCGCGGTGAGATTGGCGTGAATATCGCTGAGGACCAGGGTGCGCATGGCGCGGCTACGGCTTGATGTTGAGATTGCTGGGCAGGAACGCGCCGGGCAGCAGTTTGTCTACTGTGGATTCTTGCAGGATCTGGCCGCTTTGGTCGGCCAGCAGCACGGTGGCATGCAGAGCGAACTCGGCCAGCACCTGGCGGCAGGAGCCGCACGGCGAGCCGCCGTCACGGGTGACGACGGCGATCGAGTCGAACTCGCGCTCGCCCTGCATGATGGCGGTGAACATGGCGACGCGTTCAGCGCAGATGGAGTCTGGGTAGGCGGCGTTCTCGATGTTGGCGCCGAGGTAGACCTTGCCGGCCTTGGTGCGCAGCGCGGCGCCGACGCGGTAATTGGAGTACGGCGCGTAGGCGGCCTGTTGGGCTTGTTGTGCGGCTTGAACCAGCTCAGTCTTTGACATTATCTTCTTTCTCGGTTTCCAGCAGCGCGGCCGGGCTGCGCACGGCGCGCACCCGGCGGATGCGGCGGCCGGTAATGAATTCTACGGTGAAAAGCAAACCGTCATGTTTCACTTGCTCACCCACGCGCGGCAGGCGGCCAAGCTCGCTGAACAGGAAACCGCCCAGGGTGTCGGCGTTCTCTGTGCTCAGGTCACTTTGCATGATTTCGTTGAAGTCTGCCAGTGGAATACGCCCATGAAATACGTACTCATCATCGGAGATCTTCTGGTGATTTTGCTCTTCGCCCAGGTCGTCATACTCGTCCTGGATCTCGCCGACGATCTCTTCCATCAAATCTTCCAGGGTCACCAGGCCGGCCACCCCGCCGTATTCATCCACCACGATGCCCATGTGGATGCGGTTGTCCTGCATTTCGGCACGCAGCTCATCCAGCTTTTTGGATTCGGGCACGAAGTACGCGCCGCGCGCCAGCTCTCGCAGGGTCTTGGTGGCGCCATCCCCGCTACGCCAGGCTTTGAGGATGTCTTTGAGGTACAGCACGCCGACAATATCATCGATCGTTTCGTTATAGACCGGGATGCGCGAATAGCCAGATTCGATCAGGGCGTCCACGGCTTCCTTGAGCTGCATGTTGGCGTCCAGCGAGAAGATATCGATGCGCGGCACCATGATCTCGCGCACCAGCGTGTCGCCAAACTCCACGATGGACATGATCATCTCATGCTCTTCTTCCTCCAGCACGCCTTGCTGCTCGCTGGCGGTGACGAAGGACTTGAGTTCATCTTCGGTGATGGTTTCGAGGTCAGCCACGTTCTGATCGCCGGGGCTGAGGTGAGTCAGCACGAAGATGATGGGGTGCATGAGCGTATTGACCACGCGGGCCACGCCGCTGAGGCGCAGCGACCAGCGCTCAGGGTCTTGCAGGACGCGGCGTTCCACGAAGAACTCGGCCAACCAGATGGCGAAACCGATGGCGACCAGCGCGCCCAGGTTGATGGCCGAGGCGCTGCCCTGGGATGTGGGGATGAGGAAGTCGAGCACCAGGCCGGCCATCAGGAAGCGCAGTAGCGCCAGAGCAAGCTGCAGGGCGTCGCGCAGATTTTGACGGTGCTTCAGCAGCTCCAGCGTGCCGGCCGCCTTGGTGCCCAGTTCATCTTCGAGGGAGACCAGGCGGGTCTGGCGCACATTGATGACGCTGGCGCGGGTAGCAGTTACCAGTAGATCAAATATCAATAGAAGAGCAAGCAGGGCTATGAGCGGACTAATCAGAACCTTCCAGTTTGCGGATGGCGCGGGCGGGTACGCCGGCGACCACAGTATTGGGGGGAACATCTTTGGTGACCACCGCGCCGGCGCCGGTGCGGGCGCCTTTGCCGATGTGCAGCGGGGCGACCAGCATGGTGTCACTGCCGATGAAGACGCCGTCTTCGATGACGGTGGGATTCTTGTTTTGGCCGTCGTAATTGGCGGTGATGGTGCCTGCGCCGATGTTGACGTTCTTGCCAATGGTGGCGTCGCCGATGTAGGAGAAGTGGCCCATCTTGACGCCGGCGGCCAGGCGCGAATTCTTGATCTCGCCAAAGTTGCCCATATGGACGTGGTCTTCCAGGTGGGCGCCCTTGCGCAGATGGGCGAAGGGGCCGATCTCTACATCGTTCTCGATGATGGCGTGCTCCACCACGGCAGCCTGGATGTGGCAGCCGTTGCCGACCCGGCTGTGGCTGATCGAGGTGTTAGGCCCGATGATGCAGTCTTCGCCCACCTGGGTGCCAGCCAGCAGCATGGTGTTGGGCAGGATGGTGGTGTCCTGCCCCAGGGTGACCCCAGGCTCGATGTAAGTGCTTTGCGGGTCCTGGATGGTGACACCGGCCAGCATCCAGTGGCGGTTGATGCGCTGGCGCAGGGCGTACTCCGCTTCGGCCAGGTGCTCACGCGTGTTGATGCCGATCGCCTCGGTGGGGTCTTGCAGCTCCAGGCTGTGGATCTTCTTGTTTTGCTTGACGGCGATGGCGAGCAAGTCGGTCAGGTAATACTCGCCCTTATTGGGGGAGGGTTTGAGCTTTTGGAGGGCGGCCCACAGCCATTTGGCGTTGAAGCAATAGGCGCCGACATTGAGCTCATCGATCAATAGCTGTTTGGGAGTCGCCTCGGCTTCTTCAATGATGGCGACCGGCTTGCCTTTGAGGCGCTTGATGCGGCCAAAGCCACGGGCATTCTTTTGCTTGAGGGTCAGCAGGGTAATGGCGGCCTTGCTTTTGGCGTGCACCTCAGCCAGAGCGGTCAAGGTTTCGCCAGTCAGCAGGGGCAGATCCGCGTTGGAGACGATGACCTGCTCGGCCTTGCCCTCTAGGAGGCTCTGGACCTGCATGACCGCGTGGCCGGTGCCCTTCTGCTCAGCCTGTTCTACATAGTCAGCCTGGTCGCCGACCGCGGTGCGGATGTCAGCGGCCTGGTGGCCGATGACGAGCACCGGTGGCAGCGGGCTGGCCTGGCGGGCAGCTTCCAGGGCGTATTGCACCATGGGCCGGCCGCCAAGAGGGTGCAGGATCTTGGGCAGGCGCGAGCGCATGCGCGTGCCTTTGCCGGCGGCCAGAATAACGACGCGGGTGGTCATACCGCCGGCCACCTGGCAGGCGTTAAGAATGAAAAATGAGAAGAATCAGGGAGAGGGTCTTCAGATGCTTGCATAGCTGACGCAAGTCGGGGCGCCTGGACTCGAACCAGGATCCACGGATTCAAAGTCCGGTGTGCTGCCATTGCACCACGCCCCAATGGGTCGGGGTTAGCCGAAGGCGCAAAATTGTAACATGTGGAGCAAGCCTATTGTTGGATAGGCGGCGCCAGGCCGATCTGGGCGGCTTGCTCGTAGCTGAGCGCGCCGTGCAGGCGCGGCGCCTGCAGCTCAGCGGCCTGCCAGTAGCGCTCGGCGACCACGCGGCTGGGCCGCGTATCTTCCATGGCCAGGATCTTTTCCAGGTGCGGGTCGGTTTCCGCCAGGCGGACTTCGGCAGCCGGCGCAGCCTCGGGTGACTGGGCCAGGCGCAGGCTGGTCTTGTGCATCGCCTGCGCCAGCGCCGCAGCGCGCGGGGCGCTGAGCGGCTTGGTGACCAGGGCCAGGCAGCGGCCACCACCCAGGCTGGTGAAGTAGACGTGCTCGTTTGCGCCGCGGATGGCCAGCAGATCATCCGGCTGGGCGGCGCCCAACAGGCTGCCCATGCGCTGGCTGGATTGCAGGGCGGAAAGCATGTGCGTGATCAGGCCAGCCTCAACGGATGGGTTGGGCAGCACGCCGGCGCGGGCCAGCACCTGGCCGCCGGTGGCGATGAGCAAGGCGGAGTAGGCCTGGGCGGTGAAGCGCAATTCGGCCAGTTCCTGGGCGATGTTGGCTTCGTTGTCTTGCGAGTTCTTGATGACGGAAAGCTCGGTGGGCAGGATGGTCTTGACCAGGCCGAGCTGGCGTTCCACGGCATCCAGCACGTCGGCCAGCTCGACCGGCTTGAAGAAAAAGCCATCCGCGCCGCTGCGGGCCACCTGGCTGCGGATCGCTTCGTCTTGCACGCCGCTGAGCAGGATCACGCGGGTGGCCGGGTTGTGGCGGCGGAAACGCGCCATCAACTCCAGGCCGGAGATGCCGGGCAGCAGCACATCGGCGATCAGCATGTCGAAGGGTGCGTCTTGCAAGGCGCGCAAGGCTGCCTCTGCAGAGGGCGCGCTATGGGCGGTGATGGCCGGCCCCAGGCTGGCCAGCCCTTCCAGCAGCGCGTGGGCTGCTTGCGGCTGATCTTCGACGACTAGGATGCGCTTTACAGACATGCGCGCATTGTACGCATGCGGGCCGGCCTGCGCGGCGGAATCGCAGGCTGAATTTTAGCGGGCTGAATGTCGGCTATTTGTCTTGGAGGACAACCCAGGGCTGCCCAGTTTCTGGATTGGGCAGAATGCGGGTGGAAACGGAGTAGGCCTGCTGCAGCGCTTCCCGGGTAAGCACCTGTGCGGGAGTGCCTTCGGCCTGCAGGCGTCCGTTGACCAGCAGGGCCAGCCGCTGGGCGAACAGGGACGCCAGATTGAGATCGTGCAGGGCGACCAGCACGGCCAGCTCACGCTCGCGGGCCAGGCTACGCACCACGTTGAGGATGGCGACCTGGTGGTGGAGATCGAGGTGGGCGGTCGGCTCGTCAAGCAGCAGGATGGGGCAATCCTGCGCCAGGGCGCGGGCAAGCAGCACGCGCTGCTGTTCGCCGCCAGAAAGCTCGCCGGCACGGCGGTTTTTTAGCGCGGCGCTCTCGGTTACCTGCATGGCCCAGTCAATTTTCGCCCTATCCTGCGCGCCCAAGCTGCCCAGCCAGTTGAGGTGGGGCGTACGGCCCAGGGCCACGCATTCGTAGACGGTGAAGGCGGGCGGTAGCTGGGTGGATTGCGGCACGACGCTGACCAGGCGAGCGCGCTGCGCTTCGGGCATGGCCAGCAGGTCTTGCCCGTTGAAGGAGATGCGCCCGCGGCGCGGCGCCAGCACCCCGCTGAGGGCGCGGATCAGGCTGCTTTTGCCGGCCCCATTGGGGCCGATGAGGCCCAGCACTTCGCCTGGCTGCACTTGCAGGCTGAGATCCGTAAGTACGGGTGTGCTGCCGTAGGCGAGCTCAAGCTGTTCGATCTTCAGCATGGCATGGCTCACCAATACATCTGCGCCTTGGCGCGGCGCAGCAACCAAAGGAAAAAAGGCACACCGACCAGAGCGGTGATGATGCCGACCGGGATGACCTGCGGCGGCAGGATGGTGCGCGCCACCACATCGGCCAGCAGCAAGGCGGCCGCGCCACCGAGCAGCGAGAGCGGCAGCAAGCGGCGATGGTCGCCGCCCCAAATGAGACGCAAAGAGTGCGGGATGACCAGACCGATGAAGCCGATCATGCCGGAGAAAGCCACCGCGGCGGCCGCGGCCAGCGAGGCGGCCACGATGAGCACCAGCTTGATGCGCTCGACCGGCAGGCCAAGCTGCTGGGCCTGCTCTTCGCCGGTCTGCAGCACGTTGAGCTGGTGGCCGGAGAGCAGCAGGATGATGATGCCGACGGTGACGTAGGGCAGCATGGCGATGACCGGCTGCCAGCCGTTGAGGGCCGCGCCGCCCAGCAGCCAGGCGATGGCGCGGCGCAGCTCGCTTTCGGACTGGAGCATGAGGAAGGAGCTGAGCGAGGTGGCGAAGGTGCTGACGGCGACGCCAGCCAGGATCAGCGTGGTGACCGGCACGGTTTTGCCCAGGCGGGCGATCCAGTACACGATGGCGACGGTGAGCAGCGCGCCGGCGAAGGCGGCGGCGGGGATGCTGTAGAAGCCCAGTAGATCCTTGGGCCAGTCACGCGCCATCATGGTGACGGCGCCCAACCCGGCGCCGGAGGCGATGCCGATGAGGTACGGATCGGCCAGCGGGTTGCGGAACAGGCCCTGGTAGGCCGTGCCGCTGGCGGCCAGCGCCGCGCCGGTGAGGGTGATGAGCACGGCATGCGGCAGGCGGATCTCGAACAGGATGGTGTTGAGCGTGCCCTGCAACGGTTCAAGGCCGAGCAAGGCTTTGAATATGCTCTCAGGCGGAATGAAGACAGAACCTAGCGCAATGCTGAGCAAGAACGCGCCGACCAACAGGATGGCGGTGGTGATGAATGGGTGGCGGCGGATAAAAGGTCTCATAAGCAATGGCAGGGCGGGCATATAGCCCGCCCTGCTTGTTTCTGGTTACTTAGTCGAACAGTTCCGGGTGAAGCAGCAGGGCCAATTCTTCGAGCGCGTTGATGAGGCGCGGCCCCGGGCGGCTCATGTGGTCATCGTTGAACGGGTAGACACGGTCGTTGGTGACCGCCGACAGGGCGCCCCAACCGGCGCGGGCTGCGACGGACTCCACCGTAGCGCCCCAGGCGTAGTCGCCCAGCAGGATCACACTGGGGTCAGCCACCAGCAGGTCTTCGATGCTGTAGGCGATGTAGCCTTCCTGGCTGCCGACGATGTTGGCGCCGCCAGCCAGGTTGATGATGAGGTCAATGAAGGTACCGCCACCGGCAGTGAACGGCGCGCTGGGGTCGGTCTGGCCATCGACTTCATAGAAGACGGTGGGCCGTTCGGTGACGGTGGCCACTTTCTCGAGCACGGCCTCGGCGCGGGCGCTGAGGTCATCAATGGCGGCCAGGGCTTCCTGCTCATTGCCGGTGAGGATGCCAACGGTCTCCAGGTTGCGGTAGAGGCCCTCGAGGTCAGTCGGGTTGCCGAGCCAGTAGACCGTGATGCCCAGCTGCTCGAGCTGGTCGACTTGCTCCGGCGGCGTGATGCCGGCGGCCAGCACGAGATCCGGTTCGAGGCTGAGGATCAGCTCGGTGTTGAGGCTGGCGTAGGTGTCGCCAATGTCGGTGATGTCGAAGGCTTCCTCGGGGAAGTTGGAGTACGGGTCACGGCCAACGACCTGGTCACCCGCGCCCACGGCGAAGAGCAACTCAGTGTTGGACGGGGCCATCGACACCACGCGGGCAGCCGGGGCTTCGAGGGTTACCTCGCGGCCCAGGTCATCGGTCAGGCTGATGCTGGTATCGACAACCGGTGCGGCGGTAGGCTGTTCGACTACCGCGGTGGGAACTTGAGTGGCCACCGCAGCGGGGGCGCAGGCGGCCAGCAGAGCGAGCAGCAAGAGGCTGCTGAGAATGCGTTTTTTCACGGAAAACTCCTTTGTGTTAATTCATAAGCCAAGTTAAACAAAAATCCCTGCACGAGGCAGGGAAGGGCTGGCGTCAAGCGGGGGTCATGGGCTTGAGCAAGGGCACCTCCTTATCCATCGAGGATCGTGCTTGAGCAAGCTGGGCCGGCGACCTGGCTTACCGCGCTCTAGCTACAGAGGCGGATCACAGTTGCGGGACAGCGCCGGCATCTCACCGGCTTCGCAGTTGCCGTTGTCGCAAAGACAACAGCCACCCAGTTGCAATGTTAATGAGCCTGACCATTGTAGTGTGCGGGTAGATGCTCGTCAAGTTTGGCTGAGTTATGATGACTTCAGGTATGCAAACCAAGCCATATGATTTTGTGGTGATCGGCGGCGGCCTGGTGGGGTTGGCGACGGCGTGGGCCTTGCTGCAGCAGTACCCCGGCAGCTCGCTGGCCGTGCTGGAGAAGGAGCCGCAGGTAGCCGCGCACCAATCCGGCCGCAACAGCGGCGTGCTGCACTCCGGTATCTATTACAAGAAGGGCAGCTTAAAGGCGCAGCTGACCGCGGCCGGGCGCACCGCCATGCTGGCCTTTTGCGACGAGCACAAGATCAAGTATGAGATGACCGGCAAGCTGATCGTCGCCACCCGCGAGGACGAAGTGCCACGCCTGCAGCCGCTGTATGCGCGCGGCCTCGAGAACGGGCTGGCGCTGGAGATCGTGGGCCAGGAGCGTATCGCCGAGATCGAGCCGTATGTGTGCGCCTTGCAGGCCATCTGGGTGCCGCAGGCGGGTATCGTAGATTATGGGCATGTGGCGCGGGCGTTGGCGCAGGATCTGGCGCAGGCGGGCGCAGAAGTGCACCTGGGCGCCAAATTACAGCGCTTTGTGCGCAAAAATGGGATATTGCATCTGCACACCAGCCAGGGCGAAGTGCAAACGCGGGTGGCTGTGAACTGCGGCGGCCTGTACAGCGACCGGCTGGCCCGCCAGACTGGGGTGGACCCTGGGCTGCGCATCGTGCCGTTCCGCGGCGAGTACTTCCGGCTGCGGCCGGAGGCCCAGCACCTGGTGCGCGGCATGGTCTATCCGCTGGCCGATCCGCGCTTCCCGTTCCTGGGTGTGCACCTGACCCGCATGACGGATGGCGAAGTGCTGGTTGGCCCCAATGCCGTGTTCAGCCTGCGGCGCGAGGGCTATTTCAGTAGGGATTTTGATCTGCAAGATACGTTAGAGTCGTTGAGTTACAGTGGTTTCTGGCGGCTGGTGCTGCCAAATCTAAAAATGGGCCTGGGTGAATTGATGCGGTCAGGGAATGTGCGCGTGTTCGCGCGGGATGTGCAGCAGATGATGCCAGCGGTCACGGCCGAGGACCTGCTGCCGGCGCGGGCGGGGGTGCGCGCCCAGGCGGTGGATAAGGACGGCAAGTTGGTTGAGGATTTCCGCTTTGCGCACGGCGACGGCTGGCTGCATGTGCTGAATGCACCATCACCGGGGGCCACGGCCAGCCTGGCCATCGGCCAGCATGTGGCCGCCCAGGCCGCGGAGTTGGTGAACTAGCATGGCCAAGCAACTGGCGCTGGTGGTAGGGGCGCGGCCTAACTTTATGAAGGCGGCGCCGCTGATGGCGGCGGTGCAGGCCAAGGGCCGCCTGCAGGCGCGCCTCATACATACTGGCCAACATTTTGACGCCAACATGTCAGACGTATTCTTCCGGCAGCTGCAGATGGCCGAGCCGGATTTGTACTTGGATATTCATGGCGGCAGCGTCAATGAGCAAGTGGCGCGCGTGATCCTTGAGTTGGATAAGGAATTCACGGCGCGCCGGCCGGACATGGTGGTTGTCTTTGGCGATGTCAATGCCACCCTGGCCGCTTCGATCGCGGCCAACAAGCTCAACATTCCGTTGGCGCATGTGGAAGCCGGGCTGCGCAGCTTTGACCGCGAGATGCCAGAGGAGCACAACCGCATCGTGGCGGATGTGCTGGCTGATTATTTATTCACGCCCTCGCCGGATGCGGATACGAATCTGGCCGCGGCCGGCATCCCGCCCGAGCGCGTGTTCCGCGTGGGCAACATCATGGTGGACAGTTTGCTGCGTTTCAAGCCGGCCGCTGAGCAGCTGGCCGCCTGGGAAGCGCAAGGGCTTACGCCGGGTGGGTATGGCGTGGTGACATTGCATCGCCCATCCAACGTGGATGAGCAAGGCGCGCTGTGCGGGATCGTTGAGGCGCTGGCTACGATCCAGCAAAGCACGCCGCTGATCTTCCCGGTGCACCCGCGCACGCGGGCTCGCATGGCCGACTGGGGCTTGCTGGATGCGCTGCAAGCCAGCGGGGTCAGGCTGCTGGAGCCGGTGGGGTATCTCGAGTTCGTTAGCCTGATGACGCAGGCTCAATTCATCTTGACGGACTCGGGTGGCATTCAGGAAGAGAGCACCGTGCTGGGCATCCCGTGCCTGACGGCGCGCGAGAACACGGAGCGCCCGATCACGCTGCAGATGGGCGGCAACCGCCTGGTGGGCAACAGCCCTCAGGGGATTGTTGAGGGTTATCGTGCGCTGCGGGGGCAGAAGGCGGCTCCCCAGCAGCCCGACTTATGGGATGGGCGCACGGCCGAACGTATCGAAGCCATTTTGTACGAGAAATTGGGCTAGCTTCTCCCCTCAATGTCTATTGACAGTTGTGCGGCGCGCGTGTCAGAATTCATTTCCTGAAAGCTGGTGTGCCGTGAAGCAACGCGAATACCGATTATTGGAAGCTATTGCCGAAGACGAGACCATTACCCAGGCGGGTTTAGCCAGCCGGCTGGGCATGGCGATCGGCAGCGTCAACTGGTACATCAAGCGCCTGATCAGCCGCGGCTACCTCAAGGCCACGCGCATGGACCGCACTCGTCTGCGCTACAACCTGACCGGCGAGGGCATGCGCGCCTTCCAACGCAATGCCACCCAGTATGTCAAAGACTCGCTCAAGGTCTATCATGGGCTGCGCGAGCAGGCGAAGGATCTGATCGCCTCGATGCAAGCCAAAGGAATCGAAAGCGTGTATATCGATGGCAGCGACCCGGAGCTGGACATCTTCCGCCTGAGTTGCCTGGAGACCGGCGGCCTGGCCCTGGATGAGCAGCCCGGCAAGTACATCATCCGCATGCGCGATGGCGCCTATTCGCTGGAGCGCAGCAAGCCCGCCGGCAACGGAGCGCGCAAGATCGCATGAACAACTCCAACATGAAGCGCAACTACGAATTCAAGCAGCTGGCCCAGCTGCTGAGCCGATTCATGAAGCCGTACTGGCCGCAGATGCTGCTCTCGCTGGCCTTGTACTTCGTCGCCAGCCTGCTAACCGCGGCCCAGCCGATGGTGACCGCGCCCGTGCTGGAAGTGGCCGTGCATGGGCCGGAGGCGTTCAACCAGCTGACCGAGGAAGTGCCTGACAGCATTTTTGATGTTGACCTGAACAACATCGGCCAATACTTGCTGCACCTGTTCTCTCCTGAGCAAACCAGCGCCTGGAATGTCATCGTAACCGTGGCGGTCTTGTACCTGCTGGTCTCTGTTGTGCTGTATGTATTGAACTTTCTGGTCTATCTGCTGGGGATCTGGATCCGAGTGCGAGCAGGGCGTGGAATGCAGGCGGCCCTGCTGGAACACGTTATGGGGTTGTCGCTCGATTTTTTCACAAAGAATCGCACGGGTGAATTGATCTCTCGCCTGGACAAGGATACCGATGCGGTCGTATCCGGGCTTGAGGCGATCGTGCGCTCGATCGTGGTTTCGAGCGTACTGGCATTGCTGTACGGCTCGCTGTTGATCAAAACCAGCTTGCGCCTCAGCCTTTTTGTTGTGCTGGCCGCAATTGCACAGTACATCTTTGTTCAGCTTGTGAAGAAGCCGGCCCAGCGCCGGGTTCGTGAGCAGTTTGGTGTGCAGGCCGAGGTTACATCCTACCTGCAGGAAGTCGTTTCCAATATTCGTATCGTGAAATCGTTTGCAGCAGAGCCTTACGAAGCGACAAGATTCTCCTCCCTTTCCCGTAGAGCCATTCAGGCGCTCTTCAGATCCTCTTTCTTTAAACATGTGGATGAGCCGGTCACGTTCATTATCAACTCAATGGTGAATGTGGCCGTTCTGCTGTTTGCCGCCAACGAACTTATCTCTGGCCGGCTCAGTACGACAGGTTTCTTTCTCTACTTGTATGTGGGGCGAGCGGTGCTCGACCCACTAACTGATCTGGCCCGCACGCTGAAAATTATCCAGACTACAGTAGCGACCAGCGAACGGGTGCAGGAATTCTTTGACGAAACCGCGTCCATCGTCAGCGGAACGACGGTCAAGACTGATTTTGTCGACCGGATCCGCTTTGAAGACGTATCGTTTGCATACGGTCAAGAGAGCGTATTGAGCCACATTGATCTCGAGATCGAGCGCGGCCAAATGGTGGCCCTGGTCGGCGAGAGTGGGGCCGGCAAATCCACCATCACGGATCTGATCTTGCGCTTCTATGATCCCCGCAGTGGGCGCATCAGCGTGGATGGGGCCGACCTGCGCGAGCTGGATCTACCTGTGTACCGCCGCATGATCGGCGTTGTGTCGCAGGACAGTATCCTGTTCAATGCGTCCGTGGCCGAGAACATTGCTTATCCCGACGAGAACGCCAACCTGGAGCGAGTGCGCAAGGCGGCTGAGGTGGCCAATGCCACCGAGTTCATCGACAAGCTGCCGAAGGGCTACGAGTCGCTTATTGGTGACCGCGGCATGCTGCTCTCGGGCGGGCAAAAGCAGCGCATCACGATCGCCCGGGCGGTGTACCATGACCCGCGCATCCTGGTTCTCGATGAGGCGACCAGCGCACTGGATACCGAATCGGAGCGCCAGGTGCAACGAGCGATCGACAACATCATCAAGGATACGACTGCGGTGGTGATCGCCCACCGGCTTTCTACGGTGATCCATGCCGACAACATTGTTGTTCTGGCGCGCGGCCAGATCGTGGATCAAGGCAAGCACGCCGAACTGTATCTGCGCTGCAAAGAATACAAGCACTTTTGCGACCTGCAATTTGGCGCGAACGAAGAGCTAAAAACGCTCACCGGCGCGCAAGGTGTTGTATGACGATATCGCGCGGCATTCGTTCTTTGCTTTCACTGGCGATGCCCAGGCTGCGTCACCAGCCCGCCCTGTACTTTGTTGCCCCCTTTGTGAATTGGGTTTTGGACTGGGAGGCGCACTACATCACGCGTAACATCCGTGAGCAATTTGCGATGGAAACCCAGGTTGTGAGATCTGCCCGGGGTATTTCGCGCCAGATCCTTCATTATTCATCTCTCTGGGACACCCTGGCAAATCTGGACGCGAAACATACCCGCCAAAATACGGTTGTCGCAACCGTCTTTCATGGGAATAAAGAAGCGCCTGACTTTGCCGAGCCCATCGAAAAGGTGTTGGCAAAATTGCATTTGATCGCCCGGCTACATGTTTCATGCAAGATCATGGAAGATCGTTTTCTTCAGTGGGGCGCGCCTAAAGAGAAATTGGTCCGTATTCCTCTGGGTGTGGACCTGGAGCGTTTCAAACCCGCGTCTCCCGAAGACAGACTTGCCCGGCGGCGAGAGCTTGGCATCCCCGCGGATGCGTTCTGCATCGGCTCGTTCCAGAAAGATGGCCAGGGTATGGCCGATGGCCTGGTGCCTAAGCTGATCAAGGGGCCGGATGTGCTCATCGAAGCGCTGAAGCAAGTTCATGCCCGCCATAAGAACCTGTTCGTCTTGTTGAGCGCTCCGGCGCGCGGCTATGTGAAACAGGGGTTGGTTTCCGCCGGAGTGCCGTATGTGCATGTGGTGGAGGAAGACTTTCACCGCATCCCGCGTTTGTTTGACGGCATTGACGCGTATCTGATGGCCTCACGCGAGGAGGGTGGCCCCAAAGGCGTGCTCGAAGCGCTGGCCTCCGGCGTGCCGTTCGTGGGCACGCGGGTGGGCCTGGCGCCGGATGTGGTCACGCATGGGCAGGATGGTTTGCTGACCGATATCGAAGACCCGGCCGGGTTGGCTGCGGGTATTGAGCGCCTGATCGAGGAGCCTGGTTTGCGCCAGCAACTAGTTGCGAACGGGCTTGAGCGCATCAAGCACTATGGCTGGCCGGTGATCGCGGCCCGCTACTATCGAGAGCTTTATGAGCCTCTTTTGCCGGTGTTGAAATGAACTTAGCCCTGTTTTTCACCCAAGGGGTGTCGCTCAAAACCTGGAGCACGGTCGGCATGCTGGACCGCGAGGTGGCGTTGTATCGCAGGCTGCAGGCGCTCGGGATTGGCATTGATTTTGTGACCTATGGCGACAAGCAAGACCTAGCGTTCGCTCACATTATTCCTGATCTGCGTATCCATGCCAATGTAGATGGGCTCAAGCTGGCAGCGTATGAGCGTAAGCTGCTCTCACAACCGTTGAAGGCGGATGTGTTCAAAAGCAATCAGATGGCCGGGGCGGATATTGCCATGGGGGCTGCCCGCAAAGCGGGCGCAAAGTTCATTGCGCGCTGCGGCTATATGCTTTCCGAGGTTCAGAGCAACAAGTATGGTCCTAAATCCAAGCACGCCAAGCAGGCGCTTAAGTTGGAGAAAGCCGTATTTAACGGGGCGAACGCGGTGGTGGTGACCACACAGCGCATTGCAAACAAAGTGTCTGAGAACTATGGAGTGAGCCCCGAGCGGATCAACGTGATTCCCAACTATGTTGAGACGGATCGCTTTTATCCGGGCAAGGGCAGCGGGTCTTCGAAAACACGGATCGGGTTCGTGGGCCGGTTGGATGACGAGAAGAACCTGTTCCAGTTGATCAAAGCGGTTATTGATATGGATGTGGAAGTGTGGCTGATCGGCTATGGGCCGCGCAAAGAGCAACTCGAGGAATTCTCGGAAGGTGGGAAGGCTGAGTTTCGATTTTTAGGATCGGTGGGGAATCAGGATCTGCCGGATCTGCTGCGCCAGTGTGACCTGTTCGTCTTCCCCTCGCTGTATGAGGGCCACCCCAAGGCATTGATCGAAGCGATGGCATGTGGCCTGCCCGTTCTGGGAACGCGGGTGCAAGGCATCCAAGAGATCATCACGCACGAAGACAACGGCTTGCTGTGCAATGTGGACGCCGCCAGTATTCGGGAAGGCGTGCAGCGCCTGGTGGATGATGCTGCACTGCGCCAGCGCTTGGCCCGCGCCGGCCGAGCCTATGTCGAAGCGCACTTCGCGCTCGAGCGGGTGGCTGAGCTTGAATTCGACCTACTGAACAGGCTGGCTGATTGAAGACCCCGTTGGTAAGTGTGGTCATGCCGGTATACAACGGCCTGCCATACCTGCGCGAAGCCATTGACAGCATCTTCGCCCAGACGTTGAGCGATCTTGAATTTATTTGCATTGACGATGGCTCCACAGACGGCAGCGCTGAGATGCTGGCCGGCGTACAGGACCCGCGCTGGCGATTGGTGCGCAACCGCAAACGGGCCGGCCTTTCGGTAACACTCAACCGAGGTTTGCGAATGGCGCGCGGCGTCTACTGGGCGCGTATGGACGCAGATGATGTTAGTTTGCCTGCCCGGCTCGAGAAGCAAGTCGCTTTCATGGAAAGCCATCCTGATATCAGCCTGGTGAGCGCCTGGGCGCAAACCATGGGATTGCCCAAAGAGCAAACCTGGAAACTGCCCACAACGCCGGAGGCAGCCAAGGCAGACCTGTTGTTCAACTCTCCGTTTGTGCATAGTGCGGTGATGTTGCGCCGCAAGGATTTTGCGAGCAAAGGTTTGCGCTATAACCCACGCGTGGAGCGCGCGCAGGACTATGAGCTATGGGAGCGGGCCGCCCGCCGTTTGCAAATGACTAACGTGCCGGAGGTATTGCTGCGCTACCGAATCCACGCCGGCCAGGTGGGCCAGCGGCACGCCATCGGGCAGGCGCAAACCGCAGATGCCGTGCGGGCGCGCCAGCTTAAGCGGTTGGGCATAACCGCAACGCGGCGAGACTTGCAGCTGCACAGCGCTATTTCCACATGGCAGTTTGAGCACAATAGCAGCTTTCTGCGCCGCACAGAGGTCTGGCTGCGCTCAATTGAACGCGCCAACAAGCGCAAGAAGCTGTATGCGGCCGCCGCCTTGCGCGCTGCACTCGAAGAGCGCTGGTGGGCGGCTTGCCGCGCCGCAGCCGTTCACAACCGAGAGTCGTGGCGGCTGTACTCCAGCTCCCCTTTGGCAAAAGGCGCAAAACACGGCATCGCCGACAAAGCCGTATTCTGGATGAAAATGCAATGGCCGCGCTAAGCAAAAAATCGCGCATCGCCATTGTCGCCGCCAGCGCCCCGCCGTATGGCGCAGGCGGCGTGGCCAGCGCGCATTACAACTTGTGGCGTGCCCTGCGCCAGCGCGGCTACGCGGCGCGGCTTTTTACGTTCTACGACAATGGGGTCAAGGATGACTCTGAGCCCGAGATCGTCCGCCATGGCGTCGCCCCCCAGTGGCTCAAGCGCTTGTTTGTCCTGCTGCAATTCCCGTGGCGGGTATTGCAGCCCGGCAAGCTGGCCTACCAAGCGGCCGAGATCCTGCGCAATGCGCCCGGCGCGCTGAGGATGGCACGCTCGATAAGGGAGTATGCGCCGGACACGGTGCTCCTCTCAGACCACGGCGCTCCCGGCCTTTGGCTGCGCAAATCTGCCCAGCAGTGTTTTGTGCTGACCTCGCACCATAATCCGGCGCGGATCGCCAAAGAATCGGGCTTGGGTGCGTTTTCTGCGCTGGATACGCGTTTGGCGATCTGGCTTGAGAACCAGGTGCTCAAAAAGGTGGACCAGGTGCTGTGCCCATCCGGCTATATGCGCGAATGGTTCAAACAGACCTATGCCTTCGACGGCCCGGTCTCGGTCGTGCCTAATATGATCGACCTGTCTACTGTGGACCGCGTAGAACCACAGGCGGTTCGGGAACAACTGGGTCTGCCGACCACGGCACGTGTCGTATATATGCCCTCTGCCGGCAGCCGCATCAAAGGCGCTGAGTACTTGCTCGAAATTATCGATGCCTTGCTGGGCCTTGTGAAGGACCCGTTGGGATTCTATATTCCTGGGTATATCGAGCCTGAGGTGATGGACAAACTGGAGGCGCACAAGGCGCGCGGGCACATGCTGCTGCCCGGCCAGGTCAGTTATGCTGAGCATATCGGATATGTCAAAGCCAGTGATGTGGCGATCTCGCCGGCGTTGATGGAGAATTTCAGCATGGCCATCGTGGAAGCAGCCTGTCTGGGCCTACCAGTGGTCGCCTTCCGCCGCGGCGGCAATGCTGACATCATTGAGGATGGCAAGAACGGCTATCTCGTGGCCGATTTCAACGCCGGCAGGATGGCAGACCGGGCGGCTGAGTTGCTTAATGCGCCAAATTTGGAAACCATCCAGCAGGAAACGAAAGCGTACACGCGCGGCAAATTTTCTGCAGACCGAGTGCTCGATATGTACTTGCATGCACTGGTGACTGAGGCGGCGCATGGCTAAGGTGAGCTTTGGCATCCTGGCGCTGAACGCCATGCCGTTCCTTGAATACAACCTGCGCGCCCTGTATCCCTTCGCGCACCAGATCATTGTGGTGGAGGGCGCGGTGCGCACGGCCGGCGCTCTGGCGCGCCCGGACGGGCACTCGGTGGACGGCACACTGGAAATGCTGCAGCGCTTCCAGCGCGACGAAGACCCCGAAGGCAAGGTATTGATCCTCAGCGCCGCGGATGCGGGCTATGCGGATGGGTTTTGGCCTGAGAAGGATGAGATGTCGCAGGCCTATGCCGAGCGCGCCACGGGTGATTGGTTGTGGCAGGTGGATAGCGATGAGTTCTATCTAGAGAGTGACCTGGCTGCCATGCTTGCGTTACTTGACCGCGAACCGGAGGTCTCGGGTTATTCGTTTCCATACATTGAATTCTTCGGCGGCTTTAACTCACACATTACCGGAGAGTGGCATCTGCATCAATACCCGCGCGTTTCGCGCGTCTTCCGCTGGGGGCCGGGCTATCGCTATACCTCCCACCGCCCGCCGACTGTAGTGGATGACCAGGGCCGCGAACTGAACCAGTTGAACTGGGTAACCCGGCCTGCCCCCGCCGGTAAACCGGTGTATATGCGTCACTACTCGTATGTGTTCCCCAAGCAGGCATGGCAGAAGGTGGGATACTACTCCAACGTCACCTGGTCGACGGCCTTTACAAAGAACAAGAAGTGGTACGACGAGCAATACATGGGCTTGAAGAACCCTTTACGTCTGGGCGAATTGGGCGGCTTGCAGTGGCTGGAGCGCTTTTCAGGCCAGCACCCGACTGCGATCCAGGCCTTGCAGCGCGATCTGCGGGAGGGTGTGATTGTTGAGGAGCAGCGTGCTGGCGAAGATATTGAGCGCTTGCTTGCATCCCCTTGGTATTGGCTGCAGACCCGATTGGCGCGTGCTTTTCTGAAAGTGTATTGGCCAGTTCGGGTAGCATGGAAGTCTGTGCGAGATCCGATCATGAAAATTCTCAGCGGTAGGTCATAAATGGGCGTAGAGATCGTTGAATACCACGGCATCAAGTATGCCGAGATCATTTGGGCCAGCGAAAAGGTGGACAAGACCACATTCTTCTCGCCGGCCGAATCGTCTTTCCAGTTCGGGCTGTTGGCTCACAAGGCTGGCTTTGTAGAGCCGCCCCACTTCCACAAGCCCGTCGAGCGCACCATAGCCGACCTGCAGCAGATGTTCGTAGTGCAGCGCGGGGTGGTGGTGGTGGACCTGTACGGCGATGATGGCAGCTTGCTGCGCGAGATCGAAATGCACGCCGGGGATGCGATCGTGCTCATCCATGGTGTGCATGCCATCCGCGTACTGGAAGACATGCAATGCATCAGCGTGAAGCAAGGCCCATATCTGGGTGAGGCCGAGGACAAAGTTTTTGTTGAGGTGAAGAAATGATCCCGGTCTTTGAACCCGTCATCAGCGAGGATGAGATCGAGGCCGTGGTTGACGCGCTGCGCAAGGGCGAAGTCTCCGGCACCTTTGGCAAATATATTGAGGATTTTGAGAACGAGTTCGCCGCCTATGTAGGCTGCAAGCACGGCGTCACCGTGAACAGTGGCTCCTCGGCCCTGCATTTGGCGGTGGCCGCGCTGGATCTGCAGCCGGGGGATGAGGTGCTGGTCAGCTCCAGCACCAACATCGCCACGGCGCTGGCTGCGTTGCACAACGGCGCGGTGCCGGTGCCGGTCGACTCCGAGAATGTGACCTGGAATTTGGATCTGGACCTGATCGAAGGTCTGATCACGCCGCGCACGAAGGCCATCATCCCGGTGCATCTGTATGGCCATCCGGTGGATATGGACCGTTTGATGGAGATCGCCAACAAGCACAACCTGATCGTCATTGAAGATTGCGCCGAGTCGCATGGCGCCACGGTGCGCGGCCGCATGACCGGCAGCTTTGGGCACATGGCCTGCTTTAGTTTCTATGCCAACAAGGTCATCACCACCGGCGAGGGCGGCATGATCACCACCAATGATGATGCCTTCGCCGAACGGGTGAAGTTGCTGCGCAACCTGGCTTTCACCCAGCCGCGCTTCAAGCATGAGCTGGCCGGCTTCAACTTCCGCATGCCGGGCTTCGTGGCGGCGCTGGGGTTGGCACAGTTCCGCAAGATCGAGCACATCGTCGAGCAGAAACGCCGCGTGGCCCACCGCTACAACGAGAAGTTGAAGGGCATCAAAGGCATTCAACTGCCCGCTGAACTGGACTGGGCCAAGAATGTGTATTGGATGTACGGCATCGTGGTTGACCCCAAGGAATTTGGGATTGGCCGAGACAAACTGGTGGAAGCGCTGGCTGAGAGCGGCATCCAAACCCGCACCTTCTTCTGCCCCATGAACCAGCAGCCTGTGCTCGACAAGATGCCGGGTTTCCGGGATGTGCCGTGCCCGGTGGCCGACTCCCTGTGGGAGAACGGCCTGTATCTGCCCTCCACCTGGAACTTGAGCGACGAGACCATCGACCTGATCTGTGACGCCATTGGCCGCGCCCCCCAGTGGGAGGGCTAGGTGGGCTCGTACCTCGGCAAGTACGCCGAGTACTACGATCACATCTATGCCAACAAGCCGTACAAGGACGAAGCGGCCTTCGTGGATGCCTGCCTGCGCTGCAACGCCCACGGCGAAACGAAGACCTTGCTGGAACTGGCCTGCGGCACCGGCCGGCACGCCTTTGAGCTTGAGCAGCTGGGTTACCAAATCCTCGCCACCGACTATTCTGCCGATCTACTGGAGGTAGCCCGGGCGCAAGCCCAGCGCCGCGGCTCCGCCGTTGACTTCCAGTTGCAGGACATGCGTGATCTGCAGTTGGGCAACCGCGTGTTTGACGCGGTGTATTGCTTGTTCGATTCCATCGGCTATGTGCAGACCAATGAAGCGATCCTGCGCGTGCTGCAAAACGCCGCGGCGGCGTTGCGCCAGCAAGGCTTGCTGATCCTGGAATTCTGGCATGCGGCCGCCATGCTGCGCGGTTACGAGCCTGAGCGCCAGGCGAGCTGGCCTTTGCCCAACGGCGAGCTGGCGCGTACATCCCGCACGGTTCTGCATGTCGATCGCCAGTTGGCGGAGGTGCACTACCGCTTGCGCGAGACCGATACGGCTGGCAACCTCGTTGCCGAGCTGGAGGAAACCCAGCTCAATCGCTATTTTCTTGTGCAAGAGATGGCGTTGTTCTTGCAGACCGCCGGCTTCAACGCGTTGGAATGGCTGCCGGCCTATCAGCCCGGCCAGGCGATCGATCTGGACACCTGGCATGTGATGGTCGTTGCCCAAAAAGCCTAGCAGGGCCAATGAAGATCGCCGTTGTACTTGACCAATACTTTACTCACGATGGCGGCGCCTTCACCTTCCAGGGCGAAGTGCTGCGTGCGCTGACCGCCGGCGCCGCCAACACGAATCACGAATTCATCGTATTCAGTCCAACCAGGATCGATCTTGAGCCGAATCCCAAACTCTCGTTCCGGCTGTATTCCAAACCCGGGATCGTTGAGCGCGCCATGCTCAAGCTCTTCCGCTATTTTCCTGAATTAGAAGACAAGCTCGCATGGCGTTCCAGCCTGGAGCACCACATAGCCCAGGCGGGCGCAGACATCGCCTGGTTCTTGAGCCCGCGCATCCGTGGCATACGCATGCCTTTTGTGCCGCTGGTGTTGGACCTGCAGCACCGCTTGCAGCCGCAGTTCCCTGAGGTCAGCGCCGGCGGTGAGTGGCAGGTGCGCGAGAGCCACTATCGCCGCTGGCTGCCGCGCGCCCGCGCCATTGTGGCCGGTAACCAGGCCGGGCGCGCCGAGATCGTCCGTTTCTATGCTGTTCCCCCCGAACGCGTGATCTTGCTGCCGCACCCCACCCCGCAGGCTGCGCTGGACGCAGTTGCCGGGGAGGATGCCAGCGTGCTGCAGGATTTTGGGCTGCAGCCCGGCTATTTGCTGTACCCGGCTCAGCTGTGGCAGCACAAAAATCACGCCAACCTGCTGCGGGCCGTAGCGGCGTTGAAGCAAGACGGACTGGCTTTGCAGCTGGTGCTCACCGGCGCAGATTTTGGCGCCAAACGCAGCATTGTCAGCCTGATCCGCCAGCTGGGCTTGCAAGACCAGGTTAAGCTACTCGACTTTGTGAGCCGCGAAGATCTGTATGTCCTGTATCGCAATGCGCTGGCGCTGACGTATATGAGCTTCTTTGGGCCGGAGAATCTGCCGCCGCTGGAGGCGTTCGCTCTGGGTTGCCCAGTCGTCGCCGCCAGGGTGCCGGGCGCCGAAGAGCAGATGGGCGCGGCAGCGGTACTGGCCGACCCCACAGACCCCGGCGCGATCGCTGCAGCTATCCGTAGCGTGCATGGGGACGCCGCGCTGCGCCGGCGGCTTATCGAGGCTGGGCGCACGCGAGCCGGAGCCTGGACGACGCGCGATTTTGTGCGCGGCGCGGTCACGGCGTTTGATGAGATGGAGCGCCACGGGTTATGAGCGCGCCCAGGCTCAGCGTTTTGACCTCGGTATACAGAGGCGAGGAATACCTGGCCGCCTATTGCGCCCAGGTGGAGCAGCAAACGCTTTTCCCGGAACTTGAAGTGATCTTTGTGTGCAACGAACCCTCTGCAAAAGAGCGCCAGCTTGTGCAGGCTTTTCAAACCAAGCATCCCGAACGGGTGCAGGTGATCGAAGTACCGCGCGAGACGCTGGGCGCATCGTGGAACCGGGCCTGGGCCGCCGCGCGTGCGCCACTGTTGGCGATCTGGAATATTGATGACTGCCGCGTGCCAGACTCTTTGCAGCGTCAGGTCGAAGCCATGACCGGCAACGACTGGGCCTTGTGCTATGGCGATTACGTATCGGTGCCGCGCTATGGCGCGCAGGAGGGCGAACGCCGCCATACACCCGCTTACAGCGCCCGCCATTTTGCGCGGGCGTTCGCGCAAGGTGGGGCGTTCTGGGTCTTGCGCCGCGAGGTGAGTGAGCGGGCCGGCTATTTTGATGAGCAGTTGCGCGTGGCGGCCGATATGGATCTTTCGCTGCGCATGGCCGCCAGCCGCCTGCCAATGGGCCGCGTGGAGGGCGTGCTGGGCTGTTTCACAGACGCCGAGACCGGCTTGAGCACGCGCGAGGGCGGCCAGGAAGCGGTGCTGGAGCGCACGGCGGTGCAGTTGCGCTACGGTGTGTATGACAAGGTGAAGCCGGAGCTTGTGGCCGCGGCGCGCAACCTCCGCCTGGAAGCTGTACAAAATTTTGGCGAGTGGCGCGCCTTGGCTGATCTGCTGCCAGGTTACGCAGCCTATCTCAAACGGCGCAAGCCGTTGTGGCTGCTCGGCCGGCTTCGCTTCGCACTTCGTGCACTATTAGAGCGTCTCGGGCTATTAGCCTGGCTGCATAAGCGCTTGAAGAGGGAAGTGTGATGGCGCCGCGTGTCAGCGTTGTGATCCCTACCCGCAACCGGGCGGGCTACTTGCTGCAAGCGCTCGACAGTATCTTCGCGCAAACCTTCACTGACTACGAAATTGTTGTGGTCGATGACGGTTCGACCGATAATACGGCCGAGCTCCTGCAGCCAATGGCGGCCGAGGGCAGGCTGCGCTACTTTGTGCGCGAGCCACAGGGGGTTTCGGCGGCGCGCAACTTTGGCGTGCAGCAGGCGCAGGGCGAATACATTGCCTTTCTGGATTCAGATGACCTGTTCATGCCGACCAAGCTGGAAGAGCAGATGGCGGTCTTCGACAAGAATCCCGAACTGGGTTTTGTGCATTGCTGGTTCTCCAAGTTCACGGATGCCGGTGAAGAACTGGGCGTGCGCGATACCTCTGTGTTCCGCGGGTTTGTCTATCCACAGATCCTGACCGAATGGTCGGTGCTGATGGCGATGCCATGCTTGCTGATCCGCAAGGATGTCTTCCTGGAGGCCGGCGGCTTCGATGAAAGCATGCACTGGGCCGAAGATCTTGACCTGTGGCGCAGGGTCGTGCGCAAATATCCGATTGACCTTGTGTCGGAGAGCCTGGTGCGCGTGCGTGTCCACTCTCAAAGTACCAGCTATGACAAGACAGACGCCAGCGAAGGCTTTGTGCGCTACATGCACAAAGCCGAGCAGGAAGACGCAAGCCAGGGCCGCGACTTTTGGCGCAGGGCGTGGGTGACCCTCTACATAAATCTTGCTCAGAACCTGCTTGGCGAAGGCGGCGGCCCGCAGATGCAGGTAGCCCGCCAGCATTTGGCGCTGGCCCTGCGGCGCAGCCCGTTCAGCCTGCGGGCCTGGGCAGCCTGGGTCGCTACCTGGCTGCCCGCCGGCGTGCGGCGCTGGCTCATCGGCGGGCTGCGTAAGCAGCGTTATCCGGCAAATAGCGGCTCGTTATAATCGCAACGCCTCATGTCCACCCACAAACCTTCAATACTTTTGCTCGGAACCCAGATGGAAGTGGCTGGCGCGCAGCGCGTCCTGCTCTCGCAGGCCGAATACCTTCACCAGCATGGCTACCCCGTGCAAGCCGTTTTTTTGTATGACAAGCAGGGTCTGGCTGTCGAGTGGCAGGCATCCCGCCCGTTCTCGGTGACCTCGCTGAATGGTTGGAAGTATGGCGGCTTTGTGCTTTCCAATCTAGTGCGCCTGGCCGGGGCCTTGCTGCGCCTAGCTGGCCTCCTGAGGCGCAGCAAGGTAGTGATCACCCATACGCCGCATAGCAATTTGCTTGGGCTGCCCTTGGCGTGGCTGGCCGGCGTCCGCACCCGTATCGGCACACACCACAGCCATCCCGAGAACACGCCCCGCCTGCTGATCTGGCTGCACGGCCGCCTCACCAACTCGACCCTGTGCACGCGCATGGTGTGCGTGTCGAACCAGGTGCGCAGCCTGGCGATGCGCACAGAAGGCGCCGCGCCTGAAAAACTGGTGGTGATCGACAACGGCATCCATCCTCCCCAGCTTGGCTTGTCTCCGCAACAAAAGGACTCTTTGCGCGCCGCGCTGGGCGTGCTACCCGGCCAGCTGCTGCTGCTGACCGTGGGCCGCTTGGTGGTGCAAAAAGGCCACACATACCTTTTGGATGCGATCAAAGTGCTGGATGAACCAGCCGCCGTGTTCGCCTTCGTTGGGCAAGGCCCATTGCAGGCTGAACTTGAAGACAAAGCTAGCCAGCTTGGCATCGCGGCGCGAGTGCGCTTTGCCGGCGTGCGCAGCGATGTGCCGCAGCTGTTAGAGGCGGCGGACATCTTTGTGCAGCCTTCGCTTTGGGAAGGTATGTCGCTGGCCCTGCTCGAAGCCATGTTTGCCGGCTTGCCCATCGTAGCCACGCGCATTGAAGCGGCTACCGACGTACTCGAGGATGAGCGCACCGCCTTGCTGGTGGAGCTTAAGGATCCCGAAGGTATGGCCGAGGCTTTGCGACGCCTGATCGGCGACGCGGGCCTACGTGGCCACTTGGGCGCGGCCGCTCAACAGGAAGCTCAGCAAAACTACACGGTAGACGTGATGGGCGCGGCGTATGCCAAACTGATCGAGGAGCTGTTGCGCCGCTTTGCGGCGCGGAAGTAGCTCGCTGGTAGCATTAAGCAGGTCGTGTAGACAACGCAGAACTCATTGAGGTTTTCCTGAATGGCGAAGAAAACTACTTCATCCCCCAATCCCATTTGGCTGGCAGGCGGCTGCGTTCTGCTGGGCTTAGGCTTGGCGTGGGTGTCTACGGGGTTTGTGTCGCTGCAGAGCTGGGTTTCATTTGTGCTGGCGATCGCTCTGATGGGCCTTGTGTATTGGCTGGCTTGGCGCAACCTGGCGGCTGAACAGATGCCGCGCTGGCTGCTGGGTTTGACCCTGGGCGCGGCCTTGTTCCGCCTGGCCTTGGGCGCGGTGTGGCTGGTGGCGCTGCCGGTGGGCGGCCATGACACTGATGTACAGCGCGCCGGCTACGTCATGCAGGATGCCTACAACCGCGACCAGGCCGCCTGGCAGCTGGCCGAGTCGGATGAGCCGCTGGTCGCCGCGTTCAGCGGCTACAGCATCACCGACCAGTACGGCGGGCTACTGTTCATCAGCGCGGCCTTGTACCGCTATTTTGGCGGCGCGGTGCACCAGCCCCTGCTGGCGCTGGTGCCGGCTGCGGCCGTCTCCGGGTTGGCGGTGGCCTTCGCCTGGGCGGCCACCCGGCGCGCGTTTGGCAAACAAGTGGCGCTGTGGGCGGCGTGGGGGTTGGCCCTGTACCCGGAGGCGGCGCTACTGGGCTCATCGCAGATGCGTGAAGCCTTCACCGTCTGCCTGTTGCCGATGGCGCTGTTGGGCTTGCAGCGCGTCCTGTCTGGCGAGCGGCGCGGCGGGCTAACATTGCTGGCGGTGGCGTTCATCAGCGCCGCCATCCTCTCCTGGCCGTTCATCGCATCGCTGCTGTTGTTCCTGCTGGTTTGCTACCTGGCGCTCACCGAGTGGCGCATATTGCGTGACCGCCGCGTCCAGATCGGGCTGGGTCTGGCCGCTGTGCTGGCGCTGTTATATGTGTGGCTATTCGTCGATCTGCGCGAGCAGTGGCTGGTGCAGTCAGCTGCCTGGCAGGTGTATGTGAGCGCCAGCGGCTCCGGCTGGATCGCGCGCCAATTCAGGCTCATGCCGGAGTGGGTGCATATTCCATTCGTGGTGCTGTATGGCCTGGTGCGCCCGCTGCTGCCCGCCGCCCTGGTTGCCCGCGGCCTGCTGGTGTGGGACATCATCGGGATCTGGCGGGCGCTGGGCTGGACGGTCTTGTTGGCCATGCTGCTGTATGCCACTTACCTTGTTTGGCGCAAGCGGGCCTGGCTGCAACTGCCCGGGGCGCTGCTGCTATTCAGCTGGGCGGTCAGCCTGGTGGCTTCGTACCGGGCCGGCGGTGACATGTGGGATAACCCGCGCTACCGCAGCGCTTTTGCCGCCATCCAGGTGATGATGGCGGCCTGGGCCTGGTTCGAGCACAAGCGTGGGACAGACCCCTGGCTGCGGCGCGCTTTGGTCTGCGCAGCACTGATGTGCGCCAGCTTCCTGCTGTGGTATATCCGGCGCTATTTTGGCTTGGATTGGTGGCCGATCGTGGAGATCTACCAGGTGGTCGGCATCGGGCTGGTGAGCTGCGCGCTCTACCTTCTGTGGGACTGGCTGCGCGCTTGACCTTTAGTTCCCTGACGTTATAATTCAGCGCCTGAATTTTGGCGCACCCTATGGAACAACACGCCGATCCCGCGCGGGATCTCCTTCTGCTGGAGCATATCGAAACCGACCCAGACGTCACCCAGGCCTCATTGGCAGGCCAGTTGGGCGTGGCGGTGGGTACGGTCAACTGGCACCTCAAGCGCCTGATCTCCAAGGGCTACGTCAAGGTGACCCGCGCCCAGCGCCGCAAGCTGCGCTACATCATCACGCCCCAGGGGCTGAGCCTGCGTGCCCGCCTGACGGTGGATTATGTGGAGCAGTCCATGGCCCTGTACCGCCGCACCCGCAGCCGGGTGCAGGCGCTGCTGGCCGAGGCCCGCGCCGCCGGAGCCTGGGCGGTGCGCATTGAAGTGGCCCCCGGCAGCCCGGACGACATTCTGGATATCTGCAAATTGACTTGCATGGAACAAGGCATGCCCATAGAGTCGAACAACCGCGAGGCAGCTACCTTGCGCATCACCGGGCACAAAGTACACCTCATCATGGAGCCAGACGCTGTGGAGAAACGCGCGTGAGCCAGCACATCGTGATCACGGGCGGCGCCGGCTATATCGGTTCCCTGTTGGCGGGCGAGCTTTTGCAGCGCGGCCACCAGGTGACCGTGATGGACAAGCTGCTGTTCGGCGGCGATTCGTTGGTGGCTTACCTGGCCCATCCCAACTTCAAGTTCATCAAGGCGGATGTGGGCGAGCCGCACACCTTCCGCCAGCTGCTGCGCACTGGCGCCCAGCCGGATGCGATCGTGCATCTGGCGGGCATCGTGGGCTTCCCGGCCTGCCAGGCCGTAGGCAAGTCCGTGGCCTGGCACTACAACGTGGAGACCACCCAACGCGTCTTCGAGCAGGCGGCCGAGATGGGCGCCAAGCGTTTCGTCTTCTCTTCCACGTACAGCAACTACGGCCAATCCGGCGACGGGGAACTGGTGACAGAGGAGTCTCCGCTGCACCCGCAGTCTCTGTATGCTGAGACCAAGATCGCCGCCGAGGAGTATCTGCTGGGCCAGAAAGATTCGGCCTGCACGCCGGTCATCTTCCGCTTCGCGACGCTGTTCGGTATTTCGCCGCGCACGCGCTTTGACCTGATCGTCAATCAATTTGTGCTCGATGCGTTCACCAAACGTGAGCTGCTGATTTACCAGCGCGGCTACTCGCGCTCGTTCGTGCATGTGCGCGACATTGTGGCCGGCATCCTGCTGGGCCTGGACGCCCCTGAGGACAAAGTGCGCGGCGAGATCTTCAATCTGGGCGACGAGTCGGGCAATTACCGCAAGGATGAGATCGTGGGGCTGATCATCAAACGCCTGCCCGAGATCATCGTGAACTACAAAGACCTGACCTTCGGCGGCGATATGCGCGACATCAGCGTCTCGTTCGAAAAAGTGCGCCGCGTGCTTGGCTACCAGACCCGCTACAACGTAGATGACGGCATCCGCGAGCTGTTGCATGCCCTGCAGGATGGCTTGATCAAAGACCCGCACAACCCGCGCTTTCGCAATGCGCAGTTCATTGTGCAGTAAGGTGAAGAATGGCTGAAACAAATTTTTGGGCAGGCAAACGTGTAACCGTCACCGGCGGCGGCGGCTTCCTGGGTTCCTTCGTGGTGGAGAAGCTGCGCCAGCGCGGCGCTACGGAGATCTTTGTGCCGCGCAGCAAAGACTATGACCTGGTGCAGCCCGAGCACATCGCCCGCATGCTGGAGGATGCCAAGCCGGATGTGGTCATTCACATCGCCGCGCTGGCGGGCGGCATCGGCCTCAACCGCGAGAAGCCGGCCGACCTGTTCTACAAGAACATCATGATGGGCATCCCCCTCATGCACCAGGCCTGGGAGGAGGGCGTGGATAAGTTCGTCGCCCTCGGCACCGTGTGCGCCTATCCTAAATTTGCCAACACGCCCTTCCGCGAAGATGAATTATGGGAAGGCTATCCCGAAGAGACCAACGCGCCTTATGGCCTGGCCAAGAAGATGCTGCTGGTGCAGGCGCAAGCCTACCGCCAACAGCACGGCTTCAATGCCATCTTCCTGCTGCCGGTGAACCTGTACGGCCCCAAAGACAACTTTGACCCCGCCTCCTCGCATGTCATCCCGGCGCTGATTCGTAAGTTCGTGGAAGCCAAAGAGAACGGGGACCCGCAGGTGGAGCTATGGGGCGATGGCTCGCCCACGCGTGAGTTCCTGTATGTAGAGGACGCCGCCGAGGGCATCGTGCTGGCCGCTGAGCGCTACAACGGCGAGGAGCCGGTCAACCTGGGCTCCGGCTATGAGATCAGCATCAAGGATCTGGCCGAGCTCATCAGCCGCCTCGTTGCCTACAGCGGTGAGCTGGTATGGAACGAAGCGTACCCCAACGGCCAGCCGCGCCGCCTGCTGGATGTCAGCCGCGCCGAGGAACTCTTCGGTTTCCGAGCGGCGGTCAAGTTCGAAGAAGGGCTGCGCAAAACCATTGACTGGTATTTGCAGCATCGTACTGAGCTGATTAAATGAGCAGCGCACTAACCAAGAGCACTAAAGTGCTCATCCGGCCGCAGCGCGGCGTGGTGGGGCTCAACTTCCGAGAGTTGTGGAACTTCCGCGAGCTGGTGGCTTTCCTCACCTGGCGCGACATCCTGGTGCGCTACAAGCAGACCCTGCTGGGTGGCGGCTGGGCCATCCTGCAGCCCTTGCTGCAGATGCTGCTGCTCAACCTGCTCTTCGGCGAGGTAGCCGGCCTGCCCACCGGCGGCGTGCCGCGCCCCCTGTTCACCTTCGCGGCCTTGCTGCCCTGGAACCTGTTCTCGAACGCGGTCAGCGACGCCAGCCGTTCGCTGGTGGCCAACCGCAACATGATCACCAAGGTCTATTTCCCGCGCATTATTGTGCCGCTGGCGAACGTCCTCAGCGGCGTGCTCGATTTTGCGGTGGCTTTCCTCATCCTGGTCGGCATGATGGTCTATTACCAGTTCGCGCCCGCGGCTGTGTGGCTGCTGCCGGTGTATGTGCTCATCACGCTGCTCACTGCGCTGGGTGTCGGCCTGTGGCTGGCGGCGCTCAATGTGCACTATCGTGACGTCAAGTACATCATCCCGTTCCTGACCCAGTTTTGGATGCTGGCCAGCCCCATCGCCTACGAGGCCTCGAGCATCTTTGAGCGCCTGCCGCAGCAGTGGCAATGGTTGTACGCGCTCAACCCGCTGGTGGGCGTGGTCGAAGGTTTCCGCCAGGCCCTGCTGGGTATCCCCGTCTATTCTCAAGACATGCTGTGGGTCTCGCTGGCATCCGCTTCAGTGATGCTGGTCAGCGGCCTGATGTATTTCCGCAGCATGGAGCGCACCTTTGCGGATGTGGTCTAGATGAGCTACGCCATTCGTGTTGAAGGGTTGGGCAAGCAATATCGCCTGGGCGGCAGCCAGCAGGCTTACACCACCCTGGGCGAACGCCTGGGCGCAGCGGTGACCTGGCCGGTGCGCCTGCTCAAGGGCCAGCTGCGCGACCGCGCCGAGACGGTGTGGGCTTTGCGGGACGTCACCTTTGACGTCAAACAAGGCCAGGTGCTGGGCGTTGTGGGCCGTAACGGCGCCGGCAAGAGCACGCTGCTCAAGATCCTCTCGCGCGTGACGGACCCCACCACTGGCTTCGCCGAGATCAACGGCCGCGTCGGTTCTCTGCTGGAAGTCGGCACCGGCTTCCACCCGGAGTTGAGCGGCCGCGAGAACATCTACCTCAACGGCGCGGTGCTGGGCATGCAGCGCCGCGAGATCGCCAAGAAGTTCGACGAGATCGTGGAATTTGCCGGCGTGGATAAGTTCATCGACACGGCGGTCAAGCACTACTCCAGCGGTATGTATTTGCGTCTGGCCTTCTCGGTGGCGGCGCACCTGGAGCCTGAGATCCTGGTGGTGGACGAAGTGCTGGCGGTGGGCGATGCTGAGTTCCAGCGCAAGTGCCTGGGCAAAATGAGCGATGTGGCCGCCGCCGGCCGCACCGTGCTGTTCGTCAGCCACAACATGTCGGCCATTTTGCGCCTCACCGAAGAATGCATCGTGATGGAGCGCGGCCAGCTGGCGTTCCGCGCCCCGACCCGCGAGGCGGTGGACTATTACATGTCCTCCAGTTTCCAGAAGAGCGGCGAGCGCACCTGGGCCGCCGATGAAGTGCCGGCGGATGCCGCCCCGTTCGCCCCGGTGGCTTTGCGGGTCAAAGACCCGAATGGCGATGTGGTCGAGACGGCCCAGTCTCGCCAACCGCTCGAGATCGAGTTTGAGTACACGCTGGCCCAGCCCATCCAAGGCTTGCGGGTCGGCGTGTATCTGCAGAGCATGCGCGGTGAAGTCATCCTCACTTCGTTTGACACGGATGACCCGGCCGCTTTTGAAAAGCACGGCACGCGTGAAGCCGGCCGCTACGTCAGCCGCGCTATATTGCCGGCCAATTTCCTGAACGAAGGCCAGTATCTGCTGGGCGTGAATGCCAGTGCCTTCCGTGTACGCCGCTATTTTTGGGATGAGCGCGCCCTGGCTTTCACCGTAGACGCCATGGGCGCCCCCGGCATGCACTGGCCCGAGCCGCGCCAGGGTTTCGTGCGCCCGCAGCTGGATTGGACCATCGACCGCGTGGGGGCCGCCTAGCCAGCATGCCCGCCGCCAGCCGTCTCAAGGATATTTTGGGGCACGTGCCCGCCACGGCAGAGCTGGCCTGGGCGCTGCGCGGCGGTGACGCGCCGATCGACGGCTTCAAGCTGGAAGAGCTGCGCGCTCAGCTGCCCGGCTGGGTGGGGGCGGTGCAAAACTCGCCGCTTAAAGCGCAGGCTGGCCGCAAGGCGCTGGTGTTCGCCACGCTGCATTATTGGATCAACCATGCCAGCTTGCTCTCGCTGGCGCTGCGCGGCACGGGGCACGACGTCACGCTGGCCTATCTACCCTACGCTACCTGGAAAGCGGATGTGCCGCGCTTTGATCTGCGCCGGCGGGATGCGTATGCGCGCAGCGTCTTCGCCCCCATGCAAGCTGTAGTACCGGTCGAGTCATTCCTGAACACGCCCACCACACCGCTGCCGGCTTCGCTGGATGCCGCGGTGGAGCAGGTATCCATCATGGATGTGCAATATACCCAGCAGGTCGAGGAAGTGGACAAGAACAGCCAGCTCTTCCAGCTGCGCCTGCATTCCAACCGGGCCGCGGCCGCCGCGGCCTTGGCCTGGCTGCAGCGTGAGCAGCCGGATGTAGTGATCCTGCCCAACGGCTTGATCCTGGAGTTTGGCGCGGTTCTGCATGCCGCCCGCCACCTCAATATTCCGGTGGTGAGCTACGAATTTGGTGAGCAGCGCGGCCGCATCTGGCTGGCGCACAACGCCTCGGTGATGCTGCAGGAGACTGACAGCCTGTGGGCCGCCCGCCGCAACGCGCCCTTCACCGATGCGCAGCGTGCCGAGGCGCAAGAGCTGTTCGCCACGCGCCAAGCCGCGGGTTTGTTCCGCCACTTCTACCGCAAGTGGCAGGACGCCCCCACTGAGGGCGCGGCCCAGGTGCGCGCCAAGCTGGGCCTGGATGCCCGCCCGGTCGTGCTGCTGGCCGCCAACGTCATCGGCGACAGTCTCACCCTGGGGCGCAGTACCTTCAGCGGTGATATGAGTACCTGGCTGCGCCGCACGCTGGCCTACTTCGCCCAGCGGCCGGATGTGCAGCTGGTGATCCGCGTCCACCCCGGCGAGCGCAATCTGGACGGGCCTTCGGTGGCTGATCTGGTCAGACAAGAAATGCCTGCGCTGCCGGAGAACATTCGCCTCGTGGCCGCCGGTGACCCGGTGAATACGTATGACTTGGTGGCGGCGGCCAAGCTGGGCCTGGTGTACACGACCACCGTCGGCCTGGAGATGGCGATGAGCGGCCTGCCGGTGATCGTGGTCGGCCGCACCCACTACCGCGGCAAGGGCTTCACGCAAGACCCGGCCAGTTGGGAAGATTACTTCGCCATGCTGGATGCTAGTCTGGCTGACCTGCCGGCCGTGCAGCTGGCGCCGGCCGCAGTGGACCAGGCCTGGCATTATGCCTACCGCTTCTTTTATGATTACCCGCAACCTTTCCCCTGGCACTTGCTGCACTTTGCCAAGGATATTGACGCGGTGCCGCTGTCACAGGTCTTCACCCCCGAAGGCCAAAGCCAGTATGCACGCACATTTGATCATTTGATGGGAGAACCCTTTGACTGGGACACAAACCAATCTGGATGAGCGCGAGATCAAGCGCCAGGTACGCGAGTTCTACGACCGCGTAGGCTGGCAGGAGATCTCAGACGGCCTGTTCCAGAATGCGCGCTACGAGGACCTGCGCCCGGTCTCGCAGGAATACATCCACCGCGCCCACCTGCGCGTCAAGCGCCACCTGGCGCCCAGTGGCCGCCTGCTGCTGGATGCCGGCTCCGGCCCGATCCAGTACCCGGAGTATTTGGAATACTCGGCGGGATACGAGAAGCGCGTGTGTGCCGACGTCTCCATCACCGCCTTGCAGGCGGCCCGCAAACGGATTGGCGATAAGGGCTTGTTCGTCGTGGCGGATGTGACCCGCCTGCCCTTTGCCAGCGATGCGTTCGACGGCGTGGTGTCCTTGCACACCATTCACCATGTGCCCGAGGGCGAGCAGGTCACCGGCTACCGCGAGCTGCACCGCGTGCTGGCGCCCGGGCGCAGCGCGGCCGTGGTGAACGGCTGGGGTGATGCGCCGCTCGACACCTTCTTCGTCAAGCTGACCGATCTTATCAAGCGTGTGCGCGGCGCCGCTCCGGAGAAGGACCATCTGCCGCAGGAGAAAACCCTGGGCCGCGGCACCTTCGTCAAAAAGCGCGGCTACAAAGAGCTGCGCCAGGCGTTGAGCAGCTATTTCCCGATCGATATCTATGTGTGGCGCACCCTGGGCACCCACTTTCTGCGCTTCTATATTCGTGAAGAGTGGGCCGGCCGCTTTTGGCTTAAAGTTCTGTACCGTTTGGAAGAATTATTCCCGCGCTTCTTTGGCAAGCACGGCCGCTATCCGCTGATCGTGTTCAGCAAATAAAAGAGAGAGCAATATGAACTGGAAAAACCAAACCATCCTCATCACCGGCGGTACTGGCTCCTTCGGCAAGGCCTGCATTCGTATCTTGCAGGAGCGCTACCAGCCGGAGAAGATCATCATCTTCAGCCGGGATGAGCTTAAGCAGCACGAGATGCGCGAGGCCGGTTTCGATCAGGAGAACCTACGCTACTTTATCGGCGATATTCGCGACGAGCAGCGTTTGAAGCGTGCCATGGACGGGGTCAATATCGTCATCCATGCCGCCGCGCTCAAGCAGGTGCCGGCTTGCGAGTACAACCCGATGGAAGCCATTAAGACCAACATCCTCGGCACGGCCAACGTGGTGGAAGCTGCGCTGGAGAACAATGTGGAGAAGGTGCTGGCGCTGAGTACAGACAAAGCCGTCAGCCCGGCCAACCTGTACGGCGCCACCAAGCTGGCCGCCGAAAAGCTGATCGTGCAGAGCAATGCCTACTCCGGCGACCGCCCGACCCGCTTCGCCTGCGTGCGTTACGGCAACGTGGTCGGCAGCCGCGGCAGCGTGGTGCCCATCTTCCTGCGCCAGCGCGAAGCCGGCAAGTTCACCATTACTGATGAGCGCATGACCCGCTTCTGGCTCTCGCTGGAGCAGGGCGTCGATTTTGTGCTCCACTGCATCGAGATCATGCATGGCGGCGAGGTGTTCGTGCCCAAGCTGCCCAGCACCACCATCACGGATCTGGCTCAGGCCATTGCGCCCGACGCCAAGATCGAAGTGGTTGGCATCCGCCCCGGCGAAAAGCTGCATGAAATGCTGATCTCCGAAGATGAAGCCCGCTCGGCGGTCGAGCTCGACAGCATGTACGTCATCCAGCCTGCGCAAGGGCCGTTCTTTGTGCATTCGTGGGCGGATAAAGGCAAGCCGCTGCCGGATGGCTTCCACTATGTCAGCAACGAGAACGAGCAGATGCTCAGCCCGGCCGAGATCCGCGACATCATCGCCCCGATCGAAGCTGACATGAAGGCAGGCAAACTGGCGTGAGCCAACTCCGCATTCTGGTGACCGGCGCCAGCGGCCTGCTGGGCAGCAATCTGGCCTTGCAGGCCGCGGCGCGCTACGAGGTGGTGGGTTTGACCCACCAGCATCCGTTGCCGAACGCCGGTTTCGAGACCCTGCAGGCTGACCTGCTGGCCCCGGGTGCCATCGCTGGCGTGCTGGATGCGGCCAAGCCGGACTGGGTCGTGCATTGCGCTGCGCTGGCGGATATCGACGCCTGCGAGCTGCGGCCCGAGCTGGCCCGCCAGCTGAACACGGAGCTACCTGGCCAGCTGGCGCAGGAAACGGCGCGCCGCAACCTGCGCCTGGCGCATATTTCCACCGATGCGGTCTTTGACGGCACCAAGGCGCCCTATAAAGAGACCGATGCGCCCAACCCGCTCAGCGTGTATGCCAAGACCAAGCGCATGGCCGAGCTGGCGGTGAAGGCCGCCCACCCACACTGGCTTATCATTCGCCCCAATTTATTCGGCTGGAGCGTCAACGGCGTCCACAGCCTGGCGGAGTTCTTTTACAACAATCTCTCTGCCGGCAAGGCGGTCAATGGCTTTGCTGACCGCTTGTTCACTCCGCTGCATGTAGGCTTTCTGGCTGAGATCGTGCTGGAATTGCTGGAGCGAGGCGTACACGGCATCTACCACGCCGGCAGCCGTGACAGCTTGAGCAAGTACGACTTCGGCATGATGATCGCACAGCAATTTGGCTTCGACGAGAAGCTGGTGCGCCCGGCGGATGCTGAGTCGGCCGCCCCGCGCGCAGATGATCTGCGCCTGAACGTCAGCCGTCTGGCCCAGGCGCTGGGGCGCGGCTTGCCCAGCGCGGCCGAAGGCGTGCAGCGCTTGTATGATGAGTGGCACAACGGGCATCGCCAGACCTTGCAAGCCATGGCGCTGGCTCCTGCGAAAGGATGAGCTTGATGGAGATCGAAATTCTGGGTCGCAAGATCGGCTTGCAGCACCCCACCTACTTCATTGCCGACATTGCCGCCAATCACGATGGCGATCTCGACCGCGCCATCGAGCTGATCCGCCTGGCCAAAGAGGCTGGGGCGGATGCGGCCAAGTTCCAGAACTTCCGCGCTCCCAAGATCGTCTCCGACTACGGCTTCCGCTCCCTGGGCGGGCAGCTCTCGCACCAGGCGGCCTGGACCAAGAGCGTGGTCGAGGTCTACGAAGATGCCTCGATTCCCTTCGAATGGACACCGATATTGAAAGAAGCGTGCGAAAAGTACGGCATCCATTATTTTTCCTCGCCGTATGACCACGACGCGATCGAGATGCTCGTGCCGTATGTGCCCGCCTTCAAAGCCGGCTCCAGCCTTATGTCGTGGCCGGAGGCCATCGTGCGCATGGCCAGCTTCGGCAAGCCGATCCTGATGGCCACCGGTGACTGCGATATGGCCGATGTGGAGCGCGCCATGGCGATGGTGCAGCCGGTTAACCAGCAGATCGTGCTGATGCAGTGCAACACCAACTACACCGCCGCTGAGAGCAACTATGACCACCTGCATCTCAATGTGCTCAAGACCTATGCCGAGAAGTGGCCGAATGTGATCTTGGGCTTGTCTGACCATACCCAGAGTGCGGCCCCGGTGGTGGGCGCGGTGGCGCTGGGGGCGCGGGTGATCGAGCGTCACTTCACGGACAGCAATGACCGCGAAGGGCCTGACCACAAATTCGCCCTCAACCCGGCCAACTGGGCCCACATGGTTAACGAAGTCCGCATTCTGGAACGCGCTCTCGGGTCTGAGCAGAAGTTTGTGGCCGAGAACGAGAAGGACACCTACATCGTGCAGCGCCACTGCCTGCGCGTGGCGCGGGATGTGAAAGCCGGCGAAGTCTTCACCGAAGATATGCTGGAAGTCCTGCGCCCGGCCGTGGAAGGCGCCCTGATGTCGTGGGATATCCCGCAGGTGCTTGGCCGCAAAGCCGCCGCCGATATGCCCTTTGGCAAAGAAGTGCGCCTGAGCGACCTGGCCTAGAGGCGCACCGCGACCGCGTGAATGAAAGTTCTGTACGTAAGCCAACAGCACGGCCCGCATGATCGCCGCTTCCTGGCTGCCATTGCCGAGGCAGGCCACACCGGCTTATTTTTGTGCACCGGGCCGCAGCGTGTGCAGGCGGAACAGCTGCCCGCCGGCGTTCAACTGGTGCACGGCAGCGTGGACGCCGTGACCCGTGCGCATGCGCCTGACCTGGTGCACGCCGGCCCGCTGCATACCTGCGCCTGGCAGGCGCGCGGGGTGAGCCCGCTGGTAGCTATGAGCTGGGGCTCCGATATTCTGTACACGGCCCAACATAACTGGCTGGCGCGCTACAAAACCCGCGCCGCGCTGCGCGGCGCGCGTGTGCTGATCGCCGATTGCCAGGCCGTGGTGGACGCCGCCGCCGAGCTGGGCTACGACCCGCAGCGCGCCGTCATCTTCCCGTGGGGCGTGGATTTGCAGCGCTTTCAGCTGCAAACCACCAGCAAGTTGCGCGAAGAGCTCGGCTGGCAGGATGCGTTTGTGCTCTTGCACCTGCGCAGCTGGGAGCTGGTCTACGATACCGAGACGGCCCTGCGCGCCTTCCTGGCGCTGGCGCCCAGCCAGCCGCGGCTGCGCCTGCTGCTCCCCGGCGGCGGGCGCCTGGCTGGGCGCATTCGCGATCTTGTGGCGCGCTCCGGCTTCGCCGAGCGCGTCCACATGCCCGGCTACATCGCCCAGGAGCAGCTGCACGCCTATTACGCCGCTGCCGACCTGTATGTGAGTGCCTCGCGCAGTGATGGCTCTTCCGTTTCCTTGATGGAAGCGCTGGCCTGCGGGCTGCCGGCGGTGGTCTCCGACATCCCCTCGAACCGCGAGTGGATAGAACCCGGCCAGCAAGGCTGGCTGTTCCCCGTGGGCGACTCGGCCGCACTTGCCGATAAGATTATGGCAGCCATGCATTCCCCTGACTTGAACTCCATTGCGCAGCGCGCTCGCCAGCGCGCCGAAGAACGCGCCGACTGGTCCAAAAATAAGCTGGGCCTGCAACGCGCCTACGAAATGGCGGTGGCATGAGCGCCCCCAAAGTCGTCGCCATCATCCAGGCCCGGATGGGCTCCAGCCGCCTGCCGGGCAAAGTGCTGGCCGATCTCAACGGCCAGCCGGTGCTGGCCTGGGTGCTGCGCCGCACGCAGCGCGCCGCTGGCATCCACCAGGTGGCGGTGGCCGCGCCCGCCGGCGCCGAGGATGACCCGCTGGCGGTGTACTGCGCCGAACACGGCGTGACCTGCGTGCGCGGCAGCCTGCATGATGTGCTCGACCGCTATGTGCAAGCCGCGCGTGAGACGCAGGCGGATGTGATCGTGCGCATCACTGGCGATTGCCCGTTCATTGACCCCGGCTTGCTGGGCGAGTATGTGCAGAAATTTGTCAGCGCTGACCCACCGCTCGATTTTGCCGCCAACCGCCTGCCGCAAGGCCGCACCATCCCGATCGGCCTGGATGTTGAACTGTGCACCCGCGCCGCGCTGGAAACCGCCTGGGCCGAGGCCAAAGAGCCGCACCAGCGTGAACATGTGATGCCGTTCTTCTACGAGCACCCCGAGCGCTTTAACATCGCCGAGTTCACGCACGAACCATCCTATGGTGAGCTGCGCTGGACGGTGGACACCCCCGAGGACTTGGAGCTGGCCCGCGCCATTGCGGGCAACTTCCCCGACGATACGTTTTCATGGAAAGATATTCTGGCCTTGTTTGAAGCCAAGCCGGAGCTGGCAAACATCAACGCCGCCGTGCAGCACAAGGACTACCGCCAGGTGGACGAACGCCGATGAAGCAGCTGTGCATTTTTACGGCCCCCAAGCCGTTTCGTGACCCGCACATCACTACCATCCAGCGCAATGCGTTGGGCTCGTGGCTGGCGTTGGGAGATGCGGTCGATATCGTCCTGGTGGGCAATGACCAAGGCATCGCCGAAGCCGCCGCGGAGTTTGGCGTCAAGCATGTACCCACGGTGGCCGTGAATTCACACGGAACGCCACTCGTCAGCGCTATTTTTGACGCGGCGCGCCAAAATAGCGATGCTGCCCACTTGGTTTATGTGAATGCTGACATCATCTTCTATCCAGGCCTGGTAGAGACCGTGCAGAAGGTGGCCGCCCAGGTGAAGGATTTTGTGCTGCTTGGCCGCCGCTATGACATGAACATCACCCAGCCGCTGGAGTTCACCGCGGGCTGGGATGCCCGCCTGCGCGCCGAGATGCACGCACATGGCCAACTTCACACCCGCGGCGGCAGCGACTACTTCGCCTTCCCGCGCCAGCTTTATACGGATATGCCACCCTTCGCCATCGGCCGCGCCGGCTGGGATAATTGGATGATGTACGAAGCCAACCGGCGCAACTGGCATGCGGTGGACAGCACGGCTGAGATCGATATCGTGCACCAAAACCACGACTACTCGCACCTCCAAGGTGAGCATGGCCACCAGCGCCATGTCGAGACTGATGAGAACACGATGCTCGGCGGCGGCATGCGCAGCATGTACATGCTGCTGGACGTGCCGTATGAACTCGTGAACGGCAAGGTGCGCCGTGCGCCGTGGTCCGCCATCCGCGCCCTGCGCAGCGTCGAGCGTATGCTGCAGCCCAACGCCATCCAAGACCGCGGCCTGCGCTGGCGCATCATGCGCCAGGTGCGCAACCTGCGCTTTGCCCTGGGGGGGCGCTGAGCATGCGCGTCGGCCAAAACCCGGTCAAATCCGTAGATCGCATCGCGCCGCCCGCCGCGGTTACGGTGGTCGTCATCAGCTATATCCCGTTCCTCAGCGGCTATTACGCCCACAGCCTTGAATTGCTCAAGCTGTGCCTGGGCAGCCTGTATGCCAACACCGATGGCGCATACGACCTGATGGTGTTTGACAACGGATCCTGCGCCGAAGTGCGCGAGTATCTGCTGGCCGAGCAGGCCGGCGGGCGCATCGAGTACCTTACCTTGTCTGAGCGCAATCTGGGCAAGCCGGCGGTCTGGAACATTTGCTTCGCCGCCGCCCCGGGCGAATTCGTGGCCTATGCGGACGCGGATGTGTATTTCTACAAAGGCTGGCTCTCCAGCAGCCTGGATGCGCTGCGCAGCATGCCGCAGGCCGGCATGGTGACCGCTATGCCGATGCTCACCCCGCAGAAATATTCGACTGCTACAGTGAAGTGGGCCAAGGCGCAGCGCGGCGCCAAACTGGAAACCGGCCAGCTCTTCAGTTGGGATGACTTCTGGAAGCATGCCCGCAGCCTGGGCAACAGCGAGGAACACGGCCGCGCCTTCTTCGAAGACAACAAAGCTGTGCGTCTCAGCTACAAGAAGCGCCAATACTGGGTGGGCGCGGCCCACTTCCAGTTCACGGCGCGCAAGAGCATCTTGCAGCAGGTGCTGCCCATCCCGGCCGAAAAGCCGATGGGCCGCGTGCGTCTGCTCGACGAAGCCATCAACGCGCGCGGCTACCTGCGCCTCTCTACCGCCGAGTGGCACGTGCAACACATGGGCAACCAGTTGCCTGCTCCCGGCGACCTGCTCGACGGCGCCCAGGCCGCGCCGGCCCGCCCGCGGCGCATAGCCGGTTTTTGGGCCTGGCCGCCGTTGCGCAAGCTGCTGCAGTGGCTCAACGGCTGGAGCTTTGACCGTCTGCATCACACACAAAAATGAAGCCCCGTATCTTTATCAGCGCTGATCACGGCCTAGCCATCGTCTACTTCCTGCAGAGTGACGTTTTGCGCACCCTGCTGGATGGCGGCGTCGAAGTTGTGCTGCTCACCGACGACGAGATCGTCGAGCGCATCCGTGAACGCTTCGGCCAGCCCGGCCTGATCATCGAAGGGCTGCGTCTTAAGCAGGCCAAGCACTACTTCCATACACAGTCCTATGCCGTTCAATGGTGGCTTGACTTTTTGCGTCGGGCTGGCGCTTCCAACCGCATCAATCTGGAGGCGGTGGATAGTTACATCAACCAGGTGAAGGCCGAAGCGCACGCGCGCCGCAAACTCTTTTTTCCGTTCATGCAATTCTTCGTGGCTATCCTGCGGCGCAGCCGCGCACTGCGCGCCTGGCTGCAACGCGCTCAGCAACGCTTCACGCCGGATATCTATGCCGATCTGTTTGCCAAGTACCAGCCCGGCCTGGTCGTGGCTAGCACGCCGGGTTGGCGTTACGACCGCTACCTCTTGCGCGAAGCCGCGGCCCACAACATCCCCACCGCGGCAGTCATCGTGGGCTGGGACAACTCCAGTAGCTACAGCTTGCCCGGCGCGCCGGTAGATTGGATCACTTGCTGGTCTGAGATCCAGAAGCAGGAGCTGGTGGATGGCTCCGACTGGGATCCGGCCCGCGTCCACATCGGCGGCATCCCCTCCTATGACGGCTACTTCAAGCAGGAGTGGGTCTGGCCGCGTGCCGACTATTTCAAAACCCACGGGCTCGACCCGCAACGCAAGCTCGTCTCCTTTGCCAGCAGCTTCATCACCTTCTCCCCCAACATTCAGGATATCGAAGCGCTGGCTGAGCTGGTCTCGGGCGATCAGCTGGCCGAACCCAGCCAGCTCCTGGTGCGCCTGCACCCCAATCATTTCATGGACGTGCCTCGCTTCGCTCAGGAACGCGAAGCGATCTTCGCTCTGGCGCAGAAATATCCCCATGTTCATGTAGTCGAGCCGGTTGCGCTGGGTGGCTCGCTGGGCCATTATTCAGGGGAGGATATGCACGAGAAATCGTCCATGATGGCCCATTCGGATGTGTTCGTGACCGTGTACTCCACCATGGTGGTCGAGGCTTCGGCCCACAAGACGCCCGTGGTGAGCGCCTGCATCGATTCGCCGGTCGGCTGGCCGGGCAAGTTCACCTTGCCGCTCTCGCGCATTGGTGAGTGGCCCACCCACTCGCGCTTCCGCAATTCCTCTGCCGGCCGGGTGGCCTACGACGTGCCCCAGCTGCGCGATGCGCTCAACTTCTACCTCACCAACCCTGGCGCCGACGCGGCCGAGCGGGCCGCCTTCATCGCCCGCGAATGCACCTTCACGGATGCCAGCGCCGGCCAGCGCACAGGCGCCTACTTGCTCTCGCGCCTCGGCCAGCATGCTGCCGGAGCTGGTGCATGAAGTCACCCCTGCGCAAAGCCCTGCGCGCCATCACCGGCGACGAGACCGCCGCTGGCCAGCCGCTGCCGCCCCTGACGGCTAGCGACCTGGCCGAGATCAAAGAATTCTTCCCGATGCAAAAATTCTTCGTGCTGGGGCAGCCGCATTCAGGCGGCGGGCTGCTGGCGCGCTTGCTCAGCCTGCACCCGGACCTGCACTGCGGCTCCGGCGCGCATTTCTTTACGCGCCCGCCTGTTCTTACAGAACTGTTCGCGCAGGCTGAAGACCCGGCCGCAGCTCCCTCAATGGCTGCGCTGCGGGCTATGGCCGATTTCCTGCTCGAGCGGGAGGCACACCGGCTTGGCAAGACCATCGCCGGTGACCAAAGCCAGAATGAGCTGGGCGGCCGGGCGGTGCGCGAGATGCACCAGCTGTTTCCGGATGCCAGCCTGATCCAGATCGTGCGCGATGGGCGCGATGTGCTCGTCAAGCAACGCCTGCAAGAGCTGACCGGCAACGCGGCCGCCAGCCGCCGCCGTGAGCACAGCCAGCAGGCCGACAATGTAGCCATCTTCGCTCCAGGTTGGCTGACGGACGCCGCCAGCCACTGGGCCGGCGGTGTCAGCGATGCAGACCGCCTGGGTCACCAGCTGTATGGCGAGAGCTACTACTCCCTGCGCTATGAAGACCTGCTGGCGCGCCCCTTCGATATGCTCGCCAAGGTGTGGGCCTTCCTGGGCTTGGATGGCGACGGCCTCGAGGCCAAAGTGGAAAGTGAGATTGCCGGCAACGAAGACGTCGCACTCGACAGAGGCCCGCAAGCGGTCTGGCGCCAGTTCTTTACCCCGGGCGACAAGAATATTTTCAAAGAGAACGCCCGCGACGCGCTCATTAAGCGGGGCTACGAATCCGGAGATGATTGGGAATGAAGATCCTGATCGCCGGGTACGGCTCCATCGGCAAGCGTCACTTCAATAACCTGCGCGCCCTGGGCGTGAAGGATTTTGTGTTCCTGCGCAGCAACAATAGCACGCTGGATCTCAGCGAGTTGGCTGACTACTCCGTGGAGCATAGTATCGAAGCCGCCCTGGCGCACAAGCCGGACGCGGTGGTGGTCTCCAACCCCACCGCGCTGCATCTCGATGTAGCCATCCCCGCCGCGGCCCAGGGCTGCAGCCTGCTGATGGAGAAGCCCATCAGCCACAACCTCGAACGCGTGGCGCAGCTGCAGGCCGCCGCGGCAGCAGGCGGCAGCCGCATCCTGGTCGGCTTCCAGTGGCGCTTCCACCCCACGCTGCAAAAGGCGGCCGAGCTGTTGCAGTCTGGCCAGATGGGCCGCGTGCTCTCCGCCCGCGCCCACTGGGGCGAATACTTACCCAACTGGCATCCCTACGAAGATTACCGCAAGGGCTACAGCGCCCGCGCTGACCTGGGCGGCGGGGTGGTGCTCACCCTATGCCACCCGTTCGACTATTTGCGCTGGCTGCTGGGGGATGTACGCAGTGTGTGGGCGAGCCTGGCGCACAGCGGCGAACTGGAGATCGCCGTGGAAGACCAGGCCGAGGTTGGCCTGGAGTTCGCCAGTGGCGCAGTAGCCAGCGTGCACCTGGACTATGTGCAGCAGCCACCCAGCCATACCCTGCAGATCGTTTGCAGCCAGGGCCGCCTGGAGTGGAATGCCGCAACCGGTACGCTGGTGCAGACCCAGGCCAACGGCGAGCAGCGTGAGTTCAGCCCTGAAGCAGGCTTTGAGCGCAACCAGCTGTTTATTGACCAGACGCGCCACTTTTTGGAGGTAGCACACGGTTCTGCGCAGCCGCTGTGCACACTCGAAGACGGTGTGCGCGCATTAGAGATCGCCCTGGCGGCGCACACTTCGCACGCGCAGGGTGCGCGTATCTCGGTGGGAGCTGCGTGATAAAATCCTATTGGGCCTGCAAAACAGGCCGCTTTGTTTGCAGGGGCAGGCAAGATCCCGATGGCAACCATTCAATCCGCATTTGATCTCACCGGCCGCGTGGCGCTGGTCACCGGCGCGGCTGGCCTGCTCGGCAGGCAGTTTTGCCGCACTCTGGTGCAGGCTGGCGCCTCCGTGGCGCTGGTTGACCTCAACCAGGCGGCCCTGGCCGAGCTCAGCGCCGAGTTGGGCGAGCGCAGCCTGCCGGTCGCCTGCAACGTGCGCGAGAAAGCCGAAGTGCAAGCTGCCATCCAGACCACGCTCGAGAAATTTGGCCAGCTGGATATTCTGGTCAATAGCGCCGCGCTCGACCCCAAGTTTGATGCGGGCGAGGCTGGCAAGCACAGCTCTTCGTTTGAAGAGTACAGCCTCGAGAATTGGAACAATTCCCTTTCGGTCAATCTGACCGGAGCCTTCTTGTTCAGCCAGGCTGCCGTGCCGCACATGCTCTCGCATGGCCGTGGCGTCATCATCAACATCTGCTCCACCTATGGCCTGGGCGGGCCGGACCAGCGCATTTATCAGCGCGAAGGCAAGCCGCCCTCATTCAAGCCGGTGGACTACACCGTCACCAAAGCCGGCATCCTCGGTCTCACAAAATATCTTGCCACGTACTATGGCACCCAGAACATCCGCGTCAATGCGCTCACCCCGGGTGGCGTGCGCAACACGCAAGACGAAGAATTCGTCAAAGCCTATTCGGCCCGCGCCGTCATGGGCCGCATGGCGAATCAGGATGAAATGAATGGCGCGCTGTTGTTCCTGGCCTCGGATGCCTCGAGCTACATGACCGGCGCCAACCTGGTCGTCGACGGCGGCTGGACCGCTTGGTAGCTATGTCCAAGAAACCCCAGGTACTCGCCATCATCCCCGCCCGCGGCGGCTCCAAGAGCATCCCGCGCAAGAACGCGCGCTTATTCGCCGGCCACCCGCTGCTGGCCTTCAGTGTGGCGGCCGCCCTGCAAGCCGAGACCGTGACGCGCACCATCATCTCCACGGATGACGAGAAGATGGCCCAGATCGCCCGCCAGCTGGGTGCCGAGGCGCCCTTCATCCGCCCGGCGGAGTTCGCCCAAGACAACACGCTCGACCTACCCGTTTTTGAGCACGCCCTCACCTGGCTGGCCAAGAATGAAGGCTATAAGCCGGACATCGTCGTGCAACTGCGCCCCACATCCCCCCTGCGCCCGCGCGGCCTGGTGGACGAAGCCGTGCAGCTGCTGCTCACGAATCGCAAAGCGGACTCCGTCCGCGGGGTGGTGCCTAGCGGGCAGAACCCCCACAAGATGTGGCGCGTGGATGCGGATGGCGTGATGCAGCCCCTGCTCAAGGTCAAGGGCATTGAGGAGCCGTACAACGCGCCGCGCCAGAAGCTGCCCGCCACCTATTGGCAGACCGGGCACATCGATGCCATTCGCAGCTCGGTCATCCTCAAAAAGCACTCCATGAGTGGTGATGTGATCTTGCCGGTCATGATCGACCCGCGCTACACCGTGGACATTGACACCATGAATGACTGGCAACGTGGTGAATGGCTGGCCACTTCAGGCGAGCTGGACGCCGTGTGGCCGGGCCAGCAACCGCGGCCGTATCCCAAACAGGTCAAACTGCTGGTGCTGGATTTTGACGGCGTGCTCAGCGACAACCGCGTCTGGGTCGATGAGAACGGCAAAGAATCCATCGCCGCCAACCGCAGCGATAGCCTGGGCCTCGGCCAGCTAAAAGAAAGCGGCGTGCAGGTGTTCGTGCTCTCGCGTGAGCAGAATCCCGTCGTGGCCCGCCGCTGCGAGAAGCTAGGCATCAGCTTCCGCCAGGGCATCACAGAAAAAGGCCAAGCCCTGCGCCAGTTGCTGGCTGAGCTGAATATCCCGGCTGAGAACACCGTATTCCTCGGCAATGACACCAATGACCTACCGTGTTTCCCCATCGCGGGCTGCGCCGTAGCCGTGGCCGATTCGCACCCGGCCGTGCTGCGCCAGGCAGACCAGCGCCTCAGCCAGCCCGGTGGGCATGGCGCAGTGCGCGAGCTTTGTGATTTAATCTTGGCGATAAACGCTCAAAGGATGAACGAATGACTCGAGAATTAAAGCTAGGCAACCGCATGGTGGGGGATGGCCACCCGGTCTACATCGTAGGGGAGATCGGCATCAACCACAACGGCAGCCTGGAGATCGCCAAGCAGCTGATCGACCTGGCCAAGTGGGCCGGGGCGGATGCCATCAAGTTCCAGAAACGCACGCCTGAACTGGCCGTGCCGCCTGACCAGCGCGACAAGATGCGCGAGACCCCCTGGGGCTACATCAGCTACATGGACTACCGCAACAAGGTTGAATTCGGCGAGAAGGAATACGCCGAGATCGACGCCCACTGCAAAGCCAAGGGTCTGGACTGGTTCGTCTCTGTGTGGGATGAGCCGGCGGTTGACTTCATGGAGAAGTTCGACACGCCCTGCTACAAGATCCCCTCGGCTTCATTGACCGACCATGCCCTGCTCGACCATGTGCGCAAGACTGGCCGCCCGGTGGTGCTTTCCACCGGCATGTCTACCATGGAGCAGATCGACGAAGCCATCAAGCATGTGGATATGGGCAACACCATGCTCACCCACACCACCAGCACCTACCCGTGCGAGCCGGAAGAGCTTAACCTGCGCATGATCCAAACCCTGCGTGAGAAGTTCCCCTGCCCGGTCGGCTACTCCGGTCACGAGGTTGGCCTGGTGCTCTCCGCCGTGGCCGTGGCGATGGGCTCGTGCTTCATTGAGCGCCACTTCACGCTCGACCGCGCCATGTGGGGCAGCGACCAGGCCGCCTCGGTGGAGCCGGGCGGCATGCAGAAGCTGGTGAAATACATCCGTGTGACCGAGCAGGCGCTCGGCGATGGCGTGAAGCGCGTCTATGACAGCGAGCGTCCCTCGATGGAGAAGCTGCGCCGCGCCAAGTAGTATTTGCCGCTCTAAGCGGCTGGGTTCATTGTGCTCAAACGAATAACCGACAAATTCCACCGCGCGTACGCCACGCTGCGCAGCCGGGCACGCTTGGCGAACCTGGCGCGCGCCGTGGCCGCCGCCGAGCACGCCGCACATAAGCCTGTAGTCTTCTTCAACGCATCCACACGCCTGGGCCACCTGAGCCAGAACGCCGCCTTCGCGCTGCTCGCCGCCTGGGGTCTGCGCCTCGAGGGCGTGCCGATCCTGCACTTTGTGTGCAATGCCGGCATGAGCCGCTGCGTGCTGGGCACGGACCCGGACGACGCTGCACAGACGCCGCCCTGCGCGGCCTGCGTTGCACAGTCCCGCCGCATGTACGCCGGCGCGCAGACGCACTGGTTCGACTACCAGCCAGACGCCGAATTACGCGCTCGCGTGCAGTCGCTGGGTTTGCAAGACTTGCTGGCGGTCGAGCATGGCGGCCTGCCGCTCGGACAGCTGGTGCTGCCCTCGCTGCGCTGGGCGCTGCGCCGCCACGACCTGGCGGATGATGAGACCACGCGCATATTACTGCGCGAGTACATCCTCTCTGCCAACAATGTCGCCCGCGAGTTCGACGCCTTCATGGATGGCAAGGATGTGCAGGCCGTCGTGGTGTTCAATGGCATCATGTTCCCCGAGGCGGTAGCGCGCCAGATCGCCTTGCGCCGCGGCCTGCGCGTCATCACGCATGAGGTCGGTTTGCAGCCACTGACCGCCTTTTTCACCGACGGCGAAGCCACCGCCTATCCGATGGACATCCCGCCTGACTTTCAGCTTGGAGAGCAAGAGGATCGCCGGCTTGACGAATACCTGAGCCGCCGCTTCAAGGGTGATTTCAGCATGGCTGGCATTCGCTTCTGGCAAGACATCCAGGCGCTCGACGCCGATTTCCTTGCCAAGGCCAGTCAGTTTGACAAACTGGTGCCTGTGTTCACCAATGTGATCTTTGACACCAGCCAGGTGCATGCCAATGTGTTATTTGAAGATATGTTTGCCTGGCTTGCGTATGTAGAAGAATTGATCCGCGCCAACCCGCGCACGCTGTTCGTCATCCGTGCTCATCCGGATGAGATGCGCCCTGGCTCCACCAAGCAGAGCCGCCAAAGCGTGGCGGAGTGGGTGGCGGCCCGCGGCCTGGCCGCGGTATCCAATGTCGTCTTCATCCCGCCCACTGAGTATGTCGATTCGTACGCGCTGATCGAGAAGGCGCACTTTGTAATGGTTTACAACTCTTCCATCGGCTTGGAAGCGTCCATCATGGGCAAGGCCGCCCTGTGCGCCGGCGCGGCCCGCTATACCCAGTACCCCACGCTGTACTTCCCCGCCAGCCTGGCGGAGTACAAGCACCAGGCCGAAGCCTTCCTGGCTGCCGCAGAGGTGCCGCAGCCGGACGCCTTTGTGCGCGAGGCGCGCCGCGTCCTCTACTTCCAGCTCTTCAAGACCAGCCTGCCGTTTGACCGCTACCTTCAGCCCACCAGCATGGGTTACGTGAACCTGCAGGATTTCCCGCTCCGCGCGCTGCGCGCCGAGCACTCGCCCGCCATCCGAGCCGTGCGCGACGGCGTGGTGGAACATAAACCCTTTCTGGTATAAGACAGGCATGCAGGATACGAATTTTCAAAAGCTCCAGGCCGTGTTTGTGGATGTGTTCAGCGCCGCGCCTGAAGACATTACGCCCGAACTGCAGTTTGGTGAATTGCCCGCCTGGGATTCGATGGGCCATATGGACTTGATGGTGGCGTTGGAAACCGCCTTCGGCATCGAGATCACGGCCGAGACCATCAGCGCCCTCATCAGCGTGCCGGCCATCCTGCAGCATATTGAGAGCAAGCATGCCTGAGCAGCTGACCATCACGCCCAGCGTACCTATCCCAGCTCACCTGGTGGGCCAGGTGCAGGCCAAATTGGCCTACGTGGATGAGGCCATCGTCTCCGCCAGCCTTGCGGCGGATGGCAGCCGCATTGACCTGCAGCTGCGTACCGCCGCTCCGGCTGATCTGGAGGCCAAGGTGCAGAGCGTGGTCAAAGACATGGCCAGCGGCGCGTCCCAGCCCAAGGTCGAAGTGCTCGAGGATCACTTGCAGCGCGATGTACCCTACGCGGCTGACCCGATGCCTGAGCTCGAGCAGCGCGGCGAGGTGCACCAAGAGACCAACGGGGTCTACAGCTTTGGCCCGCTGCTAGCCAACCTGATCGGCGTGTTCGAGGACTATTTTCTGGAGCTGGCCGCCGAATTTGGGGCCAAGCCACAGCGTTTTCCGACCCTGATCTCGGCTGAGAAGCTGGGCCGCGTGAACTACTTCCGCGCCTTCCCGCACTCGCTCACCTTCGCCACCCACCTGCGCGAGGATCTGCACGTCATCAATGACTTTGCCGAACATGCCGCCTACGAGCCAGCCGGCCTGAACACGCCGCAGGAGTCCTTCTCCAAGATCCAGGCCTTGCTTTCACCTGCCGTCTGCTATCACCTCTACTTTGGCCTGGCCGACAAGCCGCTGCCCGGCGGCCAGTTGGCCGCCACCGCGGTAGGGCACTGCTTCCGCTACGAGTCCAGCAATCTCAACAGCCTGGAGCGCCTGTGGGACTTCACCATGCGTGAGGTCATCTTCGTCGGCTCGGCCGACTATGTGCTGGGCAACCGTGAGGCCGCCCGCAAAAAAGTGACCCCCTGGCTGCAGGAACTGGGTCTGGCCTATATGGTCGAGAGCGCCAATGACCCCTTCTTCGTCGGCGAGTTCCGCAAACAAGCCGCCTTCCAGAATGCATTTCAATTGAAATACGAGATCCGCGCCCGCTTGCCTTTCAAGGACAGCACCCTGGCGGTCGGCTCGTATAACTATCATCAGGACTTCTTCGGTCGCCATCTCAAGATCACGCTGCCGGATGGCAAGCCTGCTCACACCGGTTGCGTCGCCTTCGGCCTGGAGCGGCTGGCGTATGCCTTCCTGGCCCAGTATGGGCTTGACCACGCCAAGTGGCCTGCCATCGTGCGTGAGGCGCGTGCATGGGCGTAAGCGGCAGCGGCAGCGTACGCATCCGCCTGGCGGGCGTGGAAGACCTGCCCGCCGCGGCCACCCTGTGGCAGCAACTGGATGCATATCACCGCACGCTTGGCCTGGCTTTTCCCATCGTAGAAGATGCGCCGCAGAAGTGGGCTGACAGCTTTCAGCGCACCCTGGGGCGCTTTAGTTTTCTGTGGCTGGCGGAGCAGGGCGGCCAGCCGGTCGGTTTCCTTATGGCGCGGCTCAAGCAGAGCCCGGCCTATTTGGGCGCCAAGCAGATCGGCGAGATCAGTGACTTGTATGTAGACCCCGCTGCCCGCGGTGGCGGCGTGGCCGCCGAACTGGTGCAAGCCGCCATGCAAAAATTTGCCGAGCTGAACGTGCATTCGGTCGAAGTGCAGATCCAGGCTGGCAATGACCGCGGACTGGATTTTTGGCACAAGCACGGCTTCGCCACCGATCTGACCCTGGTGCGCAAGGTGCTGTGATGGCGCTCGCCACGCTCACCCGCCCACAACTTGACGAAGCTTTGCACGCGCTCGGCGTGCAGGCCGGCGATGGTTTGCTGGTCCACTCCGCCGTGCAATTCCTCGGCAAGCCCGAGGGCGGCCTGGCGCTCTATCTCGACTCTCTGCAAACCCTGATCGGTCCGCACGGCACCCTGGTGGTGCCGGCCTTCTCGTTCGAATTCGCCAAGACCGGCCAGTATGATCCGGCCACTACGCCTTCGCAGGGAATGGGTGTGTTCTCCGAATTCATGCGTCAGCAGCCCGGCGCCCAGCGTACCTTGCACCCCATGCAGTCGGTAGCCGCCCTGGGCGCGGCGGCCGAGGCGCTGGCGGCCTGTGATGCGCCCTCCGCGTTCGATGATAGTTCCGCGTTTGACCGCATGCTGCAGGCCGACTTCAAGCTCCTGCTGCTCGGCGCCGATATTCAGGCCGCATCCATGGTGCACTACAGTGAGCAGCGCGCCGCCGTGCCGTATCGCTACTGGAAAGACTTTGCCGGCCAGGTCAAAGTGGGCGTGGAGTGGCAGCCGCGCAGCTATCGTATGTTCGTGCGTGATATGGACGCCGACCCCCAGCTGCGCCTTGCGCCCATTCAAGCCGCTCTGCAAGCCTCCGCCAATTGGCGCAGCGTGCCGCTCAACCACGGCCAGCTGGCCCTCTGCCGCCTGCAAGATTTCGTCACCGCAACGGATGCTCTGCTGAGCCTGGACCCGTGGGCGCTTGTCAGCAATCGTCCAGAGGTAGAGCACTAATGGCCAGCATGATGCAGCTCATCGAGGAGTTGTGGTTGCTCAAGCGTGACCTGGTGTCGGATGATTACGACCGCGCCTTGCAGCGCTTGGCGCAGGAAGTACCCATGACCATCCACGCGATGCCCAGCGGCGCCCAGGTGTGGAGCTGGACCGTGCCGGAGAAGTGGACCTGTCACGAGGCCTATCTCGAAACCCTGGATGGCCGCCGCCTGCTTGACTATGCCGACCACCCCCTGCATGTGGTGTCGTACTCGTTGCCTTTTGAGGGCGAGGTCAGCCGAGAAGAGCTGTTGGCTCACTTACATGTGCATGTCACGAACCCGGACGCGATTCCCTATGTGTTCAAGTATTACCAGCGCGAGTGGGGGCTGTGCGCTTCGCAAACGCTGCGCGACTCGCTCACGGATGAGAAGTATCGTGTCATCATCCGCTCAGAGTTCACCCCTGGCGCGCTAAAGATCGGCGAAGTCTATATCCCCGGCCGGCGCCCCGAGAATTTTGTGCTCGCCGCTCACCTCGACCACCCGGCCATGGTGAATGATGACCTCACTGGCGTCGTCGTGGGCATCGAGGTTGCCCGCCGCCTGCTGGCGGCCGCCGCGGCCGGGCAGCAACCTTACTACGGCGTGCGCCTGCTCATCTTCCCGGAGACGCAGGGCTCGATCGCCTACCTCAGCCAGCACGAAGACGAGATCCCCAATATGATCGGCGGCCTGTTCCTGGAGATGCTGGGCAATGATGCGCCGCACGCGCTGCAGCAATCCTTCCAGCCGTTCAGCCCGGCCGACCGCGCTCTGGTGAATGCGCTGGCCGGCTACGAGCCCGGCGCCCATGTGGGCGGCTTCCGCACCGTGATCGATAACGACGAGCGCCAGTTCAATGCGCCCGGCGTGCGCGTGCCCATGCTCTCGCTCTCCCGCGTGGTCGATCCGCACCTGCCCGCTTCGCGCTTCGCCCCCTATCCTGAGTACCACTCCAGCCTGGATACGCCGGCTATCGTTTCGCAAGACCGGCTGGAGCAATCGGTCGAGCTGGTACTCGAGCTCCTCCAGGCCTTCCAGCACAACCGCTATGTCGTCAACCACTTTAAAGGCGAGGTCTTCGCCTCCGGCTATGGCCTATGGGTAGACTACAAGAGTGATGCCGAGGGCCACCGTCGCCGCTTCGAGATCATGGATCGTTGCGATGGCACCCGCCGCGTGGCCGATATTGCCGACGAGCTGCATCTCAGCTTTCAGGATGTGTGGGAAGTCATCGCTCTGCTGCTCGAAAAAGGGCTGGTCTCGCTAAGCGATACGCCGCAGCCCACAGACCCGCATCTACGCAAGTAGCGCTGGTAATATTCTTAAATGCCGCCTGGCAGTAAAAAAACTCCGCGTATTTCCATAATTATCCGTGCTCTCAATGAAGAGAAGCATCTGGGCCGCCTGCTGACCGCCATCCAGTCCCAGAGCCTGGCTGATCCCGAGGTCATTCTGGTCGATTCGGGCTCCACCGACCGCACGCTGGCGATCGCCCGCCGCCACAAGGTCAAGATCGTGAACATCAAACCGCAAGACTTCACCTTTGGCCGCTCGCTCAACCTGGGCATCCGCAAAGCCAGTGGCGAGGTGATGGTGCTGGCCAGCGCCCATGTCTTCCCTGAACATGACGACTGGCTCAAAAACCTGATCGCTCCGTTCGCCGACCCGCAGGTGGCCATGGCTTACGGCAAACAGCGCGGCACGGACGAAAGCCAGTTCTCTGAGGGCCAGCACTTCCGCAAGTGGTTTCCTGAGCTTTCCAACCTGGAGCAGCCGCATGGCTTTGCCAACAATGCCAATTCGGCCGTGCGTAAAAGTGTATGGAAGACCATGCCCTTTGACGAAGAACTGACCGGGTTGGAAGACCTGGCCTGGGCCAGCGCGGCCCACGCCGAGGGCTACAAGATCGCCTATGTTGCCGAGGCCGGCGTGTACCACGTGCATGCCGAAACCGCCGCGCAGATCATGAACCGCCACCGCCGTGAGGCGATCGCCCTGCGCCAGATCCTGCCCAACAGCGCCTTCAGCCTGCTCAACTTCCTCAGCCTGTTCGTGCGCACCACGCTGTCAGACTATGCCGCCGCCCTGCGCCAAGGCCAGTTTTTGCGCCAGCTCATCAATATCCCGCGCTTTCGTTTTCTGCAATACTGGGGCACCTACCGCGGCTACCGCGACCCGTCCCAGCCCAGCAGCCAGCTCAAGCGGGTCTTCTACTACCCGCCGGATGCGCTGGAGCCGCGGGCCGCGCCTGCCCGCCCCAAAGCGCGCAACCCGCGCACGCGGGATAAGGCCGCCTGAACTATGCGAATCGTCGCTCTAGTCCCCATGCGAGACCAGTCGGAGCGTGTGCCCGGCAAGAACTACCGAACCTTGGCCGGCGCGCCACTCTTTCACCATATCCTGCGCGCCTTGCAGGCTTGCCGCGGCATCGCCGAGATCGCCGTGGATACTGACAGCCCCAGCATCAAGGCCGGGCTGGCCGAGCACTTCCCGGCCGTACGCGTCATCGAACGCCCGCAGCATCTACGCGCCGGTGAAGTACCCATGAACGAGATCCTGCTGCACGATACGGATCAGATCCCGGCGGACTATTACTTGCAGACTCACAGCACCAATCCACTACTGCGCAGCGAGACCATCGATCAGGCCATAGAAGCGTTTGTCCAAGCCCTGCCGAAAGTTGATTCCCTTTTCAGTGTCACTGGCTTGCAGACTCGTTTCTACGATGCGCACGGCAAAGCGGTCAATCACAACCCCAAAGAACTGTTGCGCACCCAGGACCTGCCACCCATCTATGAAGAGAATTCGTGCATCTACATCTTCAGCCGCACCAGCCTGGCTGAGCATGCCCACCGCATCGGCTCCAGCCCGCTTATGTTCCCCATCCCGCGCAACGAAGCCTGGGATATTGACGAAGAGCTTGACTTCCAAATCGCAGACTTTTTGATGCAGCAGCGCCAGAAGAAGAATTCATGACCAAGACCATTTTGCTTTCCGCCCCCTATATGCTCCCCACGGTCGAGCGCTTCCGCCCCGTGTTCGCGGCCTACGGCCTTGACCTCATCGTGCCGCACGTCGAAGAGCGCATGGAAGCCGAGCAGATCCTGCAGTACGCCGGCCAGTTCGATGGTGCGGTGTGCGGCGATGACCGCTACACCGCCGAGGTGCTGGCCGCCTGTTCTCCGCGCCTGAAGGTGATCTCCAAATGGGGCACCGGCATCGATTCGATCGACCGGGTGACCGCCGCCGAACTCGGCATCCAGATCCGCAACACGCCGGATGCGTTCACTGACCCGGTGGCCGATTCGGTGATGGCTGGCGTGCTCAGCTTTGCCCGCCAGACCCCCTGGCTCGACAAGGCCATCAAGGCCGGCGAGTGGCGCAAGCTGCCCGGCCGCTCGCTGTTCGAGTGCACCTTGGGCATCATCGGCGTGGGCCGCATCGGCAAAGCCGTCGTGCGCCGCGCTCGCGGCTTCGGCATGCGCCTGCTGGGCTACGACACCGCCCCCGTGCCCGACAGCTTCCTGGCCGAGACCGGCATCGACATGGTTTCGCTGGAGGAGATATTGGCCCAGGCTGATTTCGTCAGCCTGAATGCTGATCTCAATCCCACCAGCCACCACATCCTGAATGCCAGCACGATCGCCCTAATGCAGCCGCACGCGGTGGTCATCAACACAGCCCGCGGCCCGCTGGTGGATGAGCCGGCCCTGATCGCCGCGCTGCAAGCCGGCAAGCTGGCCGGCGCCATGCTGGATGTGTTCGAGCACGAGCCACTGCCGGCGGATAGCCCGCTGCGCAGCATGGAGAATGTGCTGCTGGCCCCGCACAACTCCAACGCCAGCCCCTTCTCGTGGGAACGCGTGCACTGGAACACCATCCGCAACCTGCTCGACGGGCTCGGAATTCCCGCCGCTGATTTAGACCCGGCGGCCTATCCGCCCCGCTAAAATCAGCCTATGGCAACCACTCGCAACGTCGTCATTACCGGGGCCGCAGGCGGCATTGGCCGCGCCTGTGTGGAGCACTACCACCAGCAGGGCTGGCGTATCTGGGCCATCGACCATGCCGCCGCGGCCGCCGCCTGGCCGGATGGCGTCACCTTCATCGAGGCCGACCTGGCCGCCGCGGGCGAGGTGGACGCCGTAGTAGACCAGCTAACCCAGCAGCTTGGCGGCCACCTGCACGTGCTCGTCAACAACGCTGCCGTGCAAGTCACCAAATCGCTGGCCGACACCAGTGTGGATGAATGGGATCGCGTCCACGCCGTGAACCTGCGCGCCCCCTTCCTGCTGGCCCGCGGCCTGTACCCGGCCCTGGCTGCTGCGCACGGCGCCGTGGTGAACGTCAGCTCGGTGCATGCCTTCGCCACCTCGGCCGAGATGGGCGCGTATGCCAGCTCCAAGGGCGGCCTGCTGGCGCTCACCCGTGCCATGGCGATCGAGTTTGCCAAAGACGGCGTGCGTGCCAATGCCATCCACCCCGGCGCAACGGATACCCCCATGCTGCAGGCCGGGCTCGGCCGCGGCCATGTGCAGGGCGCGGATATGCAGCAGCGCAAGGCCGACCTTGCCGGCAAGATATTGCTCAAGCGCCTGGCCACGCCGGAAGAGATCGCCCGCGCCATCTATTTCCTCGGCGATGGTGAAAGCTCTGCCTACATCACCGGCCAATCCCTGGTGGTGGATGGCGGGGCGCTTACGCGCCTCAGCACAGAATGAGTTCCCTCAAGCAGCGCATCAAACAACTGACCCCGCAGCCTGTGTGGCAGGCGGGCAGCGCCGGCCTGTTGGCGCTGCGCCACGCCGCCGCCTGGCCGGCCGCAACCCTGCACCCCTGGCGGCGCGACAGCATCGCTCGCCTGGCCAGCCTCAAAGACAGCCAGCGCGGCCAGCGCGCCTTCATCCTCGGCAATGGGCCCAGCTTGCGCAACACGGATGTGCGCAAGCTCAAAGACGAGCGCACCTTCGGCATGAACCGCGTCTATCTCGCCTTTCCTGAATGGGGTTTTGCCACCAGCTACTTCGTATGCGTGAATGACCTGGTCATCGAGCAGACCGTGCCAGAGATCCAGGCGCTGCAGATGCCCAAGTTCCTCTCCTGGCGCTCGCGCCGCTTCATCCAGCCGGACGAGCACACCATGTTCCTGCACAGCACCTACGACGGGCCTACCTTTGCCACGGATGCGCGCCGCCGTTTGTGGGAGGGCGCTACAGTGACCTATGTGGCGCTGCAATTGGCCTATTACATGGGCTTTGAAACCGTCATCCTGATCGGCGTAGACCACAACTTCAGCGCCCAGGGCGCGCCCAACACCACCGTCACCTCGCAGGGCGATGACAAGGATCACTTCAACGCCGGCTACTTCGGCGCCGGCTTCCGCTGGCAGCTGCCCGACCTCGAAACCTCTGAGCGCTCCTATGAGATGGCCCGCCAGGCCTATGAGGCGGATGGCCGCCGGGTGCTGGACGCCACCATCGGCGGCAAGCTCACAGTCTTCCCCAAGGTTGAATATAATTCGCTCTTCTAGTCTCGCATGAGCCCCCGCAGAACCACACAACCTCGCCGTTCCCTGTTAGACCCTTCATTTCATACCGCCAGGATCCTGCTGGCCGTCGTCCTGCTGCTGGGCTTCGGCTTGCGCATGCTCGATCTTACCGATCCCCCGTTGGATTTTCACGCCACGCGCCAACTGCACGGCGCCATCGTGGCCCGCAGCATCTATTTTGAAATGAACCCGGACCCGGATCCGGCGCTCCAGGAGCGCATGATCAGCATGCGCAACGTCGTGGGCGAGCTCGAGCCGCCGATCCTGGAAACCATCGTCGCCTTCGGCTACCGCCTGGTCGGTGGCCCAGAGCCGTGGGTGGCGCGGGTCATCAATTCGCTGGTATGGATGCTGGCAGGCATCCCCCTGTATGGCCTGGCGCGCCGTTTCGGCGGCCGCATACCCGCTTTGCTGGCGGTGGCCTATTACAGCTTCCTACCCTTCGCCGCCCAGGCCAGCCGCTCCTTCCAGCCTGACCCGTTGATGGTGGCCCTGCTGATCTTTGGCGCGTATGCGGCCTACCGCTGGAGCGAAACCCGCGAATGGAAGTGGGCCTTGTGGGCCGCGGCGGCCTCCGGTTTGGCCGTCCTGGTCAAGATCGTCGCCGTCTACATTGTGGTCGGCTACATGGTGGCGCTGGTGCTGGCCACCTTGGGTTTCAAGCCTGCCCTGCGCGATCGCCAGGTGTGGGCCATGGCCGCCCTGAGCGCACTGCCCGCGGTCACCTATTACTTGCTCAACATCGGCCAGACCTCTGGCTCCTATCTACAAGACTGGATCCTGGCCCTGCTGCCGCAAGCCTTCGTGCCCTCGTTCTATATTTTCTGGGTCAAGATGCTGGATAACCTGTTCAGCAGCGGCGCGCTGGTGGCGGCGGGCCTGGGCACACTGTTGGCGCCGCCCGGCCGTCCGCGCAGCCTGCTGGTGGGCATATGGCTAGGCTATGTGATCTACGGCATTTCGTTGCCGCACCAGACCACGACCCACTCCTACTATCATCTGCAGCTCGTGCCCCTGATCGCGCTGGGCTTGGTCAGCACCCTGGATATTCTGCGAGAGAAGCTGCAGCCACAAGCGCGGGTCTGGCAGGCGCTGGCCCTGGCGGTGGCGCTGGGCATCATGGTCCATTCCGCCTGGATCTTTCGCTCGGTCCTCTTCTCCGCCGATTATCGCGGCGCGCCCGCCTACTGGGCCGAGGTAGGCGAAGCCATCCCGAATGACGGCAACACGATCGGCCTGGTGGATGGCTACGGTTACCTGCTCAACTACTACGGCGGCTGGAACCTGCGCCTGTGGCCCATCACGGCCGAATTCAACCTGGCCGAGATGCGCGGCAGCGACTGGGGCAGCTTCGAGGAATACTTCGAAGACCGCACCGCGGATGTACAGTATTTCCTCATCACCGAACTTGGCGAGCTGGAACGCCAGAAAGAATTGAAGGCCTATCTGGAAGCCAACGCCAAGGTCTACACCCGCGGCGATGGCTTCATCATCTACGATCTGGGAGCCAAGTAATGACTTCCGGGCAGCCGTTGGTCTCCATCATCACTCCTTCGTACGATCAAGCTGCCTTCTTGGACAAAACTCTGCGCTCGGTGTTCGAGCAGGACTATCCCAACATTGAATACCTGGTGGTGGACGGCGGCTCTACGGACGGCAGTGTCGATATCATCAAAACGCATGCCGCAAATATCACCTGGTGGGTTTCCGAGCCGGACAAAGGCCAGGCTGATGCCATCAACAAAGGCCTCGCCCGCGCCAAAGGTGAGATCATAGCCTGGCTCAATTCGGATGATGTGTATCGCCCGGGCGCAGTCCGCCATGCGGTGGCTGCTTTGCAGCAGCACCCGCAAGCCGGCATGGTCTACGCCGACCTTGAGTCGATAGACCGCACCGGCCGCGTCTTCAACACCATTCGCTACCGCCAGTTCTCCCTGCTCGACCTGCTATCCTTCGAGATCATTGGCCAGCCCACCGTCTTCATGCGCCGGGATGTGCTGCAGCAAGCCGGCCCGCTGGATGCGGGCTACCGTTACTTGCTCGATCACCAGCTTTGGCTGCGCATGTTCCAGCTGGCCCCCGCTGTGTACGTGCCGCAGGTGTGGGCTGCCGCCCGCCACCATGCCAGCGCCAAGAACGTGGGCGAGGCGGCCGGCTTCGGCCGCGAGGCCATGCGCATCCTGGCTTGGGCCGGCGCCCAGCCGCCCATGCGTGAGCTGATCGCCGCCCACCACCGCCAGGTGCTGGCCGGCGCACATCTCTTTGACGCCCGCTATCTGCTCGACGGCGGCCAGCCGGCGGCCGCTCTGCGCTCTTATGCGCGCGTGGCCGGTTTGCAGCCGCTGCGTTTGCTGCGCCATCTGCTGCGCATTCTGTTCGCGCTGTTGAGCCTGTTGGGCCTGGGTGGCCTGCGCAAACTCATCCAGCGCCGGGAGTATTGATGGCGCAGCCGCTGGTCACCATCGTCACGCCCTCTTTTAACCAGGCCCAATACCTGGAGCACACTATCCAGTCCGTGCTCGCCCAAGACTATGCCAACATCCAATACATCATCGTGGATGGCGGCTCCAGCGATGGCAGCGTGGAGATTATCAAGAAGTACGCCGGCAAACTCGACTGGTGGGTTTCCGAACCCGATGCCGGCCAGGCCGATGCCATCAACAAGGGCTTTGCGCGCAGCCGCGGCGTATACCAGGCCTGGATCAATGCCGATGACATATTGCTGCCGCACGCCATCCGCGAAGCGGTCGAGTTCCTCGAGCAGCACCCGGATGTGGGCCTGGTCTATGGCGATACCGAATTCATCGACGCGCAGGGCAAGCCGCGCGGCCGCTTCCCCGCCGCCCAGACCGACTATGCGCGCATGCTGCGCGGCTACGTCCACATCCCGCAGCAGGCCACCGTCTGGCGCGCCAACCTGTGGCGTCCGCTGGATGCCAGTCTGCAGTTCGCTATGGATTACGACTTGTGGGTCAACATCGCCAAGGTGAGCCGCTTGCATTATCTGCCTCGGCTATGGGCCCAGTTCCGTCTGCATGCCGATTCCAAGACCCTGCAGAATGACATGCGAGCCTGGGAGGATATGCTGCGCGTCCACCGGCGCGAGGGTGGCGCATACTTCTCGCCCATGCGCGTCAAGTATTGGCTGCGTAAGCTATTATTCCCCCTGATCCGCGCCCGCCGCCAACGCCAGGCGGGCATCGTCGAGTGATGCATGGTTCAAAAACGCACAACCATCCCCGCTGACCCGCTGGCCGAGATCCTGGCCGCCTGGCGCCTGTGGCTGCTCGGCGCCCTGGCTGGCGCCGTGCTGGCCTGGGGCGTGTACCAGCTCTTCCCGCCAGACTACCGGGCGCGCGCCACCGTGGTGGTGGATGCCAACCTGGAAGAGGCCTGGCAATACTTCCCCGAGCGCGACCTGTTCAATTTCCTTTTCCGTGAGACGGACCGCATGGAAGCCTTGGCCTGGTCTGACGGAGTGTTGAATGTCGTAGTTGAAGCCGTGCCGGCGTATAGCCTGCACGAGTTGCGCAGCCGCGTGCTGAGCCTCAGCCATCCCTCGGATGGCGGCTGGCACTTCTACGCCGCCTCGCCAGAGCCCGCCACCGCTCAGGCGCTGGCCTCCAGTTGGGCGCAGGCCTTCGTCAGCACTGTGCAAGATGCCACCACCGCTTCGCCCGAGTTGCAGGCCGCCCGGGCGCGTATGAGCGAGCTGCTAGCTTCTTCCGAGCCGGACCAAGCCGCCATGGCCGAGGTCATGGCTGAGTTGCTGTTCCTGGCCGAGCACACCCGCGGCATCTCCATGTATACGGAACTCTACGTCAGCCAGGCCGCCGAGCTGCCCCTGCAGCGCAATGTCAGCGTGGCCAGCTATATGCTGGTCGGCTCCTTTGTGGGCGCGCTGGCTGTGCCTCTGTATTTGCTGCTGATACCGGCTCGCCTGCGCCGGGCGAGATAATGGCTACCCTGCTGTCCACCAGCAACCTGAAGCGCGCCGCGGCTATCCTGTGGGCCTTGCTGCTGGTGGGCTTGCCCATCACTACCTTCCGCTATATCCCCGGCCCGCTGGGCCTGGCCCAGATCAAGCCGTTCTCCATGCTGCCGCTGGCCTTGCTGATCCCCGTGCTGCTCTGGCTGCATTGGCGCCAGCGCCGTTTGCCGCTGCCGATCAACCTGCGCCCTCTGCTGGTCTTTCTGTTCTTTGCCGCCGCAGCCAGCGCCATCGCCATCCTCTACGCGCCTGAGCCGCTGCGCGGCGCAGGGGTGGAGGGGCGTATCCTGCGCGGCTGGATCTCATTATTGATCGGCCTGGGCTTCTACATCGCCGCCTTTTGGATGAACCGCAGCCGGGCTGATGTGCATTTCACATTGCGCTGGCTGTATGTGGGATTATCGATCCTGATCGTGTGGAGCTTCGTCCAGGCCTTCGCTATTCACACTGGTTTCGTGAGCACAGACTGGGCCAATGCAGTCCAGTTGGCCTTCTCTGAGCACCCGCTCTTTCCCCTGCGGGTCAGCGGCCTGGCCTATGAGCCATCCTGGCTGGCTGACCAGTTGGTGGGCCTGTATATGCCCTTCCTGTTCGCGGCGGTGCTGTTGCGCAGCTCGCTCACCCGTTGGCGTTGGCTTGAGCCGCTCCTGCTGGTGCTGGCGCTGGCCGTGTTGCTGCTCACTTATTCGCGGGGCGGGCTGTTGGTCGCGCTGGTATGCGCCGGCTTCGTACTCCTGCTCGCCGGGCGCTCGGCGTTCCAGCGCGCTTGGGATTGGTGGCGTGCCCCCTTCGTGCGCGCGCCCTCCGTGCGTGCGTCGTCCGGCCGCCGCCGTGCCGCCAAAGGCGCGCTGCGCCGCCCGGCGGCCGACCTGGCATTGCGTCTGGCCCTGCTCGCCGCCGTGCTGTTGGCGGGGGCGGCCGCCGGCAGCTTCCTCGCCAGGTACGAATACATCACCAGTTTGTGGGAACCCAGCGCCAACGAGCGCGATCTGGTCGAATACATCGTAGACATCAGCGCCGGGCCGCGCCTGGCCTATGCCCTGGCCGGCTATCAAGTATTCGAGTACGCCCCGCTCACCGGGGTGGGGCTGGGCGCCAGTGGCCTGTACCTGTTCCCTGAATTCCCTGATTGGTCGCACACCATCCCTGAGATCGCCCGCCAGCTCAGCCCGGATTCGGACATCATCCCCAATGTGAAGAATCTGCACATGCGCCTGCTGGCCGAGACCGGCTTGCCCGGCTTCTGGTTCTTCAGCGTTTTCTTCGTTTCTTTTCTGGCTTTGCTGCGCCGTATGTGGATAGCAAAAGACGGTTTCTATCGTTTTATTGCCGTGGCCGGTGTGTTTGCCTGGGTGGCTACGCTGCTGCGCAACTTCACCCAGGATTCTTTCACCTTCCCCATCATGTGGGTTATATTCGGCCTCTTGGCTGGGGTCTATCCACAACAGCCGGAAACACTGAAAGGGCTCAATGAATAAACGTACCCTACTCATTCTGGGAATTGTCCTGGTCACGTTGCTGATCGCCTGCATCATTTGTGCAGCCGTTGGCGGGCTTGGCTTCGTATGGCTCTGGGAGAACGAGCTTGACCTGCCGGCCACCTATACCGGGCCGAATACCCAATCCCCAACGCCTAACGTGACCATCAACAGCGATCCGGCCTCCGATGAAACCCTGCGCGTGCTTGAGCAGACGATCGTGCCGGAGAACAACTCTGCCGATATCGCTGGCCGTCTGCAGGGCATCCTCAACATCCCCGAAACGGTGCCGTACGCCGGCCCCTATAGCGTTGGTGACCAGAAGAGCTTCTACGTCACCAACAGCGACACCAATGAGACCTCCCTGCGCAACGCCACCCTGCGTTACGCCGGCGAGATCGTCTACTTTTGGATCGAGAATGGCGTCAACTTTAACCAGGGTGACCTGGAGCGCCTCTCGCGTGCGTTCGAGAACGAGATGTACCCCATCAATCGCAACTTCTTCGGCAGCGAGTGGTCACCTGGCATTGATAACGACCCGCACATCTACATCCTCTATACCACCGGCATGGGCTTCAATGTAGCCGGCTACTTCTCGTCTGCGGATGAGATCCATCCCATCGCCCGCCCAGACTCCAACGCCCACGAGATGTTCCTCATCAACGCCGGCAACAGCCCGCTGGATGACGAGTACACCTACGGCGTGCTGGCGCACGAATACCAGCACATGATCCACTGGAACACGGACCGCAACGAGACCAGCTGGCTCAACGAAGGTCTGTCTGAGCTCGCCACGCTGCTCAACGGCTATGTGCATACCGGTTTCATCCAGCAGTATACATCTAACCCTGACCACCAGCTGAACGACTGGCCCAATCACGACTACACCACGCCCTACTACGGCGCGGCTTTCTCGTTCGTCACCTACTTCCTCGAACGCTTCGGCAACGAAGCAACCCAGGCGCTGGTCGCCGACCCCGCCAACGGGCTCGACTCGATCGACAATGTCCTCCTGCTCGAGAACGCCACCGACAACCTGACCGGCGAGCAGATCCTGGCGGATGATGTAGTGCTCGACTGGATGATCACCAACTACCTGGGCGATGGCAGTGTGGCTGATGGCCGCTACCACTACCCGCAGTACGGTGATGATGTATATGTGCGCACCCATGTCACCGAATATGCTTCCAGCTGCACCAACACTCCGCAGACGCGTGACGTCAATCAGTACGGCGTGGATTACATCAACATCACCTGCCCCGGCACCACCCTGAACTTTGAGGGCTCCAACAGCACCCAGCTGATCCCGCAGGATGCTTACTCTGGCCGCTATGCCTTCTGGTCCAATAAGGGTGACGAATCAGATATGACCCTGACGCGCGAGTTCGACCTGCGCGAGGTTGGCGGCTCGGTCAGCCTCGACTATTACATCTGGTACAACATCGAAGAAGACTGGGACTACGGCTATGTGCTCGCCTCCACCAACGGTGGCGTGACCTGGGACTTCCTGCAGGCGCCCAACGGCACCGGCACCAACCCCACCGGCGGCAACTACGGCTGGGGCTACACCGGCTTCTCCGGCGGGGCTGAGCCCGGCTCCTGGATCAAAGAGAGTGTGGACATCTCCGCCTACGCCGGCCAGCAGGTCTTGCTGCGCTTTGAATACATCACCGACGCGGCCGTGAACGGCGAGGGCTTCATGGTGGATGACATCGCCATCCCGGCCATCAACTACTTCGAAGACTTCGAGAGCGGCAGTGGCGGCTGGGAAGCGGCTGGCTTTGCCCGCATCGAGAACGCGCTGCCGCAGAACTTCCGCCTGGCGCTGATCCGTCACGGTGCAACCACCACGGTCGAGATCCTCGACATGCCCGCCAACAACCAACTGCAGATCGATCTGCAGGGTGATGACGAAGTAACCCTGGTGGTGATGGGCGCTACGCGCTTCACTCGCCAGACCGCCGCCTATCGCTTCTGGTTCGGCGAATAGTAGCTGGCAGATAACAAAAAACCGCCCTGTAAGGGCGGTTTTTTCTAAGACTAACGGTCTTCCAACGGGATCTCGCGCACCGGGTTGCGCATACTGCTCAGCTGGCGCTCCAGCTCGTAGCGGCGCTCGCCGGCCGCCTCGCTCAGCTCATCCCGCACCCGGTTCCAGCGGTTGCGCAGCTCGCTGCGCAGATCCTCGCCGGAGCTGGGGGCGGCCAGGATGGCAATGCTGCTGCCGATCAGCGCCCCGCTGACTACACCCAGTAGAAAAGCAAAGAATTGCCTCATTGTCGTTTCTCCTTGTTCGCTTGCGTAAATTATAACGAGCCACAGGCCCCTGGCGTACGCCGCGCTATAATTAACCCACTGCTTGGACCCTTTCGGGGCCGAGACGGTAGCGTGCAGTTCCCTCAATAGCAAAGCTGCGCATGCCGCCTTTCAAGCTGGGGCGGTTTTTTTGTCCCCCCAGCCCTATTGTGCGGAGGTTTAATGTCAACACAAGCGCCCAAGACGGCCAGCCCGGCCGCCCGCCCCAAAGTCACCACGCGCACCTTCAGGCAAATGAAGAAAGACGGCCAGCCCATCACCATGCTGACCGCCTATGATTACCCCACCGCCCTGGCCCAGGAGCGCGCCGGCGTGGATGCGATCTTGGTGGGGGATTCGCTGGGCATGGTCGTGCTCGGCTACCCCAATACGCTGCCCGTCACCATGGAGGATATGCTCCACCACTGCAAGGCAGTGGCGCGCGGCGCCCAGACCCCCATGCTGATCGGCGATCTGCCCTTCATGTCCTACCAGGTCTCCGTGCAGCAGGCCGTGGCCAACGCCGGCCGCTTCCTGCAGGAAGCGGGTATGGACGCCGTCAAGCTGGAGGGCGGCCTGGAGCGCGCCGAATCCGTGCGCCAGATCGTGGCCGCCGGCATCCCCGTCATGGGCCACCTGGGCCTCACGCCGCAGAGCGTGAACACGCTCGGCGGCTTTCGCCCGCAAGCCCGCACCAAGTCCGCCGCCCGCAAGCTGATCGAGGATGCTCTCGCCCTGCAGGAAGCCGGCGCTTTCAGCGTGGTGCTCGAATCCGTCCCAGACCGCCTGGCGGAATGGGTATCCAAGAAGCTCAGCATCCCCACCATCGGCATCGGCGCCGGGGTGGGTTGTGACGGCCAGGTGCTCGTCACGCATGACTTGCTGGGTCTCTTCGATCGCTTCACCCCCAAATTCGTCAAAAAATATGCTGACCTGCACACCACCATGGTGGATGCCTTTGGCGTCTACATCCAGGAAGTGCAGGCGCGCAGTTTCCCCACGGATGAGCACAGCGTCGCCATCAAGGACGAAGCCTGGGATGCCCTGCTCAAGGAGCTGGGCGAGTAGTGTCCGTGCTCATCGTGGGCAGCGGCGCACTGGCTTGCTTGTTCGCCGCCCGCCTGGCCGCCATCGGCGAGCAGATCAATATGCTCGCCAGCTGGCCTGAAGGGTTGCACGCTCTGCAAACTTCCGGCGTCACGCTGGAAGTAGATGGCGCGCGCACCACATACCCCGTGCAGGCTGGCAGCGATCCGCAAGATTTCGCCGGCGCGCGCCGGGCGCTGGTGCTGGTCAAGGCCTGGCAGACCCCGCGCGCCGCCCAGCAGTTGGCCGCCTGCCTGGCGACTGACGGCGTTGCCTTGACCCTGCAGAACGGCCTGGGCAATCAGGAAACGCTGGATCACGCCCTCGGCGCGCCGCGCGTGGCCGTGGGCGTCATCACCACTGGGGCCACCATGACCGGCCCCGGCGTGGTGCGCTGGGGCGGCGATGGGGTCATCTCGCTCGGTGCGCACGCCGCCCAAGCCGAGTTCGCCGCCCTGTTCACCGCGGCCGGCTTCCAGGTCAATACCGGGCAAGACGTAGCCTCGTTGCAGTGGAGCAAGCTGGTCATCAACGCCGCCATCAACCCGCTCACCGCACTGCTGGCCGTGCCCAACGGCGAGCTGCTCGCCCGCCCGACCGCGGCCGAGCTCAGCGCCCAGCTGGCCGCTGAGGCGGCCGCCGTGGCCGCCGCCCTCGGCGTTCCGCTCACCTTTGCAGACCCGGTTGCCGCCGCCCAGGATGTGGCGCGGCGCACCGCCGCCAACCACTCCTCCATGTTCCAGGATGCGCAGCGCGGCGCCATCACCGAGATCGACGCCATCAGCGGGGCCATCGTGCGCGCCGGCCAGCAAGCTGGCGTGCCCACCCCGGCCACCGAAACCATCTGGAAACTGGTGCAAGCCCTGAGGCCGGCATGAAGACCGTCACGACCCTCGCCGAGTTGCGCGCTGCCCGCGCCGCGCTTGATGGCACAGTTGGCTTTGTGCCCACGATGGGCTATTTGCATGCCGGCCACATCTCGCTGGTGCAGCTCGCCAAGCAGCAATGCGGTGCGGTCGTCGTCAGCATCTTTGTCAACCCGGCCCAGTTCGCGCCCAACGAAGACCTCTCCGCTTACCCGCGTGACATCCCGCGTGACCTGCAAATGCTGGAAGACGCCGGGGTCGATCTGGTCTGGCTGCCCACGCCAGAGGTGATGTACCCGCCCGGTTTCCAGACTTGGATCGACCTCGAAACCATTACCCAGCCACTCGAAGGCGGCATGCGCCCCGGCCATTTCCGCGGCGTGGCCACGGTGGTCGCTAAGCTATTCAATGCCGTCGCGCCGCACAAAGCCTACTTTGGCCAGAAGGACGCCCAGCAGGTCGCCGTGATCCAGCGCATGGTGCTCGACCTTAACTTTCCGCTCGAGATCGTCGTCGGCCCCACCCAGCGCGAGGCCGACGGCCTGGCGCTCTCCAGCCGCAACAAGTACCTAAACGAAGCCGAGCGCGCCGCCGCGCCGGTGTTGCACCGCGCCCTGCAGGCCGCCCAGGCGGCCTACGCCGCCGGCGAGCGCAATGGCGAGGCCCTGCGCTCGCTGATGCAGCGCACCATTGAACACGAGCCACTGGCTCGTGTTCAATACGTCTCCTGCGCGCATCCGCTCACTCTGCAGGAGCTCGACACCATCACCGAAGGGGCGCTGCTCTCGCTGGCGGTCTATTTTGGCAAAACCCGCCTGATCGACAACGTAATTCTGGACTAGAAAGGCAAATTCCATGCTGCTCGCCGTAGATATTGGCAATACCAACGTAACCTTAGGCTTGTACGATGGCGATACTCTCGGCCCGCGCTGGCGCGTGGCTACCAACCACAGCAGCATGCCGGATGAGTATGGTTTGCAGTTCATCGGCATGTTCCAGCACGCCGGCATCCCCATCAGCCAGCTCACCGGTATCTGCATGGCCTCGGTCGTGCCACCGCTCACCGGCAAGATCGTCGAAGCCTGCCGTGTGTATTTGCAAAAAGACCCGCTGGTGGTGGATGCCGGCGTGAAGACCGGCGTACGCGTGCTGTACGAGGATCCGCGCACGGTAGGCGCCGACCGCATCGTGGATGCCGCCGCCGTGCAGCACCTGTACGGCGGCCCGGCCTGCGTGGTGGACTTTGGCACCGGCACCACTTTTGACGCCATCACCGCCAGCGGCGAATACCTGGGCGGCGCCATCGCGCCCGGCATTGGCATCGCCGCCGAGGCGCTGTTCTCGCGCGCCGCCAAGCTCTCCCGCGTCGATTTGCAGCGCCCGCCCGGCCCCATCGGCCGCAACACGACCCATGCCATGCAGTCCGGCCTGCTCTTCGGCTACGTCGGCCTGGTGGAAGGGCTGGTGGCGCGCTTCCGCGCCGAGCTCGGCCCCGAGATGAAAGTCATCGGCACCGGCGGCCTGGCAGAGATCATTGCCAAAGAGACCGATGTCATCGAGATCATCGCCCCCTGGCTTACGCTGGATGGACTGCGCATCATCTGGGGGCTGAATCAATAATGGCCAAACCGATCGCCTTCGCCACAGATGCCGAGTGGCCGCAACTGACGCCCAGTGACCAGTTGGCCCAAGCCGCCCTGCACGAGCTTGGCGTCGAAGTTGCCCCCGTCATATGGGATGCTGCCGTGGACTGGGCGCAATACCGCGCCGTGGTCATCCGCTCCACATGGGACTATCACACCCGCGCTGCTGAGTTCAGCGCCTGGTTGAATGCATTGCAGGCGGCCGGCGTGCCGGTGTGGAACCCGCTCCCGGTCTTGCGCTGGAACATGCACAAGCGCTACCTGGCCGAGCTGGAAGCTGCTGGCATCCGCATCGTGCCCTCGCTGTGGCTGGCCTACGGCCAGCCACAGCCGTACGCCGCCGTGCAGCAGCGCGGCTGGGCTCAGGCCGCGCTGAAGCCGCTGGTCTCGGCTGACTCGTACCATACCTACGTCATCGAAGACGAAGCCCAATGGAACACCCATCAGCCGGAGGTCCTCGCCCTCGGTGATGCGGTGGTGCAGGAGTTCATGCCCGAAGTGCAAACGGTCGGCGAGTATTCGCTGCTCTTCTTCGGCGATGAATACAGCCACACCGTGCTGAAGACTCCCAAGCACGGCGACTTTCGCACCCAGATGGGTTACGGCGCCAGCACGGAGGCCGTTGAACCCGCGCCGGAGTTGATCGCCCAGGCCGCGCACATCGTGCAAACCGTTAGCAGGCTGCTCGATCAGCCACTCGCTTACGCGCGTGTAGATGGTATTCTGCGGGATGATGTCTTCTATCTCATGGAGTTGGAGTTGATCGAACCCAATCTCTTCCTGGACTATAGCCCCGGTGCGGCGCAGCACTTTGCCCGCACCCTCCTGTCAAGGCTGGATACCTAATGCTGCCACTACATGCCAAACGCATCGTCCTCGGTGTCACCGGTTCGATCGCCTGCTACAAAGCCGCCGACTTGGCCTCGAAGCTCACCCAGCTCGGCGCTGAGGTGGATGTCATCCTCACCGCCGCGGCCGAGCACTTCATAAAACCGCTCACCTTCCAATCCGTCACCGGCCGCCGCGCCTATATCGACCAGGACTTGTGGGGCCCCGAAGGCCATGTGTTGCACGTGAAACTGGGTAAGGACGCTGACCTGCTGCTGATCGCCCCGGCCACCGCCAACACGCTCGCCAAACTGGCCGCCGGCCAGGCCGACAATTTGCTCACCCTCACCGCTCTGGCCGCCACCGCGCCGCTAATGCTGGCCCCCGCCATGGACGGCGGCATGTTTGACCATCCCGCCACGCAAGCCAGCCTGGAGACCTTGCGCGCCCACGGTGCACAGGTCCACGGCCCGGTCAGCGGCCACCTGGCCTCCGGCCTCAGCGGGGTCGGCCGCATGCTCGAGCCGGCCGAGCTGGCCGGCCACGCCCGCGTGGCGCTCAGCGCCGGCGGCCCGCTGGCGGGCCGCCGCGTGCTGGTGACCGCCGGCGGCACGCAAGAGCCGATCGACCCCGTGCGTGTGATCGCAAACCGCTCCTCCGGCAAGCAGGGCTACGCGCTGGCCCAGGCCGCCCTCGACCTGGGCGCCCAGGTGACCCTGGTCTCCGGCCCCACCGCACTCATTGCGCCGGTCGGCGCACACCTGCTGCGCGTGCAAACTGCGGTGGAGATGCGTGACGCCGTGCTGGCCCTTGCCGCTGCGGCCGATATGCTGCTGATGGCCGCCGCCGTGGCTGATTTCCGCCCCAGCCAGGCCGCCGATAAGAAGATCAAACGCGCCGAAGGCGTGCCGACCGTGGAGTTGGCCGCCAACCCGGACATTCTCAAAGAGGTCAGCCAGCAGGCCCAAAAGCCGCGGGTGCTGGTGGGCTTCGCCGCTGAAAGCAATGACCTGCTCGCCAACGCCCAGGGCAAGCTGGCTTCCAAGGGCCTCGATATGATCGTGGCCAATGACGTTAGCGCGCAGGATGCGGGCTTTGAGGTCGATACCAACCGCGTCATCCTGCTCAGCAAGGATGGCGGCCAGGAAGAGTTGCCGCTGCTGAGTAAATACGAAGTCGCTCGCAAAGTGCTGGAGAAAGCCGCGAGCTTGCTGAAATAAAAAAGACCCGCCACACGGCGGGTCTTTTTTTATTAGCTTATATCCGTCACGCCTGGGCTCGCAGCCGCCGCGCCGTAACAATGATCGCCAGCAGCAGGCCGGCGCTCAGCGCCAGGATGCCCGGCCCGCCCAGATCATCGGCCAGGCCGCTTTGCGGCAGGGCACTCGGGGTCACCGTCGGCGTCGAGGTCAGAGTTGGCGTGGCGTTGGGGTCGGTCGTGGCCGCGGCCTGCTCCTGCGCCAGCGCAGCCTGGGTCAGCAAAGATTCCACAGTTTGCGTGGCGGCCGGGTTGCTGGTGAACAGCGGCGTCACGGGCGTATTGGTTGCTGTTGGGGGCACTGGGGTGCGCGTGGAGGTGGCAGTGCGCGTAGGCGTGTCTTGCGCGGTGGCGGTGTTGCTGGGCTGCTGCGTCTGCACGATCTGGGTGGCAGTCACCTGCGCGGCGCCTTCATCCGGTGCGGCGCGCTGTTGTTGCGGCAGGATCACCAGCGCATATACCGCCAGCGCGATCAGCGCCAGCAGCATCAGCCCGCCCAAAATGCTGGCCACCACAAGAAAACTGCGGCTGCCCGAGCGTTTGGGCGGCTCAGGCTGCTCGGATGGCAGATCCAGATCGGCGTCGTCTAGCATGGGAGCCTATTTTTACCCCAGAAGTTCCAGGTTTGCCAGCGGCACACGGCCCCGCCCGCCGCCCGCCAGGGTCAGCTCCGCCGCCGGGCCGCGCAGCTGGCTCTCGTAGATCACATTGCCGCGCAGCTCAATGATCTCGCCCAGCTGGCCCTTGTACTTGCCCGACAGCACCCGCACCGTTTGCCCGATCCGAAAACTTTGGATCTCGACCGGCTGCGGAGGGTGCCCTGCATCCGTCAACGGAATAATGATCTCAGGGCGTTCGCCGCTGTGCGGATTATTGGCCTGCGCGTTGAGGGTCGTGGCGGCCCCGTTGTGCATGGAGAGCAGCTTGAATGCATCGCCATTGAACGGAATTTTGCCAAATCCCTCCAAAACAGCGATGGGATACTCCATTTTTTCGGCAACCGGCAGCAGGCGGGTGGCCAGGCTGCCCAATATCAGGCCACGGATCGGCACCTGCCCGGCCAGTTCCAGCGCCTGGCGCTGGCTGCAGTGGCCGGCCACCAGGATGGCGCCGCGTAAGCTCATATCGATCTGGTCGGCCGTCAGCTGGTGCTGCGGGCCGTCGGCCACCATGTGCAGGTTGCCTTCGCCCACCAGGTCATTGCCCCACAAGCACTGCACCCAGGCGCAGATGCATTCCAGGGTCACGCTCTGCCCCGGGTCAATGTCGATCACCAGACCGGGCACACGCGCCTGCACTTGGGCGCTCGCGTCGCTGATCTGCAGCAGGATCTGGCCCTCACTGATCGCGGCGATCTTGCCCGCCGCCGGGGCGCGCAGCTGGCGGCTGGCCAGCCCGCGGCTGCCCGCCAATATCGCGCCTTCCTCCACCTCTTCGCCCACCACGCGCTGGATCAGCTTGCTGACCCGGCTGGCTGGCGCCCCCAGGGCGCGGGCCGCATCCAGCATGATGTGCTGCTTGTGCAGGCCCGTGCGCGCGATCACGTCTGTGCCGCGCAGTCGGTCGCCCAGGCTGACCGTGATCAGCCCTTCCACCGGCAGTTGGCGCGTGCGCCGCAGTGTGGTCAGCGGTTGGATGTATGTGATCGGCGCCAGCACTACCCACCCCCTGTCAGCGCGTGTTCCCAGGTCTGCAGCAGCTCCTGGCGCTTGTTGAACGAGGTCGGCATTTGGATCGGCCGCCCGCGCGTATCAAAAATGAGTCCGAACGTGCCGCCCACCATGCGGCGGATCCAGCCGCCGCGCCCCGCGCCTAGGCCAATGTTCATGTTCTGCAACGGCTGCACGAACAGGTCTGCGGCTTTGCCGGGCGCCAACGGCAGCACCGTAATGCCGCCCTCGGGGATCTCGACCACTTCTTCCTTCTGCCCATCCCGCACCAATTGCACGCGCAGCACGGTGCTGCCCGGGCGCGGGCTGCCCACCGGCACGATCACCGTGCCCAGGTTCATAAACGCGTTGGATTCGAGCACTTGCACCGCCAGCACCGGATCCACCGCCGCAGCCGCGCCCAGCGAGGACGCCAGGTTGTTCTGGTCCAGGATCACGGTTACGACGCCCACCGGCTGCACCGCATCCAGCACGGCTAGCAGGCTGTGCTCGGGACGCGGCTGGCGGGTCAGCGTGCTGCCCGCCACCAGGATGCGGTCGAACCACGGCACCGTGCCGGTCAGCGGATAGATGGCGTTGGCCGGGAACATCGGCAGGCTCTTGCCGATCGCCAGGCGCACCACCTGGCGCGCCGCGGCCATCTCGATCGCCAGCTCGTGCGGGGTCGAGGGCAGGGTGGCCGGCAGCAGCGGCTTGTTATATAGATAATCGAGCACGAATTCATCGGGGATGTCGTAGCTTAGCCAGCGCGTGATCTGCTGCAGCTGCGTCTCGGCCAGCATGCCGGTCAGGCCGCGGCCCATCCCCAGGCCGGGGAAGCTGCGCACCTCCAACTCGCCGGCGAAGGCCGAGGCTACCGTGGTGGTGGATGCGCCCAGGTCTACGCCCAGCATGCCCTTGGGCGCGTCGATCACAGTGCTGAGGAAACGCACCGTGCGCCCAAAGGCCTGGGCGCTGTGGCTCAGGCGCGTCTCGGACAATTGATTCAGCAGATGCAGCCCGCCCAGCTTCTTGGCTTGAACTTCGTATAGCAGGGAGCTCATCGCCGCCTCGGCCGGGCCAAGGTTCTCCTGGTCCAGACTGGGGCGGATGTTGGCCGCTTTGTAGACCTTGGTGATCGGCGCCAGCAGCGCATCGATCTCGCTTTGCAAATTCTCATTGCCCACGAACAGGATCGGCGGCCGGGCGCTCTCCGGCAGCAGCTTCAGCGCCAGCGCCAGATAGTTAGCCAGCCGCACCACGGAGAGCGATGCGCCGCGGTGCGTGCCGCCCGCCAGCACGACCAAGTCGGGCAGGTTCTGCGAGATCGCGTCGATGACTTGCTCAGGGCTGCGCCGGTCACCCAGGCTCAGGCTGTCGACGATCTCGCAGTGAAAAGAATCCACCAGGTTGTTCACGCTGTGCAGCGATACGCCTTCCAGCAAACCCACCGTGATGACGCGCAGCGGCGGCCCGGCCGAGAACGTGGCGGTCAGCGCGTTGGCGCCGGCGTTGCCTTCGGCATCCGGCGTCAACAGCAGGCCGCGCTCGTTGAGCAGCTGGCGGCCGGTGATCTCCTGCAGCTGGGCCAGCGCCTGCAGCACGCCATGGTTGGTGTCGAAGGTTGGCGCGCCGGCCGTGGTGGCCGCCTCGCCTGCCGCAATGAAGCGGTAGCGCCCCTCCACCGCGTCAAAGAACTGAGCGCGCGTGTTCACGCTGCCCAGATCGATCGCCACCAGCGAATTGGAGCTTTGCGGCCGCCCTTCGCTCATGGCATCCCCAGCAAAGCGGAAATCGTCGAATACAGGAAGTCGAGCCGCTCAGTGAGCGCCCCCATGCCTGAAAGCAGCACGCCGCTGAACAGTGTGGCCAGCGTGATGGCGATGAATACGCTGCCCGCCCAGGCCAATACGTCCACGAGTACATTGCGCAGCGGCGCCTGCTTGCCGCGCGCCTCAGCCCCGAAATGGAAATAGGCCAGCGTGCTGACCATTGCCAGCAGGGCCAGCATGCCCTGCAGAATGATCTGCAGGCTCTCGCCGTAATAGCCGCCCTGCAGCGCCAGATCGAACCCGGCCACATCAAATATCTGCGCACTGGTGTTGATCTGCGGCAGCAGCGTCCCCTGGATCGCGCCGCCGATCGCCAGCGCCGCGCCCACGCCCACCAGCATCGCCGTGACCGGGTTGCCGAAGCGGGCTGTACGCGGCGAGAGCTTGGTGAGCAGCAGGGCGCTCAGTCCTACGCGCATGCCAATATCCACCAGGTCAACGTTGCCGCCGCTGGCCAACTCGATGGCCGGGAACACGAGCTGCGGCAATATCACATCCTGCACCGCGATCGCACCGGCATACCCCGCCGCCGCGCCGATGAAGATATGCAACACCAGACGGAACACGGGGTGATCCCCAAAAATATACGAGAGCGTGACCAGGGTCAGCGCCGCGGCTATCAGCAGGCCGGCCTGGATCAGAAGTTCGGCCGGGATCATGCTTTCACCGTAGTCTTTTCGGCGGGCGTATGGATCAGGCGCCCATACAACCCGCCCAGCAGAATGATCAGCACCGCCGCGCCCAGTTGATAGCTATACGAGTCCCAATACGTCAGGCTGAGCGCATCGCGAGCGCGCAGGCGTTCGTAGTGCGCCCCGCCGCTCACGCCCGCTACCAGCGCGTCCACCTGGCTGGGCTCCGTATTCATATACGCCCGCAGCACCGGCGCGGCCTGGGCGCTGCTCACTACCAGCAGGCCCTTGCTCAGCTCCGGCGTGGCTTGCTCCACCCAGGTGCGGGCGTCCTCGCCTTCGCTCACCACCAGCAGCACCAGCGCAAAATCATCCAGGCTTTCGATGGCTTGCAGGCTGGCGCGCTGCCACGGCAGGGCGAACGCCGCCGGCGCCGAGAGCGCCGCCTGGCGCGGGTCGCTGGCAAAGCTGCGCACCGCCGCCATGCCGCCCGGCAAATAGCCTAACGAGACGTAATCATTGCTGGCCACCAGCGGCACTTGGGCAAAGTCGCTTTGCAGCAGGCGCTCCACTAAACCCGGCCCGGTGGGCTGGGTCGAGACAAAGGTCAGGCGCGCCTGGCGGTCCAGCAAATGGCTGATGACCGGGGAGACCGCCGCGCGCAGCTCGCCGTACAGGGCGGGCTGCACATCGAACACCACCAGCACCGGCGCGCCGGCCGGCAGCACATCCACCGCGTTGAACATGGCCGTGCCCTCGGGCAGCATATCCGCCTCTGGCCGCGGGGCGCGCAGCTGCCCGCCCAGCAGCGGCAGCAGGGCTGCCGCCAGCATGGCGCCGGCCATCAGCAGGTTCAGCAGCCGGGCCGGCCGCTTCACATCCGCGTCGCTGTCGGCTTTCGACTGGGCTTCGTTGGCGATCAGGCTCTGCAGCACCGCCGCGTGGCGGTACTGGCTGTCGCTCACTTCCAGGCGGGTGGAGAACACCGGCGCTTTGCCGATCTTGGCGACTTCCGGCTCGGCCGGCAGCACGCCGCTCAACCCGGCCAGCGGGCCGGCATTTTCCACTTCGGCCGGCGTGAGCGGCTCCATGTTCTCGTAATTGTCGTAGAAGGCCGCGCTGACCGGCGGCTCGGCTTCGGCCGGGCGCATGTCCTGCAGCCAGCTGGGCAGATCAACCGGCGCGGCGGGTTCCATAGTTTCGTCGTTGAGCGCGGCTGTGTCTTCTTCCTCGGCCTCGCCAAACTCGGCTTCGTCGCGCAGATCGAGCCAGTCCGGCACGCCGCCGGCCTCGGGCAGCTCAGGTTCATCGCTGCTTTCGAAGGCGGGCGCTTCCAGGCGGCGGCTCTCCAGCCGCAAGGGCTTATTGGGCTGGGTATCTGTCAGGGCGCGCTCGGCCTCGGCGTCGTCTTCGCCACTGTGGCGGCGGCGGATGTCGGCCAGCCAGTCCGGCTCAGGCTCCGGCGCGGCGGCCGCCTCCGCGGCGTCCTTCGCTGCAGCGTCCTGGGCCGCAGCGTCCTCGGCGGCCTGCTCGCTCTGCTTCTGGCGCAGGGCGCGCAGCCAATCCGGCAGGTTCTCTTCGGGGTCGTGGTGGGGCGTGCTCATGGTTACGCGCCGTACGGCCGGTCAGCGCCGATCAATATGCGTACACCGGTGGTGATCGTACCCAGCGCCACACCGATCAACAGGCCGCGCATCGCGCCCAGGGCCAGCACATTGTTGATGTAGGGATTGATCACGCGGGTGAAATACGGCAGCTCGACGCCGAACAATGGCCCTGCACCGACCAGCAGCAAGAGCAGGGTAACAATGAACACCATGTTCATCAGCTCGGTGCGTTGTTGGAACACCCGCGCCGCCGCCAAGGTCAGGCTGATCGCCAGCACGGCCATCAGGCTGGTCTCGATCGGCACGACCACATAGTTGAATATCCACTCTGCGTTGGCGCTGTCGCTGCCTTGCAATAATGTCACCGCGAAGGTGATCGCCATCGTCACCAGTAGGGCGGCGCTATACACCACCGTCTCGCGGCCGCGCACCCGCTGCCAGTGCACCTGGGCCAGATTGAACAGACCCAGCAGCAGCGCCAGCGCGGCCAGCAGCATGGCCCAGTTCAAAATGCGGTTGCGAAAATCGGCCAGGTCCGGAATAAAAATACCCAGCAGCACCAGCAGCCCAAAGCTGATCGCTACCGCGGTGGAGATGGGGGCGCGCAACTTCATCAGCCACCCTCCAGCAACGGGGATATGGCCGTGAGGATCAGCAGAATGATGACCGCCCAGCGCAGCACATCCTGCGTGCGCAGGCTGGCTTCGTGCGCCGCGCCGGCTTTCGTATACGCGCCGGTGGCGTACAGCTCCTCGCCCAGCAGTGGCTCATGCGCCGCGGCGAACAGCACGGCTTGCGCGCTCAGGTCATTGCTGCCGCCCAGGCTGAAGCCTTCCGTGCGCTGAGCCGCATCTGCGATCAGCCCGGCCTCCGCCCCGAATGAACCCACCATCGCGGTGGAGAGCGCCGCCCGGTCCAGCACGGAGGGCAGCGTGCCCGCCGCGTATGAGAACGGCGTCACGCCCGTGGTCTGCGCCAACCCGAAATTGAATTGCTCGCGAATGCCCAGCCGCTGATAAGTGCTGCGCAAAGTGTCCTGCGCCAGCAGCATCAGCGTGCCTTCACCGCTGGTAGCCACCGGCGGCAGGTCGCTGTCCGCCGCGATCTCGGCCAGTTGTTGCAGCAGGGTCAGGCCGGCCAGCGCCGCCGCACCCTGCGGCCCCAGCAGGCCGCCGTGGCCCAGGTTCACCTGCAAGCGCGAGCCATCTTCCACTGAAAGCTCAATGCTGCGTTGCAAACGTTGAATAGCGGGGATATGGCGTAGCGTGCGGCCTTTGCCGCCCTTCCACACCGAGAACAGCAGGATCAGCGCCACGACCAGCGCCACAATCGCAAGCGGGGAGGGGATCATTCGCCTGGCTCTCGCAGTGCGTCAGCCAGCTCGGCGCGTTGGTGTGGGTCTTCCAGCATCTCGGCGAATTCTCGCAGGCTGGCGCGCGGCGCCCAGGCCGCCAGCAGCGGCTCGGCCACATACAGGCCCTGCGCGGCCAGGCTGGCGAACGCGCCGCCATTCTCCAAGACCGCGGCGGCCAGGCTGCCCAGGCCCCAGTGCTGAATCTGCTTGATAAGTGGGTTGCGCTTCTGCGAAGTACTTGTTAATGAAAGCACAGGTGGATTGTATATGGCGCATATCGCAGGGTCAAGCGTGAGCGCCAGCCGAGTTCTGCACGATCTGATTTGGCTTGGATTAATATAGGTGTATGGCGCAAGCCGCTCCCACCTCCCTGCAATTCGACCCGCCGCGCCGCCGCGGCACCGGCCTGCATGTTTCCGCCGCGCTGCTGGTGCTCACGCTCGCTTCGCTGCTCTTCCTGCTCGCGTTGGCCCAGCCCCCGGGGCCAGTCGGCATCATTCTGCTGGTGGCCGGGTCGCTCATCTGCCTGCTGTTGCCGCTCCTGTTCTACCGCCTGTACTGCCTGCACAAATCCGGCTACTGGATCAGCCGAGATGGTTTGCGCCTGCGCTGGGGTCTGCGCGCCGTAGACCTTCCCTACGATGCGATCGTGGATGTGGCCCGCTGGAGCGAGCTCGAAGCTCCGCCGCCGCTGCCGCGTGCCACCTGGCCGGGCTCAGTGCTTGGCCAGGTCCAGGATGCGGAGCTGGGCACGGTCGAATTCATGGCCTCCGATAAGACCCGCCTGGTGCTGCTCGGCACCGCCGAGCGCGTCTACGTCCTCAGTCCGGAGAAGGATAGCCAGTTCGTCGCCGCCCTCAAGCGCGAGTCGCTGCGCGGCAGCCTGCGGCCACTGCGCGCCCGCTCGGCTGCTCCCAGCTTTGTGCTGGTCGAGGCCTGGGCGCAGCCATTGCCCCGCCGCCTGATGGCTGCCGGGGCGGGTGCCTCGCTTATCCTGCTGCTCCTGGTTGGTTTCCTGGCCCCCAGCCTGTCTGCCGTCAGCCTGGGCTTCGGGCCGGATGGTGCGCCCCTGCCCGGGGTCGCCGCAAACCAGCTTTTGCTGCTGCCTGGCCTGAATCTGCTCTTCTACGTCGGGAATCTGCTGTTGGGCCTTCTTTTCTTTCGAGAGCCGCAAGGGGACAGCCTGTCCGTTCTCCTCTGGGGCAGCAGCCTGGTCACCAGCCTGCTGTTTTTGGCGGCCATTATTGTGAGCATCCTGTAAGGTTATCCACATAAACCATCGAGTTATCCACAGATATGTTCGAGATCTTTCTGGCGCTTGACTGGCAACAATTGGCGATCGGGCTGGGTATCGCCACCGTTTTGGCCGCCGTAGCCTGGTGGCTGCGCATGCTGACCCCCAGCGGTGCCTTCGCCGCCGTGCTGCTGGGCGGGATCACCTTTGGCTTGGGCGGCTACCCCGCCGCCATCGTGCTGGTGGCGTTCTTTGCCTCCTCCAGCGTATTGACCCGCCTGTTCTCGCGGCGCAAGCAAGGGCTGGCTAAAACCTTCTCCAAAGGCGGCCGGCGTGACTGGGCTCAGGTGCTGGCCAACGGCGGGCCGTCCGTGCTAGCGCTCATTCTCGGCGCGCTCGGCTGGCTGCCCTACGGCATCGCCTGGCCGGCCTTCGCCGCTGCGCTGGCCGCCGCCACCGCAGACACTTGGGCCACCGAGCTCGGCGTGCTCAGCCCAGGCCAGCCGCAGCTCATCACCACCGGCCAGCGCGTGCCCAAGGGTACATCTGGCGGCGTGTCGCTGGTCGGCAGCCTGGCGGCTGCGGCCGGCGCGCTCCTGATCGCCCTGGTGGCTGGCTTCGTTGCCGCCGGTTTCATGCACCCGGGCTTCCTGCTTGCGGTCACGCTGGCGGGTCTGCTCGGCTCCTTCTTCGACTCGCTGATCGGCGCCACAGTGCAGGCTATCTACTACTGCCCTGACTGCAAAAAAGAAACTGAGCAGCATCCCACCCACAGTTGCGGCGCGGCTACCACCCGCCGCCGCGGCTGGGCCTGGATGGATAACGACTGGGTAAACTTTCTCAGCGGCCTGTTCGGCATCCTGGTGTTGCTGGCCGCAGCCACATTCCTGCTGTGAGATAATCGCCGCGCCCCTTCTATGAAAGATCCACGCGTCCCCATGTCCTCGCCGGACCTCACCGCGGCTGAACGCGCCGCCGTGATGCAGGTGATGGAGTCGCCCGTGCTCAGCATGGGCCAACACACCGCCGGCTTTGAGGCGGATATGTGCGCCTATACCGGCAGCAGATATGCCATCGCCGTGAATTCCGGCACGGCTGGCCTGCACCTGTGCGTGCGCGCCGCCGGCATCGGCGCCGGTGATGTGGTCCTGACCACGCCGTTCTCCTTTGTCGCCTCAACCAACGTGCTCTTGTTCGAGAATGCCGTGCCGGTCTTTGTGGATATTGACCCGCTGACCGGCAACATCGACCCTGCGCTATTGCAGCAGGCCGCCCACGACCTCAAGCAGGGCGGGGCGCCGGCCGGCCGCTGGCTGCCGCGCCGCGGCGCCACCGGCGCGGGGGCCGCCAAAGCCATGCTGGCCGTGGATGTGTTCGGTCAGCCCGCCAACTACGATGCCATTCAAGCCCTGGCGCAGGAATACGAGCTCAAGCTCATCGAAGATTCATGCGAGGCGCTGGGCGCCCAGTACAACGGCGTGCACGCCGGCCGCTTCGGCCAGTCCGCCGTCTTCGCCTTCTATCCCAACAAGCAAATGACCACCGGCGAGGGCGGCATCATCGTCACCGATGATGCCGATGCCGCCGCCCTGATGCGCGCTCTGCGCAACCAGGGCCGCGCCGAGGGCGACACCTGGCTCGAGCACACCCACCTGGGCTACAACTATCGCATCACGGAGATGAGCGCCGCCCTCGGCCGCGTGCAGTTGCAGCGCCTGGATGAGATGGTGGCGGCCCGCGCCCAGGTGGCCGCCTGGTACAGCGAACGCCTGCAAGACTTTGAGCTGGTCGAAACGCCGCAGGTGGTTCCGGCCACCACGCGCATGAGCTGGTTCGTGTATGTGGTGCGCCTGGCTCCCCAGATCGACCGCCAGCGCGTCATCGCCACCCTGGCCGAAGCGGGCATCCCGGTGCGCCCGTACTTCGCCCCCATCCATTTGCAAAAATACATGCGTGATCGCTTCGGCTACCAGCCGGGCGATTTTCCCGTCACCGAGGATCTGGGTGCGCGCAGCCTGGCCCTGCCGTTCTCCAGCGTTATGACCGCAGACCAGGTCAGCCTGGTCTGCGAAGAATTGCAAAAAGCGGTTCTGGCCTAGCTGGTTCTAGCCTAAAAGAAAAGCGCCCGGTTCACCGGGCGCTTTTTGTTACGGGATCTGTTTGAAATTGATCAGTACTAAGTTTTGATTGCACTCGCCGCGTGTGCTGAAGGCTACTGGGCTCGAAAGCACTTCGCCATTCTCGTTCAGCAGCACGATCTGCAGCGTATTCTCGCTGGCCAGTGGGGTATTGCCCAGCTGGATCTCGTAATACGCCCCAGAGCCGTATTGCGTGGCCGCGCCGGTCAGGCCCAGCTTGTCCACCGCCGCGCCGTTCAGCGTGCCGAACACCTGCACGCGCACGCCGGTCAGCGGCGCATCGTTGAGGCCGAACACTTGGCCGAACACGCCCATGAAGCCGCAGCCCTGCTCCGGCCGGAACAGCGTCGCATCCAAATACGCTGGGCTGCCATCCTGCAGGTTGTAGATCAGCGGCTGCACCGTGGCTGAAGGTACAGGTGTGGCTGTCGGCTGGCTTGTCGCCGCTGCCGTCGGCGGCAGTGTCTGCGTCGGCAGCACCGAGGTCTGCGTCGGCGCGATCGTCGCGGTTGCCGGGGGCAGCGGGTTCCACTCGCTGTCGGGGTCAAGGAACAACTGCAAGAAGAAGCCGCCAGAGCACAGCGTGGCCAGCAAAGTCAGCAGGCTGCCTACGTTCAACACCGCCGAGCCAAACTTGCGTTTGGGTTGGCGTGGCTTCTCTTCTTTGAAATCGAACTCGTCCATTCTCGCTCCCGGTTGGCCGCTGTGCAGCGGCCAACTCAAGTCTATATCAGCGTCTCTTACGGCAACCGGATTTCGATCGCCGAACCTGCGCGTTGCTGGCTCAGCCAGTCCAGCACGGCCTGGGTCTGTAGCGCCAGGCGGGCCTGCGGGCTCAGCGGGCGCTCAGTTTCGCGGCCCAGCACCTCGATCAGGTGAAAGCCCAGGCTGCTCTCCACCACGCCGCTGTACTGGCCAGGTTGCAGGGCGAACGCCGCGTCTTCCACCTCAGGCTGCAGCAGGTATCCCCGCGGGAACCAGCCCAGGGTGCCCAGCCGCCGCGGGTCGTTGTTCTGCACCACGCTCTCGAACGTCGTGCCGCTCTCCAGCTGCGCCAGCAGGCGCTCAGCCGAGAACTGGTCGGGCAGCAGCACCTGGCGGGCTTGCACCTGTTCGGCCGTGGCCGGCACGCCGGCGCTGATCTCGGCCACCATGTGGGCCGCTTCCAGCTCCAGGCGCAGCTCCTCGCGGTAGCTGGCTTCGCTCAGGCCGTACTTCGCCAGCCAGGCATCGAATGCCGCCTGGCCGCCGGCCTGCTCGATCACGCTCGCCAGCCGCTCGTCCAGCAGCGTGTCGTCAGCCACGAAGCCGGCGCTGCGGGCGCCCTGCGCAAGCAGCATGCGGTCCACCAGGCTGTCGATCACGCGCTGCCGTGCATCCCCTGTTGCCAGAAGTGTGCCAGTTTCGCTCTGGGCGTCCTGGAACATGCGCATATTGGCGTTGAAGCTGTCGGCGGTCACGCCCTCGCCATTCACCTGGGCGATGAACTGCGGCGGGGTGGCGGTTGCCACCTCGGGCGCCTGCAGCGTGGCTGGCGGCGTGCTGGGGCTGCCCCCGCCGCACGCGGCCAGCAGCAGCACAAGGAAAAACGCAAGAATGGTCTTTTGCATGGAAGCAGAAATTATACAGTCCCGCTCTGTTGAGTATCTGCGCAAGCAGATACTCAACAGAGCAGGACACCGTTCCTTTGATAGAATGCCCCTTCACTATGAATTACGATCAGCTGCTGCGCTTTGTAGATTTTGCCCTTAAGCATCTTTGCCATGTCACCCTCAAGGGTGTCGAGAAGATCCCGCGCAGCGGCGCGGCCATCGTCGCCATCAACCATCTTGGCTTCCTTGACCCGGCCCTCGGCCTGGTCTGCATTCGCCGCGCCGACATGACCGGCTGGGTGGCCGACAAGCACAAAAAGAATCCGCTGTACTCCTTCTTCATCAAAGTGGCGGATGGCATCTGGCTTGATCGTGACAACGTGGATATGAATGCCCTGCGCAAGGCCCTGCAGGCGCTCAAAGAAGGCCGCCTGTTCGGCCTCGCCCCCGAGGGCACCCGCAGCCCCACCCGCGCCATGCTCAAAGCCAAAGAGGGCGCCTCCTACCTGGCCATCTCCAGCGGCGCGCCGATCTACCCCATGGCCATCACCGGCACCGAAGACTCGGCCGGCGACTGGCTGCGCCTTCGCAAACCAGTGCTCACCGCCACCATCGGCGATCCCTTCACCCTGCCGCCGTTCACGCCCGGCAACCGCCAGGCGGAGCTCGAGCGCGGCACGGATGAGATCATGTGCCGCATCGCCGTGATGCTGCCTGAGCAGTACCGCGGCTACTATGCCGACCACCCGCGCCTCAAAGAATTGCTCGCCGAGCAAGCCGCAGCCGTCCCCGCTTGACATTGGCTGTCTTTGGCGCATAATAGGCCCACATCGCAATATAGACGTTGACAGAGGAAAGTAGACGCACTCCTCGCTGCCTAGGGAGGCGCGGCCCTGACTGCAAGCCCGCCCGGTGACCTGCGTTGAAGTTCCCTCTCGAGTTGTTCGCTTGAATGTTATTGCCTTCGGCAATTTCTACTAGAGCGAACCGTTCTCCCACGATACAGGGAATGCCATGCGCCACATCGTGGCCGTGGCATGAGTGGTGGCCGCATTGCGGCTGCAAACTGGGTGGTACCGCGGAGCTCCCGTCCCTTTGAGTGGACTGGAGCTTTTTTGTTGTGTCGGAGGATTTGAATGGAGAATTTGCAAACTATTCGTGAGCAGGCCCTGGCTGCCCTCAACGCCGTGCAGGACGAGGCCTCTCTGGAGCAATGGAAGGTGGCCCAGCTCGGCCGCAACGCCGCGCTCACCCAGGCCATGAAGAGCCTCGGCCAGCTCAGCGCCGAGGAGCGCCCGCTGGCCGGCAAGCAGGCCAACGAAGTCAAGCTGGCCCTCGAAGCCGCCTTCGAGGAGAAGCGCGCCGCGCTGGAGGGCGCCCGCCTACGCGCATCCCTAAGCAGCGAGAAGCTCGACGTCACGCTGCCCGGCCGCCCGCTGCCGCTGGGGCGCCTGCACCCCATCACGCAGACCCTGCGCCGCATCAACGCCATTTTCGCCCAGATGGGTTTCCAGGTCTACCGCTCGCGGGATGTCGAGACGGATGAGTACAACTTCCTGCTGCTCAACTTCCCGCCCAACCATCCGGCGCGCGAAATGCAGGATTCATTCTATGTAGAAGGCGGCGACCCGGAGAACCCGACCCTGCTGCGTACCCACACCTCGGCCGGGCAGATCCACGCCATGCGTGAATACGCCGCCAAGGATCCAGGCAACCCGCCGCCCATCCGCATCGTGCTGCCGGGCATGTGCTATCGCTTCGAGCAGGTCTCCTCGCGTTCCGAGGTGCAGTTCACCCAGGTCGAGGGTCTGGCCGTCGGCGAGAACATCACCTTCGGCGACCTCAAGGGCACGCTGACTGACTTCGCCCAGCGCTTCTTCAACGCCAACGTGCGCACCCGCTTCCGCGCCTCGCACTTCCCCTTCACCGAGCCCAGCGCCGAGATGGATGTGGAGTGCTTCGTCTGCAGCGGGGCAGGCTGCTCGGTCTGCAAGCACAGCGGCTGGCTCGAGATCCTGGGCAGCGGCATGGTGCACCCCAACGTGCTGCGCAATGGCGGCTACGATCCGGATACATATTCCGGCTTCGCCTTCGGCATGGGGCCGGAGCGCCTCACCATGCTGCGTTACCGCATCGAAGACATTCGCTATTTCTGGCGCAACGACATGCGCTTTTTGGAGCAGTTCTAATGAAGACTCCACTTTCCTGGCTTAAAGACTTTGTTGACCTTGAGGGTATTGACTTGGAACAGTTAGCCCATACCCTCACCGTGGCGGGTCTCGAGGTCGAAGAGATCCACTACATCGGCCTGCCCATGCCGGCCGGCCTGCAGCAGACCAAAGTCAGCGGCCTATCCTGGGACCCCGACAAGCTGGTGGTGGCCGAGATCCGCGAGGTTGGCCCGCACCCGAATGCCGACCGGCTGGTGCTGTGCCGTCTGTTCGACGGCCAGCAGGAGCACACCGTGCTCACCGGCGCGCCCAACCTGTTCGAGTACCGCGGCCAGGGCGAGCTCAAGCCGCCGCTGAAAGTGGCCTACGCCAAAGAAGGCGCCGAGATCTACGACGGCCACCAGGAGGGCATGCACAAGACGGTGCTCAAGCGCACCAAGATCCGCGGGGTCGATTCGTACTCGATGGTCTGTTCCGAGAAGGAACTCGGCATCTCGGAGGAGCACGAAGGCATCCTGTTCCTGCCCGCGGACACCAAAGCCGGCACGCCGCTGGCTGATGTGCTCGGCGATGCGGTGCTCACCATCGCTATCACGCCCAATATCGCCCGGGATGCCAATATCTACGGCGTGGCGCGTGAGATCGCGGCCCTCACCGGCCGCGCCCTCAAACCCATGCCCACCGAGGTCCAGGCCACTGGCCCCAAGATCGATGGGGCGGTCAAGCTGGATATCAAGGACAGCGAGCTCAACCCGCGCTTTGTGCTCGGCCTGATCCGCAACGTCGAGATCAAGCCCAGCCCGGCCTGGGTGCAGCAGCGCCTGCGCCTGGCGGGCATGCGCCCCATCAACAACATTGTGGACGCCACCAACTACGCCATGCTCGAGCTTGGCGAGCCGCTGCACGCCTTCGACTACGATGTGCTGGTGCAGCGCGCCGGCGGCAAGCCGCCGACCATCATCACCCGCCCGGCCAAGCCGGGCGAAACCCTCACCACGCTGGACGATGTCGAGCGCAAGCTGGATGACTTCACCGTGCTGGTGTGCGACACGGCCGGCTCGCTGTCCATCGGCGGCATCATGGGCGGCCTGGAGTCCGAGGTCACCGAGGCCACCCGCAACGTGCTGCTCGAAGGCGCGTCGTGGAACTTCATAAATGTCCGCAAGACGCTGGTGGCCCAGCGCATGTCGTCTGAAGCCGCCTATCGCTTCTCACGCGGCGTGCACCCGGCCATGGCGCCGCGCGGCGTCAGCCGCGGCCTGGAGCTGATGCGCCAGTGGGCTGGCGGTGTTGTGGATGCCGGCCTGGTGGACGAATATCCCCGGCCCGCCGCGGTGGTGGAGGTTGAGATCAGCCCAGCCGACGCCCAGCGCTGGCTGGGCGTGGCCCTCACCAATGAGCAGATGACTAGCATCCTGGCCAGTCTCGGCTTCGAGGTTGCTTCCAAGGGCGACGGCCTGTCCGTCACCGTGCCAGACCACCGCCTGGATATCGAAACTGGCGTGGTCGGCAAAGCGGATCTGATGGAAGAGATCGCCCGCATCTATGGCTATGACAACATTCCGGCTACGCGCATCGGTGACCCGCTGCCCCCGCAGCACGGCAACCCGGAGCTCGAGCTCGAGGAGCGCGTCAAAGACGCCCTGGCGCGCATGGGCATCCAGGAAGTGATGACCTATCGACTCACTACGCCGGAGGAGGAGGCCCGCCGCCTGCCGCCTGGCACCGCGCCGGATGACAAGCCGTATGTGAAGCTGGCCAATGTCATCTCGCAGGAGCGCACAGTACTGCGCAAGAGTCTGCTGGCCTCGGTGCTTGAGATCGCCGAGCGCAATGCGCGCCTGCGCCAGCGCATCGCCCTGTTCGAGATCGGGCCGGTCTTCCATGCCTCCGAGGAAACCCTGCCGGATGAGCTGTCCCGCCTGGTCGTGGTGCTGGGCGGGCAGCAGCAGCCCGCCGGCTGGCAGGCTGCCGATAGCGCTGCCTACGACTTCTACGCCGCCAAAGGCGTGCTGGCTGAATTGCTGGCCGGCCTCGGCCTGCACGACCTGAAGTACGAGCCGGGCACGCATCCCAGCTTCCACCCGGGCAAGTGCGCCCGCGTGCTGGCCGGCGAGCGCCAGCTGGCCGTCTTCGGCGAGCTGCACCCGCAGGTGCAAGGCCAGTACGATCTGGGCGCGCACACCCTGCAGGCCATCACGCTCAACCTGGAAGTGCTGAGCGAGTTGGCGCCAGAGCGCTTCGACTCGCGGCCGGTGCCGCAGTACCCGCCGGTCATCGAGGATCTGGCCCTGGTGGTCGACGAGAGCCTGCCTGCTGGCCAGGTGGAAGCCATGATCGCCCAGACCGGCGGCAACCTGCTGGCCGGCGTCTCCCTCTTCGATGTGTTCCGCGGCGACAAGATCGGCGCGGGCAAGAAGAGCCTGGCCTACCAGCTCACCTACCAGCACCCGGAGCGCACCCTGACCGATGATGAGGTTGCCAAACTGCGCGAGCGCATCGTGCGCCGCGTAACGCAAGAGCTAGGCGCGAAACTGCGCGCCTAACAGCTCAGATGAGAAGTAATGTTTCTAAGTGGGTGGGGGTTAAAACTTATAAGTAACAACTTTACAGAGAGCGGCCTGGGGCCGCTCTCTGTTTTTTTAATGCCTTGACAACGCGGGCTGCTTAGCGGTCGCCGGCGCGGATCGTGTCGATCAGTTGGGCCGCCAGGTCGTAGCGGCTGAAGGGTGGCATCAGGTACACGCCCTGGCCCCATTCGCGCAGCTCTTCAATGATCTCGGCGGCGATCCTGATGCCCTCGGCCGCGGTCTGCTCTTTGGAGCCGGCGCCCTCCATGCGGGCGTGAATGCTCTCAGGGATCGAGATGCCCGGCACCTCATTGTTCAGGAAGGTGCTGTGGCGCACGCTGAACAGCGGCAATACGCCCACCAGCACCGGCTTCTGCAGCGCGTTGCCGCTGTCGGCCAGGCGTTGCAGGAAGGCACGCGCTTTGGCGGGCTCGTAGACCGGTTGGGTCAAGAAGAAGTCAGCCCCATTGGCGAGCTTGCGTTTGAGCAGCTTGATCTCGCGCTCCGGGTCAGGCGGAGCCAGGTTGAGCGCCGCGCCTACGAAGAACGAGGTCGGCTGGCCGATCTCCGCCCCGGCATGGTCTACGCCGGAATTGAAGCCACGCTTGATGAGCTTGATCAGGCCGGTGGGCGCCAGATCATAGTTGTCCATCGCATCCGGGTAGTCGCCGATCGCAGTCGGGTCGCCCATGACCACGAACACGTTGCGGATGCCGAGGGCGTGGGCGGCCAGCAGGTCGCCCTGCACGCGCAGCAGGTTGCGGCCGCGGGTGGGGAAGTGCAGCGTGGTGTCGATCTGCACCTCACGCTGGATGATGTCACACACCGCCCACGGGCTCATGCGCATGCGCGCCATCGGGCTGTCGGCCACGTTGATGACGTCTGCGCCGGCCTCTTGCAGCAAGCTGGCGCCGAGGCGCAGCTTGCTGGTGGAGAGGCCGCGCGGCGGGTCCATCTCCACCGCCACGACGAAGCGGCCTTTTTGGAATTTCTCGACCAGCTCGGAGCCCTTGTCCGTGCCGATGACCTGCTCGGTGCGCTCGATGATGCGCATCGAGCCATTGTCCAGCGGCTCGACCGATGTCGGGTCGTCGAGCGCGGCGCGCATGGCGCGGATGTGGGCCGGCGTGCTGCCGCAGCAGCCGCCGACGATGCTGGCGCCTGCCCGCGCGAAGGCCTGGGCATATTGGCCAAAGTACTCCGGCCCGGCCGGATACAGAATGCGCCCGGCGGCCTGCTCAGGCCAGCCCGCATTCGGCATCACTGAGAATTTTGCGCCCGGCACCGCCTCGCGCATCTGCTTGAGGATGCGAAGCAGTTGGGCCGGCCCGCCGGAGCAGTTGATGCCGATGATGTCGGCGCCGGCTTCGTGGATCTTTGTCGCCACTTTGCTGGGCGTGTCGCCCAGCAAAGTGCGGTCATCCCGCGTGAAGGTCATTGAGGCCAGCACGGGCAGCTCGGTCAGCGCTTTGGCGGCCTGAACGGCTTCACGCAGCTCGTACAGATCGGTAATGGTTTCGATGATCAGCAGGTCAGGCGCGCCCAGCAGCAGGCCGCGCACCTGCTCCTCAAAGGCGGCGCGGGCCTCCTCAGGCTGCACGCGCCCGAAGGGCGCCAGGCGCACGCCCAGCGGGCCAATGTCGCCCGCCACCCACACCGGGCGGCTGGCTTCGGCCGCCGCGGCCCGCGCCAGCTCCACGCCGCGCTGGTTGATCTCGGCCACCTGCTCCTCGAGACCGTGCTCGGCCAGGCGGTAGCGGTTGGCGCCGAAGGTGTTGGTCATCACGATCTCGGCCCCGGCGGCGATGTACTCGGCGTGGATGCTGGTCACCAGCTGCGGGTCGATCAGGTTCAGCTCATCAAAGCTGCGCGCAAACGCCACGCCGCGCTCGTGCAGCACGGTGCCCATGGCGCCGTCGGCCAGCAGGGGGGTGCCGGTGTTTTTGAGGGTATCAATAAAGTTGCTCATGCGTAATACTCGTCGATGGTCCACTTCAGAGGGTTGTTTTGAATATAGGCGCGGTGCTGGTACAGGTCATTGTCATTACGGACAATATGCTCGTAAAAGCCGCGTTGCCAAACCGAACCAGTCGTTTTGCGAAGCTTGTTGATCTCACGAGCAGAGAAAGACTTGAAGGCGCGTATCAGCTCGGTCAGGCCGGGTTGACGTTGTGTATTTGTAGGGGAGGGTCTTAGACCCTCCCCTACGGCTTGCAATTGATACGGCTTTTCAGTCAGCCAAAGGATGCCGTGTACATGGTTGGGCATCACAATGAACTCGTCAAGCTTGATCAGTGAATAGTGCTGAGGCAAGTCAAGCCATGTGCGCTTTGCGATCTCCCCAGCCGGGGTAAGCTGAACTCCCTCTGCAATGATGCTTCCCAACAAATGCTGTCTGTCGTTGGTGCAGATGGTGAAGAAGTACGCGCCTGCACTCGCATAGTCATAGTGAGCTAGGCGTTGTGGCTTGCGCCGCGCGATGGCTTTAGGATTGGCCATCCGCTAGCCGCGTTCCTTCATCAGCTGCTCGACGCGGCTCTCGCCCACGCTGTAGTACTTGGCCTCAGGGTGGTGCAGGATGATGGCCGCGGTGGATTGCTCTGGCATCAGCTGGAAGCCTTCGGTCAGGTTCATGCCCAGCTCGCGGCCGGCGGGCAGCAGCTCGAACACCTTGGCGTGGTCATCCACATCCGGGATGGCTGGATAACCCCACGAGTAGCGCTTGCCTTGCTTGGGCTCCAGCCCCAGCTCGCGCTTGATATGGCGGTGCAGGAATTCTGCGGTGGCCTCGGCGGTTTGCACTGCCAGGCCGTGCATGAAGTAGGCCTCGGTGTAATCGCCGGCCGTCTGCAGCTTCTCCAGCTCGTCGGTGGCCTGCTGGCCCACCGTCACCACCTGCAGCGCCACTACGTCCATGATGCCGCTCTCCACCGTGGCGAAGTAGTCGGCCAGGCACAGCAGCTCGCCGCTGGGCTGGCGCGGGAAGGCGAAGCGGGTCAGCTCGGCCGGCTTGCCGGAGGCCAGGCTGGCCGGGTCGTAGACCAGCAGCTCGTCGCCCTGGGCCTGGGCCGGCCAGTAGCCGTACACGCCCTGCGGCTTAAGCCAGCCGGTCTGCTTGGCATGCCGCTCCATGCGCGCCAGGCGCTCGTCAAATTCTTTGGAGATCTGCTGCCACTCGGCGCCCTGCTTGTTCTTGGCGCCCCACGAGAGGCGATACAGCTCATTCTTGTACAGGCACTCGAACACCAGATCGAGCGGCATTTCCTTCACGACATGCACGCCCCATTTAGGCGGCGTGGGGATCCTGGCCGCCGGCCCGACGGCCGAGCGCCCGGTGACGCGTGCCGCCTGGCGCGGCTTGCTCTCGCGCTCCAGCTCGCGGGCGGCCTTGGTGAAGATGTCTTCCATCAGCTCGGCGCGCTTGGGCTCGTCGATCAACTTGTCCATCGTCTCTAGGCCCTCGAAGGCGTCCTGGCAGTAGAAGACGCCCGGCTGGTAGGGCGTGCCGCCCTCGGTGTAAAGGATGCGCCAGCCGAAGCGCCGGTTGATCGCCGCGCCGCCCACCAGCACCGGGTACTTGAGGCCGCGGCGCTGCAGCTCGTTGACGATCAGCGGCATCTGCTTGCTGGTGCTGACCAGGAGCGCGCTCAGGCCGATGGCCGTGGCGCCGACTTCCTGCGCCTTGCTGATGATGGTCTCAGCCGGCACCTGCTTGCCGAGGTCGAAGACCTCGTAGCCGTTGTTGACCAGGATCGTCTTGGTCAGGTTCTTGCCAATGTCGTGCACGTCACCGTACACGGTGGCGAGCACCACTTTGCCCTTGCTGACGCCCTCGACCTTCTCAAGATAGTTCTCGAGGTGGTTGACCGACTTCTTCATTACTTCGGCCGACTGCAGCACGAACGGCAGGATCAGCTCGCCCGCGCCAAACTTGTCGCCGACCTCTTTCATCGCCGGCAGCAGGGTGTTGTTGAGCAAATTGACCGCAGTCACATGGTCGCTCTCGTGCTGCTTGCGCCCGATGACCTCGTCGATCGCATCCTCTACCCCTTCCTTGTGGCGGTGCAGGATGCTCCAGTGCAGCTTCTCCTCCGAGGTCATGCCCTCGGTGGGGTCTTCGGCGCCTTCCTCTTCGCTGGGGGCGCGGTTCTCGTAGAACTCGATGACCTTCTGCAGCGCGTCCGGGCGCTTGTTGAAGATCAGGTCCTCCATTAGCACGCGCTCGTCCTCGGGGATCTCGGCGTACGGCTTGACCTTGCTGGCATGCACGATCGCCATATCCAGCCCGGCCTGCACGCAAAAGTGCAGCATCATGCTGTTGAGCACCGGGCGGGCCGCTTTGCTGAGGCCGAAGCTGACGTTGCTTACGCCCAGCGAAGTGAAGCAGCCGGGCAGTTTCTCTTTGATCTCGCGGATGGCGTTGATCGTCTCCACCGCGCTGTTGGCGAACTCCTCCTGGCCGGTGCTCAACGGGAAGGTGAGCACATCGAAGACCAGATCCTCGGCGCGGAAGCCGAACTCGTCCACCGCGATGTCATGGATGCGCTTGGCCACCTCGAATTTGCGCTCGGCCGTCTTGGCCATGCCGCTCTCGTCAATGGTCAGGATCAGCACGGCCGCGTTGTGTTCGCGGGCCAGGCGCAGCACCTGGTCCATCTTGGGGCGGCCGGCTTCCAAATGGGTCGAGTTGAGCAGGCAGCGCCCGGGGGCGATCTTGAGGGCCACTTCCATCACGTCCGGCTCGGTCGAGTCGATCACCAGCGGGGCTTCGATGCCCATGGCCAGCTTCTTGACCACCTTGCCCATCAAATAGGCCTCGTCCGGGCGCTCGGTCAGCGCCACGCTCACATCGAGCGTGTGGGCGCCGCCGGCGATCTGCTCGCGGGCCATCTCCAGAATGCCGTCGAAGTCTTCGTTCATCAGCAGGCGCTTGAACTGGCGGCTGCCGGTCGCATTCAGACGCTCGCCGATCAGCAGCGGCGGCGGCTCCTGCGCCATGCTGGTGGCCTGCATCGAGGACGACAAACGCGCCAGGGGTTTTTCGGCGCGCGGCGGGGCGGGGTGGTGGTTCAGCTTCTCAATGAGCTGCTTCAGGTGCTCCGGCGTGGTGCCACAACAGCCGCCGACTACGCTGACATGATGCTTGTGCACGAACTCGAACATCTCTTCGGCATACGGGGCCGGCTCGAGCGGGTAGACCGCCTCGCCGTCCACATTGAGCGGCAGGCCGGCGTTGGGGATGGCCGAGACGGGCAGATGGGTGTGCTCGCCCAGGTAGCTGACTGGCTGGCGCATGTGCTCCGGCCCGGTGGAGCAGTTCAGGCCGATCACGTCGATCGGCATGCCCTCCAGGATGGTCAGGGCCGCGGCGATGTCGGTGCCCAGCAGCATGCGCCCGGTGACGTCGAGCGTCACCTGGCACTGCAGCGGCACCACCTCGCCGGTGTCCTCGAAGGCTTTCTGGATGCCGTTGATGGCCGCCTTGACCTCAAGGATGTCTTGCGAAGTTTCGATCAGCAGCACGTCCACGCCGCCCTGGATCAGGCCCACGGCCTGCTCGCGAAACAGCTCGACCAGCTCGTCATAGGTGATGTCGGACAGAGTTGGGTCGTCGGCGCTGGGCAGCTTGCCGCTGGGGCCGATCGAGCCGGCCACGAAGCGCGGTTGCTCCGGCGTGCTGAACTCCTCGCACAGCTTGCGGGCCAGCTGGGCGGCGGCCACGTTGATCTCGATCGTGCGCTCGCCCAGGCCGTACTCGCCCAGAGTCAGGCGGTTGCTGCGGAAGGTGTTGGTCTCCACCACGTCCACGCCGACTTCCAGGTAGGAGCGGTGCACGGCGGCCGGCGCCTCAGGGTAGGTGATGTTGAGGTAGTCCGGGCAGCCGTTGTATTGCTCACCGCCGTAGTGCTCGGCGGTCAGGTTCATTTTTTGCAGGCTGGTGCCCATGGCGCCGTCGTAGACCAGAACGCGCTTGGCCAGCGCATCCAGGAAGCCGCGGCGAGTGTAGGTGCGGTGTGTGCTCAAGAAAATAAACCTCCAGGTCCAGTGAGCAGTGATCGGGAACCAGTGAACAGGGTCTCCTGCTCACGCATCACTGTGTACTGCTCACTGGTGTTAAAAACAAAACGCCTCTAATGCAAGAGGCGACTGAAACTAGACTTTCATCGCCTCATCTTCCAGAATTCGTCTGTCGGATTTGGCACCGTCCGTTTCAGGGGGTTGCCGAGGCTTCAAAGGGCCGATTCCCTCCACCTCTCTGGATGAGTTGCGTGGCTTACGCCACGCGTTGGAGTTGTGCGTTGCTTCGCAACGCCAGCAACTCCTATTCAATTGGGGGCGAGTATATCCTTCGCTTATTAATGTGTCAAATTGCGTGAGTTTTAGGCTTACCGCGTAGTGTGCCGTCTTTGCGAGGCCGGCGCAGCCGGACGAAGCAATCCCCAACCCGGGCGATAGATGAGCCGTGCGGCTACTACTTGTATAAGACCAGGCAAATCGTCTAAACTTTCCAAATCGCCTTACGCGAAGGAGATTCAATGGACATCAATTATCTTGCAGTCGCTTTTGCCGCCCTGGCGGCGTTTTTCCTCGGCTTCATTTGGTACACCTTCATTTTTGCCAAACCCTGGCAGGCGCTCATCGGCATGGGCTCCAAGGGCAAAGGCAAAGCCAGCACCCAGCAAACGCCTGATCTGGGACGCCTGCTCATCATGTCCCTGATACTGGAAATCATCATGGCCTTCGCCTTGGCCGCCTTCCTCGGCCGCGGGGCTGGCGCTGTGCCCGGCCTGACCTATGGGCTGGTGGTTGGCGTGTGGGTGGCGGCCGCCTTCGGCGTCAACTACATGTACGAGGGCAAGCCGCTTAAGCTCTGGCTCATCAATGCCGGCTACAACCTCGTCGTCTTCGCCGTCATGGGTCTCATCATCGGCGCGATGTAGATTTGCAAGTCTAGTCAATAAAAAGAGGCGGCCCATTGGGCCGCCTCTTTTGTGAGAACTGCGCGTAGAACTCCAGCTCGGTCATATAATCCTGCAAAGGCGTGGTTTATATGACTGATTTTGTTTCTCTTACCTGCCAGGCGTGTGGAAGCAGGCTGGAGGTCGGCAATGATACTGACCACTTTGCTTGCTCGTCATGCGGGACCGAGTACATTGTCCGGCGCGGCGGCGGGATCGTCTCGCTAAAGCCGGTCCTGGAGAGCCTGGAACGAATAGAAACCTATACTTCGCGAACGATGAATGAACTCGTCACGCGCCGCCTGACCGAAGACATCAAGCGTAGCGAGTCGAAAGTTCGTAGGTTCTTTTTGGGGAATGAAAAACAAAAGGCGTTCGCCAAGCAACAGCTGGCCTTTAGCCTGTCCGCAACGCGTCACATCTCCTGGATCGATAGCTTCTTCATAACTCCCGAAGCTGTGATCGACAAGTTGTTGAAGCTGAACGCTGAAGAATTACAACTGGTAGTTGAAATTGAAAAGAAGCGCATCTTCAAGAACCACGATGCTATCCGGGCGTTAGAGGAGCATATCGAGGTCTTGCAGCTATTCGAGGATGAAGAGGATTCTTAGTATCCTCGTTTCATGCACATGCGCAGTTTGCGTAGCAAACTGCCGCGCTGCGCAGCAGCGCAATCATCCTGAGCGTGTGCTTACATCCACACCAGACCGCCGGAACTAGATCAGGGAAGGATCCTTATAGGCATATCTTCCAAGTAGCGTCGATTTATGCTTCCGCGTCCTCGGCCCTTTGCCCTTTACTGTCCGCCTTCTGCTTGCCCAGCTTCACCACCTCGCCCCGGCGCACCTGGAACGTATCGAAGTCGCGCGCCACGGCCACATTCGGGAAGACCGCCTGCGCCTCAGCCAGTACATCGCTCTCGCGGTAGCGCCGCGAAATATGCGTGAGCAGCAGCTTGCCCACGCCCGCATCTCGCGCAAGCTCGGCGGCCTGGCGCGCCGTCAGGTGGGCGAATTCGCGCGCCATCTCGCGCTCCTCCTCCAGATACGTCGCCTCGATCACCAGCGCGTCCGCCCCGCGGCAATCCTCTAGAATATCGTCGGTGCGCCCGGTATCGCCAATGTGCACCAGCTTGGCGCCCTTCACTTCCTCGCCCAGCACCTCATCCGGCTGTACTACGCGGCCGTCCGCCAGCGTTACCATCTGGCCCTGCACCAGGTCACGGCGCAGCGGCCCGGGCGGCACGCCCAGCGCTTCGGCCTTCTCGGGCAGGAACGGGCGGCGGGGCTGCTCCTCGAACACGAAGCCCAGGCAGTCTGGCCCGCGGTGGCTCACCGCAAAGGCGCGCACCCCAAAATCATCCGCCGTAAAGATCGGCCCCGGCTCCACGGCGCGCAGGCTTACGTTCACCGGGTTCTGCTTGCCTTTAGGGATCACGCGCACGCCGTACAGCAGGGCATCAATGCGCTCCAGCGTCCACTTGCCCGCTATGATCTCGACATCTTCCAGCGTTTCCCAGCGCGTAAAGGTGGAAAACAGCCCCGCCAGCCCCAGAATATGGTCCAGGTGGCCGTGGGTGATCAGGATGTGGTTGAGCCGCTTGAACCCCAGGCCAGACTTCAGGATCTGGCGCTGGGTGCCCTCGCCGCAGTCCACCAGAAAGCGATGCTCATCATGCTTGATGATGTGCGCTGAAAGCCCGCGGTGTACCGAAGGCGCCGAGGCGGATGTGCCTAAAAAAGTGATCTCGAACAAAATTCCTCGCTTCGTTGTCAGTATAACTGCTTGACAAGACCGCCGTTTTCACCCGCCACAGCCCGCTTCGGGGTAGGCTGTACCGCTACCCAAGGGTGAGGGCCGGGCAGAGCTTGACAAAAGTTTTAACTTTTAACGAAGCTACCCCGCCCCCAAAAAAGAATGATGATTATTAAAACTTTTACGGGCAGCCAGCCGTCCTGCGCCAATACAGCGGCGCAATTTCCCTTGCGCTATACTCAAAACCCAATTTTGACGAATGGCAAAAAAGAAACGTTCTACTAAAAAGGCCGGCGGGCGCAGCCCATACGAGCCACAGCTGCTGCCGGCCATCGAATCCTTCTGGGCCAGCATCTCGCCAGACCGCAAGCTGGATGCGCTTGGCATCCTGCTTGCCGCCGTCGGCGTACTGACCTTGCTGCTGGTCTTCTCCAGCTCGCCCGGCAGCTTCGGCGCGGCCTGGTTACGCCTGCTGCGCGGCGGCCTGGGCTGGGGGCTGTACCTCTTCCCGGTCGCCCTCATCCTCCTCGGCGTTTGGTTGGTGCTGCGTAACTTTGAGCGTATCCCGCCCCTGCGCCTGCGCCGCCTGGTCGGCATCGGTCTGCTCTTTGGGGCGGTGCTGCTGCTGCTGCACGCCTTCCTCTTCCCCATTGATGCCGCAGCCTCGCTGGAGCTGGCCGCCCAGGGCATGGGCGGCGGGCGCATCGGCGCCGGCCTGCACAACTGGCTGCTGGGCGGCCTGGGCCCGGCCGGCATGTGGGTCAGCTTGCTCACCTGGCTGCTGATCGCCGTCCTGCTGGCCTTCGATCTGCCCGCCAGCAGCCTGGTGGCCTGGCTGCCGCCCTTGTTTGCGGGCTTGCGCAGCCGCCTGCCGGCCCGCACGCCGCAGGCCGAATGGGAGGCGTACACACCCGCGGCGGATGCGATCTATGCCGAATCGGGCGTGGGCTATGCCAGCTCGCCAGTTGTTGCCACTGCGCCGCTTCAGGCCGCGCCCCAGATAACGCCTGAGCAGCAAGCCGAGATCAACCAGCTCGCCGAGCAAATCAACGAAGAGATCGCCGAATCGGCCGTTCCGGTCGCCGAGCCGGTCTGGGAGCTGCCCACCCTGGCGGATATGCTCGACCCCGGCGATGTCATCAGCTTCAGCGCTGACCACGACCGCCAGCGGGCTGACCTCATCGAAGAGACCCTGCACTCCTTCGGCGCGCCCGCCAAAGTCGTCGAGATCAATCGCGGCCCCACCATCACCCAGTTCGGCGTAGAGCCGGAGTTCCTCGAGACCCGCGGCGGCCGCACGCGGGTACGCGTTGGCAAGATCGCCGCCCTGGCCGATGATCTGGCTTTGGCGCTGGCGGCCTCGCGCATCCGCGTCCAGGCGCCTGTGCCGGGCAAAGGCTACGTCGGCATCGAAGTGCCCAATGAGCAGATCGGCCGCGTGGCCCTGCGTGACGTGGTCGAGAGCGAAGCCTTCAGCCGCCTGCGCTCACCGCTGCGCTTCGCCCTGGGGCAAGACGTAGCCGGCAATGCGGTTTCGGCCGACCTGGCTGCTATGCCGCACCTGCTGATCGCCGGCGCCACCGGCTCCGGCAAATCTGTGTGCGTGAATGCACTCATCTGCTGCCTGCTGCTCAACAACACGCCCGAGACGCTGCGCCTGATCATGATCGACCCCAAGCGGGTCGAGCTGACCGGCTACAACGGCATCCCGCACCTGCTTACTCCGGTCGTGGTCGAGATCGACCGCGTCGTTGGTATTCTGCAATGGGTCACGCATGAGATGGACAAGCGCTACCAGCGCTTTGCCAAGGTGGGCGCGCGCCACATCATTGATTACAACCAGCGCGTCCAGCAAGACGGCGAAAAACTGCCCTATCTGGTCGTCATTATTGATGAGCTGGCTGACCTGATGATGGTCGCCCCTGACCAGACCGAGAAGCTCATCACGCGCATGGCCCAGTTGGCGCGCGCCACCGGCATCCATCTGGTGCTGGCCACCCAGCGCCCCTCGGTGGATGTGGTCACCGGCCTCATCAAAGCCAACTTCCCCGCCCGCATCGCCTTCGCCGTGGCCAGCACCACCGACAGCCGCGTCATCCTTGACCAGCCGGGCGCTGAGCGCCTGCTGGGCAAGGGTGACATGCTGTTCCAGCCGCCGGACGCGCCGGCGGCGGTGCGCCTGCAGGGCGCCTTCCTGGCCGAGAGCGAGATCACGCGCATCACCACCCATTGGCGCAGCTTCGCCGGCAGCGCGCCGCAGGCCCACCCCGGCGCGGCCCGCACCACCACTGACCATGAGGGCGACGATGCCCCGGCCAGCAACCTGCCGCTGAAGCAGATCCCGATCTGGGAAGAGATCGAAGAGATCCAGAATCAAGATGAGCAGGACAACATGTTCGATGAGGCGGTCGATCTGGTGCGCCGCCGCGGCCGGGCTTCCATCTCCATGCTGCAGCGCCGTATGCGCATCGGCTACACGCGCTCGGCCCGCATCATCGAACAGATGGAAGCGCGCGGCATCATCGGCCCGCAGAAGCCCGGGGCCCAGCACCGTGAGGTGCTGGACTACGGCGGGTCTGCCGCCCCGCCCGTAGGCGAGTAAAGATTCCACGAGGCCCTTTGACAACGATCAGTTTGCGACCCGTTACCGCTCACAACGTGCATGACATCCTGAAGTTGAGCGTCGCTCCCTCCCAGGAGAAATTTGTTGCCCCCAACAGCTACTCGCTGGCTGAAGCGCTGTTTGAGCCTAAGGCGTGGTATCGCGCTGTCTATGCGGATGACACGCCTGTGGGTTTCATGATGGTGGAAGAAGATGTGGAGCAGGGCAAGTATTACTTGTGGCGCTTTCTGATCGATGCCCAGCATCAAGGCAAAGGCTACGGCTATCAGGCGATGCAGTTGCTGATCGAACGGGTGCGGCGGCGGCCCAATGCAAAAGAGATGACCCTTAGCTATGTGCCAGACGAGCACAGCCCACAAGGGTTTTATCAAAAACTGGGCTTCGTGGATACAGGCGAAATGGACGATGATGAGCTGCAGATGCGGCTCATCTTTGAGGGTCAGCCAACCCCTGCGCAAGAACTGGCCGGCAGCACCGTGACGCACACGATGCTGTTCAAGCTCAAGGATGCGAGCGTGGAAGGCCGTGCCGCCGCGCTACAACAACTGCGCAGCCTCCAAGGATCTATACCCAGCCTGCTAAAACTTCACATCGGGACGAACTTCGTCAATGCCGCGGCGAATTACGACATTGTTCTCATAGCCACATTGGATGACCGCGCTGGCCTGGAGGCATACCAGGCCCATGAAACTGCCCAGGCCGTGTTTGCCTACATGCAAACGCACTGCAGCCATATTGCCGTGGTTGATAGCGAGCAATGAATTCCGGCAACCCGCGCCGCTGACAACAAACTTACGGAGCCGCTGCCGGGCGAGCGCCCAGGGTCAGTTCGATCTCAAGCTGCTGGTCAGCCCGCAGCACGGTGAGCTTCAGCACATCGCCCGGGCTGGTGTGGCTCAGCAGGTAAGCGGCCAGTTCGGTCGAGGTGCTGATGTCCTTGCCGTTGACCCGGGTGATGAGGTCGCCCTCGGCCAGGCCGGCTTGCTCCGCCGGGCCGTCACTCAGCACCTGGCGCACATAAGCGCCGCGAGTATGCTGCAGCCCGGATCCTTCGGCGATCGCCAGGGTCAGATCGGTCAGGCTGGTCATGCCCATGAAGGGGTATTCGTAGTAGCCCTTCTCGATCAGCGAGGGCACGATGCGCTGCACCACATTGGCCGAGATGGCGAATCCCACGCCGGAGCTGAGCGCCTGATTGTCCTGGTTGTAGTACAGGGTGCGGATGGCGCGGTTGACGCCGATCACCTCGCCGTACATGTTCAGCAGCGGGCCGCCGGAGTTGCCCGGGTTGATGGCCGCATCGGTCTGGATCAGATCGCCGACGGCGAAGATGTTCTCCTCATTCAACTGGGCCGAGTTGAGCCCCGGCAGGGTGCGCGCCAGGTTGGATACCACGCCGGTGGACATGCTGCCTTCCAGCCCGAACGGGTTGCCGATGGCGATCACCAGTTGGCCCACTCGCACCTGCTCCGAGTCGCCGAACACCAGCGGAACCAGCTGCTCGGGAGGCGAGTCCACTTTGAGGACCGCCAGGTCAGAGTCGACATCGGTGCCCAATACCACCGCGGTGGCGCGGTCTCCGTTGTGGAAGACGACCTCGATACCGCGCGCCCGGTCGACCACATGCTGATTGGTGACAATGTGCCCGGCGTCGTCGATCACAAATCCGGCGCCGTGTCGCAGGCCGATCGGCGAGTCAATATCCAGCGAGACCACGCCCTGGCTCGCCGTCTCATACAAGGAGACCAGCGCCTCTTGCTGGCTGGCCAGGTCACTGGAGAGGACGATGCCCGGCATGGAGGGCTGTGCTGCTTGTGAAGTCTGGAGGGGGATGTTGGTGGAGCGGGCCGGCTCCCGGCCAAGGTCCACCGTGACACTGCAGGCAAGGCTGGCCGCCGCCAGAGCGACAGCCAGGCAAAGTATCGCAGGGGTCTGCACGCGTCTCATTATTAAGCCCTTTGGCGAATCCGAGCGCACTTACAGCCTACAACAAAAAACGGCCCTTTCGGGGCCGTTTTTGGGTAACTCTAATCAAATATGTCCTACGGAGGACTCACGGGGCGTGCGCCCAGGGTCAGGTTGATCTGCATCGTCTGGCCCTCACGGATGATGTCGAGCACGACCACATCCCCGGGGCTGGTATTGCCGAACAGGTAAGCGATAAGCTGGTCAAAGTTCTTGACCAGGCGGCCGTTGATGGCTTTGATCATGTCGCCTTGCTGCAAGCCGGCCTGGTCTGACGGGCCGCCGTCCACTACCGCGGCTACCAGCGCGCCGTTGTTGTTCTCCAGCCCCAGTTGCTGGGCGGCAGCCAGGCTGAGGTTGGAGCTGCTGCTCAGGCCCAGATAGGGATATTCGTAGTGGCCGACTTCGATCAGGCTCGGCACCACGCGCTTGACGATGTTGGCGGAGATGGCGAAGCCGATGCCGGAGTTCAGTGCATCTCCGGTTTCATTGAAACTGAACGAACGGATGGCGCGGTTCACGCCCACCACTTCGCCATACAGGTTCAGCAGCGGGCCGCCGGAGTTGCCGGGGTTGATGGCGGCATCGGTCTGGATGATGTCGCCGGCACTGAAGAACTGGGTGGAGTTGGGGGCCAGGTTCATCGAGTCGAGCGTGCGCCCCTTGCTGGAGATCACGCCCAGGCTCATGCTGCCGCTCAGGCCGAAGGGATTGCCGATCGCCACGACGTACTGGCCCACCTGCAGCGCGTCCGAGTCGCCCATTTGCACCGGGAACAATTCTTCGGCCGGCGCGTCGATCTTCAACACGGCCAGGTCCGAGTCGAGATCCTCGCCGATTACTTCGCCCACGGCCTGGAAGCCGGAGGGGAAGGTGACTTCAATGTACTGGGCGCCTTCGACGACGTGGAAGTTGGTGACGATGTGGCCCTGCATGTCATATACAAAGCCGGAGCCTTGTGCGCCGCCCTGGCCCGAGACGGTGGCGATGGACACCACGCCGGGGCTGACGGCGTTGTACAGCGAGACCAGCGCCTCTTGCTGCGAAAGCATGTCACTGGAGACCTGCACCTCAGGGTTGGGCTGCTGCAGTTGGGGCAGCTCCATGTTTTCGATCTGCTCCTGCACCTGATTGCCAAAGTCTTGCAGAGCTTCGCCGGCATTGGGCAGCGAGATGGTGCCGCAGGCCAGGGCGGCCAGCACCAGCACGCTGATGACTGCCAGGAACGAACGGTTGCGTTGTGTATGCATAAGACCTCTTATCAGTTAGCTGTTCTGCGAAAGTTTCTTCAGAAACTCTTTGTCTTGCGGATCGGTGATCTTGGGTATGCGGATACGCGCCTGAGCGTACAGGTCGCCGCGGGTGTTGGGCTGCTTGAGCTTCGGCATGCCCTTGCCCTTCAGCCGGAAGGATTGGTTGGGCTGCGTGCCGGCCGGCACGGTCAGCACCACCTCGCCCTCCAGGGTGGGCACGCGCACTTCGCCGCCGCCGGCCGCGGTGGCCAGGTCGATGGGCACTTCGGTGCGCAGGTTGTCGCCCTCACGCGTGAAGCGCGGGTCGCCGGCTACATCTACGATCAGGTAGAGGTCGCTGCCGTTGGCGGCGCCGGCCATGCGGATCTTGGTGCCGGTTTGGGCGCCGGCGGGGATCTTGACTTCGAGGCGTTTGCCGTTCAGGTCGAGCAGGCGGCTGCCGCCGCGGTAGGCCTCGTCGAGGCTGATGCTGATGTGCTGCTCATAGGCCGGGGCGGGACGCGTGCCCTGCGGGCGGCGTGTGGCGGTCTGGCCGAAGCCGCCGCCCTGGAAGCCGCCGAAGATCTGCTCAAAGAAGTCAGAGAAGCTGCCCATGCGCCCGCCGAAGACATCGGCCGGGTCGGCATATTCCACATGCACATTGCCGTTGCCGCGGTTGCTCCACTGGCCCCAGTCAAAGCCGCCGGGTTGGCCACCGCCACGTTCCCATTGGGTGTAGGCGCTACCCAGCTGGTCATAGTGGGCGCGTTTCTCCGGGTCACTGAGCACTTGGTTGGCCTCATTGACCTCTTTGAATTTGTCTTCTGCGGTCTTGTCGCCTGGGTTTCGGTCTGGGTGATACTTCAGCGCCAGTTTGCGATAGGCTTTCTTGATGTCTTCTGCGCTGGCATCCCGGCCAACCCCAAGCACCTTGTAATAATCTTTGTATTCCATAATGCAGCTCGGGTCGTTTCTGTATTCTATGACCCCGCCTTACGGAGTCAATAAGAGCATTGTTAGAAAGCCAGCCCGTGCTATTATTCCGTGCCTGTGCCTAAGCAAGTGCTGCTGGCCCTGCCAGACAAGATCGAGTGCAAGCAGCTGGCTGAGCGTGTGCTGGAGCCGGCGGGTTACGCTGCTGCTCTGGCGCATAGCGGTGGCGAGCTGCGCCGCCTGCTGCGCACGCAAAAGCCGGATGTATTGTTTCTGGGGGATTTTGCTGAAGAAGACTCGTTCGAATTAGCTGAAAGCATCAAGACCAGCCAACCTACATTGCCGGTGATCTTCCTGGCGCAGCATGCCTCGCAGGAGCAGCTTTTGCGCGGCGTCCAGCTGGGCTTCGTGGACTATCTGACCCTGCCGGTAGAGCCGGCCGTGCTGCTGGAGGCAGCCAGCCGCGGCCTGGAGCGCAAGCGCCGCTGGGAAGGCTGGCTGCGCCGCGAGACCGGGCGGGTCACCGGGCCGCTGGCCCGTCGCCTGGCCGAGCTCGAAAGCATTCTGCAGCAGGTGAACGACGGCGTGATCCTGGTGGACGCTGACCGCAAGGTGCTGATGGTCAACCGCGCCTTCCGCAAGGCGTTTGGCCTGGGCAGCAAAGACCCGGCCGGGCGAAGGCTACAAGACGTGCTGCCGAATAAGGAATTGTTGGATGCGCTCGACAAGCCAGCCGCGGAGAGCGCACGGGCCGAGATCAAGAGCCCCACAGGGCGCACGTACGATGCGCGGCTGTCGGTGATCCAAGGCCTCGGCACCGTCATCAGCCTGCACGACATCACCAATCTGATCGAGCTCGACCATCTGCGCAAGGATTTTGTCAACACGGTCTCGCACGACCTGCGCTCGCCGCTCACGGCGATCCTTGGGTATGTCGAGTTGATCGAGCGGGCCGGCCCGGTAAACCCGCAGCAGGCCGAATTCATCCGGCGGGTCAAGACCAGCGTGCACACCACGACTGAGCTGATCGATGATCTGCTCGACCTGGGCCGCGTGGAAGTTGGCCTGATCGACGAGCTGGCCCCGGTGGATCTGTGCGCCATCGTTGAGAAGACCATCGAGGCGTTCCAGTCTCAGATCGAAGCCAAGACGCAGAGCTTCAAACTGTCCGCCGGGGATAACTTGCCCGCGGTGCTGGGGAGCCATACGCAACTGGGCCAGGTAGCTGCCAACCTGATCGGCAATGCGATCAAATACACGCCGCAGGGTGGCGAAGTGCGCGTGATGCTGCGCCATGAGCAAAAGCAGCTCATTTTGCATGTGGCCGATACCGGCCCAGGCATCCCGCTGGACGAGCAGACCAAGATCTTCGACCGCTTCTACCGCGCCACCAACGCGCTGCCGAATGTGCCCGGCACGGGGCTGGGTCTGGCGATCGTCAAGACGATCGTAGAGAACCACCGCGGGCGCATCTGGGTTGATTCGAAAGTCGGGGAAGGCAGCATCTTCACCGTGGTGCTGCCGCTGGCAAAGCCTTAGCTTAAGTTCGCCAGGAAATTCCGCACGATCTCGATCGCTTCACGCTCATTCGCATATTCAGCGACCTGCAGGCCGGGCATGGTGTTGCCCGTGATCATCTTGGAGACGCGTACGCCCTGGCGAAAGATGCACAGCACCGGCTTTTGATGCTCCAACGCATAGCCGATCTCGTAGCCCACGCCGTGTGACGGCGTGCTGACCTCGGCGATCAGCGTATCGCTTTCATCGATCCAGCCAATATCGCGGCTGTAGACCGCCACCGGATCCATCTCCGGCTCCAGGCCGGCGTGGCTGGCGCCCACGATGCCGGCGTTGCCGGCCGTGGGTACCGCGTGGCCATCGTCCAGCATGGCCTGGACGATGTGGCGGTAGGCGGCCTCATCCTGGCGGCCGCCGATGATGGAGCAGGCAAAGTAGATCTTCATTCGTGGTCGTACCCGTGCGGGTGGCTTTGGTGCCAGGCCCAGGCGCTGCTCATGATGCTCTCCAGGCTGGAGTGGACGGTCTGCCAGCCCAGCTCGCGTTGGATCAGCGCCGGCGAAGCCACCAGGCGGGCGGCGTCGCCCGGGCGGCGCGGGCTGTGTACGGCGGGGATGGCGTGGCCGGTCACCTTGCGGGCTGCCTCGATCACCTCAAGCACGGAGTAGCCGCGGCCGCTGCCGAGGTTGTAGACCAGGCGGTCGCGCTCGGCCAGCGCATCCAGCGCCAGCAGGTGCGCAGAGGCCAGGTCGGCCAGGTGAATGTAGTCACGGATGCAGGTGCCATCCGGCGTGGCGTAGTCGTCGCCATAGATGGCGATGTCGTCACGTTGCCCCAATGCCACCCGCAGCGCAAGTGGGATGAGATGGCTTTCGGGCTGGTGGCCCTCGCCGCGATCAGGGTAGGCGCCTGAGGCGTTGAAGTAGCGCAGGGCCGCAAAGCGCATGCCATGCGCTTTGCGATACCACTCCAGCGCTTCCTCGACCATCAGCTTGGTCTGGCCGTAGGTATTCTCCGGCCCGAGGGGTGCGTCTTCGCTGAGGGGCTCATCACTGCTGCGGTACACCGCAGCAGTGGAGGAGAACACGAAGCGTTGCACGCCGGCTTGCTGGGCTGCTTCGATGAGCTTGAAGGAGTTGGTGACGTTGTTCTCGAAGTACTTGCCGGGATCCTTCATACTTTCGCCGGCTTCGATGAAGCCGGCGAAGTGCAGCACCGCCTCGAATTTGGATGCAGACAATGCGGCGCGCAGCGCCGCATTGTCTGCCAGGTCAGCCTGCACGAAGGTGGCCGCGTCAGGCACCGCCTGGCGATGCCCGGTGACGAGCGAGTCGTATACGGTGACCTGGTGTCCGGCGGCTATCAGTTCGGCCGCGACGGCGGAGCCAATATAGCCCGCGCCGCCGCTCACAAAGATGTTCATCGTTATTTGCCTTTGGGTAATGGTTGCAGGTTGGCGAAGGCCGCCATCACTTTTTTGAGGCCGACATCCTGAAAGAAGATGTCCACCATTTCATCATCATCTTGAATGCGGCTGTTGAGCACCATGCCTTCACCCCAGGTGGGGTGCAGCACGTTCATGCCTGGCTTGAACTGGGTTTGCAAGATGGGCGCGCTGCGCTGGCGCGGGTTTTGCCAGCGGTCAGGGCGGTTGGGATGCTCCAGGCGGGTTTGGTTGCCGCCCTCGATCAGTTCATCCGGCAGGTCATCCAAAAAGCGCGAAGGCAGCGTGCCCTCGGCATAGCCGTAACTGCTGCGGTACATGTTGTGCACCAGCACCAGTTGGTCCTTGGCGCGGGTGATGCCTACGTAGAATAGGCGGCGCTCTTCTTCCATCTCTTCGGGATCATCCAGGGCGCGCTGATGCGGCAGGGTGCCGTCGTTCAGGCCGGTGATGAACACGGTGGAGAATTCGAGGCCTTTGGCGGCGTGCAGGGTGAGCAGGGTGGGCACATCGCCGGATTCGTCGATGGTGTCCTGGTCAGACACGAGGGCGATGTTCTCGAGGAACTCCGGCAGGGTCTTGCCGGCGTATTCGGCGGCCAGGCGGCGGAGCTCCTGCACGTTGTCCCAGCGGTCCTGGGCTTCTTCATCCGGCCCATCGGCCATCAGATAGCCGTGGTAATCCACATCGGTAAGGATGCGGTCCATCAGTTGCATGGGTTCGGCGCCGGCCTGGGCCAGCTCGTTCCACCTGGCGAGCAATTGGCCGAAGCGGGTCATGGCCTGCGCGGTGAGCGAAGCGATGGGCGCGAACATGGGGTCTTCGGGGTTGGCGCCCATGTGCATCAGCAACGCGCCGGGCGTGGTCTTGTTCTGCAATGCGATCGTGCGCAGCGCCGCCTGGCTCTTGATGCCGATGCGGCGGGTGGGCACGTTGATGACGCGGCCCAGGCTGACCTCATCATTGGGGTTGAAGACCAAGCGCAGGTAGCTGAGCACGTCTTTGATCTCACGCCGGCCGTAGAAGCGCTGAGCGCCGACCAGCTTGTAGGGCAGGTTGGCGTGCAGGAAGGCTTCTTCGATCAGGCGGGACTGGGCGTTGGTGCGATACATCACGGCGAAGTCGCCCGGGCGGGCGCCGCGGGCCGCGATGGCGGTGGCGATGGTATCGACCACGAACTTGCCGGTCTCCTCTTCGTTGAGGGTTTGCTGGTAGATGATCTTGCTGCCGTGGCCGCGGTCCGTGAACAGGTGCTTGCGCGTGCGGTGCGGGTTGCGGTCGATCACCGCCATGGCGGCGTCGAGGATGCGCTGGGTCGAGCGGTAATTCTGCTCGAGCAGGATCACCTGGGCGTCCGGGTAGTCTTCCTCGAAGCGCAGCACGTTGCGGTAATCGGCGCCGCGCCAGCGGTAGATGGACTGGTCGGTATCGCCCACGACGTAGATGTTGCGGTGCACGGAGGCGAGGTGCTTGAGCAGGCTGTATTGGGCCTGGTTGGTGTCCTGGAACTCGTCCACCAGAATGTGCTCATAGCGCGTGGCGTAGCGCTTGCGCACCTCAGGGTTGTCTTCCAGCAGGCGAGCCGACCATAGCAGCAGGTCGTCAAAATCCACGGCGTTGTTGGCCATCAGGGCCTGCTGGTAGCGCTGGTAGACCCGGGCGACCACCTCGTCGCGGTAGCTGTTGATGGGCATGTCCTCGGGCAGGGCCAGCTCGTTCTTGGCGGCCGAGATGCTGGCGTGGACGCCGCCGGCGCGGTGCATCTTTTCGTCCACGTTCAGGTCTTTGAGCGCCTGGCGCACCAGGGAGATCTGGTCATCTGCGTCATAGATCACAAAGTTCTTGCTGACTGGCAGGTTATCGGCTTCCTGGCGCAGCAAACGGGCGCAAATTGAGTGAAAAGTGCCCAGGGTCAGGCCGCGCGGGCGGCCGCCCAGCAGGGCTTCTACACGGGAGTTCATCTCCTTGGCGGCTTTGTTTGTGAAAGTAACCGCGAGGATATTGTAGGGGTTGACCCCCAGATCGCTGATGAGGTGAGCGATGCGGTGGGTCAGGACGCGGGTTTTGCCTGAGCCAGGCCCAGCCAGCACCAAAACCGGCCCCAGGCCGGCGTGCAATGCTTGTTGTTGTTGCGGGTTGAGCCCCGCAGCAAGGTCTGCCATGCTGTGATTGTACTGTAGCGATTCTTGGCGTTGAAAGCCCCTCTCACATGATGTATAGTAATTTCATCATTCCAGCAGTCTTGGAGGAGAAACACATGGACAATGAGAAGAAAATTGGTGTAGTCACACATTTCTTCGGCGGCCCCAGTGCGGCGGTACTGAGCCTGAGCGCCCCCTTGAAAGTGGGTGACGAGATCCATATTGTGGGCTCCAGCACAGACCTTGTGGAACTGGTCAGCTCCATGCAGATCGAGCACAACAGCGTGGAGGAAGCCCACCCCGGCGACGATGTGGCCATTCTGGTGAGCGATGCCGTGCGGGCCGGAGATGAAGTGTTCCTGCGCGTGGATGAGCCTGCCGGTATGGGTGCGGCCGCCGAGGTAGATGACATGGGTTATGACGCCGGCTCGGACAGTGCGTCTGACTGGGGAGCCAGCGAGCCCGAAGCGGAACCTGAGCCTGAACTTGACGAAGAGCCCGAGCCGATCACGCCGACGCTCCCGATCGTGGAAGCGCCGTCGGCACTGATCGCTGCCGCGGCCCCCAAGGCGAAGCCGAAAGCTAAGGCTAAGCCCAAAGTCAAGGCAAAGACCAAGGCTAAGGCAAAAGCCAAGCCCAAAGCAAAAGCGAAAGCAAAACCAAAAGCCAAGGCCAAAGTGAAGGCCAAGGCGAAGCCAAAAGCGAAGGCCAAAGCCGCGCCGAAGGCGAAAGCAAAAGCCAAATCAAAAGCAAAAGCCAAAGTGAAGACCGCGCCGAAGCCCAAGGCGAAAGTAAAGACCAAGGCTAAAGCAAAAGCGAAGCCGAAAGCAAAAGCCAAGGCCAAGACGAAGGCAAAGGCCAAAGCGAAAAAGAAGAGCACGCGCTAAAGAGCGCGGAGTGAGCAAAGAGTAAAATGGGTGCTTCTGATGGAAGCACCCATTGCTTTAAATGCTAACTGGGGCATGCTGGGCCACGAATGGGCGGTCGGTTTGCTGCGCCGCCAGATCGCCGACAACCGTCTGGGCCACGCGTACCTATTCACCGGGCCTATCGGCGTGGGCCGCCGCAGCCTGGCCTTGCGCCTGGCGGCCGCGGCCAACTGCACCCAGCCGCCCGCGCCGGGCGAGCTATGCGGCGCCTGCCGCGCCTGCCGCGGCTTCGGCCGCGGGCAGCACCCGGACCTGCTGCTGGTCGAACGCCAGGAAGGTGACCGCGAGATCAAGATCGATGCGCTGCGGGCGCTGACCCGCTCGCTGTCGCTCACCCCGCTGGAGGCGCGCTATCAGATCGCGCTAGTGCTCAACTTCCACCACGCCAGCGAAGAGGCTGCGAATGCACTGCTCAAAACGCTGGAGGAGCCCAACCCTTCGGTCATCCTGTGCCTGACCGCACTGGATGCCGATAGCATTCCCGCCACGGTGGTCTCACGTTGCGAAGTGCTGCGCCTGCGTCCGCTGCCGGCCGCCGAACTTGCGCCTGCGTTGCAGGCTCGCCTGGGCGTGGAGGCTGAGCAAGCGCGCTTGCTGGCCTCGGTGAGCCAGGGGCTGCCCGGGTTGGCCATGCGCTTGCATCAGGAGCCTGCGCTGCTCGAAAGCCGCGCGCAATGGCTGGATTCATTGCAGAGTTTGTTGCCGGCCAACAAGGTGCAGCGCTTTGCGTTTGCTGAGAAAGCCAGTAAGGACCGTGAGCAGCTCAAAAGCATGCTTCTTGTCTGGCTTTCGTACTGGCGTGATGTGCTTATGAGCGCCTCGGGCGCGGCTGTGGAAGCCGCAAACATGGACCGAGCAGCTGAGATCAGCTCGGTAGGCCAGCAGATCGGCTTTTCGGGGGCCGCCAGCGCTCTGCAAGCCGTCGAACATACGCTGGCCCAGCTGGAAACCAATGTAAATACCCGCCTGGCCCTGGAAGTTTTGCTGCTGGAATTGCCCTCGCTGCCTTCCTGAGCGGTTTTGGCCGCTATGCTATACTGACTTAATCTGTCGCGGCAACAAGCTCTGGTTGCCGCTCCTCATGTGAGCTAATGGCCGCTATCACCGCAGCCTCTGAGGGTGACGCCGTTCACGGCGCCAACCCGCGATCCTCGCTAGACTTATTGGTGCATGTCAGCCGTGAGCTGGCTTCCGCCTTAGACCTGCGCCTGGTACTGGAGCGGGTCATTAAACTGTGCCTGCAGAACGTGGGCGGCGGCAGCGGCAGCATCATCGTGCTGGACGACAATGGCCTGCCGCTCGACTCGATCATTGTTGTCAAAGACAAGGTCATTCAGGAGACCACCGAGCAGCTCAAGTTCACGCTGCAAGACGGCCTGGCGGGGTGGGTGCGCAAGAACCGCCAGCCGGCGCTGGTGGCGGATACCAGCGCGGATGCGCGCTGGCAGGCGACGCCGGGCGGCAAGCAGAGCAGCCCAAAGTCGGTCGTGGCCGCGCCGTTGCTGGCGCGCGAGCGCCTGGTCGGCATCCTGACCCTCACCAATCCTGAACCCGGGTTTTACACCGAAGACCATCTGAGCCTGATCAAGATCATTGGCGAGCAGGCCGCCTTTGCCGTGCAGAACGCGCGCTTGTATGCTGAGAGCCAGCGCAATGCCGGCATCATGACCGCCATTGCGCAGAGCGCCTCGGCGATCAGCGCCAGTTTGCAATTGGACCAAGTGCTGCAGACCATTCTGGAGCAAACCACCGACGCGCTGGATGTGGAGGCCGTGTCGCTGGCGCTTTTGGACCCGGCGGGCAGCGCACTGGCCTTCCGCGCCGCCACCGGCAAGCGCAGCAAACAGGTCATCGGCATCCAGGTGGCGCTGGGCCAGGGGATCGCAGGCTGGGTGGCCGAGCGCGGCGAAGGGGTCGTGGTGCCGGATGCGCAGAACGACCCGCGCTTCTACCCTGCTGTGGATGAGCTGACCGGCTACAAGACCCAGGCGGTGGCCTGCGTGCCGATCCGCGCCCGCGGGCGGGTGATCGGCGTTATCGAGGCACTCAACCCCAGCGGCGGCGTATTCGACGCGGCTGACCTGCCCGTGCTGGAAGGCATCGGCACGCTGGCGGGCACGGCGATCGAGCACGCCCAGCTGTTCGCGCAGATGGAATCGGCGCGGGCGCGCTACCGTGAGCTGTTCGAAGACAGCATCGATGCGATCTTCGTGACCGACCTGCAAGGCAACATTCTGGAAGCCAACCGCCAGGCCGAGTTGTGGATCGGCTTTGATGAAGAAAGCCTGCACAGCATGAACGTGCACCACTTCCATGAGGCGGATTACAGAACTCTGGGGAAGGATATGGCCAATTTGCAAAATGGCCGCTCGGTTTCCTATGAGTCTATTCTGCAAGGGCAGGGTAATACCCAGATCGCGGTCGAGATCTTCGTCCACTCGATCATTGTGGAAGGGGTAGAGCAACTGCAGTGGATATTGCGTGACATCACCGAGCGCAAACGTCTGGACCAGCTGCGTGAGGACCTGGCCTCCATGATCTATCACGACCTGCGCTCTCCGCTGGCGAACGTGGTCTCCGGCCTGGATGTGCTGCAGATGATGCTGCCGGCTGACCAGGACCCGACGATACGCTCGGTGCTGGATATTGCCATGCGCTCCACGGAGCGCGTACAGCGCCTGGCCAACTCGCTGCTGGACACTTCGCGGATGGAGGCCGGCCAGCGCATCGGCAACCCCGAGCCCAACGCTGTGGCGGATATTGTGCAGGCCGCGCTGGAGGCGACCGCGCCCGGCGCACAGGCCAAGGAAATCGTGCTCGACCCGGCCGTGGTGAAGGGCCTGCCCAAGGCCATGGCGGATGCTGAGATGATCCGGCGGGTGCTGATCAACCTGATCGAGAATGCGCTCAAATATTCCGAGCATGGGAAAAAGATCACCGTCGGCGCCAAGCGCAACGGCGATTTTATTGAACTGTATGTGCAAGACCAGGGCCGCGGCATTCCCAAAGCGGACCAGGAACGCATCTTTGAGAAGTTTGCCCGCGTGCAGATGGGGGCGACCGGCAACACCAAGGGCCTGGGGCTCGGCCTGGCGTATTGCAAGCTGGCGGTAGAAGGCCACGGCGGTGAAATTTGGGTGGAAAGTGAACTCGGCAAGGGCTCGCGCTTTATCTTCACGTTGCCCGTGGCGCGTACGGGTGAATTGAAGTAATGCGAAAGATCAAGCGCAATATTTTCTTTGAAAACAGCTATGCAGGCGTGACGGTTGGCGCCTTTCTTTTTCCCGAACACACGATACTGGTGGATGCCCCGCTGAAGCCCGAGGACGGCCGCGCCTGGCTGGCAGCGCTCAAGGACGCCGGCGGCAGCCCGCGCACTACGCTGGTCAATCTGGATGCGCACCCGGACCGCACGCTGGGCGCCCAGACCCTGCAGGCGGATGTGCTGGCGCACGATGAAACCACCCGCCAGTTCCGCCGCCGGGCGGCCATTTTCAAGACCCTGCGGCAGGAGAGCGGCGCAGAGTGGGAGAGCACGCCTGGTCTGACCGGTTTGCGCTGGGTCATGCCACGCATCACTTTCTCGCACACCGCCAATCTGTATTTTGACGGCAGCCAATTGCAGGTCGTTGAGCGGCCCGGCGTTGGCCCGGGCGCGTGTTGGCTGATCGCCCCTGAGGATGAAGTCATCTTTGTGGGCGACGCGCTCACGCTGGATGAGCCGCCGTTCATCGGGCAGGCGGATATCCCGTTGTGGATGGAGCATCTGGAAGAATTGCAGGCGCGTGAATACAAGAACTTCACCATCGTGGCCGGCCGCGGCGGCAAAGCCGAAGCGCGTGACCTGAAGCAAATGCACAGCCTGATCAAAGACATGCACGGCAAGCTGCGCGGCATCAGCCGCAGCAAGAATGCACCGGCCGAGATCGAAAAGCTGGCTGGCAAGTATGCCGACCGCTACAAGCCCAGCACGCGGCTGCGCGCCCTGTATATACAGCGGCTGCGCCACGGCATGCAGGAATATGCCGCCCGCCTGCTGGCCAACGCCAAGCGCAAATAACAATGAGCGAGCCTGGCTACCGCCCCGTATTCAGCCTGAGCCGTGGGGGCCAGCAGGAATCAGTGCACTATGGCGCCATCGCAGTGGTCAGCCTGGGCGGCCAGTTGCTGGCCTCTTATGGCGATCCGCAGCAGATGGCTTTCCTCCGCTCAGCCGCCAAGCCCTTCCAGGTCATGCCGTTCGTGTTGGCCGGCGGCCTGACCCACTACGGCATTTCATCGCAAGAGCTGGCGCTGATGTGCGCCTCGCACTCCGGCACCGACGAGCATGTGGCCATGCTACATAGCTTGATGCACAAGACCGGCATCGGCGAAGCGCAATTGCTGTGCGGCACGCACCCGCCGTATCACGCGCCCACTGCAGAGCGAATGCTGCGCCAGGGCGCGGCAGCTACGCCTGAACGTCACAACTGCTCGGGCAAGCACACGGGCATGCTGGCGTATGCGCGCCTGCGCGGCTGGGAACTTGACAGCTATGTGGATGTAGCACATCCCTTGCAGCAGGAAATCCTGAGTCTGTTCGCGGAGTTGGCTGGTATGCAAACCGGGCAGCTCGCCGTGGGGGTAGACGGCTGCTCGGCGCCTAACTGGGCCGCGCCGCTGCACAACACTGCGCTGGCCTACGCACGCCTGGCCGACCCGTCTGGGTTGCCTGCGGCCCAGGCGGCCGCCTGCGCCCAGATCGCCGAGGCGATGCGCACATACCCGAATATGGTCGGCGGCCCGGAGCGTTTCGATACGGACCTGATGGGCGCCGCCGGCGGCCAGCTGGTCTCCAAGGTGGGCGCGGATGGCTTCCAGGCCATCGGGTTGGCGCCCGGCGTGCTTGGCGCTGGTTCGGGCGCGGTGGGGATCGCCCTCAAGATCGCCGATGGGGATGCGCGCAAGTGGGCCAGCCACGCCGTCACGTTGGAGGTGCTGCGCCAGCTCGGCGCACTGAGCGCCGAGCAGCTGGCGCAGCTCAGCGCCTACGGGCCGCAGCGCACCGTCACCAACTGGAGCGGCAAGGCCGTAGGCCTGGCCGAGCCGGTCTTCAGGCTGGAGCGGGCGTGAAGGCGCTCGCCCGCCGCGCCCTGGCCGTTCACGAGCGCCTGCTCGATTTCTTCGGCACGCCGGAGTGGCGCACGCCGCTGCCTGCGTTGGATGAGCTGGTCTCGACCATCCTCTCGCAGAACACCAACGACGTGAACCGCGATGTAGCCTTCTTCGCACTCAAAGATAAGTTCGCCACCTGGGAGCTGGTGCGCGACGCGCCGGTCAACTCCATCATCGCCGCCATCCGCCCGGCGGGCCTGGCCAACCAGAAAGGCCCGCGCATCAAGGCGGTATTGCAAGCCATCACCAAAGCGCGCGGCGAACTCTCGCTCGATTTCCTGAAAGACTATTCCGCCGAAGAGGCGCGCGAATGGCTGACCCAGTTCAACGGGGTGGGGCCGAAGACGGCCGCCATCGTGCTGCAGTTCTCGCTGGATATTCCCGCCTTCCCGGTGGATACGCACGTCTATCGCGTGACCGGGCGACTAGGCCTGCGCCCGGCCAACATGAACGTCGAGAAGGCGCACCCGTATATGGAGTCGATATTCCCGCCGGATACGTACTACGCCGCGCACCTCAACATCATCCGCCTGGGGCGCGAGATCTGCATGGCGCGCAAACCGAATTGCCCGGACTGCCCCCTCACGGATTTGTGCGACTATTACGCCGCCAATTACAAAAACGGCAAGTCGCGCGCCTGAACAACACGATATACTAGAAGCTACAACATACGCTCGGGGAGCTTTGCGGCAGCAAGAACGCCGCGGGAGCTGAGAGGCAGACCGAAGTCTGCGACCCGTACGACCTGATCCGGATCATGCCGGCGGAGGAAATGCGCACAAGTAGTACCCAACCTCCGGCATTACGCAGGAGGTTTTTGTTTTGCACGCACTTGTCTTCGCCAACGGAGAGCTGGACCTGCCGCCTGGCGGCCTGCCGCAGGCTGACCTGCGCATCGCCGCCAACGGCGGCTCGCGCCACTGCCGCGCCCTGGGCGTATACCCGGATGTGCTGGTTGGCGACCTGGACTCACTGGAGCCGGAGCTGCAAGCTGAGTTGAAGGCCAACGGTACGCAGCTGCTGGCTCACCCGTCCCGCAAAGACGAGACCGACTTTGAGCTGGCCTTGCTGCACGCCCAGCAGGCCGGCGCCAGCGCCGTCACCGTGGTGGGCGGGCTGGGCCGCCGCTGGGATCACAGCCTGGCGAACCTGATGCTGGCGGCCGATGCGCGCTTCGCCGCGCTGCCCATCACTTTCCTGCATGGCTCGCAGCGGCTGTTCCCCATTCGCCAGCATGTTCAGTTGGATGCGCCGGTGGGCAGCCGCGTCTCGCTGATCCCCCTGGCGGGCGATGCGCTGGGCGTCACCACCCAGGGGCTTGAATATCCACTGCAGACGGAGCGCATCGCCTTTGGTAGCAGCCGCGGTATCAGCAACGTTGTTGCTGATACCGGCGCATCGGTAGCACTGGAAAGCGGGCTGCTGCTGTGTGTGCTCACGCCCGCAGATTATGACTAAGGAGCAACCATGACCAAGAAACTACTACTTGCACTATTGGCGGTGCTGCTGGCCGCCTGTGGCGCCACCGCGCCGCAAGACCCGCGCACTCTCACAGTGATGACGCACGACTCGTTCGCAGTCTCCGAAGAAGTGGTGGCAGCCTTCCAGGCTGAGCACGATGCCACCGTCACCTTCCTCAAGATGGGCGACACCGGCTCGGCCACCAATGCGGCCGTGCTGGCCGGCGCTCAACCGCTGGCGGATGTCTTCTACGGCGTCGACAACACCTTCCTCAGCCGCGCCCTCGCGGGCGAGATCTTTGAGCCGTACGAGTCGCCGTTGCTGGCCCAGATCCCTGACCGTTTCGAGTTGGACCCGCAGCACCGCGCGCTGCCGGTGGATTTTGGCGATGTGTGCTTGAACTACGAGAAGGCCTATTTTGAAGAGGCTGGCATCGCCCCGCCTGCCAATCTGGAAGACCTGCTCAAGCCGGAATACGCGGACTTGCTGGCGGTGCAGAACCCGGCCACGTCTTCGCCCGGCCTGGCCTTCCTGCTGGCGACCATCGGCCACTTTGGTGAGGAGGGCTACCTGGACTACTGGCAGGGGCTGGTGGACAACGGCCTCAAGGTCGTGAACGACTGGGAGACGGCGTACTACTCAGAGTTCAGCCAGTGGGGCGGGACGCGCCCCATCATTGTCTCGTACGCCTCCAGCCCGCCGGTGGAGCTGGTCTTCGCCGAGGAGCCGCTGAGCGAGTCGCCCACGGCCGCCGTAGTGGCGGATGGGGCCTGCTTCCGCCAGATCGAGTTCGTTGGCATTCTGCGCGGCACGCAGAACCGTGAATTGGCCGAAGCCTGGGTGGATTTCATGCTCTCGACCACCTTCCAGGAGGACATGCCGATGCAGATGTTCGTTTTCCCGGTCAATGAGAATGCCCAACTGCAGCCGGAATTTGTAAACTATCTGGAAGTGCCGGATGAGACCTCGGTGGTCAGTCCCGAGGACATTGCCGCCAAGCGTGAGCAATGGATCAACGCCTGGACGCAGGTGGTGCTACGCCAGTAAGGAGCTTGTATGAAAGCCAGCCGTCCCAATATGCCCGGCTACGGCATCCAGCCCGCTGCGAAAGGCGGGCTGTTGCCGTGGTCTGTTGTGTCTGAACAAATGGCCGCGGCGCGCAACTACTGGGTCAGTACCGTGCGCGAGGATGGCCGCCCGCATGCTGCACCGGTGTGGGGCCTGTGGTATGAGGACAGCTTCTTTTTCAGCACAGGCACAGATTCGCGCAAGGCGCGCAACCTGGCGGCCAATGCGGCCGCGGTGGTCCACCTGGAAAGCGGTGACAACGCCATCATCCTGGAAGGGCAGATGGAGATCGTCTCGCCCGAAGCTGAGAAGAAGCTGCTGACGACCCTCGACAAGCTTTACAAGGCGAAGTATGCGGTCGATTTCCTGGGCTTGGGCAACATCTATCGTTTCAGGGTAGAGCAAGCCTTCGCCTGGAAAGAAGCCAACTTCCCCCAGAGCGCCACACGCTGGCAGGCTGAGTAGCTGTGCGCAGAGCGCTCGCATTGGCTTTGCTGCCGCTGCTGTTCCTGGCGATGTTCTACTTCTATCCGCTGGGCAGTATCTTTGCGCTCAGCTTCGAGCGGGGTTGGCAGCCAGCCTTGCAGCAGTTGCTGACGGACAGCAGCATCCACCGCGTGCTGGGTTTTACCCTGTGGCAAGCAATACTTTCGACGCTGCTCACCCTGGCCCTGGGCTTGCCGGCCGCTTATCTACTGGCCCGCTACGAGTTCCCCGGCAAGCGTTGGCTGCGCGTGGTGAGCGGCGTGCCGTTCGTGCTGCCCACGCTGGTGGTGGCCGCGGCGTTCAACGCTGTACTGGGGCCGCGCGGCTGGTTCAACCAGGCCTTGATCGCCATTGGCCAGCAACCGCTGGAGTTCATCAACACCTTCACCGCCATTCTGGTGGCGCACGTGTTTTACAACACCACCATCGTGCTGCGCATGGTCGGCGATTTCTGGTCACGCCTCAGCCCGCGCATTGAGCAGGCCGCCAGCACGCTGGGCGCCAATGGCTGGCGCGTGTTCACCCGCGTCACGCTGCCGATGCTGGCCCCGGCGCTGGCGGCCGCGGCGCTGCTGGTGTTCATCTTCAACTTCACATCCTTCGGCGTCATTCTGGTGTTGGGCGGCCCGCGCTTCGCCACCCTTGAAACCGAGATCTATTACCAGACCATCGCCCTGTTCAACCTGCCCACCGCCGGGTTGCTGGCGTTGCTGCAATTGCTGTGCACACTGGCGCTCACGGTCGTGTATACGCGCCTCTCAGCGCGGCTCTCACGCCCGGTGGAGCAGCGCGCCCCGCGCCTGCCCGCGCTGCGCACACAGCCGGCCCGCTGGCTGAGCGCGCTGTTCCTGGCGGCGCTGGCGCTGTTCTTCGTTGCGCCGTTGGGCGGGCTGGCGGCTCGCTCGGTGACCCGGCTGGAGACCGACCGCCGCCAGGAGGCCGCCGCACCTGGCTTCACGCTCGACTATTACCGCGCTCTGGGTGAAGACCCGCGCAACAACATCTTCTTTGCCCCGCCGCTGCGCGCCATCCAAACCTCGCTGGTCTATGCTGGCGCTACGGTGGCGTTGGCGCTGCTGATCGGCCTGCCCGCCTCGTGGCTGCTGGCCCAGCAGGAGCGTTCACGCCTGGTGCGGTTTTTGGACCCGCTGCTGATGTTGCCGCTCGGCACCTCATCGCTCACGCTGGGGCTCGGCTTTATTGTGGCGCTCAACACGCCGCCGCTGGACCTGCGCGCTTCCCCCGTGCTGGTGCCGCTGGCGCACACGCTGGTGGCCCTGCCGTTCGTGGTACGCAGCCTGGTGCCGGCCCTGCGCAGCATCCGCCCGCGGCTGCGCCAGGCGGCTGCCGTGCTGGGCGCCGCGCCGGCGCAAGTGTTGCGCAGCATTGACGTGCCGCTGGTGGGCCGCGCCCTGTTGGCAGCGGCCTTGTTCGCCTTTGCGATCTCAGTGGGCGAGTTCGGCGCGACTGCCCTCATCGCCCGGCCGGAGTACCCCACCATGCCGGTGCTCATCTATCGCCTGCTGGCGCAGCCCGGCGCGCTGACCTATGGGCAGGCCATGGCGCTCAGCACCTTGTTGATGCTCTTCACCGGCGGCGGTATGCTGCTGATCGAACGTCTGCGCATTGCAGATGTGGGAGAGTTTTGATGCTTGAGCTGCGCAATATCACCAAGCGATACGATGGCAAGGTTGTCCTGGCCGGTATTGACCTGCGCGTCGAGTCGGGCGAGGTGCTGGCGCTGCTCGGCCCCAGCGGCAGCGGCAAGTCTACGCTACTCTCCATCGTGGCGGGTTTGGAGACGCCGGACAGCGGCCAGGTGCTGTGGGACGGCGTGGATGTGACCCATACCCCTCCGCATCGCCGCGGCTTCGGCCTGATGTTCCAGGACTATGCGCTCTTCCCCCATCGGGATGTGTTCGGCAATGTCGCCTTCGGCTTGCAGATGGCCGGGCAGGATGCGGAGCAGATCACAGCGCGGGTAAGCGAGGTGCTGCATCTGGTGGGGCTGGACGGCTTCGAACCGCGGGATGTCACCAGCCTTTCCGGCGGCGAGCAGCAGCGCGTGGCGCTGGCGCGGGCGCTGGCGCCCGCGCCGCGCCTGCTGATGCTGGATGAGCCGCTCGGCTCACTGGATCGTGCGTTGCGCACGCGCCTGCTGACCCAGCTGGGCGAGATATTGAAGGCGCAGCAGCTGACCAGCCTGTACGTTACGCATGACCAGGAGGAGGCTTACGCTATCGCTGACCGGGTGGCGATCCTCAACGCGGGGCACTTCGCCCAGATCGGGCCGCCGGAGCAACTCTATCGCCAGCCCGCCTCCGAATTTGTGGCGCGCTTCCTGGGGATGCAAAACCTGTTCGCCGCCCGGATCGAAGGCGAGCAGTTGCGCGCGCCGTTCGGCAGCCTGCCCATCGCCGGCCAACCGGCGGGCGAGGTGACGGTGCTGCTGCGGCCGGATAGCCTGCACCTGGGCGCAGGTGGGCAGTACAGCGTGCAGGGTGCGCTGCAGCGCAAGCAGTTCCGCGGCAGCCAATGGCTGGCCGAGGTGGCTGTGAAGGATGCCGTGCTTGCACTAGAATTGCCATCCAGCGCACAGTTGCCCGCCGTGGGCGAAACGCTCGAACTGAGCTTTGACCCGGCCCAGGCGCTGCGCATCTTCCGCAATGACTGACATCACCGTTCTCAAACAAAACCCGGCCGGCCAGTTGATGTACGAGTGGCGCGGGCGTTTGCTCAGCCATGCCGGGCATGAGGCCTTGGTCGAGGCGCTGTTCAATGCCGAGAGCGGGCACATGGTGGATATCCCGCTGGCCAAGGGTGACCGCTTCTTGGAAACTTACTTTGATGACCGTTGGTACAACATCTTTGAGGTCCATGATAAGGAAGACGACCGCCTCAAAGGCTGGTACTGCAACATCTCTGCGCCGGCGGTGATCACGCCCGGACAGATCATCTTCCGGGATTTTGCGTTGGACCTGCTGGTCTACCCGGACGGCCGCCAGGTGGTGCTGGACGAAGAGGAATTCGAGGCGCTGGAATGCAGCGCCGAGGAGCGCCAGCTGGCCCTGGGTGGGCTGGCGGCGCTGCAAGCTCATTTCAAGCAGCGTTTCGCCAAATAAAAAACGCCCGCATATGCGGGCGTTTTTTATTTGCGTAGGATGCAGCTTACTGCAGCTGGCGCAGGATCTCCACCACACTGTCGCCCATGAGCCAGGCGGCCAGGAAGGTGGCGATGCAGCACAGCAGCAGGATGCCCAGGACGATCACGATCGCCCACGGGAAGCGGCGGCCGCTGTTAGTGCTGTAGCCGGGGGTCTGCTGTACGCCAGCTCGGCCGCCAGACAGGCCGCGGCGAGTCACGCCGCCGCTTGCACCGGACAGGCCGGTTTCCTTGGGCGCGCTGCTGCCGGAACTGCGGCGGGCGGCGCCGGCCGAGCCGCGGCTGGGCAGCCCAGTGCTGCGCGAACCGCCGCCGGAGGAGCTGGCGCCGCGACCGCTGCGGCTGCCGCCGCCACTGGTGGAACGAGCAGAGCTGGAGCGGCCGGATTTATTGCGGCCGCCGGAAGAACCTCGAAGTGCCATAATGTCTTACCTCTATCTAGGTTACGGGTTGTACATTGCGGTTGGCGCGGCGCCAAAGCATCCAGATCACCAGAGCCAGCAATGGGATGAAGACTATACCAATGATAAACGGGATGAGCACGGCGATCAGGGATACCGAGATCGCAGCCACATCCTCCACCAGGCCTACGGCCACGTTGGCCGTGCCGCCGCTCACGCTGGTGACCGCCGGGCGCATGACGCCCGCCTTGGCCACATGCACGGTGCCGGCGATCAGCAGGCCGGCCGCCAGGGCCACCACCGGGTTGATGCCGTCGATCACCTGCGTGCTGGCGGCGAAAGCGATGGCGCCGGCCGCCGGCCGCACAAAGGTCTGGATGGCATCATTGATGTGGTTGACCAGGGGAGCCTTGTCTGCGAAGAATTCGATCGCCGACAGGACCACCAACAGGCCGATGATCCAGCCACTGGTCAGTGTGTCCCAGGGGGAGTTCAACTCGATGAGCGAGGTGTAACGCCCCAGCAGGGAAACGACCAACAGCGGGATGTAGGCGTTCAATCCCGCGCTGGCTGAAAGGCCAAAAGCAGAAAAGATACCGCTCAATACGTCCATTCTTTTATTATTCTCTCCTTCGTTGCACAGTCTGTGCACTTAACTACGATTTTAGCACCCAAAGGTTTTGCGACATTGTTAATCATTTATCAATATGCTTCGCTAACGCTGTCCTTGCGATGACGTGAAGCAGCGCAGCTGCTGAACGACGCGGCAATCCCAAGCCAACGCGCCAATGTCAAGCAGGAGCTACCACTGCCAGGTGGCAAGCTCGGGCAGCAGGTTATAGGCGGTCATATCCATCTGCAATGGGGTGATCGAGACGTAGCCGGCTTGCAGCGCACCGACCTCGGTGCCTTCGTCCGGCTGGCCGGTGGGCGCTTCGCCGCCGATCCAGTAGTAGGGATTGTGCTGCGGGTCGGTGCGGCGGATGAGCTCATCGCGATAGACGCGCAGCCCCAAGCGGGTCACCTGCATGCCCTTGATCTGCTCCAGCGGCAGGTAGGGGATGTTGACGTTGAGCAGCGTGTGGCGCGGCAAGCCGCCGGCGGCCACGCGCATGGTCACCCGCTGGCAGATCTGGGTGGCGGCGCTGAAATCGCGCTGGCTGTTGAGCCCGATCGGCGAGTCGAGCGAGAAGGCCACACCCGGCAGCCCGCCGATGGCGGCTTCCATGGCGGCGGTGACGGTGCCGGAGTAGGTGACATCATCGCCGATGTTGGCGTAAGGGTTGATGCCGGACACCACCAGGTCGAACTCGTGGTCAAAGTAGCCCAGCAGGGCCAGGGCAATGCAGTCGGAGGGTGCGCCGTCGCTCATGTGGGCCGGCGTGCCATCCGGCAGCTGGGTGGGGCGCACGCGTAGTGGGCGGTGCAAGGTCTTCACATGGCCTGAGGCGCTCCAGTTGCGGTCAGGCGCGAGAACGGTCACCTCTCCCAAGGGTTTTACGGCGTTTACCAGCGCTAAAAGGCCCGGGTGGGTGATTCCGTCATCATTGGTTACGAGTATCTTCATAGCGATTGCCGTGTTTAACCCTATACTGTGTGTGATAATTGCCCTTGCGGTAGTATTATCGCATACACGCCCTGATGTGGCGTAACGCCGCTGTGCGGCGTAAAAAATCCCTCAATCTGCAGAGGTTTGAAGCGATGGAAATACCCCAAGAAGCCCTGAAAGTGGCCAACCCCGTACACTCGTGGCTGCGCCAAATTGAAGTTAGCTTTGTACCCGGCGATGCGCCGGTGTCCTCGGCCATTGAAGAATTGGCCGATGGCCTGCTGGAGAAGTTCAGGCAGCTGGGCCACAACGTGGTCGAAAACCCGGCCGACAGCACGGATGTGATCCTGACCACCGCCAAATACGGCGACCCGATCCCCTGGCGCAAGGCCTTCATGTTCATGGCCCGCCGCCAGTTCGGCCTGAAGGAATCGCCCGTCATTTACACCATGATCCATATGACGGAGCAGGAATTCAAAGAGAAGATCGATCATTTCAAGGCCGCCCTGGCCAAGCAGCCGCTCGACCCGAAAGACTTCGAGTTCGAGGGGCTCTCGCCCGAATCGCCGCGTGTACTGATCGAGCAGGGCTTGCGCGGCGGCCCGATCATGTCGCTGCTGCGTTTGCTGCAGGCCCAGGCCAAGAGCATCCGCGTGCTGCTGACCGTGGGTGACGAGCACCCCGAGCGGGTCTACCACTTTGACCTGGTGGGCGCCTTCCCCGCCTCGGTGAACGCCAGCGCCGACGCCTTCTATACTGACATTGCGCTGCGCATGGTGACCACCGAGAGCACGCATGAGATCACCAACCATCAGGTGATGGAGCCCAAGGTGACTGCCGAGGAATGGCAGGCCATGAGCACCCCTGAGGCCATGCGCCGCGCTGGCCAGGAGCTGGGCAAGCGCAACTTCTTCACCGAGATGGTGCGCATCGAAGACCTGGTGGCCGTGCCGGCCGTCAACGACTCGATCGCCAGCCAGTACAGCGAAGGCTGCTTCGGCACCTGGGACCCGCGGGTGCAGGGCCTGGTGGCCACCATCACCGGCAGCGCCCGCCCGGTGGACAAAGGCAACATCACCGATGACGATCTGGCGCTGATCGTGGGCGTGCGCCCTGACGGCGCCGGCGCCCAGGTGCGCCACGTGGACGGCAAGCGCAACGACAAACCGTCCTCCGAAGCTGTGGAAATGATGGACCTGGACGGCCCGCTGCCGTGGATCGAAGTGGAAAGCGGCGCGGTCAAGACCCAGGTGCCCGTGTCACGCTCCAAGCTGCACGGCCACCGCGGCGTGAAGGCGTTCAACCCGGAGCTGGTGGAATACGTTCCGCTGGATGCCCCGTACTATCACTACCTGGTGTCGTGCGCCACTGAGGCGCAGGCCAAGGGCATCAAGGGCGCCTTCAGCCGGGCCGAGATCCTGCTCAACCCCAGCGACCCGCGCAAGATCGCCTTCACCGTTCTGCCTGGCCACGGCCTGGTGATGATCGAGAAGTGGGAAGAGGGCAAGGTGCCCTTCCAGCTGTTCTGGGATGCGATGGACAGCGGCGATCTGGAGATCGACCCGCATGTGCCGCAGGGCAAGATGAGCTACGAGCCCGGCCCGGACGGCCGCCTGCACCTGAAGGAAGAACAAGTGCCGATGTAGGCACGCTGAGTGAGAACAAAAGAGCCCGCCATTTTGGCGGGCTCTTTTTTGTGGGTTGGGATCTTGCTCCGGCACAACCCCAGATTGCTTCGCTTCGCTCGCAATGACGGGTTAGTTGGGGATTGCTTCGTCAGCGCTGCTTTGCAGCGCAGTCCTCGCAATGACGAGAAATGACGGATGGTCTATCTGTTATTCTTCCCGGGGAGGGAACTATGACCGCTAGACAAGGCAATGCCAATGCCCGCCGGGCCGCTATTACGGTATGGGTGTATACGGTCTGCTTCGGGTTGCCTGCCATCCCGATCAGTGTGTATTTGCTGCAGCGCGGGCAGCTGCCCTGGCTGGGCGATCTGTTCCCGATGTACGGAGGACCCTGGTCTGCGGTTATGGACGCGCCTGTCCTGGCAGCCACACTATGGGTCTTCGCGGGGTTGTGTGCGCTGGTGGCTTACGGCGGCTGGCTGCTGTGGGCTGGCAAGCGTTCCGGCGCGGTATTGGTATTGGCTACCCTGCCGATCGAAGCTTTGTTCTGGTATGGCTATGCTCTGCCCTTTCCGATAATGCTGGCGGTGCTGCGCGTGGGCTTTGTGATTGCGGCGTGGAGGGGGCTGGCGGGGAGAAGTAGCTAACTCCCTATAGCTCAGGCATTAATTCAGATTGCTTCGCTTCGCTCGCAATGACAAGAGGCTAAAAAAAAGCCCGCCATTTGGCGGGCTCTTTTTTTTTTACTAGCATGGGGATTGCTTCGTCAGCGCTGCTTTGCGGCGCAGCCCTCGCAATGACGCCTAGTTCTTGGCCAGCTCGCGCAGCACGGTCTGCAGGATGCCGCCCTGCTTATAGACTTCCAGGTCCAGCGGGGTGTCGAGGCGGCTCTTGACCGTGAAGGCGGTCTCCTTGCCGTTCTCGTCCACCGCCACCACGCTGATGTCAGCGGCCGGGCCGTGCATGCCTTCGATGCCGGTCAGTGAGAAACGCTCGCGGCCCGTCAGGCCCAGGGTCTCGCGGCTTTGGCCGCTCTTGAACTGCAGGGGCAGCACGCCCATGCCCACCAGGTTGCTGCGGTGGATGCGCTCGAAGGATTCGGCGATGACGGCTTTGACGCCCAGCAGCAACGGACCTTTGGCGGCCCAGTCACGGCTGGAGCCGGAGCCGTATTCCTTGCCGGCCAGCACGATCAGCGGGGTGCCATCGGCCTTGTACTTCTGCGAGGCGTCGTAGATGCTCATCTGCTCGCCATCGGGCAGGTGCAGGGTGTAGCCACCCTCCACGCCGTCCAGCATCAGGTTCTTGAGGCGAATGTTGGCGAAGGTGCCGCGGGTGAGCACGAGATCATTGCCACGGCGTGAGCCGTAGGAGTTGAAATTGGGAACGGTGACGCCATTCTCCAGCAGGAGCTTGCCTGCCGGGCTGTCGGCCGGGATCGAGCCGGCCGGCGAGATGTGGTCCGTGGTGACCGAGTCGCCCAGGCTCACCAGCACGCGCGCATCCAGCACATCGTTGATCGGCTGCAATTCCATAGTCAGCCCGTCAAAGAAAGGCGGCTGGTGAATGTAGGTCGAGTCGGCCTTCCAGTCGAACAGCTCGCTGCTGCCGGCCTGGATGGCGTTCCAGGTTTCGTTGCCGGTGAAGACGTTGGAGTAGCGCTCGGCGAACATCTCGGGCGTTACGTTGGTCTCCACCGCTTCGCGGATCTCTTGCTGGCTGGGCCAGATGTCCTTCAGGTAGACCGGCTCGTTGTTCTTGCCGATGCCGAGCGGCTCGTTGGTCAGGTCAATGTCCACCGTGCCGGCCAGCGCGTAGGCCACGACCAGCGGCGGGGAGGCCAGATAGTTGGCCAGCGCATAGGGGTGGATGCGGCCTTCAAAGTTGCGGTTGCCGGAGAGCACGGCGGCGGTCACCAGATCGCCGCCGGTGATGGCCTTGACCACTTCGCCGGCCAGCGGGCCGCTGTTGCCGATGCAGGTGGTGCAGCCGTAGCCCACCAGGTTGAAGCCGAGCTCGGCCAGCGGTTCCATCAGCTGGGCCTTCTCGAGATATTCGGTGACGACGCGGGAGCCGGGCGCCAGGCTGGTCTTTACGTAAGGCTTGACCTTGAGGCCGCGCTCGACGGCTTTCTTGGCCAGCAGGCCGGCGCCTAGCATGACGGATGGATTGCTGGTGTTGGTGCACGAAGTAATGGCGGCGATCACCAAGGCGCCGTGGCCCATCTCGGTGCGCGAGCCGTTGCTGCCGAAGGTGACCTTGTCGCTCATGCGCTCGGCCGGCAGGGCAAAGCCGCGCTCAGTCTTGGGGGCTTGCAGCGCCTTGTGGAACTCGGCGCGCATGTTCTCCAAACTCACGCGGTCCTGCGGGCGCTTGGGGCCGGCCAGGCTGGGCTCGACCGTGTCGAGGTCGAGCTCGAGCGTGTCGGTGAATTCCGGCTCGGGCGTGTTTGCATCGCGGAACAGGTTCTGTTCCTTGCAATAGGCTTCGACCAGGGCAATTTGCTCTTCGGTGCGTGCGCTGGCGCGCAGGTAGCGCAGCGTTTCGGCGTCCACAGGGAAGAAGGTGATCGTGCCGCCGTTCTCGGGCGTCATGTTGGCGATCATGGCGCGGTCGGCCAGGCTGAGCGAATCCAGGCCTGCGCCGTAGAACTCGATGAACTTGTCCACCGCGCCTTTCTTGCGCAGCATCTGGGTGATGGTCAGGGTGAGGTCAGTAGGGGTAACACCTTCGCGCAGCTTGCCGTGCAGTTTGAAACCCAGCACATCCGGCGTGAGCATGTCGATGGCGCGGCCCAGCATGGCGGCCTCAGCCTCGATGCCGCCCACGCCCCAGCCCACTACGCCGAGGCCGTTGATCATGGTGGAGTGCGAGTCGGTGCCGACCAGTGTGTCAGGGAAAGCCAGCACCTCGTCGCCCACCTGGCGGGTCATCACCACCGGGGCCAGAAATTCCAGGTTGACCTGGTGCACGATGCCCGTGGCGGGCGGCACGACGCGGAAATTATCGAAGGCTTGCTGGCCCCAGTGCAGGAACTCGTAGCGCTCGCGGTTGCGCATGAACTCGATCTCGGCATTGCGCTGCAGGGCATCCGCGCTGGCGAAGAAATCCACCTGCACGGAATGGTCGATCACCAGGTCTACCGGCACCTGGGGGTTGATCTTCTTCGGGTCGCCGCCCAGTTTGGCCACCGCGTCACGCATGGCGGCCAGATCCACAATGGTGGGCACGCCGGTGAAGTCTTGCAGCAGCACGCGGGCGGGCTTGAAGGGCATGGCGCCGCGTTGCTCCACGCGGGGCTGCCAGGCGGCCAGGTTGCGCACATCCTGCTCCAGGATGTCGACATTGTTGCAGCCGCGCAGGGCCGCCTCCAGCATGATACGCATGGAGAAAGGCAGCTTGTCCAGCCGGGTCAGGCCGGCCGCCTCAAGTTTTCTTAAGCTATAGAAGGTATATGTTTTAGGGCCAACGGTCAGGGTGCTGCGAGTATTGAAAAAATCAGTTGTCATCTATTGCTCCGCGTTTCATTATACCGCCCGCGTCTGAGGCGGCTCCGCGGGGCAGGTTTTGTATTTCTAATTATTTAGAAAGTTTTAGTAAATATTTTTATCCGTATACTTGTAGTGAGAGGAAGTTACATATGAAAAATCGCCTTCATCTGTTGATTTTGTTATTGTTCGCATTTGTGCTCTCTGCCTGTGTCGGAGCCGGCAACCTGGTGTGGCTGGACGAGAATGCCAATGGCATTCAAGACCCTGGCGAGCTGGGCGTGGAGGGGGTCAGCGTACAGCTTTACTCGGAAGCAGATGAGCTTTTAAGTGAGACCGAGACGGCTGCCGATGGCAGCTACGAAGTGTCTGTGCAAAGCAGCGCGGGCAACTTCTACGTTGTTTTTAGCCTGCCGGATGAGTATGGCTTCACGGCCCAGCACCAGGGCAGCGACCCGCTGCGTGACAGTGACGCCGACCCGGCCACCGGGCGCACAGAGCTGCTGGCGCTGAGCGAGGTGGATGACAGCATCGACGCCGGCCTGCTGCTTTTGGGGACCGAAGTGGACGCTGGGCCAGTGGTTGAGGACCCTGCCCCGGCTGCCATCATCAGCGGCCAGACCTGGCTGGATGAAGATGCCAATGGTCTGCGTGATGCTGGCGAACCTGGCCTGGCTGGCGTGCAGGTGCAGCTGCTGGATGACAACGGCGACGCCATGGACGAAAAGTTCACCGGCGATGACGGTGGCTACGTGTTTGAAAGCACCGCGCTGGGCGGCGAGTTCACACTCGCCTTTGTGCCCCCGCTCGATTACCAATTCACCGCCATGGACGCCGGTGATGACGATGCCATCGACAGCGACGCTGATCCGAACAGCGGCCAGACGCAATCCTTTACGCTGGACACGGCCGGCGCGGCCTACGATGCCGGCTTTGTGCCGGCTGGGCCGACCAGCATGGGGCCGGACGAGTTCCCGGCCGGCTACAACCCGCTGACCGGGCAGGCGCTGTGCGAACCGGCCGCCATCGATTGGGGCGTGGTGGGCATCTCCATCTCGCAATTCCCGCCCGCCGCCACGCGGCCGGCGACCGGCTTGCAGTGGGCCGCCTGGGTCAGCGAATGGTGGATCGGCGACGGCGATACCCGCTTGTACGCCCAGTTCTACGGCTGCTATCCTGAGATCGACCTTGACGCGGCCTTAGGCGGCCAGCAAGGCGACAGCCAGCCGGAGCCTGACGATGGCGAGGTCGTCATCGGTGACAAGGTTTGGTATGACTTGAACAGCAACGCCCAGCAGGATCAGGGCGAGCCGGGTGTGCCCGGCATCGGCGTGGAGCTGATCCTGAGCAGCCAGGTGGTTGCCAGCACGACCACGGATGGCGCCGGCCGCTACTACTTCGTCGTCCAGCCTGAGTATGGCTATACCTACCAGGTGCGCTTCAGTATCCCTTCGCATCTGCAGACCTTCTACTTCGTCAGCGCCAACTTGGCTGCCGATGATGTCGACAGCGACCCGAACCCTTCCACCGGCTTGACGGATGGCTTCACCCTGGCGGAAGGCGCCAGCGAGAAGCTGGATATCGACGCCGGCTTGCGCCACTCGATCATCATCGAGGGCGTGCGCTCTGGCCGCCTGGTGTACGAAGTGATGCGCGGCTACTTTGAGGGTTGCACGGTGATCGCCGGGGCCGACCCCACAGTGCTGGCGCAGATCCAGGTGTGCGCCCAGGCCGCCAACAATAATGCCGAGGATATCGGCGCGGCAGGCATTGACGTCACCAAGCTGCAGCAGGTGGCGGCCGACAACATCGGCACGTATGGCCCGCCCAATCTGACCGGCAACCTGTTCGATGCTAACCCGCCGGACGGCTGCGTGCCGGCTAACTCGCTGACCATGTTCTACAACATCAACAACCAGACCTACTGGAGCTATGACGAAGCGACCGGCGCGTACATCCGCCACCAGAACACCTACCTGGCTCCCGATGTGCAGGAAGTGAGCACCGAAGCGCTGACCGGCGACCCGCAAGCCTTCGAGAACGTGCTGGTCTTCTTCGTTGAGCATGAACAGCTCAACGAAGCCGGCACCATCTTCGATGTGCATATGGAAGGCCGCACTGGGCGGGTCAAACTGCTACGTGATGGTTTAGTGTGCGATCTGTACTGGTCTACCGTGAACGGTGACTACGAGAAGGAAACCGGCCGCACGCGCCCGATCCGCTTTGTGTATGCGGATGGCACGCCCTTCCCGCTCAAGCCCGGCCAGCTGTTCATGCACATGGTGCATCTGAACGCTGACTTCTTCGAGCCCGAAGTGGGTTCGGGTGACTGGCGCGCCCGCTGGTACGCCCCCTAGAATGCAGTGACAGTGTGAAAAAAAGAAGAGCCGCGTCAGCAGCTCTTCTTTTTTGTGGTGGTGACCGAGGTGCGCGTCATGGCGATGATGCGCTGGAACAGCGCCACGACCGGGGTCAGCACCAGGGCTGAGGTGACCAGGGCGGCCCGCATCGAATACATGCGGCCCACCGTGCCCAGGATCGGGCCGCCACCCAGCTCACCCAGCGCGTCGATCTGGCCGGCCATCGAGAGCACCGTGGCGCGCGATTTGGCGGGGATCTGCTGGTTGATCCAGGTGCGCGTCAGCGGGAAAGTGACCCGGCGCAAGGCGTTGAAGACCACCATGGCGAGCAGCGCCACGCCAAAGTTGCCGGTCAGCGAGAACAGCAGCATGGAGACCACCATGCCTGCGTACAGCAGCTGCAAGCCGCGCGCCACCGCCGGACCGCGGGTGGTGTCCACGGCGCGCTTGGCGATCTGGTTGGCCAGCAGGCCAACCAGCAGGAAGATCACGTTGAGCACGCCGAACCACTGCACATTGCTGAGTTGCAGCGATCCGAGTGACGGGAAGCTGAACACTTGCAGCAGGTACGGCTGGGCCAGGCGGTCCCAGGCTTCGCTGTACAGACCCACGAACAGCGCTGCCACGGCGAAGACCATCAGCGCCGCGCTGCGGCGCGCCGTGCGCAAGCCGGCGTTGAAGGTTGTGAACATGGTGCGCCACCCGTGGCGCTCTTTGGCCGGCACGGGCGTAAAGCCGTGCTCCGGCATGCTGAAGATGAGGAAGATGCCCAGCACCACCAGCAGCCCGCCGCCGATGAAGTATGGGAACGACAAGCCAAGCTGCCCGGCGCTCCACACGCCGATGGGGATGCCCAGCAGGCTGCCCAGGATCTCGAGCTGGTTGCCGGAGATGATGACCGGGCCAACCTTGCGCGCCCCGACCTCGTCCGTGATCCAGGCGTCCAGCGCGCCGCTGATGAAGGTGTGCCCGATGCCCCACACGATCTGCGACAGCAGGATGATGCTGAACACCGGCACCAGGCCCTCGATGGCGTGGCCGATGCCGAACAGGAACACGCCGATGATGATCGAGAGCCGGCGGCTGTACACATCCGCCACGACGCCGGTGGGGATCTCGAACAGGAAGATGCTGACTTCCAGGGCGGTGCCTAGCAGCACCAGCTGCAGGGCGTCAAGCCCGGCTACCTCGACCCGGTAGACCACATAGGTGGTGTACATCACCATGGTGCTGAAACCGAATGCGATGTAGATGAGGCGATAGATCAGGGCAGCGTTGAGCTTGGGCAAGGTGTCTCCGATGATGGGGTGATGCGAAAACTAGCCCGCGTCTGATATGCGGGTTAGCTCTCCCTGGATAATGATGCGCTGAGTATTGATCCTATAGGGGAAGCAGCTGATCAGGGTCAGCGTGGCGTTGGGCGTGGGGAACATAACTTCCACAAACGTGGGGGCCACCAGCAGCTGGCCGGTCACCGTATAGGTGTAGCTGGTCTGGGCGGTATGCACCACGATCTCGTCACCTGGTTGCAACTGGTCGAGATGGCGAAAGACCTCTCCGTAGATGTCGTTGTGGCCGCTCAGTACTAGGTTGCCGTTCTGGCCCGGGTTGGCGCTGCCGATGTGCTGTCCCACGCCGCGCTTGAGCGCCTCCCAGTCGTCGCCCTGCACGATCGGTGCATTCACGCCGATGGCGGGGATGCTGATCGCCATGGCCTGCTCCGGGCCTGGGGTGGGCAGCACCAGCGCGGCGGTGTAGGCCTGCACCAGCGGGCGCAGGTGGTCAGGGATCTCGGCTTCGTTGGGCGCGGCCGGGTTGCTTGCGCTGGGCGCGGTGTGGCCGGAGGGCAGCACGACTGGCCCCAGTAGCGGCGCCGGACTGGGGGTTCTGCCGGCAAAGCTGCCCGCCAGCTCGCGGTTGAGCTGGCTCAGCAGGTCGAGCCCGTTCATGAAGATGAAGCCCAGCCCCACCACCGCCAGCAGCTCGACCGCCAGCAGAGCACGCTCCACCCAGACGCGGGCGCGCTTAGGCTTGGGGCGGGCCAGACGCAGATCCGGGTCGGCATGGATGCGCGTGCCGGCCAGCGGCTCCACCTGCACGCCTTCGGTGTCCTCGGCGTCCAGCGGCAGCAGCTCACCGGATTGGCTGAAGGCGTCGACGCGGCGCTTGCGGTCAGCGGCGCGCCGGTCAAGCAGCATGCGGCGCAGTTCGCCTTCTTCCAGATCGAGAGTCTTGCTTTTCTTGGCCATCAGCTTGGCGGGAATTCTACTGTGAGCGCCCGGCCGCAGTTTCCAGCAGTACCGCTTCCAGCTGGGCGGCCAGTTGCGGGCGGTTGAAATGCGCTTCCAGGAAGGCGCGGCCAGCGGCGCCCATGGCGCGCACCTGCTGCGGCTGGGTCGAGAGGTGAAGCAGCGTATCCGCCATGGCGTGCGGGTCGCCGGGCGGCACGAACACACCAGCATTGGCATCCGCCACCACCTGGCGGATCACGCCGTCGATCGCCAGCGCCACGGCGCGGCCGGCGGCCAGGTAGTCGAACACTTTGTTGGGGTATACGGTGGCGTACAGCGGCAGCGGCTTCAGGATGGCGATGCACACATCCGCGGCGGCCAGGGCGGCCGTCATGCCCTCTTTGGGCAGGGGGGCCACGAAGTGCACATTCTCCAATTGCAGTTGGGCGGCCTGGGCTTGCAAGGCGGGCTTGTCTTTGCCGTCGCCTACCAGCACCAATTGAATATTAGGATGGGCGCGCAGTTGCTCGGCGGCGCGCAGCAAGACTTCAAGATCGTTCGAGAGGCCGTGCGCCCCGGCGTAGAGGGCCACGAACTTGCCCTCCAGCCCGTGCTGCTGGCGGAAGGCGGCGCCATCCGCCAGCGGGTCGAACATGGCCGCGTCGGCGCCGTTAGGCACCAGGCGCACCTGGCGCGCCCCGCGGGCCTGCACGTGGGCCATGAAGCCGGGCGAGTTAAGCAAGACGGTGTGGGCGCGGCGATATAGGAAACGCTCCAGCCATTCGGAGGCCGCGATCAGAACGGGGTTGCGCAGCACGCCCACAGCGATGGCGAAGGCCGGCCACAGGTCACGCACTTCCAGCATTAGTGGCGCGCCCTTCAGGCGCGCCAGCGCCCAGGCGCCGGCCGCCTGGAAGATGGGCGGCGTTGTGCCCCACACCACGTCGACGTCCTTGACGCGTACACCGGCCCAGAACGCGCTCCACGTGAAACTGAAGAAATTGAGAATGCGCCGCGCAAAGCTGCGGTGCAGGCCGGGCAGCGTGCGCACCCGCAGGATGCTCAGGCGGCCGCCGCCCGCGAACTCCGTGGTTTCGATGCCCTTGTTGGCATCCGCTCCGGTCAGGTAGCTGGTCTGGCTGGCGATGACGGTGACGCGGTGGCCGTGCTGCGCCAGGTAGCGCGCAAATTCATAATGGCGCGTGCCACCCGCCTCATCGAGCGCGACGAAGGCTTGATGCAACAGCAGAATGTGAAGTGATGGCGGGCTCATTTTGGAAACACGAATTTGGTGGTGATGATGGATTGCAGCGCATCGCCTTCAAGCTCGACCACTAATGCTAATGCAGGCTGCTTGCTGGCATAGGTATGCGAGACCCAGCCCGCGGTGGGCGCTGCGGCGGCTGCCCCGGCGCCCGCGCCATGCAGGCGTTTGCCAGCGCGCAGCAGGCTAATAGGATGGCCTTCTGTCTGGATGCTGATACGGCCTTTGGGGGAGCGCAGGTGCAGCGTATCGCCGGCCACGCGCCAGGGCCAGTCTGGCAGCAGCCAGTGCAGCCGCCCGCGGTGGCCAGCGGTGTCGCCCAGCACTTCATCGCGCACCAGCCATTCACGCGGGCTGGCTTGCACACTGCGGCGGTGGGTCAGGCCCAGACGGCGGTAGCCGTCGTGCTGGGCCGCGGCGCGGTGCGGGCTGTGCTGCAATACAGTCGCTTGCGCAAAATCAAGCCACAGGAAGCGACCGACGCGCGTCATCTGCTCGGCATCGTCCAGCATCAGCGTATTGTGCACCGCCGTGCCGGACAGGGCGTTATCCCACGGCGTCGGCGCGTTATAGAGATAGGTACCCGCATCGTGCGCAATATTGAGGCCGCGCCACCATAGATCGAGATGCAATTGGTCGGCGTGGCCCGGGCGGCCATCGAAATGGGCGGCGCGCAAGTAGGCCCACGTATCTCCGCTTTCCAATCGCAGCGGAGACCTTGCTGTGGTGCGCTTGCGGGTTGCGGTGAGCTTGCCATCCAGCCCAAGCCACAGACGTAGCTCATCCCATAGCCCCGGCTTCAGCCCTGGCAAGCCCAGCGCGGCGGCTGCCGCTTGCAGGGCTGGGCGGTGATCGCTGAACGGCAGCAGGCTCAGCGGCAGGATATATGCGCCATCGTTGGGGCCGAGGTTAGCAACCTGACCGCTTTCACTATCCAGCAGGCCGAATAGCCAGGTGCAGGCCGCCCGCAGCCGGGTCAGCGTCTCGCCGGGCAGGGGCTGGCCTTCGGCGGCGGCCAGCAGGCTGGCCCACGCCGCCAGTTGCAGCATCAGGCGCTGGTAGTTGGCGCTGTGCTGGCTGTAGGCGCCATCTGCCGCCACCTGGCGGCGGATGCCTTCTATGAAGTGCGTGCGGCCGGCGGCGCGCCACTGCTTCGCGTTAGGATGCTGGGGCAGCGCCACGCCGGTGGTCCACAGGCCCAGCGCTTCGCTGAGCAGGTGGTTGTTGTTCTGGGCCTGGGCATAGCGCAGGCTGGGTGGGATGCGCTCGGCGTGCGCCGCCAGGGCTCGGCTGAGCCGCTGCGTACGTTCCGGCGTGGTGGCCGAAGCTTCGGCCACCACGCTGTAGCTGAAGCTCAGTGCGATCAGGCGCAGTGCTACTTCCTGCGCAGAGGACCAGTGCGGCCCTATATTCGCCGGATTCTTGTCCAAAAACTGCTCTACGCGCCGCCACAACCCTTCGGCGTAGCGTTCCTCACCGCTGAGCCAGTAGGCGCGTGCCAGCAGGGTGGCCCAGCCCATGCGGCCCACTTCCCAGACTGGCTTGATGTCGCTGCCATCCGGCAGGGCGCCGGTGTAGGTGGTCCAGTGTTGCGTATGCCCACCGGGGTTGAGACGAAGCGGGCGCGGCTCGCCGCCGAATAGGCGTACGCGGCCGCGTAGCACCTCATCTGCTTCGGCCAACACGCTCCTGGCCTGCTTGCCGAGTAGTTTGCGCAGGGCGGCCGGCCCCGCCGGCTGCACCAGCCGCGTGATCGGCCCGGCCGGCTGGGGGCGGCCGCCAGCCGGCGTTTGGGCGCGCAGCCAGCCGCTGCGCAGCTGCAGCGCATACAGGCTGTACTGGCCCACGGCACGCGGGCCAAGCTGCCACAGGGCTTTGAGAATGGTTGCGGGGCTGCGAGCGGCCATTAAGCACTGATTGTAGCCGCCCGCACCGCGGCGGCTGCCTTAATCGCTCACACACATTGAGCAGGCAAAGCTCAGGTTAGAATGCCGCAATGAAGCGCTTTCTTCTTGCGCTGGCCCTGTTGTTGGCGGCAGTCCCTTTCAATGCCGCCGCCCAGACCGGGGCGCGCATCAACCTCCGTTCCGTACAGACCGACAACTTCCCCTCCATCACGGGCTACTTTGACGCGCAAGACGCCAGCGGGGCGCGTATTGCCGACCTGACCGCCGACCAATTGCAAATGCTGGAAGACGGCGTGGCCCAGCCCATCCAGCAACTGCGCAATGTGCAGATCGCCCTGCGGGTCATCCTGGTAGTCTCCCCGGCTGAGCCCTTTGGCATCCGCGATGCGGAGGGCACGCCGCGCTTCGAGCATGCCAAGGAAGCTATCCGAGACTGGGCCAGCATGCTCTCCTCCACCAGTGACACCCTGCTGACCCTGACGACGCACGAAGGCACGCTGGTGAGCAACGGCATTGTCAGCGAGTGGCAGGCCGCCGTGGACGGCTTGCAGGTGCCGGTGGGCAGGCTCTACCCTGATTTGCAGACCTTCAGCAATGCGCTGGCCCTGGCGGCCCAGCCCGCGCCGGATGGGGCCAACACGGCCATCTGGTGGGTCACCAGCACCCCGCGCCTGGCAGATATCGAAGCTGTTGCGCCGGATTGGATGGTGCAGCTGGACGAGTTGGGCGTGCCGCTGGTCATCTGGCAGGTGGATTCGCCTTCACTGTTTGAGAACGAAGCCTCGCAGTTGCTACTGGGCATGGCTGAGAATTCAGCCGGGCAACGCTTGCAGTTCTCCGGCGGCGAGGAGCTTAGTTCGCCCGAGCCGTTCTTCTCTCCCTTACGCAGCGCGTACTTCTTCCAATATTATTCGCAGCTGCGCCGCAGCGGTGAGCATGAGCTGGTGATGCAGGCCCAGGCCGACGGATTGACCTCGGAGCCGTTCACCATCTCGCTGGAGATCCAGCCGCCCAATCCCATCCTGGTCAGCCCGCCGACCCAGATCGCGCGCGGCCCGGCCGCCATCGACCCGCAGCTGCTCTCGCCCTTCAGCCAGCCCATCGAGCTGCTGGTCGAATTCCCCGATGGGTTCCAGCGCAACCTGGTGCGCAGCACGCTGTATGTGAATGACGAGATCGTGGCCGAGAACACCACCGCGCCCTTCACGCACTTTGCGTGGGATCTCAAGCCGTATACCCAAAGCCAGCAGATCTTCCTGCGGGCTGAGGTGCAGGATGAGCTTGGCCTGATCGGTGAAAGCATCGACTTCCCGGTCGAGATCAGCGTGCAGGCGCCCGCTACCTGGTTCCAGGCCCTGCTGTCGCGGGCTGGCTCCACCCTGGCCTTCTCGGTGGTGCTGATCGCAGCCGGCGCCTTCTTCCTGGTGATGGTGCTCTCGGGCCGCCTGGACCCGGTGCGGCTCAATCGCATCTTTGCGCGTGACCGGCGCACCCGCACTGCGCCGCGCCCCACGGTAGACCCGTTGCGCGATTCGCCCTTGGGGATGGACGAGGTGCCGCATTTGCAGGACGAGCCGGAGGAGGAGCAGGTAGCCCCCGCCACGCTGCAGCGCCTGGCCATGCAAGACCCCACCCAGCCGGCGCAGGTGTTGCCGCTCAGCCTGGCCGAGATCACGATCGGGTCTGGGCCAACCTGCACGCTGATCCTGGCCGAGCCCTCGGTGGATAAGCAGCACTCGCGGGTCACTCAGGATGAAGCCGGCGAGTTCCACATTGCCGATATGGGTTCGCATGCCGGCACCTGGATCAACTATGCCCCCGTGTCGCCCGAGGGCAGCCGCCTGCAGGATGGCGACATCGTGCATATTGGCCGGGTTGCCTTCCGCTTCCTGCTGACGAAGTAGCCGCTCTCTACTATCATTGATTCATGCCCAAGCCTGTTCGGTTATTGACCCAGCTGGCGTCTTCTGCTCCGCACTTGCCGCTGGCCCGCGCCCTGGCGCCGCTGCCGCCCGCCAGTCGCCGGCTGCTGCGCGCCGTGGCGGCGCGGGCGGCCGGGCGCAAGCTACCGCTTTACATCGTGGGCGGCTATGTGCGCGATCTGCTGCTTGGCCTGCCCAGCCTGGACCTCGACCTGGTCGTGGAAGGTGACGCCATCGCCTTCGGACGCCAGTTAGTGCGCAGTCTGGGCGGTAGCTTGCTGCCGCACAAGGCCTTCGGCACGGCGGTGTGGACCCTGGCCCCAGGTCGCGGCCTGCCCGAATTCATCGACCTGATCTCGGCCCGCCGTGAGAGCTATGCGCGGCCGGGCGCCCTGCCCAGCGTCGAGCTCTCGAACATAACGGATGACCAGTTCCGGCGTGATTTCAGCATCAACACGTTGGCCCTGCGCCTGGATGGCCTGCAGGCCGGCCAGATATTGGATGCGTGGGGCGGCCTGGCCGACCTGCGCGCCGGCGTTATCCGGGTGCTGCATGACCAGTCGTTTAGCGACGACCCGACGCGCATCTTGCGCGCTCTGCGCTTCAGCGGCCGGCTGGGCTTCAAGCTGGAACGCAAGACCTTGCAGCAACTGCGCGCCAATGTGGACAAGCTGGATGTTGTATCCGGTGAGCGCATAGCCAATGAGCTTGACTTGATATTGCAGGAGTCCCAGCGCGGCAAGATACTCAGCAGCCTGCAGAATTACGGCGTGCTGCGCGCCCTGCATCCCAAGCTGCGTTTCACGCCAGTCATGGCTGGTGCGCTGGCAGCCGCTCGGCCGCCCGCGCCGCTGTGGGGCGTGGACGCCACCCAGGCCGAGCTTGGTCTGGTGGTGTGGCTGGCGCATGCTGCGCCAGCCACTGCCCAGGCCGTGACCCAACGCCTGCGCCTAACCACCGAGCTGTCCGCCGCCTGCCAGGCAGCAGCCAGCCTCCGGGCGAAGGCGGCTCGGCTGGCCAACATGCCCAACAGCGCGCTGACCTATACATTGCAGCGCGCCCCGCAGTTGGCGGTGTATGCGCTGTACAGCTTGCAGCGCACTACGCCGCTGGGGCCGCGCCTCTTGGCGTATGCACGTCGCTGGCGCAACCTGCAGCCCTATACGGATGGCAATGCCTTGAAGGCCCGCGGCCTCAAGCCAGGCAAGGCCTACGGTCAGATCCTACAGACCTTGCGCACGGCTTGGCTTGACGGCGAGGTCAAGACCCGTAAGCAGGAAGCCGCCCTGCTGGAGGCGCTGCTGCGTGAGCAACGCTAGCCCCAGCCTGCTTGCGCTGCAGGCCGGTTACAGCATTCGCCCGCTGCAGCCGCCGGATGCGCCTGCGCTGGAGTGGGAGGGCGAGTTCGCCCACTTCCGGCGCGTATACGCCGTGGCGTTCGAGCGTGCCCGGGCGGGCAATGCGGCCCTGTGGGGCGTGATGGATGCCGACGAAAAGCTGGTTGGCCAGCTTTTCGTCCTGCTCAATTCGGAGAATGACCCGCAAACCGCAGACGGCCGCCAGCGGGCCTTCATCCACTCCTTCCGGGTCCGGCCGGAGCACCGCAACCGTGGCCTGGGCAGCGGCCTGCTGCAGCACGCCGAGGATGACCTGCGGACCCGCGGCTTTGCCTGGGTGGCGCTCAACGTGGCCGAGGACAACCCCGCCGCGCTGCGCCTGTACCAGCGCCACGGGTACAGCGAGCTGCACCGCGTGACCGGCTATTGGAGCTTTATTGACCACGAGGGCCAGGAGCGCCACCTGCACGAGCCCGGCTGGCGTCTGGGCAAGGCGCTGTAACTCATACTCTGCTTATTGTTCTGCTTGCCTTTTCCATTCCGGAATGCTAGAATATTCAAGCTTCGTAACCGCATAGTAATGGCGACGGAAGTGGGCAACCCCCACTTTTTTGCTTAAATAGTATTGGTTGAAATATCAGGAGTTTAGGGATGAAGAAAGAATTCGCTCTGGCGTTCAATGAAGTTCTGGATGACAAGCAGCTGCCGCGTGATGTGATCGTCGGCGCGCTTGAGGCCGCGCTCGTCTCTGCCTACCGCAAGACGGTCAACGCCTCCACCGCGCAGCAGATCGAAGCGCGCATCAACGAGACCACCGGCGAGATGCAGATCTACGCCGAAAAAGAGGTCGTCGAAGAGGTGCAGGACCAGCGCACGGAAGTGACGCTGGAGGATGCCCGCAAGGAAAATCCTGAAGCGCAGCTTGACGACATCGTGATGGTGGAAAGCACGCCGGAGGATTTCGGCCGTGTGGCCGCCCAGGCCGCCCGCCAGATGATCCAGCAGCGCATCCGTGAAGCGGAGCGCCTCGCGCAGAAGGACCACTTCTCGACCTTGGAAGGCGAGATCGTCAACGGGGTCGTGCAGGCCGCCAACCCGCACATGATCACCATTGGCCTTGACCGCAAGGCTGAGGGCAAGATGCCGCGCAGCCAGCAGATCCCCGGTGAGCGCTTCCGCGTGCACGACCGTGTGCGGGCCTTGCTGCTCGAGGTGAAAGACACCACCCGCGGGCCTGAGATCATTCTGACCCGCGCCCACAAAGATTTCCTGCGCCGCCTGCTCGAGGATGAAGTGCCTGAGATCTACCAGGGCCTCGTGGAGATCCGCTCCATTGCGCGCGAGCCGGGCTACCGCTCCAAGGTGGCCGTCTCCGCCCTGCAAGCCGGCATCGACCCGGTGGGCGCTTGCGTAGGCATGCGCGGTGTGCGCATCCAGGCCATCGTGCGCGAGCTGCACGACGAAAAGATCGACGTGATCGAGTGGAACTCGGACCCTTCGCAGTTCATCGCCAAGGCGCTTAGCCCCGCCCGCGTCACCGGCGTGTACCTTGAAGAAGAGAGCGGCGGCGGCAAGACCGCCACCGTGGTCGTCCCCGAAGACCAGCTCAGCCTGGCCATCGGCCGTGACGGGCAGAATGCCCGCCTGGCCGCCAAGCTGACCGCCTGGCGCATTGACATCAAGAGCCTGCCCGAGGCCGCCGCGGATGCGCTGGCCAAGGCGCAAGCCGATGCCAGCTTCCTGGAGCAGAACCCCGAGTGGGCTGAGCAGCTCCCGCTGGTGGAGACCGCCCTGGCCAAGAAGGCCGAAGGCCGTCCGCTCACCCCGGAGGAATTCACCCTGTTGGGCCGCTTTGTGGACCGCATCGAGAGTGGCGCCCAGTCGCAGCGTGAAGCCATTCTGGATGCGGAGCGCCAGAAGCGCGCCGCAGTGGAAGCCACCCTGCCCGAGACCGCCTTTGACATCCCGCTGGATGACTTGGGCCTGGCTCCCAGCCTGGCCATCAAGCTCAGCGGTGAGGGCTACTCCACCATCGGCGAGCTGATGACCCAGCTCAAGCTGGACAGCGATGTCTTGCTGGCGATGGAAGGCATTGGCCCGGAGACCCTCAAGGCCATCCAGGCTGCGATTGACGGTTTTGCCTTCCCGGCCCCTGCGCCCAAGGCTGAGCCCGTTGTGGTTGAAGCCGAGCCGGAGCCTGAGCCGGAAGTAGTGGAAGCTGCCCCGGTGGTGGAAGAAGCCGCGCCGGTGGCCGAGCTCACGGATGAGCCCGTGCAGCTCTCGCAGGAAGATGAAGACCTGCTGGCTGCCATGCAGGCTGAGCGCCCGGCGCCCGGCCAGTCACTGGAAGAGATCTTTGCCAAGAGCAGCGCCAAGCTGGGCAGCAAAGCTAAGCCTGGCAGCGGCCCGGCCCAGGACGACAAGAAAAAGAAGAAGAAAAAGAAATTCCGCGAGTTGGACTACGATCCGGATACGGATACCACCATTCCGCGCATGCGCGACGAATGGGAGGAAGACTAAACTCGTTCAAGGACATGTATGGCAGAGCCCACGAAGCGATCTTCTGGGCGTCCCCGGCATGTGCCCCAGCGCACCTGCGTAGCCTGCCGGCAAACTGAGGCCAAGGTTGCGTTGGTGCGCCTGGTGCGCACGACAGAAGGCGTCTTTGCAGACCCCACCGGCAAGCAGCCGGGACGCGGCGCATACCTGCATGCCCAGCGCAGTTGCTGGGAGCGCGGCATCCGCCACAGCCTGGCGAGCGCATTGCGCACCAGCCTCAGTGAAGCAGATGCGCAGCGGCTGACCGCCTTCTTTGAGGCGCTGCCGCAGGAATAAGTCTGGCTGTTTTGCGTGCGCTGGGCGCACGCAAAAACAACCTGCAGAGCAAGTTGGTAGAATGTGCTTCGGGGGAAGCAATTCTTTATGGATAGAAGGAGAATTTGTCATGGCAGAAAACGTAAAAGCCACCGAGGCCAAATCCATCGAGCTCCCCGCCAATCTCACCGTGCGTGAGTTGGCCGAAGCCATCGAAGCCAGCCCGATCCAGATCATCAAGACCCTCATGTCCAACGGCGTGATGGCCAACATCAACCAGCACATCGACTTTGACACCGCCGCGGTCGTGGCGGCCGAGATGGGCTACGAAGCCACGCTGCTGAAAGTGGATGAGCTGGAAAGCAAGCCGGTCGGCGAGGTGCCCCTGTGGCGCCAGCTGATCGCCAACGAGGACAAGAAGAACCTGAAGCCGCGCGCGCCGGTGGTCACCATCCTCGGCCACGTCGACCACGGCAAGACCACCCTGCTTGACGCGATTCGCCAGACCTCGGTCGTGAACGAAGAGGCCGGCGGCATCACCCAGCACATTGGCGCTTACCAGGCCTCCCACAAGGATCGCCTGATCACCTTCCTCGACACCCCGGGCCATGCGGCTTTCACCGCCATGCGTTCGCGCGGCGCCCAGGGCGCTGACGTGGTCATCCTGGTGGTGGCCGCCGATGACGGCGTGATGCCGCAGACCAAGGAAGCGCTGGCGCATGCCCGCGCCGCGCGTGTGCCCATCGTGGTGGCGCTCACCAAGGTGGACCGCCCCAATGCCAACCCTGAGCTGGTCAAGAAGCAGCTGGCTGACAACGGCCTGATCCCGGATGAGTGGGACGGCGACACCATCGTGGTGCCGGTCTCCGCCAAGCAGAAGATCGGCCTGGAAGATCTGCTCGAAGCGATCCTGCTGGTGGCCGACAATACTGAGATCCTGGCCAACCCGGCCGGCGAAGTGATCGGCACGGTTATCGAAGGCGAGCGTGATCCCTCGCGCGGCGTGATCGCTACGCTGCTGGTGCAGAACGGCACCCTGAAGATGAGCGACACGGTGGTCGTGGGCAGCGCCTATGGCCGCCTGCGCGCCATGTTCGATTTCGCCGGCAAGAAGATCGAAGCCGCCGGCCCCTCGACCCCCGCCTCCGTGCTGGGCCTGAACGATGTACCCGTAGCGGGCGAGCCGTTCCGCGTCGTCGAGAACGAGCGTGAGGCCCGCGCCTTGGTGGCCGAGCGCGCTGAGAAAGAGAAGGCTGAGAAGAGTTCCTCCTCCGGCCCGCTGACCCTGGAGAGCATGTTCGAAGCCTTCCAGGCCGGCCATGTGCGTGAGCTGCGCTTGATCGTCAAGGCGGATGTGCAGGGTTCGCTCGAACCCATCGTCTCTTCCCTGGAAGCGATGAAGTCCAAGGATAAAGAAGGCGAGATCGGCGTGCATGTGCTGCACACCGGCACCGGCAACATCAGCGAGAGCGACATCCAGTTGGCGGCGGCCTCCAAAGCCATCGTCATGGGTTTCAATGTAGCTGCAGATAGCCCGGCGCAGCGCGAAGCGGAAAAAGAAGGCGTATCCATCCGCCTGTATGACATCATCTATCGCATGACCGAGGACGTCGAGAAGGCGTTGAAGGGCATGCTCAAGCCGGAGCTCAAAGAGCGCGTCATCGGCAAAGCCGAAGTGCTGCAGGTCTTCAAGATCAGCCGCTTTGGCAAGATCGCTGGCTGCCGCGTGACCGAGGGCGAACTGCGCCGCAACGCCTTCCTGCGCGTGTACCGCGACGGCAAGCTGGTCTACGAAGGCGAGTTGACCTCGCTCAAGCATGAGAAGGACGATGTGAAAGAGGTCAAGACCGGCTTCGAGTGCGGCATCAACCTCAAGGAATTCGATGACTTCAAAGAGAAAGACGTCATCGAATGCTACGTGCGCGAGCTGGTAGCCGCGCAGTAGCAAGCAGGCAGGGCGGGTATGGTTTCACTTTCACGCGCAGGACGGATCGGCAAGCGGATGCGAGAGCTGCTCTCAGAGCTGCTCTTGTTCCGCGTCACTGACCCGCGCCTGCAGGGCATCTTTGTCACCGATGTCAATGTGGACCGCGAGCTTTCGGTGGCCAGCGTGTTCGTATCCGCCCTCGAAGGCGTGGAGCGCGAGCGCGAAGTGCTGGCCGGCCTCAAGCACGCCAGCGGCTTCCTGCGCAGCGAGCTGGCACGTGAGATGGACCTGCGCACCTTCCCGCGCCTGCGCTTCGTGTGGGACCCGACCCCCGAGCGCGCCCAGCACATTGAGCAGATCATCTCTGAGCTCAACCAGTCCGAATCTTCAGACAAGGCAAAACCCAAAAAATCGTGAATACTCAAATACAGCAGATAGCCGCCCGCTTGCGGGCCGCGCAACGCGTACTGGTCACCTCACATGTGCGCCCGGATGGCGATGCCATCGCCTCCGTGCTGGCCATGGGGCTTGCCCTGCAGGCGCAGGGCAAGCAAGTGCAAATGGTGCTGGCGGATGGCGCACCGGCCGACTTCAAACACCTGCACGGCTGGGCGGATGTGGTGCGCACTGCCCAAGGCCCGGTGGATCTGGTCATCACCGTGGACGCCGCCACGCAGGACCGCTGCGGCGAAGCGCTGAGCAACTTCCCCAAGGTGGACATCAACATTGACCATCACATCAGCAACAACAACTACGGCGAGCTCAATCTGGTGGACCCGGCCTCCGTGGCCACCTGCGCCCTGCTGGCGGAGCATTTCCCCGCCCTGGGCCTGGACTTTTCGCCCGGCGTGATCGATGCGCTGCTCACCGGCATCCTGACCGATACCATGGGCTTCCGCACTTCCAACATGACCCCCAAAGCCCTGCGCCTCTCGGCCGACCTGGTCGAGAAGGGCGCAGACCTGCCCGCCCTGTATGAGCGCGCCTTGCTGCGCCGCTCGTTCCAGGCCATGCGCTACTGGGGCGCCGGGCTCACCAGCCTGCAGCAGGAGGGCGGCCTGGTGTGGGGTACGCTGTCCCTGGCTGACCGCCAGGCGGTCGGTTACCCGGGCAACGACGATGCTGAGCTGGTCAACAACATCTCGATGATCGAAGGGGCGGCCATCACCGTGCTGTTCGTAGAGCAGGCTGACCAGCAGGTCAAGATCAGCTGGCGCAGCCAGGGCGGCCATGATGTCTCGCGCATCGCCGCCCAATTCGGCGGCGGCGGGCACACCGCCGCGGCGGGCGCGGTGGTGAACGGCAGCCTGGCCCAGGCGCACGAGCGTGTGCTGGCGGCCACCCGGGCTGCAATGTGACCGTTTTTGGGACGAAAGACCTATAGTTGATTAGCGTCTAAGACGTTAGAAAGAACATAGAAAGGAAATTATCGTTTTCACATGCACGACTATCACTCAGGCACTGGGGATAGGGGCAACATGAATCAGGACGTGAACAATCTCGTTTCCGGCGTGTTGGTAGTAGATAAACCCGTGGGTCTCACCTCGCATGACGTGGTGCAGATCATCCGCCGCGGCACCGGCATTCGCCGCGCCGGCCACACCGGTACGCTCGATCCGCGCGCCTCTGGCGTGCTGGTGGTGCTGATCGGCCCGGCCGTGCGCCTCAGCGAGTTCGTTTCCGCAGAAGACAAGCGCTACCAGGCCACCATTCGTCTGGGCAGCTCTACAGACACCTACGACGCTGAGGGTACTCCCAGCGGTCCGGAAGTGCCTGTGAATGTTGAGAAAGAGCAATTCACAGAACTGCTCACCCACTTTGTGGGAGAGATCGAACAGAAGCCGCCGGCCTACTCCGCCATCAAGGTGCAGGGCCAGCGCGCCTACGACATGGCGCGCCGCGGCGAGGAAGTCGACCTGGCCCCGCGCATCATCAATGTCCACAGCCTGGAGTTGCTGGAGTGGGCGCTGCCCGAGGCCGTGGTGGACGTGCACTGTTCCTCCGGTACCTACGTGCGCTCCCTGGCGCACGACATTGGCGAAGAGCTCGGCGTTGGCGGCCATTTGGTCGGCCTGCGCCGCACGCGCAGCGGCCGCTTCACCCTGCGGGATGCGGTTTCGCTGCGCCGTTTACGTGAAGCCTTTGAGCAGGGCAGCTGGGCTCAGTTCCTGATCCCGGCTGCCGAAGCCCTGGCTGACTGGCCGGCGGTGGAGCTGGACGAGGCCGCCCTGCACAAGGTCACCAACGGCATCCGCATCCCGGCCGCCGAGGGCGCTACGGGCCTGGCCCGCGCCGTCAGCCAGCAGGGCGAGCTGGTGGCGGTGGTTGAAGTCAAAGATGGGGAATGGCAGCCGCGTAAGGTCTTCCTGGCTTCCTAACGATCTCATGCAGCAATTCACCTCCCTGCACGGGGCCAGCGCCCAGCATGCCTGGCTCACCATCGGCTCATTTGACGGCCTGCATGCAGGGCACCAACAGATCATCAAAGAACTGACTGCCGGAGCGCACGCACAGGGCGCCCCGGCAGTTGTTTTAACTTTTGAGCCGCATCCCGCCGAAGTGCTGCATGGCCCCTTGAAAGGCTTTTATCTGTACGAGCCGGAAGAGAAGGCTGATCTGTTCGCTGCGCTGGGAGTCGACATGCTGATCTCACACCCGTTCGATGAGCAGGTGCGCACCACCCCGGCGCGCCAGTTCATCGAGTTGGTGCATAGCCGCCTGGATATCGACAAGCTGTGGATCGGGCACGACTTTGCACTGGGGCACGACCGTGAGGGCAACTTTGACGCCCTGCGCAGCTTTGGCGCTGAGCTGGGCTTCTCCGTTCACCAGGTGCTGCCGGTGCGCGTGGATGGCGAGGTGGTGTCCTCGACCCTGATCCGGGCGGCCCTGGCCGCCGGGGAGGTTGGCCAGGCCGAGCGCCTGCTCGGCCGCCGCTATACGCTGACCGGCACGGTGGTCAGCGGGGCGCAGCGCGGCCGCACCATCGGCATCCCCACCGCCAACCTCAAGGTGCCGGAGCGCCGCCTGGTGCCCGCCACCGGCGTGTACGTCACCTGGGCCTGGCTGGGCGGGCAACGCCTGCCCAGTGTCACCAACATCGGCCTGCGGCCGACGTTCGAGGACGCCACCCCGGCGCCGGTGGTCGAGACACACCTATTAGAATATGAGGGTGCGGAATTCTACGACCAACCGCTCAAGCTGGAATTCGTCTCCCGCCTGCGCGGCGAGCAGAAGTTTGACGGTGTGGATGCGCTGCTCAAGCAGATCCGCATGGACATCGAGCAAGCCCGAGCGACCCTGACCTGATGCAAACCTATCTGGACCTGATGCAGCGTGTGTTGCACGACGGCGTGGAGAAGCACGACCGCACCGGCACCGGCACGCGTTCGCTGTTCGGGCACCAGATGCGCTTCGATCTGCAGCAGGGCTTCCCGCTGCTGACCACCAAGAAACTGCACACCAAATCCATCATCCATGAGCTGCTCTGGTTCCTGCAGGGCGGCACCAACACCGCCTACCTGAAAGACAACGGCGTACGCATCTGGGATGAGTGGGCTGATGAACGCGGCGACCTAGGCCCCGTGTACGGCGCCCAGTGGCGCAGTTGGCCCGCGGCGGACGGGCAGGCGGTCGATCAGGTCAGTGGGGTGATCGCCGAGATTAAGCGCAACCCGGATTCGCGCCGGCTCATCGTCAGCGCCTGGAACGTGGCCGAATTGCCCAAGATGGCCCTGCCGCCGTGCCATCTACTGTTCCAGTTCTATGTGGCGGATGGCAAACTGTCGTGCCAACTGTATCAACGCTCGGCGGACATCTTTCTGGGCTTGCCGTTCAACATTGCTTCGTATTCGCTGCTCACCATGATGGTGGCGCAGGTGTGTGGCCTGCAACCCGGCGACTTTGTGATCTCGCTGGGCGACTGCCATCTGTACAGCAATCATTTCGAGCAGGCCCGCGAGCAACTGAGCCGCCAGCCGCTGCCGCTGCCGCGTATGCAGCTCAACCCAGCCGTGCAAGACATCTTCGCCTTCACGTATGAAGATTTCACGCTGCTCGACTACCAGGCTCACCCGCACATCAAGGCCCCGGTGGCGGTTTGATCGTCTCGCTCATTGCCGCCGTGGATGAGCACGGGGGCATTGGCCGCAACGGCCGTATGCCCTGGCGCCTCAGCGACGACCTCAAGCATTTCCGCGCCCTCACCCTGGGCCATCATGTGCTCATGGGCCGCAAGACCTACGCCACCGTCGCCGGCCGTCTGCCCGGGCGCAAGCTGCTGGTGCTCTCGCACAACCCGGCGTTCCGCGCAGATGATGCGCTCGTCTTCGCCAGCTTCGAGGCCGCCCTGGCCGAGGCGCAGGCCGCCGGCGAGGACGAGCTGTTCGTCATCGGCGGGGCCGAGGTGTTCGCCCGCGCTCTGCCGCTGGCCCAGCGCTTTTATCTCACCCGCGTCAATACCGTTGCAGACTGTGATGTCTTTTTCCCCGCATTCGATATGGGCCAGTGGAAGCTGCTCAGCCAGCAAGACTTTGCGGCGGGCGGCAAGAACGATCACGACTTCACCATCTTCGAGCTTGCCCGCAAGGGATAAAAAAACCGGCGAACGCCGGTTTTTTTATTGTGTTTATTCCGCCAGTTTGCGGCTTTCTTCGATGTATGCCAGGCTTTGGTGGCGGAAGTAGGTGTTGTACAGCGTAGCGTAGTGCCCGCCCTGCGCCAGCAAGCCGTCGTGATCGCCCTCTTCGATGATCTGGCCTTCCTTCAGCACGATGATGCGGTCGGCCGCCTTCACGGTGGAGAGGCGATGGGCGATCAGGATGCTGGTGCTCTTGCTCAGGATCAGATCCAGCGCCTGCTGGATCTGCCATTCGGTGAACGGGTCAATGCTGGCGGTGGCCTCGTCGAGTACGAAGATGGCCGGCTTCTGCACCAGCACGCGCAGCAGCGAGACCAGTTGGCGCTGCCCCATCGAGAGGCGCCCGCCGCGCTCGCCCACCTGGGTCTTCAGCCCATCCGGCAGTGTTTCGAGCCACTCACCCTTGCCGATCTGGCGCGCCAGCCGCAGGATGGCGGCGTCCTTCACACCGGGCGCGGCGTAGCGAATGTTCTGCGCCACCGTGCCGTCGAACAGGAAGGGCACCTGGGATACGATGCCCAGCTGGCGGCGGTAGGCGGTCAGGTCCAGACTGCGAATGTCCTTGCCGTCGATCAGTAGCTGGCCTTCTTGGAATTCGTAGAAACGGTTGACCAGCTTGGCGATCGAGGTCTTGCCCGCCCCGGTGTGCCCGACCAGCGCCACCGTCTCACCCGGGCGAATGTGCAGGCTGAAGTTCCGCAGGATCGGCTCGCCTTCGGTGTAGCGGAAGTTGACGTGCTCGAAGCGAATGTCGCCCTTGAAGCGCGCCACGCGCAGCTTGGCGGTCTGCACCACCCGCGGCTCGGCGTCGATCAGCGCAAACGAGCGCTCCGCCGCGGCCAGGCCGGACTGCAATTGCGTCCAGAACGCGGAGAGGTTGAGCACCGGGAACCAGAAGCGGTCCAGGCCCTGCAGGAACAGATACCAGGCCCCGGCTGTGATGACCATAGCCGCCACACTCATGCCGCCCACATACAGCAGCAGGGCCGTGCCCAGCGCGGCCATCGCATTGAGCACCGGGAAGACCATGCTGAGCACGAAGCCGCGCCGCAAGTTCACCTCGAATGAGCCGCGGTTGCCGGTGTCGAATTCCTTGAAGATCGCCTCTTCCTGGCGGAAGTTCTTGGCCACCGCAATACCGCTGATCGTCTCCTTGATGACCGAGTTGACGTTGCCCATGGCGCGCATGCCCGTGCGCGTGGTGCGCCGGGCCGCCTCGCGGAACAGGGTTGCCATCCAATATACGATCGGCAGCATGCCGAACAAATACAGTGACAGCCGCCAGTTGATGACGATCAGTACGATGCCTACCAGGATGGCCTGGCCGAACTGCGAGATAAGGTCGGTGATCAGCACCACCATGTCGCCGTATTCGCGCGTGTCTGACGTAATGCGCGAGACCACTTTGCCGGATGGGTTCTCGTCATAGAACGAAAGGTCGTGCGACATGGCGGCCTGGAAGCCGTCCAGGCGGATCGCCAGGATCACATCGCCGATGGCCCGCGCCGTCAGGCGGCGGCGCCACCAGTTGGCCGCCCAGCTCAGAAAGCCGGAGAGAAACACCACGCCGACCAGCAGCCAGATCCGCTGCGGGGTCAGCTGAGCGCTCATTTCGTCCAACGCCCGCGCCAGCAGCAGCGGTACGGCCGCGGCCGTGATGGCGGTCAGCAGCGCCAGGGTGCCGATGGCCCACAGCTTGCGCATGTGCGGCTTGAAGTAATCCGCCATGCGCTGGATGAGTTGCTTGTCGCTATATTGGCGGTCGTATTGTTCCGCGTCGAGTCCGGAGAAAAAGCCCATAAGGTCCTGTGGTTACTCGCTAAAGATGCGTTTGTAGGCCGGCGATGTCTTGAGCAACTGCTCATGGCTCCCGGAGGCCACCAGCTTGCCGCCGCGCAGCACCAGGATCAGATCCGCCCAGCGGATCTGGGAAAGCCGGTGGGTGATGATGAGCGTCGTGCGGCCCTTGGTGGCGTTGTAAATGGCGCGCTGTATCTTGTCTTCGGTGGCGCTGTCAATGGCGCTGGTCGAATCGTCCAGGATAAGGATGCGCGGGTCGGTCAGGAAGGCCCGCGCCAGCGCCAGGCGCTGGCGCTGGCCGCCTGACAGGGTCACGCCGCGCTCGCCTACGATGGTGTCGTAGCCATCCTTGAAGTCCATGATGAAATCGTGCGCCTGGGCCTGCCTGGCGGCTTCCTCGATCTCGGCCCGGGTCGCATCCTGGTGGCCGAAGGCAATGTTCTCCGCCACCGTGCGCGAGAACAGGAAGATGTCCTGCTCGATGATCGAGATCTGGCGGCGCAGCGCCTCCAGGTTCCACTCGCGCACGTCAACGCCGTCCACGCTGACCGAGCCGCGGGTGACGTCGTAGGTGCGGTTGACCAGCTTGGCCAGCGAGGTCTTGCCCGTGCCGGTCTGGCCCACGATTGCCACGGTCAGCCCGGGCTTGACGCTGAAGCTCACCTTGGTGAGCGCCGGTTCCTGATCCTCGTAGGCGAAGGTGACGTTCTTGAACTCGATGGCGCCCTTCATCGCCTCGCCGTAGCCTTCCGCGTTCTGGTCCAGGTCGGTCTCGTTGTTCAGCAGGTCCAGAATGCGCTTGGCGCTGGCCACGCCCAGCGACACCTGCGAATAGGCGAACAGCGAGGTGAACACCGGGAAGCCGAACAGCGCCAGCAAGCCGAAGTAAGCGATCACATCGCCGAGCACGATCTGGCCCTGCTGCATCAATACCAGCGAGTGCCACAAGCCGGCCGCCTGGGCGATCGCCATCAGCAGCATGGGCAGGAAGCGGGCTTCAATGTAGCCCTGGTGCACATACGCGTCGCGGAAACGGCGCGCATTGCGGCGGAACAGATTGACTTCCAGCTTCTCCTGCGCCATACCCTTTACGGTCTCGATGCCATCGAGCGATTCGGACAGGCGTGCGTTCAAAGTACCGAAGGCATTGCGCTGCTTGTCCGCCACCGGATTTAGTTCTTTGAGGTACTGCCAGATCGCCACGAAGTACACCAGGGTGAAGACTGTAGGAATGATGGCCAGGGCGGGGTGCAGGCCATACCCGGCCACGATCGGCGTCACAAGGAAGAACGCTGCGCCGATCACCAGGTTGAGCCCCGGGTTGAACATCAGGTTGATCTCGCGCACATCGTTGGTGGCGCGCGCCATGGTGTCGCCCACGGATTGCAGGCTGTGGAAGGTCATGCTCTTGCCCAGCAAGTTCGTGTACAGCTCTTCACGAATGTTGCGCTCGAACAGCTGCCCCAGCCATTCGGCGGCGAAGTTGCGGGCGAACTGCAGCACGGAGCGGATCATCTGGCTGATGATGATGACCCACACAAAGCCCATCAGCAACTGGGTCTGGGGCGGGTCGGCCATGATGGCTTCAAAGGCCTTGCCGATCTCGATCGGCACATAGGCTGCCAGGGCGCCGTTGGTGATCGCACCCACCATCAGCATCAGGCCCAGGGCCCAATGCGGCTTAAAGTGAGACCACAGCCAACGGCCGGGAGTTGTGCGGTCGGTGGGGTACCGCTCTGGCAATGTAAATTCAGCCGCGTGGGGTGCGGTTAGTGAAGGTGTGCTCATTCGGTCCTGTTCGGTGACGGTTGGGTGGCGTGCGAGTGCCACCGGGGAGTTTAGGATACCACCTTCCGTTCTACGATGCAAAAACGCCCGCATTTGCGGGCGTTTTTGCAGGCTGACGGGGTAGTGGGCCTAGCGCAGGCCCATCTTGCGCATCACTTCGTCAAATGTGGCTTCCACCAGGGGGCGGGCCTTCTCGGTTCCCTCATCCAGAATCTTCACCACCTTAGCCGGGTCTTTGAGGAACTCGGTACGGCGCTCACGGATGGGGCGCAGATAGTTGTTCAGCGCCACGGCCAGGCTCTTCTTGACCTCTACGTCGCCCACCTTGCCCTCGCGGTAGCGGGCCTTGAAGTCCTCCACCTCGTCCTTGTTGGGGTTGAAGACGTCATGGTATTCGAACACCGGGTTGCCTTCCACCGTGCCGGGATCGGTTGCACGTAGGCGGGTCGGGTCGGTGTACATGCTCATGACCTTCTTGGTGGTCTCCTCTTCGCTTTCGATGAAGCGGATGGCGTTGTTGTATGAGCTGTGCATGGTGCGGTTGTCCACGCCCGGCAGGCGGGCCGTCTTGGTCAGCAGGCCACCCGGCTCGGGGAAGGTTTCGCCGTACAGCGTGTTGAAGCGGCGGGCCACCTCGCGGGTCAGCTCGATGTGCGGCATCTGGTCCTCGCCCACCGGCACCAGGTTGGCCTTGTAGACCAGAATGTCGGCGCTCTGTAGCACCGGGTAGGCCAGCAAACCCAGTGAGGGGTTGAGCCCCAGGTTCTGGATCTGGTCCTTGTAGGTGGGCACGCGCTCCAGCCGCGCCACCGTGGTCATCATGCCGAACAGCTGCGAGAGCTGGGCGTGCTGCGCCAGCGCCGACTGGCGCACCAGGGTGGCCTTGGCCGGGTCGATGCCCGCCGCCAGCCAGTCGGCCACCACGTTGACGATGTTCTCCTGGATGCGCTCGGGGTGCTCGTAGTCCGTGGTGAGCACATGCAGGTCAGCGATGAGGAAGTAGCACTCATAGTCATCCTGCATCTTGGCCCACTGCTCCAGCGTGCCCACCAGATGGCCGATGTGGCGCGGCCCGGTGGGGCGGTGGCCGGTGAGGATGCGTCCTTTGGTTGCGGTCATGCTTGTCTCCTGTGCTCTGGCCGAAACAGAAACGCTCGTCCTCAGAGCAAAATATTTTGCTCTGAGGACGAGCGTTAGCCCGCGGTGCCACCTCAGTTGCGGGCGCCGGAGCGCACGCCGCTTTTTGTTGCTATGTTGCATAACGCTACGAAGTAGCGCACGGTCCATATTCGGCTCTGGCGTGTGGGCTGGCTCTCAGCGCTCCAGCTTTCTGTGCCATCGGTTCAGAGCGTACTCTTTCCGCGTGGCGTAATTCTACCTGAGACTGGCGGCCCACAACAAAAAGAGCGACCCCGTTCGGGGTCGCTCTTTTTGCTTACATCGTTTTGCTGTCCTCGTCTGCACCTTCGTCCGCATGGTGGCCAACATGCTTCAGGTGCTCGCGTTCCTCATCGCTGAGGTGCGGCGGCCCCCAGTGGCCCTTTGGCCCCCGCTTGCCTTTGCGGCCGCGGCCCCGGCCGCCCGGCCCGCCGATCCCGCCGAACAGGATGCGGCTCAGCACCAGCAGACCCAGCGCCTGCCAGAAGCTCACCTGCGGCCAGCCGAACAGCTCAGGCAGCAGCCAGTTCCACAATCCCTGCACTGCTAGGCCACCCACGGTAAAGAACACCACAAACCCAATCACTGCCAGCAAGCCAATGCGGATGCCTTTGCCGATATTTCGTTCCATATGATGTTTCATGTTCGTATCCTTTCTATGAACCTTGATAAAAGTGTGCCAAACGTTTGCGTAGATACAACACGGCGTAGCGTTTGCGAGAGAGCAGAGTGTTGATGCTGACGCCGCTTTCGGCGACTATCTCATTGAAGGAGCGGCCCTCGACTTCATGCGCCACGAAGATCGCCCGCTGCTCGGCCGGGAGCTCACCCAGCGCCTGCTCCAGCTCCGCCAACATGGCTTTGCGGGCGTAGGCCGCCTCCGGGCCGCCATCGGCTGCCGGCAGCAGCTCTGCCAGCAGCAAGCCTTCGTCGCCGTCTTCGGCGTCCAGCTCGCGCAGGCGCTCGGGCTGCTGCTTGCGGAACAGGTCGGTGATGCGGTTGCGCGCCACCTGATACAGCCAGCCGCTCAGGTGCTCGATCGGCACCAGCAGCCGGTTGGCTCGCGCCAGCTCGTAGAAGACATCCTGCAGAATGTCCTCGGCGTCCAACGCATCCGGCACCCGGGCGCGGATGAAGCTGCGCAGCCGGGGTTCATGCTGCTCTACGGCCTCAGATATGCGCTCGTCGCCTGCCATCAGGGTCTGGATCGCTCCCTCGCTCATCTTACAGGTGAAGACGAGCCGCGGGCTGAAATATTGTGAGGGGATGGCAATTCATTGACAGGCTCCCATTATTTGGCTGATAGCCCGCTCCGCATGATATTGTGCAGAGAATATGCTCTATAAGGCGCGCCAGATATCTTTTCAGTTGCACCCCATACCCCCACCGACAAAACGAACAACATCTTGGTGCAGCCTGGCCCAGAAAACGAACAACATCTTGTGGGTAGCTCATTGCAGTACAATCGTTCTACTTATGGACCTGTTTGACCACGCCCTCAAAGAGCGCCTGGCCACCGAAAGCCCGCTGGCCGCCCGTATGCGCCCCCGACGCCTGGAAGAGTACATCGGCCAGGATGACATCGTGGGTGAGGGCCGCCTGCTGCGCCGCGCCATCGAGGCTGACCGGCTCTTTTCCTCCATCCTGCTGTGGGGGCCGCCCGGCTCAGGCAAGACCACCCTGGCCATGGTCATCGCCAACCATACCCAGTCCTACTTCGTCACCCTCTCGGCGGTGATGACCGGCAAAGCCGACCTGATCGCCGTGATCGAGGAGGCCAAAGAGCGCCGCCGCCTGCACAACGTGCGCACGATCCTGTTCGTGGATGAGGTCCATCGCTGGAACAAGGCCCAGCAAGACGCCCTGCTGCCGCATGTGGAGAACGGCACCATCACGCTCATCGGCGCCACGACCGAGAACCCGTACTTCGAGGTCAACGGCGCTCTGGTCTCCCGCTCGCGCGTGTTCCAGTTGCGCCCCCTCTCCGATGAGGATGTGCGCCGCGTGCTGGAGCAGGCCCTGCAAGACCCGCAGCGCGGCTACGGCGAGCGCAAGATCATGTTCGACGAAGACGCCGCCCAGCACCTCATCCATGTGGCCGGCGGCGATGCCCGCAACGCGCTCAATGCCCTCGAGCTGGCGGTCGAGTCGACCCCGCCGGTGGATGGTGTGGTGCACGTCAGCCTGGCCGTGGCGCAAGAATCCATCCAGCGCCGCGCCGTGCTGTACGACAAGGACGGCGATGCGCATTACGACACCATCTCAGCCTTCATCAAGTCGGTGCGCGGCTCTGACCCGGATGCCGCGCTCTACTGGCTCGCCAAGATGCTGTACGCCGGCGAGGATCCGCGCTTCATCTTCCGCCGCCTGCTGATCCTGGCCGGCGAAGATATTGGCATGGGCGATCCTATGGGCATGGTCGTCGCCAACGCGGCCGCCCAGGCCTTCGATTACGTTGGCCTGCCGGAGGGCATCTTCCCGCTCGTGCACGCGGTGGTCTATCTGTCCACCGCGCCCAAGTCCAACAGCAGCCTGGGCTATTTCTCCGCCTATTCCAAGATCGAGGCGGACGGCATGGTGGAAGTGCCTGACCCGCTGAAGGACAAGAACCGTGATGGCAAAGCCCTCGGCCACGGCCAGGGTTACGTCTACCCGCACGACGAGCCGGAGCATTTTGCGCCGCAGCAATACCTGCCTAGCGGCGTGCTCGGCACCTATTTCTATACACCCTCTGACCAGGGCTACGAAGCCCAGGTCAAAGAGCGCCTGGCGCGCTGGCGTGAAGCCCAGCGCAAAGCGCTCGGCATCACCCAGAGCCAGGAAGTCCCCATGCCCAGCAAGGAAGCCGCCGACGCGCTCAAAGCGCGCCACAAAGCCGGAGGAAGCCACTAGCATGCCAACCGTGTTGTTGATCCGCCACGGGGAGAACGACTATGTGAAGAAGGGGCGCCTGGCGGGCCGTTTGCCCGGCGTCCACCTCAACGCCCGCGGCCATGCGCAGGCCGCCGCCCTGGCCACCGCGCTCAAAGACGTGCGCTTGGCGGCCGTGTACAGCAGCCCGCTGGAGCGGGCGGTGCAGACCGCCCAGCCGCTGGCCGCCGCCCGCAAGCTGGCCATCCTGAAGCGCAAAGGTTTGCTCGAGAGCGATCTTGGCGAATGGCAGGGCAAGCTACTCAAAACCCTGCAACGCGACAAACGTTGGGCCACGCTGCAAAACAAACCCTCCCTATTCCGCTTCCCGGGCGGCGAGGGCATGCTGGAACAGCAGGCCCGCCTGGTAGCTGAGATCGAAGCGTTGTGCACCATGCACAAGTCTAAGGACGCCATCGCCTGTGTGCTGCACGCCGACCCGATCAAGCTCATCATCGCTCACTACGCCGGCATGCCGCTCGACCAGTTCCAGCGCCTTAGCATCGCCACCGCCTCGGTCAGCACCCTGTACATCGAACCCGGCCGCGCCATGTTGGAGCGTCTCAACTGGGTGGCGCCGGAGCTTTAGAATCGAATTTCCCAATCCCTCGTTACGGACTATACTGCGCAGCGCTTATGCCAAAAACTATTGAACTTCGCCCCGTTGACCATATCACTACGGATGCCATCGGCCCGGCTGGCCAGCGCGTCTTCTACATCCAGGCCTGGAAGGAAGAGCGCATCGTCGCCGTTATCGTTGAAAAAGTGCAGGTGCAGAGCCTGGCCGTGGCCATTGAGCAGTTCCTGGCCGAGCTCAACACCAAGCATGTAGACCTGCCCAACGCCTCAGCCGAGTTCGACGAGGCCCAGATGCACATCCACCCGCCGGTGGACGCAATATTCCGTGCTGCTGAGATCGGCCTGGGTTACGACGCCGAGCAGGACCTGGTGGCGTTGGAGCTGCGTGAGGGTGTTGAATCGCCGGAGATCGCCAGCGATGAGCTGCATGTGGCCCGCTTGTGGTGTACGCGCTCCCAGCTGCGCAGCATGGCCAACTGGGGCATCGAGATCGCCTCCCGCGGCCGGCCAACCTGCCCGCAGTGCGGCGAACCGATGGACCCGGCCGGCCACTTCTGCGTCAAGAAGAACGGGCACAAGCACTAGGAGCCGGCCTGCACGTCTTGTTGGCTTTGCAAACGGGGGAGCTTGAATTGGAGGGGCAGTTCACCTGGGGTTCCAATTACACATTCCTTGTGCGCGTCGGCGCGGAGCTGGAAGGCGTGTATAAGCCCGTCAAGGGTGAGCAGCCGCTGTGGGATTTTCCGCCGGAGACCCTGGCCGGCCGCGAGGTGGCCGCGTTCCTGCTCAGCGAAGCGCTGGGCTGGCAGCTGGTGCCGCCCACGGTGTTCCGCAGCGAAGGCCCGTTTGGGCCGGGGTCGTTGCAGTTGCGCGTCCAGCATGACCCGGAGCAGCACTACTTCACCTTTGAGGATGCGGTGTGCCAGCGTTTGCGTCCGGCGGCCGTGTTCGATCTGCTCGCTAACAATGCGGATCGCAAAGGCGGCCACATCCTGCTGGGGGAGGACGGCCATCTCTGGCTGATCGACCACGGCATCTGCTTTCACGAGGAACCCAAGCTGCGCACAGTGATCTGGGATTTTGCCGGAGAGCATATTCCGCCCGATCTCGTGGAGGATGTGCGCAGCCTGCAAGCCAGACTGCGCACTGGCGAGGAGCTGAGCGAGCAGCTGGCCGTATACCTCAGCCCGCCGGAGCTTGACGCATTGCGCCAGCGCGTAGCTGCGCTGCTGGCCCAGCCCATCTTCCCACACCCCCCAGAGGACGAGCGCTACATACCCTGGCCGCCAGTCTAGGCTAGAATGCAAACTTCATGAGCACTGCAAAACCCAAATTCCGTTGGCAATTCTGGCTTGGCATCGGCATCAGCGTCGTCTTTCTATACCTGGTGCTGCGCAACATGCATTTTGGCGATTTCTGGCAGCAGGTGCGCCAGGCTGATTACGTATGGCTGCTGCCGGGCATCGGCGTGTATTTCCTGGCGGTGTGGGCGCGCGCCTGGCGCTGGCATTATTTGCTGCGCCCGCTCAAATCCGTGCCCACCCGCACCATGTTCCCCATCGTGGCCATCGGTTACATGGGCAACAACATTTACCCGGCCCGGGCAGGCGAGGTGCTGCGCGCCGTCATCCTCAAGCGCAAAGAGGGCGTGGCGGTCTCCGCTTCGCTGGCCACCATCATCGTGGAGCGCATCTTTGACGGCGTGGTGATGCTGGCGTTCATCTTCGTCAATCTGGGTGAGCTGGCCGAGATCGGTGGCGGCCTGGTGGCCGGCCTCAGCATCCAGCAGATCGCTTTCTGGGGCAGCCTACTGTTTCTGGGGGCGCTGGCCGCCTTTTTGCTGGCGGCCATGTTTCCCGGCGCCACACAGCGTCTGCTGAGCTGGTTCACGGCCCGCCTGGTGCCCGAGCGTTTACGAGGCCGCGTGCTGGAGGTGGGCAACCGCTTCCTGGGCGGGCTGGAAGCGCTGCGTTCCCCGTTCGAAGTCTTGATGGTCTTTGTCAGTTCGCTGGTGATCTGGCTGCTGGAGACGGGCAAGTATTGGTTTGTCATGCACGCCTTCAACTTTGAGGTCAGCTTCTTCGCACTGATGCTGATGAATGGCGTGGTCAACCTGGCGACCACCATCCCTTCGGCGCCGGGCTACATCGGCACCTTTGATGCGCCGGGCATCGCCATTCTGGAAGCGTACGGCGTGCCGAAGGAAGTCGCCACCAGCTATACCTTCGTGTTACATATTGCGCTGTGGCTGCCGATCACCCTGTTGGGCGCATATTACCTGGCCAAAGAAGGCATCAAGTGGGGCGAAGTGCCCTCCACGGAGGCAGCATGAAGATCGCCATCATCGGCGCCGGTTTTGGCGGCATGGCCGCGGCCTACGATCTCTCCAAGGCGGGGCATGAGGTCACCATCTTTGAGGCCGCGGCTCATGTGGGCGGCCTGGCGGCTGGCTTCAAGGAGCCGCATTGGAACTGGAGCGTCGAGAAGTTCTACCATCACTGGTTTGCCAGTGATAAGCACATGCTGGGGCTGATCGAGGAGCTGGGCTGGAGCGAGCGCGTGCTCTTCCCGCGGCCGTACACGGTTGTCTATCACGAAGGCAAGTTCTATCCGTTCGATTCCATTCCCGCCGCGCTGCTGTACCCAGGCCTGGGCTGGGGTCTGGATAAGGTTCGCTTCGGCCTGGTGGGCTTGTATCTGCGCATCACCAACAACTGGAAGCCGTTGGAGCGCAGCACTGTGGACGCCTGGATGCGCAAGTGGGCCGGCAACCGCGTGTATGAGAGCATGTGGCTGCCGCTGATCGAAGGCAAGTTTGGCCCTTACGCCAAAGAGGTCAATATGGCCTGGTTGTGGGCGCGCTTGCATGCCCGCACGACCCGGCTGGGCACGTATGAAGGCGGCTTCCAGGCCTTTGCCGACCAGTTCGCTGAGCGTCTGAAGGAAATGGGCGTGCGTTTTGAGATGCAGGCTGCAGTGGAGAGCATCCAGCCGGCTGACGGCGGACTGGAGCTGCGGGTTGGCGGCGCGGCGCATATCTTTGACCAGGCGCTGATCACCACGTCGCCACAACTGCTTGCTAAGCTGGCCCCGCAGCTGAACAGTGATTATTTGCGCGGCCTGCTCGAGCTCAAGAGCATGGGAGCGGTGGTGATGACCATGTCGCTCGACCGCCAGCTCTCGGAGCAAGGCTACTATTGGTACAACATCCCCAAGAGCGCGGGTTTCCCCTTCCTGGCCCTGGTGGAACACACCAACTATGTTTCGTCAGAGCACTTTGGCGGCGACCATATTGTGTACTGCGGTGATTATTTGGAGTTGGGGCACGAATACTTCTCGCTGAACGATGAGGAACTGCTGGATCGCTTCATGCCTGGTATCCAGCGGGTGAACCCGGCCTTCGATCGCAGCTGGGTCAAGAAGTTATGGGTGCACAAGACCAACTATGCCCAGCCCGTGCCGCTGGTGGATCATTCCCGCAATATCCCCGCCATCCGTACCCCTATGCCGGGTCTGTACTTTGCCAGCATGAGCCAGGTCTACCCGTGGGACCGCGGCACCAATTTTGCGGTGGAGATCGGCCGCAAGGCTGCGGCCTTGATGCAAGAAGCCGGCTAGGCTACGGGCACAGGCTGCCGTAGCCGTAGGTAGCGATGCTTTGCAGCAGCCGCGCCCCGGGCTGGGTGTCGGCCTCCAGCCCGCAGAAGTCTGGGCGGGCGGCCACCACGCCAAACGGAACGGCCAGCGGCAAAGCGGGCAACTGTTCGGCAAAGATGGCGTGCGCAGCCTGGTGGGCTTGCGTGTGGGCAGGGTCGCTTACTAGCGTGTTGAGGGCGGTGTGGCAAGCCGCATCGAATTCAGCGTTCTGCCAGCCGCTCACGTTCCAGCCGCCCCAGCCATAGCGTTGGATGTTCGAGTTGGAGCCGGGCACAGTTTCGCTCAGGAAAAGATAGCAGGCTGGCTGCTCGCCAAAGGGCCAGGCGAACAGCGCCAAGTCAAAGTTGCGCCCGAAGACGGGGCTTTCCGGCCCGGTAGCAAACAGCTCGGCGGCCGGCAAGCTCTCGATGGTCACGGCCGCGCCGCAGTCTGCCAGGTTGGCGCGGATGAGCTCGGCCACGGCCAGCTCCTGCGGATCATCGCTGGCCGCCAGGCGCAGCTCCAGCGCCTGGCCGAACAGCGCCCCGGCGAAGCTTTGGCTGCGGCGCAGGCCGTCTTCGCTACTGATCCAGCCGAGCGCATCCAGGCTGCCATTGGCCGCGGCGGGGTCATAGGCGGGTAAGGCGGCGCCGGGGTTGGCGTACGGGCTGCTGGCGGGCAGGTAACCGGTCGCCAGCGCGCCATTGACCGCATTCGCAATGGCGCCGCGGTCAATGCACTGGGCCAAGGCCTGGCGCATGGCTACGTCTCCAAAATAATCAGCACGATCTGAATAGGGGTTGAAGCCATCATCATAGGTGCGCGGCTCAATACCGAAGACGAGGTGCAGCCATTGGTCTTGCGGGACAAGGCTGCCTTGCATGCCGGCCGCCTCGAGCGTTTGCAAACCTGTGGAGGGTAGCAGTAGATCACAGCGGCCATCCGCCAATGCGGCCGCGCTGGTTGCAGCGTTACTGCCGATGAAAACAAAGTTGAGCTCGGCAAGTTTGGCGGGGCTGCCGGCGTAGTTGGTGTTGCGCGCCAGCTGAATGCGCTCTCCGGCGAGCCATTCGGTGATCGTGTACGGCCCCCAGCCCAGCGGGCTGCGGGCTGCCTGCTCATTGGTCAGCAGGTCTGCGGGAGAAATACCGCCGAGGGTGTGCTGGGGCAAGGGATGCCAGAAGCGCGTCGCTGCATGTGCGTCCACAAAGCCGGGCAGGCCGACCCAGGTGACGGTGCGTTCGTCCGCGGCGGTGTAGCTGGCGGTTTTTGCAATGATGTCTTTGTTGCTGGGGGTCTCGTCAGCGGAGACGATCTGGAACGAGAACACCGAATCGTTGGCGGTGAGTGCCGTGCCATCCGACCAACGCAGGCCTGACTGCAAGACGAAGGTGGTGGACACCTGGTCGAGCTGGATCTCGCCTTCCGTATAGGCCTGCATACAATCGCCGCTTTGGCAGCCGGCGGGGCGCACCATTACGCCAGGCCCCAAAGTGGCGACGCGTCCGTAGGCATCGACGATCAGGTCGCCCTGGCGAACGGTGACAGCTTGCACAGTCGGCGCGGGCTGGGTTTCAAAGATCACGCCTTCGGCGACATAGTTTTGCAGGTCAAAGGGGCCGTCGTAAATGGCCTGGCGCACCGCGGCCGCGCTGCTGGAGCTATCGGCATAGATATACAGCGAGCTTGGCTCACTGGCCATGCAGATGTTCAGGACTTGAGGTACGTTTGGCGTGGAGGTGGCTTCTGGCGTGGGAGTGCTGGCATCGCCAGCCTGGCCGCACGCGCTCAGGATGATAGCAAGCAGCAAGGCGGCGGTCATGTAAAAGGTTCGGGGCATTCGGAGATTATACAAGGCGCATGATTGGCGTGTGGTTAGTGCTGCTGAATGGGTGCATGCTACAATCCCGCGGGTGAGCCAAACCAAACCAACGTACATATGCATCGATGTGGAAACTGCCGGCCCGAACCCAGCAGATTATGCCCTGCTATCGATCGGGGCCGCGCTGGTGAGCGACCCGCAGACCTCGTTCTATGTTGAATTGCAGCCAGACAAGCCTGGCCAAACTGAAGAAGCGGCGCGCATTCATAAGCTGAACCTGGACCATTTAGCGCAAACAGGCCTACCGGTCAAAGAGGGGCTGCAGCAATTTGTGGATTGGGTGCAGGCACAGGCGGGGAGTAGTGCCCCGGTGTTCGTGGCCTTTAATGCCCCCTTTGATTGGATGTATATCAACGACTATTTGCACCATTATTTGGGCCATAATCCTTTTGGGCACCGCGCCTTGGATATCAAAGCAGTTTTCTTTGGCTTGCGCGGCGTACCCTGGAGCGAGACCGCTTTTCAGCATGTAAGCAGCTATTATGGCCAGCATGAAGTGCTGGACCATAATGCAGAGCAAGATGCCCGCCAAGGAGCGGCATTATTCGCCGCCATATTGAAAGACCTTGAGGAGACCTATGGACAGCCAGGCTAAACAAGATCTGCAACGCATCATTGAATCGGCTAACCGTTTGGGCGTGCAGATTAATGAAACTGAAGCCCTGCAATGGTTGACCGCCGCGGCGGTGGACAGTGGGCAAGACGATGTGGTGGTGGATGTCAAAGCCGGTGTGTTTGGCCACCGCCTAAGCATGCTGGATTTTAGTTCAGAGGATCTGGAGCATTTCCGTAAGCTGGGCAAGCTGGTGGAGTTCTATGATGTGCCCGGCAAAGTGGAGACCGCGCTGGCGCTCTCCGGCTCGGCAGCCCAATCGAAGATCCAGACTTACCCGGGCGATGCAGACTACTTTGAGCGCGTGAATATCATTGCCGATACGCGCGAGGAGGCCTGCAACGTGCTGGCCCAGCTGATCCGCGACAAGGCGTTATCCACGCTGCGCGGGCCGACATTCCAGTTGATGGAGGTCAAGTATGGCAACTACCCACAGCCGGTTCAACGCGAAGGACGTGAGTTGAGCATGGGCTCCTCTGTCTCCTGGAGCGCGGCCGAGGTGCAGGCTGGCAAGCTGGATCTGCAGGACAGCAGCGGCCAGCCACTTACCCTCACCTGGGAGGATGTGGCGGCTGAACCGGGCTGGTGCAAGCTGGATTGGGTGGTGGTGGATCCAGTGCGCAAACAACTGGTGAACGCCAGTAACATGCTGGATGTGACCTGGCAGGCGCCGGACGGCACGCTGACGCCGCTGGACGGCTACTTAGATCCGTACTTTCAGGAAGTGTATTTGGAAGCTGAGTCGATCCCGCTGTTCACCAAGCTGGCTAAGCAGGTGGATGGTGACGCATTGGATGAATATGTGCGCCAACTGGAAAAGCAAGTGCGCACCTATGTGACCAAGGACCGCAATTTTGGCAAGGCGGCCAAGCGCATGTACAACATCTTCCGCCTGACGGGGCGCTATGGCGACGCGGCGTTCCTGCGGGAACTGTTCGATGAGCCGGCTACGGTGCTCTATCAAGTCTGGTCGCTCATCCGCACCATCGATGATTGTTTTCACCCGGACTCTTCTGTGGAGATAGATCACATGCTGGCACAGACTGACCAGTTGATCCTGGCGGTGGTCAAGGTGTTGGAAGGAACAGAGGAGCAGGAGATCGTGCGCGAGCTGCTGCAACTACGCGATATTCTCTCTCGGGAGCATCAGGGTGAGCCGCTCTCCGGCCGGGCCGAGGCGGCACGGGCTGAGGTGATAAACCTGGTCAATAATTTCTACTACGCCCGCATGAGCGGGGTTCCCAGCATCAAGGCGTATATGGATGAGGTTGCAAGCGCAACTGACTAACGGCGTTTGCGTGGGCGCGGCTGGGCTTTCTTGTACTCCGGCAGCGTGATCATCGGCGGGCGGGACTGCTCGTTGATCTCCTGCACATCGAGCGAGAAGCGCTCGTCCGTGTAGTGGATCAGCTTCATGGTCTTGTTGACCTCTTCGATCAGTTCGATCCCTTTGCGAGCTTCCAGCTTGTGAATGACCACCTGGATGATGGCGAACGACATCATGCTCAATGCTTCCAGGCTTTGATTGTGGTGGATGCGCTCCATCAGATCGGTCTGGCCGATGGCGGAGAGGCCGAATTTTTCGAGCATGTCGATCAGCAAGCCGGTTTCGACCCCGTAACCTGAGTAGAAAGTCAGTTTCTCCAGCGCCGAGCGACGGCCGCCGTATTCGCCAGAGAGCGGCTGCACGACCCCCGAGAGCTCCGGATAAAACAGGTTGAGCATGGGGCGGGCGGTGAGCTCGGTCACGCGGCCGCCGCCGCCGGCGGTCAGCTGGCGGCCGACCCGCAGCGGGCGACGGTAGAAGCCCTTGATGAATTGCAATTTGGGATTGACCAGCAACGGGCCAAGCAGCCCGTAGACGAAACGCGGGTGGATGTTGACGATATCGGTGTCGATCCAGGCCAGGATATCGCCGCGGGTGACATGCAGGCTCTTCCACAGCGCCTCCCCTTTGCCGCGGCGTGCTCCATGTTCGGGCAGCAGGTCTTGATGCACGTAGGAGGGTACGCCGAGATTCTCGGCGATGGCGCGGGTGCGATCCGTGGAACCTGAATCAATCAAGACAATCTCGTCGACCAGCGGGACGCGTTCCATGAGGGCGGTCTTGACCGTGCGGATCACCTTGCCAACGGTGGCCTCTTCGTTCAAAGATGGCATGGCCAGGCTGATGGTCAGCCCCTGCTGTTCTTTGAGTGCTACCAGCTGCTTCAGGTCTGAAAACTCATCAGCATGGTACGTGTTCTCTGCGAACCACTTGTCCACCAGTACGGAGATGGCCTTGCTTCCCGCACTTTCGGTCAGCGCGCCCTTGGGCAGGGGCTGGCTGGAGCGCACCAAGATGACGCTGCCGGCGCTCTCGCTGAGTACGCGTTGGACCGTGCGGCCAAAGCTGGGGCCGGTGGCGGGGAAGTGGGCCGCGACGCCCAGGATGGTAAGGCTGCTGCGGCGCGAAGCCCGAATGATGGATAAGGCCGGGTCGCTGCTTTGAAGCTGGAGCTGCTCGACCTCAGGAAGGTTTTGCAGTACGCGTTGCAGGCCGCGGAACGCAGCATCACGTTGGGCGGCCACCCGCTTGGCGGAGGGGATGTCTGGCTTGCGCGTGGAGCGCACATGCAGGGACTGTACGCGGGCGCCACTGGCGCGGGAAAGCGTCAGTGCCAAGCGCAGGGCAAGTTCGGCAAAGGGGCCACCGCGTAGGGCGACCAGGATCTTGCTGAGCTTGCGCGGTAAGGGGCCGCGGATGAGGGCTACGTCACACGGGAGTTCGCGCAGCAGAGTGTCAAGCGACACGCCGAGCTTTTTGAGCGCGGTCGGGTATTCGAGGATCAGCAGGTCTGGCTCCTCGTCCGCCACCACTGCCAGCAATTCCTGCCAGGGTTGGTGCGAAACCATGGTGCGCAGAGGCTGTACGCCCGGCACGCTACGTATCACGGCGCGCAGTTGACGGGCAGGGGCGGTGCCGGTGCTCAACGATTCGTTTTGGTCTACCGGCACAATGCCTAAGAGTTGCGGTTGCTCGCCCGCAAGCAGGTGGCCCAGCGTGCGCGGCAACTCCATATCGCAGCCGTCGATAACGGGTACAAGGATATGGCGCAGCAGGTCAGATTTGCGGTTGAGCTTCATGCTGCCACCAGAGGCGCTAAATACTGGTTGTAGATCTGCTGCCAGGTGTATTGGCTGCGCACGCGTGCCCGCAGGCGCCATGTTGGGTCAGACTGCAGCGCGTCGCTTATCAAGTCGGCTATGGGCTCCGGCCCGGAATCTGGCGCGAAGTAATGGGCTTCCTCGCCCGCCAGCTCTTCCAGGGCCGGGATGCTTGAGCAGAATACCGGCAGTCCCGCCAGACCAGCTTCCAGCACGGGGATGCCAAACCCTTCATCTTTGCTGGGCAGGAAAAGCGCATCGGCCAGCTGATAGAGATCACTGATAACCTCATCTGGGATGAAACCAGATACATGCTCAGCCAGGAAGTGCGCATGAGATTCCAAACCAAGTTTGCTGCGCAACTGCAATAGCTTATCGAAGTAGCTTTGATTGGCTGGGTTGTGCGGACCCAATGGGCCTGTAATCACCAGCCGCGCCTCAGGGAGACGCTTGCGCAATATGGATAATGTTTCCAAGGCCAGCTCAATATTCTTGCGGCTGGTCAGGCGCACGGGCATTAAGAGCAGCGGGCTGGCAGACAATAGATCCAGTGAGTTGACCAACTCGATCGAGAGACGGCCTAACTTGAAGAATAGGCGTGGGCTAACACCATTGGGAACAACAAGGATCTGCCCAGCAGGGATCTGAAGCAGGTTTGCGAGCTCTACCTGCCTGGCGCTGGAAATGGTTACCTGGGTCGCTGCCGGCCAGGGTATGCGCAGTAGATCCCAGGGCTGGCCGGCGTGAAGCTCGTGCCCGTAGCGGTCGGAGCCCCAAGCCAGGTCATGGTTCCAAAGGATCAGGCGTGGGAAGCTGGGCTGGAGCGAGAGCTCATACAGCGCCGTGGTCAACGCCAAGTTTTTGTGGAGCGAGGCCACGTTGTGAGCAATGACCACATCTACGCCCGATAAGGCGTTGTGTAAACGAGAGGAGATATCAGAGACCAAACCGGGCCAAGTGTCCGGCACCCGGCCGGAATCCAGGGCCTGCTTGGCGGCCAGGACGCGTGAATGGCGAGAGTCAAGCAGAGGGATCTTGGTGAAAGCGATCCGGCGGTCGGTAGCCTGGCCGCGCCCCGCGATGATGCGCACGGAATGGCCCGCGGCAACCAGCATGCGAGCATGATGATCGATCACGCTTTCAACGCCGCCAACGATCGGCGGCCCAGAATAGTGGAGGATGGCAACAGTACTCATGATAAACAAGTGCCCAGTTGGGCAGTCCCGCGCCAACTGCGCAGAGAACAACAACGAGATACGTCAGAGTGGGAAATGCCCTAGTTATTTCAAAGGGGCATTGGATTTCACAAAAAGTATAGCACTTTATGTGGAGAGCTCACACAAAGTGGCACAGCGATAACAAAACCTTTACGAAGTAAATACAGGTAGATGCCCGAGGGAAATGATGTGAACCCATTTGGCGCGGTCGCCTTCTGTGAAGATGGCAGCCTCGGCGACAACGCTGCCGCCCGCTTTCTCGACGACAGCGCGCATCCCTTGCTGAGTTGAACCGGTGCTTACCACGTCGTCTAGTAGTACGACGCGGCGGCCGGCGACCAGCGGCAGATCCTTGGCATCAAGGTACAGGGTTTGGGTGGAGTTGGTGGTGATGGACACCGTTTCGGCCGAGATGACATCACCCATATAGGACTTATAGTTCTTGCGCAGCACCACGTAAGGTTTGTTGGCTTCTTCGGCCAGAGTGTGAATGAGCGGAATGCTCTTGGCTTCTGCACTGAGCAGCACGTCATATTCGGTTTGGGCAAGTTTGTGCGCCAATGCTTTGGCGCAGGCGCGTACCAGCTCTACATCGCCCAGGATGTTGAGGATGGCAATGGTGACGCCTGGGGCCACCTCGAAGAGCGGCAACTCGCGGGTGAGCCCAGCAACCTGAACTTGATAGGTCTTGTCCATGCGGCTCATTATAATGTTGCCGATGCGTTCACTCCTTCCATGTCTCGTCTTACTGCTTGGCGCGTGTACTCCGCAGACAGCTCCATCCTCTTCTCCAGCCTATACGGCGGCAACCGACTGGGTGCAGGTCTATTTCACGGATCCTTATGCACCCCGGGCGCGTGATGTGGAGGGTGGGCCGGACGAGGCGATCGCCGCCGCCATTGACCAGGCCCGCACCAGTGTGCACATGGCGATCTACGACTTGAACCTGTGGAGCATTCGGGATGCCTTGCTGGACGCCCACGCGCGCGGGGTGGATGTGCGCCTGGTGGTGGAGGCGGACAACATGGATCGCCGCGAGCTGCAGCAGCTGGCACAGGCCGGTATTCCGCTGGTCGCGGATACCAACCCCAACTTCATGCACAACAAATTTGTCGTGATCGATGGCTATGAGGTCTGGACCGGCTCCACCAACTACACAGTCAGCGATATGTATGGCAACCGCAATAACCTCTTGCGCATCCGATCCAGCGAATTGGCGGCCAACTACGCCAATGAGTTCGATGAGATGTTCACGCGGGGGTATTTCGGCGAGATCACTTTTGATAACACGCCACACCAGGAGATCTATCTTGGCGATGTAGAAGTGCATACCTACTTCTCGCCGGATGACTCTGTGGCGGCTGCGCTGGTTGATGTGCTGGACGCGGCTGAGGAGAGTGTGTATTTCCTGGCCTTTTCACTGACGCTGGATGAGCTGGGGGATGCGCTGGTGCGCGCCCAGCAGCGAGGTGTGGAGGTGCTTGGCATCATGGACGATGCTCAAATTGGAAACCAGGGCGGCGAGTATGGCTTCTTGCGCCAGAACGGCGTGCAAGTGCATAAGGATGAGCCCGGCGTTAACCTGCATGACAAAGTGCTGATCGTGGATGGGGCCATTGTGGTTACCGGCTCTTACAACTTCAGCTCCAACGCTGAGCGCCGCAATGATGAGAATACCTTGATCATTTATAGCGCCAGCCTGGCAGCGGAATATCTGGACCATTTCCGCCTGTTGTGGGCGCTAACAGAGAAATAACCACTCATTAATTAATCTCCAATATTTGCGGGGGAGAATCTAATGTATGGGAGAACTATTCTTTATTGACGATGCCAACCAGCTGGAGGGCAAGATCCTGTGGGCGGCTGAGCGCTATCGCCGCAAATACGGACGGGCAGCCAATTTGGTGATGCTGCACCCCAGCCTGCTGCAAAACGAACGCCAATTCGGCGCGTTGCGTCTGCAGCCGCGCAAGACGGTGTTGCCGAGCTATCTATGGGTGGGGGAAGACGTGGCTACTAAGCCGCTTGCACGCTGAGCTCTGCTACAAAGGCTTGCATGGCCAGGCGAGGCTCCATCTCGCCGGTCTTGATTTGCTCATCGTATTCCAAAAGTCGTGCATAAATGCGCTGCAGGCTGATGGCGCTGAACTGGCGCGCCTGGGCGGATAGCTTCTTGGCGCGATAGGGGTGCATCCCGAGTTGCTTGGCGATATCTGCTTCGCCCAGGCCTGCATCCAGCAGGTCCCGGCTTTGTAAGAGCCCCCTGAAGTGCCCTACCATACTGAAGTAGAGCAGGATCAGATCACGCTCCTCCAACAGGGGTAACAGGGCTTGCATAGCGCGCTGCCCGTTGGCGGCGCTCAGCGCATCGGCCAGCGCGAAGAAGTCACCGTGTTCGCCGCTAGGCAGGCTGACCGCCTGTACATCGGCGGCGGTGATGGGGCGGTTGTAATTGACGTAGGCTAGCAGCTTGTCCAGCTCTTGCTCGGCGGCGGCCTTGTCGGTGGCCTGCATCTGCGCCAGCGCCGCGGCGGCCTGCGGCTGCAGCTCGCCGCCCAGCTCCTTCGCCCGCTGGCTCAACCAGCTGGCCAGTTGGGCGCCCTGCGGCAGATTGAACTCGCGCACAAAGGCGCGGCCCTCGGCGGCATCGGCCCATTTCATCAGCCAATGTTTATCTTCGAAGACTGTGGTTTCGAGCAGTACCAGCGCGGTGCTGGCAGGCACTTCGTTTAGGAATTCGGTAAAGCGGCCGCGTGCGTCTGCGGCATTGAATGTCTTCACAGTTTGCTGAGCAATGACGAGCCTGCGCTCGGCCAGAAAGGGCGCGGCCAGCGCGGCGCGGCGTAACGCGTCCAGGTTGGCACCCGGTTCCAGCCGGGATGTGTTCATTTCCGCCGTGGCCGGGTCGCCGAGCTTCCGTGCGAGTTTGGCGATCTCTTCACGGATGGCGGTGTCATCCTCCCCCATGAAGATATAGACGCTGGGCTTGGCGGCCATACTAGTCTGCTGTACTGACGCGGTGGGCGGTGAAACGCCCGCGTTGGGTGCGGCGGATCTCGACAACGTGCAAGCTGCCAGGATCGCCTGAGGTGGTGACGCGCTGCTGGATGCGCGCGCCGAGCGGCCGCGCCAGCAGCAGGCCGCCCAGCGACATGAGGATCGCCAGCGGCAGCCGCTCCAGGCGCTCGCGGTCATTGCGTGCCGTGCCGAAGGCAAACGCGCCGGCCAGGCCAGCGGTGACGCTGGCCGTGACCAGATTGGTGCCACAGTTTGGGTGAATGGCCAGGTTGCGCTCCCCCGCATTCAGGCGCGCTAACGCTTCCTCGACCGCGGCGTACACGGCCTCAGTGCTCAGGTCACCCAGCAGCCAGAAGCCACCGGGGTCAGAGTGACCGGCGGTGGATATGCGCGGGTGGGTGCGGCTGATCACATGGATGGTGGCATGCTCCAGCCCGTGGTTGCGCCGCAGGCGCGAGAAGGCGTTGGTATCCAGCAGGCCCATGCTTATTTCGCCGCGGTGAGCTCCGCGTAGGCCAGGGTCCAGGCGGTCTGCAGATAGCTGTACAGAATGCCGCTGGCGACCAGTATGACCGGGATGAGGGCCGCAAAACAGACGAGCGTGACGGTCATGTTTTGCATGGCGCCGCCATTGGCCGCGCCCAGGATCAGGGGCAGGAGCGCCAGGAAGAACGGCAGGGCGAGCAGGATGCTGATGAAGAAGCTGCCCAGGATCAGTACCAGCGCAAGCAGGGCCAGGCTGCCGACGTTCTTGGATAGCACATCCCAGCTGCGCTGAATGGCGGCGCTGATGCCCAGGTTCTCTTTGATCACGGCAATGCTGGCAAAGTCAGTGAAGACGCCATAAGCAATGCCGATGGGGATGAACAGGCACAGCAAGGGCAGCAGGCACAATGCGCCGATGCCCATGGTGAGCACGCCGATCGCGGCGAAGCCTACCGCGAGCACAACGCCGAGCAGAATGGGAGGCAGAGCCAGAAGGAAATTGAGCCCCACAATGCGGTCAAAGACAGGCCAGCTTTCACTCCAGATAGAGCGGAAGGTCACAGCGCTGCCGGCTTCGGCGCGCAGGGCGCCTACCGTTACGCCGGTCTTGCCGAACAGGCCAACCAGCCAGGTGATGACAACCAGCAAGCAGATCGCGGCAAAGAAGATCGCCACGAACATAATGATCTGCTCTTCAGAAATGGTGCGCATACTGCGCTCGAGATTGGTGAAGAACTGTTGCAGCTCGGGCGGCGGGTTGAAGTTTTGACCGCTATCGGTGCTGAAGTTGTTACCCCCGCCTCCCCCGCCACTGCGGGAGCCGCAGGAAGCCAAAATGCCAAAGATCCACAAAACTTTGTGCTTCCAGATGATCTTCCAAGCACGCGAGAGTATGTTGCCGATTTCCATTGGGCTGTGTCTCCTTACAAAGATGATACACGCGCTGAGCCTGCTTTGGGCGCGCGTTTCTCAAATAGATTTGAGTTATGCTCGGTCTATTGCCGTAAACGGGGTGAAGCGAGCAGATGCTACTTGCTTAGAAAGCGACTCTGGCTTATTCCCACTCAATGGTGGCCGGAGGCTTACTGCTGATGTCGTATACGACGCGGTTCACGCCGGCGACCTCGTTCACGATGCGGCTTGAGGCTTTGCGCAGCAGTTCGTCTGGCAGGGCAGCCCAGTCAGCCGTCATGAAATCCTGGCTGGCGACGGCGCGCAGCGCCACCGTCTCCTGATAGGTGCGCTGGTCACCCATTACGCCTACGCTGCGCACCGGCAGCAGCACGGCAAAAGCCTGGGCCAGCGGCGCGTTGGGGCGGTTCACCAGCCCAGCCTCTTTTAGTTCGCCAGTGAAGATGGCGTCCGCGGCGCGCAGGGCGGCCAGGCGCGGGCCGGTCACTTCGCCCAGGCAGCGCACCGCCAGGCCAGGCCCGGGGAAGGGCTGGCGCCACAGCAGATGGTCAGGCAGCCCCAGGCTCTCGCCAACTTTGCGGACTTCATCTTTGAACAGATAGCGTAGAGGCTCCACCAGTTCGAAGTTCATGTTCTTGGGCAGGCCGCCCACGTTGTGGTGCGTTTTGATGCGTTCGGCGTGCTGGCGTTCCGGGGCGCGCGATTCGATAACGTCTGGGTAAATGGTGCCTTGCACCAGGAAAGGCGGCAGCCCTAGTTGCTGGGCCTGGGCTTCAAAGACGCGGATAAAGCGTTCACCGATGCGGCGGCGCTTTTCTTCGGGGTCGGTCACACCTTTGAGATCGGCCAGGAACATGGCCGCGGCGTCCACCACCACCAGTTCGATCCCAAGCCCGCTTTGCAGGGCTTGGATGACCTCTTCGCGCTCGCCCAGGCGCAACAGGCCAGTATCCACGAACATGGCGACCAGCTGGTCACCGATCGCGGCGTGCACCAGAGCGGAGGCCACGCTGGAGTCCAAGCCGCCGCTGATGGCGGAGAGCGCTGTGGCGCCCCCGACCTGGGCGCGGATCGCTTCAATGGATTGCTCGACAATCGCGCCTGGTGACCAGGTGGCCGGTGCGCCGCATACTTCGATGGCGAAGCGGCGCAGGATCTCGGCCCCACCGGGGGTGTGATGCACCTCCGGGTGGAACTGGACGCCGTAGTAGCCGCGGCTGGCATCCGCCATCGCCGCCACTGGGGCGTTGCTGCTGGCTGCGATCGGCGTGAAGCCGGGCGGCGCCTGCTCGATGCGGTCGCCGTGCGACATCCACACGGTTTGCTCGCCCTCGCCCAGCAGGGCGTTGGGGCTGAGGGTGCGCACCTGGGCCGAGCCATACTCACGCTGCAGGCTGGCGGCCACCTGGCCGCCCAGCGCATGCGTCATGGCTTGCATACCGTAGCAGATGCCCAGGATCGGCTTGCCGCTTTCGATCACATACTCCGGGAGTTGGGGCGACCCCTCGGCATACACCGACGCCGGCCCACCCGAGAGCACAAAGCCTTCAGGCTTCAGCGCCAGGATCTCGTCTGCGGGTGTGTCACAAGGGAAGAGCTGGCAATATACCTGGGCTTCGCGCAAACGGCGGGCGATCAGTTGAGATGTTTGCGAGCCGAAGTCCAGAATGACGATCATGGCATCTAGGCGAATTCGATGGCGTCGCCATTCATGTTGGTGATGGCAACCAGAGAGACGATGGGCACGCCCAGCACTTCCAGGGCCGTGCGGCCCTGCTCGAATGTTTTTTCGACGAGGGCGCCGATGCCAACGATTTGGGCGCCAGCGGTCTGCGCCAGCCGCGCCAGGCCCAGGATGGTGGCGCCGCTGGCCAGGAAGTCGTCAATGATCAGCACTTTCTCGCCATCGGCCAGGTATTCGGGCGAGACGATCAGCTCCACCATGCGGCCCTTGGTGTGCGAGGGCGCCAGGGTCAGGAACACCTGGTCAGGCATGGTGATGGGCTTGTTCTTGCGGGCGTACACCACGGGCAGGTTGAGGTGGATGCCGGTGGTGACGGCGGGGGCAATGCCAGAAATTTCGGCGGTGAGGATCTTGGTGGCGCCGCTGTCCTTGAAATGCTGGGCAAATTCGCGACCGCAGGCTTCCATCAGGCCAGGGTCTACCTGGTGGTTGATGAAGCCGTCCACTTTGAGGATGCCCCCGCCCAGGTTGCGGCCATCTTTGCGGATGCGTTCTTTCAGCGCCTGCATATCGCAGCATTTAACCACAAGTTTGGTAAGTTCCCGCTTCGCCAGCTAAAATTAAGGCTTATGGATTCACCCAAACTGATCCTCGCCTCCACCTCGCCACGCCGCAAAGAGCTGCTCTCGCTGCTGGGCTTGCCGTTCGAGGTGATGCCCGCCGACATCAATGAGGATGTGCTGCCGGGCGAAGCTCCAACCGAATACGTCATGCGCCTCGCCCGAGGCAAGGCGCAGGTGATCGCTGAGCGGTTGGATGGGGAGGCCGCGGTGGTGGTAGCCGCCGATACCACAGTTGTGCACGAGGGCGAGATCATCGGCAAGCCGCTCGATGCGGCCGACGCCGAGCGCATCCTGCGCATGCTGCGCGGCCGCACCCACCAGGTCTACAGCGGCCTGTGCCTATGGGACACGGCGGCTGGCCGCCAGGTGACCGATCTGGCGCTCAGCCAGGTGCCGATGCGCAACTATTCTGATAGCGAGATGAGCGCCTACATCGCCAGCGGCCAGCCTCTGGACAAAGCCGGCGCCTATGGGATACAAAATACCAGCTTTCACCCGGTAGAGAATTTTGCCGGGTGCTTCGCCAATGTGGCTGGCCTGCCCTTGTGCCACCTGCTGCGTAACTGGCGGCGTTGGGGCTTGCCGCTTGCGGTGGATCTGCCGGCGGCCTGCCAGCAACATCTGAACTATGATTGCCCAGTAAGCCATCTCGTCCTTCAATGGGAGCACTAATGCACGACAACTCCATGCGTCGCGTCATTCTCAGTTTGGCACTCCTCTCGATCGTACTCAGTGCGTGCGGGCTTGGCCAAAGCCAGGCATTGCCCACGCCGCAGATCAACGTCAGCGCTGCTCCAGATGCCGAGTTGGCCGTGCGCTCCTACCTGGATGCATGGAACGCGGGCGACTACCCCAGCATGTACACCATGCTGACCGCAGAGAGCCGCAGCCAGATCACTGAAGAGGACTTTGTGGCCCGCTATGCGGATGTGGCTACTCAGGCCAATCTGTTCCGGGTTGATTATGAGATCTTGCAATCCCTAATCAACCCACAAACGGCACAGGTTGGCTACCGGGTAACGCTGAATTCGGCTGTTATCGGCCCTATTACGCGCGATACCGCTATTGATCTTAAACTAGAAGGCAACAATTGGCGCATCACCTGGGATGACCGCATCATTTTGCCGGAGCTGGCGGGCGGTAACCGCCTCAGCATGCAGCGTTCTGTGCCCGCCCGCGGGTTCATCTATGACCGTAACGGGAATGTGATCGCCGGCGGCACGGCTGCGGTGGCGGTAGGTGCCTTCCCCAGCTTGATCGAAGAAGAGGATGCCAACCGCGTGATCAGCGAACTGGCCCGCGTCAGCCGCCGGCCCGCTTCTGAGATCAGCAACTTGCTGTTCCCTGAAGACACCGAGCCGCCTTACTACGTCTCGATCGCTGAGGTCTCCGAAGAAGAATTCCAAGCTCGTGCCGGGGATTGGAGTGGCCTGTCTGGTATCCGTTCCACTCAATACAACACCCGCCTGTACTACAACGGCGGCCTGGCCCCGCAGACCGTGGGTTACTTTGCCTCAATTCCGGCAGAGCAGGTTCAGGAATTCATTCCGCGTGGTTATCAGAGCGACGACCGCATCGGCCGGCTAGGGCTGGAAGCCTGGGGCGAGGAGTACCTGGCCGGCACACGCGGCGGCACGCTGTACGTGCTTAATCCGGCCGGGGAAGTAGTGACCCAGCTGGCCCAAAGTGCGTCTCAGCCTTCGGATTCCATCTATACGTCTCTAGACAGTGAATTGCAGCGCCGCGCTCAAGAAGCCATCAAGGACTTCCGCGGCGCTATCGTAGTGCTTGAGCGTGACACAGGCCGCATTTTGGCCATGGCATCCTCGCCTGGGTTTAATCAGAACTGGGCAGATTTCAATAACTACAACTCTGACTGGAACTCGTATTTCACTGGCGGAGATGACGTCTTCTTCAATCGGGCCACTCAGGGGCAATATCCGCCGGGTTCGATCTTCAAAGTCATCACATATGCCGCCGCCGTGGAAAGTGGCCAGTTCCAGCCTGACCAGCAGATGGATTGTGTGCAGGAGTGGCATGGCCTGGCCGGGCAAACCTTGATCGACTGGACCTTGGACAAAGAGCTGCCCAGCAGTGGCCGCCTGACCTTGGTTGAAGGCATTATGCGCTCGTGCAATCCGTGGTTCTACCAGATCGGTATGGACCTGTATAACGCCGGCTTCAAGAACGCGGTGGCGGAGATGGCCCGCGGCTTTGGCCTCGGCTCGCTCACGGGCATTCAAAGCCTGAACGAAGTGGCCGGCTCGGTTGTCGATCCTGAACCCACTGATGAAGACACCGGCCGCAACCAGGCCGTGCAACAGGCCTTTGGCCAGGGTACTACGCTGCTCACTCCGCTGCAGGCGGCTGTGTATACGGCCGCCGTGGGCAATGGCGGCACCCTCTACGTTCCCAGCCTGGTGGACCGCGTGGTCAATGCCAATGGGGATGAGGTTCTGAGCTTCACACCTCAAGTCAAGGGTACGCTGCCGATAAGTCAACTCACCCTCGAAACCCTTCAAACAGGTATGCGCCTGGTCGTGTCTGACCCGCGCGGCACCGCCTACCGCCGCTTCACCGGCTTCGGTCTGCCCGTGTATGGCAAGACCGGCACAGCGACCGCCGGCACGGGCCTGCTGCCGCATGCATGGTTCATTGGCTACACGGACGCCAACCGGGAAGACCAGCCGGATATCGCCATTGCTGTGCTGGTTGAAAATGTCGGCGATGGATCTGACTTTGCCGCCCCGATCTTCCGCCGTGTGGCAGGCTACTACTTCTTCGCCAGCCCTGGGCCGTTGTATCCCTGGGAGACCGACTACGGCGTAGTCAATCCGGTGTTCTTCAACCCCATCTTGCAGCAACAGGCTACCGGAACGGCTGAAGCCTTGGCGACTGAGCAAGCTCAGGAAACTCCGGAGCCCTAACCGTTTGATGCAGCTTAGCGGCCTGGTACTTCGCTCACAGTCTGGCTTCTACGCGGTGGAAACTGCGCAGGGCGAATATTTAGCTCGCCTGCGCGGCCGCTTGAAAAAGGGCCGCCCCACCGGCGATATCGTTGCGATCGGTGACCGCGTAGAGATAAGTATCGAGGAGGGCGCCGAGCCGATGATCGAGTCGGTGGCGCCGCGCAGCCGGGCGCTGGTGCGCCGTGACCCGCGTCCCAACGGTGAATATGAGCAGGTGCTGATCGCCAACCCTGACCAGGCGCTGTTCATTTTCGCTTGTGCTGACCCCGCGCCGCGTTTGCGCATGCTGGATCGTTTCCTGATCATTGCCGAAGCACAAGAGATCCCAGCACATATCGTTGCCAGCAAAGTTGACTTGGTCGGCATGCAGCAGGCGCAAGAGATCTTTGGCCATTATGCTGAGATCGGCTATCCGGTGCATTACTCCTCGGTTGCGGATGATCTGGGTATCGAAGAGTTGCGCAGCTTGCTCCTGGGCAAGATCTCGGTGCTGGCCGGCCCTTCGGGCACAGGCAAATCGAGCCTGATGAATGCAGTCCAACCCGGGCTTGATCTGCGCGTGGGCGATGTTCAGCAGAGTTCGGGCAAAGGCAAGCACACTACGGCTGAACGGCTAATGTACAAGCTGGTTGGGGGCGGCTATGTGGCGGATACGCCTGGCATCAAGGCATTGGCGTTGTGGGATATTCAGCCAGAGGAATTGGATGGCTATTTTCCTGAGATCAAGCCGCTGATCCATGGCTGCCACTACCGCGGCTGCCGCCACCTTGAGGAGCCTGATTGTGCCGTCAAAGCCGCTGTCGATGAAGGCAAGGTGCATCCAGAGCGCTATGAGTCATATCGAGCGCTGAGACTGGGAGACAGTGAATAAAAAACCGCCTGCAATGCAGGCGGTTTTTTTTATTCATCGTATTCTCCGTACTCTTCACGTGCCCGTCTGTCCTTGTGGCGTCGCTCTAGGCCGATCATGGCAATACCGATGATCCCGAAGAGCAATCCCGCCAATGAGACTGCATAGCTCAAGAAGGCAAGGAAGAAATTGATCTGCACAATACGCAGAATGAACAGCCACGGCATGATGAACCCGAACAGGACCATCAAGAAGCCGTAGATCAGGTATTGTTTAGCGCTGAGCCTCAGCAAGTTTCACCTCGAGTTCCGGGTCGTACAGCCAGCATGAGGTCAAGTAGTTTGCCTCAGGAGCAACCTCGGGCGGATCTTGAGTGCACAACCCTTCCATGAAGTGTGAGCAGCGGGGGTGGAAGCGGCATCCCATTGGGGGCTTCACCAAGCTGGGCGGCTCACCGGGGGGGACGTCTTTGTAGTGCAAAGCGTTGTTGGCATCCGGGTCAGACGTGGCGGCCAACAGGGCTTGCGTGTAAGGGTGACGGGCTCTCTTGAGGAGGGCTTCCATCGGGGCCTTTTCGATCAGCTGGCCGGCGTACATCACAAAGATGCGTTCCGAGAAGTAGCGAACCGTGGAAAGGTCATGCGTGATGTAGATCACGGCCAGTTTGTGGCTGGACTGCAGATCGCGCAGCAGTTTCAGGATCTCTACACGCACGGAAGCGTCAAGCATGGAGACAGGCTCATCGGCTACGATGAACTTCGGCTCCAGGATCATGGCACGCGCAATAACCACGCGCTGCGCCTGGCCACCGCTGATCTGGTGAGGGAACTTGGGCAGCACTTCGGCCTGCGGAGTGAGCTTGACCTCCTCCATCACCTTGTGGATGCGGCGCATGCGCTCTTCTTTGTCCTTGATGCCGTGGATGATCAGCGGCTCCTCAAGGATGCGCTCAATGGTCATGAAGGGAGCCAGGGAGCCAAACGGGTCCTGCTGGACATAACCGATCAGCGAGCGATACCACTCGAGATCCTGGCGGTTGAAGTTGCTGATGTCGCGCCCTTTGAAGACGATCGAGCCTTCAGTGGGGGTGTTCAGTCCAAGGATGGTCTTCATCAGGCTGGATTTGCCACAGCCACTTTCGCCCACAATGGCAATCGCTTCGCCTTCGTGCAGGTCAAAGGTCACGCCATCTACGGCGCGCACAAAGCCAGCGTTGCCAAAGCCAAAGCGGCGCAATTCGAACCATACGCGCAGGTTCTTGACGGAAAGCAACGGAGCGTTGGGATCTTCGCTGTTGTTGCCAGCGGCCTTAGCCGTGGTTTTATTCTTTGTAGCCATTTAGTTTTTGCGCTCCTTGCTACCGGGTTCGTACAACCAACATTTCACTTTGCGGCCCTCAACTTCAAAGAGAGGAGGGTCCTGCGTGCATTTATCGAAACGCTTGGGGCAGCGCTCTGCGAAGCGGCAGCCCGTAGGCGGGTTGATCAAGCTGGGCGGCTGGCCGGTAATGAACTCCGGCTCTACCGTCTCGCGCAGGCGGGGCACGCTCGCCATCAGCTTCTGCGAGTACGGGTGCAGCGGCTGAGTGAAGAAGCGGGCCGAGTCGGCATCTTCTACGATCTGGCCGGCATACATCACCACCACGCGGTCAGCCAACTCACTGGAGGTGGCGATGTCATGCGTGATGAGAATGAAGCTGGCGTCGGTTTCCTTCTTGACGCGCTTCAGCAGGTTCATGATGTTGGCCTGCGTCAGCAAGTCCAGGGCGGAGGTGGGCTCATCCAGCGTGATCAGCTTGGGGTTGGTGACCAAGGCCATGGCGATCGCCACGCGCTGGCGCATACCACCGCTGAGCTCAAAGGCGTAACGGTCAAGGAAATCAACCGGCACGCCAACTTTGCGGAACATTTCCTTGGCCTTTTCAAGAGCCTCGGAAGGGGTCATGCCGTAGTGGACGATCAGCGGTTCTGCTACCTGCTCACCTACACGCAGGACAGGGTTGAGCGAGTTCATGGCCGCCTGTGGCACCATCGAGATCTTGGCCCAGCGAATGTCCTGGCGGTAGGTCTCGTCGTCCAGCGCCATGGTGTCCTGCCCATCCAGATAGACGCGGCCGCTGTACTCTTCGATGTTGCGAGGCAGCAGGCGCAGCAGGGCTTTGGCAAACGAGGTCTTTCCACAGCCTGATTCGCCGATCACCACCACAGCCTGGTTGGATGGCATTTCAAAATGAACCTTGTCCACGGCCTGCACGGTCCCTTTGGAAGTGCGAAAGGACAGGGTCAGGTCTTCTACTTTGAGTAGTGTGTTGTTCGTCATGAGAAGTGAAATCGTCTTTCTTCTTGGTTTAGATGTCGCGCAAGCGAGGGTTGAAGATGCGGTCCATCGCAAAGCCGACCAGCGCAAAACCCAAACCGGTGATGATCAGCAGGATCGCAGGCTCCAGGATCCAGTAGTAGAAGCCATTGTACACAGCGCCGCCAGTACCCCACGCCTCATAGATGATCTTGCCCCAGGTAGGCAGCACAGGGTCACCCAGGTTCAGAGAAGCCAGCGTGGCTTCCAGGAACACGAAGGAGGGCACGCCCAGCACCAGCCCCGGGATCAGCAGAGGGGTGACACGTGGGATCAGGTAGCTAAAGATGATGCGCGAGCTGCTAGCACCGTAGGAACGAGCAGCCTCGATATATGGGGATTCTTTGACTTGCATAAAGATGGCGCGGTAGCTCTTGATGGCGCCACTAAAGATGCTGAGCAAGACGGTGGCTCCAAGAATGGTTGTGATGCTCTTGGAGTAGAAGGTGCCGATCATGATCAAAATGCTCAAGACCGGCAGGTTCAAGTTGATCTCCGTAATGCGCTGGATCAACTCATCAACCCAGCCGCCGTACCAGACGCCCAGAGCCGCAAAAATGATCGCAGCGATGGAGGTGCCGAAAGATGCCACCAAGCCAAACGCCAGAGCAATGGGAACGCCCCACAGGATGCCGATCGTAAGATCGCGGCGCTGGTGGTCAGTGCCAAACAGGCCATACACCTTGCCATGCAAAATCACATCAGCCTTTGAGATGCTTGAGTCGTTTTCGAAGGTTATATAGTCAACAACGATCTGATACTGGCCCTTCAGAATATCAACCGCCTCGGTTTCGGGGTTGTCAAACAAGCCGATTTCAGGGCTCAACCCCCCCAGGCGCCGGCTTAACTTGGTGTCTTGCGTGGCGCGATAGCTGAAGTTGTAGTTGATGCCTTGCTCCATCAGGCGAATTTCTCGCCCATCCGGAGTGATCCAGAAGATGCTTACGAAGGGGTTGCGCGTAGCGTACCTGGAGGTAAAGCTGAACACAACGTCCTGAGGGGCCTCGTCCGCAGTGTAGTTGAAGCTATACACGATGATGCGGTTCTCGCCCTCACTGCGTTCGTTGATTTCGGTTTGCGTAGCTTCATCGTTCAGGGTGAGCACGATGGTTTCGGGCAGCTTCTTGGAGCGGAACAGATTGGTCCACGCCGGCGGTACGGTCTTGGGGTTCTGGCCCCAGATGGCTTCGCCGCCGCGCCACAAGCGGATCGCTTCATCACGCGGGATGAAGACCACCGTGAGAATGGACACGACGAAAAGTATGAGGATGAGCGCCAGGCCAATCACGGCGCTGGGATACTTGAGGAGCTGTTGAAAGCCCTTGATTATTCCTTGCATCTTCAGTTCACCTGTTTCTTTGGTTTCTTAGCTGCCAATTTTTACGCGCGGATCAACCAGGGCGTAAACAAAGTCAAGCACAAACACCGTAATCGCCAGTAAATAGGCATAGATAATGGTGAGCGCCACAATTACCGGAGTGTCATATAGACCGATGGCGGTGATGAAGGTGCGCCCCAGGCCAGGCCATTGGAACACGCCTTCCGTCAGGATCAAACCAGTCCACAGGCCGATCACCAGCAAGGCGAAGCTGGTAATGATGGTTGGCAGGGTGGGGCGCAAGATGTAGCGATACTGAATGTCGCGGTCGCTCAAGCCTTTGGCCTTGGCCATTTCCACATAGTCTTCACTGGAATAGATCAGGAAGAATGTGCGCCAGTTGTAGATACTGATGAACAAGTTGCTAAGAATGATGGCCAAGGTAGGCAGGATCAAGTGCTTGCCAACATTCAGGATATAGCCTAGCTGGTCGCGGGGCGGGGGCGAATCGATCATGCCGCCAAAGGGAAGCCACCTCAGCACCGCCGCGAAAAGGAGGATAAGGAACAAGCCATAGAACCACGATGGAGCTGAAGACGTGGGCGAGAAACCGATGATCAATTTGTCCCAGAAATTGCCGTAGGAGCGAGACAACATAAGCGCCAGGGCAATACTGCCGAAGAACAACAGCAGATTGGACGCGCCCACGAGTAACAGCGTTGGCCCCAGGCGGTCAAGAATGATTAGCTTGACTTGCCGGGAACCGGTATCACTGGCCATTAACTGCGCCGTGCCAAAGTCCATGCGGATCGCGTTCCACAGAAAGGTCAGGCTGCGGACGGCAAACGGCTTATCCAAGCCATAACGCTTCTCGGCACGTTCAACCTGGGCCAAAAAGAACTCATTCTTGGCCGCGGGATCCATTTGCTGGTAGTTCTGATCAGCCCGTAACTGTTGGCCAATGAATTCGCGGATCTGGCCGCGTACGATCTGGTCAACATAGCCGCCCATGTTAGCGATCAAGATCGTTAGGTACACGGCAATGATCACACTCAAGAAGATACTAACCATCTTGAGCAGGGTGTATTTAGCTACACGAGCAAACGTGCTGGTCTTGCGCTTAGGACTAGTGGTCTGCTCTTGAGGTACGCTTGGCGGAGCCTCAAGATCTGGCGTAGTAACACTCATTCAATTTCTCCTTGCTTCCGGTTGAAGCGGGGCGGAACGCCCAAATAATATACCAAAAAACGCTTTTCCCTATAATGAGAATCCTTTTCACAACGAGGGTGAGCAGGGGAAACAAGGGTAGTTAAAGCAACAGCGGCAGGGCCTAGGCCCTGCCGCTGTTTTAGTTCTTGCTACTTTCGCTTTGTTGGCCGATTACTCGGTCACAAAGTCGAAGGTGGCGAAGGCCGGGATGCTGACCGGGATGGCAACAACAGCAACTTCCAGCTTGTTGGAGCCAGCGCCCAGGGCGGCAGTGGTTTCGCCGCTCAGGGTGACCACATAGTGGCCGTCAGCGCTCAACTCGGCGGAGCCGGTCTCAACCAGAGCACCTTCTGCGTTGTACAGCAGGTAGCTCACGCTCGAGATCTCGTCAGCCGGGTAGGCCGCGCCATCGAAGGACACCAGAACGTCGAAGGTGGCCTCTTCACCCACGGTTACGCGGGCGGAGCCATCGATCTCAGCAGTGGCGACCTTGGGAGCCGCGAAAGCGGACCACTTGTCAGCCAGGTCGGTGAAGTTCGGGTTGTGCACCAGAACGGCGGTCTTCTCCACGAGCAGAGCCTGCTCCAGGATGTAAGGACCAACACCAGCCCAGACGTGACCATAGGTGCCGTAGAAGTCCAGCAGGTTGTTGTAGCGAGCAGTGGCTTCTTCGGCGGTGATGTAGCTACCCATGGTGGCAGCGAAGGGGATGTAACCCTCATCGGCGCCACGCTGCAGGTAGGAGGCCAGGACTTCCAGGCTGGGGCCACCAACGAAGTTGGTCTGCTCCACCTCGGCTTGAACGGCCTTGTCCGGGGTGTAGGCGAGTTCGCCTTCAGCCTCGGCCCAGTTGGCAGCCGCAATGGCGTGCCAGCCGGCGTTACCGTAACCGTACTCCGGCCACAGGGTAGCGGCGCCAGCGCCAGCGATCAGCTCAGCGTCCTGAGTCCACACATCGGTGTAGTACTCAATGCTCAGCGGGTCGGTGGAAACTACGCGCCAGCCCTTGAAGCCGCCCTTGAACGCAGCCAAACCACCAGCGGCGGCCTCATCGTAGATGGGGCTACCCTCGGTGCCAGTGGCGAACGTCATGATCATCGGCATGATGAAGTCAGCCGCGGTCATCGGGCTGCCATCGTGCCAAGTGCGGTCGAACAGCTCGGCGGGGTAGTGAACAACGGTCTTGATCAGGGAGCTCAGACCATCGGGGTAAGCTTCGCCCACGGTGATGAAGGTCTCGGTCTCCGGGTTCCAGTCGATCCAGGCGTCAGCCGGGACGTCGTTGCTGGCAACGAAGCTCAGGTCAACCCAGTCGTAGGTGGTGCCGATGGGCAGGCCTTCCTGCGCGTACACTTCAGCGCTTTCGAGGCGCTGCGGCAGGGGGATACCGGTGTGCGGGTTCAGCAGCACAGCGGAGTCACGGGTCAGCAGCTGCCACTGGTTGTCGTACGTCCAGTTGCTACCACCGATCGGGTTGGCGGGCTCGACGAAGATGTCAGGGGTACCCCATTGCAGGGTGCCACCCTCTTGGTCGTCGAAGCGCAGGGTGAAGGTGGTCAGCGGGTTGATGTCAACGCCAGCGGCCAAGTCGAAGGCCACGGAAACGTTGGGCTGCCACGGGCTGAAGGCCTGACCGTCGATCAGCCAGACGTGCAGGGCGCTGTCAGCAGCGTACTGCAGGGCTTCGCTGATCATGGCCTTGCGCTCTTCCAGAGTGGAGTAGTTGGCATTGGCCAGGTCGTTAGCCAGAGCGCGGTACTCAGGAGCGATCTGGTTGGCGAAGGACTGCCACAGCGTGGTGAAGCCGTAGGCGCTGTCCGGGGAGTCAAAGAACTGGAAGTCAGCAGCGTCATCACGGGTGATACCACCAACGCCCCAGGCGCCGGTGTAGATGTGCCACAGACCGTCCGGAGCGTTACCGCTCACCCACAGGGCGGCCAACTCAGAAGAGGTGCCGTACTGGCGGGTCACAGTGAAGCCGATGGACTCGAGCTGGTTGGAGATGTAGTCACCAACCGGAACACGGGTGCCGTCAGAGTCAGTGCGGATCAAGAAGATGATGTTGACAGGGGAACCGTTGTAGCTCCACTTGCCGTCCACCAGCTCGGCACCCATGGCCTCCATCTCAGCAGAGATGGTGGCTGAGGCGCCATCCGGGTCGTAGGACAGCTGGGCCTCGAGGCCGCGGATCACATCAACGTGGCGAGCGTAGTCAGGGAACGCGGACACAAACGAGAAGAACTTCGGAGTGCCCAGGCCGCCGTACACTTCCTGGTTGATGTAGTCACGGTCGATGAGGTTGTTCATCGCCTTGCGGATGGTGGCGTTGGTGAAGGGGTTCAGAGTGCCGTTCAGGAACTCTACACCACCCACCTCAGCAGTGGCCGGGTTGAAGGTCAACTCGTAGTAAATACCGTACTGGAACGAGCGCTCCAGGCCAGCTGCGTCAGCAGCCTGCACATCCTGCGGGCGGGAGAGGTTCGACGTGTAGATGTCGATGTCGCCGGCCGCAATCTGGGTGATTGCGGAGTCGGCGCCCACGATCTTCATGCCGATCTCGTCCAGCCAGCCACCCACACGGGTGGTAGCGGGAGGTGCTTCAGTTTCAGGGGCTGCCGTGGCCTCGGCCGGGGCTTCAGTGGCCGTGGCTTCAGCAGCCGGCTGGCACGCGCCCAGCACCAAGCTAGCGATTAGCAGGATGCTGAACAGCGCCAAAATGCGATTGCGTTGCATGTGTTCTCCTCCGTAAAAATTTGACTAAGGATTGGTTAGGTAGGTAATTCAGCGCTTCTGGTGAGTACCACCTCCTTTGGTTTGAAGATTAGGCTTACGCCTTTAGCTGACAAACACAAAAAAAGCACAGCCAGCTATTGCCGCAACGAATTGCGAGCCCTGGTAGTACAGAAATTCATTATAGGGCTTTAATTGTCGAATTGTGCCACAGATTCGCCAGAATCTACCCACTTAGTTTGGGCTGGGCAATTTCTTTAATGAGGGAGGGAAGCTCCACCAAAGAAGGGATTTGGGCATTTGGGGTGATGGTCTGGGCGTGCTCGCGGTTGGCGGGGGTGTCAGCGCGGCGGGTGAGCCAGATACTAAAGATGCCTGCGTTGTTGGCCCCCAGAATGTCTGCCCCCAAGGTGTCGCCTACCATTGCGGCTTCGCTAGCCTGGACGGCTAGCTGCTCCAGGGCGATAGAAAAAATGCGCGGATTGGGCTTGCGCACCCCACAAGCTGCCGAGCTTAGGACCAGCTCGAAGTAGGGGCGCAACGCAGCCTTATCAACCAGGGTTTGAACATCCTCGTCGTCCCCGGCGTTGGAGATGATGGCTAGCTTGTACCCGGCAGCCTTCAGCGCCTCCAGCGTGGCCAGCGTGTCGTCCTCGAGTAGCCAGTGGGCTTGTGAGGCTGCGTACAAGGCGCGCAGGGCGGGGGTGAGCTGGCCTGCGCCAATGTCCGGGTACCCCAGGTCGGCAAGCAAGGTTTTGAGCACATAGGCTGTTGTCTGCTCGACAAACTCAGCTTCGCGCTGGGCGTAATACGCATTCAGGCGGGCACGAAACTCCTGCAGGAAGCTGGGTGAATCCAGGGTCAGCCCTTGGTCTTGCAGGTGGGCCAGCAGCTGGGCGTCAGCCCGGCGCTGGACCTCGGGCCAGGCGCCGTCAAAGTAGAGCAGCGTATTGCCCAGGTCAAAGAATATGGCTTTGAGTGGCCGTGGTGCATTCATGAGCTTCCCATCGTCTTATAACGAATAACCCCCTATCAAGTGTTTCGTGTCAGCACAGATAAAAAAAAGTGCCCGCTGAATATCAGCGGGCACTTTTTGTTGTTGCAAGGCTTAGTCCTCGTCAGAGATGGGGAGAACCTTGATGTCGACCCAGAACCATTCGCGGGCGTTGTTGCCGATGCCGAAGACGACACCATCGCCGCGCAGCATCCAGTAGCCCTTGTAGTTGCCAGAGCGGTCAGGGGCGCGCATGCTGACCTCCACCATGGCGTAGTCGCCAGGCGGGATCTCGCGGTCGGTGAATTCGACGACGGTCTCGGCGCCGATCAGGTCACCCTGGACCCAGACGGCGGCAAAGTCGCGCTTCCAGGTGCAAGAGCCGGTGTTCTTCAAGCGCCAGATCTTAGTGAAGGGGATCTTGGCATAGATCTCAACGCCATCCGGGTGGGACTCCCATTCCAGGTTGGCACGCAGGCAGGGGATGCCCGAGGTGCTGGGTTGCTCCTGAGCAGGAGTGGGGAACGGGGTCGGGGTGACGCCGCCTTCCGGCGTAGCCGTAGGCGTGGGGGGTTCAGGTGTGAAGGTGGGGGTGGGCGGTACGGGTGTGAAGGTGGCGGTTGGGGGTGCGGCCGCGGCGGTCTCAGTGAGCGCCTGGAAGGCGATCTGCGCGGCTTCGGTCAGCACGGCATCCGTGTTGGCGCCAGAGCCGCCGCATGCGCTGAGGAGAACCGCGCCTGCCAACAGCATCGTGACCAGAATTTGTTTCGAATTTCTCACAACTGCACCTCGAATTTTTGGCGTAAGGCAGGGATTATATCGCCCGTAAAAAGCAGTTAAGGATTCTCTCATGCCCAGGTCATTTATGGCCGCGGCGGCTGAAAGTTAGGGGCCGCCAGGCTCCATTCAGGCTCCTGCGCGTTTCCGCCGCCGGCAACATAGACGGAATAGTCGCTGCTGAAACAGTTGCGGGCATTGACGGCGCGCTCCATGTTCATCACAACAAGGTAGGTGCGCTCATGCCAACTGCTGTCGAGGCTGAGCTCGCCGTCCCACAAGGGGTAGACGTAGCTCTGGCCTTCGGCAATGCCCACGACCGCGCCGAGCATGCCTTCGGCATCCAGCGTGACGGTGATGGTTTCTTGGAAGGGCAGGGATACGTAGTCAGCCCCGAGTTGGTGAACCCCGCTGGCTGGCACGAACCATTCATTCAGGTTGGCAGTCCCTTCGAGCGCGACGGTGGGATAGCGCAACCCCTCTTCAAAGTCACGGGTCAACAGGGCGATGCTGTAATCGAGAAAGACATCTTCGAAGGTGGTGTTGTACTCCGCCAGCAGCGCATCCCAGGCGTTGTAGCCGTCCAGCTCGATGATGTGCTCCCACAGGCGCAACACAATGCCGTGCCCATATTGCTCGGAGAGATGGCGCATGAAGATCCACATGCCATACCAGCGGTCGAGATCATCATCGTGAACTTCGCCGCCTTCGGCCAGCTGGCACGAGTCAGGCGACTTCATTACAGAGTCGAGCGTGTAGACCGGGTCGTTGACGCTGTCGAACAATTCCTCTTCGATCCAGGTGGAGGTAGCTTCCCAAACCCAATCGTGTGGCTCCTCGCCATCGTAGCCAAACTGGATGGCGTGATGGAACTCGTGGGCGGCGGTGCTGCGCATGTAATTCAACCCGGCGGTGGGGTATGTGCCATCTTCGTTGTAGTCGTAATCCTCAAGATAGTCATTGTCGAGCACGAGGTGGGTATGGGTCGAGGCCAGCTCAACCAGCGGGCTGTTGGGGTTATCGCCGATGACCGGGTTGTCATAGTCCGAGTCGGTATAGCCGGCATAGTCTTCGTCCATGATGTTCATGAGATAGACGTCGTAGCGATCATCGCCACCCAGGCCGAAGTCTGGCGGGGGCGGCGCCCAGCCGAAATGGTCGATGGAGGCGAACCAGGAATATTCCATTGCGCGGGCCACTTCGATGACGTAGTCGGGATGGCCGCTATCTGTGGTTTGGGCGGGCGGTACGGCGTCTTCGCCATCACGGGTGTAGTGGATGCGGAAGTTCTGGGTGTCCAGGACGTACATGACGCCGCTAAGCCGCGGGCGGTCGGAGTCGTTAGGGCTGCGCGCGGGCGGAGCGAGCGCCAGGTCAGGCAGCAGCTGCAGGCCGTCAAGGCGCTGGGTCAGCACGGCCGGCGCTGGTTGGGTTGGCGGCTGGGTGGGGCGCAGGTCCAACTCGTAGTCGCGCTCGGCTTCGGGTTCGCCGAGTAGGGTCGTGCAGGCCAGGCTGCTGAGCAGCAGGGCGCTCAGCGCCCAGGCTATGGCGCGTGGGGTCTTGTACATCGCAGAGGTTTGCTTTCTGTGCAGGGTGGGTTGCGCAAAAGTGTACTGGCGCAGCCTAGGCTGCGCCAGTATGAATGCGATCGCTGAGTGCGGGGGAAACCCGCTGGGTTATTCGATGACGGTGTTGGTCTGCTCATGCATATAGAGCGGCAGGTAGTAGTGGCCGCCGGCGCCCTTGCCGGAGGAGCCGGAGCCCTTCCAGCCGCCGAAGGGCTGGAAGCCGGGCCAGGCGCCGGTGCTGGCACCCTGCGGGCGGTTGGCGTAGGTGACGCCGGCCTCGATGTTCTCGAAGAACCACTTGGATTCATCGGCGCTACCGTAGAAGCCGGCGGTGAGGCCAAAGTCGACATCGTTGGCGAGGGCCATGCCCTCGTCCAGGCTTTTGATCTTGTGCACCAGGGTGATGGGCAGGAACATCTCCTGCTTCCAGAGCTTGTGGCTGGTGGGCACATCGGTGACGATGGTGGGTTCGCAGAAGTAGCCCTTGCCCAGCTCGCCCTCGGTGAGGACGCGGCCGCCGGTGGCGATGGCGCCGTTCTGGGAGAGATCCTCAGCCCAGCCCTTGTAGTTGTTGTAGGCACCCTGGTTGATGACGGGACCCATGAAGGTGTCTTTGAGGGTGGGGTCGCCGATCTTGAGGGTTTTGGTGACGGAGACCAGCTTCTCAAGCAGCGCATCGTAGACCGGCTCTTCAATATAGATGCGCGAGCCGGCCGAGCACTTTTGGCCCTGCAGGCCGAAGGCCGAGCGGTAGAGGCCCTGAGTGGCGCGCTCGAGGTCGGCATTGCGGGAGATGATGACGGGGTTCTTGCCGCCCATCTCGAGCAGGATGGGGCGCGGGTAACGCCCGTTGGCAAAGGTGCGGTAGATGTGCATGCCTACATCGTAGGAGCCGGTGAAGGTGAGCCCGGCCGTGCGGGGATCATCCACCAGGGCCTGGCCGGCGACGGCGCCGTCACCGGTGACGTAGTTGACCACGCCATCCGGGAAGCCGGCATCACGGAAGACCTCGGCCAGCAGGCGTGAGGCCCAGGGCGTGTCCTCGGCCGGCTTCATGACCACAGTGTTGCCGGCGACCAGGGCGGTGCCGGCCGGGCCGGCGGTCAGGGCGAAGGGAAAGTTGAAGGGGCTGATGACGACCCATACGCCGTAGGGGCGCAGGCGGTTGGTGTTGGTGGCTTTGTAGCCTTTGAGCGGGTCTACGCCCATGGGCTTGATGTAGCCGTTGTTGGCTTCCATCTGGTCACAGGCGAAATAGAAGAAGTCGGCCGCTTCGGACACGTCACCCAGGGCTTCCATGCGGTTCTTGCCTACCTCGATGGAGACGACGGCGGCGAGGTCAAAGATGCGCTCGGTGATGAGGTCGGCTGCTTTGCGCACGAGAGCGACGCGCTCCTGCCAGGGGCGGCGGCCCCAGTCTTTGGAGGCGGCGTAGGCCGCCTCCATGGCGGGGGCGACTTCGGCGGCGGTGGCCTCCTGAAAGGTGCCCAGCAGCCAGTCAGTGTTGATGGGGGAGCGGTCTTCGAACTTGGCGGCGGCGCGCACATCTTTGCCGTTGATGAACATGGGGTGCTCCTGGCCCAGGTTGCCTTTTACTTTGGCAATGGCAGCCTCGAAGCGGGTGTGCAGATCCTCCGGGGGGTCATACATGGTGGCATAGGTGAGTCTGAATTCGCCCGGTTTTGACATTCTGTTCGCTCCTTGATGCGTTCTAGGGATACTTCGGATAATGGAAGTATAGCCCAGCCGCTTTCACCCCCGCCAAAAGTTATTATGTTTTGATGGGGTGGGGGTGTTCACTAACAACTACTAACAACTAACAACTTTGCGCCTGCACTGGCTTGCTGCGCCTGCGGCGCAAGCCTGCGCCTCGCAAAGACGAGCTGGCTGAGTTTGCGAACTGGCGCGGTATCCCAGGCAAAGGTAAAGATGTTGTTCGTTTTATGTGTGGGGGTGGGGGGTGCTGCGCCGCTTTGCGGCGCTTGGAGTTTGCTGCGCAAACTCCGGTTGAAAGAAACCTGGGTAGCTGATCTTCATCTTGCTCCTTTATCTCCCTTACCTCGGCCCTCTCCCTTATAAGGGAGAGGGGAGCGTTGGATTAACGGATGGGGTGAGATTGCCCTCAGGCTGAATATACATAGTTGAGCGAAACGAGCGGATTCTGGGTTTGCTTGTCAATGATTTGAGGTTTGATTGCGGAAAGATGCACAAACGGTGCACTTGTGTTACAATGCGGTTTATCTGTAAATCTGCCGCAAGTTGAATCTTTTTTGCGGTAATCAGGACAAAGAGACCCAATACGCATGGAACAAAACTGGCTTTTTATTGGCGTGTTCGTTGCAATTGCGGGAGTTTTCCCTCTTTTGCCGATCGTAATTGCGCGGATCCTGGCCCCCAGCAAGCCCAACCACATCAAGCTTGAGACGTATGAGTGCGGTATGGAGACCGTGGGCGACACCTGGGTGCAGTTCAAGGTGCAGTACTACATCTATGGCCTGGTTTTCCTGATCTTTGATATTGAAACTGCGTTCCTGTACCCGTGGGCGGTGGCTTACGGCGTGCTGCCGATGTTCGCGGTGATCGAAGGCGTGATCTTCATCCTGATCCTGGCCGGGGGGCTTTTCTACGCCTGGCGCAAGGGCGCCCTGGAATGGTCCTAAAGGCTGCTGCAGCTTCTGCTTAACAGCCTTTTTTATTGCACAGATAGAGGATAACGAATGTCTTTTTGGAGCAACCCGATCCTTGTAGCAAACGAGTGGCTGACCGGCCTGCTGGCTGATCTGCTGCCCGAGGCGTGGGCCACCCTGATCAGCACCATCATTGGCGTGGTGGTGGTCTCGTCCTTCGGCTTGATCCTGGTAATTTTCCTGATCTGGCTGGAGCGCAAAGTGGCGGCCCGCTTCCAGGACCGCATTGGCCCCAACCGGGCCGGCCCGTATGGCTTGCTGCAGACCATCGCTGACATCGTAAAACTACTTACTAAGGAAGACAGCATCCCTGAGAAGGCGGACAAGCTGACCTTCAACCTGGCCCCGATCGTCTCGATGATCGCGGTGCTGCTGATCTGGGCTGTGATCCCGTTTGCCCCGGGGTGGATCGGCACGGACCTGAACGTGGGTGTGCTGTACATCGCCGCGGTGGGGTCGTTCGGCATTCTCTCGATCCTGATGGCCGGCTGGGCCTCTAATAACAAATACGCGCTGCTGGGCGCCTTCCGCGCCGTGGCGCAGCTGATCTCTTACGAAGTGCCGATGCTGCTGACCCTGCTGGTGCCGGTGTTGCTGGCGCGCAGCATGGGCATGATGACCGTGGTGGAGATGCAAAGCACCTGGTTCATTGTGCTGGCCCCGGTGGCAGGCGTCATCTTCCTGGTGTCCTCGATCGCTGAGGTTGGCCGCACCCCGTTCGACCTTATCGAAGCCGAGTCCGAAATTGTGGCCGGCTATCACACCGAATACACCGGCATGAAGTTCGGCCTGTTCTTCGCGGCTGAGTTCCTGCATGCCTTCACGGTGGGTGTGCTGTTCGCCATTCTGTATCTGGGCGGCTGGCGCGGCCCGGGCGCGGAGCAGTATCCGATCCTGGGTGTTGTGTACCTGATGGCGAAGTCGAGCATCGGCTATTTCATTGTGATGTGGGTGCGCAGCACGCTGCCGCGCATCCGCATTGACCATATGCTGGACCTGAACTGGAAGGTGCTGACGCCGATCTCGCTGGCTTTGCTGATCGCCACGGCGGTGCTGGACAAGCTATTCGCCGAGACGGCCCTGCGGGTGCCTGCCCTGCTGGCAGGCAATCTGGCAGTGCTGGCGCTGAGCTGGGTGCTGGTGCGGATCATGTCTCGCAAGGCGCGCCGCGAGCGCCAAGTCTTCAAGAAACGCCCAGAGGCGCGTGCGGTCCAGCCGTAACGTGCCTTTTGTGATGGAGCCAAACGCATGACTGCAATGCAAGGTGTTTTTCTTTTCACGGCCGGCCTGATCTTATGGGCGGCTTTCATGATGGTGACACGCCAGAACCTGGTGCACGCCGCCTTTTATTTGATCCTGGCGCTGTTCGGCGTCTCGATCATCTTTGTGCTGCTGGATGCAGGTTTCCTGGCGGTGGTACAGGTGCTGGTGTACATCGGCGCGATCTCGATCATCATGATCTTCGCCGTAATGCTTACCCGCGGCGATGTTATTGAAGAAGCGCCGGTGAACAAGAACTACGGCTGGGCGCTGCTGCTGGCGGCCCTGTTCGCCTTTGGCCTGATCATCCTGATCGGCCAGTGGCCGGCGGTGGCCAGCCTGGCGGGCGAGATCGACACCAGCCGCGATCTGGCGGCTGAGCTGGGCGTGGCCCTGGTCTCCCCCGAAGGCTTTGTTATTCCGTTCGAAGTGGCTTCGGTATTGCTGTTGGCGGCCCTGGTGGGCGCGCTGATGGTGGCCCGCCCGCAGAAGAAAGGTAAGTAAGCGACGCTATGATCCCGCTTTCCTGGTACCTGGTGCTGGCCGCCCTGCTGTTCTGCATCGGCCTGTATGGTGTGCTGGCCCGCAAGAACGCCGTGGCTATTTTGATGGGCGTGGAGCTGATGCTCAACGCCGTGAACATCAACCTGGTGGCTTTCTGGCGCTATTTCACGCCTGACCTGATCGCTGCGCATGCGTTTGTGGTGATCGTATTCGCCATCGCCGCGGCTGAAGTGGCGGTGGGTCTGGCCCTGGTTATTTCCATCTATCGCCGCCGCAAGACCGTGGCTGCGGACGAAATCAACTTGATGAAGTGGTAAGTGATGCCGACTGAAACTTTGATCTGGCTTATTCCGCTCCCGCCGCTGCTGGCGTTCTTTCTGATCCTGCTGTTCACGCGCAAGAACAATGCCCTCAGCCATACGGTGGGCGTTGTTGCTGCAGCCACCTCGTGGCTCCTCGGCATGCTGGTGTTCTTCGCCGCGGTCGGGATCGACCACTTTGGCGAGCACCCGTTCCACTCGGCGATCGCGTGGCTGCCGACGGGCGAGACCTTCTTCAATATTGGTGTGATGATCGACCCGCTGAGCGCGGCCGTGCTGTTCTTTGTGGCCTGGACCGTGTTGATGATCTTCATCTATAGCATCGGCTATCACAACTTCGGCGCGCCCAAGGGCGATCATGACAAGCCGGGCTTGCCGCCGCACGGCGCCGAGGACCACGGCCACCATGTGCCCTCGGTGGAGCCGATGTACTCGCGCTTCTTTGCCTTTATTGCCCTGTTCGCCTTCGGCATGTACACCCTGGTGGTGTCTGACAACCTGCTGACCCTGTTCGTGGGTTGGGAGATCATGGGCTTGTGCTCGTACCTACTGATCGGCTTCTGGTATGCCAAGCCCTCGGCGCGGGATGCGGCCAAGAAGGCGTTCCTGACCACCCGCATCGGCGATGTGTTCATGCTGCTGGGCATTGTGGCCCTGTATTCGGCCACCGGCACGCTGAACTTCCACGAAATTTTGCGCAACGAGAATGTATTGCACATGCTGGCCAGCTCGCCCAGCGGTGTGCTGGGGCTCTCGGCTGCGGGCCTGATCGGCCTGCTGCTGTTCATTGGCACGGTGGGCAAATCCGCCCAGTGGCCGCTGCACGTGTGGCTGCCGGACGCGATGGAAGGCCCGACCCCGGTCTCGGCCATGATCCATGCGGCCACGATGGTGTCGGCCGGCGTGTACATGGTGCTGCGCATGTTCCCGCTGCTCTCGGCGGGCTGGCACCACGGCGACCCGCTGACCACCACCATGACGGTGATGGCGTTCATCGGCGCATTCACGGCTATTTTCGCAGCCACGATCGCGGTGGCGCAGAAGGACATCAAGCGCGTGCTGGCCTATTCGACCATCAGCCAGCTGGGCTTCATGATCGCTGCGCTGGGCATTGGTGCGTATGTGGCGGCTGCTTTCCACCTGGTGACGCACGCGTTCTTCAAGGCGCTGCTGTTCCTGGGGTCTGGCTCGGTCATTCACGGTATGGAGCACGGCGTGCTGCACACCGGTGAGCATGTGGACCCGCAGGACATGTTCAACATGGGCGGCCTGAAGAAGAAGATGCCGATCACGTTCTGGACATTCCTGATCGGCGGCTTTGCGCTGTCCGGCTTCCCGCTGATCACGTCTGGCTTCTGGTCGAAAGACGAAATTCTGGCGGACGCGTTCGCCAACCACCACTATGCTTTGCTTATCACTCTGTCGCTGGCGGCGCTGCTGACGGCGTTCTACACCATGCGCCAGATCACGCTGACCTTCTTTGGGGAGCCGCGCACCAAGGCAGCTGACCACGCCAGCGAGAACAAGCTGGTGATGACCGGCCCGCTGATGGTGCTGTCCGTGTTCGCCATCATCGCTGGCTGGGTCGGCATCCCCGAGCACTTCCCGGTGATCGGCGGTCTGCTGCCCAACTGGTTCCACGATTTTGTGGGCAGCAGCCTGTTGGAGCACCCGCATGCGCCCGACTTTAGCTGGATCCCGCTGGGCATCTCGCTGGGTGTGGCGCTGGGCGGTCTGGGTCTCGGTTACCTGGTGTACCGCAAGGCCGGCGCCGAGGACCCACTGCGCAAGCCGCTGGGCCCGCTGTACACGCTGCTGGAGAACAAGTACTACTTTGACGAGCTGTATACCAAGGTGTTCATCCGCCCGGCGGGTGTGATCGCCGAGAAGTTCTCGTACTGGTTCCTGGACCGCAAGGTGATCGACGGTGTGCTGCATTGGGTCGCGGAGAACTCGGTCAATCTGGGCCTGGTGTTCCGTGACCGCTTCGAAGGCCCCGTGATCAGCGGGGTGGCTGACTGGGCGGCCAACAGCACGGCGGCGATCGGCCGGGTGCTGCGCAAGGTGCAGACCGGCGCGGTGCAGCAGTACCTGCTGCTGGTGGCGCTGGTGGCCTTTGGCGGTCTCTTCTACTATCTATTCACTGTGTTGCGCTAAACGGGACCTCATGGACTTTTTGAATTCGCATCTTCTCTCATTGATCTTGTTCAGCCCGCTGGCAGCGGCCCTGATCGTGCTGCTGTTGCCCGGCCAGAGCAAAAATCTTGCCCGGCGGGTGGCGTTCGTGCTGAGCCTGGTTCCGTTGGCGCTGACGCTGCTGGCCTGGTTCGGCTTTGAAGCTGCCCCGGTGGTGGATGGCTTCCGCTTCCAGGAGCAGACGGTTTGGTACAGCGCGATCAACTCCAACTATCACCTGGGCATCGATGGTCTCTCGCTCAGCATGGTGCTGCTGACCACGATCCTGACGCCGATCGCCATTCTGGCTTCGTTCAGCGTTGAGGAGAAGGTCAAGACGTATATGGCCTTGTTCCTGGCGCTGGAGACCGGCATGCTAGGCGTGTTCCTCTCGCTGGACCTGCTGCTGTTCTTTGTGTTCTGGGAGATCGGCCTGGTGCCGATGTTCTTCCTGATCGACCAGTGGGGCAGCGCCAAGGGCGAGCGTGAGTTGTGGAACGGCATGAAGGTGCCGGCCCGCCGCTACGCTTCGTTCAAATTCATGATCTACACCATGGCCGGCTCGTTGGGATTGCTGCTGGCCATTCAGATGATCGGTGTCGTCTCGGGCACCTTTGACCTGATCGCCATCTTCCAGAGCTGGCCGGCGCTGCAAGGCACGCTGTTCGGCCTGCCGGTGGCCACGGTCAAGAGCATCGCCTTCTGGGCCTTCGCGATCGCGTTCGCGATCAAGGTGCCGGTGTGGCCGTTCCACACCTGGCTGCCGGATGCGCACACTGAGGCGCCGACGGCCGGTTCCATGATCCTGGCCGGCGTGCTGCTGAAGCTGGGCGCGTATGGCTTCCTGCGCCTGGTGCTGCCGCTGTACCCTGAGCAGGCCCAGCAGTATGCGGGCGTGCTGGCGCTGTTGGCCACGGCGGCGATCGTGTTCGGCGCCCTCTCGGCCTGGGCACAGACGGACTTCAAGCGCCTGGTGGCGTATTCCTCCGTGAACCATATGGGATTTGTGGTGCTGGGTATTGCCGCGGCGGCCTATGCGGCCGGCACCGAGAGCGCCACGATCGCCATGAACGGCGCGGTGCTGCAGATGTTCAACCACGGCATTTCGGCGGCGGCCATGTTCTTTTTGGTGGGCGTGATCTACGAGCGCACGCATACGCGAGACCTCGAGAAGTTCGGCGGCCTGTTCCCGCTGGTGCCGCTGTATGGCGCACTGCTGATCCTGAGCTCGATGGCCTCGCTGGGCTTGCCCGGTTTGAACGGCTTCGTGTCCGAGTTCCTGGTGGTGCGTGGCGCCTGGCCGATCTTTACGGCGTACACGGCCATCAGCATGATCGGTCTGTTCTTCACCGGCGCATATATCCTGAAAGGGATCGCCAAGACTTTGCACGGCCCGCTGAACGAAGAATGGAAGGGCCATATTTCGGAGATCAACGGCCGCGAGCTGTTGGTGATGGCGCCGCTGGTGGTGCTGATGCTGTGGCTGGGCTTTTGGCCGGCCTGGCTGCTCAACGTAATCAATCAAGCCGTCGTAGCATTGTTCGGCTAAAGGTGAATTGATGGGCTTTCCTATCCTAAGCGCAATCGTCTTACTCCCCATTCTGGCTGGCGTGGTGATGTTGTTCCTGCCGCCCAAGAATCACAAACTGATCTACAGCTTCGCCCTGGCGATCGCCCTGGTGACGTTCCTGCTGTCGATTGTGGTGTATGTGGGCTTTGATGCCACTGGGGAGACCTTCCAGTTCGTTGAGAAGTATGACTGGTTGCCGCAATTGGGCATCTCTTATCACGTGGGCGTAGATGGCATCGCCGCCCCGTTGGTGCTGCTGACCGGCGTGGTGATCTTTACCGGCGTGATCATTTCGCAGCGGATCGATGACCGCCCGCGTGAATTCTTCGCGTTCCTGTTCCTGTTGGCGAGCGGTGTGTTCGGTGTATTCGTGGCGCTGGACCTGTTCGCCCTGTTCTTCTTTTATGAGATCGCCGTGTTCCCGATGTACCTGCTGATCGCCCTATGGGGTTGGAAGCAGGCGCGTGAATACGCGGCGATGAAGCTGACCCTGTACTTGTTCATTGGCTCGGTGATCGCCCTGGTGGGTGTGCTGGCGATGTACTTCAACTCCGGGCTCAACACGTTCGACTTTCTGGCGCTGCAAAACGCCAACTTCTCGCCTGAGTTCCAGAAGCTGTGGTTCCCGTTCGTGTTCTTTGGCTTCGCGGTGCTGGGCGGCATCTTCCCGTTCCATAACTGGAGCCCGGTTGGCCACGTGGCCGCCCCCACGGCGGTCTCGATGTTCCATGCCGGCGTGCTGATGAAGCTGGGCGCGTTTGCGGCGCTGCGGGTGGGCATCATGCTGATGCCCGAGGGCGCCCAGTTCCACATGTGGTGGATCCTGCTGCTGACGCTGGTGAATGTAGTCTATGGCGCTTTCATCGCCATGACGCAGACCGACTTCAAGTTCATGATCGGCTATTCGTCGGTCTCGCATATGGGTCTGGTGGCAATGGGTCTGGCGACGCTCAACCATGACGGTTTGGTAGGCGCCAGCATCCAGATGGTGTCACACGGTGTGATGACGGCGCTGTTCTTCGCGGTGGTCGGCATGATCTATGACCAGGCGCACACTCGCCAGATCCCCGAGCTGGGCGGCATGATGAAGATCATGCCGTTCGCGGGCATTGCGTTCATCATCGGCGGTTTGGTGTCGATGGGTATGCCGGGCTTCTCTGGCTTTGTGGCTGAGTTCCCCATCTTCATGGGGGTGTGGCGCGATACGCCGTGGATCGCCATCATAGCGGCGATCTCTATTGCGGTGACGGCGGCCTATATTCTGCGGGCGGTGGGCAAGGTGTTCTTCGGTGAGCTGCCGGCCGCGTTGGAAGGCCACATGCACGACATCAAGATCTCTGAGAAACTGGCCTTGGGCATTTTGTGCGTCATCATGATCGCAATTGGTATCTTCCCGGGTGTGATTGTTCCCATGGTTGAGCATGGTGTAGAAGCTGTGCTGGCCCTGGTAGGAGGCGCGTAACTGTGTTTGGCACCATTACCCCTGACATGATTTTGGCCATTCTGCCGGAGATCGCTCTCCTGGTGGTTTTGGCGATCGTCTTTATTGTTGATCTGGTGCTGCCGGATATGCGCCGCGGCATTCTGGCCGTGTTGACCGGCGTGGGTTTGGCCGCTACGTTCGTGCTGACCCTGCTCTTCGCCAACCCGGGTGGCAGCGCCGAGCTGGTGTGGGGCGGCATGCTGCGCCACGACATGCTGGCGTATGTGGCCAAGTTGCTGTTCATCTTTGCGGCGTTCATTACGGTGTTGTTGAGCGTGAAGCTGGAAGATGTATGGCTGAAGGGCGAGTACTACCTGCTGGTACTCACCTCCACAATTGGTATGACCCTGATGGCGGCCTCGGCCGATCTGGTGATGCTGTTCCTGGCGATCGAGACGACCTCCATCCCTCTATATATTCTGGCCGGCTTCATGACCGGCGACAATAAGTCGACTGAGGCGGGTTTCAAGTACCTGCTGTTCGGCGCCATGACCACGGCGGTGATGCTGTACGGCTTCAGCCTGCTGTTCGGCTTTGCCGGCACCAGCAACCTGTATGCGATGGCGGGTGCCATCAGCGCGGGTGCGGTGCCTGGCCCGGTGCTGGTGGGCACGCTGGTGTTGGTGCTGCTGGGCTTGGGTTTCAAAGTGGCGATCGTGCCGATGCACTTCTGGGCTCCGGATGTGTACGAAGGAGCGCCTACCCCGGTGACCGCGTTCCTTTCCACTGCGTCCAAGGCGGCTGGTTTCATGGTGTTGGTGCGGGTCATGCTGGCCAGCTTCCCGAACATTCTGGCGGACTGGCAGCTGATGCTGGGCATCCTGGCGGTGGCTTCCATGTTCATTGGTAACGTGGTGGCGCTGACCCAGAAGAACCTGAAGCGCCTGCTGGCGTATTCTGGCATTGCACATGCCGGCTATGCCCTGCTGGGCGTGGTGGCCGCCTCTGAGTTGGGCGTGGCCAGCGTGATGTACTACCTGCTGGTGTACGTGGTTACGAACATGGCTAGCTTTGGTGTGGTGATCATTGTCTCGCGCATCGTCGGCTCGGATGAGATCGAAGATTTTTCCGGCCTGAGCCGCCGCTCGCCGATGCTGGCGTTGGTCTTGCTGCTGGCGTTCCTGTCGCTGGCTGGTATCCCACCCCTGGGCGGCTTCATTGCCAAGGTACTGGTGTTCGCCGCGGCGGTGGAGGCTGGCTTCGTGTGGCTGGCGGTAGTGGGTGTACTGGCCTCGATCATTGGCTTGTACTACTACCTCATCGTCCTGAAAGAGGTCTATTTGGGCCAGCCCAAGAGCGAAGAGCCGGTGCCGGTGGTGCGCGCACACGGGGTGGCGATCGTGGCGAGTGTGCTGTTGGTGCTGATCCTGGGCGTGATTATTGCGCCGGGCTACAACTGGGCGATCGCGGCGGCGGCCTCGCTGTTCTAGGCTTGTTTGACAGCCCTTTGGATTGTGATATAATTCTCTAACGATGGGCAGCCCACCGAAGAAGAACCCGCGTCGTTATGCTGCCAATATGGCATTGGTAGGCGCGGCTTCTCTGGCTGGTTTCATCACAGTTGCCATTCTTTTTGTAGCCTTGTTCGCCGGTTTTTGGCTCGACAACTACTTTGCAACTGAGAACAACGTGTGGAAGATCGGTCTTCTCTGCGCGAGTGTGCCTGTAACATTGCTGGCTATGCTATGGGTTGTGAACTTCGCAACCTCTCGCATTAAGCCGGTGAATTCACCGAAAGATGAGGAGGACGCGGCTAGTGGCTAAACAAGAAGCTACCCGCAAGTGGAAGTACGGTGTAAATCGCTGGATCGCTCTGGCGATTATTGTCGCTGGCGTCATTGCGGCTGGGATCTATCCGCCGTTGCGCCCGTACATTTCGCTTCCGGCGGAGCATCTCACTGACACACTGTTTTACTTCCCCCTGACGGGTGAGAAGTTCTTCCTCACCAACACCATGGTGGCCGTGCTGATCGCCGATGTGATTCTCATCGGCCTGGCGCTGTTGGTCATCCGCCCGGCGCTGAAATCCGGCAAGCAGGTGTTCAAGGGAATTGTGGGTGTGGTTGAAGCCTTGGTGGAGGTGATCTACAACCTGACCTCCAGCACGGCCGGCAAGTGGACCAAGACGATCGTGCCGATCTTTGCCACGATCACCTTTCTGGTGCTGACGGTCAACTGGATGGAGTTGATCCCGGGTGTTGACAGCATTGGCGTTATCAATGCGGTCAGCCTGGATCACGCTCACCATGTGAACCCGGACCTGCACGTAGAAACTGACTGTGACATTGACCCGCTGTTCACGATCGGCAGCACCGAAGTGGTGTCGATCGGCGGTCAGCCGGATTGTGCCGCGGCGATCGCTCCGTTCGTGCGTGCCGCTGCGACCGACCTGAACTTCACGCTGGGCCTGGCCTTTGTATCCTTCATGGCCATTCAGATCATTGGCGTGCGCGCCCAGGGTCTGAGCTACTTTGAGAAGTTCATCAACATCCGTGCCCTGGGTAAGCCGGGCATGGGCAAGATCGATTTCATTGTAGGTATCTTCGAAATCGTCTCTGAGTTTTCCAAGATCATCTCGTTCTCGTTCCGTCTCTTCGGTAACATTTTTGCGGGCATGATCTTGCTGCTGGTGATCGGTACGCTTATTCCTGTGGCTGCCCAAACCGGCGTGTTGATGCTGGAGTTTGCCGTGGGCCTGATCCAGGCTCTGGTGTTCGGCATGCTCACCATGATCTTCATGGCCCAGGCAACACAGTCGCATCACGGCGACGCAGAACACCACTAAAAATCTGACTCATCTTTTGATGGAGGTTGAGGAAACATGGAAGCTGAAGCCGCAAAAATGATTGGTGCTGGGATCGCGATGATCGGTGCTATGGGCGCCGGTCTGGGTGTAGGCCTTGCCGCCCTGGGTGGCGTGCAGGGTATCGCCCGCAACCCGGATGCTGCAGGCACTATCCAGACCAGCATGATCCTGGGTATCGTGTTCACTGAAGCTATCGCCATTTATTGTCTGGTGGTAGCGATGCTCATTCTGTTCATCTAAGAACAGACACTGATAGGACACGATAGAAAGGAGACCCGACATTGGAAGCTTTAGGTATTAACCTGGGTTTTCTGCTCGTTCAGATCTTCAACTTCCTGTTGTTGTTGATCTTGCTGCGCAAGTTTGTGTTCACCCCGATCGTGAACATGCTTGAGAAACGCCGTGAGACGATCAGCAAAGGCCTCGAGGACGCCAGCATTGCTGCTGAAGCCCGCGAGAATGCCGAGAAGGAAGCCGAGAAACTGCTGAGCGAAGCCCGTGCACAGGCTGCGACCGAGGCGCGCGAGCTGACCGCTCGTGCCGAGGCGCAGGCCAAAGAGATCATCAAGGACGCCGAAGCCAAGGCTGGCAAGGCGCGCGAAACTGCTCTGGCCGAAGTGGACCAGGAGCGCGTGCGTGTGCTGGGCGAGGTGCGCGGCCAGGTGGGTGCGCTGGCGGTTGCCGCGGCCCAGAAGCTGATCGGCGAGGCGTTGGACGCCAAGAAGCAACAGGCCTTGATCGACGAGTTCTTCTCCGGCGTGAAGTCCGGCAAGGTGACCGTGCTGGAAGGCGCGGACGCGGCCGGCAGCAGCGCCGTGGTGACCAGCGCCCTGCCGCTGAGCGCGACGGAGCAATCCTCCGTGCAGGAGCAGGTGCTGAAGACGCTGGGCGGCAAGGGTGAGGTCACCTTCAAGGTTGACCCCAACATCCTGGGCGGCCTGGTGGTGCGTGTGGGCGACAAGGTGCTGGATGGTTCTGTATCCGGCCAGCTGGGCGCCCTGCGCCAGAGCATTCGCTAACTGCGCAACTGCGCAGCTGGGAGAGGCTCCGCCTTCTCCTGTTGACTTGCGATCAAGAGACGCCCGGAAACGGGCGTCTCTTTTTGCAATACAATGAGCCGCCATGAAATTAGCTGACTTGCTGCGCACGCTTGACCTGCAAACGGCCGTGCCGGATGTGGACGTGACCGGCCTTGCGCTCGACTCGCGCCTGGTGAAACCCGGCGACCTGTTCTTCGCGATCGTGCGCGGCGTGGATCGCTATCAGTATTTGGACGAAGTGGCGGCGCGGGGCGCGGTAGCAGTGGTGGGCGAGCGCAAGGATGCGCAATCGCCTCTGCCGCATATCACGGTGCCGGATGCGCGGGCGGCGCTGGCCGAGGCGGCGGCCGCTTTTTACGGCTACCCGGGGCGCGAGCTGACCCTGTTGGGCATCACCGGCACGGACGGCAAGACCACTACGTCTAACTTTCTGTACCAGATCCTGCGGGCGGCCGGGCTGAACACCGGCATGGTGAGCACGGTGAACGCCCAGATTGGCGAAGAAGTGCTGGATACCGGCTTCCACGTTACGACGCCGGAAGCGTTCGACACGCAGCGCTATTTGCGCCAGATGGTGGATAGCGGGCTGACGCATGCGATCCTGGAAATGACCTCGATCGGGCTGGTGCAGCAGCGCGGGGCGCGGCCGCGTGAGTTTGATATTGCCATCGTCACCAACATCACCCATGAGCATTTGAACGACCACGGGACCTATGAAGCCTACTTTGACGCCAAGGCCCTGCTGTTCGAAGGGCTGGACCAGCCGTTCGAGAAGACGCGGGCCGTGGAGCGTCTGGCGGTGTTGAACCGAGACGACAAGTCGTACGAGGGGCTGGCCAAGCGTACGAAGGCCAGGCAGATCTCGTATGGGCTGCATCCCGAAGCTGACCTGCGCGCTTCGGACATTCGCAACGAGCCCGGCAGGCTGAGCTTTGTGGCGCACGGGCCGGGCTTCAGCTTCCCGGTGGAGACCAAGATGTTCGGCGCGTACAACGTATCCAACTCGCTGGCGGCGATCGGCGCCACGGTGGTGGGCCTGGGCCTGCCGGTGGAGGCAGCCCAGGCCGGCATCGCCGCGCTGGAAGGCGTGCCCGGGCGCATGGAGCGGATCGAGATGGGCCAGGACTTCACGGCCATTGTGGATTTTGCGCATACGCCGAATGCGCTCAAAGTGGCGCTCGAGTCGGCGCGGCAATTCACCCAGGGCCGCGTGATCACCGTGTTCGGATCGGCCGGGTTGCGCGACAAGGCCAAGCGGCGCATGATGCCGGAACACGCGGCCGAGCTGGCGGACATCAGCGTGCTGACGGCGGAGGACCCGCGCACCGAGAGCCTGGACGATATTCTGGCCGAGATGGCGCACGCGGCCGAGAGCCGCGGCGGCGTGGAGGGCCGCAGCTTCTTCCGCGTGCCTGACCGCGGGGCAGCGATCTCGTTCGCCTTGCTGCAGGCGCAGCCGGGCGATGTGGTGATCGTGCTCGGCAAGGGGCACGAGCAGTCGATGTGCTTCGGCGAGACCGAGTACCCGTGGGACGATCGGGTGGCGACGCGGGCGGCGCTGGCGGAGCTGCTGGGCGTGCCGGGGCCGGAGATGCCTAGCCTGCCGACGGCACGGTAGGCGGGTGGCGACGGCCGCGCCTGCGTGTAGTTGTTGTGATGGGTGCGTGGGGGCCTCCGATACAACTTGACAGATTGTTAGCATTTTTTAAACCCCTATTGTTTCAGCCAAACTCTTGTTTCCATAAGCCAGAAAAATGCCCTTCGCTACGCTCAGGGTGACACTATGGAGCTTGAAGCCCGGCAAGCCAGCTGAGCGCTCAGCTGGCTTGCCAGCCAGGCAAATTTTTCCTTCTACTGTGTTCTCCTTTGTGCTCAGCAGCCGGCATTCTGCAGGTAGCAGGCTGTACTGGCGGCGCATGCGGGCGGCCCGTGCGCGTGTGGCAGGATAGTGCCACACGATCCTGCGAATGGCTGGGAAGTGGCGACGAAATCAAGGCGCTGGACACGAGGAGAAGGATGAGGACAAGATACATGGGGCGTAATTGTTTATGAAGGACGTGAGAAGACACTGTTAGAATTTCAGAAATAGCCGGAGGGAGTTTATATGAAAAATCTTGAGCGGAAGCTGCTCGATTTATTAGCCCATTACAAAGAGTTTCTTAAAGAGCAAGTTTCTAATACAGAAGGTACCAAGCAAGATTGGTATGGACAGATACAAGAACATTACGAGAAGGACCTACTTCCTCTTTTAGAAGATAACAGTGAAGAGTTTGTTGAATATTGGCCTGCCGGATTTATCTGGGATGAAGTTTCTCAGCTTAGGACTTATTCAAGAAGATCTTCTCGGGTGTTAAATGGCTCTCACGGCTCTGGTTACTTGGCTGCATCATCTGATGCGCTCTACATTTCTGTTTTTAATGACTTATCGAAGAACTATTCGCCAATACCGACCGGACTTGCATATCAGGTTCTGAGCGGAATGAGTGGTGAACGTGATGCCAGGAAGCCTTACAAAGGGGATAAGACTTGGCGGATTGGCTATAGTGAAATCACTGGTATTCGAGCTGTTGATGACAGGGTTTTACTTATTGCGACTGCTGTGGGAGATTGGAAGATTACTCAGCACTTTTCTGGCGACCTTGAAATTATTCAAACTGCAATCTCTATGGGACGCAATGGTCGCTTTGGTAAAACCGCTAGCACTACAAATGACGAAATCATTGTTATGTTAGAAAAGTTGGCAAAGTTGCGAGATTCTGGCGCTATTTCAAGCGATGATTTTGAAGACCAAAAGAAGAAGCTGCTTACAAAGATAAAATAGATTATGGGATAAATAGGCAGCGAGGATCCCTCGCTGCGCTTGGGATGCATAGATAAAAAACAGCCCCGCCATTCTGGCGGGGCTGTTTGATTCTTGGATGCAGTGCGACTGCGGTTAGCGGCGGCCGCCGCGGAAACCGCCACGGTCACGGCCACCGTCTCGGCCGCGGCCGCCATCGCGGCCACCCCGGCCGCGGTCACCGCCGCCGCCGTTGCGGGGGCGGCTGGCGCCGCCCTTGTCACGCTCGCGGGCCTCTTCGGCAGTCCAGCCTTCGAGCACGGCCTGGCGGCTGAGGCGGATCTTGCCGCTGGGGTCAACGTCGGTCACCATGACGGAGACCTCATCGCCGACCTGCACGACGCTCTCGACGCTCTCGACGTGATTGCTGTCGAGCTGCGAGATGTGGACCATGCCGTCAATGTTGGGCAGGATCTCGACAAAGGCGCCGAAGTCAGTGGTGCGGACGACCTTGCCGGTGTAGATCTTGCCGATCTCGGCGGTCTCGGTGAGGGCTTCGATGCGCTCACGGGCGATGCGGGCCTTCTCGCCATCGTCTGAGGCGATGAACACGGTGCCATCGTCAGCGATGTCGATCTTGGCGCCGCTTTCCTCCTGAATGGCGCGGATGGTCTTGCCGCCTGGGCCGATGACCGCGCCGATCTTCTCGACCGGGACCTGGATGGTGGTGATACGCGGGGCATGATCCTTCAGGTCAGCACGCGGGGCGGCCAGGGCCTCCAGCATCTTGTTGAGGATGTGCTTGCGGCCTTCCTTGGCCTGCGCCAGGGCTTCGGCCATCATTTGCGGGTTCAGGCCGGAGATCTTGATATCCATCTGCAGGGCGGTGATGCCCTTGTCGGTGCCGGCGACCTTGAAGTCCATATCGCCCAGGTGGTCTTCGATGCCCTGAATATCGCTCAGGATCTGGTACTTGCTGCCATCGGTGATGAGGCCCATGGCGATACCGGAAACGGGGGCCTTGATGGGCACACCCGCATCCATGAGCGCCAGGGTGCTGCCGCACACGGAGCCCATGGAGGTGCTGCCGTTGGAGGACAAGCACTCGGAGACCAGGCGCAGGGTGTAGGGGAAATCTTTCTCGTCAGGAATGACGGCCAGCAAGGCGCGCTCGGCGAGGGCGCCGTGGCCGATCTCACGGCGGGAGGAGCCGCGCAGCGGGCGGGCCTCACCGGTGGAGTACGGCGGGAAGTTGTAGTGGTGCATGTAGCGCTTCGAGCTGATGGGGGTCAGGTTGTCCAGCTCTTGGGCTTCCTTAGGCGTGCCCAGGGTGGTCAGGGTGAGCACCTGGGTCTCGCCACGGGTGAACAGGCCGGAGCCGTGGGCGCGGGGGCTGAGGTCTACCTCGGCCCAGATGGGGCGGATCTCGGTGGGCTTGCGGCCGTCCGGACGCTTGCCGTCGTTGATGATGCGGCGGCGCACAACGGCTTTCTCGGCCGAGGTGTAGGCTTCCTTGATCTGGCCGGCCAGGACGGCGTCGTCGCCGCCAAGCTCCGCCACGATGGTGTCGCGCAGCTGGTCAATGGCCTCGTACTGGGCGGCCTTGCCCTCGGTGTTCTCGAGGATGTTCTCCAGCTCGCTTTCGGCGCGGGCCAGCACTTTCTTCTTGAGGTCTTCGTCGATGCTGAACTTCTGGTAGTCGCGCTTGGGTTTGCCCACCGCGGCGGCCATCTCCAACTGGATGTCGATCAGCGGCTGAAGGGCCTGGTGGCCGAGCACGAGGGCGGCGGCCATGGCGTCTTCGTCCACCTCGTTGGCGCCGCATTCCACCATGAGGATGGCTTCACGCGTGCCGGCGATGCGCAGGTCGAGATCAGACTCGGGCAGCTGGCTGTAGGTGGGGTTGACGACGAACTCGCCGTTGATGCGGCCGACGCGTACCGCGCCGACCGGGCCGTTCCAGGGGATGTCTGAGATCATGATGGCGGCCGAGGCGGCGTTGACGGCGATCACGTCCAGGACGTTCTCGGTGTCGGCCGACAGGGCGGTCATGATGACCTGGACGTCATTGCGCAGGTCTTTGGGGAACAGCGGGCGCAGCGGGCGGTCGGTGAGGCGCGAGGTCAGGATGGCGACCTCGGTGGGGCGGCCCTCCCGGCGGAAGAAGGAGCCGGGGATGCGGCCGCCGGCGTACATGCGCTCTTCGAAATCCACGCTGAGCGGGAAGAAGTCAATGCCAGTGCGGGGGTTGGCGCTCATGGTGGCGGTAGCCAGGATGAGCGATTCGCCGATGCGGGCGGTGACGGCGCCGCCGGCCAGACGGGCCAGCTTGCCGGTCTCCAGGGTGATGCTTTGGTTGCCAACGGTGGCGGTGTAGCTGTGTACTTCTGGTTTCATTTCTCTCCTATAGGCGCAATTCACCTATAGGCCGCGCGGGCGCGGGAACGGCGATATGCACCTGGCCCGCCTGTTGAGGAACTGGCAGTTGCCGGCAATTGTTGTTGAACAATTGCCAGCAAGTACCAATGCCCCTAACGGGCGGGTGACTAGTTGTTTGGGGCTTAAGTGTATCTGCAAATGCGCCCACCTGCCCCGTGGTCGGCGGGCTAAATAACAAAATAGTGGATATGCTGCGCATATCCACTATTTGTGTTTGCTACTTGGTCTTGCGGCGGATGCTGAGCCGATCCGCCAGCGCAACGTAGGCATCGTAGTCCCGGTTGCGCAGGTAGTTGAGCAAGCGGCGGCGTTGGCCGACCAGCTTGACCAGGCCACGGCGGGAAGCCACGTCTTTCTTGTGGGTTTGCCCGTGGGCGGTGAGCTGCTCAATGCGGCTGGTGAGGAGGGCGATCTGTACTTCAGTGGAGCCGGTGTCGCCCTCGGCGCGGCGATAATCGCCAATGATCTGGTCTTTCTTGTCTTTTGCTAACGGCATGACGTCTGCATCTCCTTTGTATTGGCAGGTCTCCGAGCAGGCAGGTGGCCCCGAATGGGGTTTGCCGCCTACTGGTCGAGTCAGGCCGGGATTATATCAGGTCAGGGAGGATTATGTATGGGAGGAAAGTGTCCACAGATGAACACAGATAGGGCGAGGATCGTCCACAGATGAACACAGATAAAGGCGGATAAAACCAAAAGCAAAGGCTTTGCCGCAGATGTGCGTGGCTACGCCACGCCGCTGATTTACGCGGATAAAACCAATATCAAAGACCTTTCACAGATAAAGCAGATAAGGCGGAATACCTAACGGGCCAGATCGCGGAGGGTGGCTTGCATATCGGCGGGCAGCTGGCGCAGCACTTGGCGTGCCATCCGGCGGGCAGCTTCGCTGGGCTGGTTGTTCAACAGCTGGCCCAGAAAATAGACGGTTTCTTTAGGGCTGCGCTGGGCGAGGGCGTTCAGCACGGAAGTGAGGAAGGGTTGCAACTTGCGGGCTGGGTCCAGGCTGGCGGGCATGAGCAAGGTGAACAGGGCGGGCAGATTCGTGAAATTGCCAGTGGTTATCAACGTTTCCAGGCTGCCGATGCTGAGGACCTGCTTGCGGTGATCCTGGCTGGCCAGGATCTGGCTGGCGAACTGCAACACGCCGTCCGGATCGTTTTGTATGAGGGTGCGTGGGCCGCGCTGATAGAGCTCAGTTACCAGGAGTTCCTCCTGGTTCTCGCTGGCCCAGGCTTCCAGCCGGCTGGTGATCTCGGATGCGGGCGCGGGGGTGGCGCCCAGCATGCGGACGGCGAGCTGGCGGGTCTCATAGCTGCGTCGTTCCCAGAGGGCATCTGCGACCGCCAGGGCGGCGGCGGGCTGCTGGGAAGCTTGCAGCGCCATCTCGAGCTCGAGCCGTTTGAGGACGGGCGGCGGAACTTCAAAGCTGAAGATGACCGGGCGCAAGCCGCTGATGCGGCCTTGGCGGTGGATGGGGGTGGAGTAGCTTAGGAGCAGGCGTTCAAGCTGCTTGAGATAGGCGGCTGGATCGGTGAAATGCTCAGAAAGCTGGGCAGCTTCTTGTTGCAGCTGCCCAAGTTGGACGCTGGGCATCAGGCTGCCAGCGCCTCGGCCAGCTTGGCTACCGCGCCATCAATATCCTCGGCAAAGCTGAGCAGGTCACGATGGGCCGGGCGGATATGTTCGTTTTGCGCTTCCAGCAGTGCGGTGATGGTGCGGCGCCAGCCCTCGCCGATCAAGATGAGGGGGCGGACGGCCATGGCGGCGGTTTGCATCTGGCTCCACATGGTGACGATCTCATCCAGAGTGCCGATGCCGCCGGGCAGCGCCAGGGCAGCATCGCACGAGTCCACCAGGCAGTATAGGCGCTCACGCAGGGTCGGGAACTTGCGTTCCTCGAGCACCCAGGGGTTGTGTTTGGCGGCGCGCCAGTCTTCGATCTGCTGGCAGGTCACGCCGACCACATGGCCGCCGGCTTCGGCGGCGCCGCGTGAGGCGGCCTCCATAGTGCCCATGTAGCCGCCGGTGAGCACGGTGTGACCGGCGCGGGCCAGCAGCTCACCCAAACGACGCGCTTCTTCGTAGGCGGAGTGGCCGGGTTGAGGGGAGGCGGAGCCGAAGACGGTGATGTTCATAGTGCGTAAGTATAATGACCTTGGAGGCATGCGTTGAGCCAACTTTCATTGCAGCACAGGGTTAAGCGCTTTGCCAACAAGGTACGTGTTCTGGGCTTTCGCCAAGCCTGGGCAAGTATCACATCCATGTTTCGTCCTGCTGTGCATAGCAGTTTCCCGCTGGCCAATGCCGACCGAGATCTGATCCTGGCCTCTGATGTAGGCGCGATCCGGGAGTTTGCCCGCAAGCGCACCAAGAGTCATCTCAAAAAAGAAGAAGCCAATAAGGACCTGAGCAGTCACTTCCCTTATAAGTATGAGCATGGCGATGGGGGAAGCTTGCGCTATGTGTTCTTCCCTGCGGTGGAGCAACCCAAGGGGCTGGTCGTGGTCTTTCATGGATACTTGGGTTTTGAAGTTTATCCATTGCGCTATGGTTGGAAGCATTTTGATCTTCTGCTGCCGTATGACAACTATGGCTGGAAGTCATTGGGCAGTTGGTTCTGGGGCACGGATGGCAAGAACTATGTGGAAGCGATGACCCAGGGCTTGATCCGCGAAAAGATGCGTGAGCGCGGGACCAGCCAGTGGTTCAGTATGGGCGCCTCGATGGGCGGCTTTGCAGCCCTGTACCACGGGATCAAGCATGCTGCCGATGGGGTGTATGTAACGACCCCCATCATTGACTTGAAGAGCAAGATTTTAGAGTACCGCCAGCGCGGCGTGCAGACCGTGTACACCGAACTGGTGGCCAAAGAGGATATTGAGTTAGCCGGTGCGCCGGATATTTATGCCGAGGCGGGCAAGGCCGAAAGCCTGCCGCCACTTTTCTTGATCCAGAACCAGTATGACCGCTCAAACCCGTTTGGCACTGACACACTGCCGCTGCTGCAACAATATGAAGCGAAGAAGGGCTGGCTAGGCTTGCGGGTGCAGCCCTCTATTGGACATCAGGGGCATGATGGCTCATACGAAGAAGCCCAATATTTCTTTGACCTGATCGCAACCAAGGCACCGCCGCGGGTGGTTGATTTCTATACCCAGGACGCTGGACACTAGCAGGCTATTCCACGATGGTGAGCGCGAAACCGTCGTAGCCCTTGCTGCCCACGGTTTGGATGACCGTGCTGTTGCCTGTCTTCCCCAACGTTTGCAATAGATTGCGTGCGCCGGTGCTGTTGGCGTCTTGCCCATCTATTACCTCGCCGTTGCGCACCACATTGTCGCTGATGATGAGGCCGCCTTTGCGGGTGAGCTTGCGCGCCCACTCGAAGTAGGCCGGCAGGTTGGGCTTGTCGGCGTCGAGGAAACAGAGATCGAAGCCGGCGGCGAACTCCGGCAGCAGGGTCGGCAGGGTGTCGAGGGCGGCGCCCTGGCGCAGGTCCACCTGCCCGGCGAGGCCGGCGGCGGCAAAGTTGGCCTGGGCTACGCCGGCGTGTTTGGGGTCGGCTTCAAGCGTGACCAGCAAGCCATCGGCCGGCAGGGCACGGGCGAGCCAGATGCCGCTGTAGCCGGCCAGGGTGCCGACTTCGAGGATGCGTTTGGCGCCGATGGCGCGGGCGAGGATGTGCAGGAGCTGACCCTGCATAGCCGAGACCTGGATGCTGGGCAGGCCGGCTTGCTCGGCGGCCTGCACGGCGGCGGCCAGCACGGGGTCGTCAGGGGCGGTCAGACTTTCAAGGAACTTGTCTACAGATTGCCAGGTGGTTTCCATGGGGAAAGTGTACTGCTAAGTGGCTTGAGTCGTGGAGCTGGCAATGCGCTTTTCGGCCAGTTTGGCGTACTTCCTGTCCATCTCGTAACCCACATAGCTGCGCTCCGTACGGAGCGCAGCTATGGCGCTGGTGCCGCTGCCCATGAAGGGATCGAGCACCACTTCGCCGGGAAAGGTATAGAGCTCGATCAGACGGCGGGGCAACTCCTCGGGAAAGGGCGCGGGGTGGCCGATCTTTTTGGCAGAGACGGTGGGGAAGCTCCATACGCTCTTGGTGTTCTGCAAAAAGTCATCCCGTTCGCTGGTGAAGCGCTTGGCGTCTTTGGGCGCGGGGCGGCCGAAGCGGTCTTTGCTGAAGACGAGGATGTACTCGTGCACATCCCGCAGGGTGGGGTTGCTGGCGCTGCGCCAGGAACCCCAGGCGGTGGAGCCGCCGGCTGAGCTGGCCTTATCCCAGATGATCTCGCCGCGCATGAGGTAGCCGAGTGAAAGCATGTCATGGATGATGAAGGCGTGCAGGGGAATGTAGGGCTTGCGGCCCAGGTTGGCCACGTTGATGCAGGCGCGGCCGCCGGGCACCAGCACGCGCAGGGTCTCAGCCCAGACGCGGCGCAGCATCCCCAAGTATTGCTCAAGGTCGAGGTCCTTGTCGTATTCCTTGCCGGCGTTGTAGGGCGGCGAGGTGACCATGAGGTGCACGCTGTTGTCGGGCAGCTCGTGCATGTCTTCGCTGCTGTGGGCGAAGATGCGGTTGCGGGCGTCGGTGGGAAGCTCGGTTTGGGTATAGGGGGTGTTGCTTTCAGCGGGGAGCTTGGCGTATAGCGAGCTGTTGTAGAAGCCGCTGGCATCGTGGTTCTCTCGGCTGGAGGAGCCAAAGGCGCGGCTGCGCGTGCCTTTTTTGGAGCTGCGTTTGCCGGTGGACATGGGGGAAATGTAACAGAAAACGCATCAACAGTCGGTGCGGTGAGGATGAAGGCCAGGCGCGTTTGGATTGCACGAATCAAAAACATTCCTTTTTAAGAGGCCCTGCCCCTGACCCACTAAAAGTAACTGCCAGGGCCTCAGCGCTGCGCAGCAGCGCTGAGGCCCCCTCCAGATGGTAATGGGAGGCGCGTTTTTGGATACTGCACTAATCGAAAACATTCCTTTTTCAGGGGGCCCTGCCCCTGACCCCGCTAAGGGGGAACTGCCAGTTCCCCCAGCGCTGCGCAGCAGCGCAGGAACCCCCTCCAGACGGTTCGTGTGGCAAATGCAACCCCTACTTGGCTTCAGTGTGACCCGCGTTGAACATGAACATTCCGCGAAGATGTGTGGATTTGAACACTTGACTGTCGGGATGGAGTTGCTGCTAAGCAGAGCGTAATTTCTCTTGCCCTGCGCTTCTATAGCTCATGTGTCAGCTGGGCCAGATTGCGCCGGCGCGGATTACGCCGCCGTCGGGGACGGCGTCTTTGACGGTGGCGCCGTTGCCGATGCGGGCCATGCTGCCAATGTGGACATTCAGGTTGATGGTGACGCCCATGCCGATCAGGGTGCCGCGGCCGATCTGTACATTGCCGGCCAGGATGCTGCCCGGGGCCAGGTTGGCGTAATCTTCCAGCGCGCAATCATGCGAGACGATGGCGCCGGTGTTGACGATGACGCCTTTGCCGATGCGTGCATCTGAGCCGATGTAGGCGTGCGGGAAGACCTGCACGCCGGGGCCGAGCTGGGCGCTGGGCTCCACAACGGCGCTGGGGTGGATCAGCGTGGGCAGCTCGAAGCCGGCGGCTTCCAGGCGATCGAACACGGCGATGCGGGTGCTCATGGCACCGATGCCGCCGACGGCGTTGAGCGCACGGGTGCAGCCGGCGGCGTGCAGGGCTGCCAGCGCGGCTTCGCCGCCGATGACGGCAGCATCCAGGACGCGGTCGCCGGGCTGGCGGCTGTCATCCACCACGCCGGCCAGGGTGTAGCCGCCAGCGGCGCGCAGCAGATCGATCACGGCTTTGCCGTGGCCGCCGCCACCGTAGACGATGACGGAGTTGGGCAGGCTGGCGGCGTCAGGGATCGTAAAGGAGGCTTCGCCAGCTGTGGGCGAAAGTTTGGCGATGTAGTCTTCAGTGATGATGGGGCCGATGGGCAACGCTGCCAGGGCGATGCCGCGTTTTTCTGCCAGTTGTAGGGCAGGCTGAGTGATGCGCAGGCCTTCGGGGACGCCTGATTTAGTTTCGGATTGTTTTTGAGGGGCTTGCCATTCTTTGCTGGGGGCCAGGTACAGGAACACCTGCCCGGCGGGCAGCATATCGCCTTGCTTGGCTTGCAGCCCGGCTACAAAGCCATCCGCATCCGAGAGCAGTTCAAAGGTCGACTTGGTGGTTTCCAGGGTGGCGAGGGTATCGCCCTTGGCGATTTTGTCGCCATTGGAAACAGGCAAACTCACCAGGCGAGCTTCGGTTTCGTTGGGATTAATGAGCGGGACGCGAACAGCCTGCGCGGTGGTTTCAGCCATCAAGGCTTTATACCATTTCCCGCGCGGCGGAGATGATGTCTTCGAGGGTGGGCAGGGCCGCATCTTCCAGGTTGCGGGCGGCCGGGATGGGCGCCTCGGCGGCGGCGACGCGGCGGGCAGCCTGCAGGCGGCCGCCGAAGTGCTGGGCGGCGCGGGCGAGCTGCTCGGCACCCCAGCCCAGCGAGTAGGTGCCTTCCTCGATGGTGAGCAGGCGCCCGCTGTGCTGCAGCGAGGCCTGCAGGGCGGGCTGCAGCCCGCCGCCAGCCGGCAGCGGCGCCAGCTGGGTGGGGACGACCAGTTCGCAAAAGATCTCGTGCTCGAAGGCCAGGCGGGTCAGGGCCTCGCGGGCCAGCTCGGCCATGTAGCCGTAGGCGGTCAGCGTGAGCGCCGGGCGCGGCGCGCCTTTGAGGCGCAGCGTGTGCGTGGGCGCAAAGTCTTGTGTGCTGGCCTGGATCTCGAAATCGGCCAATGCGGCGTTATCCAAAACCTGTTTGGGATACAAGACCTTGTTCTCGACAAAGAGGACCGGGTCGTTCTGTTCCAGGATGGCGCGGCGCAGCAGATCGCCAGGGTCGCTGAGGGTGTTGGGGGCGAGGACGCGCAGGCCTGGCACGCCGAGATAGAGCTTCTCCAACGTTTGGCTGTGGGTGGGGCCGTAGCCACGGCGCCCGCCCATGGGCGTGCGGATCACGACCGGAACCTGGGCGGCGCCGTTGTACATGGCGGGGAACTTGGTGATGCTGTTGATGAGCTGGTCGGCGACAAGGGTGCTGAAGTCGCCGAACATCAGCTCCACGACGGGGCGCAGGCCGCGCAACGCCATGCCGGCGCCCACGCCGGCAATGGCGGCTTCGGATACGGGGCTGGTCCAGACGCGGTCAGGGTACTGGGTGGAGAGGTTGCGGCTGACCTTGAAGGCGCCTCCGTACGGATCGAGCAGGTCTTCGCCGATGAGGTAAACGCGGGCATCCTGCGCGAAGGCAGCATGCAACCCCTGGTTGAGCGATTCGAGCACGCTGGTCATGGATAAAGACCAGTGGTGAGTGAGGAGTGAGGAGTGAACAGGTACGTCATTAGTAGCCGGCCTTCACGTAGGCAGCGTGCTCTGGCAGCGGGTCGGCTTCGGCTTGGGCGTAGGCGGCGGCGATGGCGGAGTCAACTTCGGCTTCGATGGCGGTGCGCTCGCTCTCTTCCAGGCGGGCGCCGTGGATGGTAAGCGGGTCACGCGTGGCGCGCAACTCTTCGATGAAGGCGGGGTCGCGCGTGTCGTCGCCCTTGGAGTGCGGGCCAAAGCGGGCGGTGTGCAGGATCAGGGCACGCGGGCCGGGTGTGCTGCGCAATTGGGCAAATTCCTGCCCGGCAGCAGCGTAAATTTCGCGGGCGTCGCTGCTGTCAAGCTCGACGGCGGGGATGTTAAAGGCGGCGAAGCGGCCGGCCAGGCTGCCCGCCATGGCCAGCTCAGTGGGTGTGGTTTGGGCGATGTGATTGTTTTCGACGACGAAGAGGACCGGCGCGCCCCACAGCGAGGCGATGTTGAGGCTTTCGTAGACCACGCCCTCGCCCATAGCGCCGTCGCCGAGGAAGAGCACGGTTACAGCCTGGCTGCCCTTGCGTTTCTCCGCAAGCGCAGCGCCGACCGCGATGGGAGCGGTGCTGCCGAGGACTCCGTTGGAGTAGAAATTCTTCCAGTGCAAGTGCTGCGAGCCGCCGATGCCGCCGCACACGCCGGTGGCCTTGCCCATCAGCTCGGCGAAGAGGGCGCGGGCATCGCCGCCGTAGGCCAGGAAGTGGCCGTGGCAGCGGTGATTGCTGAAGACCAGATCGCCATCGTGCAGGTGAGCGAGGACGCCGGCGGCATTGGCTTCCTGCCCGATGTAGGTGTGGGTGGTGCCGTAGAAGGCGCCTTTGGGGAACGCATCCAGCACGGTTTCTTCAAAACGGCGGATGGTGGCGAGCTGGGTGTACAGCGCGGCATCGTCTGACATGGCGCGGATTATAACGGGCGGCCTTTTTCGCCCGGGGCTGGCGGGTTGCTGCCCATGAATTCCATGGCGGTGGCGTTGCCGGGCTGGTTGATGCCCTCGCGGCGCAGGACTTTGAGCGGGGTGAGGAGCAGGACCTTGATGTCGAGCCACAGCGACCAGTTATCGACGTACCAGACATCCAGGGCGAACTTGTCTTCCCACGAGACGTTGTTGCGGCCGTTGATCTGAGCCCAGCCGGTCATGCCGGGCAGGGTGAGGTGGCGGCGGAACTGCTGGGGCGTGTAACGGTCGAGATATTTCATGAGGAGGGGGCGCGGACCTACGAGGCTCATCTCGCCGCGCAGCACGTTCCAGAGCTCGGGCAGCTCGTCGAGGCTGCTGGCGCGCAGCAGGCGGCCGAAGCCGGTGAGGCGCTGGGCATCCGGCAGGGGTTGGCCGTCTGGCCCCAGGGCGTCCTGCATGGTGCGGAACTTGTAGAGCATGAAGGGCAGGCCACCGATGCCCGGGCGCGGCTGGCGGAACAGGACCGGGCGGCCAAGGAATATGCGCACCAGCAGACCGATGAGCAGCACCAGAGGCAGCAGCAGCGGCAGCGCCAGCAGGGTCAGAACAAGGTCAAAGATGCGCTTGGAGCGGGGGATGGCAACGCGCGCGGGCACGCAAGGATTTTATCAGCGCGAGGCGAACATCTTTTCGAGGGCGCGGGCGTAGATAGCCTTGGCGGTGTCGCGGTGCTGGGGCTGGTGCTGGACGAAATGCTCCATCATGATGCCGGAGTTGACCTCGAGCACGCGCAGGCTGCCTTCGATCTCGACGATGTCGATCGAAGCGAAGCGAATGTTGATGGCTTGCTGGGCGGCGATGGCGAGCGGCAGCAGCAGCTCCAGCAGGGGGTTGGTATCGAGCAGCTGGGGGGCCGAGCCGGCGCCGAGGTTGTGCTTCCAGCCGATGGTGAGGGTCTGGCCGGCGGGCAGCACCTCATCAAGCCGGTCGCGGTGCTGCTCCAGCGCTTCGGCGGCCTGGGCCTGTGTGATAGCGCCAGCCAGCAGCTGGCGCTCGATCAGGACGCGCAGGCTGGCGGTTGCGTCTCCGCTGACCTGCGGGCGCTGTTTGGCGTAGGCCAGCTGGCACTCGCCGTCGAGCATGATGAGGCGATATTCGTTGTGGATGTCGTAATATGGCGACAGGCTGAGTGACTGGCCCTTTTGGAAAATGCTGAGAACGGCCTTTTCAAGCTGGGCCTGGTTGGTGACGCGCACCACGCCCAGCCCGCCGGTGCCCTCGTTGGGCTTGGCGACCAGGTTGTAGTTCTGCTTCTGCGCGTAAGCCAGGATGGCGGGCCAGTGGCCAGTCTCTGGCACATAGGTGCTGCGGTTCGGGTTGATGAAGAAGCGGTGTTCAATGTGGGGGACGGCCTGGTGTTGCAGCACGGCGGCAACGGCGGCCTTGTCGCCGGCCAGCATGTAAGCAGTGGTTGAATTGATCTCAAAGTTGAAGCCAAAGGTATGACGCGCCTGGCCCGCTTTTTCGAAGCGCAAGATCCAATCTTGCGAGAAGGGGGTCAGGGTGTAGCCTTGCTCTGCGGCGATCTCGCGCAGGAGGGTGACAAAAATGCGTTCTTGGCTTGGCATTGGCATGGGCCGTATTCTAAGCGCAAGACGAATAGATGCGCTGATGAGAATCACCCTGTCTTTGGAGCAGCGCCTTGGCGAGCCGTCAGCTCCTGACTGAACAAAAAAGCCGCTCAATTGAGCGGCTTTTATTTATCTATATGACGAAGCTGGCGTTAGTTGGGCGCGCCCATCTGGCGAATGACCATGACCACCTTGCCCTGCACCTGGACGGCGCGGGGGTTATCGACAAAGATGGGTTGCATGGTGGGGTTGGCGGGCTGCAGGCGGATGCCGCCGTTCTCTTTGTAGAAGTATTTGAGGGTGGTCTCGTCACGGTCGGTCAGCCAGACGGCGACCATTTCACCGTTGCGGGCGTCCTGAGCCTTCTTCATGACGACGATGTCGCCATCGTTGACCATGGCATCCACCATGGAGTCACCCTGGACTTCGAGGGCGAAGAGGTCTTCCTCTTTGTCGCCCGGGCCGAGCAGGCTGCGGGCGATCTCCACACCGCTGTCCTGATCGTAGTAGGCGAAATCGGAGCCGGGGACAGGCATGGGGGAGCCGGCGACAATGCGGCCAACCACGGGCACCTTGATGAGCTCTTCGATGGTTTCACGCACCGCGTTGGCGGCGGCGGTGACGCCCTTGACGAGGCGCACGCCGCGCGAAATCTTGCGGTCGCGCTCGATGTAGCCTTCTTCTTCCAGCTGGTTGAGGTAGTAGTTGACCACCGAGGTGGAAGAGATGCCGGTCTGCTTGCCGATCTCACGGATGGAGGGCGGGTAGCCGTTCTCGTCCTGATAGCGCTCAAGCAAGTCGAGGATCTTCTTATGGCGCTCGCTCAAGCCTTTGCGTCTTTTAGCCATCATCATATGCCTGCTCCTGCACCTGGCCTGATCTTAGGTCATTTGTGCTATGCCAGAATAACATGAACAGGCGTTCTGCGTCAAGTGAAAATGAAGGCCGCAAATGGGGCGGCTCGAGGCATTGTTTTATAATCTGCCCTGAGCGGCGCCTGCCACTTAGCCCCCGAAAGAGGCCCATGAGCAAACCCGTTGTCTTAATCACTGGCGCAGCCGGCGAAATTGGCCAGGCCCTGGTGCGCGAACTGGCTGGCAATGCCCGCATCGTCACGTTGGATCTGGCGGCGATGCCGGAAGAGCTGGCCGGCGAAACCACGCATGTGACCGGCAGCATCACGGACAAGGCGCTGATCGAGCGCCTGGGGGCGGAGTACACCTTTGACACTATCTATCATCTGGCGGCTTTGCTCTCCACGCGAGCGGAGCATTCCCCGGCGCTGGCCCACGAGGTGAACGTGGATGCCAGCGTTTTGCTTTTAGAGCTGGCTGCGGCCCAGTCTGCGGCGCGGGGGCAGGCGGTCAAGTTCATTTTCCCCAGCTCCAAGGCGATCTACGGCATGCCGGACCTCGAAACGAAGGCGGCGCACCCGCGCGTGAAAGAGGATGAGTGGCTGCACCCGGATACGGTGTACGGCGCCAACAAGTTGGCGGTGGAGTTGCTGGGCGCGTACTACTCACGCCGGTATAAGCAGCTGGGGGATGCGCCGGCGGCTTTGCTGGATTTCCGGGCGTTGCGTTTTCCGGGGCTGATCAGCGCGTTTACGCTGCCGACAGGTGGCACCAGTGACTATGGGCCGGAGATGCTGCATGCCGCGGCGCAGGACAAGCCGTATGCCTGCTTCGTGCGCCCGGATACCACAATCGCGTTCATGGCGATGCCGGATGGAGTCAAGGCGATGCTGACGCTGGCGGCGACGCCACGCCAGGCGCTGAGCCGCACGGCCTATAACGTGAACAGTTTCAGTTTGTCTGCGGAGGAGTTTCGACAGCAGGTGCTGGCGGCGTTCCCGCAGGCGCAGATCAGCTTTGCGCCGGATGCGAAGCGCCAGGGCATTGTGGATAGCTGGCCGATGGGGATCAATGACAGCGCAGCGCGGGCTGACTGGGGCTGGGCGCCGGAGTACGACTTGCAGCGCTGTTTTGATGAGTACCTGGTGCCTAACATTCGCCAGCGATATCAGGCGTAAAGTGGCGCACCGCCTCAGTATTCGCAAAAGCGTGAGGGGAAGAACTAGGCGGTGCGCCTAGAGATAGCGCACGAACTTATTGTTCTCGTCTACCAGAATAAAAGTCGCTTCGACCGGCTCAGCGCTGATCTCGAAGGCCATGATGATGACCTGCTCGCCGGCTTTGATGAGATGCGCGGCGGCGCCGTTCATGGTGATGGTGCCGCTGCCGCGCGGGCCGACGATGACGTAGGTCTCCAGCCGTTCACCGGTGGTGTTGCTGACCACGAGCACTTTTTCGCCGGGCCACAGGCCGGCGCGTTCCACCAATTCTTCGTCGATGGTGATGCTGCCGATGTAGGCCAGGTTGGCCTCGGTGACGGTGGCGTTGTGGATCTTGGAGCGTATGAGGATGCGCATAGGTCTCAGATTCTACTCGCTTAGCGCTGGCTATAATTGCGCCCGTGATGTTGCGTAGTCCTTTTTTGACGTTGCTGGCGGCGGCCGCCTTACTGGCGGGCTGCATCATGCCGCAGGTGATGGAGCCCACGGCGGAGCCGGAGCTGGAGCCAACGGCGACAGCCACGGAGACGCCGGTGTGGTTCCCGGCGACGCCGACACCCTCGCCGTTCCCCACGCCGGTGGTCAACCCGACCGCCGACATGCGCCCGGGGATCGGCCAGCTGCTGCTGGAGGATGATTTCAGCGATGCCGTGTTCTGGCCAACCAGCACGAACGCGGACGGCAGCGCCCAGATCAGCAATGGGCGCATGAACCTGGTGCTGAATGCGACGCGCAGCTATCTGTTCAGCACACGCAACAGCCCGATCTTCGGCGATTTTTACGCCGAGATCACCGCCACGACCAATTTTTGCAATGTGGATGATGAGTACGGCCTGCTGGTGCGGGCGCTGGATGGCAATCACTTCCGCTTTGCGCTGTCGTGCGATGGGCGCGCCAAGGTGGACCGCTTCCACAGCGGCAGCCTGAGCCGCCAGGCGGGCTGGGTGAGCAGCGGCACGATTCCCTCGATCGCGCCGGGCACGAGCCGGCTGGGGGTGTGGGCGGCGGGCAGCCAACTGCACTTTTTTGTGAATGATATCTACCTGTTCAGCGTGACCGACTCGCTGCTGTTCCAGGGTGCGGTGGGCGTGTATGTGCACACCTCCAGCGACCGGGATGTCTCGGTGAGCTTCTCAAACCTCAAGGTATGGCAGGTGGATCGCTAGATATTGACTCGGTTCGCACATTTGGTCTATAATTTCAGGGTCGGTGAGCGAATTCTTCGACCAGCACCGGGCGCAGCAGCCCGGGAAACTTACCCAGCCGCTCATACGAAAAGGAGCCCCATCCGACGCAAAATTGAATATGCACAAACTATTGGCTAACAGACTGAGTTTGTTTTGATACCTATTTTTCTGGAGGAAACATGTCTTATCACAAGATCACAATCGTAGGCAATTTGGGGCGTGACCCTGAAATGCGCTATACCCCGGGCGGCCAGGCGGTGACCAACTTCAATGTGGCCAGCAACCGCCAATACACCGGCTCGAACGGCGAGAAGATCAAGGAAACCGTGTGGTTCCGCATTTCGGCGTGGGGACGCCAGGCCGAGATCTGCAACCAGTACCTGAAGACCGGCAGCCAGGTGATGATCGAAGGGCGCATGACGCCCGACAAAGCCAGCGGCGGCCCGCGGGTGTGGACCCGCCAGGACGGCACGCCGGCCGCCTCGTACGAGGTGACGGCCGAGCGGGTCGTGTTCCTGGGTGGGCGCGGCGGCGGTGGCGGCGGCGGGGGTGACATGGGCGGCGGCGAGTACGGCGGCCTGCCCTCTGAGCCCGACGGCATGATGGGCGGCAGCGAGGACGAGATCCCGTTCTAGGCAGCCATGGCTGAGCCCACCAATCCCAAGAATTCGCCTGGGGCGGGGCAACCCGCCCCAGGCCAGGCCCGCCCGCGGCTGGTGATCCCGCCCGGCACCGAAGTGCTGTACAGCAATGTGGTGCGCGTGGCGCACTCGCCGGCCGAGATGGTGTTCGACTTTGGGCGTTTACTGCCGGGTGAGCTGGACATCATCATCAAATCGCGCGTGCTCATGTCGCCCCTGAGCGCCAAGCTGTTGCAGCGTGCTTTAAGCGAGAACATTGCCAAGTACGAGAAGCAATTCGGTGAGATCAAACTGCCGGCGGGCAAGAGCCTGGCGGACGACCTGTTCAAATCCATCCAGTCGCCTGACGGCGAAGAACCGAAGAGTTGAGCATGGAGCGCTTGGAACAGATCGCCGATAGCATCCGCGCTGATTTTGACGCCCAGACCGCGGCGCGGGATGCGGCGTTGGGCCAGGCGCGCCAGTTGACGCGCCACTGCTCACAGGCGATCCGCGCCATCCACCGGGATGAGCACGACACCGCCGCAGCTGAGCTGAAGGCGGCGGCCGACCTGGCGGACGTGTTGCGGGCCGGTTTGAAAGAATTCCCCGACCTGTACTTTGCCGGATACACGCAGGACGCGCTGAAGGAGTATGCCGAAGCCAACATCGTGCATGCGCTGGTGAACAATGGCAGCTTGCCCAGCCCGCAAGACCTGAAAGTGGAATCGGCCACGTATCTGCAAGGCCTGTCGGAAGCGGCGGGCGAACTGCGCCGCCGCTGCCTGGATATTTTGCGCCACGGCCATTCGGAAGAGGCCGAGCGCCTGCTGGGCCAGATGGATGATATTTACGCGGTGCTGGTGACGATGGATTATCCCGACGCGGTCACGCGCGGGCTGCGCCGCCTGACGGACATCTGTCGCAGTCTGGTGGAGCGTACGCGCGGCGATATGACCATCAGTCTGCGCCAGCAGCGGCTGGAAGCCAGCCTGCAGAGCCTGGAAGACAAACTGAAGGACGCATGAGCGTGCAGTGGATCAAAGCGTCTGAGATCGGCGAGTATTTGTATTGCCAACGCGCCTGGTGGCTGCGCCTGCAAGGCGCAGCCAGCGCCAACGTGCAGGAGCTGGCCGAAGGCACGCGCCAGCACGCCCGGCACGGGCGTGGCTGGCAGATGGCCCGCGGGCTGCGGGTCGTGGCGGCCGGGCTGGTGCTGGTGGCGTTGATCTTGCTGGGTGCGCAATTCCTGGGCTGATGTATGTACGCCACGGTCGCTCTGGTTCTGCTGGTGTTGGCGGTAGTGCTCTTGTGGGTTAGCACGCGCCAGCGCAGCGCGCTGGGCTTGCCGAGCGGGCAGGTGCTGTACTCGGACACGGGCGTCGAGCGGCGGCTGGAGCAGCCGTTGATGGACGAAGCGCTGGGTTTGATCGGCCGGCCCGATTATTTGGTTCAGAACGGGGACGGTCTGGTGCCGGTGGAAGTCAAGAGCGGGCGCACACCGCGGCAGCCATACCAATCGCATATTTATCAGCTGGCGGCGTACTGCGTGCTGGTGGCGCGCCAGTTCGAGCAGCGGCCAGCCTACGGCATCATCCGCTACCCGGAGCGCAGCTTCCGGGTGGAGTTCAGCGCGGCGCTGGAAGCGCAGGTGCTGAGCCTGCTGGCGGCGATGCGCCAGGGGCTGCGGCAGGGCGAGCTGCACCGCTCGCACAGCACGGCGGCGCGCTGCGCCGCCTGCGGTTACCGCCAGGTATGTAGTGAACGGATACACTAAGCCTATGGGTGAGACGCGCGCGAGCAAGTTCAAGCATGTGGCGGTACTGGCCAGCGCCAGCAATGCGCAGGCGGTCAGCCTGTGCGAGGACGTGGTGCGCTTTTTGCAAGGCCTGGGGCTGGCGGCGGATAGCGGTCTGCTGCAGGGCCAGGCCACCCAGCAGCAGCTGAAGGAAAAGGGCAGCGATCTGGTGATCGCCCTGGGGGGCGACGGCACCATGCTGCGGGCGGGGCAAGTGTGTGCGCCGTTGAGCATCCCGCTGATCGGGATCAACCACGGCAATTTTGGATTTCTTATTGAGCTGGGGCCGGATGAATGGCAGCAGCAACTGCCGCGTTTGGTGAGCGGCGATTATTCGATGGAAAAGCGCATGTTGCTGCAGGTGGACCTGCGCCGCGGTGACACCGTGGTGGGCAGCTGGCATGCCCTAAACGAGGCCATGGTGGGCCGCGGCCGGGTGGTGCGCCCGGTGCATTTGAGCGCCAGCCTGGACGGGCACCCGCTCACCACGTATGTGTCGGACGGGCTGATCATTTCCACACCGACGGGGTCGACCGCGTATGCGCTGGCCGCGGGTGGGCCGATCCTTCCGCCCACGTTGCGCAACCTGCTGCTGCTGCCGGTGGCCCCGCATCTGAGCGTGGACCGCGCCATTGTGCTGGCCGAAGGCGCCAGCATCACCGTGGAGCTGGAGCGCGGCGACGAGGCCGTGTTGAGCGTGGACGGCCAGCCGCCCGAAGCGATGCAGATCGGCGACCGGGTGGATGTGCGCGCCAGCGAGCACAGCTTGCACTTTTTGCGCTTCCGCGAGGCCAGTTACTTCTACCAACGCCTGCTGTCCTTGATGGCCAACAATCCTTCCACTGGAGCCGCCGCGTGACGACGACCTATTGCGCCAACCATCCGGACCGGGAAACCGGCCTGCGTTGCAACAATTGCGAGAAATACATCTGCGCCCAGTGCGCAGTGCACACGCCAACCGGCTACCGCTGCAAAGAGTGCGTACGCGGCCGCCAGAAAGTGTTCGAGACCGCCACTACGACGGACTTCGTTGTGGCCTTCGTGGTGGGGGCGTTGCTCTCCGGGGTCGGGGCGTTCATCGCGATGCGGATCGGCTTCTTCACCCTGTTTCTGGCGCCGCTGGCGGGCAACCTGATCGCCGAGGCGATCAGGCGCCTGACCGGCCGGCGCCGCTCGCCGCGCCTGTTCCGCCTGGCGGCGGTGGCGGTGGGCCTGGGCGCGGCGCCGTTCGTGCTGCTGCCGCTGGCGTATATATTGCTGGGTGGGGCGGGCATCCGCACCCTGATCGCGGTCTTGTGGCCGCTGATCTATCTTTCGCTGGCCGTATCCTCTACTTACTACCGCCTGGCGGGCATCGAACTCAAACGCTAATGCTGACCGAACTGCGCATCCAGAATTTTGCGATCATCGAAGACCTGACCCTGGAATTGGGCAGCGGCCTGGTGACCTTTTCCGGCGAGACCGGGGCGGGCAAATCCATCCTGATCGATGCGGTGGAGACTTTGCTGGGCGTGCGGGCGGATACCAGCCTGATCCGCGCTGGCGATGACCGCGCCATGGTGGAGGGCACCTTCCGCATTCCGGATGCGACCCGCGAGCACATCCACGCCATATTGCAGCGCGAAGAACTGCTGGATGATGCGGATTATGTGCAGATCGCGCGTGAGTTTCGCCGCGAGGGGCGCAATGTAGTGCGCATCAACGGGCGGCCCTCGACCGTGGCGCTGGTGCGCGAGCTGGGCGAGCTGCTGATCGACCTGCACGGGCAGTCTGAGCATCTCTCGTTACTGCGCGTGCCGGCCCACCGGGTGCTGTTGGACCGCTATGCCGGGGTGGAGCGCGAGCTGGCAGCGTACCAGAAGACCTATGGCCAACTGCAGGAGCTGCGGCGCGAGCTGAGCAGCCTGCGGGAAGCTGAGGCGGACGCCGCCCGGCGGATCGAGCTATTGAGCTTCCAAGTGCAGGAGATCGAGGCGGCCAAGCTGCAGCCGGAGGAAGAGGCCGGCCTGCGGGATGAGCGCACGCGGCTGGCGAACGCCGAGAGCCTGGCGGCCAACGCCACCCTGGCGCTGGCCGCCCTGGACGAGGGCCAGGACGAGGCGGCCTCGGCGAGCGACCGGATGGGCGCGGCGGTAGAGGCGCTGGGGGCGCTGGCGCGGGTGGACGGCTCGCAGGCCGGGCTGGAGAACCGCGCCCAGGGCCTGCTGGACGAGATGGCCGATATTGCGCATGACCTGCGAGGGTACCTGGAGCAGATCGAGTTCAACCCCAAGCGGCTGGAAGAAGTCGAAGAACGGTTGGCGCTGCTGCAGAGCTTGAAGCGCAAGTATGGCGAGGATATTCCGGCGATATTGGAATTTGGCCAGCGGGCGCGCAAGGACCTGGAGAACATCTCCAATGCCGAGGAGCGTCTGGAGGCGCTGCAGAAGGGCGAGGGCGAGCTGTTGGCGCGCCTGGCGCAGGAAGCGATGGCGCTGGCCGCTAAGCGCCACAGCGCGGCGAAGGAACTGAGCAAGGGGATCGAGATCGAGCTCGACGACCTCAAGATGGAAGCGGCGCGCTTTGGCGTCGACTTCCGCACTGCGGCGGACGCGAACGGTTTGGAGATCGATGGCCAGCGGGTGGCCTTCGATGCGCACGGACACGAGACGGTGGAGTTTTTGGTGGCGCCGAACCCTGGCGAGGGCTTGAAGCCACTGGTCAAGATCGCCTCAGGTGGTGAGACGGCGCGCTTGATGCTGGCGATGAAGAACGTGCTGACGCGGGCCGACCATACGCCTACGCTGATCTTCGACGAGATCGATCAAGGCATCGGCGGCCGGGTGGGCAGCGTGGTGGGCGAGAAGCTGTGGCGGCTGGCGCGGGCGCATCAAGTGTTGTGCGTGACGCACCTGCCGCAGCTGGCGGCGTTCGGTGACCAGCATTTCAAAGTTGAAAAAGTTGTGAATGATGGCCGCACGCAGACACAAGCGGTGCGGTTGAAAGACGATGCACGCGTGAACGAATTGGCTAACATGTTTGGTGAAATAAGTGAAGGGACATTGCAATCGGCGCGAGAATTAATGGATGCCGTGCGCGCCACCACAAAGGCATGAACGTGTTATAACTAGCAACACGCTCTTTCAATGCTGACCTTACTGTTTTCACCGGACGCAGACGAAGCAGCTGTACTCACTCTTATCCTGCAACGCGCCGGCTTCGAAGTCCGCTTGGTTACTGAGCTTGACCAGCTATCGCAGGGCGATCGCCCGGCAGAGCTTTTCTTCTTCGCGTTCACTACCGAAAAAGCGATCACATCTGAGTTCATTAGCCAGTTGCGCTTAGAGAACCAAGCGCCGATCGTGCTATTGATGGAAGCCGGCGACGAAAGCGCGCAGATCGATTTCATCGAGGCCGGCGCCGACCTGGTGTTCAGCCGTCCGTACAGCCCCAAGTTCATGGTGGCGCAGCTGCGGGCGCTGATGCGCCGCAGCTCCGGCCTGCCATACTTCAGCCTGCCGGCGCTGAGCCAGGCGGGCATCACGCTGGATCCCTCGAAGCGCAGCGTGCAGGTGGGCAAGCAGGCGGCCACGCGTCTGACGCAGCTGGAGTTCCGCCTGCTGTATGCGCTGATGACCCACCCGGGGCGCATCATCCCCTCCGAGAATTTGGTGGAGTACGTATGGGGCTACGGGGGCGAGGGTAGCCAGGGCTTGGTGCGCGGGTTGATCAGCCGCCTGCGCGGCAAGATCGAGCCGGATCCCTCGAACCCGCGCTATATCATGACGGATGCGGGCATCGGGTACTACTTTGAGCCTGAGCCGGACCAGCAGCGGATGTTCAGCAAGACCGAAAAGAGCGCTAGCGAAGTTAGCTGAGTTCTCGCGCCTAGTGGCGCAGTTTCCCCTCAAATAGTCGAAGAATTGAATAGTTGCTGTGTGGATGGCTTCGCCTGTGGTTTTGCCAGCGTGCGGGGGCTGTTTGCTGTACAGTGCGCTCCACTTTAGATGCAGCCAGGTTGGCTGAAAGGACCCTCTCAGATGAGCGATGCTGTTTGCCCCTCGTGTGGCGTCCAGGTGAGTGTGAAGGGCACGCCAAAGATCGGCATGAGCGTGACATGTATGGCGTGCGATACGGAGCTGGATATTGTGTGGCTGGATCCGCTGGAGTTGGATTGGCCGATCGAAGACGATGATTTTGATGAGGATGTTGACGAGGAGTAGTTTTTTTGGGCGTTAAGGTAGAGGCGTTGTTTGGAAGATGAGGGCAAAGGATCCCTCGGCTTGTAGATTCGGCGGTCTGGTGCTGATTTCGGCCTGCCGCCTTCGGGATGACATTTAAACAAAAAGAACGACCCCTTGGGTCGTTCTTTTTGTTATCAACTGCCGCCGAGGTATTCGCGGAGTTGGTGGCTGCGGGTGGGGTGGCGCAGTTTGCGCAGGGCCTTGGCCTCGATCTGGCGGATACGCTCACGTGTGACGTTGAAATGCTGACCGACTTCTTCGAGGGTGTGGTCCTTGCCATCGAGCAGGCCGTAGCGCATTTCGAGCACTTCACGCTCGCGTTCGGTGAGACCGGCCAGGGCGCCTTGCACCTGCTCGCGCAACATCTCGCGGGCGGCGGCGTCCATGGGGGCGAGGGCATCTTCATCAGGGATGAAGTCGGCCAGCTCGCTGCCGTCGCCGGCGCCGACCGGGCTCTCGAGCGACATGGGCTCCTCGGCGCTGCGCAGGGTCTGCTCGACCTTGCTGGTGGCGCGGGTCCAGCGGCGCTTGAGGTCAGGCGCCAGCGGCTGGCTGGCGGCGATGGACTTGCGAATGGCGGCGACATCGGCCTCATCCAGGAAGCCGCTTTCGAGCGCCAGTTCCTCGAAAGTGGCCTCGCGGCCGAGGGTCTGGGTCATCTGGCGTTGGGCGCGCATGAGGCGCTGAATGGATTCGAGCAAGTGCACGGGGATGCGGATAGTGCGAGCCTGATCGGCAATCGAGCGGGTGATGGCCTGGCGGATCCACCAGGTGGCGTAGGTGCTGAACTTGAAGCCGCGCGTGGGGTCAAACTTGGTGACGGCGCGCAGCAGGCCGATGTTGCCTTCTTGGATCAGGTCTTCGAACGAGGAGCCGCGGCCGACATAACGCTTGGCGATGCTGACCACCAGGCGCAGGTTGGCGTTGATGATGGCGATCTGGGCTTCCATGGCGCGGCTGTGCACAGCCGCGGCGGCCAGCTTGAGCTCCTCGGCGGCGGGCAGCAGGTTGGCAAAGCTGCGCGACGAGGGCAGCTCGTTACCCTCCAGAGTCTTGAGCTGGGCCTCGGTGAGTTCACGCGGGAAGATGTAGAAGCCGATCAGGATGACGAAGGTGCTGCGAGCGACCGCGTCCCAACGCGGGTCGCGCCCCCACATGCCATTGTCCAGGTAGCTGCGCACATAGGAGGGCGTTTCCATGGTCCAGGTCTTTTGCAAACGCAGCGCTTCCTGGGCAATGGGCAGGAGCTGGGGCAGCTTTTGGTTCAGGGCCTTGGTTTCTTTGGCCAGGCGGGTCCAGGCTTCGCTGAGCTCGGCGTAGGCGGCTTTGAAGACGGTTTCGGGTTCCGGCTCAGGCTGTTTGGCGGTGACGGCCTGCTCTTGCAGGAAGGTGAGGCGTTTGAGCGATTCTACGCGGGTGGCGAGCCACAGCTCGCGGTCGGTATCCAACAGGCTGACGCGGCCGATCTCCTTGAGGTACAGGCGCACAGGGTCATCGCCCAGCTCGATGGCGCCTTCCTGGCGCACGCGCTCTTCGAGCTTGCGCAGGTCTTCGCGCAGGGCTTCTACGCCATCTTCGTCTTCGGAGAGCTCGTTGAGCAGATCGCCTTCCTCGTTGGAGGAGGAGTCATCCAACAGCTCGTCCTCGTTCTCAGGAAGCTCCATATTGTCCTCGGGCTGGTCGACGTCGTGATCCATCATTGCGCTCTCGGGAGGCTGCGCTTGGTGCCGGTGGCGAGGGCTTTGTCCAAACGCTGCAGGGTTAGTGTGTTTTGTATCATCACCTGTTGGTATTCGCTGGCTTTCAGGTCGCCCTCTTGTTGCGCGGTTTGTTGCAGATAGCGCATCTGCTCATTGCTTTTGCGCAGCAGGCGGCGGCGCAAAAGCAAGAAGGTACGCAGCAGGTCTTCGAATACTTTATCGTCTTCCGGGTCGAGTTTTTCGCTGCGGATGAGGATCTCCTCGGCGCGGTCGAGCAGCGGCATGGGCAGATTTTGTAGGGCGTAGCTGTAAGGCTCCTGCACGTCCTGGTCGAGCGCTTCGCGCGAGAGGCGGAACATTTCCTGATGGTCGCTGTGCTCGAAGTCGCTGAGCGAGAGGCGCGGCAGACCGGCTTCGAGCAGGGCGCGGTCGACGCGGTAGAGCAGCTCCGGCTGGCGGATGATGATGCCCATGCAGTGCGACTCGAGGCGGACTGTACTGTCTTCGATGCTGGGCAGCGGACGCGCCTCGGGCAGGCTGGGAGCCGGCTCCTGGCTGCGCCGCCGCGGCGCAGCAGCGCGGGCCGGGCGCTCAGCCATCAGGCTGCGCTCGTCGACCTGCAGCAGGCGGGCCAGTTTTTGGGTGTAGCTGTCACGCTCCACCGGGCTGGGCACATCAGCGATGAGGGGCAGCACCTGGGCGGCCAGCTCGCGCTTGACCTTGGCGTCTTGCAGGTCTTTGCCGGCGGCCAGGCTGTACATCACGTGCTCGACGATGGGGCGGGCCGCCAGCAGCAGGCGCGGCCAGGCCTCAGGGTCAGCGGAGACAATCTCGTCCGGGTCTTTGCCGTCTGGCAGGGCGGTGACGCGAATATCGGCTTGCAGGCGGCCCTCATGGCGCAGCAGGCCGCGGGCGTCGAAGACGGGGTCAGCCTCGCGGTCGAGGCTCTTGCGGGCGACCTCCAGGCCGCGCAACGTGGCTTTATCGCCCGCGGCGTCGGCATCGAGGGCGAGGACGATGCGGGTGGAGAGGCGCTTGAGGGTGCGGAGATGCTGCTCGCCCAGGGCAGTGCCCATGGGCGAGACGGCGTTGGGGAAGCCGGCCTGGTGCAGGGCGATGACATCCATATAGCCTTCGACCAGCACGGCCTCGTCCTGGGTGCGGATGTGCTTGCGGGCCTTATCCATGCCGTAGAGCAGGTTGCCCTTATCGAAGAGCGGACCCTGGGCCGAGTTGAGGTATTTGGGCACGGCGTCATCGCTGAGGGCGCGGGCGCCGAAGCCGGCCATCTTGCCGTTGGCGTCACGGATGGGGAAGATGAGGCGGTGGCGGAAGCGGGCATAGCGGCGGCCGTCATCGGACTGGCTGAGCAGGCCGGCTTCCATCATCTCTTCGAGGGTGAAGCCGGCCTGCTGTACGGCGGCAGCCAGCGGCTCCAGGGTTTCGGGCGCGTAGCCGAGTTCAAAGGCGGCGATGGTCTCGTCGGTGAGGCTGCGGCCGTGCAGGTAGCTGAGCACCTGGGCGCCGGCGGGGGTGTGTAGTTGGGCGTGATAGAAGCGCACGGCGGCTTCCAGCGCATCACGCAGGCGGCCGTGCTGCTCTTTGGCAGCCTGCTCCATGGGGCTGGGGGCACGCAACTGCACGCCGGCACGGTCGGCTAGGCGGCGCAACGCCTCGGAGAAGTCGAGACCTTCTTTCTTCATTACATATTTGAAGATGTCGCCGCCCTCATTGCATTGGCCGAAGCAGCGCCAGGTGCCGGATTCGGGGAAGACGACGAAGGAGGGGGTACGGGTGTTGCTGTGGAAAGGGCAGAAGCCGCTGAGATTCTTGCCGGCGCGGCGCAGTTGTACACCGCTCTCGGAGACGATGTCTTCAATTGCTAAACGAGCTTTAACTTCCTCAACATTGCTCATTGGCATCGGCCTGTGCAGGGCGAACCACAGGAAGCGCATTATACCTGCCGGGCTTGTATAAGCCTGTTGTCCAAAAGTGGGCATGGTAGCATTTTGGAATTCTCAGCCCTTTTTCGATAGGGAGATCATGCCGTACAAATCACACCAACCTATTCAATTTGCGCTGCCCGAGCGAATTCACCGTCTGGGTGACCTGGCCTACAACCTATGGTGGACCTGGCAACCGGATGCGCAGGATATGTTCCAGAGCATTGACCCGGTGTTGTGGCAGGCCAGCGCGCACAACCCGGTGGTGTTTCTGCGTGACCTGCCGCCGCTGACCCTGCAAACGGCCAGCATGGACCTGAACTTCACTGAGCAGTATGACCGAGTGGTGTCGGCCTTTGACGCTTACATAAAACCTGCGCAGAGCTGGTTCAGCGAAAGTTACGCCAGCTATACAAAAAAGCCGATCGCATACTTCTCATCTGAATTTGGTTTGCATGAAACCCTGCCAATCTATGCAGGCGGCTTGGGCATATTGGCGGGCGACCACTTGAAGGAAGCCAGCGATCTGGGGCTGCCGTTGGTGGCGGTCGGCTTTTTGTATACGCATGGATATTTCTTCCAGCATATTAGCGAGGACGGCTGGCAGGAATCACGGCCGATCACGCTGAAGTTCGAAGAGATGCCGGTACTGCCGGTGGCGGATGCCGAAGGCAAGCCGCTGATGGTCTCGATCGAGCTGCCCGGGCGCAGCTTGCAGGCGAAGGTGTGGGAGATCCGCGTGGGCCGCGTGCCGCTGTATCTGCTGGACAGCAACGTTGAGGAGAACAACCCGGCCGACCGCGAACTGACGGCGCGGCTGTACAGCAGTGATCTGGACCTGCGCATCTCACAGGAGATGCTGCTGGGCATCGGCGGCGTGCGCGCCCTGCGCACGCTGGGCTACAACCCGACGGTATGGCATATGAATGAAGGCCACTCCGCCTTTTTGGGACTCGAGCAAGCGCGCGAACTCGTGCAGGGTGGGCTGCCGATCAGCGAGGCGATCAAACGGGTACGGATGCACAACGTGTTCACCACGCACACCCCCGTGCCGGCCGGTAATGATGAGTTCCCGATCTGGTTGGTGGACCGCTATTTTTCGAACTATTGGGCCGAGTTGGGGCTGGATCAGGAAGGCTTCATCAAGCTGGCCCACCAGGTGGTGGGCTGGGGCGAGGCGTTCAGCATGCCGGTGCTGGCGATGCGCTTCTCGGCACAGCACAACGGCGTGTCTGAGTTGCACGGCGAGGTGGCGCGCAACATGTGGAGCGGGCTGTGGCCCAAGCTGGCCGAAGACCAAGTGCCGATCGGCTACATTACGAATGGTATTCATACCCAGACCTGGTTGAGCAAGCGCATGGGCCAGCTGTACAACAAGCATCTGGGGGACTGGCGGCCGCGGCTGGATGAGGCCGAGGCCTGGCAGAAGATCCACGATATCCCGAACAAGGAGCTGTGGCGCGCCCGCCGGCATGCCAAGCGCAAGCTGGCCTTCTATGTGCGCGAGCGTGTGCGCCGCCAGTGGCTGCACGAGGGCATTCACCCCGTGCAGGTCGTGGCGGGCGGCGCCCTGCTGGACCCGTATGCCCTGACGATAGGGTTTGCGCGGCGCTTTGCCACCTACAAACGGGCCAACCTGGTGCTGCAAGACCTGGAGCGCTTGATCGCTTTGCTGAACAAGCCTGACCGGCCGGTGCAGATTCTGTTTGCGGGCAAAGCGCACCCGGCGGATGAAGGCGGCAAGCAGCTTATTCAAGAGGTGTACCGGGCCGTCAAGAAGGCGGAGACGGGCGGGCGGCTGGTGTTCCTGGAAGGCTATGACATGGAGCTGGCGCGCTATCTGGTGCAGGGTGTGGATGTGTGGCTGAATACGCCGCGGCGGCCGATGGAGGCTTCAGGCACCTCGGGGCAGAAGGCGGCGCTGAACGGCGCGCTCAACTTCTCGATCCTGGATGGCTGGTGGAGCGAGGGCTACAACGGCAAGAACGGCTGGGCGATCGGCTCAGAGCAGAAATACAGCGATCCGGCGGAGCAGGATCTGGCGGACGCGCACAGCCTGTACTCCATATTGGAGAACGAGATCATTCCGTTGTACTACGAAGGCCGCAGCGGTAACCAGCATTCGGACGGCTGGCTGGCGATGGTGAAGGAATCGATCAGCACGCTAGGCCCGCAATTCAGCGCACGACGCATGCTGAAGGAATACGTGGATACGCTATACGTGCCGGCCATGGAAGGCCGCGTGGACGTTGTGGAGATCGGCTGATGGAATTTTCATTTACTCAACAGGAAATACTGCTGGCGCTGGGGGTGTTCTTCCTGCGCGTGATCAACCAGAGCCTGGATACGCTGCGGGTGGTGATGATGCTGCGCGGGCGCAAGGTGGCTACCTGGGTGCTGGGTTTTCTGGAGACGGTGATCTTTGTTGTGGCGCTGGGCTCGGTCATTACCGGCCTGGACAATGTGCTCAACATCATTGGCTATTCGGCCGGGTTTGCAACGGGCAATACGCTGGGTATGTGGGTGGAAGACCGCCTGGCGATCGGCTACATCAACCTGCGCATCGTCAGCCCCAAGCGCGGCACGGCGGTGGTGCAACTGCTGCGGGCCGAGGGCTTTGGCGTGACGGAGATCCCGGCGCGCGGCAAGGACGGCACAGTGAGCTTATTGAACCTGAGCGTGCGCCGCAAGGAAGTGGATGAGGTGCAGCGGCTGGTGGAGTCGGTGGACGAGACCGCATTCATTACCAGTGAGGAGACGCGGCCGTTGCGGCGGGGTTTCTGGGGCTGATGCGCCGGCTACGCCGGCAATCGTCTAAGCATAAAAATCCACAGATGGACACTGATGCTTAGAGGATGAACACTGTGGCGAGAGCTGTGTCAGTTCGCAGCCAGTGGGCGGGTCTGAGACCCGCCCACTACACTGTTATCTATAAGATAGCTTCAACACCCACCCTACTAACCGCTCCTTTTTTCTGAGGTGAATGATTTGAATTGTCCGCAGTGTGGAGGCGAAGTGCCTGAAGGGGCGCAGTGCTCTGACCGTTTTTGGGAAGGGCAGATTATGGAAGGTGATGACCCGGCTTACTACGCGGTGCATCACCTCAGCGTACCCGCCTATTATCTACAACACAACCTGTATTCGCGGACAGGGTGGCTTGCAGTGCACAAACTGCTAAGCGAGTTTGTGTTTGACGGGCTTGCGCCACAGCAGGCCCGTGAGAAATATTCGCGCGATTTCGATTCGCAGAATCGGGCAGCCAGCATTGTGCACGGTGAGAAGCTGGCGGGGGTGGAGCAGGTGGTATGGAACTGTACGATGGCAGACGTGCGCATGAGCACAGCTGAACAGTATTGTGAAGATGTGCGCCGCTGGGCGCAGCAGGTGTGCCAGGACGGCGCTGGGTTGGTGGCCGCGACGAACGAAGGCTAGATCACAAACTTGCCGTTCTTGTAGAAGACCTCGCCGTCTACAAGGATCTCTGAGTCCTCGCGCAGGTCGCAGATCATGTCCCAATGGATGGCGCTGGTGTTCTGGCTGCCGGTTTCCGGGTAGCCGAGGCCCAGGGCCATGTGGAACGAGCCGCCGATCTTCTCGTCGAGCAGGATGTGGCCGGTGAAGCGGTCAATATCGGTATTGAGGCCGATGGCAAATTCGCCAACGTAGCTGGCGCCCTCGTCCGTGGCGAGCATTTGCTTCAGGTAGGCCTCCTGCGTGCGGGCGGTTGCGCTCACCACTTTGCCCTCGTTGAACTTGAGCTCAATATCTTCCACGACGACACCATCTTCGATGGCGGGGTAGCTGTAGCGCACCCAACCGTTGAGCGAATTCTCGACCGGGCCGGTGTAGATCTCGCCGTCGGGCATGTTGTAGATGCCGTGCGAGTTCTTCCAGGTGCGGCCCTTGATCGAGAGCTGCAGGTCCACGTTGGGGCCGCGCAGGTGAATCTTGTCGTGCCCGGTCAGGGCGTCAATGTAGTGCTGTTGCTGTTGCTTGATGTTGAGCCAGTGGGCGACGGGGTCGGCCTCATGGGCGTGCACGGCGCGGAACACAAAGTCGGCATATTCGGTCAGGCTCATGCCGGCTTGCATGGCGTAGCCCTGGGTGGGGAAGATGCTGGTGACCCATTTGAACTTGCCGGCGGCGGAGCGCTCGAACTGGTTTTTGAGGCTGGGGGAGAAAGCGGAGGCGGCCGCTGACTGCATTTGGGGGTCTACGTTGCTGAGGGCGCGGGTATTGGCCTCGGACCAGAGGCGGATGCGGGCTTCGAAGTCACGGTAGGCCAGGGCGGTGAACTCGTTCTCCATGCGGGCCAGCTCGGGCGTGGCCAGGCTGAGGAAAAGGGCGCGCTGCTCGGGGAATTCCATTTGGAGGTGAGGGCGGCCGCCACGCTCGACCACGCGCTTGAATACTTCGACGACCAGGGGCATGGCCTCGGTGGTGGTCTCAATGATGACGCGGTCGCCGGGCTGGATGTTGGTCGAGTAATCCACCAGGATGCGGGCAAAGTTTTCGATGCGCAGGTCTGCCAAGGGAGCCTCCGTTGAAGTTGGATTATACGCTCGTGCTCGCTGCGGGCTAAAAGTGCGAATGGTAGAATGCCTCATTCCACTATAAAGTGTCAGCCTAATGAAACAACTCTTGCAAAACATGCGCGCTCGCAACCCTCACCTGGCTGAGGTGCCTGTGCCGACCCCGCAACCTGGCTTTGTGCTGGTGCGCAATGCCGCCTCGCTGGTATCGGCGGGCACGGAGCGCATGGTGGTGGAGTTTGCCGGCGCTTCGTTGTTGGGCAAGGCGCGCTCGCGGCCGGACTTGGTGCGCCAGACGCTGGACAAGGCTCGTCGTGAAGGGTTGGCGAGCACAGCGCAGGCCGCCCTGGGCCGCCTAAGCGAACCGATGGCGCTCGGCTATTCTAGCGCTGGAGTAGTTGTGGAGTTGGGCGAAGGCACACAGGGCTTTCGCCCAGGGCAGCGGGTGGCGTGCGCTGGCGGCAACTATGCCGTGCATGCCGAATATGTGAGCGTGCCGCGCAACCTGCTGGCGGTGCTGCCCGCCAAGCTGGGTTTTGAAGAGGCTGCGTTCACCACCCTGGGCGCCATCGCCCTGCATGGCTTCCGTTTGGCCGAAGTGCAGGTGGGGGCGCGGGTGGCGGTGATCGGCATGGGGCTGCTGGGGCAGCTGGCCGCCAGCATTGCGGCCGCGGCCGGATGCGAGGTGCTGGGGATCGACCTGGATGCCAAGCGGGTGGCGCTGGCCGCAGCCCGCGGGCTGCCGGCGGTGGTGCGCAAAGAGGCGGCCGAGCGCAGCGCGGCGTTCACACGCGGGCACGGTTTTGATGCGGTGCTGGTGTGCGCCGACACCGAGTCGAACGACCCGGTGGAGCTGGCGGGCGAGATCGCCCGCGACCGGGCCACAGTGGTGGCGGTGGGTGCGGTTGGCATGAACGTGCCGCGGCGCAGCTACTATGGCAAGGAGCTGACTTTCATTGTCTCGCGCTCGTATGGGCCGGGGCGCTATGACCCTGAGTACGAAGAAGGCGGGCGCGATTACCCGATCGGGTATGTGCGCTGGACCGAAGGGCGCAATTTGCAAGCCTTTGTAGACCTGATGGCAGCAGGCAAGGTGGATGTCAGCAAGCTGATCAGCCACCGCTTCCCGATCAAGGATGCGCCCAAGGCTTACGAGCTGATCCAAGGCACTAAACCCTTTTTGGGCGTGCTCATTACCTATCCGGGCGCTGTGGCCAAGCCGAGCAAGGCCAGCCGCCGGGTCACTTTTGAAGCCAAGCCGTTCAGCAAAGACAAGATCGGGCTGGGCGTGCTGGGGGCGGGGAATTATGCGCGCAGCACGCTGCTGCCGGCGGTGCGCGGCCTATCCGGCCTGGAGCTGGTCGGCATTACGTCTTCGAGCGGGCGGCCAGCGGCTGATCTGGGCAAGCGCTTCGGCTTCCGGTATGCCTCGAGTGACGATGCGCAGATACTGGCTGACCGCAATGTGGACGCGGTCGCCATCCTGACCCGCCATCATCTGCACGCCAGCCAGACGCTGGCGGCGCTGAAGGCGGGCAAGCATGTCTTCTGCGAGAAGCCGCTGGCGTTGAACGAGAAAGAGCTGGCGGCGGTAGAGCGCCAGGTGGCGAAGGCCAACAGCCCGCTGCTGACGGGCGGGTTCAACCGGCGCTTCTCGCCGATGGGGCGAGAGCTCAAGCAGTTCCTGGCCAGCCGCAGCCAGCCGCTGGCGGCCAACTTCCGCGTGAATGCGGGCGCGCTGCCGCCGTATCACTGGCTGCATGACCCGCAACGGGGCGGCGGCCGCATTGTGGGCGAGGCGTGCCACTTTATTGATTTTCTGATCTATCTGGTTGGCCAGGCGCCGAGCGCGGTGTTCGCTGAGGCGTTGCCGGATGATGAGCGTTTCAAGCAGGATAACGTGCAGATCACGCTGCGCTTTGCCGAGGGTTCGTTGGGTACGGTAACGTATTTGGCGAACGGCGACCGCTCGCTGCCCAAGGAGCGTTTGGAGCTGTTCTGCGGCGGCAAGGTGGCGGTGCTGGACGACTTCCGCCGGCTGGACCTGACCGAGGATGGCCAGACTACGACGCGGCGGGGCAAGCAGGACAAGGGGCACCGCGCCGGTGTGGCGGCGTTCCTGGAGGCGGTGCGGGCCGGCGGCCCGGCGCCGATCCCCTACGAGCAGCTGTTCGGCGGGGCACGGGCGGCGTTCGGAGCGTTGCAGTCTCTGGAAACGGGCAAGCAGGTTGAGTTTTGATCGTTCCGAGGCTGGCAGGTGGTGTCAGCCTCATTTTTGATTGTGAAATTTGACACCTTTTAACCCTTGTGATAAACTGAACTTAACCTACAATCATCAGAATATTCGCTCTGGTTTATCTTTGTGGGCATTGAATTGACTATGCTGCAAGACTACCTACCCATAGCTGTTTTGCTGATCATCTCTTCCGGCCTGGCCGTGTTGATCGTGATCATTGGCAACATTATTGGGCCGCGCCGCCAGGACAGCCGCAAGATGGCTCCCTACGAATCGGGCATGCAGGCCATCGGGCCGGGCACTCGGCGCATGCCGGTGCGCTTCTATCTGATCGCGGTGCTGTTCATTCTCTTCGATATTGAAGTGGTCTTCTTCCTGCCCTGGGCGGTTGTGTTCCGCCAGTTGGGCGTGTTTGGCTTGATCGAGATGTTTGTGTTCATAGCCATTCTGCTGGTTGGCTATGTGTACGCCTGGAAGAAAGGCGCGCTGGAATGGGATTAGAGCAAAAACTCGGCAATATGGGCATTGTCACCACCACGCTGGAGCAGGTGGTGAACTGGAGTCGCACGCGCGCCATGTGGCCGATGCTGTTCGGCCTGGCTTGCTGCGCCATCGAGATGATGGCCTCGCAGGGCGCCGACTATGACGCCAGCCGCTTCGGCATGGAGTTGATGCGCGCTTCCCCCCGCCAGGCCGACCTGATGATCGTGGCCGGCCGGGTGAGCCGCAAGATGGCCCCGGTGCTGCGCCGTTTGTACGACCAAATGCCTTCGCCCAAGTGGGTGGTCTCCATGGGAGACTGCGCTTCGTGCGGCGGTGTCTTCAATAATTACGCCATTGTGCAAGGCGTGGACGAGATCGTGCCGGTGGATGTGTATGTGGCCGGCTGCCCGCCGCGCCCCGAGGCGCTCATTCACGGCATCATGACCCTGCATGAGAAGATCAAGGGCGAAACGTTCAAGGACTGGGCGTAGTATGAAAGCCGAGTTGCAACCCGTACTGGACGCGCTGCAGAGCGCGTTTGGCGCACATATCAGCGAGTTCCGCGAGCAGGCCAAGGCCACGCTGGCGGTCGAGCATATTGTGGAGGCGGCGCGCACGCTGCGCGATGCGCATGGCTTCAACATGCTGGCGGGTCTGAGCGCGGTGGATTATTGGCCTGAACGCCAACCGCGCTTCCATGCCGTGTACGAGTTCAAGAACATCGCCCAGAAGCTGCGCCTGGAAGTGCGCGTGCCGCTGGATGGCGATGAGCCCAAGCTGCCCACGCTGAGCGAAGTCTTCCCGAATGCCAACTGGCACGAGCGCGAGCTGTGGGACATGTTCGGCATTCACGTGACCGAGCACCCGGACCTGCGCCGCATTCTGATGCCGGCGGATTGGGTGGGCCACCCGCTGCGCAAGGATTACCCGCTGGGCTACGAAGAAGTGCAGTTCAGCTTCAACTTCAAAGAGATCGACCAGCGCAAGCCGCGCCCGCAGGACTGAGCTATGACCATCTCTCAGCTTGAAATCACCCACGATGAGCTGAAGCACCTCGTCTCCGAGCGTGCTCAGACCGGCGAGACCCTGTTGCTCAACATGGGCCCGCAGCATCCCAGCACGCACGGCGTGCTGCGTCTGCTGTTGGAGCTGGACGGCGAGATCGTGGTGAACTGCATCCCGGATATTGGCTTCCTGCACACCGGCATCGAAAAGAATATGGAAGCCAAGACGTATGAGAAGGCGGAGGTGATGACCGACCGCCTGGACTACCTCAACACGATGGGCAACAACCTGGCGTACTGCCTGGCGGTGGAGAAGCTGGTGGATCTGGATGTGCCCGAGCGCGCCCAGGCCATCCGCGTGATCTTCGCCGAGCTGCAGCGCATTGCCTCGCACCTGGTGTGGCTGGGCACGCATGCGCTGGACCTGGCGGCGATGTCGATGTTCTTCTATTGCCTGAACCAGCGCGAGCGCATTCTCGACATTATGGAAATGTGCGCCGGCCAGCGCATGATGACGACCTACTTCCGCCCCGGCGGTCTGTGGCGGGATGTGCCGGCTGAGTTTGTGCCGGCGGTGCGGGCCTTCATTGACAGCTTCCCGGCTGAAGTGGACCTGTATGAGGGTTTGCTGGACAAGAACCCCATCTTCCTCGACCGCACCAAGGGGATTGGCATCTACACCACCGAAGAAGGCATTGCCTGGGGCATCACTGGCCCCTCGCTGCGCGGCTCTGGGATCGCGTATGACCTGCGCAAGGAAGAGCCGTACAGCGGCTACGAGCAGTATGACTTTGAGGTGTGCACCGAGGAGGCTGGCGATGTGTATGCCCGCTACCGCGTGCGCATGCGTGAGTTCCGCGAGTCGTTGAAGATCGTGCGCCAGGCGCTGGACAAGCTGCCGGGCGGCGCGGTGCGCAGCAACAATCGCAAGTTCGTGCCCCCGCCGCGTGCGGAACTGGGCGAGAGCATGGAAGCGGTGATCCACCATTTCAAATTGTGGACCGAAGGCTTCCCGGCGCCCAAGAATTCGATCTATATGCCGGTGGAATCGCCGCGTGGTGAGTTGGGCGTGCTGCTGGAGGGTGACGGCGGCCCCAAGCCGTACCGCTGCCACTGGCGCACGCCGTCGTTCGTAAACCTGCAGATCCTGCCCAAGATCTCCAAGGGCTGCTATGTGGCAGACCTGGTGGCGATCATCGGCAGCATTGACATCGTACTGGGAGATACTGACCGGTGAACCCACTGCGTGAGCGTTACGGCCAGGAGATCGACGAGATCCTGGCAAAGTACCCAACGGACCAAAAGCGTTCGGCGGTCATGCCGCTGCTGTATGTGGCCCAGCGTGAGCACGGCTATGTGACGCGTGAGCACCTGGGGCAGATCGGCGAGCTGCTTTCCATCGCACCCACCGAAGTCGCTTCGATCGTGGGCTTCTACACCCTGTATCACGACACCCCGGGCGGCAAGTACCGCCTGCAGGTGTGCAACGACCTGCCGTGCGCGCTGCGCGGCGCTGACCAGTTCCTGGAAGGCGTGTGCGATCACCTGGGCGTGAAGCCGGGGGAGACGACCGAGGATGGCGTGGTGACCGTGGAAGCGGTGATGTGCCTGGCGGCGTGCGACAAGGCGCCGATGTTCCAGGTGCAGAGCCGCGAGGGCATCAGCTATCACGAGAACCAGACTGTGCAGAGCACGATCGACCTGGTGGACGGCTGGCGCAAGGAGGAGCCCAAATGAACGAGATCCTTCTGCGCCACCGCGATATTAAAGATATTGGCCAGCTGGCGGTGTACCGCCAGCATGAGGGCTTTGACGCTTTCAAGCGGGCCGTGACCGGCATGCAGCCGGACGAAGTGACCGAGATGGTCAAGGCGTCTGGTTTGCGCGGCCGCGGCGGGGCGGGTTTCTCGACCGGCATGAAGTGGTCGTTCATTGATAAGAATGCCTGGCCGCATTATGTAGTGGTGAACGCCGACGAGTCGGAGCCGGGCACCTTTAAAGATCGCGAGATCATGGAAAGCAACCCATTCCAGTTCCTGGAAGGGGTCATGCTGTGCGCTTACGCGGTTGGCGCACACAGCGCGTATATCTATCTGCGCGGCGAGTTCTGGGAACTGGCGGCGCACCTGGATGCGCGCATCGCCGAGCTGGAAGCCGAGGGCCTGTTGGGGGATGGGTTGTTCGGCAGCGAGTACGGCCTGCGCATTTACACCCACCTGGGCGCCGGCGCGTATATCTGCGGTGAAGAGACCGCATTGCTCGAATCACTGGAGGGCAAGCTGGGCCAGCCGCGGTTGCGCCCGCCGTTCCCGCCCAGTTTTGGTTTATACGGCAAGCCGACCATCGTCAACAATGTGGAGACGCTGGCCAATGTGCCGCTGATCGTGCAGAAGGGCGTGGACTGGTTCCGCGGCTTCGGCACTGAGAAGAGCCCGGGCACCAAGGTATTCAGCCTGTCTGGCAATGTGGTCAAGCCGGGCAACTACGAGCTGCCGCTGGGCACCACGTTCCGCGAGCTGATCTATACGCATGGCGGCGGCATCATGGATGGCCGCAAGATCAAAGCCATCATGCCGGCGGGCGCCTCCTCATCGCTGATCGTGGCGGATGACAAGGCGCTGGATACGCCGATGGACTACGAAAGCGTGCCGAGCGTCGGCGCCATGCTGGGCTCGGCGTCCATCATTGTGGTGGACGAGAGCGTGAGCATGGACTGGCTGATCAACAAGACCATGCACTTCTTCCAGCACGAGTCGTGCGGCAAGTGCACCCCCTGCCGCGAGGGCACGTATTGGATGCGCCATCTGACCGAGCGCATTCACCACAACCAGGCCACCTGGGATGATGTGATCCTGCTGCAGGATGTGGCCAGCAACGTGAAGGGCAAGTGCCTGTGCGCGCTGGGCGACTTCTCGACTGAGGCGGTCATCTCCAGCATTACGCGCTTCCGCGGCGACTTTGAGGCCAAGGTGGGTATGCCCCTCAGCGCGCCGGCGGATGCTGAACTGAAAGAAGTGAGCAACTAAGATGGCTGTTGCCGATACCACCCAACAGAAATTGATCACGCTGATGATCGACGACCAACAGATCAGCGTGGCGCCGGGCACCCTGGTGGTGGATGCCGCCAAGCGGGCCGGCATTGATATCCCCGTCTTTTGCTATCACCCCAAGATGGAGCCGGTGGGCATGTGCCGCATGTGCCTGGTGGAAGTGGGCCGCCCGGTGATGGACCGCGCCACCGGCCAGCCGGTAATGGGCGAGGACGGCCAGCCGCAGGTTCAGTTTGGCCCCAAGCTGGAGACGGGCTGCACCGTGCCGGTGAGCGAAGGCATGGTGGTGCGCGGCTACACCGAGAAGGTCAAGGAAGCTCGCGACGAGGTGCTGGAGTTCTTGCTGACCTCGCACCCGCTGGACTGCCCGATCTGCGACAAAGGCGGCGAGTGCCCGCTGCAGAACCTGACGATGAAGTTTGGCCCGGGCCAGACGCGCTTTATATACGATGAAAAGATCCGCCTGGACAAGCATGTCCCGCTGGGCGACCTGATCTTCTTGGACCGCGAGCGCTGCATCCAGTGTGCGCGCTGCACGCGCTTCCAAACCGAGATCGCGGATGACCCCGTGATCGGTTTCAGCGAGCGCGGCCGCAAGCTGGAGATCGTTACTTTCTCTGACCCCGGGTTTGACTCGTACTGGTCAGGCAACACGACTGACATCTGCCCGGTGGGTGCGCTCACCACGGCCGATTTCCGCTTTGGCGCCCGCCCGTGGGAACTGAAGTCGGTCGCATCGCTGTGCACGCACTGCCCGGTGAACTGCAACACCACCTTGAACACGCGCCGCGAGGCCAAATCTGGCGGCAAGTCCGTGGTCAAGCGCATCATGCCGCGCCAGAACGAACTGGTGAACGAGATCTGGCTGTGCGATAAGGGCCGCTTCGTTTACCAGTATACGGAAGAAGCCAACCGCATCACCCGGGCGCTGCTGCGCAAGAACAACCAACTGGAAGCTGCCGGCTGGGATGAAGCGCTGGGTGTGGTGGCTGACAAAGTGAAGAAATCCGGCGGCAAGCTGACCACCGTGGTTAGCGGCCGTTTGAGCAACGAAGACTATTACAACCTCAAGGCCTTCACGGAAGCGGCCAAGGGCCAGATCGCGCTGTATAGCAACATGGCCGGCGGCGACCTGGTGAGCCAGGTGGGCTTGGGCCAGGGGAGCAACCTGGCTGACCTCGGCAAGGGTGACGCGATCCTTGTGGTTGCCAGTGACCTGGAAGAAGAAGCCTCCATGTGGTGGCTGCGAGTCAAGCAGGCGGCCGAGCGCGGCGCCACGTTGATCGTGGCCAGCCCGCGGCGCACCAAGCTGGAGCACGACGCCACGCATGTGGTGCGCTACGCCTACGGCGAGGAAGCCGCGGCGGTGCACGCGCTGGTGGACAGCATCTCCCCCAAGCGCCCTGAGCAGACCGAAGCCGTCAAGCGCCTGATGACCCAGGACGAAGTCAAGGAAGCCGCCAAGGATATTGCCGAGGCCGCTAACCTGGTGGTGTTCTACGGCAGTGACGGAACCGACCTGGCCGCCTCTGAATCGCTGGCGGCGGCGGCGGCCAACCTGCTGATCGCAACCGGCCATGTGGGCAAACCCAACAACGGCCTGGTGGCGGTGTGGGATAAGAGCAACGTGCAAGGCGCCTGGGAGCTGGGGCTGCGCCCCAGCGGTGACCTGGCCGCCCTGATGAAGGATGCCGAAGTCTTGTACCTGGTGGGCGTGGACCCCAGCGGCGATGACCCGCAGCTGGCCGCGGCCGTGGACGGCGCCAAGTTTGTGGTGGTGCAGGAGCTGGCTGAGACCAAGACCACCCAGGCGGCGGATGTTGTGCTGCCGGCCCAGGCCTTCACGGAACGCGAAGGCACGCTGACCTCCGGCGAGCGCCGGGTGCAGCGTTACTACCCGGCGGTGCCCGCGGTGGGCGAGGCGCGGGCTGACTTCACGATCGCGGCGCAGCTGGGCAACCTGGTGGGCGCCAGCCTGGAAGCTGTGAGCGCGGGCCGGGTCTTCGCCCAGTTGGTGGAGACGAACGAAGCCTACAAGGGCCTGACGATGGACCGCCTGGCCGAAGTCACCGAGCAGTGGCCGATCATTGGCCGCGCGGATGTGTACTACGGCGGCACCACCTATGACAACAAGAGCGGCCTGGGCGTGCAGGTAACTACCGCGGCCGAGCGCGGCGAAACGCCGGTGCTGTCCTTTGCGCAGCCACTGGAGCGTGAGCACGGCGACGGCCTGCTGGCCGTGCCGGTAACCACGCTGTATGACCGCGGCAACATGATCTCGAAATCCACCTTGCTGCACAACCGCTTGCAGAAGCCGCAGGTGACGTTGAACCCGGATGATGCCGAGCGGCTGGGCCTGGAGCACGGCAAGAGCACCACGGTAACCGTGAACGGCGTGCAGGCCGCAGTGACTGCGTACATCGACAACAGCGTGCCGCGCGGCACGGTCTTGATCCCGCGCAGTTTGGGGCTCCCGATCAGCGGCCCGTACACTCTGAAGGTGGAGGCCTAATGGTTGTCGATTGGGTTCTCGTGCTGGAGTGGGTGGTCAAGAGCATCCTGCTCGTGTTCATCCTGCTGACCGGTTTCGCCTACACCACCTTCTATGAGCGCAAGCTGGCGGCTCTAATCCAACTGCGCATCGGCCCCAACCGCGCAGGCCCGGGCGGCTGGCTGCAGCCGGCCGCGGACGGCGTGAAGCTCATTTTCAAGGAAGAGTTCACTCCGGCTGAGGCGTACAAGTTCGTTTTCGTGCTAGCGCCGATCATCACGGTGGTGCCGGCGATCGTCATTATGGCGGTGGTGCCGTGGGGTGATATGGTCAACCTGTTCGGCCGCATGGTGCCGCTGTACCTTGCGGATATCAATGTGGCCGTGCTCTATATCCTGTCGGTGGCCTCGGTTTCCGTGTACGGCATCGTGCTGGCGGGCTGGGCTTCTAATAATAAGTACGCCATGTTGGGCGGCCTGCGCTCTTCGGCCCAGATGTTGAGCTATGAACTGGCGCTGGGCCTGGCCTTCATCGGGCCGATCCTGATCGCGGGCTCGATGAGCTTGATGGACATCGTCGAAGCGCAGCGCAATGTGTGGTTCATTGTGTACCAGCCACTGGGCGCGATCATCTTCTATATTGCGATGCTGGCCGAAGTCAACCGTGCCCCGTTCGACATGCCTGAGGCGGAGCAGGAACTGACCGCCGGTTATCACACTGAGTATTCGGGCATGAAGTTCTCGCTGTTCTTCATGGGCGAGTACATCAAGATGGCGGCGGTGAGCGGTATCTTCGCCAGCCTGTTCCTGGGCGGCTTCCGCGGCCCGTTCGTTGACCAGCTGCCCGGTTTGGGGCCGCTGTACTTCTTCCTGAAAATCGTGGCGAGCCTGGGCGTGATGATCTGGATCCGTGCCACCATGCCCCGCTTGCGTTACGACCGCCTGATGGCCTTTGGCTGGAAGGTTTTGTTGCCGCTGGCGCTGCTGAACGTGCTTGTGACCGCAGTAGTGATCGTGGCGTTGGGACTGTAAGATGCTGAGAGGAATTTTCGAGATCGCCAGGGGTATGTGGCTGACGGCACGGCAGATCTTCAAGCCGCGCCAGACCTACCAATACCCCGAGCAAAAGCGCCCGGTGCGCAGCCGCTTCAAGGGGCGTCATGAACTGCGCCGCTATGAGAACGGCCTGGAGCGCTGCATCGGCTGCTCGCTGTGTGCGGCGGCCTGCCCGGCGGACGCCATCTTCGTTGAGGCGTCTGAGAACACGGATGAGAAGCGTTTCTCGCCCGGCGAGCGCTATGCCAGCACCTACGAGATCAACATGCTGCGCTGCATCTTCTGCGGCTACTGCGAAGATGCCTGCCCGACCCAGGCGATCGTGCTGGGCGACAACTATGAGCTGACCTTTACCGACCGCTCGCAGTCGATCTATACCCGCGAGAAGCTGCTGGTGCCTGTGCCGCCCGGCGGCCAGCCGACCCCGCAGCAGGTGGAGCCGGGCACGTTTGACCGCTCCATCCCGGTAATGAAGAACCCGGAATAGTGCATGAACGGTGAATTGATCCTCTTCTTCGTCCTGGCGATTGTGGCCATTAGCGCGGCGCTGGGCATGCTGTTCAGCCGCAACGCGGTGTATTCGGCGTTGTTCCTGATCCTGAACTTTGCCACGGTGGCGGTTTTCTTCCTGCTGCTGGGGGCGCCTTTTATTGCCATGGCTCAGGTGACGGTTTATGCCGGCGCCATCATGGTGTTGTTCCTGTTCGTCATCATGCTGCTGGGCGCTGAGCAGATCCAACACCAGGCGCGGCGCGGCTGGCAACGCCCGCTGGCGATGCTGCTGACGCTGGTGCTGCTGGCCGAGAGCGCGTATTTGATCTTCACCCGCAGCGATGTGCTGACCGTGCTGCAGCCCGCCGCGGCGGACTACGGGAGCCCGCAATCCATCGGTATGCTGCTGTTCAGCGAATACCTGCTGCCCTTTGAGGTCACTTCCATTTTGCTGCTGGCGGCGATGGTGGGCGCGATCGTACTTGTGAAAGAAGACAAAAAGTCAGGCGGTCAGAAATGATCCCGGTCTCGTATTACTTTGCCCTGTCTGCCATTCTGTTTTCGCTGGGTGCGCTGGGTGTGCTCATCCGCCGCAATGCCATCATCATTTTTATGTCGGTGGAGCTGATGCTGAACGCGGCCAATTTGCTGTTCGTGGCCTTTGCGCGCGCTAACGATGCCCTGTCCGGCCAGGTGTTCGTGTTCTTTGTGATCGCGGTGGCCGCAGCGGAAGTGGCCGTGGGCCTGGCGCTGATCGTGGTGATCTTCCGTAACCGCCAGAGCATTGATATTGATGAGATGAGCAACCTCAAGGGCTGATATGGACGCCTTCGCACTCGTTCCTTGGATCGTTTTCTTCCCGCTGATCGGTTTGGTGGTCAACCTGGCTTTTGGTCGACGCCTGGGCGAGAAGTTCAGCGCCATCGTGGGCACGCTGGCTGTGCTTTCTGCGTTCGTGGTGGCGGTGCTGCAACTCCTTAGCCTGCAGGCGCACCCGCACGGCGCGGTCGTGCCGCTGGCCGACTGGATCAACATCGGCAGTCTGCAGATCCCGTGGGCCTTCAATGTGGACACGCTCTCGGTCACCATGATGCTGGTAGTGTCAGGTGTGGGCACGCTGATCCATATTTACGCGGCCGGGTATATGCACTATGACGTGCGCTATAAGGAAGACCCGGGCAGCTTCACGCGTTTCTTTATTTACTTGAACTTGTTCATTGCCGCCATGATGATCCTGGTGAGCGGAAACAGCTATCTGATGCTGTTCGTCGGCTGGGAAGGCGTGGGTCTGTGCTCCTTCCTGCTGATCGGCTTCTGGTACTCCCGCAACCCGGATGGCTCCAAGGGCTTGCTCAACTCACAGGCGGCCAAGAAAGCTTTTGTGGCTAACCGCGTGGGTGACTTTGGCTTCTTGCTGGCCATGTTCCTCACCTTCTGGGCCTTCGGCTCACTCAGCTTCGACCAGGTGCTGCCGAATGCGGCCTCGGTGGACCCGCGCATCATCATGGCGATCACGCTGTGCATGCTGATCGGCGTGACCGGTAAATCGGCCCAGCTGCCGCTGTACGTGTGGCTTCCCGACGCGATGGCCGGCCCCACGCCGGTGTCTGCGCTCATTCACGCCGCCACGATGGTGACGGCGGGCGTGTACCTGGTGGTGCGTTCGGCGCCACTATTTGGCGCCGTGCCGGAAGCTGGCAACATAGTGGCGATTGTCGGCGCGGTGACGGCGTTGTTCGCGGCCACCATCGCCGTGGCACAAAATGACATCAAGAAAGTGCTGGCGTATTCGACGATCAGCCAACTGGGCTTCATGGTGGCGGCGGTGGGCATTGGCGCGTACGTGGCCGGCATGTTCCACCTGGTGACGCATGCGTTCTTCAAGGCGCTGCTGTTCCTGGGTTCCGGCTCTGTGATCCTGGCGCTGGAGCGTGCGCATCACCCGCTGGATGGCCACCACGATGAGCATCACGACGACCACCATGATGAGCATCACGATGATCATCATGCGCCCTTCGATCCGCAGGACATGCGCAATATGGGCGGGCTGCGCAAGCAGATCCCGACGACGTACCGCGTGTACTTGATCGGCGCGTTGGCCCTGGCGGGTCTGCCGCCGCTGGCGGGCTTCTTCTCGAAGGATGAGATCCTCACGGATGCTTTGCATGCCAATATGTTGGTGTGGGTGTTGCTGACGGCGGCGGCCTTCCTGACGGCGTTCTACATGGGCCGCCAGATCTGGCTGGTGTTCTTTGGCGAAGCGCGCACCAAAGCCGCCAAGGAAGCGGTCGAGAGCCCCAGCACCATGTTGATCCCGCTGGGCATTCTGGCGGCGCTCTCCGTTTTTGGCGGGCTGATCAATGTGCCGGTGCTGCACCCCTTCACCGACTGGCTGGAGCACACGCTGGGGCATGACTTTGCGCATGCCACCGTGTTCAATTTTGGCGTAGCCATCTTCTCCACTGTGCTGGCGTTGATCGCCATCTACATTTCGTGGCGTTTGTATGGACGCAAGCCGCTGGCGGCTGGCGAAGCCGACCCGCTGCAACAGCGGCTGGGCTTCGCGTTCAAGGGCATGCAGAACAAGTGGTGGGTGGATGAGCTGTACGATGCGATCATCATCCAGCCGTACCGCCGCCTGGCCGCCTTCCTGGCGGATGTGGTGGATTGGCGCTTCTGGCATGACTGGGTGCACGACACCCTGATCGGCCGCGGCTTCGGGGCGCTGGCGCGCTTCCTGGCCGAGCCGGTGGACATGGGCGTGATCGACGGGATCTCGCGCGGCCTGGCGGCGTTGGCCAAGGGCCTGGGGCGCGGGTTTAGCCTGCTGCAAAGTGGATATGTGCGCAACTACGCCTTGATGGTGTTCTTTGGCGTAGTGCTGATGATCGGATACCTGGTCTTTTCGAGCTGAGGACGGATGATGGAATTTCTCTTACAACCCCTGAATGTGCTGACGTTTTCCCCAGTTGTCGGCGTTTTGGTGCTGCTGTTCCTGGGCAAGCGCGATGGTTTGAGCCGCTGGGTGGCGTTGGGCACTTCGTTGGTGACCTTCGGTATCTCGCTGTGGGTGTTGGGCCTGTTCAACGCCAATGACCCCGGTCTGCAGCTCGACTTTGCGTATGACTGGATCCAGGCGGCTAGCTGGAACATCAAGTATGCGATGGCCATCGACGGCCTGAGCATTCTGCTGGTGCTGCTGACCACCTTCCTGACCCCGATTGCGATCCTCTCCACCTGGCACGCCGTCGAAGAGCGCGTGCGTGATTTCATGGTCTTCTTCCTGCTGCTGGAAGTGGGCATGCTGGGCGTGTTCCTGGCGCAGGATCTTTTTCTTTTCTATATCTTCTGGGAGTTCACGCTGGTGCCGATGTATTTCCTCATCGGCATCTGGGGCGGCGCCCAGCGCATGTATGCGGCCATCAAGTTCTTCCTGTATACGATGGCTGGCTCGATCTTGATGCTGCTGGCCATTTTGTGGCTGGGCATCAACCAGGGCACCTTCCATCTGCCTGAGTTGCTGGCGCTTGGCAATATCCCGGCGCAGGAGCAGTTCTGGCTGTTCCTTGCGTTCGCGGCGGCGTTCGCCATCAAGGTGCCGATGTGGCCGCTGCACTCGTGGCTGCCGGATGCGCACGTGCAAGCCCCCACGGCTGGCTCGGTCATCCTGGCCGGCGTGTTGCTGAAGCTGGGTACGTATGGCTTCCTGCGCTTCAATCTGCAACTGTTCCCGCAGGCGGCGGTGGAGCTGGCCCCGGCCATGGCCACGCTGGCGGTGATCGGCATTGTGTATGGCGCCATCGTTTCGTATTCGCAAAAGGACGTCAAGAAGCTGGTGGCGTACTCCTCGATCAGCCACTTGGGTTTCGTGATGCTGGGCCTGTTCGCACTGAATGCCCAGGGCATTGAAGGCGCGATCTTGCAGATGGTCAACCACGGCATCAGCACCGGCGCGTTGTTCTTGATCGTAGGCTTTATCTATGAGCGCCGCCACACGCGTGAATTGAGCGAGTTCGGCGGTTTGTGGAGCATCATGCCGGTGTACGCCGTGCTGACGCTGATCGTCTCACTGTCCTCGATGGGTTTGCCCGGCCTCAACGGCTTCGTGGGTGAGTTCACGATCCTGCTGGGCGCGTGGGGCGCAGGGCAGGGCGGGGCGTTGGGCTCGATCTGGTTCACGGTGTTCGCGGCGCTGGGTGTGATCCTGGCGGCGGTCTACATGCTGTACATGTTCCAGAAGATGTTCCTGGGGCCGGTGACCGTGAAAGCCAACGAGGCGCTGAAGGACTTGAGCTGGCGCGAACTGGCGATCATGATCCCGCTGCTGGTATTGATCTTCTGGATCGGTTTGTATCCCAAGCCGTTCTTCGCCCTTATGCACCCTGCTGTGGAGCAGCTGGTTACGCTGTTCCAAACTGCGGCCATCCCGTAAGGAACTATGGATTTCTTCTCATCTGCTGACCTGATCACCGCACTGCCGCTTGTATTTCTTACAGGCTGGGCATGCATTCTGCTGCTGGTGGCGGCTTTCGCCGGCAAGCGGCCGGGCTTGCTGCCAGCGCTTTCGCTGGCCGGCTTGCTGGCCACCGCGTACCTGCTGGTCAGCCAGATGGGGCTGGAGGCGGAGGCGTTCGGCGGCATGTTCGTCACGGATGGCTTCTCGACCTTCATCAATCTGGTGCTGGCGCTGGGCGGCGTGCTGAGCATTGCGCTGTCTTACGATTATTTGCAACGCATGGGGATCGCCAAGCCTGAGTATTACGTGCTGATGCTGTTTTCGCTCAGCGGCATGATGCTGATGGCCTCGGCGGCGGACCTGATCGTGGTGTTCCTGGCGCTGGAGTTGCTTTCGATCCCGCTGTATGTGCTGGCGGCGATCGGCCGCCCGGATGCGCGTTCGGAAGAAGCTGGGCTCAAGTATTTTCTGCTGGGCGCGTTCGCCAGCGGTTTCCTGGTGTACGGCATTGCGCTGGTGTACGGCGCAACTGGCACGACGCTGCTGAGCGGCGTAGTGGCGGCAGCCGCGGCTGGGCTGGAGTACCCCATCTATCTTGTGCTGGGCGCTGGGCTGATCCTGGTCGGCCTTGGGTTCAAGGTGGCGGCGGTGCCCTTCCATATGTGGACGCCGGACGTGTACGACGGCTCGCCGACTTCGGTGACGGCGTTCATGGCGGTGGGGGCCAAGGCGGCGGGGTTTGCCGCCCTGCTGCGCATCTTTGTGGCGGCGTTCCCCTCGATCAGTGAGCAGATCACGCCGGTGCTGTTTGCCATGTGTGCGGCGACGCTCATCATCGGTAATCTGCTGGCGATCTCGCAGAGTAATGTGAAGCGCATGCTGGCGTACTCCAGCATCTCGCACGCCGGCTTCATCCTGATGGCGGTTGTGGCCTATGGGAATGACGCGGTGCGTTTCGATGTGGTGTCGTCGGCTTTGTTCTATCTGCTGGGCTTCACCTTTGCCAGCTTCGGCTCGTGGGCCGTGGTGATGGCGATGGAGAAGGGCCTGGGCCGTGGGCTGGACTTCAAGGATTATGCCGGCTTGTTCCGACGCAGCCCTGGGCTGGCAATTGCCATGTTGGTATTCATGCTCTCGTTCGCGGGCGTGCCGCCCACGCTGGGCTTCGCGGGCAAGTTCTATTTGTTCCGCGCCGTGCTGGAAGGCGGGTATGTGTGGCTGGCGATCGTTGGCGTGGTGGCCTCGCTTATCTCGGCGTATTACTATTTGCGCCTGGTGGTGGTCATGTTCATGCAGGACGGTGAGCCTGAAGTGCACCATGAGCCGGTGCTCAAGATCACGGCTGGCCTCACCGCAGTGGCGACCGTACTGCTGTTCATCTTCTCTGAGCCGCTGTTTGCCTGGGCTTCTCAGGCGCTGCTGCGCATCTTCTAAAAAACTCTCGCTGTTCTTAAGTTATTATTTTGGCTTATGGCCAAGATACGCGCCTTGCTGTTTGACTTTGACGGGCTGATCCTGGACACCGAGTGGCCGGACTATGAGTCCTGGCAGGAGGTGTACCAGAGCCACGGCCAGGCGTTGCCGGTGGAGACCTGGGGGCAGATCGTGGGCGGCAACGGCGCCTCAGACTTTGACCCGCACACCCATTTAGAGCAATTGTGCGGCAAGCTGCTGGACCGCGAAGAAGTATGGATCAGCCGGCGCCAACGCTATCTTAGCAACTTGGCCGATCTGGAAGTATTGCCTGGCGTGATCGATTACCTGGATGCTGCCGAGGACATGGGGCTGCAGCTGGCCGTGGCATCCAGCTCACCGGAGAACTGGGTGCGCGGACATCTGGCCCGCCTGGGCTTGTACGAGCGTTTTGACGCGATCAAGACCGCCGATGATGTGAAGCGCACCAAGCCTGACCCTGAGCTGTACAACGCGGCCCTGGCGGAGCTGGGCGTTGGGCCGGAGGAGGCGATCGTCTTTGAGGATTCGCCCAATGGGGTGCTGGCCGCCAAGGCTGCGGGCGTGTTTGCAGTGGCGATCCCCAACCGCATCACGGAGCAGCTCGCGCTGGAGCACGCCAACTTGCGGCTGAGCTCGATGAGCGAAATGAGCCTGACTGAGCTGATCGCCCATGTGGAAGCTGCGCAGACCAAGCCCTGAGGTTGCCGCGGGCTGCTGACCCTTCAAACAAAGGAGTTCAGAAAATGGCCTATTACCTTGTAACTGCTAAACCGGATAAGGAACTGATGGCGGAACTGCGCACGCGACTAGCCAGCGGAGAAATAGAAGCCATGCAACCCTTTGGCCAGTCCTTGCACTTTGGCCTGGAGAATGCGCGGCTGCAGGCGGATGGCACCGCGATCTGGGAAGAAGAGGACTATTGCATCCCGCCCTTGGCGCAGGAGCGCGCCGCCGTGCTGGACGATTACTTCTCTGATCTCGAAGTGGAGCGCGTAGAGGAAGGCGCGGGCTGGCAGCGCATTCAAGACATGGAGTTGCAGGGCTTGTTCGAAACGCTGGAGTAGGCCGCTTACTGAACCGTGCCATACAGCTTGCGGTGCACCGCGCTGAGGGCGCGCACCTGCTCGGCGGCATGGTAGCTGCTGCGCACCAGCGGGCCGCTTTCCACCCACTTGAACCCGATACCCAGACCATATTCCTTGAGCTCGGCGAACTCGTCAGGAGTGACGTAGCGGTCGATCGGCAGGTGCTGCTTGCTGGGCTGCAGGTACTGGCCCAGGGTGAGGATATCCACGCCCCAGTCACGCTGGTCACGCATGACTGCTTTGACCTCTTCGTTGGTCTCGCCTAGCCCGAGCATGATGCCGCTCTTGGTGAGCACGTCCGGATCCATGCGCTTGGCATTGCTCAACGTGGCGGCGGCCCACTCATAGTTGTCTTGCGGCTGCACTTTCTTGAACAGGCGCGGCACAGTCTCCACGTTGTGGTTGAGGATCTCAGGGCGGGCATCCATCACGATCTTGAGCGCTTCGGCGCTGCCTTTGAAATCAGGAATCAGCAGCTCGATGGAGCAGCCGGGGTGGATCTGGCGGATGCGCTTGACCACCATAGCCAGGATCGGGGCGCCGCCGTCGGCACGCTCATCACGGTTCACGCTGGTGATGACGGCGTGGCTCAGCCCCATATCCTTGACGGCTTGCGCCACGCGCAGCGGCTCGGCCCAATCCATCTCGTTGGGCATGCCGCGCTTGATGTCGCAGAAGCCGCAGGAGCGGGTGCAGACATCGCCCAGCATTAGGAAAGTGGCAGTGCCGTCGCCCCAGCACTCGCCGATGTTGGGGCACATGGCCTCTTCGCAAACGGTGTGCAGGGCTTTGCTGCGCATTAGGCGCTTGATGTTCTCGTAGCTTTCGCCCATAGGAGCGCGCACGCGGATCCAATCCGGGCGGCGAGTGGGTTTGGGGGCCAACTGGATGTCTTCCAGCGGGATGCGATTGCGGGTTGGGGTGGCCATGCGGATATTTTACCTTTGCCAACTACAGGCTGCGGTTTACTCGGCGGGGCGGGCTTTGTAGTTGGCGAAACCCTGTTGGATCATGGCGCGCGCTTCAGCGGCATCGCCCCAGCGCACGATCTTGACCCACTTGTTCTCTTCGAGATCTTTGTAGTGGGCGAAGAAGTGCTCAATCTGCTGCAGAGTGATCTCTGGCAGGTCGTTGGCCTCCTGCACGCGCTCATAGCGCTTGGTCAGGCGGGTGGACGGAACGGCGATGATCTTTTCGTCGTGCCCGGCCTCGTCTTGCATGATGAGCACGCCGATAGGGCGCACAGAGATCAGCGAGCCAGGAATCAGGCCGCGGGTATTGGCGACCAGCACATCGCAGGGGTCACCATCGCCCGAGAGGGTGTTGGGCACGAAGCCATAGTTGCCGGGATAGCGCATGGGCGTGTAGAGGAAGCGGTCGACTACGAGCGCGCCAATGGTCTCGTCAAACTCGTACTTGATCGGCTCGCCGCCCGTAGGCACTTCGATGATGACGTTGACCTCGTGCGGGGCATTTTCGCCGGGCGAGATGGATTTTAGGTTCATATCAGGGTACCTCTATGGGGTGTATGGTAACACCGCGAAATGGGGAGGCGTGCTTGTTATAATGACCACAATGCGGGCGTCGCCAAGTGGTAAGGCATCAGCCTTCCAAGCTGACATTCGCGGGTTCGAATCCCGCCGCCCGCTCTTTTGAGAACTCACTATGAAAGTCAAGCTTAGCCGCAGGGGGATGTTGTTCAAGATTGTTCGGGTAGTGACCAGCAAACTCATCCGGGGTGAATACCACTTTTCAAATGTCACTGAGATCGAAGCCGAAACATTGCGGGAGCATATGGCTAGCAGTGCTCCACCATTGCTAATCGATGTAAGAGATGTAAATGAATACAACTCGGGCTTTGGCCATTTGCCTGGCGCAGTGCATATCCCTTTGATGGAGTTGGTGGTCAAGTTTCCGAACGCTCAGAAGTTTAAAGAGGCGATCACGGATCTGGAGAATCGGTTTGGTGAGATCCAGCCGTACATGGATGGAGAGGTAGTCACGATCTGCCCGGGTGGTGGGTTCTCGCTCGTGGCAGCCGAGATCATGGCCGAGGCCGGCTTCAAGAATGTAAAGAGCCTTGCCGGCGGCGCAGACGGCTGGTTCAAACTTGGCTATCCAACGGAAAAGTCGGAGTTGGACGGAGGTTCATGATGAAGATCGATGCAGTAGGTGTAAGCTCTACGAATCTTCAGAAGACGGTCGCTTTCTATGAATTGCTGGGCTTCCAGTTTGGTGAGTATGCGGCGGACGAGGAGCATCTGGAGCCTGTGACTCCGGACGGCTCGGCCCGCTTGATGATCGACCTCGCTCCTCTGCTGGAGAGCATTCTGGGCGAAGCGCCGCGGCCGGGCAATCACTCGTCGTTCGCGGTGCAGTACGCCTCACCGGCCGAGGTGGACAAAGTGGCCGCGGCGGTCAAGGCGGCCGGGCACAGCCTGCCGGCGGAGCCCTGGGATGCGCCCTGGGGCCAGCGCTATGCTATCGTGCAAGACCCGGATGGCTATCGCGTGGATCTGTACGCGGCGTTGTAGCGACAGATTGCTGGTAGCATGGAGATGTGCTGCATGCAGCGCGTCTCCTGCGCAACAGAATTGCGCAAGGGCCTGTAGCTCAATCGGCAGAGCAGGCGGCTCATAACCGCTTGGTTTCAGGTTCGAGTCCTGGCCTGTGCTGTACTCAGATATAAGTTATAAAGGTGCTGGCGCCCCGACTTTTGACGGGAGGGAGCGCTGATAACAAAGAAGCTCTGGCTGTTCTGGCTGGGGCTTTTTTGTTTACCCCGACTGCTCCTCGTCCGGAACAAACTCGATGATCTTCTCCACCGGTACTCCAAACACTTGGCACAATTTTTCAAGTGTTTGGGTGGTGAAGTACGCCTCGCCATCCGTCAGGCGATACGCCGTGCGCACACTCAGATTGGCGCGGCGAACTAAGTCCATCGGGCCCCAGCCCCGTTCGGTGAGCAGTGCGGGCACGTGAGACTTCACGGTGCCCATCAGCAAATCCTCCATGTTGTGTAAGTTAGCGGGGGCCAATGTGTTCATGGCAGCACTCTAGCATACTAGTTTTTTATTGTCAAGAAAGAAAATCCTTTTAGTAACCAATGTCCCTAGTACTTGCTTGATATTATCAAATATGATAATATCCGAATAGCAATAACAGGAGGCAGACATGTATAACGGATGGACACCAACCCCGAAGCGCATTTTGACCGAGGCCGAAGAGCAGGGGATAAAGCAGCGAGAGAGTAACTGTGCTGAGCGTGCTGCCCTGGCTACCCATGCTGGCCGCAATGCCTACAAGGCACTCCGGCCAGGTGAGTACCTTGCGATGGTCATTCGTAACCACGAAAAGGAGTGTCCGCTCTGCCAGGCAGAGTTGGCGCCGGCCTTCGTTCTTGAATTGTCAGAGGTGGCGTCATGAGCGGGAGCTTTTACGAACCTGGGTACGCCGAGGACGAAATCGCCGCCCAAGAGCGCATGCTCTCAGCTGACGATGACACGCCCCGTTGCATGTGTGGGGCGATGCTGGCGCAGATGGGCGGTGGGCGCCAGGTGTGCACCATCCATCCTGAGCTTGTGCAAGAGGCGGTATGAGCAAGCCAAAGTTCAGCCCTGGGCCGTGGCACATAAATACAGCTAGCGGCGTCCAGATATTTCCCGCCACAGGTGCGTCAGTTTGCGAGCTAAACATTTTGGAGGCGAAAGAAGAAAACTTAGCCAACGCAGCCCTCATTGCCGCGGCGCCGGAGTTGTACGCCGCGCTTGACGCTTTGGTAAATCCAGAAGAAGGCATATCGGTGAAAGGCGTGAACCAGCGCTTTGAAGAAGCCAAGGCCATCTTGGCGAAAGCCCGCGGCGAATGGACTGCCGAGCAAATACTAGAACGGGAAGGATAAGCAATGAGCAATACAAAAGAATTGGTTTTGCAGAGCAGCGTGCAGCTCGGCAGCATGGAGCTTGCCACGCCGAGGGATGTAGTGGTCACGGCCACGGCGGTTGCGAAAGAGCTTGCGAACATCATTGATAGCAAGCGTCTGTATGTGACGATGAAGAACGGCAAGTATGTGAAGGTTGAGGGTTGGGCGACGCTCGGCTCTATGCTGGGCATCACTCCCAAAGAGCGCTCGGTTGTTACCTTCGTGGAAGGAGAGGGGCCAGAGCGCGTACATCAGTTCGAGGCGTACATTGACCTGGTGCGCAACTCCGATGGCGTGGTGATTGGCGGCGCGTCTGCCATCTGCCGCACTGACGAAGTATTGAAGCGCAAAGACGGTGGCAGCTACAAGCGCTGGGGCGGCATGGATCTGAACGCCCCGCGCTCAATGGCCATCACTCGCGCCACCAGCAAAGCGCTGCGTATCGCCCTGGCTTGGATCATGGTGCTTGGCGGCTATAAGCCCACGCCAGCCGAGGAGATGGAAGGCGTCATTGACGCCGAGTTCTCCGAGCCTGCCAAGCCAGTTGCGGCGCAGCAAACTGCGCCAGCTCAAGCGAGTGCTCCAGGATCACCTAAGTCTGCATCGGATTGGACCGCCTTTTACACCTACGCAGACAGCCTCATGGATCACGAGAGTGCTGTGAAGATCTCGGAAGAATTCCGCGCCCGCGGGGAAGGAGCGGTCGAGGCCTTTGAGCACGTCCGGGCCAACTTCGGGTAGCAATTCATCCCGAACAAAAAAAACAGCCACCAATTGCGGTGGCTGTTTTTGTTTCAGGCGGCGATTGGTATCGACACCGGCACATTGATGAGATTGCCCGGTAGGTAAGGGCGGATACTTTCCGCTTCCATGTCCCGCGAGTAGTGCAGCATCATTTGAGGGTTTTCCCAGCGCCCGGCGTATTGGATTACAGTGATCGGGGCTCCCTTTTTCATAGTGAATACGACAAACCCGCGGCGGAAGTCATGCGGGCTGAGCGGCCCCAGGCTATGTACTTTAGCTAGTTTCCTGAGCATCGCTCTAAGCCCGGACGGCGTCATTGGTGTTCCGCGGCCTTTGCCTTGCCCCGGGCTGACAAAGACCTTGTCGTTGTCGCAATCTGGGCGGACTTCGAGCCAGGCGCGCAGTGCTATTTCGGTTGCATGCTCAAAACGGCCTACACCCTCATCGCCACCTTTTATCTTGGTGGTCAATCGGCGGCCGTCCAGGTCGAGCTCTCGTAAGCGGAGATTGACCAGCTCATCACTTCGCAGGGCGGTGTCTGCCAGCAGCCGCACCATCGCCTGGTTGCGAAGTCCGGTTGGTTTAGCCGTGTCGCACATAATCAGGCGCCGCGCCTCTTTGGTCCCGCCTTTAGAGATGCCAGGCTGGAAGCAGGAGAATAGATCCGTCAGCTTTTCTTCGTGGACTGTCCTCTTTCGGGCGGATTTGTAATGCTTTACTCTCCAATTCGCGAGATGGTGCTTGGGGCCAAACTTCCAATCCATGAAAGGGCGGAGGCAATTACAGGTTCTTCGTTGCAATGAGTTTCCCCATCCTTGTTCGTGGAGAAACTCGTTCATCAAGCGGATCGTCAGGTGTTCCAGGTCAAGGTTATTGTCTTGCATCCATTGCCCAAGGCGCATCATCGTATAGCGATACAGATCGCCCGTGCTTTTGCCCCAGTCGGGGTTATTAGCGAGGAACTCGTCAAACGCTGCAATGGGTTGAGGCAGTGGGCGGTTGAGGTGGGACATCTAGACACCCCCTGTATCGATCAGGGCGTAGATGCATCGCTGCAAAACATCCTCGAAGCCCGATTCAAACTGAGCAGGATCCTGCAGGTAAGCGGCCATAAAATCAAGGCCATGAGCCAGGTCAACCACTGCTGGCGGTGCCTCCAGGCGATTGAGTTCCTGCAGCAGACGGTTGCCCATTTGCTCACAGAGCGATTCTATGTATGGCCGCGGCCATCTTGGCGAAACAGGTAACAGGGTAGGATTTGATACAATAGTCATGGCGTTCTGTCCTTTCCGGGTGGTGCGCCAATTGGCGGCCGGGGCCCTAACCCCGGCCGCTTTGTGTTTTTCAGGTTTGATGGATTGTTCTGCGATTTTTTTGGTTGTGTGCCGCTCCTTTCCACCCGTTGATAGGGCAGTCATTGTAATAGAACACTCGTTCTAAGTCTAGTGTTTGTCAAGGAGGCCGATCTGCGCTAAGCTATGGGTACGGAACGGGGGCGGGCGGTGAAACCCGCCCCCGCCAGCCTTACTCGCTCAAGAAACGAATGAGCCAGTAGGCCAGTAAGCTAGCTGCGGTTGCCACGGACAGGTCGTAAATCACTTTACGAACTGCCGCCCGCTGAGCTAGCTTTTTCCGTTTTTTACCCATGCTTCCTCCTTTCTCTCTCGGATATTGTTTCCGAGATGAAATAATAATACCAGAAATCTAAACATTGTCAATAGGGAATAATTATGCTATACTCAGGGCATGGAAAAAGGGAACTGGATTACCCTGCCTGAGGCGGCAGAACTCTTTGGCTATGGCCATGTGGTGTCTTTGCGAAACCGCCTGCGCCAGTTGCGTGAGCGCGGTTTGGTGCAGGACTTGGGCAACCCGCCCAGCGAATACACCCCAGGCGCTGAGCCACGCCCAGTGCGTGTTTACTGGGTGAACCCGCTCACGATGCTGCTGGACTCCACGGCGCCGGCTGAGTTCTTCTCTCCCAAGCGAGGGCGTCGATGGGCATGAGGCGCATAGCAGCTTGGGCGTTTTCTGGTCCAGCCTTGCTGCATGAGAGCTTGCATTACCTGGCAGCCCGCATTCTGGGGGTGGAGGCCGAGCTGGTGGTGCGTCCTGAAGAGCGCCAAGCCTATATACGCGTAACTGCGGCCAAGCCGTGGCAGGATCTGTTCATCACGCTGGCGCCGGCGGCCTTTGGCCTGCTGGCCAGCCCGCTGGTGCTCACTCAAGCCGCCGCCGAAAACACGTCGGCCAAGGTCCTGCTGTTATCAGCCTGGATCCTCTGGATGGCGGCGTGCTGGCAGGACTATGTAGATGCTTGGAGTGTTCTCAGGCAGAAGCCCTGATGCAACACTGCAGCGCATGTTGGCTTGACACTGCACGACTGAGCGTATAGGATTGCCATAATCTAATAAACGCGCCGCTCCGGCGCGGGAATTGCGACCCGGCGGAGTGACGTGCATCCAAAGCCATTTCGGCTTTGCCATGCACTTCACACCGCCTTTTTTGTTTCTCCACGCCAGGGCGGCGCACCCAAGGAGAAGCAAAGATGACCCTCGAAACCCTACTTGATGTTGTGAACGTGCTGAAGCTGGCCTGGGCGGATCTCCTGATTCCGCTGGCCGTCTTTGGCCTGGTATACGCTGCGGTAGCTGCCGGCCTGGCGAACACGCCCGACCGCAAGCGGCTCGCCGGCGCCATTGCGGCCGTGGCTTTGGCTTCCCTACGCACTGTGCTGCTGCATGTGTTCGGCCCGTTCGGCCTGGAAGAAGCGGTGCAGATCGCTGTCCTGGCCGGCTTCTCCTGGTTGCTGGCAGCGCTTGGCTACGAGGCCAAGCAGACCATTCAGCAAGGCGTTACCGCCCGCTCAGTACCCGGCGCTAAGTAAAAGGCCACCGTGTGGACTGGCTCCAAGCTAATTGGCAGGGGGTTGCCGTGACTTTGGTAGCGGTTTCAAGTGCCGTGCTGGGCTGGCGCCAACTTGGGGTTAGCCGTAGCGTTGCCTTGGCCGAAACGGTTGCCAAGCTCGGCGTTGAGGTGGCGCGTCTTACCGGCGACCTCAGCGCCGAGCGAGCCAAGCGCCGCGAGCTTGAGGACAAGGTCGACTCCCTAATGGACAACGAAAAGGCCTTGCAGGTACAGGTGCGCAATTTTCGCCACGGTATCCGCAGGCTGCACAAACAGATCCGCGATGAGCTTCATGCCGAGCCAGTTTGGTCTCCGGACGAGGGCTGATAGCAGCATGTTATGGGTAATTCCGGTAAGCGAGAAAGCAACAAGGCTCTCCGCGCTTTTGAGGACTATTTCAACCTTGGGCCTGATCGCAGCCTGGCAAAGCTGGTGCAAATATATGGCAAAGCTAGGGCAGGAGCGCCTACTCGCCATATATCCACGCTGGAGAAGTGGTCATCGGATTTCCGCTGGCAAGAGCGGGTGCGTGAGCGAGAAGCGCAGATTGCCGCTGCTCAGCTTGATGCTATCAAAGAGAATGCACCAAAGACAGGCTACGCCGTCTATCAGAAACGGATCAACGACTTGAACGCCTTGGCTGAGAAGCTCTATGAGAGTATCTCCGATGAGGACAAGCTGTTTCTGCCTGATCCTCGCTGGGTGGGTGGCTTCACCGACGGTGAGCGCGTCGACCGCGTGAAGTTCAACCAGCCGCTGGTGACGGCGTACCTGGATACGCTTGACGACATCGCCGAGGAAATGGGCGAGCGAAAGACGGTACCAGAGCCTCCGGTGCCGACTTCGCCGATCGCTGCGGGACTTCCAGCGCACTTATTGGCTCCTAGCTTCTTAGAGCCCTATCGTGATATCCGAGCCGCTCGTCACACTGAGTATGTGTTTATCGGTGGACGTGGGTCTATCAAATCGAGCTCCGTAAGCCTTTTCGATTTGGATCTGTTGCTCGCAAATCCAAACATGCATGTACTCGTCATGCGCCAGTTTGCCAATACGATGCGGGACAGCGTGTTCAGCCAATTGCAGTGGGCGATCTCTGAGCTGGGCTTAGATGATCGGTTCCGCAGCATTCGCAGCCCGTTGGAGATGGAGTATCTGCCAACTGGTCAGAAAATCTACTTCCGTGGGGCAGATGAGCCAGGCAAGCTCAAATCCATAAAGCCGGCATTCGGGTATATCGGCATCCTCCACCTCGAAGAGCTGGACCAGTTCAAGGGCGAGGATGCGGTGCGCAACATTGAGCAGTCAGCCATCCGCGGCGGTGACCTGGCTTACAGATTCAAGGTTTACAACTCGCCGAGGAGCGCCAATGCGTGGGTCAATAAGTGGGTGCGGGTACCTGATCCTCGGCGACTGGTGCACAGGAGCTCGTACCTCGATGCGCCGGCTGATTGGCTGGGTCAGGCCTTTATCGATATGGCCGAGCACCTCAAAGAGGTCAACCCTAAAGCTTATGAGCATGAGTATTTGGGTGAGGTGAACGGCACTGGCGGCATGGTGTTCGAGAACGTCATAGCAGACAAGCCCATCACAGACGAGCAGATCGCCCAGTTTGACCGCCCACTGCAGGGTTTGGATTGGGGATGGTTCCCGGATCCGTTGCATTTTGCCAAGATGCACTATGACGCGGCGCGCATGACCCTGTACATCTACGGGGAGTACCGAGCGCACAAGACGCCCAACAAGCAGGTGATGGATGCGCTGGTCCTGAAACACCTACTGTCTCTTGATGCTTTAGTGATCGCTGACAGTGCCAGCCCTAAGGACATTGCCGACTTCCGCTCCTTCGGGGTCAACATCCGCGGAGCGGAGAAGGGGCCGGACAGCGTCACCTATAGCATCAAGTGGTTGCAAAGCCTGGCCAAGATCGTGATCGATCCTGTGCGCTGCCCGCAAACAGCGGAGGAGTTCCTGAATTATGAGCTCGAGAGGGACAAAGAGGGCAACTTTATTTCTTCCTACCCTGACAAGAACAATCACGCCATTGATGCAGTGCGCTATGCGACCAACCTGATCTGGCGCCGAGGCGGTGAGTGATGTTTGAGCGCATTTTGGGATGGGCCAAAGGAGTGTGGAACAAGATGATCGGTAAATCAGATATCAAGCGCCTGCTGGGGGTCGAGGTCGACCTCTCCCCGGCGATGATCAAGGCGCTCACCCAGTGGTCCCAGATGTACGAGAACCGCGCTGATTGGTTGAGCAAGAAAGTGAGCTCCCTCAACCTGCCGGCGGCGGTGGCAGGTGCCTTTGCCACTTCCGTAACGCTGGAGATGGAGGTGGAGATCACGGGGGCCAAGGACGGCCGCGGCGCTCGTGCTGACTTCCTGCAGGATCAGTTGCAACGGGTGCTGCCCAGCATGCGCGAACAGGTGGAGTACGGCGTAGCCAAAGGCGGCCTGGTGATGAAGCCCTGGGTAGACGGAGACCAGCTGGCGGTGGATTTCTCCCAGGCTGACCAGTTCATCCCGGTGGCCTTTGACAGCCGGCAGCGACCCTCAAAATGCATCTTTGTGTACAAGCTCCGGCGCGGTGACTACTACTACACCCGCCTCGAGTTCCATGAATTCCTCGGCTACGTCCAGGACGGCGGTCGGCCGGAAGGCTCGTACCGCATCCGCAACAAGGTACTGCGCAGCACATCGGATGCCGACTTGGGCTCTGTGGTGCCGCTCTCCTCGGTGCCCGAATGGTCCGACCTGAGCGAAGAAGAGAGCTTCCTGGGTGTCCGGCAGCCGCTGTTCGGCTACTTCCGCTACCCGCAGGCCAACAACATTGAGCCCGGCTCACCCCTGGGCGTGAGCGCCTATGCCCGCGCTGTGGATCTCATCCAGCAGGCTGATATCCAGTGGTCCCAACTGCTGTGGGAGTTCAAGAGCGGGGTGCGGAAAGTGACTGTCGATGAGCAGGCTTTGCCCAAAGATCCAAAGACAGGCGAATTTATTGTTGAGGATCTAGAGCTCTATCGCGTCCTGCGAAGCACCAATAACGTGGGCACGGCTGGAAAGCTATTTGAAGACTGGTCTCCTGGCTTCCGCGAGCAGAACATCATCAACGGTCTTGAGGCCATCCTCAAGCGCATTGAATTCAACTGCGGCATGGCCAGGGGGATGTTGAGCGACCCGCAGCAGGTCGACAAAACTGCCACCGAGGTTCTTTCCAGCAAGCAGCAGTACGCGGCCACGGTCGTAGATATTCAGAAGGCCCTGGAAGCTGCTGTACGTGACCTTCTCTACGCTATGGACGCGTGGACCAGCATTTTCAAGCTGGCTCCCAAGGGCGAGTATGAGGTCACCTTCAAGTTTGATGACAGCCTGGTTACCGATCGCCAGCAGCAGTTCGTCCAGGACACGCAGATGGTGACCATGCGGGCGATGGGCCCGGTTGAGCTGCGCATGCGCACTTTCGGCGAACCCGAGGATGTGGCCAAGCAGAAGGTAGCCGAGGCGCAGGCTGGCCAGGCTGACGAGTTGTTTCCGGAGGTGGAATGATGGAAAAGCGTTACGTGTTCAAGAAAGTGGCCACCTTTTTGGGCGATGTGGCAGCGGCTCTAGTGATGCTGATCGCAACGATATGGCTGGTTTATGCATTGGTCTGGTCTGCGTTGAAGCTGGTCGCCTTGGTGGCAGGTGGCGTGTGATGGAGCAGCTTTTTCACACAGCCTTAGGTGGAGTTTTCGGGCTGATTCTATTGGCCCATATGCTGGATAGGCGGTGGCGATGAAATTCTCTGAATTCATTCCCATCCACGCGGACGCCTACCCGCGCCCGGTGCGCAAGAGCCTGGCGCTGGGCTGGGAGTTCTGGGTAGCGGTATCCGTGGCCGCTGCTGCCATCGTGCTGGCGGCCATGCGTACAGCCCACAGCTTCTATACCGCCGCAATCCTTTCGGCGCAGGTCTATGGCTTGGGGAGCGCTGCGATCACGCAGGTCATGGGTCTGGCCGAGGCTTTGGCAGCAATGCTGGCCATCGAGGGGGGCCTGGTATACGCCGCGGTGAAGCGCGCTCAGCAAGAGGGCAAGGTAAAGCCCGGTTTGATCGCAATGAACATCACTCTGTTGGTGGCCATCTCCGTGGTGGCCGGTCTTGGCCAGTCGCTAGGTTTGGTGATGGGCCTGCCGGCTGAGTGGCTCGAGGGCTTCAGCTGGTTGATGGCACTCATTCTGGGCGCGGGTGCCTCGATCGTGGCCTGGCTCTCCGGCGAGATGCTGGGTGTTGAGCTGCTGAAGTTTGAGCAGGCGCGTTCCTCGGCCGAAAAGGCACACCAAGCCTCTTTGACCAAATGGACCAACGAGGCCCGGGCAGCCTGGCAGCAGGCCAAGAAGGAACAGAGCCAGCAGGCAAGTCAGCCCACGCCCGCGGCGGTCGAACCGGATCCTGCGCCGCCCAGCAAGTTTGATCAGGACAAGCAGCGCGTGCTGGATTTCGTCACCCAGTTCTCTCTCAATCGCCGGCGAATACCTACTACGGGCGAAATCAGTGCTGCGCTCGGCATGCCTGGCAAGTATGTTGCCCAGCTCTTCGAGGTGCTGAAGCGAGAGCATCGGGTGCAGCAAACGTGAAGCCAGCATTCTTCTTCAAGCCCCATCAGCACAAGGGCAAAGCATTCCTGGAAGCCCTGATGGCTGCAAGCTACAAAAAGACCCGCATTGTGGCCAAGGCTGATTTCGTTCTGCTGGATTTTCTCTATTCAGGACTGTTCTCGGGTGTGCATGGCAGCGGCCGGCTGCGCAGGGAAGCGGCCTTGGCCATCGAACTGGGCAAGCCGATCTTTCTGTATCCCCATTGGTGTTCCCCCTGGTTGCCGCACGACCTTGAGGTCGACCCGGTGGCCTGCGCTGCCTTCTTTGTGCACTCGGCCGGGTACGCGAAAGTGCTCGAAATGATCGGGTATCCAACGCCAACTGAAGTAGTTGGTTGGTCGTACACAGACGTGAGGCCGTTCTCTCCATTTGCGGGCGAGAAGCCCCGCGTGCTCTTTGCTCCCCTGCACCCAGTAGGCGGAACGCTGCCGCAGGTCGAGCGTGACATCAATGAGCATACATTCCGGACTTTGGTGTCTCTGCGGCAGGCGGGAGAGCTGGCCTCTCTGACCGTGCGCTTCTATGGAGACATGGGCACCAACGGCATTCAACGCCATCAGGAGGTGCACTACCGCCAAGCGCTGCTCAGCGGCACTACAAAAGACATGGATGAGGCCGATGTGGTGGTCTCGTCGGGCACATATGCCCATATGGCAGTGGCTCTGGGAAAGCCCACGGTGATGATGGGCCAGGATATCCGGCCGCACAACAGCCCGCGGGGTGGCGGCCAGCTGGCCTGGGTGCGCAACTGGGAGCTGTATCGAGACTTCACCCGCTACCCGCATTCGATCGAGATGGGAACAAGCCCGAGTGTTGCTGCAGCAACGATCAGGCGCGCTTGCGAGACCAACGCCGCAGTTGAGGAATGGAAGGCCAGCCATATTGGCGAACCCTTTGACCCCGCGTATTTTGTGCAAAGACTGGAGAGCTACCTATGAGATTGCTTGAACTCCCAATCCACGCGGAGATTGACCGCATTATTGGGCACCATATCGGCGTGAAGCCCATCGATGCTCAGCGCCTTGCCTGGCTGGCCTACCTGGTTCCCGCTGGCGGTCAGATTGTGGAATGTGGTTCATTCTGGGGGCGTTCCGCGGCTTACATCCTGAGCGGAGCCAAGCCGAGTGTTCGGCTGGTGTGCATCGACCACTGGCCAAATCCAGCTGATTTCAAGAAATTTGAGCGTGGCCTGACCTCGCTCGGATGGCCTCTAGGCGGGAAGGTGCAGGCCATCAAATCTGTCTCATGGGAAGTGAACCTGCAGGAGGAGATTGACATGCTTTTCCTCGACAGCACACACAAGTACGCGGTGCTGGAGCGAGAGTGGGCCGCCTTCTTCCCGTTGGTGAAGCCGGGCGGCATTGTGGCCTTCCATGACTACGGTGCCCACACCTGGCCGGACGTGCAGCGCTTTGTTGACGAAGTGGCGGCCGATCACTTGGAGCACACGGGCACCTTTGGTACTGTGTGGAGCGGGGTCAAGAAGTGACTTCCGTATCCGTCATTTTCCCCTACACCAAAGCCTTTGGTGATTTCGCTGCGCCGTACACCGAGAGCATCCACAACCACGAGCCAGAAGTGCAGGTGGTGAGTGTGAATACCGAAGGCGAGGCTGATTATCGCTACACCCAGGCGCTCAACCAGGGTGCGATGCTGGCCACCGGCGACTGGCTGCTGTTCTCGAATGATGACATTCTTTGCCAGGGCGAGTTTGTGGAGATGGTGAAGGGCTTGGATCCTAACAAGATCTACGGCATGGAGCTGCGCCGCAAGACCCAAGAGGAATGGGGCGCAGATGTTGAGTACCTCTATGGCTGGATCCTGCTCATGCACCGCTCTCTATTCAAGGCTGTGGGCCTGTTCGAGGAGCAGTATCTACATGCCGGCTTTGACGATATCGATTACTGCTGGCGCGTTCAGCAGGCCGGCTTTGGTCTGGAAGTGATCGATCTGCCCTTCATCCACTTGGCCGACCAGCCCGGCGGTGAGCACCGTCGCTACACGGTGCCGGGTTACCGCGATCAGATGGCCCGCAGCAAAGAGATCTTCCTGGCCAAGGTTGGCAGCGCAATCAAGTAAGCATGTTGACGCCCGGCCAGTTCGACGTTTCTGCAGATGCCATCCTCAAGCTCTATCATGAGTTTGAGGATGTTGTCCTGCAGGATATCGCCCGCCGGCTGGCTGGGCTCAACTTTGCTTCGGCGGCCTGGCAGGTACAGCGCTTGAACGAAACCGGTGCGCTGTATGAGGACATTCTGCGTGAGCTGGCCAGACTGACCGGGCAATCGGAGCGCCAGGTGGCCGAGATCCTTCGCCAGGCCGGCGTGCAGGCCGTGCGTTTCGATGACCGCATTTACAAGGCGGCTGGCCTGGACCCGCTGCCGCTCAACCTCTCGCCCCAAATGACCTCCGTGCTATCGATCGCTATTCAGCGCACCAACGGTAGCATGCGCAACCTGACACAGACCACGCTGCTGACTGCTCAGCAGGCCTTTGTTCAGGCTGCTGACATGGCTTTCTTGCAAGTCAGCAGCGGGGCGATGAGCTATGACCAAGCCATCCGGGCCGCGGTGAGCAATGTTGGAGCTAGCGGGCTTGAGGTGCTATATCCATCCGGCCGGCGCGACAAGCTGGATGTGGCCATGCGCCGCACGGTGCTTACTGGGGTGGGGCAGGCGGCCGGCCAACTGCAGTGGGCGCGGGCTGATGAGATGGGCGTGGACCTTGTGCAGACCTCTGCCCACATTGGTGCCCGGCCGTCTCATCAACCTTGGCAAGGAGGTATCTTCTCGCGCTCGGGTACGCACCCGATCTACCCAGACTTTGTGGCAGAAACCGGCTGGGGCTTAGTTACTGGCTTGGGCGGGGCTAACTGTCGGCACAGCTGGTTCCCGTTCTTTGAGGGGCTTTCCGAGAACGCCTACGATGAAGCAATGCGGGAACACCTGGCCAATGAGAGCTTGGACTACCGCGGGCGCCAGCTGAGCGCTTATGAGGCCACCCAGGTGCAGCGAGGCATTGAGCGCAGGATCCGCGAGTGGAAGCGCCGGATGTTGACGCTGGAGGCCGCCGGCTTGGATGCAGCCCGCGAGAGTGCTAAGGTGCGTCTGTGGCAAGAGCGCATGCGGGACTTCCTCGGCCAGACCGGGCTCAGCCGGCAGCGGGTGAGGGAGCAGGTATGAGCAACGAGGCGTTGCTGCGCTCCTTCCTGGAATTGATGTATTCGCTGGCCAAGCAGTTTGTGAGCTGGTACGAGAAGAACGTAAAAAGGTAGCCTGGGTCGACACCCCGAAACATCGGAAGAAAAAAAGAGGCCGAATTATTCGGCCTCTTTGCATTGCTATAAGGTTACATGGGTTCGGCAGATTGGAGCGTTTCTTAGCGTTCCTTAGTGGCTTGGCGGGGCTGCTGAACGCAAGTTCTCAATAGCCACCATAGCCTCTTTTAGGAAGTCCGGGAAGTCTTTGTGCATGTTGTCGAAGTACTCCGACTGGGTGCGATACAGGCTGAAGAACTCCATACCGTAGAGCAGGCTGAAGACTTCGGCGGGTGCGTTCTGCTGGCTGAGCCACTTGAGCAAGGCTTCCTCGCACTGCGTGGCGATATCCCTGGCAAACTCCTGCGGCCAAGGTGTGTCTTGGGTGGTGATGGGTACTGTTACTGCGGCTTGCTGTGTGTCCATGCTACACTCTCCTCTGGTTGGCCGTCAGCGTTCCTATCCACGGGAGGCGCTGGCGGCTGATCTTTTATAAACCCCGCAGAGCGGGGTACATGGTTTATTATATAAATAAGCCTGCAGTTGTCAATACATGGTTTTTAGTTTATAGTCAAAGACATGGGATTGACGTCAGTAGAGGCGGCAAAGGTTTTAGGGATCACACCTACGCAGGTCACTAGGTTATGCAAGCTAGGCACTATCAAAGCCCGTAAGCACGGCCCCGTCTGGGATATTGACCCGGCCAGCGTGGAGGCCTACAAGAAGGCACCTAGGAACAAAGGCGGGAGGCCAAAGAAATGACTACTACAATTATCAAACAAAGACGAGGTCCGGGCTGTTTGGTCCAAGCCCTTTGGTTTTTTTTCATTGGTTGGTGGCTTGGCGGTATTGTCCTGACAATTGCTTGGCTGCTCAACCTCACCATTGTTGGCCTTCCCTTGGGGATGATGATGTTGAACTACATCCCGAAAATTCTTGCGCTCCAGGAGCCTGAGCTCCTACTAAAGTCAACTATCTCTCATGGAAGCACCACTATCAGCGAAGAAGAGCAACCCCAATTGAGTTTTATTTTGCGTTCCGCTTATTTTCTACTGATTGGTTGGTGGTGGAGCGGTATCTGGCTTACTCTGGCCTATCTATGCTGCGCGTTGATTGTTTTATTGCCTGTTGGGCTTGGGATGTTCCGCATGACGCCAGCTATGACTACCCTGAAACGATACTAGAACTGCAAATCAAAGAACAGCATCAAATCTTTAGGTTGATGAGCCGCCTTTCTTGTTGACAAAATGTGGCACTCATTGCTAATATAGCCAAGTAGCGACAGCGTCACGCCTTCCGGGCGGGGCGCAACTTCCAAGTACGGGACGCAAAAGCGCCACGTCTTTGCAGAAGAAATTCTGCCGAGATGTGGCGCTTTTTTGTTGCCAATTCGCCGGCCTGGCAGGCGTAAAAGTAGCCAGCCATCGGGTGATGCCGACCACCTAAAACGGCTAGATGGGATGCGGAGCACTCCGCGGGAGAACACAGGAATGAAAAAGTCTGATCTTGAAAAGCTGGGCTTGACCGCGGAGGCCATCAAGGCCGCGGGGCTACCCGAAGACCTGCACGAGCAGCTGCTGAAGCTGAACGGCCAGGCGGTGGAGGCCCAAAAAGCCAAGACCACCGCGGCCGAGGACAACGCTAAGGCTCTGCAGGACCAACTCGACCAGGCCACCGCGGCTATCAAGGGCTTTGAAAACCTCAAGCCGGATGAGCTCAAGCAGTCGGTCGAGGAGTGGAAGAAGACGGCCAAAGAGGCCCAGGAAGCTGCCAAGAAGGCGGCTGAGGATGCTGACTCCAAGCTGAAGGCGCAGGCCTTTGACCATGCGCTGGACGGCGCGCTGACGGCTGCCAAGGTGAAGAACACCAAGGCGGCGAAGGCGCTGCTGAAGCTGGACTTGCTCCAGCACAACGCAGAGGACGGCTCGATCGCAGGCCTGAGCGAGCAGCTGGAGAAGATCAAAGAGACCGACGACTACCTGTTCTCCAGTGACGAACCCGCCCCTCGCCAAGTGGTGAAGGGTGGCAAAGCTGGCAGCGCCACGGATGACGCCATTGTGAGCGCCATGCGTGCCGGCGCCGGCCTGAATGACGATAAGGAGACTAAATAATGGCAAACAGCATTGCTCTTGCCGAGAAATTTTTGCCCATTCTGGATGAGATCTACAAACGCGCTTCCCTAACCGCCGCCTTGGACGCTTTGACCAAGCCCGTGGACTTTGGCGGCGCCAATGAGGTCAAGATCTTCAAAACCAGCATGGTTGGTCTGGGCAACTACGGCCGCAACACCGGCTATCCGGTGGGAGACGTCACCGGCACCTGGGAGACCATCCAGCTGACCAAGGAACGTGGCCGTGAATTCAACATCGACCGCATGGACAACGAGGAGACCTTGGGCATGGCCTTCGGCACCTTGGTTGGCGAGTTCATGCGCACCCAAGTGGTGCCTGAGGTGGATGCCACTCGTTTTGCAGCTTGGGCTGATGGGGCCGGCCTGGAGGTAGACACGCCGGCTGTGCTCAACGCGAACACGGTCCTGCAGGCGATCGATGCGGCAAACGCTGAGATGGACGCGGCCGAGGTGCCGCAGGATGGCCGCCTGCTGTATGTGTCGGACAGCGTGTGGAGCCTCTTGAAGAGTGCAGTGACCCGCAGCCTGGCCAACGAAACCACGGCTGATCGCCGCATCTTCACTTTGGATGGCATCCCGGTGCGGATGGTGCCTCAGACGCGCTTCAAGACCGAGATCACCTTGAACGCCGGTTCGTCCAGCTCCGCTGGCGGCTTCGCTCCTGCTGTGGGTGCACAGGACATCAACTTCCTGTTGCTGCACCCGACCGCTCGTGACCAGGCGACCAAACTGGCGCTGCCTAAGGTCTTTGACCCCGACACCAATCAGGATATGGACGCCTGGAAGTTCCAGTTCCGTCTGTACCACGACACCTGGGTGTACGAGAACAAGGCGGAAGGCATCTACCTGCACATGAAACCGGGCGAGAGCGCCTAAGCGCTCCTGGATTACGCCTGAACAGCTATGGCCGCGTACGCAGATTACGACTTCTACACGGACGTATATCTCGGCGCGGCCATAGCTGAAGAGGCCTTTGATGCGCTGGCTCTACGGGCATCCGAGGTCATCGACGCCATGACCTTCCAGCGGGCTGCCAATGTGCCCGAGGAGGACGAAGCCACGAGGATCCTGCTGGGCAAGGCTTGTTGCGCTGCAGCCGAAGTACTGAACATGGCTCAGCAAGCCGGCGGGGTAGTGGGGGTTCAGGCAGAGCGCCTGGGCAACTACTCCGTGACCTACGCGGCCAGCTCAGACAAGCAACTGAGCACCAGCCAGCAGGTGGAGCTCGCGGTGAGCAAGTACCTCTTGGGCACCGGACTGATGTTCCGTGGCTTCTACGAAGGCGAGTACGGCCGATGATGACCAACGCCGACCTGACGCTCTACAACCAATACATTGAGGACCGCAAGCCGCGGTTTCAACGTGTGCAGCTGAAGGGCGTCATGTGGGAGAACCGCAAGGCGCGTAACGTGCTGGCCTCTGGCGGCAACATCGCCGCAGACCAAGCGGCCATCTACATCCCTATGGCCATCCCCGGGTATCAGTCGCCCAAAGCTTGGCGGGCCGGCCAGGATGAGTCCGGTGACGAGGATGTGCTGACCTGGACCCTGCAGACGGGAGACATCGTAGTGCGCGGCCTGGTGGAGGATGAACTGACCGATGAGTTCGGCCCTGCCGCACTGAAAGCCAAGTACGACGATGTGCTCTCCGTCAGTAGCGTGGACACAATGGAAGCCGGCAGTGAAGCAATGCACCACTGGCAGGTAGGCGCCAAATGAGCGGCCCTGTGATCCAGACCCCGCGGGGAGCCGTCTTCAAGACCCCGAGCGGCTCGGCCCGGCTCATTTGGAACCCGGGGTTTCAACCTGTTTGGCAGGGTAGGTTCACTGGTGCCCAGCATTTTGTAGATAGCGAAGTGCTGCGAGGGACCGAACCGTACACGCCTCTGCTGACCGGTGCGCTTGTCAAATCCGGGCAGCTGGGCACGGAAATCGGCAGCGGCCTGGTGCAGTGGATCACTCCGTATGCACGCCGCCAGTACTATGCCAAACGCCAGCCTGGCAGCCAGACCGGCCCGCTGCGTGGCCCTCGCTGGTTCGATCGCTGGAAGGCGGCTGACGGCGGGGCGACCGTGAAGAAGGCCCGGCGGCTGGCCGGCGGCGGTGCGCGATGACCATCATCCAGGCTTTGCAGAAGTGGATCGGTCAACTCCCGCAGCTTGCTCCCAACGCCCCTTTGTTCATCGACTATCTGGGCGAAGGAGAGCTGCCGCAGTATGCCATCGTGCCGCTCCCGGGGCCTCCGATCGTTGAGCGGTACCTGGATGGCAGCAGCACCCGGCAATACCCTTTTGCGATCCAGCTAGCCGACCAGACCGCCGATGATCCGGCCCGCCTGGCCAACAGCGGTTTCATGGAGGAGTTGACCGACGAATTCGAACGGCGCACCGTTGACGGCGACCTGCCAGATCTTGGCGAAAGTCGGGTTGCTGAGACGGTCGAGGTTGTGAATGCCGGCTTTCTGTATGAGCAAGGGCAAAGCGAGACCGCAATCTATCAAATCAACTGCCGCATGGAGTATTTCCAAGCGGCCGTCCCTAGTGACGAATCTGAGTAAGGAGATTAGCTATGTCCAAAGTACGCCGCAGTCAATTCCAAACCTTCATCAACACCGACCCTGGTGAGGATGAGGCGGTTTATGCCCAGCTGGGCAAGGGTATCACCACGGGCGCCGTGGCCGCCAACCCCCAGGTAACCACTGAGCAATACATCAGTGATGACGAGCCCACTACCGACGTGGACAGCTACCAACGCAGCCTGTCGGTGGAAGCCCGCCTGATCACTGACAACGATGCTCTGGAGTATCTGGAGGCCTTGTGGCAAGCTGGCCCGCCGGTGCTGGATGCGGCTGTGACCGACATCGTGAACGTGTACCTGTACAAGCCTGCGGTTGAAGGTAAGTACCCGGCCACCAAGCACGAGGTCGCTGTGGCCTTCGACCAGTACGGCGGTGACGCAGGCCAGGCCATCAATCTGAACTGCACGCTGCACTACCGCGGCAATCAGGTGCCTGGCATGTTTGACCCTGAGACGCTGGAATTCACCCCGACCGAAGAGAGCGAATAAAGCATGGCCTTGGCGGGCGCGAGTTTTCACTCGCGCCCGCCAATAAGGAGACCCGATGGATTCCATCCGTATAGACAACCCAAACCTGAAGCGCATCCTCATCAACGATGATGAGAGCAGAGTGCTCGAGTTTGACCCCAGCGACGTGGCCTTTATTGACCGCTTCTACAACGCGTTCAACTCGCTCAAGACCAAGCTGCAGGAGTACCAGCAGCGCAACAATGACCTGGGAGGGGATGAGACGCTGGACGAGCACGGCGTTCCGGCAAATGCAGGTGAGCGTATCCAATTGCTCCGTGAGGCCTGCACTTACCTACGCGACCTGGTGGACCAGCTTTTTGGGGATGGCACAGCCCAGATGGTGTTCGGAAACGCGCTCAATCTGCAGCAGATCGAGATCTTTTTTGAGCAGCTGGTGCCATTCATTGAGAAACCACGGGCAGAGAAGCTGAAGCCCTATGTTGTGCCGCGCCGCGGCGGCAAAAAGCAGAGACGGAGCCGCAAATAAGCACAAACCTACTGATCTCCGAGTTCCCTGCCAGCGTGACTGTCGGGGAGCGTGAGGTTGCCTTGAACACCGACTTTCGGGCCGCCCTGGGCGGCCTAATGGCGTTTGAGGATCCTGACATCACAGATGGAGAAAAGCAGGGCTTGTTGCTTAGCAATCTGTTTCCTGAGGCGGATGTAAACGAGTTCACGGCCGATGAGCTGATCGAGTTGCAGGAGAAGGCTGGCTGGTACCTGAACGGCGGTCGCTCCCCAGGCGACGACGCTGATGCGGGCGGCGGCCCACGTGTGTATTCCTTCAGCAAGGACGCTGCACTTGTCTTTGCAGCCTTTCGGCAGACCCACGGCGTCGACCTGCAGAGTGTTGAGATGCATTGGTGGAGCTTCCTGGCTTTATTCATGGATCTGGGCAACGAGACGGCTTTCAACCAGCTCGTCTCGTTGCGCAAGCGCGTGAAGACTGGAAAGGCTACCAAGGAAGAGCGCCAAGTAGCGCGTGAGCTGGGAGCGATGTTCGAGCTCGACGAGATCGATGACCGTACTCACGAGGAACGGGTGCAAGAAGATGAATTTGAGCGCTTGGTAGAGAAAGGGCGGCGCAAGCGTGAGCAAGCCAGCTGAGTATGACCAGGCGGTCATGGATGATCTGCTGGCAAAGCCCGGTGTTCACGCGCACGTGCAGCAAATGAAGCCCGAGGTGCTGGAGGCCTATATTGAGCTTCTCCTGCAGCCCCAGGGGCACCTGCCCAGCATCTATGAGCAGCACCGCCAAAGTCTTGAGCGCCGCGGGGAGCTGGCCCGCTAATGCAATACGACGGCTCTATTCGCATTGACACCCGCATTGATGAGCGCGGCTTGAACCAGGGCGTGGCTTCCATCAAGAAGATCCTGGCGCCAATTGCACGCATCGTAGCCACGGCATTTCTGGCTACGGCTGTGGTGGCCTTTGGGCGCACGGCGGTGCAGGCGGCCAGCGAAACAGCGTCGGCTATGGTGGGCCTGCAGTCCGTGGCCGAAGGGGTGGGCATTAGCTTCTCGGACGCTCACGAGTTCATCAAAGAATTTACGTCGGACGGCCTCGTGCCGGCGACCAATGCGGTCAATTCTTACAAGAACCTGCTGCTGCGCGGCTACGACACTTCGCAGATCGAGCGGGTGCTTACGGCGCTCAAGGACAGTGCGGCCTTCGGCCGGCAAGGCCGGCTTTCGATGGGCGAGGCGATCCAATCTGCTACCGAAGGCCTCAAGAACGAAAACTCCATCCTGGTGGACAACGCCGGCGTCACCAAGAATGTGTCGATGATGTGGCGGGACTATGCCGCCTCGATCGGCACCACTGTGGGGGCGCTGACCCAGCAGCAGAAGATCCAAGCTGAAGTCAACGGCATCCTGCAGGAGACCCGCTTCCAGACTGGCGATGCGGCCAAGCTGGCCAGCACGTACGCCGGGCAGGTCTCCGCCCTGGGCGTGAGCTTCTACAACCTGAAGGTGGGTATTGGCAATGTCATCATCCCGATCGCCCAGCGGGTGATGCCATACATCAAGGCCGCCATTGACATGCTGACGGTGTTCGCCAACCGCCTGGCCAGCATTATGAGCATCCTGTTTGGGGTTGATATTGGGGCTGCCCGCCAGTCTATGGATGGGGTGGCAGATGCCAGCAATGCCGCAGCTGATGGGCAGGCCAACCTGGCCAAGCAGACCAAGGCAGCAGGCAAGGAAGCCAGGGGTGCCCTGGCGGCCTTCGATGAGCTGAATGTATTGCAGCAGCCGGACGAATCATCGGGAAGCCCTGGTTTAGGTGTTGGTGGACTTCCTGAATTGGGTGGCCAAGCACCCCTAAATACGAAAGTTATCGATGAGCAGCTAGAGGCTCTACGGGCCAAAGTTGAGGGGTGGAAGCAAAGCTTTTTGCAATTCATCGCACCTGTGAAAGAAGCTTGGGATCGCCTTTGGATCTCGGCGCAGCCACTTATCCAGACCGTTGGCAATATTCTGCTCTGGCTTTGGAACAATGTCTTGGTTCCGCTAGGGACATGGGTTGTTCAGAAGTTGCTGCCTGTGGTTCTGGATTTGGTGGGTGAGCTTTCTATCCTTGCCGACAACATTCTCACTGCACTTGGTCCAGCTTGGGAATGGCTGTGGAAGGAAGTTCTACAGCCTGCCTTCGCCTGGATTGGCTCAACATTGATTTCTGGTATTGAGTTTTTGACCCAAGTACTGCGAGATCTTGATGAGTGGACGGAGAAGAATGAAAAGGCTTGGCAGCTGATTGTCACAGTCTTGGGAATTGTAGCCGTCGTAATCTTGGCTCTGACCAGCCCAATCGCCGCAGTGGTGCTGGCCATCATTGCCATCATTGCCATCATTGCCAACTGGGGGAGGATCTGGGAGTGGCTGAAGGGGGTTGGCAAATCAGTGCTGGATTCCCTAAAGGCCGCATGGGCTACTTTGGGTGCCTGGTTCCAGCGAACTGTAATCGACCCTATCTCCAAAGGTTTCACCACCTTCCTAAACAACCTGAGCGTGGGCTGGCAGCGAACCTGGGATGGCATCAAGGGCTTTGTAAAGAACACTATCAACACCATCATCGACCTCATCAATTCCATGATCAGGGCTGTGGCCGGCGGCATCAACGCGGTCATTGGCAGCCTGAATTCTGTGAAAGTGGATATCCCCAGCTGGGTGCCTGTTCTTGGTGGCCAATCTTGGGCGCTGAACATCCCAACTGTCGCCGCTCCTCAGATTCCTCGCCTGGCTCGCGGCGCTGTCATCCCGCCCAATGCCGAGTTCCTGGCTGTGCTGGGTGACCAGCGCAACGGCCGCAACCTCGAGGCGCCGGAAGGGCTCATCCGCCAGATCATCCAGGAGGAGATGGGCAATATCAGTGTGGATGTAACGATCGGCGCGAACCCGAACATAGCCGCTTTGTGGCGCATGCTGAAGCCGTATGCGGAGCGCGAGGAAGTGCGGCGTGGCGGAACCTTGATCGCTGGTGGAGGTCAGGCGTGATAGTCATTGACGGCCAAGCCTTCAACGTTGGCGTTCTCAGCATCGAGGATAGCACCGAGCCGTTGGACAAACACGCCACACGTACGGTTGATGGCGTGCTGCATCGTGAGCTGATCGGGATGTTCAAGAAGCAAAAGTTTGTGCTTGCTTCGCCTGTGAGCGAGGCAGAGCGCCTTCAGTTCGACGCGCTGTGGCAGAAGATCGAAGAGCCTGTTGAATTTCATACCATCCAGACCCCCAATGCTCAAGGTCAACCGACAACCTACGAATGCTACTTCTCCGGCATTCGACGCGCTATCCGCAAGGCATACATAAACGGCGCGGTGTATTGGACTGGCGGCAGCTTCACGGCGATTGGTCGGCGCCCGATGGAGATGGGATGATCACGTTTCCTATTCTCATCATCGATACCCCAAGCGGTCGGGTGGAATTCTCCGGGACCAAGGTGTTGAGCTCCGAGCTAGTTCAGGAGGTTGATCCGCTGTCTTTGGAGCTTCCAATCAGCACGCTGGAATTCACCGCCGAGAATGAGGACCCGCAATTTACGATCTTCGCCCCAGATGCGCAGGAGAAGAAAAGGTTCCCTGTTTCAGCCAGCGAGAGGGTTGGCGATAGCACTTACCTGCTTGGCAAGTTCTTTGTGGATAGCTGGGAGAACCCGGGCGAAAGACAGGTCAAGTTCTATGCCATTGATTACATCGGCTTGATTGAAAAAATCACCTTCGACGGGATCTTCTGGGAGTCAGAGATCACCGTCCAAAGCGCCTTGCAGCAGACGCTGGGGGCAGAGAATATTCCCTTTTCCGTGGACCCGACCATTGCAAACACCACGGTGAGTGGCTGGATTCCCCCCGGAACTTTGCGGCAAGCACTTCGCCTGATCTGCTTTTCGAGCGGGGCGGTGGCGGTGACGCAGGGGCGCGTGGATATCTTCGTTGCTGCCGCAACACTCCCTGAAAAGGACTTCACTTCGTACATTGACAACTCTCTGCGGGCGGATAACACAAATCCCCGCTTGGCTCCCCCTGTGAGCATGATCGAGCTTGTTTCGCACAACTATACGCAGGGTACTACCGAGGAGACGGTCTTTGACAAGGAGCTTCCGGCCGGCGAGACGAAGATCGTGTTCGAGGGGCCATATTTCAACATTGATGTGAACGGGCCTGGTTTCATCTCCGTGGTTCTCGGCATGGAGGATGGGTATTACTTTGGCATGGAGGATGACGCCCTGCTCGAGGTGTCTGGAGAGTACCTGCGAGGCGTGAATAGCGTGACCGTAAACCTCTCAGAACCTGGTGTAGTGACCATCACAGGCATCCCCTGGGTAAACAGCAAGCAGTCATTTTTATTCAAGGAGCCCAGCGTTCCGAATGAGAACGTGATCGTAGTGGCTGACGCGACCCTCGTCAATGCTGAGCGTGCGCCAGCGATTCTCGACCGGTTGCGCGACTTCTACCGGCAGCGCTTCATTCAGGAAATGACAGTGCTCCCATCGCCCATAAGACCTACGAACATCATCGTGAGTGGGACGCATTATGGTCGCACGCTCATTGGAGTGATCACGCGCCAAGTTATAGACCTGAGCGGAGGTTTTTTGATAGACACGGTCATGCGTGGGGTTGAGCTGATCCTTGTTCCGCCAATGGCTGACCCTTATAGACGCCCGCGCACAAAAGTTGCCATCTGTGGCGCAGACATGACGCGCCAAAACATGTTTAGGGAGTACGCATGAGCCTGCCCGATATTCGTAAGTTCTCTGACCTGATCAATAATCCCAACACAGTGCTGACGGAGTTGGCTGGTGGTGCCTACCACTTGGTGTACGACCCCAGCGAAACCGTTGAGACCGACAAAGTGAAGGTGATCACTGCGGCTGATGCGAGGGGGCGGTTCGCCTTGCCGTTTCTGATCGGAGATGGTGACAATCCGATCACAACTACTCCTGCCATCCGCGGATGGGTTTATATCCCTGTGGCGTGCGTCGTTTCCTCGTGGGAACTTGTAGCCGATGCATCCGGGAATTTGGTGATCGACGTGTGGCGTGCTGATTACGCTAACTTCCCGCCCACGAACGCCAACAGCATCGCAGGGTCTGAAAAGCCAACTTTGGCGTCGCAGCAGAAAAACCGTGATACTGCACTGACTACTTGGTCTACTTTCATCCCTGCCGGGAGCTACCTGGCGATCGAGATCGAAAGCGTAGCAACCATAAAGCTGGCTACTCTCGCTCTGATCTTCGACAGGGCATAAGATGGCGACCGTCTCTATTGTTGCGCACACTGGGGCTACCGAGGTTTTAGGGGCGCACCCAAACCGATCGACAGCTCACGCCAATGCCACGGCGCACAACTCCTCTGGGCAGACCAAGACGGCTGGGTCGTCCTCGAATACTGGCGACTATATTTTCTTTCGCTACTTTCTAAAATTCGTTATCTCATTGCCATCCGGCAGCGTAATAACCCGGGCCCGAATAAGGCTGACACCCATCGCCATAAACAACATTTACCCAGGCGATGGCGATTGGGCTGTTTCTATTTGCAGGGGAGATTGGAGCCCATACGATCCTATCAATGCGGCCCGCCGGCAAGGTGCATTTTCGCTCGCTGCCGCCACCCCTTCGGAGGTTGTTTGGGCGAACGTAAGTCAAATGGTTTTGAATACCCAGCGCCTATCCCCCAATTTGAGTTTAGTTGGATACGGACCCAATGTGAGTGTTTATTACATCCTGCGTCAGTCCACAGATATTGTGGACCTTCCGTTCAACAAGGGTCGCAGCTACGGGGTCGTGCTTGCTTCGCCCGCTCATGCCACTGCGGCATATAGGCCTCAGCTGGTGTTGGAATACACCGAGGGCAAAGTGCCATCCCAAGCATTCTTGACAGGCCTCTAAAGGAAATCAACTATGGCGAAACAATACGAAAAAGGCGCATGGGGTGACGAAATCCTCCTGGGGGATCCTCGTTACAACATTGAGGCCAATGAAAGCACTCCGGAAGATCCAATCATCATTGAGGAGAATGTTCAGGTGCGCCTCGTTACTGAAGTGGCGCAGGCTGGCACCTCAGTAAATGCAGACCGCATGAACAACATCGAAGATGGTGTTGACATGTTGGACACCATCGTCAACCAGGACGGCGTGCGCCTGGTGCAGGTGGGTGGCGAGAGCGACCCAACCACGCTCGAGGTCGCCGAGGTTCAAGACGGGCAGGTACTCACTCGCTCGGGATCCGAGATCGTTGGGGCGGACCTGCCGGGCATTGAGAAATTGCTGGATCGTCTTGTTCTCGGTCCCAGCGACAGCCCGTATGACTTCGCCAAAGGGGCATATCCAGGTATGACGCGGATCGTAGCAGAGTTGGTGGGTGGGGGTGGTGGCGGCGGCGGTGTCACCTCTGCAAGTAGCCAGGCTGCTGTTGGCGCACCTGGAAGTAGTGGTGCCTGGTCCAAGATCTGGCTCGACGCTGCTGATTTGGCCGACCATGAAACGCTCACGATCGGCGCAGGTGGCGCAGGTGGCGCGGCTGGCAACAACAACGGTCAGCCTGGTGGCCAGACTTCCTTTGGCAGCCACGCGACTGCCCCTGGTGGTCTTGGTGGCCCAGCCCAACCTGCTTCGGCTACTGTTCCCCGCATGGGGCCGATTCCACCGGCTGGTGGCGCTCCTGGTGTTGGTGATGTTGTGGGCGCTGGTCAGCCCGGCCAGCAAGGCCTCATCTTGGCGGTCTCTGGCGTCGGTCAAGTTCGATCTGGTGCTGCCGGCGCGTCATTCTACGGTGGTGGTGGAGAGACCACGAATGCAAATAACGCAGCAAATGCGGGTAGCCCAGGCAGTGCGCCTGGCGCAGGCGGTTCTGGTGGTGCGACCAGCAATACAACCACCAACGTCGGTGGCGGCAATGGCGCTGACGGCCAGATCATTGTTGAGATTTATGGCATCGAGTAAATGAACTAAGCAAGGAGAAAGGTAGAGATCATGTCTATTCTGAGCGGTAAAGGAATGTATCTGTGGATCATCAGCCGGGTGGAGAAGGGCGATCCGGAGAAGATCGCACAGGTCGCGCAAGACGCCGGCCTGACGCATGTGCTCATCAAGGTGGCCGACCGGCATTTTGCGTACAACAAGGATCCCCAGACCGGCAAGGATAATGTGCCCGGCGTGGTGGACGCCCTGCGCGCCCGCGGCATTTCGCCCTGGGGTTGGCAGTATATCTACGGCACCAACCCGGAGGCCGAAGCGGCAATGGCCATCCAGCGCGTCAAGCAGTTCAACCTGGACGGTTTCGTGGTCAACGCCGAGGTGGAGTTCAAGCAAAAGGGCATGGATGTGCCCGCCCGCCAGTACATGCAGGCGCTACGGGCCGGCCTGCCCAATACGCCGATTGCCTTCAGCAGCTACCGCTATCCCACGCTGCACCGCCCGTTGCCTTTTGAAGTCTTCCTGGAGTACAGCGACATCAACATGCCCCAGGTCTACTGGGTGCAATCCTCCAACCCGGCCCAGCAGCTGCAGCGCTCTGTGCGTGAGTACCAGGCGCTGAGCGTGTACCGCCCGATCGTGCCCACGGGTGCAGCGTACCCGGATGGCAGCTGGTCGCCGACGGCCGGCCAGATCACCGAGTTCCTGCAGGCGTGCAAAGACAACGGCATCAGCGGCGCCAACTTCTGGGAGTGGTACTACGCTCGCCGCGACGCCGGTCTGTGGGCAGCGGTGAGCGCCTTCCCCTGGCCGGCTACTGCGGTGGCTGAGCCTGAGCCCACGCAGCCGGATCCTGAGCCGGATCCGGTCAAAGAGGAGACCGAGCCGCATGTCAGCCCGGAGGTGCTCAAGGACTGGCAAGAGATGCAGAAGGCCTTGCGCAAACAGGGGCGGCCGTACGCGGTATAGTCAAAGAAAGAGCCACCTTTGAAGGTGGCTCTTTTTCAATGGATAGCCCTGCTGTAGGGATCAGGGCAGGCGAACTGCCTCGCCCACCGGCACCATAGTGTCTTCGTCCTTGTTCCTGGACGAATTCACGGCACGGCTGAACTCCCGATAGGCCATTCCCTCGGCTGGATAGACCTTTAGCAGGTCATGCAATGCCATCAGGTCGGGTTTCTCGGCCGAGGTGAGCCAGGGCTCGTATGCAGCCAGGGGCAGGATCACCGGCATGCGATCGTGCACCTTAGCCCATAGCTCATTCGGCGGCCCGGTGATGATGGCGAAGCTGCGCACTTCTTCACCGGCAGGGTTGATCCAGCGGTCCCAGATGCCAGCCAGGCAGAACATCGCCTGGCCTGGCAGATACGCCATGTAAGGCACTTTGGTCTTGCCATCTTCCATTGTGACCCAGTCATAGAACCCGCTCACTGGGATCAGGCAGCGGCGGCGCTCAAAGCTGCCTCTCCAGACGGGCGAGACGGCCACCTTCTCCCTGGTCGCATTGCCCATCAAGTTCGGAGCGATCTTCTTCGGGTCTCGAGTGTTGTTGAACGGGATGATCGAGAATCGCTGCATTTCGGCTTTGCGTGGTACCTCATTGGTGACCACCAGCGCCGGATCCGTGAGGGCGATGTTGCTGGCCGGTTTGAACGAGGCCGGCAACTCTTCGATCCCAAGCGTGATGCCTAGGTACTCGGCGATGACCTCCAGCTCCTCTTTGGACATGTAGTCGCCGCGGCCGTTCTGCTGAAAGCGAAAGCACATGGGCCAGATTATACAGTTGCGGCCAGATGGCCTGACGGCGCCAGTTCTGCCAGCAGCGGCAAGGCCTCCCGCTGGCCAGGCTGGAACCGCTCTGGCCCTTGCCCGTACCAGGCCTTGTGCACCACCCAATCCCACAGCATCGCCTCTGTGACCCCCAGCGGCTGCAGCAAGCTGGCAGCCATGCGCAGGGTCATCTCGATGTAGCGCTGCACGTCCAGCCGGCGCATGTCCAGCGGGCGGACCGAATCCCAGGCATACACCCGCGGGAAGCCGCGCACATACACGAAGCGCACCAGCTGGCCGGCAGCCACCGGCTTGCCTTCCTGTTGCAGCTGCTGGCCAGCGACGGCTGCGCTCGAGCGCACCCGGTACTCCTCGGGCGGCCGGCTGATGTTCACCCGCACGACCAGCTGGTCCAGCGGCACCTCCAGCGCCCGCAGCTGCCGCACCCGCTCCTGCAAGCGCGCCACCACTTCGCCCACCTGGCGGCCGGTGCCGCTGGCCATGCACTCCAGGATCTCGGCTTCGATCTCCATCAGCAGCGGCGGGGTGTCGTGGCGCCGGCTGGCGGTGCCGCGCACCTTGAAACTGCCATCCTCAAGCTCCCCGAAGTAGCGGTTGGGTACCGGCACCTCTGGATCTGTGCTGGCCGGCAGGAACGCCACCCAGCGGTAGCGTGCCTCTGTCGATATCGGCAGCCCCACCTGCTCCTCCACCTGGCGCAACACCTCGCGCTCCTCTTCAGCCGAGATGGGGCGCTCGTCAGCCCGTTTCAACCACAGCGAATCCACGTACATGTGCAGCACCTGGTAGCCCAGCGTCTCAGCAATGCGCATGGTGCGGAAAAGGGCCGCCCGGCTGAAAGCAGTAATGGCTTCGTGGGCCTCAATGCGGCCCTCCCTGAAGTTCTTGTATCCCTGGTAGCCAAAGCAGACCACCAGCAGCCACTTGAGCGAGCTGTTGCGCGCATCCAGCAGCTTGTATTCGATGCTCTCCGGATCCATCTCCTTGAGCATCGCCTTCATGGCCAGGCGTTTCTGCAGCAACGGCCCCAGCGTCTCAGCCACCACGCCTGGTTTGCTCTGGTCGATGGCGATATCGATCTCAGGCACCTTGCGCACCATCTCACCCGCCACGCCCACCGTCTCGGGCGAGACGTTCCACAGGTGCATGATCGAGGGATACATGGACGAATAGTCGATCTGCAGCACGTTGTAGTGCAGGCCCAGCGTAGGCTGGTAGATCAGGCCGCCTTTGTCGGCCACGAACAGCTGGCGCAGCGTCTTGGGCCGCTCCACGTGCAGCTTCTCGTTGGGCACCAGCACACCGCGCCGCAAGGAGGTCAGCGTGAACATGGCCGTGATGCCGGCGCCGGGCGACTTGCGCGCCATCTCCTGCACCGGCACGCCGCACATGTTGGCCTGCTCGATCGCTCCCGGGGCGCCGTATTCGCCGTAGGACATGCCGTTGTGCCGGTCAATGTGCCAGCGGCCGAAGAAGTGCGTCTGCTCGCCGCGGTAGACCACATGGCCATACGAGAAGTAGCTGTTGGCCTTGAGGTGGCGCGGCGGCCGGCTCTTGTCTCGGTTGGGGTTGAAGCGCAGCTGTGGGTGCTTGTCGAGGATGCGCCGCAGCAAAGGGAACAGCCAGGTGTCTCCGTAGTCGCTCATCACCAGGTCAGGATCTTCGGCGTCGATCAGCCCGCCCAGCGTGCTCACCAACTCCCGCGCCGACTTCAGCGGGATCTCGTAGCTGCGCTGCTCCGACTGTACATGCAGCACGCTCGGTCGCTCACGCCGCGGATCTGCGTCAGGGAAGATGCGCAGCACTTTGAGGGTGGGGCGGTGCGGGTATAGCGCCCAGCGATCATCCAGCGGCCGCAGGCTGCGGATGCGGCCGCGCTCCACTTCCATCTCGCAGTGCGACATGGGGAACACGTCGTAGGCGGCCGCAAAGCGCAGCGTGAGCGAGAGATCGCAGTTGAAGTAATCCAGCTGAGGGAAGCGCTTCTCAACCTCCCTGAACAGCCGCCCCACGAAAGCGGGGTTGAGCACAGTGACGGCCAGTAGGTCGTACTCGCGGCCGGTGGAATCAGCTTTGCGAACCCGCTCACGCCGGTGAAGGATCTTGTGATTGCGCAGATATACCCACAGCTCGCGCAGTGTTTCAGGATTGCCGCTGGCGTAGAAGCTGACCGGGAAGTCATGCAGCAGCTGGTGGCGCTGGCCATCCTCGCCCAATACCCACACCACCAGGCCGCGCAGATCATCTGCATACAGGTCCAGCAGCCAGCCCCGTAGCATGCTCATGCCTCCAGGCTTTCCAGCGCAGCCCGGATAGCTTCGAGCGAGCGTTGCTGTTCGAGCATCATTGCCATCAGCGCGCTCTCGAAGGGCAGCAAGTGGCCAGTCATGTTGATGGCGGCGATGTGCTGCCGCGAGTTCGAGAAGAGTTTGCGGATTAGGCGCTGCTCGGAGGGTGTGCAGGCTTGCGTGAAGCGGCCGAACACGGCGTGCTCGACATGGTCCAGAAACATCGAGATGGTCTGCGTGGTGCGGCCCATCAGAACATCCTCGTCTGCGCCTGCGTCAGTCGTAAGCTTTCCTCATCCACCAGGTCGGCCGCCTGGCGCACCAGCTGGAGCAGGTTGCTGCGCGGGCCGCTGGTTGGCCCGTCATCGCGCACGCTGGCCACCACCGGCGCGGCGGCCGCCAGGCGGCGGATCTGCGTCACGCACTGTTCAACCAGCAAGGCACTGCGCTTATCGCTCACCGCTTCGTCGTAGAAGGTGGCCAGCAGATCCAGGATGATCAGCGGCGCGCCAGCCGGCGTCTGCTGCAAACCCTTCACTACTTCGATGCAGGTGAAGGCACGAACGATCTGCAGATTTTCGGACGCTGTTTTCAGGTCGGGGGTAATGTGGCGGATGGCGTAGGCTACTTTGATGGCATCGAAGTGGTTGCCGGCATCCAGCACTTGAACAGGGCCAAGCACGGCCAGCTCCGCTACCGCGGGCAGCAACTCGGCTTCCCCGGGGGACTGTGTCCGCACCAGCAAACCGAAGCGAGGCTGGCGGCGCAGAAGGTCGTACCGGAACCCTTCACCACCTGCCAGCCTCGCGTTTTGGTTGTCCATAGGGCAGGGACTCTATCAGAACGGGTGTTCTAGTCAAGGAACTCACCTCAGCGTGTCAAGGTGCTTGACAGGATAGAACGGGCGTTCTGGTAGAATTACAGGCAAATGACCAAGAATCTCGCCAAACCGATCATCCCAGTTGCCGAGGCGGACGCCTTCCGTGCTTCCCTGCGCCAGGAAGACCAGGTCCTCTTCGACAGGCTCTATGCGGCCGCGTCCGAGAGCTACGCCATGATGGGTGATGTCGGGCTGGTCATCCCGCTGGAGAAGATGTTGTTCGCAATGCTGATCCAGCAGCAGCGGGAAATCGAGGAACTGCGGAGAATTGCCGACAGGGTCACGAATGCCGGCGCTCAAGCAACTCATCATCCCAGATCATCTCGGTGAGATAGTTAATAGCCTTGGTCTGCCAGCGGTTGCCGGTCTCTGGGCTGAGGTTCATTTTGTACGCGATCTCGATCATGGTCTCCTGATTGATAAAGCGCCGGATCAGCATCCGGCTCAGCTGAGGCTGCAGCCTGGCTAGCTGGTCCATGTAGAAGGTGAGCATGCGGTTGAGCGTCATGCGTGTGTCAATGATGCTCAGGCGTCGGGTCAGCCCGTGGCGCTTCGCGATGGCCAGTGCAATAAAAGGCTCGGTTCCCCTCGCGGCTGGGCAAGTACCAGTTGGTGAGCGCCAGATGCACGTATTTGCGGAGTTGGTTTTTGCCCCTGGCGGCCCCCATCCGCCAATCTTACTCATCCTGAGGAAGATGCATAGACACAGGACGCTCGGTCTCAACCCCCAAAATGATTTTCTCCTTCGAGGAGCCGGCGCGCTCAATGGTGATGCGGATAGTGCCGAAGCCATTGGCTTTAGCAATCTGGCGGTAACCCTCGCGGATACGGGCTAAGATGTTAGCAATAGTTTGCTCGGAGAGTTCGGGTGCGGGGGAAGTGCTCATCATCCCTTCCTGCGGCTTTGTTTGGGCGGCGCGCCGAGGTGCCACTTGCCGCAATGCGGGCATTCGTACGGCTCAACGTAGTGATCAGGATGCTTGAAATGGCGCACGCGTTTGGCGACGGCTTTGCTGGGGAATGCCTTCTTGCGCTCACACTGGTTATAGCGAAAGGAAGCTTGCTGCAGCTGGCGGCGCTCCTTGCGTGACATCTTGCGGCCTTCGTAGCGCGTCGCCATCATTCCTCGCCAGGCTCCTCGAAGTGGGCAGCAACCAGTAAGGCGTTGCGCTTCTCCTCCGCGTTCAGCAGGCGGTTGATGCGATCTCGTTCCTCGGCGCTGGCCACAGGCACGTAGATGCGCAGCTTGTCCTTGCTGCGGTCACGGGGTTTTCGGTTGGCCAGGCGCGTGACGGCGGCCGCAAAGCGGCGAGAGGCCGGCAGCTGGCCGTGCAGGATCTGCAACAGGTACTCTGCCGTCCAGGACACAGGTCTGGGCGCGGCGGCTACCAGCTTTGGCGCAAGGCGGCGGCAGGCGGCCAGGCTGCCCTGGTCGCCGGGGCGTTTATGGCGCTCGACCAGCTGCTCGAATTGGGCGCGCCAAGCGGAGTCAGAAGGGCCGTTTTTGGCTTGACCGATAGATGACACGGGAACGGGAGTTTGCATAGTTTCTTAGCGTTCCTTAGTGGCTTGGCGGGGCTGCTGGGTTGGGGTTGTCTGCGTCTAAATCGTCCAACAGTTCATCCATGCTTTCGAAAGAGGCCACACGTCCGGCCGCGATGTCTTGGTCCGCTTGCTGCTCGCTCAACTCTTGGATGCGGGCGCGGATGGCTTGTGCTGCTGCTATGCGCCCGCGCCGGAAGCTGTACGCCATTGGTTCTTCGTAGACAGTCTTGATCTCTGTGTCTGCAATCGCCGCCGCCTCTTCCAGCCCCTCGATGCGGCCAGCGGAGCGGATGCGCTTACCTTCCTCTCCGAGGACTACTTCGCAGACAGCCATCATCAACCTGCCGTTAGCGCTATTTGGGTCGAACTCTCGCGTCTCTGCGCGCGTTACATAGCCGAACGATGGCGCGAGGGTCTCGTAGGCTTCGTGGAACGAGCGCGCCAGCTTCTCTAGGTCAGTCATGGTTGCTCCTTTTCCTCAACAGCAATCTTGAGGTACAGGAACATTGATCTGCATACTTTCCGCATGTCTTGCAAACGAACATCTCTACTCACCGCCTTTCTCGTATTCCATTTGCCAGGTTGGGTGGACAATCAGAGGGGGTAGAGTGCGCTTATCGCCATCAAGGCGAATTCGCAAGTAAGGCGCGCTTGGGCTTGCGCCTACAATCCGCCCTGGTTTGCCTTGAAATTTGACGCGCTGGCCGACCTCAGCGGGCACGCCGTAGGTACGGCGAATGTAGGCCATCGTGGAATGGGCGCTCACTCCGCACCGCCTTTCTCGGATTGCTCCTGTTCGTCTACACCAACATGCAAGGCCAACTCAGCACATCCCAAGCACGGCAACTCAAAGTCATGTACAGGGCAACGCTCTTTCTCGGATTGGAGCAGGGCGCGTAGCTCCTTGTATTCGGCAAGTCTGTGGGTAAGCAGCTTCCAATGCTCGCTGCCATCACCAGCGCTTTCAATGTCGCACACATATTCAGTGGTGCGAAACGCTAAAGCGTCAGCAAGCTCAATCACTTCATCCTTACGCTTGTTCTCGGCGCGGGCGGCGATGAGGGCGGAGCGGTTTGTCTCGCATTCGGCAATTAGCTCGCGCAAAAATGGGGTTGGCTTCGAGTCGCTGTACTCCAATTTCTTCAATGCCGCCAGCTGCTCATCCGTCAGCAGGGATAGGTCTTGTTGGTCGCTCATCTCTACGCTCCCATCACATGAACATCAAAGCTGAGCGCATCCAGGGCGCTCAGCCGCTTCGAGCTGTCGTTATATTCGCCACGGGTCATGAGGATGTGGAACTCGCCGCGCTCATCGGCATGTTGCGTGCGCAGGGCGCGCTGGCCGATCTCGGCCCGGCCGCCCAGCCAGTCCACCTCGATGACCCGGGTAGCGTTGATGCTCACGCCGGCATCGCCAACCTTGCTGATGACGAAGGTGTCGCTATCCTGAATGACCTTGTACTGTTTGGCGGTTGCGCCGTGCACAAACGGCACGCCAAGGCGCTTGGCGATGGCGTGGCCGACTTCAAGCCGGTAAACAAAGATCATGGTCTTGCCAGGCGTGGGGTCGCTGACCAACTGCTCAACCATGTCCAGCTTCTCTTTTTGACCATCTACAATCCAGACCTTCGTATCGGCCGGCTCACCCGATGGCCAGTCCACGCCTACGGGCAGGCCGCATAGGGCAGGAATGATGTCCTCGTTGCCATCCTCGCGCCAGGGCGTAGCGCTGAGGCCGATGCGGGTGGCGGTACGCATCTGGCTGGCCTTGATACCCATGTTGGCGGGCATGTGCTGGATCTCGTCGTAGATGACCAAGCCATATTCCTTGTTGGGGATGCGCTTGTGCATGGCCTGGTAGGTGAGGAAGTCCCACTCATGCGCCATCTTGGGCGCCAGCAGTTTGATACGGGCTTCCCATTGCTGGGCTATCGCACGCCGCGGCACCACCACGGCTTTGTAGCCCTTTACCGATGCGCCGGCGTAGATGCCAAAGAAGGTTTTCCCGCCGCCACCCGTGGCGAAGGCGCTTACCGCGCTGTACTGCAGCCAGATGGCGAAGTCACGCGCCTGCTCTTCACGCAGCTGGATGGTGGTGTAGTCAGCTGGGTCGCGGCGCAGCTCATCGGGTATGGGTTGAGGCCGATACGGCAGCACGCCTTTGCGCAATAGGTCACGGATGACCTGCAGGCGCTGGGTCTCGGGCATCTTGAGGCGTTTGCCCTCGCGCTTGCTGAAGCGCTTGCCGCCGCCTAAGCTGGCCCAGACTTCGTTGGGCTTGCCCTTGTCCACCACCAGCCAATCACCTTCGATATGGGCTGAGAATTCGGGCGGCTCAATGTTGATCTCGGCACGCAACCAGTCCGGTAATGGGGTGATCAGATCGATCATGCGGTTGATGGCGTATACGGTGTACTCGCCCTCAACACGCACCGGCCAGCCGGCTTTGAAGTCTACGAAGCGAGGAAGCACCAACTCCCAGCGGTCGCCGCGCATCGGCCGCAGCAAGTACGGCTTGGCCATGAAGCGGTCGAATGCTTCCGGGTCCAGCTTGGACAGGTCATATTTGCGGCTGATGGTGTGATAGTCGCTGCGCCGCTGAGCCGCCAACTCCTCTAAGGCGCGCAGGTCTGCGTTCAGCCCTTCAAAATGGGACTGGATGCGTTTGGTTACTTGTGTCACTTCGCCTCCTTGGCTTGGCCGATACGCTCGAGGCTCCATCCTGAGTTGCGGGTTGGCGCCAGGGCTTCCACCCAGTGAAAGTAGGGATAGACCTCGGCCGCGGCGCGCAGCTTTGAGCGGGCATCGCGGTAGTTGCTTTGCAGGCGGCTGCCCTTGATCTCTACAAAGACCTGCTCGCCGGTGGAGAGGATGTGCAGGAAGTCGGGCGTGTAACGGCCGCCTGGCACGTTGAAGCTCATCGGCTCATAGAGCGTGACCTCAACGGGCGTGTGGAATAGCTCAGCGATCAGGATCTGACCCTCAGAAGCCCAGCGGCGTTCGGCGCGGGAGCGGTACTCTCGGCCGGCGAAGTCGAGCAAGGCACGGGCGGTGAGTGGCTCTTTCATGCCGGCACCAACTCAGGGTCGACGCCTTCTGCACCAGGTTGCGGATCATCAGCGGGCGGAGTTGAGGGCAAACGCTTCCCACCGCGAGCTTGCTCGGAGCGCTGCCGCATTTCTTTTGCCAAGGAACGCTCAATCTCAGCGAGTTGGCTGCCGCTGTACATGCCATCTTTGCGTTGCTCCCAGTACGCTGCTTGCCGCTCGCATCCTTCGGCGAAGTCTTCAAGAGCCGCTGCTTTTGCTTCGGGGAGCGCGGCGGCAGTAGCCTCGTCTGCCGATTTGCGCAGCAGGTTGGCCAGGCGGCGTTCAGCGCCGGAGCCGCTATGCAAAGTAGTCAGCGAGTTCAGGAATTTGCGGGCTTCGCGGTCGTAGTCCATTACGCATCGCCTTTAGACGCGCTGATGACTAAGCCGCCTTCAGTGGCCTCGAAAGTCACATCATCAAGGCCGATCTTTCCCATGCCGTCTGCGAATTCTTTCTTGACGGCCTCAACGCTGCCTTTGCGGGCAACGCCCGGCATTTGCGCCTGACGGGCTTCCTCGAAGGTTGAACTGCCGATATGTGCAGCCGGGTACCACAGGCCATACTCCTGCAGGTTGCTGGAGAAGGCTTGAATATCCGGCGCAACCATCTTGAAGCGGTCTTTTTCGCTTTGCACATGGCAGAGGGCGAAGTCAACCAGCGCTTCACGTTGGTGGCGGTCAAGAACGTTCCATTTGTTGGCGGCCAACTCGACCAGCAGGTCATAGTCGAGGCCAAAGGCGGGTGCCCAGGCGGGCGGCTTGTAGGCCTTGGCCCAGACTTCACGGCCCTTGACAACGGCGGCCTCGTCGCGCATCAGCACGCCGATGCGCAGCTCATCGAGCCCGTGTTTCTCGGCCAGGCGTTCGACCAGGCCAAGTGCCTCTTTGGGCGCGGGTGAAAATTCAGTTGCCATCTTGTTCCTCCGGTTGTTCTTTGGTTTCGATCTTTTCGCCAAAGCGGTCACATTCGTAAAGCACCTTGCCTTTACGGAATGCGATCTTGTGCGGGTAGCTTGGGTTCTTATCCCAGGCGAACAAGTCCTCAACAGCGACCTCGATGGCTACATAACGGTCACCTGGGTTGTCGCGGAACTCATCGCACAAATACGGAGTGGGGCAAGCGTGGAACTTGCCCTCGCCGCACTCCTCTCTATCCGGCATCCAGGCGGGGTGTTCCAACACAGTGCCTGGCGTCCATTCGGTTTCGTTGCGTGAGCCTTCTTGCGTCTTGAAGTCCTTGGAAACGCGCTTGTAGATCGTGGCCGTGCCGTGCTGCGGCGTGATGCCGTGGCGCGCAAGCCATCCATCCACACCCTTCTCGATCTCGGGAAAGATGATGGTGGCGGTCTTGACCTTTTGGAAAACCTTCTTTGACTTCTCGTGGCACCAAGCTACCGAGTACCCGAAGAGATCAACCGAAGAATTCTTGGAATAGACCCAGACAGCATTGCTTCCCCTGGCCACGACACGGGAGCTTTCCCAGGCCTCGACACGGGAGCTTTCCCAGGCCTCGACACGGGAGCTTCCCCAGGCCTCGACACGGGAGCTTTCCCTGGCCACGACACTGGAGCTTCCCCTGGCCACGACACGGGAGCTTTCCCTGGCCACGACACTGGAGCTTTCCCAGGCCACGACACGGGAGCTTTCCCTGGCCACGACACTGGAGCTTTCCCAGGCCTCGACACGGGAGCTTCCCCAGGCCTCGACACGGGAGCTTTCCCTGGCCACGACACTGGAGCTTTCCCAGGCCTCGACACTGGAGCTTCCCCTGGCCACGACACGGGAGCTTTCCCTGGCCACGACACTGGAGCTTTCCCAGGCCTCGACACGGGAGCTTTCCGGAGTGTGTTTGACTACGATGGTTTCATTGGCGCGGATCTCGACGATAGTGAGATCGTCAAACTTCTCCGGCAGGGCGTCGAATTCCTTTTGGGTCTTGATTACGATTGTTTTCATGTTTCCTCTCCTAGTGATTGATGTAATCGGCGAAATCGCCGGAGACGTATTTCTGGCGCGCCTCTTCGGAGTTGGGGTCAAGCTCGGGAGCGTCATTGCGCAGCATGGTCACCAGAAGGCCAATGCCTGGCGTGCCCTTCTGGCGCCAGCGGGCAATGTCTGCTTGAATTTGCTCAGGGGTTTTGTTCAGCTCGCGCGCCAAGCGGGAGCGCTCCGGCTCGCTGATCGCTGATAAGACTTCGTATTTCGCGCGTTCTAGGGGAGTATTGAGTACAGCTACTGCAGAACCAAAATCTAGATCGGTTTGTTTGTCTGCAGTAGCTGTACTAATACGCGCCGAACTACCCGTAAAGCTGTCCAGATTTGTGGACTCAGTCCATTTTTGTGGACTGGAAAAATCAGTCCGGATTTGTGGACTTTGTTGTTGAAACAGGATCCTGACCTTGCCACCCCCGATGCTCTCTGAACGCAGCCAGCCGAGCTCGGTCATGGTTTTGATGTGCTCGTAGAAGGTGCTACGGCCCATCGGTTTTCTTTCGCCATCATGCTCGGTGCCGAGGAAAGACAGCAGCTCTCCAAGGTCGAGCGGGGGCGTATGCTGATATTTGTGCTGCCAGGCCAGGCCGCGCAGCTGGTAGTAGGTCTGCTTGACTACAGGGGTTGCCTTTGGGTCCCGGCTGTACACAATGCTGGCCGGTGAGTTGACGTAGACGGGAGGGACGGGCAGGCTCATTGCACAGCCTCGTCAATGAGAGTGAGTTGCATCAGCCGCGGGTGTTGCTCGCGCAGTTGGATGAGCGTGTCCACCAAGTGGCGGATATGTGCATCAAGCTCCGGCGAATAAGTGGCTACTAAGGCACTCTCGCCATTGACTTCGAGCAGGTCGGCGCGCACGCCGGCAGGGAATAACAATTGCACCTGGGCAAGTTCACCCATGACGTACAGGCGCGGCTCTGTCTCTTGCGTCCAGCCGATGATGAGACCGTTGAGAGTGCCGGTGGCGCTGCCGGGGATGTCGGCTACGTTGTGGTCTGTCATTCAACGCCTTCGCGGATATGCGACTGCTTGACTTGCCCCATGCCCATATTCCGTCTAATGCGCGGATTGAATTCCATGAGCGGGTTGTCATCCGGCATGGAGAAGCGCATGCCAACAACCTCTATGGCGCGGCTATCTTTCGGCTTGCGATTTATCGCCCCCACATCCTCAAGCATGTCGAGGTAATAAACCATTACCGAGGTTGAGGTAATGTCAGTCTTTGCACACAGTTCCCGGATGGTGGGCGGGTACCCGTTCTCGCGGATGAATTGCAGGATTGCCGTATAAACTGCTTCGGCGCGGTGATATGAATTCTTTGAAATTGCTATGCGCTTGCTCACTTAGCTCACCATCTCCAACATAGATTTGTGGTCCGGCCTGCGTTGAATTTCCTCTGGCGCTGCTTCCAGCCAAGCGCTTACTTTGTGCTTACCGAAGCGCGCCACTTGTTCTTCGAAGAAAGCCAGGCGGCTGATGTAGTTGTCGGCTACGCGCTTCGTGTTGCAGTTGTGGCAAGAAGGGCAAGCATTGATCTCGTTGTCGATCCAGTCCTCGAAGCGATAATTGCGCGAGAAGATTCCGTGGTGCGCTTCGGTAGCTATGTTCTGGCAGTCTTTGTCAATCTCGCCTGTTTGATTGCGCATGAGGCAGGGCTGGCGATGGCTGCGGATAGCCTCTGATATGCGGCCCCAGGCAGCGGTCATACGAGGCTCCTTTGTCCGCCGAATTCGCGTTGTGCCGATTGCTCGATCGTGTTTGCCGTATCAAACATGTCCGTTGCGCGTGAGCGAAGATCGGCCGAGGTGTGAAGGGCTTCCTCCAGCGAGCTGGCCATCCAATAGCCAACCCCACTCTCAGAACAGATCAACTCTCCGCGCTTGCGCAGTTTGTTGATCGCCATGCGCACAGCTCGCTCAAAGCTGATGGGCTTCCCCAGCAGCTGACAGATGTATTCATCAGTGATTGCGACGTGTTTGCCAACATGCAGACGCAGATGTCCGAGGATCACGTTCTGCAATTCCTCACCGCTAATGCGCTGGGCGTTCTTATAGGCCTGCGTATCCATCTCAGAATCCGAAAGCGTTGAGTAGCCACCACAAAGCGCGGCGGGGGCCGTAATAAGCCCAGTGGGATATGAAGGTCTTTGTGATTTCAAACACGTCTTGCTCCTCTGCTGGCGTTCCTTCCCTTCGGGTGTTGGGCCAGGGGGTAATCTGGCCCAACACCCAGCCGGAGAGGAGAGGTGCCGGCATTCCGACACCCCGGTCAGCCTGCCAATAGGTGAGGGGGGCACCCACTGACAGACTGACCGCGATGGCGGAACAAAAAAGACACCCTTTTAGGGGTGTCTGAGTACAAGGCTAAGGAGCGTGTAAAATGGTTTTAGACGGGCCTGTAGCTCAATGGCAGAGCAGGCGGCTCATAACCGCTTGGTTTCAGGTTCGAGTCCTGGCGGGCCCACAAGTTTTGGAATAAAGGCAAAGTAGATGGCAAGACGATATGTAGTTAATGCGCCGAACCTGATTGCTATTGCGGCAGTCGTTCTGATCGCCGTGGCGCCCATCCTCGCCCTGCACAATATCAATATTCAGTTTGTGCACTATACGGCCGTTCTCTCTTCCCTGCGGGTGGCGCTCATTGCCAGTCTTCCCCTTCTATTGATTCTCTGGCTCACTTTTAGAAACCTGCCCAAGGCCGCTGCGGTGACCAGCCTCAGTGTTTTGCTGTTCTTTCTTTATGGGCATGTTTTTTCAGTCTTGTCCATGTTTGTGGCGGTGCCAAATCTCTTGCTGTCAGGATTATGGACTTTGCTTTTGGTTTTGGGGGTCTGGCTGATCGCGCGCGGGACACCTGAAGCTGCCCAGCGCTTGAATAGCGCGGTGCTGGTTGCCGCCGGCCTGCTGGTCGTGTTTAACCTTGCGAATATTCTATGGTTTGAAGGCGCCAAAGCCAGGGCCAATCAACTGAGCTTGGAACAGGCGGGTCAACACACCGTAGAAGGATTTGACCCAAACGCTCCTCGCCCGGATGTGTACTACATCATCTTGGATGCACATACTCGTGCCGATGTACTGGCCGAGCGTTTTGGGCATGACAGCTCTGCATTCTTGCAGCGCCTGGAAAACATGGGCTTTTATGTTGCGCAGTGCAGCCAGACCAATTATTGGCGCACCGGGTTTTCTGTGGGCTCTGCGCTGCGCATGGAATACTTTGGCGAAGAGTTTGATGATGTTGAAGCCCTGCCGGATTGGAAGGTGAGCCCGGTTTTGCAGTCCTTCAAACAGCTGGGCTATCAGATCATCGCGTTCGAGACGCGGGCTACCCATAATCAAGAGCTGGGCGAAGATGTAATGCTCTCTCGCCCGCCGCAGAACACTTTGTATGAGAACTTCACTCCGCTTACTACGCTGAATGATTTCGAGGCCAATCTTATTAAGACGACCTGGCTGCACTCCTGGCTGCAATTGATCGGCAACTATCGCCAGTTGCTGCCGGATGAGATCGTCCTCGACCCGGACAGTCTTGTGCATCTGGAGCATTACCGGCAGACGTATTTCATCCTCGAAGAATTGCCGCGGGTGGCTTTTATGACCTCCCCGAAGTTTGTATATGTACACATCCTGGTGCCGCACGAGCCGTTCGTGTTTGACGCCAGTGGCCGTTATCTGTACCGCCATACCGATGATGAATTTGTCGATGGCTATCGAAACAATGTGGAGTTCATTGATAACCACATTGCGGATGTGATTCAGCAGATCAAGGACAATTCCGCCACGCCACCCATCATCATCTTGCAGGGTGACCATGGGCCAAACGGTGGCCCGCCGGAGACGTTATTGCCGATCCTGAACAGCTATCACTTCCCGGGCGTGGAAGACGCTGGCTTGTACCCAAGCATCTCGCCTGTCAATAGCTTCCGGGCGCTGTTCGCTAATTACTTTGGGGCGGACTATGAGTTGTTGCCAGATATGAGCTACTATGGCCGTGGCACCAGCTTGAAAGAAGGCGAGCTGATCACAGAGGACTTCTGTAATTAACTTCCCAGCTCGCGCAGGTTTTCCCACAGGATGTATGCGCCGGCCAGAATGATGATGCCGATCAGCATGGGCCAGAAGAATTGATAAAGCAAAACAGCCGCGGCCACCAGCGCCAGGGCGTTGGTGAGGCGGCCTAGCAGCCAACCCAGCCGGCTGCGGAATACTGCTTCCACTACCGCCACGATGCCCAGCATCGACACGATGCCCACCACCAAGTACTGGCGGGCGAATAGTACGATCCCGACAAAAGCAAGCAGCACCAGCCCTATGCTGGCGGCCGCCCAGATCTCGGCGATGCGCCCCAGGCGTAAGCCTGTGGCGCTGGCGGGGTGGTGGGCGCGGCGGATGTGCGCACGCGGGCCAACCTTGTATCCCGCGTCGAGGCGGGCTGCGTGCAGCCCCAATGCTTCGCGCAAGGTGCCATCTGTGGAAAGTTGGGCGCGCAGCACGCTTAGCTCCTGAGACAGAGTTGTAATCCGCGCTTGGCGCTGCTGGTAGAGCTCCCGCATGTGGGGCTGGTCCAGCATGGCTTCGGCTTCCATGCCCAGATCGCGCAGCTCGCGGGTTTTCTCACTGATCGTGATCTTGAGCGCGTCCTGGCGCTGCTCGATGGCGTGCTGACGCCGGCGGGCGCGGTCTTGCGCCCGGTTGGGCGGCACTTGCTTATCCAGCCCGGCCCATCCCAGCGGGTCGTACCAGGCGCGGCGCACTCTGCCGCTGCGGTCATACATGGGGCCGGCGGGGGCGTTCTCTCCGGCGATGGGGTCACGTGCGTACAAGCCCCAAAGCCCACGGTAGGCACGCACCCATGATGGCGCGGGGTTGAGGAGCGCGGGGTCATCCCAGCGTTTTTGCTGGCCAGGGCCAATACTTACGCCATCGCCGCGAGCGTAATCTACGAAGGGGATGCGGAACAGAGTTTCAGTGGGGCGGGTGCTGTCCTCCGTTCGTAGCATTCGCTCCCAGGCGGAACGAATGCGCCCCCAAAAAGCCGATAGCGGAGAGAGCAGCGGCAGCTCTAGCTCGGTCAAGTACTCACCCGGCTGGTAGTAGCTGGCATGTGAGCCGGCGCCAACATAGACCACCGGGTGCTGTGCGATCTTCTGCAACTCGGGGTCATCCCAGCGGCGGCGGAGATCATCGCCGTAAAAGTCATGGCTTGCATAGCCGGTCCACTCGGGTTGCCATTCCCCTTCGGCGTCTTTGTAGAGATAAACGCAGGCCATCTCCCAATCCGCTTCGTGGTCGTTGACGCCAGAGAAGCCGGAGCGCCAGTTGTTGAAGGCGTAAAAGTACCAGTATTGCAGCACCAGCCAGCCCTCTTGCTCTACGACGCGGCCATAGTATTGAAAGCGCTCTTGTTCGGCTTGCATCTGCTTGTAGCGCACGGCCGCCGCGGCGGCCGTGTCGCCCGGCACGCGGCCGCGCACGAACAGGCTGAACGAAAACAATGCGTCGAGCAGGCGCGAGCCGTAGCCCACACGAGCCAGGCGGCCGGCGCCGGCGTGGAAAGCTTGCTCGCGCCCAGCCTTGGTCAGGGTCTGCTGTAGTTGATACGAAGCAAGCTCGGCGATAGTGAGTGGCTCGATGAACTTGAGATACTGGATGGACTCGAACGGTTCGCGCCGGCTTTGTGCTAGTTTTTCCAATGAGAGTTCACCCTGGGCATACACGCGCTCCGAGGGCTGGTTGGGCCGCTGCACCCAGAAGCTGCTGTTGGCCACATAGCGGTCAACATCCATAGGGAAGAAGCGCTCGCCATGGGTAAACCGCAAGATCGGTTCAAAGCGGCGAAGCAGCGTAATGTACTGCTGGGTCTGGTCAGTGTGGTTCACTGGGGGTCTCTTGCGTTTCGATGATCTCAGTCGGGAAGCTGGCACGCAGGGTGGATTGATTCAGATTGACGACGATAAGAATGGCCAGCAGCATTTGCAGATACATGTATACGGGCCGTTCGCCGGCGCGGTAGAGAACGAGCGCATGCAGCAAGGCGGTGCCTTGCACCAGCATCGCCAGGTTCCAAGATGGAGGGCGAAGCTTGAGCAGGCCCAAGCCGGACCATGCGCTGAGGAAGCCCAGCGTGATGTAGAGGCCGGCCCGCCACAGCTCGCGCCATTCGTGGTTGGCGATCGGTGGCTCTGGCGCGGCCAGAATGGCTAAGATCACCAGCCCCACACTTTGCAAGCTCAACAAGCGCCCGGTGAACGTAACGGCTGCTGGGCGGGTGGTCTTATCCTTCTCGGCCACAATGCGCATGATTGCCAGTCTACCATTCCCAGGCTGCGGCGCAGTATGCGTGTAGGTGCTATCATCGTGCTGATGCGTGATCTCCTGAGCGACCCGCGCCTGGTGCGTTACCTGCTGCTCAATGTGGCAGTCTCGATCGTTACTGCCTTGATCGTGATGTCGGTCTGGACCTATTTTGTGTTCCGTGAGACGCCTGCGGTGCTGGAAACGGCAGGCGTGGGGACACAAGTCGTGACCAGCCAGCTGCAGGTAACCACAGTAGTAGCCGCGGGCGATCTGCAGAACGAGCGTGTCACGATCGAGCACATTGGCCAGCAGGAAGTGGCGCTGGCCGGTTGGCGTCTGCGGGATGGGAATGGGATCGAGTTTCGCTTCCCGGCCCTGGTGCTGCACCCGGGCGGGCAGGTGTCTGTCTATACGCGTGAGGGTGACGACACCGCGGCCGAGCTGTATTGGGACCGCCAGGTGGCCGTATGGAGCCGAGGGGAGGAGTTGACCCTACTGGATGCCAGTGGAGATGTGCAAGCCACTTACATAGTGCCTTGATTTGTTATGCCAAATATAGATGAGATCATCCGCAAAGCAATGGAAGAAGGGGCGTTTGATAATCTGCGCGGTTCAGGCAAGCCTCTGAGCATCGAAGACAATCCATATGTAGACCCAGGTTGGCAGCTCGCTTATCACCTGCTCAAGGAGAACGGCTTTGCGCCTGCTTTCATAGAGGTGCGCCAGTCTATTGATGCGGAACACGCCGCCGCCCGACAGGCACTGGGCCTGGTGTGGCAATGGCGCCAGGAAGCGCTTGCCAGAGGTGAAAGCGCTCAATGGATTGAGGGCGAATGGCACAGAGCCAGGGCTGCTTTCGCAGAGAAGGTTGAGGCCTTGAACAAGCGCATTTCAGATCACAACCTGACCGTGCCGCTTCCCCGTTTTCATCGCCAAAAGATTAATGTGTCTGATGAGCTTGCGGCTTTCAGTGAGTGAGCTTTGTGCCTCTGTTACACTAAGACTGTTCCATGAGCGCGCCCACTCTCTCCCTTTATCGAAAATATAGACCTAACAATTGGGCTGATGTTGTCGGTCAGGCCCATGTAGTCAGCACCCTGCGCAACGCTGTTGCCGCAGACCGGGTGGGGCATGCCTACCTGTTCTCGGGGCCGCGCGGCACGGGCAAAACCAGCGTGGCGCGCTTGTTGGCCAAAGCCATCACCTGCACCAATGAAGACTTGTCGCAGCGGCCGGATTGCACTTGTGAGAACTGCCTGGCGATCCAAAATGGCAGCTTCATGGACCTGATCGAAATCGATGCAGCGTCCAACACCAGTGTGGAAGATGTGCGCGAATTGCGCGACAAGATCAATTTCAAACCGAACCACGGCGACTTCAAGGTCTATATCATTGATGAAGTCCATATGCTCTCCACGGCAGCGTTCAATGCGCTGCTGAAGACGCTGGAGGAGCCGCCTCCGCACGCCATTTTCATTCTGGCCACCACGGAAATGCACAAGATCCCGGCCACCGTACTCTCGCGCTGCCAGCGCCACGAGTTCCGGCGCCTGCCGCTGGAAGAGACCGTGACGCAGCTGGAGAAGATCGCCAAGGATGAAGGCGTGGAAGCCGACCGGGATGCCCTGGAGCTGATCGCTCGCCAGGGCACAGGCAGCCTGCGTGACTCGATCTCCTTGTTTGACCAGCTGGCCGTACCGGGCGAACGCTTACGCCTGGATTGGGCCCAGCAGGTGCTCGGCACCTCGGCCAGCGAAGCTGTGCTGGGTGTGATCGACGCCCTGGTAGCCAATGATGCCGCCGCCGGCCTTGAGCGCATTCGGGCCGCGTTGGATACGGGCAGCGATGCGCGCCAACTGGCGCGCCAGATCGTGGATACGCTGCGCGGTGTTTTGTTGCTGGGCATGAATGTACCCCTGGGTCACGAATTCGCCGGTGACGAGGCGCGCCGCATGAAGGCGCAAGCCGAGGCGTTGGCGCCGGGCAGCATTTTGCGCACACTGCGCTTGTTTAACGAAGCCGCCGCCGAAGTGCGCCAAGCCTGGCAACCCGGCTTGCCTTTGGAGATGGCCCTGATCGAAGCCATGCAGGCGCCCTCCGCGGTCAGGCCTCAGACGGCCGCACCTGCGCAGCCGCGGGGCCGGGCCGCTCCCCCGCCGCAAGCAACCACCGCGCCGCGGGCAGCTGCACAGCCGGCACCGACTGCAGCAGCCGCAGGCCAAGGCCTGGACATGGCGCAATGGAGTAAGATCAAAGATTTGGCCAGGCAGCAGAACGCAAACCTGGCGGCCTTGCTTAACTCGGTCAAAGCGCGCCATTTGCGTGAAGACAAACTGTTGCTGGGCTTTGCCACGGATGTCTTGAAAGACAAAATGGAAAAACCAGACAACTTAACAATGTTGCATGATGTGCTTGAGCAGGCGTTTCAACGCCGGCTAGAGGTGCAGTGTTATCTGAGCACGGCCAGCGCATCAGAATTGCCGGCTGGCTTGGATAGCTCAGGCGTCGTGGCAGCTGCTGTGCGCCTGGGTGGCGAGATCGTTGATCATACTGACCAGACTACGAATGATCAGTAGTCTGAAGATAATTTGATACGGAGAATAAAGTCATGGACAAACTACCGGGTTTAGGGGATATGGGTGGCATGCTCAATCAGCTGCGCCAATTGCAAGGGGATTTGGTCAAGGCGCAGAAAGAGCTTGCCAAAGAGACCGTCACCGCCGAAGTGGCCGATGGCGCCATCAAGATCGTCATCACGGGTGACCAGCGCCTGACCAGCCTGGAGATCTCCCCAGAAGCAGCCGCGGACCCCAATCTTTCCAAACTGCTGATGGAAGGTTTCAACGACGCGTTGGAAGCCTCGCGCCAAATGGCCAAAGATCGCCTAGGCCCGCTTTCGCAAGGCCTGAACTTCTAAGACGCACCCGTGTTACTGCCCGAACCGATTCAGCGCGTGATCGAGGCGTTCGCCAGATTGCCAGGCGTGGGGCCGAAGACGGCCTCACGCCTGACCTTCTTCTTGTTGCGCGGCGACGGCGCTCTGCCGGATGAGCTGTCTAAGGCCTTGGGTGCTCTGCGCTCGGGCACGGCCACCTGCGGGCAGTGCTTCAACATCACCGCCGCGGGTGAGGAGTTGTGCCCGATCTGTGCACACCCCGAGCGCGAGAAGGCGCTGCTGTGTGTGGTAGAAGAACCGCTGGATGTGCTCGCCATCGAGCGCACGCAAGGCTACCGCGGTCTGTACCATGTACTCGGTGGGGCGCTCTCCCCGATCGAAGGCGTAGGCCCAGAGGATCTCAAGATCGCTGAACTATTGCAGCGACTCAAGACCGGCCAGGTGCAAGAGCTGATCGTGGCCACCAACCCCAGCATGGAGGGTGATGCCACGGCCATGTACCTGCAGCAGCAGATCGCCCCGCTGAGTGTGCGGGTCACGCGGCTGGCACGCGGCCTGCCCATGGGCGGCGACCTGGAGTATGCCGATCAGAGCACACTGCTGCGGGCGCTGGCTGGCCGGCAGAACATGTAATCTTAAAACTTTCAAAATTGCTTGCTATTTGTGAAATTCTGCATATAATGTTCCAGCATTTGGTAGCCGGAATATCTGTAGCAGTACAGCATTCCCCTAACAACTGAACAATGTCCAGCGACGAAGGCCCCGACTGCCTTTTGGCATCGGGACTTTTCATGTCTACCAGCCTTGACAGGCCATCAGTGTGTGGGTAGAATCCCGCCCCTGTGTATGCGCCGGACCTTAACATCTGAATAGTGATAAGAAGTAAAGATAGCTTGCGTTTTCTTTGACTAACCGCATAGAGATGTATCTATGTACATCTTCGGATGTACTTTTTTGCGGAGAGTTTGATCCTGGCTCAGGATGAACGCTGGCGGCGTGCCTAATACATGCAAGTCGAACGAGAATATTGTAGCAATACGATATTTCTAGTGGCGAACGGGTGAGTAACGCGTTGGTGACCTGCCCCGAAGTGGGGGATAACAGTCCGAAAGGA
>JAHBVE010000002.1 GCA_019637675.1 Anaerolineales bacterium | reverse complement strand
GTGTGGAGAACTCGAAGATTTTCCGTGCAGCACCTAGGGTCATTATTCAGTAACCAGACTTGTGAAATAGTCTCTTGGTGATCTTTGCAACGAGGGTACACCCGGTCCCATCTCGAACCCGGTAGTTAAGCTCGTTAGCGCCGATGGTACTTGGGGGGCAGCCCCCTGGGAGAGTAGGTCATTGCCAAGGGACTTTTCTTTTAACACCATCGCAGTATTGCACTGCATAAACGCCCGCCGGATCCGGCGGGCGTTTGTTATTAATATCAGCCAAGGCACAGGTAGTGAGCTGCCGTCACCACCGGAGCCACTGCTCCAGGCTGCCGAACGGCCGCTGATTATAATTTCGACCAGGTGGACACCAAGCAGAGTCTTACTACGCACCTGATTGAGCTCCCGCTCTTATGGATCAGTCTGGCGTTCGTGCTGGGCATCGTGGCCGCAGCCGGGCTGGCGCTTGCCCCGACGAACCTATGGCTTGCCTTGGGATCGCTGGCCGTTTTGGTCATGATAGTAGGCTGGCGCAAGCTGGATCGGTTGGCTCGCTTGGGCGCCCTGGCTTCCCTCCTGCTGTGCGTGGGCGCCCTGCGCTACCAGGCGGCTCAGCCCGTAGTTTCAGCAGACACGCTGATCTATTACAACGAGACTGAGAGTTCAGTAACCATCTGGGGCACCCTCAGCCGCCCGCCGGTATACCGCTACACCTACATTGAGCTCTGGGTAGATGTCGAGCAGATCGATCTGGGCGAGGGGCAGCAGTCTATTTCTGGCCAGATGTTGGCGCGTACAAGCTTGGGTGAGCGTTGGGCTTATGGAGACTATGTCAAGCTTACCGGCCGCCTGCGCACGCCAGGCGACACGGCCGATGACTCCTATCGGCTGTATCTGGCGCGCCAGGGCGTCCACAGCCTCATGCCCTTCGCGTCTGCACAGCGCCTGGCGGCCGGCGGGGGCGGCGGCCTGCAAGCGGCGCTGCACACGTTCCGTGCCCGCGGGGTCGACGAGCTGCACCGCCTGTACCCTGACCCGGTTGCTAGCTTGCTGGCTGGCATCCTGCTGGGCGACGAGAGCGGCATCAGCCAGACGCTCAAAGAAGACTTCAACGATACCGCCACGCGTCATATTGTGGCCATCTCCGGCTTCAATATCAGCATCATCGCCGGCCTGGCGCTGGCCTTTTTTGCGCGCTGGTTTGGCAAGCGCAAGGGGCTGTGGTTGGCCGCGGTATGCATTGTTGTATATACGCTGCTGGTGGGCGCCCAGGCCTCCGTGGTGCGCGCCGCCATCATGGGCTTGGTCGTACTTGGTTCGCAGGTCACCGGGCGCGAGCAGCATAGCCTGAACACCCTGGCCTTCACGGCCGCGCTGATGGCGTTGATCAATCCGCTGGTGCTTTGGGATGTTGGCTTTCAGCTCTCTTTCTCGGCAACCTTGGGTTTGCTTGTATACGCACAACCCTTGCAAGCATGGGCCTCCGCCCAACTCGAACAGCGATTGCCAGCCGCCTGGGCTGCCCGCATCAAAGGGCCGTTGTATGAGTATGTGCTGCTCACCTTGGCTGCACAGCTGCTTACTCTGCCACTGTTGCTGCACCATTTTGGGCGCCTGTCCTTGGTTGCCCTGCCAGCCAATATTCTCATCCTGCCGCTGCAGCCAGCGATCCTGATCTTTGGTGGCCTGTCGCTGCTCGCTGGCGTGGTAATTCCGGTCCTTGGGCAGCTCCTGGCATTGGTCGCCTGGCCGCTGGCGCTGCTGACGATCCGCATTGTGGAATGGCTGGCCAGCCCCAGTTGGGCGGCTTACCAGGTGGGTGTTTTCAGCATGGCGATGGTGCTGGCCTACTATGCGGCCGTGCTGGCGGCGAGCCTGGCCCCCGTGCGCAACGCAGTGCGCAGCTTGCAACTACGCCCAGCCCTGCCGGCGGTGGCGTTGGCCGCAGTTGCCTTTGGCGCCTGGGGCTTGGTGTTCTCTGCGCCCAGCGGGCGGTTGGCGATCACACTCCTCAATGTGCCCGGCGAAGCTCTGCTGGTGCGTACGCCCACGGGCCGCAACCTGCTGATCAATGGCGGCGCTAGCGCGGTGGAGCTTTCCAGCCAGCTTGGGCAGCATCTGCCGCCATTTGCCCGCCAGCTGGATTGGCTGCTGGTGCTGGGCGAACGTGCGCAGCAGACCAACGGGCTTCAGTCCGGAGTAGAGCATCTCCACATCGCCCAGGTGGCCTGGGCGCACCAATGGCCACCAGCCGCGTTCACGCAGTTGCTCACCAATCTGGAGGCTGCCGGCATGACTACCCACGAACTCGCAGCCGGCCAGGTGATGGATCTGGGGGAGGGCGCGCAGCTGCAAGTTGTCGGCATAGGCCCGCGTGGGGCCACTGTGCTGATCAGCTGGCACAACTTCCAAGCCCTGTTGCCGCTCGGCCTCGATGCAGATCAGCTGGCTCAGTTTGAGCAACAATCCATTCAGGGCATAGACATCATACTGTTGGCCGATGGCGGGTATGCCCCGCTCAATCCGGCAGGCTGGCTGGCCGCACTGGATGCGCAGACCTACTGGCTGGCCAATGATGGCCAGATGCAGCATGAGCAGCTGACCGCCTTGCAGGGGCGTACCTTGCTACAGACCTCCGAACTCGGCTGGCTGCGTGCTGAAACCGATGGATACACCCTTTGGTTGAGCGCAGAGCGCTCAGCCGAGTTCGCACCTCTCACACAACCCTAAACCTAATTGTCACGCGTCGGACTGCCCGTCAGCTATAATCCGCGCTCCATGCTTAAAAGACCAGAAGTGCGCCTGGCGGTGCTTGGAGCGGCCCTTTTGGGTTCGTCCCTTGCCTGGTATCTCATCTCCCCGTTGTTCACCAGCCGCCAAGCTTACGTAACTTTCCCCACGTTGGCCGTCATGGCCAGCGCCACGCCGCGTCTTCCCACGGCTACATTGGCGCCGACAGAAACCATCACTGTGGAAACTGTAGGCTCGGCCCTTGCAGAGGCGCAATTGCTGGCAGTGGGTGATTTTGTCGCCCTGAATTATGTGGGCAGTGGCAGTGCTGAGGTCTATGCGCTGGAAAGTGGCGAGCAGGTACTCAGCCTGGAAGGTATCGAAGTCGAGTACCGCACAGATCTGCACGTGCTGCTCACCAACGCAGACCCAGCCGAGGAATTCACCGCGGCGCATGTAGAGGGAAGCTTGGACCTGGGTTTGCTGGACGGCGTATCCGACCAGCAGTTCGAGCTGCCCGAAGGGGTGATGTTCTCAGACTACCGCACCATTGTGATCTGGTGCAATCCAGAGCAGGTTCCCTACATGGCGGCCGAGCTGCGAACGGTGGCCGAAGAACAGCCTACTCCGGAAAGTTAGTCAGACCAGGGGGCTACTTTGCGGTCCCAGCGGTGCGCCTTAAGCTGCTGCAGCAACTCCGCCGGCAATGCCTGCCCATCACTCAAAGCAATGTTTTGTTCCACATGCTCCAGCTTGCGCATCCCGGGGATGGTTGTGCTGACGGCCGGGTGGGCTAGGACGAAGCGCAATGCCATCTCGGGCAGCGACATGCCCGGGGGCAGCAAGGGCTTGAGCGCCTCAGCCCGCTCCACGGTGGGTTTCAGGTTCTCAGGCCCAAAGTAGCCGGAGCGCCAATCATCTTCGGCGAACTTAGTGTCCAGGGTCAGTTTGCCGCTCAGGCCGCCCTCGTCAAGCGGAACGCGTGCTAATACGCCTACGCCCATCTCCTGACACAGCGGGAACAGCTGGTCTTCCGGCGCCTGGTCAAAGATGTTGTAGATCACCTGCACAGCATCCACCGCGCCGGTGCGGATGGCTTTGAGGCCGTTCCAGGGCTCCCAGCGGTTCAGGCTCAGGCCGAACAGTTTGATCAGCCCATCTTCTTTCAAGCGCTGAGCAGCCTCGATCCATTCCGGGTCATCAGCCCAGTTGTCATCCCATACATGCAGTTGCTGCAAATGCACGCTGTCGGTGCCCAGGTTCTCCAGGCTGCGCTTGGTGAGCTCAATGATGTGCTGGGCGGGGAAGGCGTCTTGCAGCTTGTCGCCCGGGTCAGCCGGCCACTTGCCGTTCTTGGGCGGCACTTTGGTGGCTACAATGATCTTAGCATCGGGATGATTGCGGATTAGCTGGCCCAACAGCCGTTCGCTGTGCCCTGAACCGTAAGCCCAGGCGGTGTCGAAGAAATTGCACCCAAGTTCCAGCGAACGCTCCAGCGCGGCCATGGATTGTTTGTCATCCGCGTCGCTCCAACCGCCCATGCCCCAAAGGCCGTGGCCGATCTCGCTGACTTTTAGATCATGTTTGCCAAATTGTCTGTATTCCATGGATGCACTCTCTTTCTTCAGCGTAGTATAACGGCAGCTTAAACAACAACGCCGGCAGAACGCCGGCGCTGTTGTGTTGGTTTTGTGTGCAGTCTCTAGTTGCTTATGTCGATGGTCATCAACTCCTTCCCAGGTCTCAATTCCAATTCGTAGCGATCGTGGCGGCGTACTTCACGCATGCCGGCCCGCTCATACAGGCGTACCGCGCCGGTCAGGCTGCCGGCGTCCACATCCAACTCCGCCCGCATCCAGCCGCGCTTGTAAAACTCACCAAAGGCATGCTGCAGCAGCGCCAGGCCCAGGCCATGCTTGCGCCAGGCGCGGCGCACGCCCAGGATGCTGATCCAACCCAGGTGGCCTTCGTTGTGCGGCTTCTTGCGCCCTACCAGGTAGCCGGCCACTTCATCGCCATGCATGGCTACGAACCACAGCGCCGGGTCGAACTCGGAGCCTTCCTCCACCATCAGGTGGCGAAAGCGCTTGAGCCCAGCCTCGAACGGCTCATCCACATGGCCGAAGTGGTCTGAGAAGGCTTCGTCGTGCGCTTTGTAGACGACCGCCAGGTCGCGCTCCACTTCAAATGGCCGCAGCTCAATGCCGTCTGGCCAGGTAGTCGCGGGCGGCGCGGCTTCAAAGTCGATGCCCATTTCAAAGACATGGCGGGTCAGCTTGAACCCGCGTGCGGTAAGCAGATCGTGCTGGGCCGGCACGCCAGCGATGGCGTGCAGGCCGATCGCAACGCGCAGATCAGCCGGCACGCGCGCCAGCGCGTCCTTGCAGCGCTCCACGGCCCAATCCAGCAGCATGCGCTGGGCAGGCGTGCCCACCAGGGCCGGCACGACGCGCTGGAAGATGTACGGGTTCACCGGCACCTCGTTCCAGGCCAAAGCTTCGGCGTAGCCCACCATTTCCCCGCTGGGCGAGATGAGGGCGCGCATGTCCTGCTGCAAGTCAATTCCGGGTGTCCTCCAGAAGCCCAGCACTTCCTCGGCCGCCTCTTCTTCCAACCCGGCAAAAACTTTCGAAAACTGGTTGATGACATTGGTCACGGCGACAACATCTTCAACGACCACTGCGCGTAATGAAAAACCTTCAAATTCTTGTGTAGCCATTTTCTCTCCTGAGTAATAAAAAAACAAAAGACCGCAGGGCTGCCCGCGGTCTTAAAACAAAAAGGCCGCAGGGCTGTGCGCCGTGCGGCCGTTCACCAAAGTTCAGATGACTCTATAGGCCGGAAACAGGCGCACTACGCCAAGGCAGGGAAAAGCCACCGGCCTTGGAAGCCGGGGACTGCTCAGGGTTGGTGTCAGTGAAGAAGAATTTCACGCCTGTCTCCTAACTGCGGCAGTGTACACTGGCATCCTCGCCGCCGTCAAGGGCTAAAGCGTATAATCTCGTAAGCATGAACAAAGCTGGCACCCCTTCCCCCTTTGCCTTTTTGCCCACCACCGCGCTGCTGTTGGTTTTCGGCTGGGGCGGCCTGGGCTTGCTGGTCACTAGCACCCAGCCCAACCTGATACCGCGCTGGCTGTTTTTCTTCCTTATCGCCATCGCCTTCACAGGGTTAGGGTTGCCGGTGGTTTCGTTCATAAACTACCGCTTCCCCAGCGACCCGCCCGCCCGGGTCAATGCGATCGTACGCCAGGGGCTGTGGGTGGGCGTGTATGCCGCTACCTTGGCCTGGCTGCAGTTCGGCCGGGTGCTCAACCCTGCGTTGGTTATCTTTTTAGCGCTGGCCTTTTTTGCCATCGAGTGGTTTCTGCGTTTGCGAGAACGTAGCCAGTGGCGCCATAGCGGTGATATATAATCTGATGAATGACATCGAATAGCCCCCTGCAAGTATTAGAGCAAACCAGCCGTACCTTCTATCTGCCCATCGTTAGGTTGCCCCAGGGCCTGCAAGAGGCAGTGGCTGCAGGCTATCTGTGCATGCGCGCCATCGATGAGATCGAGGATCACTTTCATCTCACGGCCGAGCAAAAAGCCGAGCTGCTCCAATCGATCTGCCTGATCCTGGACTCGCAGACCTCGGTCGAGCGTTTTGACCACGCCCGCTTTGAGGCGTTGTTCGCCCCGTACAAGGATGAGCTGCCCGAAGTCACCCTGCGCCTCTCCGAATGGTGCTGCTACGCCCCGGCGTTCATCGCCCCGCGGGTGTGGGAAGCCACCTCGGCGATGGCCGGCCGCATGCGTGACTGGGTGCTGAACGGCTTCTCAGTCCGTTCGCAAGCTGACCTGGATCGCTACACCTACAGCGTAGCCGGCGCGGTGGGGCTGCTGCTGTGTGATCTGTGGGCCTGGTTTGAACATGTGCAGATCCACCGCAGCCTGGCCATCCAATTTGGCCGTGCTTTGCAATCCGTCAACATTCTGCGCAACCGCAAGGAAGACTTGCAGCGTGGCGTAGACTTTTACCCCGAAGACTGGGGTGACGCAGAGATGCAAACCTATGCGCGCCACAATCTGAAGGAGTTTGACGCCTACATGCAGCAGCTGGCGGCCAGCACCTTCTCTGACTTTGTCAACATTCCGCGGGCGCTGGCGCTTGCCACGTTGGAAGCGCTGGCCGAGGGGCGAGAGAAGCTCTCCCGCGCCGATGTGCTCAAGATCCTGCAGGCGCTCGAAGCGCAAAACACGCCAGGCCCCGCCTAGTCAATGCAAGCCCCGCTTTATGACGTCGTTGTAATCGGCGCGGGGCCGGGCGGTTCGGCGGCTGCCTATTACAACGCTCGCCTTGGCCGCAGCGTGCTGCTGCTGGATAAAGCTACGTTCCCGCGGGATAAGACCTGCGGCGACGGCCTCACCCCGCGCGCGTTGCACATCCTGGATGATATGGGCGTCTTCGCCCAGGCGGAGCAAGCCGGCTTTCGCGTCAATGGCATCTCGGTCTTTGCCAAACGCGGCGCCACCATGCAGGCCAGCGTCCCGGAGCATCCTGAGTTCCGCGACCATCTGCTCGTCGTTCCGCGCCTCTATCTTGACGATATTCTGCGCCAACGCGCAATCCAGCAGGGCGCACAGTTTGTAGGCGACGCCAAGGTCGCTCGGATAACTGTCGACGAGGACGGGGTCGATATTTTCGCAGACGTGGATGGCCAACCCACTACGTACCGCGCCAAAGTAGCAATTGCCGCGGTTGGAGCTAATATCGGTTTCCTGCGTGACATGGGCATCCTTGAATACGCGCCGCGCCCGATCGTGGCGGTGCGCGCCTACTATGAAGGGCTGCGCAACCTGGGTGACCATATTCAAGCTCACTTTGAAGAAGTGCCCATGCCGGGCTATGGCTGGGTTTTCCCTACCGGGCCAGACTCGGCCAATATTGGCCTGGGCCTATGGCGTGAGCAAGCCGGCGCGGGTGGCTCGTTGCGCGCCGCCTTGGCCCGTTTTGTGGCCAGCCCGCGCTTGCGCTCGCTGATGGATGGCGCCAGCCAGGTTGGCGCCATCAAGAGCTACCCTCTGCGTATCGACTTCACCACCGCACCCACCTTCGGCAAGCGCGTCTTGCTGGTGGGCGAGAGCGCCGGCTTGGTCAGCCCGCTCACGGGAGAGGGGATCGACTTTGCCCTGGAGACGGGCAAAATCGCCGCGGAATTCCTGCAGAGCTGCTTTACTAGCGGCGATTTTGGCCCCAAGGCGTTGGCCGGCTATGACCGCATGCTGCGCGCCAACTTCCAGAGCATGTTCCGCTTTCTGGGCTATCTGCGCAAAGTGTATGTGAATCCCTTGTTGATGGACCGTATCATCAGGCTGTGCGAACAGGCGCCTGAAGTACGCCAACTGTTTGTTGGCATTTTGATGAGCCAGCAGCACCCGGCCGCCTTGCTGAAGCCGCGTGTACTGCGCAAAGTATTGATAGGAGTTTAGATAATGAAATCAGACTTACCCGCATTGATGGAAGCCCGCGGGCTGGACGCCCTGATCATTTTGGGGGATGCCATGCACAACCCGGCCATGACCTATTTCACCGGCGTCAAGCACGTGACCGATGGCGTGTTGGTGGTCAAGCGCGGTGAGGAACCGGTGCTCTTCTATCACAACATGGAGCGTGACGAGGCGGCCGCCACCGGTTTGCAGACCCGCTCGATCACCGACTACAACTACCGCGATATCTATGAGCAGGAGGGCAAGAATCCCCTGCGGGCCACGGCACGCCTGTACCAGCGCATGCTGATCGATGCGGGCCTGACCGCCGGCAAAGTAGCCGTCTACGGGCAGCGCGATGCCGGCGAAACCTTCGGCCTCATCTCCGGCCTGCAGGAACTACTGCCCAATATCGAGTTTGTTGGCGAATACAAAGACTCCCTCTTACTGCAGGCGCGTGCCACCAAAGACCCCCAAGAGATCGAGCAGATGCGTAGCGTTGCCCAAAGCACCGTCGAGGTAGTGGGCCAGGTGGCTGACTTCCTCAGCCGTCAGAAGGATGTCGGCGGTGTGCTCACCGGCGAAGATGGCCAGCAGGTGACCGTGGCCAAGGTCAAGTCGCTCATCAACCGCCTGCTGGCAGAGCGCGGCATGGATAACCCGCACGGCACGATCTTTGCCCCCGGCGCCGAGGGCGGCGTGCCGCACAGCCAGGGCAGCCCGGATGCGCCGCTGCGCCTCGGTGAACCGATCGTGTTCGATATTTACCCGGTGCAAGCCGGCGGCGGCTACTTCGCCGACTTTACGCGCACCTGGTGCATTGGCCACGCCACGCCGGAGGCGCAAGCTCTGTACGACGATGTGCGCGCGGTCTTCGACACCGTGATGGGCGAGCTGAAGACGGGCGTGCATGGCACGGTCTACCAGGACCGCGTGTGCGAGTTGTTCGAAGCCCAGGGTCATCCCACCGTGCGCCAGAATCCGCTGACACGCAACGGGTATGTGCATTCCTTCGCCCACGGCCTGGGTCTGGATATTCACGAGCGCCCTTCCACTGGGCGCGACACCACCGCCGAAGATGTGCTCAAGCCCGGCATGGTCATCACGGTCGAGCCCGGCTTGTATTACCCCGAGCGCGGGCTGGGCGTGCGCATTGAGGACGCGGTCTACATGCATCCGGACGGACACATTGAGATCCTTGCGCCTTACCCATATGACCTGGTCATCCCGCTAAAATCGTAGCGGGAGCCAGATTGTCGAAGATCACCCTCGGATTGATCGCAGACACGCATGTGCCAGACCGCAAACGCGGTCTGGACCCGCGCATCCTGCCCGCCTTCCAGCAGGCTGGCGTGGCCGCCATCCTGCATGCGGGCGACATTTCTTCGCCCAGTCTGCTGGCACAGCTGGCTGAGGTGGCTCCCGTGCACGCCGTGCGCGGCAATACGGATTGGTTCGGCTTTGATGACCTTCCCAGTTACCGCCATCTGGAGTTTGGCGGGGTGCGGCTCGGCCTGGCGCACGGCCACATCAACTGGCCCAACTATCTGCGGGACAAGCTGGCCTATCTGCTCTTTGGCCCGCGCTCGTTTGATTACTTCACCCAACGCATGCTGGCGTTCTTCCCAGATTCGGATGTCATCGTCTTCGGCCATACCCACGAGCCGCTCGTGCGGCGTTTCGGCAAAACTCTGGTGGTCAACCCGGGCTCCGCCTGTTGCCAGGTGTTGCCCGGCAAAGACCCCTCGTATGGCCTGCTGCATATCTCCCCAAATGGGGTCGAAGCCGAGATCTGCTACCTGCCTTCTCAGAATTAAGGCAACTTAAGCGGCTCAGGCCATTTAGGCAGCTGACCTGTGATAGATGACCCTATCTCCTCGTTGTCTTGAATGAGACACTGTGCTCAGAAATGGTCATGCCTATGCAGGAGGTGCAGAATGGCAACCAAAGACAAATCAGCCACCATGGTGCAAGCCAAGGCCGACCTGATACATAATCTGAACGAGGATCTGGCCGGCGAGTTGGGCGCCATCAGCCAGTACATTGTGTATGCCGCCAAGGTAACCGGTCCATACCGCCCGCAGCTGGTCGAATTCTTCCTGGCTGAAGTGCCGGATGAGCAGCGCCACGCCCAGTTCCTGGCCAACAAGATCGTCGCTCTTGGCGGCGAGCCTACTACCGAAGCTCGCCCCGTGGCTATGGCCGAAAGCAACCGTGAGATGCTGGAAGCGGTACTCGAGGCCGAGCAGCGCGCCGTGCGTGACTACACCCAGCGCGCCGAGCAGGCCGACGAGTATGGCGACAAGGGCCTGGCGGTGGAGCTGGAGAACATTGTGAGCGATGAGACCCGCCACGCCGAGGAAACGGAACGCATTTTGCGTGATTGGCCGCTCTAAAGCGGCGTGATCTGCGACAGAATCACCAAAAAGCCGCCTCAAAGGGCGGCTTTTTGGTTTCGGACTATAATTCCGCCATTCCCCCTTCTGGAGACACAATGGCTCGCAAACGCATCAAGCTCATCATCAACCCCAATGCTGACCTGGGCAATGCCTGGCGGCAAGCCACCGACCTGCGAGCCATTGCTGAGCAGCATGGGGGCGCCGATTGGGCGGGTACGGTGTACCCCACTCATGCCACCGAACTGGCTCGCGAGGCCGCCGAAGAGGGGTATGAGATGGTGATCGCCGTGGGTGGCGATGGCACGGCCCACGAAGTGATCAACGGATTGATGAGCGTGCCGGCCAACAAGCGCCCCAAGTTCGGCATCGTGCCGCTGGGTTCTGGCAATGATTTTGCCCATAACCTGGGCCTGCCGGATGGGCCGCGGGATACCTTGCAAATGGCCCTGCAGGGCCACACCCGCACGATCGACATTGCCCTGATCGAAGATGAGAACGGCCGCAAAGAGTACTGGGACAACACCATGAACATCGGCTTTGGCGGTTCGGTCAATATTTATTCGCACAACCTGCCGCTGGTGCGCGGCTTTCTGATGTACTTTGCCGCCACGCTGCTCACCATCATTCGCCGCTACGATGTCATGAACATGCAGATCACCACCGACCAGGAGAGCTGGGCGGCCGACGTGCTGATGCTGGGCGTGTGCAACGGCAAGCGTGAGGGCGGCGGTTTTATCACCGCCCCGGATGCCGAATTTGACGACGGCCTGCTCAACTACACTCAGGTCAACAAGATCTCGCGCCTCAGCATGTTCCGCCTCATCCCTGAATTTCTAAAGGGTACTCAGGGCCGCTTTGAGAAGCAAGTCAAGATGGGCACCGCCAAGACCATTGAGATCAAGTCCAAACAATCGCTCACGATCCATATTGACGGCGAGACCTTCTCTGGCTTCAATAGCAACGTGCACAACCTCAAGATCAGCATATTGCCGCAGGCGCTGGAAGTGCTGGCGCCGCCGGCCAGCTAAAGGCTGCCGGCTGGGAGCCGCCCATGCCCGGCCTTGAACACAGCCTTGAAGGCCATGATCTAGCCTACCTGCGTAGCGTTGCCGACATCTGGCGGCTGGAGCTTGACGCCCCAGATGCCCGCCGTGCCGCGGAGCAGCTGGCCGCCCAGCTTTCCGCCATACTTGCCAACGAGCCTGACCTGATCCCACATCCTTGCCAGCCCGCGCTGCAGGCGCTGGCGGCGGCTGGCGGCCGCCAGCCGTGGTTGCAGTTCGTGCGCAGCTTTGGGGAATTGCGCGAGATGGGGCCAGCCCGGTTGGAAAAAGAGCGCCCGCAGCGCAACCCGATCTCGATCACTGAACAACTCTGGTACCGTGGCCTTTTGGGCCGCGCCTTCTTTGAAGCACATGATGGCCCGACAGAATTTGCCTATCTGCCTGATGAAGTCATGGCAGTCTTGCCCCACGACCTTACTGTCCAGACGCAGATGGGCCGTCCGGCCCGGCCGGATGAGCGCGCCGTTGTGCACTCTGTTTCTGATGGCGTACTGGACGAGGCGACCAGCCTGCTGGCTGCCCTGCGCACCGGCAAGGACTTGGACGAAGCCGCCGAACTTGAAAGCTGGCAGGTGCAGACCAGCTTCCTGCAGGCCTTGTTGCGCGAGGCTGGTCTGGTGGATGCTGCTGGCAAGGTGAACGCCAGCGCGGCCCGCAATTGGCTGGAGATGGAGCGCGGTGATGCGCTCTTGACCCTGGTAACCGCCTGGCTGCATAGCGATGAGCTCAATGAGCTGCGCCTGCTGCCTGGCTTGTTCGCCGAAGGCGGCTGGCAGAACGACCCGCGCACCACGCGCGGCAAAGTGCTGGCCTTGCTGCGCAGCTTGCCGCGCGAGCAGTGGTGGAGTCTGGCAGCCTTCGTAGCCGACATCAAGCAGCACCAACCTGACTTCCAGCGCCCCGGCGGCGACTATGACGCCTGGTACTTGCGCGATGAGCACGGCAACTATCTGCGTGGCTTTGAGCACTGGGATGCTGTGGACGGCGCCCTGTTGCGCTACTATGTGACTGGCCCTCTGCACTGGCTGGGTCTGATTGAGCTTGCCGGCGCATCTGAAACGGAGCCGCTCGCCTTCCGCTGGAGCCCCTGGGCTGAGGACTTGCTAAACCAGCGCAGCCCAAAACTCCCCGCCGAGACGGTCAAGCTCAAGGTAGATTCGTTGGGGCAGATCACAGCGGCGCGGCTTACCCCGCGGGCGGTGCGCTACCAGGCAGCCCGCTTTTGCAGTTGGTTGCCGCCGCGCAAGGGCAACTACCAGTACCAGATCTCTGCCGCCGGGCTGGCTGCCGCCCGCCAGCAGGGGCTGCAGGCCAGCCAACTGCTGACCCTGTTGCAGGCGCAGGTGGGGGCGGCTTTGCCGCCCAACCTGCCGCAAGCGTTGCGCCGCTGGCAGCAGTATGGCGCCCAGATCCAGCTGGCGCCGCGTTTGGTGCTGCGCGTGCCATCCGCGGCGGCGCTCAAGGCGCTACGCGCCTCGCGCGCCGCCCGCTGGCTGGGTGAATTGCTCGGACCGCTGGCCATCACCGTCAAGCCCGGCGCCAGCCAGCAGGTGCTGCAAGCCCTGCTGGAGCTTGGCTACCTGGGCGAGATCGAGGAATCGCAATGACCGCCATTCACTGGAGCAAGGCTAAAGAGCAGATCCGCCAATTGGTAGCGCAACCGCGCTTCGGTCTATTCAGTGATCTGGATGGCACGCTGGCCCCCATTGCGCCCACGCCTGAGGCGGCGGCCATCACGCCCGGCAACCGCCAGCATCTGCAAGACCTGGCGGCTGAACTTCCCCTAGTGGCGCTCATCTCCGGCCGTCGCGCTGCTAGCCTGCAGGCCAAGGTGGGCTTGCCCGGCTTGGTATACGTAGGCAACCACGGCTTGGAGCAGTGGCTGGATGGCAAGGTGGTCGGCCTGCCGCAGGCGGCCGCCCACCGCCCTGCGCTGGAGCAGGCGCATGCCGCGATCCAGGCTATCCTGCCGCCCGGCGCCGTAGCCGAGGACAAGGGCCTGACCCTCAGCATCCACTACCGCCAAACCAAAGACCCGCGTGAATTTATGCTCACCCGCGCCGTGGAGATCCACAATATTGCCCGCCAACATGGCTTGGTCTTGTTCACCGGCAAGATGGTGCTCGAAGTACGCCCACCAGTGGAGGTTGACAAGGGCACCGCGTTCAGCGAATTGGCGCTGGAGAATAAGCTAACGGCTGCATTATTCCTGGGAGATGATATTAGCGATCTGAGTGCGCTGGAAACCGCAACCAAATTGCGCTCGCAGGGAATCGCTGCCTATGGAGTTGGCGTGCAGTCAGAAGAAGCGCCGCCGGAGATCTTGCAGCAGGCGGACTATGTAGCGGACGGCGTGGCTGACGTCGAAGAGCTGCTGGGTTTTGTGCTCATGGCCCGCAAGGCATCATCCACCTGAGCGGCAAACCACTCGCGCACATCATTCTTGACGACCACATCCCGCAGCGCGGCGGCCCGCCGGCTGCGTTCCTCCATCGGCATGGTCAGCGCCTGGTGCATCGCCTCGGCCGTGCCGTATACATCGAACGGCGAAACCGTCAGCGCGTCCTGGCCCAGCTCATAGAACGCGCCGGCAAACTCAGAGAGCAGCAACACACCATTCTTGCGGTTTACCAGCACGCCCTCTTTGGCCACCAGGTTCATGCCGTCCGCGATCGGGTTGACCAGCAACACGTCGTACAGCTGCATGGCGGCGATGGCGCGCGTGTAGTTGTCGCCCACGACGATGCGCACCGGCTCCCAGATCGAGTCACTGTAATAGGCATTGATCAGGCCGGCCTCGGCCATGATCTCGCTCAGGTAATTCTGGTACTGGTCCACTTCCATGCGCGAGGGGACCAGCAACGCCAGCAGCTGCACCTTGCCGCGGTGCTGCGGATACTTTTGCAGCATGGCCCGGTAGGCTTGCAGGCCGCGTAAGTTGTTCTTACTGGGCTCAATGCGGTCCACCCGCAGGATCACGGCGCGGTCGCCGACGGTGTTGAGCAGCTGCGAGCGCTCGAGCCGCGTGACCTGCTCATCGGCCAGTTGGCGCAGCTTGTCCACATCCACAGAGATGGGGTAGGCCACTGCGCCCACATCGCGGCCGTTGTACTCCACGGCATCGCGGCGGCCGTGGGCATGCGCTCCCAGGTAGAAGCGGCAGCACTGCACAAAGTTGAAGGCGTCCTTCTCGGTTTGGAAACCGACCCGGTCCGCTTCCAGCAGGCTGCTCAGCAGCGCATCACGCATGGGCTGCGGCAGGATGCGCCACGCATCCGGCCCGGGCCAGGGAATATGCACGAAGGGCTGGATCTGGACGCGCTCGCCCACCAGCTCGCGCAGGTAGTGCGGCGTCATGTACAGGTGGTAGTCTTGCGGCAGCACGATCACCGGGCGGTCTGTATTGCCGATCGCCTCAGCGATCGCTTCGGCAAAGAGCTTGTTGACGGGCTTATAGCCCTGCTCCCAGGCTTGCCAGGTGTCCTCCGTAATGCTGGGGTCACGCGGGATGTCCCACAGTTGGTGCTGGATGAACCACAGCAACGGGTTGGCGATCTCGTTGTAATAGCCTTCGTAATCCTCCAGCTTGGGCTCCACCAGCTTGAGGTGAATGCCCTCCACTGTTTGCACTTTGCCGTCGTGTTGCTGCGACCATTGGCGGTCATCTTCGCTCATCGCCGAGGCGACCCATAGCACCTCGTGCCGCTCAGCCAGCGCGCCGAGCGCGGTCACCAGGCCGCCCGCGCCGCGTTCCACCGAGAAGCGGTTGCCCTGCTTGTGGAACGAGAACGGCCCGCGGTTCGAGGCGATGATGATGAGGGCTTTCTTGTCTGCGCCAGTATCCATCACAGAGCCCACCCCGGCTCAATATCCATATCCAGCCCGCTGAACGGGGCGCGCTTGAGCGAATGGCGGTAATAGCCGGCCGCAGCGATCATGGCCGCGTTGTCTGTGCACAACGCCAACGGCGGCAGATGCACCGGCACTTTGAGATCGGCTTGCAGCCGCGTGCGTAGCGCCTCGTTGGCCGAAACGCCGCCGGCCACCAGCACCTCTTTGGCGCCGAATTCATCCAAGGCTTTCTGGGTCTTGCCTACCAGCACATCCACCACAGCTTCCTGGAAGCTGGCGGCCAGGTCTGCGGTCGGCAGCTTGGCCGGGTCTTCATCCGGCGCCAGGGTGCGGATCTGGTGCAGCACCGCGGTCTTCAGCCCGCTGAACGAGAAATCCCAGGTGCCGGGCAACCAGGCGCGCGGCAAGCTGAAGGCGGCCGGGTTGCCGCTCTCGGCGGCTTTTTGGATGCTGGGGCCACCCGGGTAGGCCAGGCCCAACAGCCGCGCCACTTTATCGAAGGCTTCGCCGGCGGCATCATCCAGCGTGCCGCCCAGGCGTTGGTAGCTCAGGTGGTCTTTCATCAGCACCAGTTCGGTGTGCCCGCCGGAGACGATCAGCGCCAACAGCGGGAACTGCGGCGGGTTGCCGTTTACTTCCCCCAGCCCAACCCAGGCGGAATACAGATGCCCCTCCAGATGGTTGATGCCATACAGGGGTTTGCGGCTGCCGAGCGCCAGGCCCTTGGCCATGTTGAGGCCGACCACCAACGAACCAGGCAGGCCCGGCCCGCGCGTCACGGCAATAGCGTCAATATCAGCCAGCTCTAAGTGCGCCTGGCTGAGCGCTTCTTTGACTACGCTGTCGATGACTTTGATGTGCTGGCGGGATGCGATTTCAGGGAAGACGCCGCCGTACTTGGCGTGCATTTCGGCCTGTGAGGCGACCACATTGGAGAGCGCCAGGCGGCCGTCTTCCACCACCGCGGCGGCGGTCTCATCACATGAGGTTTCGATGCCCAGAATGCGGGCGGGGCCGAGCTTTTTGCGGGGTGACATCATAAGTATTGTATGCCAGCCCGCTTGTAAATGCGCGGGCTATTTCAAGTATGGCTTCAGGAACTTGCCGGTGTAGCTGGTCTTCACTTTGACCACTTGCTCCGGCGTGCCCTCGGCCAGCAGCTCGCCGCCACGCAGGCCGCCCTCCGGCCCCAGGTCAATGATATGGTCGGCTACTTTGATGATGTCCATGTTGTGCTCAATGATCAGCACGGTGTTGCCGCTGTCCACCAGACGCTGCAGCACTTCGATCAGCTTGTGCACATCGGCAGTATGCAGGCCGACCGAAGGCTCGTCGAGCACATAGATGGTCTGCCCGGTCGAGCGCTTGGAAAGCTCCTTGGCCAGCTTGACGCGCTGCGCCTCGCCGCCGGAGAGGGTGGGGGCGGATTGGCCGACGCGGATGTAGCCCAGGCCCACATCCTTCAGGGTTTCCAGCTTGCTGGCCATGCCTGGGAAGGCGGCAAATTCCTCGGCGGCGCGGTCGATCGAGAGCGCCAGCACATCCGCGATGCTCATGTCCTTGAACTTGACTTGCAGCGTTTCTGAGTTGAAGCGCGCCCCGTGACATACCTCGCACGGCACGTAAATGTCAGGCAGGAACTGCATTTCAATGCGCACTTCGCCCTGGCCCTCGCAGGCCTCGCAGCGCCCGCCGCGCACGTTGAACGAGAAGCGGCCGGGCTTGTAGCCGCGCGCCTTGCTTTCAGGCAACTCGGCGAACAGGTCACGGATGAGATTGAACAGCCCGGTATAGGTGCCCGGGTTGGAGCGCGGCGTGCGCCCGATGGGCGACTGGTCAATGTTGATGATCTTGTCGAGATGCTGCATGCCCTCGATCTTCTTGTGGGCGCCGGGGATCAGGTGGGCGCCGTTCAGCTCGCGCGCCAGGGCCTTGTAGACGATCTCGTTCATCAGGCTGCTCTTGCCGGAACCGGAGACGCCGGTGATGCAAATGAGCTTGCCGAGCGGGAACTCGACATCCAGATTCTTCAAGTTGTTCTCGCTGGCGCCGCGCACGATCAGCGATTTGCCGTTGCCAGCCCGGCGCTTTTTGGGCACCTCGATCATCTTGCGGCCTGAGAGGTAGGCGCCGGTCAGCGACTTCTTGCTGGCCAAGATATCGGCCACCGAGCCATCCGCGACCACCTGGCCGCCGTTCTCACCGGCGCCGGGGCCCATGTCGATGACCCAGTCCGCCCGGCGGATGGTCTCCTCGTCGTGCTCCACGACCAGCACCGTGTTGCCGAGGTCGCGCATATTGGTCAGCGTGTGCAGCAGGCGCTCGTTGTCGCGGGCATGCAAGCCGATCGAAGGCTCGTCGAGCACGTACAGCACGCCCATCAGACGCGAGCCGATCTGGGTGGCCAGGCGGATGCGCTGGGCTTCGCCGCCGGAGAGCGTGCCGGCCGAACGATCCAGCGTGAGGTAATCGAGTCCCACGTCCACCATGAAGCCCAGGCGCTCATTGATCTCTTTGATGATCGGCTTGGCGATCATCGTCTGGCGTTGGTTGAGCTTGGTGGCATTGGTCAGGGTCTGCGCCCACTGCAACGTTTCGAGTACGGGGCGCTGGGTGACCTGCAGGATGTTGTCGCCCAGCACGGTGACGCCCAGCGCTTCCGGGCGCAGGCGCGCCCCGTTGCAGGCCGGGCACGGCCGGTCGCTCATGAATTCCATGATGCGCTGGCGCGAATATTCCGAGTTGGTCTCGCGGAAGCGGCGCTCCAGGTTGGGGATCACGCCTTCGAACTTTGTGCTGAAGTTGTAATCGCGCCCGCTGCCGCGCTGCTTGTACTTCACCTTGACCTCACGGCCCTTGCTGCCGTACAGGATCAGGTCAATGTCCTTTTGGGTCAGCTTATCAACCGGCGCGTTGAGGTTGATCTTGAAGGCGCGGGCTGCGCCTTCAAGCGTGGACCAGTAGTAGCCGCCTTCATCACGCGGGCCGCCCCATTCCAGCGCGGTGATGGCCCCATCGTTGAAGGAGAGCTTCTTATCGGGAATGAGCAGCTCGGGATCGATCTCCAGCTTGGTGCCCAGGCCCTGGCATTCCGGGCAGGCGCCGTGCGGTGTATTGAAGGAGAAGGTGCGCGGCTCGATCTCCGGCAGCACGCTGCCGTGCTCCGGGCACGAGAGGCTCTCCGAGAACATCAGGTCTTCGCCGGCATCTTCGGCCATGTTTTGCACGATCACCGTGCCCTGGCCGAAGCGCAGGGCCGTCTCGACCGAATCAGTCATGCGTGTGCGTGCGCCCTTGGCGTCCTCGGCATTGGCTTCTTTGCGGATCACCAGGCGGTCCACCACAGCTTCGATGTTGTGCATCTTGTAGCGGTCCAGCTTGACCTTGTCGGTATCCAGTTGGTAGACCTCGCCGTTGATGCGAGCGCGTACGAAGCCGGCCTTGGCGATCTCTTCCAACACGGCTTCGTGGGTACCCTTGCGGCCGCGGATCACCGGCGCCAGCACCAGCAGGCGGCTGCCCTCGGGCAGCTTCTCGATGGCCTCCACGATCTCCTGAGCGGATTGGCGCACAACTTCGCGCCCGCAGATGGGGCAATGCGGGATGCCGATGCGCGCATACAGCAGGCGCAGGTAGTCGTAGATCTCGGTCACGGTCCCGACCGTGGAGCGTGGGTTGTGCGAGCTGCCCTTCTGGTCGATGGAGACGGCCGGGGAGAGGCCCTCGATGTATTCGACATCCGGCTTGTCCATCTGGCCGAGGAACTGGCGCGCGTAGGCTGAGAGCGACTCGACGTAGCGGCGCTGCCCTTCGGCGAAGATGGTGTCAAAGGCCAATGAAGACTTGCCCGAGCCGGAGAGCCCGGTGATCACCACAAATTTGTCACGGGGAATTTCAACGGTGACGTTCTTGAGATTGTGCTCCTTGGCCCCCACCACGCGGATGACGTTTTCTGGCATTGCGGTTCCTTCTGGCGCGCTGGAAATTGCAAGCACGCATTGTAGCACAGATGTTTTAGTTTGCTTTGGCGCTTAAACCCAAACCGCACCCATGCGGGTGCGGCCTGGAAAGAGAGGAGAGGAGATCTCGCTATGGACATAGTGTGCCTGCGGTGCATAAGTGCAAAATGAAACAATCATTAGGTGCGGATAAGTGCGCCGCTCTGCGGCGCGAGAGTTGCGCCTACGGCGCAACTCTGTGCGGAGATGTTGTTCGTTTGGGTGTGGGGGTGCTGCGCCGCTTTGCGGCGCGAGAGTTGCTTCGCAACTCTTAGTGCATGGTTGCCTGCTCTAGCTTGCCGTGTATTTTGCATCTCTGCCCCTTGAGGTGCAGAGGATACCCAAGATCTGCCCAGCTGTAAGCAGTTTGCCCAAAAAATCAAGCGGCCTGACTGGCAGCCAGGATATCGGCTGCGCGGATGGGGCCGGGGCGCAGGATGCGCGGCGGGCTGGCGATGGTATCCACCACGGTGGAGGGTACTGCGCCCGGCGTGCTGCCGCCATCCAACACCAGGTCGATGCGGCCATCGAGCTGAGCCAGCACGTCTTGCGCGGTCAGCGCATCCGGCTGGCCGGAGCGATTGGCTGAGGTGACCGCCAGCGGCCCGCTGGCGGTCAGCAGTTGCAGCGCCAGCGGGTGGTTTGGCACGCGCACGCCCACGGTGTTGGTTTGGGAGAGGGCACTGGGCAGGCTGGGCAGGCGCGGCACCACCAGGGTCAGCGCCCCGGGCCAGAAGTGCTGAGCCAGCCGCAAGGCGGCCGGGCTGGCGTTCTGGGCTACCAGGGGCAAATCGTCTGCGCCCGCCAGCAGCACCGCGATGGATTTCGTATGCTCGCGGCCTTTGACCGCATAGAGGCGCTCGATGGCGGCGGCATCCGTCAGCAGGGCGCCGATGCCGTAGACCGTGTCGGTGGGCATGGCGACGATGCCGCCGCGCTGCAGCAGGTCTACGGCGCGGGCGATGGCATCCGGTGCGCTGGCGGGCAAGACCTGCGTGTTCACGCCGGCTCCAGTTCGACGCGCAGCAGGCGCGGGCGGCCGGTGAGGTCTGGCAAGACTTCGACTTTGGCGAGCGGCCACTGGGCCAGCGCCAGGGCTTGCACGGGCTCTTCGAGCTCAGGGTCGATCTCTTCAAGGAAGAGGCCGCCGGGCTGCAACAGCGTGCCGGCTTGAGCGATGAGAGTGCGGATCAGCTCCAGGCCGTCTGAGCCGCCGTCGAGCGCAATGTTCGGCTCCCACTTGGCGACGGGAAGCGCGGGCACGCGGGCGCTGGGGATGTAGGGCAAGTTGGCGCTGATGAGGTCCAGCGGGGTGGTGATGCCGGCCAGCAGGTTGCCCTGGCTGAGCTGGACGCGCTCGGTCAGGCCGTGGCGGGCCACGTTGGCTTGGGCTACCGCCAGCGCATCCGGCGAAATGTCCACGGCGTGGAAGCGCACATCGGCGACGTTGGCGGCGATGGCAACCGGGATGATGGCGGAGCCGGTGCCGACATCGGCCGCGGCGCGGCGGCCCGGGTGCAGGCGCAGCCAAGCGATGGCTTCTTCGACCAGCAGCTCGGTCTCGGGGCGGGGTATGAGTGTGGCCGGGGTCACATGAAATGTGAGGCCATAGAACTCCCACTCGCCGAGCAGGTAGGGCAGCGGCTCGCCAGCGGCGAGGCGCTGCAGGCCGGTTTGCCAGTCAGCCAGCTGCGCCTCGCTGAGCTCATGCTCGCCGTGGGCGAGCAGCCAGCTGCGCTCGGCGCCCAGGACGCGGGCGAGCCAGACCTCGGAGTCGAGGCGGGCCGTCTCGCTGACCGAAGCGAGGGCAGCCAAGGATTCTTGTAAAGCTTCAGCTACGGTGCTAGCCATAGAAATACTGTACTGCAAAAGCAAGTGAGAATTCAGAAGTAAGAATGCAGAAGTGAGAAGAAGCTCTAGCTTCTCACTTCTGCATTCTCACTTGGTTCTTTCTGCCTTTACATTCCGGCGGCGGCCAGGCGGTCGGCCTCGTCTTGGGTGGCGAGTTCGTCGAAGAGCTCTTCGAGGTCGCCGTCCATGAGGGCGGGCAGGTTGTGCGAGGTGTAGCCGATGCGGTGATCGCTGACGCGTGACTGCGGATAGTTGTAGGTGCGGATCTTCTCGGAGCGTTCGCCGGTGCCCACCTGCGAACGGCGGGCGGCCTCCTGCTCAGAGCGGCGCTTCTCCTCCTCCAATTCGTAGAGGCGGGCGCGGAGGATGGCCATGGCGCGCAGGCGGTTCTGCAGCTGCGAGCGCTCATCCTGGCACTGGACGACGATACCGGTGGGCAGGTGGGTCAGGCGCACGGCGGTGGAGTTCTTCTGCACGTTCTGGCCGCCGGCCCCGGCGGAGCGGTAGACATCCATGCGGATGTCGCTCTCGGGGATCTTGATCTCGACCTCGTCCACCTCGGCCAGGACGGCCACGGTGGCGGTGCTGGTGTGGATGCGGCCCTGGGCCTCGGTGGCGGGGACGCGCTGGACGCGGTGCACGCCGGACTCGTGCTTGAGGCGCGAGAAGGCGCCCTTGGCCTTGAGCAGGAAGGTGACTTCTTTGTAGCCGCCCACGCCGGTGGCGCTGGTGCTGAGCAGCTCTTGCTTCCAGCCCTGGCGTTCGGCGAAGCGGGTGTACATGCGGTACAGGTCGGCGGCGAAGATGCCGGCCTCGTCGCCGCCGGCGCCGGCGCGGATCTCGACGATCACATTGCGCTTATCGCGCGGGTCGGTGGGCAGTAGCAGGCTCTTGATCTCGTTCTCGAGGCGGGGCACCTGCTCGTCGAGCTCGGCCAGCTCCATTTCGGCCAGCTCGGCCATTTCGGCGTCGTTGCCGTAGGCCAGCTCTTTGGCCTCGGCCTGGCGCTTGAGGGCATCGCGGTAGGCGCGGGCCTTCTCCACGATCTCTTGCAGCTCAGAGCGCTCTTTGGAGAGCTCGGCCACGCGCTGGTAGTTGCCGGCGTCCTGGGTGAGCTCTTTCTCGATTTCGTCGTAGCGGGCTTCAATGCCCGCGATCTTGTCCAACATCTTGTTTCGGTTCCTTAATATTCAAAATCAGCCGCATGAGTATACGCTATCCAGCTCAAAAGTTTTAATAATCATCATGCCACTGGGTGGGGGCCGGTGGGCCGTTAATACATTCGTTAAAACATTTGACGGATGGCATGTCCCCTGCGAGGGGACAGGATACCTGCTTTTGAGGAAGCTACAAGCGGCCGGGGCTGAATGTCAAGCACATGGAAGGCCTAGATGATACGCACCTGCGAACCGCGCGGGCCTTTTTCCACCTCGATGCGGGAGGGGAAGGCGTCTTTGAGCGATTCGACATGGGTGATGACGAGGATCTTGGCGAAATCTTCCTTGACGAGGTTGATGACCTCGACCAGGCGCTGGCGGCCCATCTCGTCTTGGCTGGCAAAGCCTTCATCGATGACGAGGGTCTGCAAGCGGGCGCCGGCGCGCTGGGCCAGCACCTCGGAGAGGGCCAGGCGGATGGCGAAGTTGATGCGGAAGGCCTCGCCGCCGGAGAACATCTCGTACTCGCGCAGGCCGGCGCTGTCACGGATCTGGATCTCGAGCGTTTCGCGCTTGTCTTCGCGGCGGCGGTCCTTATAGTCCTGCTGGGTGACGAAGGTGATGCTCATTTCGCCGTTGCTGAGGCGCTCGAGCACCTCGTTGGCTTTGGCCTGGATCTGGGGCAGGGCCTGCTCGATGAGCATGGCTGGCACGCCGTCCTTGCCAAAGGCGCGCTCGAGCGCCTCGAACTGGCTGGCCTGGCCGGCCAGGGTTTCGCGCCCGGCTTCCAGCTCGGTGCGGCGCTGGCGCAGGGTGTCGAGCACGGCGACGCGCTGCTGGGCCTGGCCCAGCTCCATGCGCATGCCGTTCTCCTGCTCCTGCAGGTTGAGCATCTCACGCTCGGCGGCCTGCAGGTCAGGCAGGCCCTGGCGGGCGGCGTCTACGGCGTCCTGCGAGGTATCGGCCAGCTCCTGCTGCTTGGCGATCTCCTGCTCCTGCTCGGTGATCTGGGTGCGCAGCTCGCCGATCTCACGCTCGACCGGCTTGGCGGCGCCGCGGGCGGCCTCCAGCGTGCGCAGCTCGGTCTCGGCCAGGCTGGCTTCGAGCTCCTCTTTGCGGATGCGGTCGTGCTCGGCGGCGTCGTAGCCGGTGGCCTTGAGCTCGGCGTCCACGGCGGCCAGCTCGGCGCGGGCATCGGGGGCGAAGGAGTCTTCGTTGAGCGTGCGCTCAAGCTCGGCCAGGCGGGCCGCGCCTTTGGCTTCCCATTGGGCTTCGAGCTTCTTGAGCTCCTCGAGGGTGAGCTGGGCCTGGTCAGAGAGGCGGGTCTTCTCGCGCACGTCTTTATCCGCGGCGCGAGCCTCGTCCAGCTTCTCCTGCTTTTTGAGCATGCGCTCGGCCTGGGCCTCATATTTCTTTTTGTTGCTGCGCCACTGGTCGCCGAGTTTCTTGCCCTCGGTTTGAATGGATTCGATGGCTTTATTGCGGTGCTCTTCGGTCAATTCCTGACCGCAGGTGGGGCAATAGCTGCCGGTGGCTGTTTGCACCTTCTTGAGCCGGTCGGCCAGCTCATCCATCTGGACGTGCAGCAAGTTGTTCTCTGAAGCCGCCTTGGTTTGAGCGGCCTGGTCTGTCTTAAGCTCAGCTTCCAACTCTGGCAGTTTGGCTACTTTGAGATCGAGGGTCTTGATCTGGGCGGTCAGTGTGCTGAGCTGCTTCTCGTACTCGGCGCGCTGGGTGTTGGCGGCCTGGACGCGGGCTTGCTCGGCCTGCAGGGTGCTGAGCTCGGTTTGCAGGCGAGCGCGCTCGGCTTCGATCTTGGTGAGCGGGGCGGAGCGCTTTTTCTCCTGGGCGTTGAAGCGGATGGCGATCTCATCCCACTTGCGCAGCTCGACGCGCAGCTTCTCCAGCTTGGCGAAGGCTTTTTCGATGTCTTTGGCGCGGGCCAGCAGGGCCTGGTTCTGGGCATGCTCGGCGCTACGCTGCTCGAGACGCTGCTGCAGGGTGGCGAGCTGGGTCTGGGCGCGCTGCAGGCTGGCCTGCTGGCTGGCAGCGGCTTTGGCCAGAGTATCTACGTTGGCGGCCAGGATGCGCATTTGCTGCACGGTAGCTTCCTGGGCGCTGCGCTTGGCGGCGATGGCTTTGAGGCCCTCTTCAAGCTCTTGCAGGCGGGCTTTGCGTTGCTGCTCTTCGTCAAGCTCGTTGGCGACTTCCTGCAGGCGGCCCTGCAGCTCGGTGATCTGGGATTCGACCCGTTTGCGGCGCTCGGCGGCGCCCAGGCGGTAGTCCTCCCAGACTTCTAGTCCTAGAATATTACCGAGGATCTTCTTGCGCTCGGTGGGCCGCTGCTGGGTGAACTGGTCGGCCTTGTCTTGCAGAAAGAAGGAGGCGTTGACAAAGGTCTCGTAATCGAGGCGCAAGGTCTCACGAATGCGCTTGTCAGTCTCGCGCACGCTGCGCTCGGTGAGCGGCTTCCAGTGGCCATCGCTGTTTTGAATTTGGAACTCAAGCTGGGTGGTCTTGTCACGCGGCAGCAGGCGCTGGACGCGGTAGACGTTGCCCTCGTATTCAAATGTGAGGGCGACCTCAGCCGCCTGCACCTCCGGGTGCAGGTTGATGAGGGCTTCGCCGCGGTTGCGCGCCTCGCCGAACAGGGCGTAGGTGAGCCCATCGAGCAGGCTGGATTTGCCGGCGCCGTTGGCGCCGGAGATGGCGGCGACGCTGAAGCGCGTAAAGTCGATCTCGACCGGGTCTCGGTACGACAGGAAGCCAGAGAGCACGAGCTTGATAGGGATCATTGGCGCAGGCGATTCTAACTTGTAACGCCTCAACTATAATCATCTTGCTGTTGTTTCAGGCAAACTCAACATACTGGAGGAAGCATGCAAGTAGCATTGGATTGGACGAAGGGCTTGAATTTCCGCGGCAAAGGGATGAGCAGCGGGTTTTCAGTGGATGTGGATGCTGACTCCAGTGTTGGCGGCACCGAGGAAGGCTTGCGCCCGATGGAGCTGATGGCGCTGGGGCTGGGGGCGTGTACGGGGATGGATGTAATTTCCATCTTGCAGAAGAAGCGCCAGGATGTGAAGGCATTGCAGGTGAAGGTGACGACGCAGGCGGCCAAGGAGCACCCGAAAGTGTGGACGCATGTGTTGATCGAGTTCATTATTACGGGGAATGATGTGGATGCGGCGGCGGTGGAGCGGGCGATCCAGTTGTCTTCGGAGAAGTATTGCCCGGCGCAGAATATGATCAAGATGGCGGTGCAGATCGATACGGATTACGAGATCATTCCGTTGTAGGGGTAAAAAGCAAAGGGCGGGTCTCAGACCCGCCCCTACGGTGCACCGGCAAATTCGCGTGTCATCCTGAGCGGGTAGATACGGATGCACCGGACCGCCGAACCCGGACCAGCGAAGGATCCTTGCTGGCAAGTCTTCTATGTAGGGCTTGAGTTATGTGAGCGCGGAGTGAGGATCCCTCGCTGCGCTCGGGATGCACGGGGGGACACTACAGATTGCTTCGTTGCTCAGCGGCTAGCGCCGCTTCACGGCCTCGCAATGACGTGATGGAGTGGGCGCAGCATGCTGCGCCCCTACTATGGATGCGTGTCATCCTGAGCGGGTGGATACAAGTACACCAGGACGCCGAGCCCGGACCAGCGAAGGATCATTGCTGGCAGGTCTTCTGTGTAGGGCTTGAGTACTGTGAGCGCGTAGTGGGGATCCCTCGCTGCGCTCGGGATGCACGGGGGAAGCAAAGCGGGCGGGTCTGAGACCCGCCCCTACGGCATATCGGCCGAACGAAGCAATGACGGTGAGGGAGTGGGCGCAGCATGCTGCGCCCCTACTCGCAATCACAAATGAAGGGGATTACTCTTCTGATTCTTCGGTGGGGATGATTTCAGGTGTGGGGAAGGAGACGGCGGGGGCGCGGGAGATGATGCTGCTGGCCGCATCGGAGCAGGTGCAGGCGCGGATGGTGTGGCCAAGACGCTCGAGCGTGCCGATGTAGGCGAAGTTGCCCTCGACCGGGGTCCAGCCCTCCATCACAAAGGGCAGCGCGCCGGCGGCCTCGACCCACTCGCCGTTGTACTTGCGGGCGATGTGGACGTGCGTACCGGTGGAGGAGCCACCCTCGCACGAGGGGTGGCCGAGCGGCTGGCCGGCTTGCACACGCTGGCCGACGTTCACGCGGCCGGTCTCGGCCAAGTGTAAATAGAAGAGCACCCAGCCGGTACGTTCATCCCCATCTTGATCTAAGTCCAATACAACGACGCCAACATCGGTGCGCACCACCAGGCCATTCGCCATGGCGGTGGACCAGGAGGTGCTGTTGAAGCAGCCCTGGGTCTCGCTGCCGGGGGCAAAGTCGAGGGCGGCCCAAGGGGCGCCGGTGCCCCAGGCGGTATGCGGGCCGCCGGTGTGCGACCACAGCTCGCCGGGCGGCATGGGCAGGCGCAGCTCCGGCTGGAGCAGGCTGCCCGGGATGTGGGATGTATCCGCCTGCCAGGGGTCGCCGAAAAGCTCGGCGTAGGTGCGGGCGAAGCCCTCTGGCCCGATGGCGGAGTTGAACTCGTTCATCGGCTTGAGGGAGTTGAAGAACATTTGCAGGCTGACGCTGGCGGCGTTCTGCCAGGGGTCGGGGCGGTAGATCGTGCCGTCGGGGCGGTCAAACTCGATCAGCTTGCCGTTGCGCCATAAGTAATAGTTGTTGTTGAGCAAATTGGCGGCCCAGACCAACTGCAAGTACACGCCGCGGTGGAAGGGGTGCTGGTAGCCCATCACGAACGGGCCAATGTCGTCATCCAGGATGGGTTGGGTGAGCGCGCCGGACTGGTATTCGAGCAGGGCCAGCAGCAGGCGCGGGCTGACGCTGAAATTCTGAGCGACAAGGTCCACCAGGCCGGCGCCGGTGCGGCGCTGACCGGCGGCGTATTCACGATAGTTCTTGAGCCAACCGGGCTGCGAGTCGACGAAGGCCTGGGTATCGAAATCGATCTGGGCCGGGCCGTTGATGAACAGGCCGTCTGGCAGGATCTGGTATTGCGAACCCCAATAGGCGCGGTAGTAAATGGGGATGCGCATGGGGAAGCCAGGCGGCAGCGTGGTGGCGGTGTCAGGAATGATGGGGTTGGCGGCGCGGATCTCACGAATTGTGGTGTTGAAGCGGGCGGCCAGGGCGATCAGGTTGTCGCCGGTCTGGGCGGTGTAGTCCACCAGCGTGCCGGCGTCGTATAGCGGGCGGGTCGGCTGCGGGGTCGAGGTGATGACCGGCTCGGCGGTCGTCTCGGCCGAGGCGGTGGCTGGCTGCGGCGTAGAGTCGGCGGAGGTGGGCGCTGGCGCGCTAACGCAGCCGGCCACCAGGGCGGCGGCCAGCAGCAGGGCGCAGAGCTTATGGGCGGGGGAGTGAAGATTAATAGGGATCATCGCTGCTGATGGTGATAAGGCTGTCACGGCCGCTGCAGGTGCAGGCCACCACGGTGCGCTCGCCGCGCACCAGGGAGCCGAGGTAGGCGTCTGCGCCGTATTGCACGGTCCAGCCGCTAAGCACGAAGGGCAGCGCTCCGCCGCCGCCGATCCATTCGCCGTTGTACTTGCGCGCCAGGTGTAGGTGAGTGGCGGTTGCGGTGCCGCCCTCGCAGGAAGGGTGGCCGAGGCGATCGCCACGGTCGAGCCAAGTGCCGACGGCGGGCGTGTTGGCGCCGATGACGTGCAGGTAGAGCACCACCCAGCCGGTTTGCTCGTTGCCGTCGCCGTCCATGTCAACGACGATCACGCCCGGGCTGGTGCGCACCACCAGGCCGGGGGCGGCGGCGGTGACCCAGTGGGTCGAGGCCACGCAGCCGGGCAGCACACTGCTGGGCGCAAAGTCGAGGGCGGCCCAGGAGCCCTCGCGCTCCCAGGCGCCGTGCGGGCCGGCGGTGAAGTACCAGACCTGGCGGTCGAGGAAGGGCAGGCTGAGGGCCGGCTGCGAGAGGGCGGGCGGGAAGAGCGGCTCGGTTTGGGCGGCGCGCACCCACGGGTCGGGGAACATGGAGGCGTGGGTGAAGGCGAAGCCCGTGTTGGGGTGCATCACCTCGGCCCAGTTCTCGTAGGTGTAGAGCTGGGCGAACAGGTATTGGATGGCCACGGTGCCGGCGTTAAGTTCGGGGGCGATGCGCATGCGGATGCCGTCACGGAAGGTGAGCTCGGTCAGGCGGCCTTCGCGCCAACCGTAGTAGCCGGTGGAGAGCTGCTTGGCGGCCCAGGTGAGCTGCTGGTACAGGCCGTGGGCCTGCGGCAGGCGGTAGCCGATGGGGTATTCGACCGCGCTGCTGGTGGTGGGCTCGCCCAGCACCCAGTTGCTTTGGTATTGCAGGACGGAGAGCAGCAGGCGCGGGTTGAGCGAATTCTCCACCGCCACGCGCTGCACCACGCCGGCGCCGCTGTACCAGGCCGAAGGCAGGTACTCGCGGTAGGTGGCGATGTAGCCGGCGAAGGGATTGGCGTAGGTATCAGGGTCGAAGCCGATGGCGGAGGGCGAATAGATCACCTCGCTATCCGGCATGAGTTTGTCGTTGGGGGTGGTGATGCCGACGGCATGCGGGATGGTGAAAATCTGCCCGGGGTTGATGAGCCCGGCGGGGATGTCTTGCGGCGAGGCGATCTGGCTGGCATCCACGCCGAAGCGGGCGGCCAGGGTATCCAAAGTATCGCCGGACTGGGCGGTGTAGACGAAGGGCGGCGCGGCGGTGGCCGTCTCGGCCGGGGTGGCGCTGGGCATGGCCAGCGGCGTGGGCGAGGCGGTGGGCAGCTCGGTGGGGGTGGCCGAGGGTACGTAGGCGCTGGCGGTAGCGGTCAGCTCGGCCTGGGCGCCCTGGGTGGCCTGCAGGCTCTGTGGCGTGATGTAGCTGCTGCTGCACACGGCGGTCACCAGGGCGACCACCAGGCTGCAGGCAATGAGTCGATAGGCACGGAGTTTCATGGCTTGCGTTGCACCATATTGGCGGGGAAGCGGCATTCGCAGGCGTCCACGCGTACGCCATCGCGCACCAGGCTGCCATCGTACAGAAGGCCGTTGCTGACCGAGACCCAGCCATCCATCACGAAGGGCAGGTCGCCGGCGGCAGGGATCCACACGCCATTATAGCGACGGGCGATATGCAAGTGTGTGGCGGTGGCCACGCCGCCCTCGCAGGAGGCGTGGCCGATGCGCTCGCCGGCGCGCAGGTAGGCGCCGGCCTGGACGCGCTGGCTGGCGGCGACGTGCATGTACAGCAGGGTCCAGCCGGTTTGCTCATAGCCGTCGCCATCCAGGTCTTGGACGACGGCGCCGTTGTCGGAGCGCACGATCAGGCCATCGGCGGCGGCCGTGACCCATTCAGGGCTGGGGTTGCAACCGGAGAGCTCGGCGCCGGGGGCGAAGTCGAGCGAGGCCCAGGCCGAGCCGTTGCCCCAGCCGCCGTGCGGGCCGCCGGAGAAGACCCAGGGCACATTGGGCTCAAAGGGCAGCTGCAGGGCCGGCTGGCTGAGGCCAGCCGGCACCAGCGGCTCGATGGCGTAGTCGAAGGGATAGCCGAAGAGGCGCGTGTAGGTTTGGACGAAGCCTTGGTCCGACACGGCGGTACGCCATTGGCTCTCGCTGAGCATCATGGCGAGTAGGCGCTGCACGCCGGCGGTGCCGGCGTTGATGGTGGGATTGGGCGGGATGGCAATGCCATCGGTCGTGTTCCAACTGGCGGCCTGGCCGGCGCGCCAATCGTAGAAGCCCTTGTTGAGATTGTCGGCGGCCCAGGAGAGCTGGCGGTACAGGCCGTTGCGCCAGGTGTCTTCGCGGCCCATGGGGTAGGTCAAGGTGTTGTTGTCCGGGCTGGGATTGGTGAGCCAGCCGCTCTTGTATTCGAGCAGGGCCAGCAGCAATTTGGGGTTGATGGAATATTCGGTGGCGACGCGCTCGACGATGCGCGCCCCGCTGAGGAATTGCTGGTCCACCTGCTCCTGATGCTGCTTGAGGTAGCCGGGCTGGTTGCTAATGAAGTCCTGCACGTTGAAGGCGATAGCGTAGGGGCCGTTGACCAGTTCGGAATCGGGAATGATCTTGAAGTCGGTGCCCATGCTGGTGAGCTGCTGGGGCGGCACGTTGATGACCTGGCCCACGTTGAGAGCGTTGGGGTTGGGGATGTTGTTGGCGGCCAGCAGCTGCTGCAGGGTCACGCCCAGGCGCTCGGCGATGGCGTTGAGCGAGTCGCCGGGCTGGACGGTGTAGACCGTGCTGTCGGTGCGCAGAGCCATCAGCGGGTGGGGCTGGTCTGGCGTAGGCGTGAGGATGGGCGTATTGGGGTCACGCGTGGGCGGCAGGGTGGGCGCCGGCATGGCGGCGCCCAGCGGGGTGGCCTGCGCCAGCGCGGCAGTGGGCACGGCGCCCTGCACGCTGACGCCTTGGGCGGAGCCCAGGCTGGTGGTGGGGAAATTGCAGGCCAGCGACGCCAGGATGAGGAGCAGCAACGGGGCAAAAATGTTTCGCATGGGAGGCAAACAAGCGTTTTGGTACACCTGCGTTATACAGAGGTTGCAACAAATAAGCCACCTGTTTTACTGCGCAAACGCAGGAACAGGTGGCTTATTTAGCGTCTACTTATCTGCTTATTTCTTTTTTGTTTTCTTTTTGGCCGCAGTTTTCTTGGCGGCGGCCTTCTTGGCGGGCTTGGCGTTGGCCTTGGCTTTCGCCTTCGGCGCGGCGGCCTTGGTCTTGGCCTGCTTGGCAGGCGGCTCTTCGGACGGGGCGCTGGCGGGCGGGGCCGCGGCAGCGGCCGCCTCGGTGGCTACGGCGGCGATGTTGGTGACCGGAATACGCGCCAGGGTGGCGATGCTGTCTTCCTTGCCGACCTGCATGATGCGCACGCCGCGGGTGGCGCGGCTGGCCTCACGGATGGCGTTGACGGCCGTGCGTAGCACGACACCGGCCGACGAGATGATGGTGACCTCGTCTTCTTTTTGCACGACGCGGGCGGCGGCGATGGGGCCAATGTCCTTGAAGGCTTTGACATCGGTGGTGAGCACGCCGCTGGTGCCGCGGCCCTTGGCCGGGTATTGGGTCAGCGGGGTGCGCTTGCCGTAGCCGTAGGTGCTGATGACGAGCAGATCGGCATTAGGCTCGACCACTTCCATACTGGCCAGCTGGTCGTCAGCCTTCATCTTGATGGCGCGCAGGCCGCCGGCCTGGCGGCCCATGGGGCGCACTTTGTCCACCGAGAAGCGCAGGGCCTGGCCGTTGCGCGAGACCAGGATGATGTGATCCTTGGCGCCGACTAGGCCGGCCCAACCGAGCTGGTCATCCTTTTCCAGATTGATGCAGATGAGGCCGGAGGGGCGCACGGCTTCGAACTCGTTGAGGGCCATGCGCTTGATCTTGCCGTCACGGGTGGCCATGATGCAGAACTCGGCGGTTTGGAAGTTGGGCACCGCCACGGCGGCGGTGATAGTTTCGGTCTGGCCAACGTTGAGGATGTTGACGATGGGCGTGCCGCGGGCAGTGCGATCCGCCTCGGGGATGCGATAGGCCTTCTCTGAATAGACCTTGCCGCGGTTGGAGAAGAACAGGATGGTGTCGAGCGTGCGGGCAGGCACCAGCAGCACGACCTCATCCTCGTTCTTGGTGGCGTGGCCTTTGACGCCGGAGCCGCCGCGCCCCTGGGCGCGGAAGGCTTTGGCGGCGACGCGCTTGACGTAGCCCTGGCTGGTGATGCTGACCAGGGTGGCCTCGTCGGCCACCAGGCTCTCTTCGCTCACATCGCCCTTGCCTTCGCCGTCCACAGCGGTGCGGCGTTCATCGCCATAGGCCTGGCCAAGCTCGCCCAGATCATCACGGATGAGGCCGAGGATCTTCTTGGGGGACTTGAGCAGGTCTTTGAGATAGGCAATGCGCTCTTTGATCTGCTTGTATTCGTCTTCGATCTTCTGGCGTTCCAGGGCGGCCAGGCGGCGCAGCTGCATATCCAAGATGGCGACGGCCTGCTTGTCAGACAGCTTGAAGCGGGTCATCAAGCGCTCTTTGGCGATCTCGGTGTCCTTGGCCTTGCGGATGGTGTCGATGATGTCATCAATGTTGGCCAGGGCGGTGAGCAGCCCCTCCAGGATGTGAGCGCGCGCCTGGGCCTTCTCCAGCTCGTACTTGCTGCGGCGGGTGATGACTTCCTGACGATGCTCGAGGAAGATCTGCAGGGCGCGCTTGAGGGAGAGCAGGCGCGGCTCGCCATCCACCAGGGCCAGGATCTGGGCGGCAAAGCTGGATTGCAGCGGAGTGTATTTGTAGAGGCGGTTGAGCACCATCTTGGGCTGGGCGCCGGCCTTGAGTTCCAGCACGATGCTGAGGCCCTGGCGGTCAGACTCATCGCGCATGTCGGCGATGCCTTCCAGGCGGCCCTCGCGCACCAGTTCGGCGATGCGCTCGATCAGGTTGGTCATGTTGACCTGGTAGGGGATGGCGCTGATCACGATCCGCATGCGGCCGCGGCGGCCTTCTTCTATATGGGCTTTGGCGCGGACGATGAGCTGGCCTTTGCCCTTGCTGTACAGGTCACGGATGCCTTCTTCGCCCACGATGATGGCGCCGGTGGGGAAATCTGGCCCTTTGACGAAGCGGCGCAGATCCTCAGTGGTGATGTCATCCATCTTGTCGTAGCGGTCGATCATGTATTGCAGGGCGCCGACCAGCTCGCCCAGGTTGTGGGGCGGGATGTTGGTGGCCATACCCACGGCGATGCCGGAGGAGCCGTTGAGGAGCAGGTTGGGCAGACGGCTGGGCAGCACGACCGGCTCTTTGAGGGAGCTGTCGAAGTTATCGGTGAAATTGACGGTGTCTTTGTCAATATCGGCCAGCAGTTCCTCGGCCATGGGGTGCAGGCGGGCTTCGGTATAGCGCATGGCGGCCGGGGGATCGCCGCCGATGGAGCCAAAGTTGCCCTGGCCGGTGATGAGCATGTAGCGCATCGAGAAATCCTGGGCCATACGGGCCATGGCGTCGTAGACGGCATCGTCATTGTGGGGGTGGTACTTACCCAGCACTTCACCGACGATACGGGCGGATTTCTTGAAGGAGCCGGTAGAACGGATGCCCATATCCAGCATGGCGTACAGGATGCGCCGGTGCACGGGTTTCAGGCCGTCGCGTGCGTCTGGCAGGGCACGCGAAACGATCACGCTCATGGCGTAATCGAGGTAGGCCGAGCGCATTTGTGCGCCAATATCTACAGGCTGGATGGAGCTTTTCGCCATAAATACCTTTCAATCTCGTTTGTTACGGGGAGCTTGTGTTCAGAATATGGTCAGAGACTTAATTATACCGTTAGGCCTTGCTTCGCCCTTCTCTACAGACTTGGCAATTTTGTTAATGCGCCAGGTGTTCTACTGCTTGTATTCGTACTGAGGTGTTATGTATACTTTTTTGCAAGGGGTACTGGGGATCTTGACCAGTTCCTTTCGTTTTCGCAATGCAGTAGCGGCAGGCCAATTTTGAACAAAGTGATGCCCTCCATCTCTCGTACGGGACCGCTCTCACCTGAGGTCCTGGTGCCGCGCCTGGGCGACAGCCTGGTGGAAAAGGGCCTGCTGAAGCAGGAGGAGTTGAAGCAGGCTCTGGCCTACCAGAAGGAGAAGCGCACGGGTGGGGAGCGCGTGCTGCTGGGCCAGGCCTTGGTGGAGCTGGGGCTGATCGACCGCCAAAAGCTGGATGCGGCGGTCACGGAGCAAATTGCGCAACTGCAGGAGGCTTTGCACCAGAGCAACCTGCTGCTGGAGCAGCGTGTGCAGGAGCGCACGGCCGAGCTGCAGGAAGCGCTGAACAAGCTGACCGAGCTCAACCGGATGAAGAACGACTTTATCTCCAACGTGTCGCACGAGCTGCGCACGCCGCTGGCGCATATGGTGGGCTACATTGACCTGCTCTCGGCCGAGGCGTTGGGCCCGGTGAGCGGCGACCAGCGCTCGGCGCTGGGCGTGCTGGAAAAATCCTACAAGCGGCTGGCCAGCCTGATCGACAACCTGCTGTTTCTTTCATTCGATACGGCTGAGACGCTGCACCTGGAGCCTGAAGCGGTGGATCTGAAGGAGCTGTTCCAGCAGGTGGTGGAGCAGTACCAGCCGCGGGCCAGCAACGAGAGCATCAGCCTGACGCAGGAAGTGCCCAGTGGGCTGCCGCAGGCGCATGCCGACATCAACCGTTTGGAGTGGGCGCTGGGGCAGCTGGTGGACAATGCCCTCAAGTTCAATACGCGGGATGGGCGCGTGCATATCAACGCCCGCCAGGAAGGGCAGCGTATCGAAGTGGCGGTAGCGGATACCGGCATTGGCATCCCGGAAGACAAGCTGCAAGAGATCTTTGAGCCGTTCCACCAGTTGGACAGCTCGTCCACCCGCCGGCACGCCGGCACTGGCATCGGGCTGACCCTGGCGCGGCGGATCATTGAAGGCCACGGGGCCAAACTGTTGGTCGAGTCCTTCCCGGGCCAGGGTTCGCGTTTCTCATTCAGCTTGCCGGTGGCTGGCGCAGTATGAACGAGCCACCACGCAGTGCGCTGCCTCTGAACGAGCTGCAAGCGGTCTACGCGATCAGCCGGGTAGTCACTGAAACGCTGGATGTTGACGAAGCGCTGTCTGAGATCGTGCGCCTGTCGCGGCCGGTGTTCATTTTCGATAATGCGGTGCTGTATCTGGCCAGCGAAAGCGGCACCCTGGAGCCGGCGTTTGCGCGCGCCATCGGGCGCGGGCGCTCGTCTGAGGCGGACTCGGCCTGGGGCGAGGCGGCCGGGCTGGCGGCGTTCCGGGATGTGCAGACGGTGGTGACCCAGCCCGAGCCTGACCCGGGGGCCGACCGCCTGGAGCAGCGCTTCTTTTTGGCGCTGCCCCTGCTGGCGGGCGGCAGCGCCATCGGCGCGCTGGTGTTCGTGCGCTTTGGCGGGCCTACCTTCACCAAGGCGCAGATCAATCTGGCGCAGTACATTGCTGCGCATGTGACCCAGGTGCTGGAGCACCGCCGCCTGGTGGAGCGGATCGGCAGCCTGGAGGCGGAGCGCCGCCTGAGCCAACTGCAGTCAGACTTCATCGCCACCGTATCCCACGAGCTCAAGACCCCGTTGGGCTTCATCAAGGGTTATTCCACTACGCTGCTGCGGCCGGACGCCAATTGGAAGCCGGAAGACCAGCAAGAGTTCCTCTCGATCATTGATGAGGAGGCTGACCGGCTGGTAGAACTGGTGGATAACCTGCTCGACTCCTCCCGCTTGCAGAACGGGAATTTGGACATAGACTTTCGCCCCGTCGACCTGGCGGCGGTCATTGAAGAAAACATTGAACGCCTACGCGTGCGCTTCCCTGCGCTGGATATTCAATGGCAGGCGCCCAGCGGTGACAGCACCGTGGAGGCGGATGCGCGGCGTCTTGGGCAGGTGCTGGAGAATTTGGCCAGTAACGTGGCCAAGTACGCCGGCGGGGGCTCGCTGGAGATCGACCTGCAGATGGGCGAAGAGGATGCTACGCTGCGGGTCAAGGACAGCGGGCCGGGCATCCCGGCCCAACACCGCGAGCAGGTCTTTGAACGTTTCTATCGTTTGCCTGAGAGCAAAGAGCTGGCGCGCGGCAGCGGTTTAGGGTTATATATATGTAAGCAGATCGTTCTTGCACATGGGGGCGAGATCAGCTTGGCTCGCACCAAGGGCAAGGGGGCAGAATTCATCATTCAATTGCCGCGGCGCGTGCGGCTAGCTGAACATCACGAGGGCACAAAATGAAGGAACACATACTGATCGTTGACGACGAACCCCGCTTCGTGCGTCTTATTGAAGCCAACCTGCAGACCGAGGGGTACCAGGTGCTTAAGGCTTCCAACGGCAAGCAAGCTGTCGAAGAAACCGCGGCGCATAAGCCTGATCTGGTGCTGCTGGATGTCATGATGCCGGAGATGGACGGCTTCAGGGCCTGTGCGCGCATTCGCGAATTCTCCAATGTGCCGATCATCATGCTGACCGCCAAGGGCGAGGAGGACCAGCGCATCAAGGGGCTGGACCTGGGCGCGGATGATTACATCGTCAAGCCGTTCTCGGCCGGCGAGTTGCTGGCGCGGGTGCGCTCCGTGCTGCGGCGGGCCAAGACCGCCGCGCAGGAAGGCGGCGAGACCGTGTTCACGCGGGGCGACCTGCAGATCGACTTTGCGCGGGCCGAAGTGCGCCTGGGAGGCGAGCTGGTCTCGCTCTCGGCCACCGAGTACCGCTTGCTGCTGCAGTTCGCGCATGCGGCTGGGCGCATTTTGACGGCCGAGGAGTTGCTGCGCAACGTGTGGGGCGAGGAGTACAGCGAAGAGAAAGAGATCCTGTGGGTCAGCATCTCGCGCCTGCGCCAAAAGCTGGAAAAGGACCCCAAGCAGCCTGAAATGATCGTCACCCATTCCGGCGAAGGGTATTCAATGCCCTAGCGGGCGCGTGCCCCTTCGGAGGAGACCAGGCCAGCCATGTTGCCATCCAGCGAGCGGGGTTTCAGGCCGCACATCAGCACGCTGCAGTTCCCGGTCATCATCCAGACGCAGCACAACCGCATCCGCGGCCGGCTGCACGCCCGCGAGAACGAGCGCATCAAGGATGCGCTCAACTCCACCGAGCCGTTCATCGCCCTGACCCAGGTGCGCATCTACGATGTGAACGGCGAGCAGGAGCTGAAGGCGAGCGACTTCATGGCGCTGAACCGCACCAGCATCATCTGGGTCATCGAAGACCGCGGCTAACTGGCCGCCCGCTGCGATAGGGGGCGAGTGGATGCTTTTGCTATAATGCCCGCATGAGTCAAGACCAGGCCATCCAGCTGCGCTCGAAGATCATTGGCGTGTTGCTGCGCGATGCGCGGCTGGCGGCGGGCAAATCACTGAAGCAGGTGGCGGATGTGATCGGCCTCTCGAGCGGCACGCTGAGCGCAGTCGAGCGCGGCGCCAACGCGCTGTCGCTGCCGGAGCTGGAGCTGCTGGCGTTCTACCTGCGCATCCCGATCGACCATTTTTGGAGCGAAGACATCGTCTCGCAGGATGTGTCGCCGGCGGACACGATGCAGGCTGAGAGCCTGCTGGCGCTGCGCCACCGCACGGTGGCGGCGCTGCTGCGCCAGGGACGCAACCAGAAAAACCTGAGCCAGAAAGAGCTGTCTGACCGCACGAACATCTCGCCCAGTCGCATTCGCCGCTACGAGAGCGGCGAAACGCCGGTGCCGCTGCCGGAGCTCGAGGTGCTGGCGGCCACGCTGGGCTATGCGCTGGACGACTTCGCTGACAGCAGCGGGCCGGTGGGGCAGTGGATCACGCAGACCAAGGCATCGGCCCAGTTTGATGAGATGCCGCGTGATCTCAAGGAGTTCCTCTCCAATCCCGATAATCGCTACTATGTTGAGTTGGCTCAGCGCCTGAGCGATATTCCGGTCGAACGGCTGCGGGCGTTGGTGGATACGCTCAACAACATCGTGAATTAATCCTTCTAACAATTCTGTAAGCCTCAAAAGCTGCTATCTCAACCTATACTGAACCTTGCACTCTTGTTAGTGCCTGAGGCTTAGTTCGACACCTCGGTACTTCTCGACATAACATAAGAAGTCTTCTATGGATGTTGTCTGTTGTTTTCGCATGATGGCGCACGAGGTAGTTGTTTGCGCGCCGGTCTTTTCTTTAAAAAAGCGCGGGGGATGATATGGCCAGTTCGCCGACTGGATCGCTGCCATCGATCAAAGGAACTCAACGAAGTTCAATTCGCCTACTTCTTGTAGAAGATAACCCTGGGGATGCGCGTCTGATCCAGGAGATGCTGAAAGACGTGGCCAATACGGAGCTGCGCATTCAGCATGCATCCACGCTGGAAGATGGTTTGCAATATCTGGGCGACCCTGAGAAGCCGCTGGACGCGGTGTTGTTGGACCTGGGGCTGCCGGACAGCCAGGGCTTCGACACATTTACGCGTGTGCAGGAGAAGGCGCAGGCCTTCACCGTCATCATTCTGAGCGGCCTCAACGATGTGGATATGGCGCTGCACGCCGTACGCAACGGCGCGCAGGACTATCTGGTCAAGGGCCAGATCAGCGGGGAGCTGCTGCTGCGCTCGATCCGGCATGCGATCGAGCGCGACGAAGCCGATCGTTTATTGCGTGAAAGCCGGGAGCGCTACCAGAGCCTGGTGGACATGATGCCCGACGCGATCATGGTGCACCAGGATGGGCTGGTGGCGTTCGCCAACCCGGCGGCGGTGCGGCTGCTGGGGATCAGCAAACCCGAGGCGCTGATGGGCACGCCCATGATCGACATCGTGCACCCCGAGTTCAAAGAGATCGTTGCGGAGCGCATCCGCTCGGCCGAGGCGGGGCAGAGCCAGACGGTTTTAGAGCAGAAGTTCGTGCGCAGCGACGGCAACGTCATTGACGTAGAGGTGACGGGCAGCCCGTTCACGTTCGAGGACAAGCCGGCGACCCAGATCATCTTCCGTGATATTACCCAGCGCAAACAGCGCGAGCGTGAGATCGAGGCGGTGGCGGCGGTGAGCAGCAGCCTGCGCCAGGCGCGCAGCGTGGATGAGATATTGCCGGTGATCTTGAACCAGGCCATGGCTTCCATTAGCGCCAAGGCGGCCACGCTCACGTTGGTGGAGCCGGAGACGGGCGATCATCAGATCGTGATGGGGAAATCGAGTGACCGCCAGTTGCCTATTGGGCAGGTCATTCCGGCGGGCACTGGGTTGACCAGCCGGGTCGTGGAAACGGCTACGCCCTATTTGAATAATAACTTCCGCAATGAACCTGACCCCATCACGGTCAAGTTCAGCGATATACCTTCTACGACTGCATTGGTCATCGTGCCTATTACGGCAGAGGATCATGTGATCGGAACCCTGGGCCTGGGGCGCGACGAAGCGATCGAGCAGAGTGATATCCGCGTGCTGAGCGCGATCTGCGACATCGGCGGGGCGGCGGTGCACCGCGCCAGTTTGTACGAGCAGACCGAACGCCGCCTGCAGCATCTGCGCAGCCTGCGCGAGATCGATAACACCATCGCTACCAGCCTGGACCTGAGGCTGACCCTGGATGTGATCCTGAGCCAGGGCATTGGGGAGCTGCGTGTGGATGCGGCTGCGATCCTGCTGATGGATGAGGAGCACATGCTCAACTTTGCGGCCGGGCTGGGCTTCCGGACGGACCGCATCGAGCAGGCGCGCATCAAATTTGGGGATGGCCTGGCGGGGCAGGCGGCCAAAGAGCGCACGATCGTGGAGGCGGCCGATCTCAGCGCTGCGGGGGAGCGGCTCAATTGGTCGGCGCTGGCGGAGGCGGAAGGCTTCATGGGGTACTACGCCGCGCCGCTGATCGCCAAAGGCCGCGTGATCGGCGTGCTGGAGACCTTCCATCGCTCGGTGGAGCCGCGGGATGCGGAGTGGAAGGACTTCCTGCTGACGCTGGCGGGCCAGGCCGCGATCGCCATCGACAACGCGGCTCTGTTCAAAGACCTGCAGACCTCGAATGAGAGTTTGCGTGAAGCGTACGAGCGCACGATCGAAGGCTGGGCGCACGCGCTGGCTTTGCGGGATATGGAGACGATCGAGCATAGCCGCCGCGTGACCGAAATGACGGTCAAGCTGGCCCAGGCGCTGGGCGTCTCGGATGAGCAACTAGAGCATGTGCGCCGCGGTGCGCTGCTGCATGACATCGGCAAGATGGGCGTGCCCGACCATATTCTGGGCAAGGCCGGCCCGTTGGACGATGAGGAGTGGGAGATCATGCGCCGCCACCCCGTGTATGCGCGCGACATGCTGACCGCGATCGATTTCCTGTATCCTGCGCTGCCGATCCCGCTGTATCACCATGAGAAGTGGGACGGTACCGGCTACCCCGAAGGGTTGCAGGGACGCCATATTCCGCTGGAGGCGCGAATCTTTGCCATCATCGATGTGTGGGATGCGCTGACCTCCAACCGGCCGTATCGCGATGCCTGGCCGGAGGACAAAGTGGCCCAGCATCTGCGCGAGCAGGCCGGCAAGCACTTTGACCCGGCCATCGTGGATGCGTTCTTCCTCCATATTCTTAAACGAGGGTAAGCCGCGCAGGGCGGCAGCAGCCTGTAGGTATAATTAGCCCTGATGGCCCCTGCCGTCTTTTCCTTGCGTCCTGCAACCGAAGACGACCGCAGCCGGTTAGCCAACCTGCTGCATTTTGAGACACACGTCCACCGCCATTTGGATTGGCGGCGTCCTTTGGATTGGCTGGGACACTCCCCCTTTCTGATCGCAGAGAATGGCGGCCGCCTGGCGGCGGCTCTGGCCTGCCCGGCTGACCCGCCGGGTTTGGCGTGGATCCGCCTGTTCGCGGCGATGACGCGGGTGGACATCACTGCGGCGTGGAACAGCTTGTGGGCGGCGGCGCGGGAGGAACTGCGCAGCCAGGGGGCTGAGCAGGCCGCGGCAATCCCGCTTAGTGATTGGTTCGTGCAGCTGCTGCAAGACTCGGGTTTTGAGCATACCCAGAACGTGGTGGTGCTCGACTGGGCTGCTGGGGAGGCCCCGCCGCCAGCCGCCCAGCAAGCGCCCATCCGCCCCATGCAGGAGGAAGATCTGCCGGCGGTGTATGCGGTGGACAATGCGGCGTTTGCCCCGCTGTGGCAAAACCCGCTGGCGGCGCTGGAGCATGCCTACCAGCAGGCCGGCTTCGCCACAGTGGTGGAGCACGAGGGCAGAATTGTGGCGTACCAGATCAGCACGCAGAGCGCCCAAGGGTTGCATCTGGCGCGGCTGGCAACGCACCCCAGCATGCAGGGGCGCGGGCTGGCGGCGGCGCTGACCACGGACCTGCAACGCCACGCCCAGACCCGCAAAGAAACGCGGCTGAGCGTGAATACTCAGGACAATAACAGCCCTTCACTGGCGCTGTACCAGAAGCTGGGTTTTGTGCTCACGCAGGAGACGTTCCCGGTGTATGAATACAAGTTCACGACAGATTAATCCAAACTAAATCCGATCAGGCTGTAAAAGAGGCTATACGAAACTCTGCTACACTCAGCCCAATACCCGCACTTTTGGAGGAAGAAGAAATGGATAGAAGTGCCCGCCAAGCCCGCTTGGATCGCCGCCGTGGCGCTGAACGCCGCGGCCAGATGAAGTGGGTCTTTTATATCGGCATTGTGGCAGTGGTGATCGCCGGCCTTTTGATCTACGCCAGCCGTGTGCGCACCGCGCCTGAGCGCACCTACTTGCAGCCGGATGGCCTCAGCCTGGGTGACCCGAATGCCCCGGTGCAGATGGTTGAATACGCCGACTTCCAGTGCCCGCACTGCTACAACGTGTATCTGGGCGCCGAGGACCAGCTGATCGAAACGTATATTGACACCGGTCTGGTGTACTTTACCTATCGCCCGGTGGGTTTCCTGGGGCCGGAGTCGGACAGCTCGGCCGCGGCGGCCATCTGTGCCGCTGAGCAGAACCTGTTCTGGCCGTATCACGACACCCTGTTCGCCAACTTCTCCCACAGCAACGCGGGCGGGTATTCTGACACTCGCCTGGTGTCCATGGCCCAGTCGGTGGGCCTGGATGTGCCGGCTTTTGAGCAGTGCATGGCTGACGGCACCGGCCTGGCGGGCATGCAGGCGGCCGTGAATGAAGCGCGCGCCCAGGGCATCAATGGCACGCCGGCCTTCGTGATCAACGGTACCTTGTTGGGCGGCTCGCGCACCTTCGAGCAGCTGTCTGAAGTGATCGACGCCGCGCTGGCTGCTTCCGGTAACTAGCGCGACTGACTTTTCAAGATAAAAAAGAGCGCCCATTCGGGCGCTCTTTTTTGTCAGGGGACTGTGTTCCAGCCCAGGGCTTGCATGATGGCTACCAGGAGCGGGGCGATGAGCAGCGCGGGGAGGAAATTGCCCACACGGATCTTCTTGATCTCCAGCAGGCTGCTTATGGCTACACCCAGTAGCAGGATCCCGCCCACGGCGGTCATCTCCGCGATCATGGCTGGTTCGGTGAGGAATGCCTGGGCTTGTTGGGCCAGCAGGCTGATGCCGCCTTGGTAGATCAGGATCACCAGCGTGGAGAACAGCACGCCGATGCCGAGGGTGGAAGCGAACACCATCCCGGCGAAGCCATCCAGCACGGCTTTGATGGCCAGCAATTCATAATCGCCGGTCAGGCCGTCTTGAATGGAGCCGAGAATGGTCATTGGCCCAATGCAGAACACCAGCGAGGCGGTAAGGAAGCCGCGTACGAACTTGCCGCTGCCGCCTTTGGTGCTGGCGGCAAAACGCTTTTGCAGCCAGGCGCCGAACTGCTCCAAGCGGTCTTCAATGTTCAGCCATTCACCCAGCACGCCGCCGACCAACAAGCTGAGCAGTACCAGGATGGCGTTGCTGCTCTCGAAGGAGAGGCGCGCCCCAATAAACAATGTGAACAAGCCCAGGCCAGCCACGATGGTCTGGCTCATGCGCTCCGGGAAGCGTGCCCCGAAGAACAAGCCGAGCGTACCGCCGATGAGCACAGTGGCGATATTGATGATCGTTCCGAGCATGCGGGGCATTATACGCTGGCCGCCCCTTCACCTTTATAATGCCGCCATGGCCAAGCCGAACAAAGCCCCGCGCGTGATCTCGCCAGCCTGGTGGGTGTTGTACGGGCTGCTGTGCGGCCTGGGGATGACGGGCCTGCTGCTGTTCCTCACCACGCCGCCGCGCGGCGCAGCGGTGGCGTTGCGGCCCGCCAGCGAGTCGAGCGTGGTTCTCGTACCCATCACCTCCGCCACGCGCACCCCGCTGCCCACAGCTGGGCCGCTGCGGGTAAATATCAATACGGCTGCGCTGCAAGATCTTGAGCTGCTGCCCAATATTGGGCCGAGTATGGCACAGGCGATCATGGCCTACCGCGAGCGGCATGGCGGCTTTACAAGCCTGGATGAACTGCTGAACGTGCCGGGCATTGGGCCAAAAACCTTTGAAGGCTTGCAAGGTTTTGTTGCCCTTGAAGACGAATGAAGACGCCGCTGCTGGAACGTTACCGCGCCCTGATCGACCTGCCGGCGCATACTCGCAGCATCAGCCTGTATGAAGGTGATACACCACTGATCCCGATGCCGCGCCTGGCGCAACAGCTGGGCGGCGGCTTTGAGCTGTACGTGAAGTATGAAGGGCTCAACCCGACCGGCTCGTTCAAAGACCGCGGCATGACTGCCGCAGTGGGCGAGGCGGCCGGCCGCGGCGTGCAGGCCGTCATCTGCGCCTCCACTGGCAATACGGCCGCCAGCGCGGCCGCGTATGCGGCGCGGGCGGGTATGGGCGCGTTCGTACTCATCCCGCAAGGCAAGGTGGCGGCGGGCAAGCTGGCCGGCGCAGTGGCGTATGGGGCACGCGTATTGCAGATCGAAGGCTCGTTCGATGATGCGCTGAGTTTGGTTGTCGAGGCCAGCCAGCGCACGCCAGTGGCGCTGGTGAATTCACTCAATCCACACCGCCTGCAGGGGCAGAAGACCGCCGCGTTCGAAATTATCGAAGCGCTGGGGCGCGCCCCGGACTGGCTGTGTTTGCCGGTAGGCAATGCCGGCAATATCACCTCATATTGGATGGGCTTTCAGCAATATCACGCGTTGCACACCAGCGGTCTGCCCGCCCTGCTGGGCGTGCAAGCGGCTGGTGCGGCGCCGCTGGTGCTGGGCCACGCCGTGGAGCAGCCGGAGACCGTGGCGACCGCCATCCGCATCGGCAAACCAGCCCGCGGCGAGCAGGCGCTGGCCGCGGCGCAGGAGTCGGGCGGGCGGATCGTGGCCGCCAGCGACGAAGCCATTTTGGCGATGCAGCGCCAGTTGGCGGCTGAAGGTATCTGGGTGGAGCCGGCTTCCGCCGCCGGGCTGGCAGGGTTGGCCGCCGAAGTGGCGGCCGGGCGGCTGGATCTGGGCGGCAAGACGGTGGTGGCCGTGTGCACCGGCCACGGGCTAAAGGATGCCGAGATCGTGGCGCGGCACAGTGAAGTGCCGCGCCAGGTGGCCGCCAACCTGGCGGACCTGGTGCGCGAGCTGGAGGCCGCGTGATGGTGCGGGTGCGCGTCCCGGCCAGTACAGCCAACATCGGCCCGGCGTTCGATTGCCTGGCGCTGGCGCTGGATCTGTGGAACGAGGCCGAGTTCGAATTGGGCGGCGAAGGCTTACAGATCGCCGTGAGCGGGGAGGGCGCCGAGCGCCTGCCGCGCCACGAGCGCAATCTCGTATACCGGGCTGTGCGGCGAGTCTATGAAGAAGTGAGCGAGCCGCCGCCGCTGAACATCCGCATCCGCTGTCACAACAATATCCCGCTGGGCTCGGGGCTTGGTTCCAGCGCGGCCGCCAGCCTGGCCGGGCTGCTGGGCGCCAACGCCCTGCTGGGCAACCCGCTCAAGCCGGAGTTGGTGCTGCGTCTGGGCGCGGAGCTGGAAGGCCATGCGGATAACCTGGCGGCGGCTTTGTATGGCGGCCTGGTGCTGGTCAAGCACACTGAGTGGCGTACGACTGCGCAGCCGTTGGCGTGCGCGGCATGGCAGGCGGTGTATGTATTGCCCGAGGTGCGCCTGAGCACGCGGGCGGCCCGCGCCGCGCTGCCCAAGAAAGTGAGCCTGGCGGATGCGGTGTTCAACATCGGGCAGACCCTGGCCGTGCGCGAGGCGCTGGGCAGCGGCGACCTGGCCGCGCTGGCCGAGGCCATGCAGGATCGCCTGCACCAGCCGTACCGCCTGCCACTGCTGCCCGGCGCAGCCGAGGCGCTGCAGGCTGCCCGCCAAGCGGGCGCGGCGGCCGGCCTATCCGGGGCGGGGCCGGGCCTGATCGCGTTCGTGGCGCCGGGGCGGGAGCAAGCGGTGTTGGCGGCCATGCGGGCTGCCTTTGAGGGGCACAAGTTGGCGGTACGCCAGCTTGTGCTGCGCAGCAGTGCGCAGGGGGCTGAGGTGGTGTAGGGTGCTGCGTGCGCTGTGGTGTGGCTTATAAATACGCGCTGCATGGGAGAGGTGCCAATAAGGATCCTTCGCTGGTGTGGGTTCGTGCGCTGGTAGTGCCGGTAGTACCCGCTCAGGATGACACAGGAAAAGGTAGTACCTGCTCAGGATGACACGGGGGTTGAGGGGGCTGAGGTGGTGTAGGGGCTTACAAAATGCGCGCTACATGGGAGATGTGCCAATAAAGATCCTTCGCTAGTGTGGGTTCGTGCGCTGGTAGTGCCGGTAGTACCCGCTCAGGATGACACGGAGGGTTTATGGGGGTAGTATGATTCGGGCCTGAGGTGCTATGACCCAGATCATTGAATGCGTCCCCAATTTCTCCGAAGGCCGCCGGCCTGAGGTCATCGAACAGATCGTAGCCGCCATCCGCTCCGTGGATGGCATCACCCTGCTCGACCAAAGCTCAGATGCCGACCACAATCGCAGTGTCATCACCTTCGTCGGCAATGCCGCCCAGGTGGAAGAGGCGGCCTACCTGGGCATCGCCAAAGCGGCCGAACTGATCGATATGGACCAGCATTCCGGCGAGCACCCGCGCATGGGCGCAACGGATGTGGTGCCGTTCATCCCCATCGCCGGGGCCAGCATGGAAGACTGCGTGCAGATCGCCAACCGGCTGGGCAAACGGGTCGGCGCGCTGGGCATCCCCGTATATTTATATGAAGACGCCGCCAGCAAAGAGAGCCGCCGCAATCTCGAAGATGTGCGCCGCGGCCAGTACGAAGGCATCCGTGAAGCGATCAAGACCAAGAAGTCGCGCAAGCCGGACTATGGGCCGGCGCAGCTGGGCCGCGCCGGGGCCACCGCCATCGGGGCGCGGGCGCCGCTGATCGCCTACAACGTGTATTTGAACACCGGCGATGTACGCGTAGCGCAGGAGGTCGGCAAGGCGGTGCGCCATTCATCCGGCGGGCTGCGCTTTGTGAAAGGCGCCGGCTTCCTGGTGGATGGTAAGGCGCAGGTCTCGATGAACCTGACCAACTTCCGCAAGACCTCCTTGGCGCGGGTGATGGAAATGATCCGCAGTGAAGCCGCCCGTTACGGCGCGCAGATCGAGCGCAGTGAGCTGGTGGGCCTGATCCCGCAAGAGGCGCTGGACGACGCCGCGGCCTGGTATCTGCACCTGCACGAGTTTGACCGCCAGCAGATCCTCGAGCGGCGCATCCACAGCACCGCCAAACCGGCTGAGAGCTCGTTCCTGGATGCGGTCGCCTCGGCGGAGCCGGCGCCAGGCGGCGGCTCCGCGGCCGCGCACGCCGGCGCATTGGCGGTGGCGCTGGTGGCCATGGTGGCGCGGCTCACGCTGGGCAAGAAGAAGTACGCTGATGTGCAAGGCGAGATGAACGAGCTGGTTGTGGAGGCGGAACGCCTGCGCAAGGAATTTACGGTGGCCGTAGAGCAGGACGCTGGCGCTTTTCATGCGGTGATGGCGGCGATGAAGCTGCCCAAGGAGCCGGAGGATAAGGCTGCCGAGCGCAGCCGCGCCATCGAGGCGGCTACGTTGGAAGCGACGCGACTGCCGCTGAGCGTAGCGGGCATGGCCCTGCGCACCCTGCAGCTTGCGGTGCAAGCCGCCGGGTTGGGCAACACCAACGCCATCAGCGACGCCGGCACCGCGGCGGCGCTGGCCAAGGCCAGCCTGCAAGGCGCGGCGCTGAATGTGCGTATTAATGCAAGCTCGCTGCCCGGCAATGCGCAGGCGGCCGCCTATTTGGACGAGCTGCGCGGCCTGGAAGCCCAGGCGGCGGACTATGAAGCCCAGGTTGCGCAACACATCGCGGCCCGCGGGGGTTTTTAGCAGTACACGATCGGAGCCTGCATCCATGCGCATCACACTCACGTATTTGCAACGCGGCCTGCTGCTGGCGCTGGCCGCCAGCGTGCTGCTGGCGGGCTGCAACCTGCCAGCCGCGGAGCCTGGGCTGCCGGAAGGCAGCCCAGGGGCAAGCACACTGACCCCATTCCAGCCAGACTATTCGCCGGATGAGACTGCCGAGCCGGAGCCGCTGTGGTATCTGGCGCCCGGGCTGCCGGAAGCCTTCGTGGCCGAGCTGAGCTTGCCCGAGGGCGCGCAGGTTAGCGAAGACGCGGCGGCAGCCCAACATAGCATCGCCATTGGCGGCGAGGGGGAAGTGCTGGCGCAGTGGGTCTACGCGCTGGTGGCGCCGTATCCGACGATCGCCGAGGAGGTCTCCTCGGCGGACTTGAAGGCAGCCTGGGCTGGGCGCAGCGCTGGGCCGTTCGCCGGCGTGCCGCTGCTGCTGAGCGAGAGCACGCGGGCCGCCTTCAGCGCGGCCTGGGGCGAACCGGCGGCGGGCGCGGTGCAGGTGCTGCCGGCCGAGGAGCTGCTCGAGGCGGCCTGGGCGCAGCAGCCCAGCTGGGCGCTGGTGCCGTTCGAGGCGCTGGCGCCGCGTTGGAAGGTGCTGGCCGTTGACGGCCAGGCGCCGATCTGGAAAGGCTTTGAGGCCGCCAACTACCCGCTCAGCCTGCCCATCACGATCAGCGGCGGGGTCGAGCTGGTGAGCGCGCCTGCCAGCAACCGCGAAGCCGACAAGCTCACCACGGTGCTGCTGACCGGCGTGACCGCCCTGGTGCGGGCCACCGCCTGGGAGATGGAGCGCAAGGGCATCACATACCCCGCCGAGGATGTGGGCGAAGTGATGCGTGAGGCCGACATTGCCCATATCAGCAACGAAGTGCCGTTCGCCGAGAACTGCCCGCGGCCGGACCCCAGCCAGCGCACGCTGGTGTTCTGCAGTGATGCGACCTATATCGAACTGCTGGAGGAACTCGGCACGGATGTGGTCGAGCTGACCGGCGACCATTTCAACGATTGGACGCGGGCGGCCATGGAATATACGTTGGAGCAGTACCGCCAGCGCGGCTGGCCGTATTATGGCGGCGGCGAGGATATACACGAGGCTATGCAACCTCTGCGCCTGGAGGACAAGGGCAACCGCATCGCCTTCATCGGCTGCAACGGCAAGGGCGGCGGCTATGCCTCGGCCACGGAGAGCTACCCGGGCACCTGGGCCTGTGACTACGACTACATGGAGCGCACGATCCGCGAGCTGGTGGACGAAGGCTATATCGTCATCACCACCTTCCAGCACAATGAGGTCTACCAGTACAAGCCATCCGACACGCTGGTGCGCGACTTCCAGCGGGTGGCGGCGGCAGGCGCCAGCATCGTCAGCGGCAGCCAGGCGCACCAGCCGCATGGCGTGGAATTTTATGCGCCGGATTCGTTCATTACGTATGGCCTGGGCAACATGTTCTTTGACCAGATCATCTTTGGTTATGACACTTCCCACGGCATGATGGTGCGCCACGTGATATACGATAATCAGTACATTAGCGCCGAGCTGCTGCCGTTCGTGTTCGTAGACTATGCCAAGCCGCGCTGGCTTAGCGCCGAAGAGCGCGCCGAGTTCCTCGGCATCATCTTCGCCAACAGCATTTGGCAGCCACGCCCAACTGAAGTGGAGGAGTAAGACGATGGGACTGAAACCTGACCACTGGATCGAGAAGATAGCTCACGGGATGATCGAGCCAACGGCGGAGGGATATCATGGGACTAAAGCCTGACCACTGGATCGAAAAAATGGCTCGTGAGCACGGGATGATCGAGCCGTACGAGCCCGCCCAGGTGCGCCAGGGCGTGATCTCGTATGGCGTGTCGTCGTACGGCTACGATATCCGCGTGGCGGACGAGTTCAAGATCTTCACCAACGTGCACTCGGCCGTGGTGGACCCCAAGAACTTTGACGAAAAGTCGATGGTGGATTTCAAGGGCGAGGTGTGCATCGTGCCGCCCAACTCGTTCGCTCTGGCGCGCACGGTGGAGTATTTCCGCATTCCGCGTAGCGTGCTCACTATCTGTTTAGGCAAGAGCACCTATGCGCGCTGCGGCATCATCGTCAACGTCACGCCGTTCGAGCCGGAGTGGGAAGGTTTTGTGACGCTGGAGATCTCCAACACCACGCCGTTGCCCGCCAAGATCTACGCCAATGAAGGGATTGCCCAGGTGCTGTTCTTCGAGGCGGATGAGGAGTGCCGCGTTTCGTATGCGGACAAGAAGGGCAAGTACCAGAAGCAGCAGAGCATTGTGCTGCCGAAGCTATAGCGTTCAGCTGTTAGTGGTCAGCTTTCAGCTATCAGCTCGTGTCATCCTGAGCGGGCTGATATGACAACACCAGAACGCTGGCGCCGCTTCAGCGAAGGACCCTTGCTGGCACATCTTCTATATCGCGCTGAAGCTATCAATGCGCGGGGTCAGATCCCTCGCACCGCTGGATGCACAGATCTACTCAAAACAAAAATCCCACCGTGCGGTGGGATTTTTAGTTTTGTATATATGCTGCGCTAGCCCAGCGGAATGGCGATCGAGCCGGTGATGAGCAGGAAGAACGCTCCGATGATGAGCACCATGAAGAAAAACATCACCGAGATGACGAAGCGCTGCAGAGGCGTCATGCCCAGGAAGCCGGTTTCGTCGTCATCCTCCTGGACAAGCGTGGGCGTTTCCTGAATTTCGTTCAAGAAACTTTCGGTATCGTCGTCTCGTAAAAAATCGTCGAGCATAGGTCTCCTGTGCTTCAGTCTAGCTTAATTGCCCGGCCTGTCAACCAAGGGCCGCAATTGAACCTGGCCGGCGGGGTAGGTGTGCTCTGCGCCGTCCACCACCAGGCGCAGGCTGCCGTCGGCGGCCAGGCCGGCCAGCACGCCCACCACGGGCTCAGACCCGCTGTGCAACTGCACCGGCTGGCCGCGGTAGGCCAGGCGCTGCTCCCAGGCTTGCAGGAATTCGGCCTGGTGCATGCGCGGCAGCCAGGCCAGCAAGCACTCCAGCACGCTGCGCAGCAGGCTGGCGGCCTCCACGGGGTGGCCGGCGGCTTCCTCCACACTGGTGGCCGGGAAGCTGAGGCTGGCGGCCTCGGGCACTGAACTGGCTGCAACATTGATGCCAATTCCCAGGATCGTGGCTTGCAGCTGGCTGCCGGCCCAGTGGGCCTCGGGCAGCACGCCGCACAACTTGCGGCCGTTGGCTAGCACGTCATTGGGCCATTTGATCTCGGGCACCAGGCCAAGCGCTTCCAGCGCTTCGCTCACTGCCAGCGCTCCCAGGCCGGATACGCGCCCGGGCTGGCTGGCCTCCGGCGGCAGCAGCAGGCTGAAGGCCAGGGCGCTGCCGGGCGGGGTGTGCCAGCTGCGCCCCTGGCGGCCGCGGCCCTGGGTCTGCTCGTCGGCGGCGGCGAGGCACACGCCAGCAGCGCCCTCGGCGGCCCAGGCAGCCACCACGTCATTGGTGGAGCCAATGCTCTCGTAGAACTCGGCGCGGGCCAGGGGCAGGCCCGCCACGGCATGGGAAAACTCTGCTTTGTTCACTAAGCTATTCTATATTAAGGCGCGGCTCTGGACTCCGCCGGGCTGGGCTGGTATACTTGCTCTTGCGCTCGCTTTCGCGGGCGCGTTGTCTGCCAGTTGCCAATGCAACGGCGGCAAACCTCACACGCTTACCTGACTTGGCGGTGCGTGCCCCACAGCGGGTCACCGGCAGGGATGACGGAAGCGGACGTATAACGCAAAGGAGTTTTATCTATGGCCCCCATTGATATGAAGGCCCTTCTCGAAGCGGGCGTGCACTTCGGGCACCGCACCCAGAAATGGGACCCGCGCATGAAGCCGTACATCTTCACCGAACGTAACGGCATCCACATCATTGACCTGCAGCAAACCGTAAAAGCGCTAGAGGAAGCTTACAAGCTGGTGCGTGAAGCCGTCGCGGATGGCAAGAGCGTGCTGTTCGTCGGCACCAAGCGCCAAGCCACTGAGACCATTGAAGCCGAAGCGCAGCGCGCCGATATGCCCTACGTCACCGTGCGCTGGCTGGGCGGCATGCTGACCAACTGGAGCACCATGCGCCAGCGCGTGAACGAGCTGGAAGGCCTGGAGCGCATGGCCCAGCAAGCCCCGGCCGAAGGCGATGCCGGCAGCAAGCTCAAGCTGACCAAGCGCGAGCTACTGACCAATTCCCGCAAGGCTGAGAAGCTGCAAGAGCGCTTTGGCGGCATCCGCAACATGAACCGCCTGCCTGACCTGCTGTTCGTGGTGGATGTCAACCGCGAAGAGACCGCGGTGCGCGAGGCCAACATTCTCGGCATCCCGGTATTGGGCCTGGTGGACACCAACTGCAACCCCACCGTGATCGACTATGTGATCCCCTCGAATGATGACGCCATCCGCGCCATCAAGCTGATGGTGTCTTACATTGCCGACGCGGCCATCGAAGGTCGCTCGCTGCGCCAGGACAAGCAGGAAGTCGAGGCCGCCAAGGTGGAGACCAAGACAGCCGCCCCGCGCCGCCGCGCCGAAGACGGCCCGGTGCAGGAGCTGACCGATGAGGCGCTGCTGGGCCAGGCCACCCTGGCCAAGGTAGCCGAGGAGCAGGCCAAGGAAACCGCTGAGGCCGCCGCCAAGGCTGCCAAGGAAGCCCAGAAGACCGAGAGCGGCGAAGCCGCCAAGCCCGCGGTAGCCAAGAAGCCCGCCGGCGCCCCGGCGGCCAAGAGCCGCAAACCCAAACTCAAGAAGTCTGACCTGCAGGGTTCAGGCACGGAAGAAGCTGAATAATGACGGAAATTACGACTGAACTGATCAAAGAGCTGCGCCAGGCCACCGGCGCGGGCATTTTGGATTGCCGCGCTGCCCTCGAAGAAGCCAAGGGTGACTTCGACAAGGCGGTGGATGTGCTGCGCCAGAAGGGCCTCTCCAAGGCCGCCAAGCGGGCCGACCGCGAAGTGCTGAACGGCGTGGTGGAGCTGTACTCCCACGGCGACGGCCGCGTGGGCGTGATGGTGGAAGTGAACTGCGAGACGGACTTTGTGGCCCGCTCGGAGGCTTTCCGCACCCTGGCGCACGAGATCGCGCTGCAGATCGCAGCCAGCAGCCCGCAGTGGCTGACCGAGGAAGAAGTGGACCCGGCTGCCATCGAGCGCGAGAAGGAAGTGGCGATCAACACCGCCAAGGAATCTGGCAAGCCCGAAGCCTCGTGGGACAAGATCAGCGAAGGCCGCGTCCAGAAGTTCCTGGATGAGAATGTGCTGCTGCGCCAGGGCTACATCCGTGACGACAGCAAGACCATCAAAGACATGATCAGCGAAGGCGTAGTGGCCACCGGCGAGAACATCGTCATCCGCCGCTTTGCCCGCTGGGAGCTGGGCGGCAAGTGACCCAACGCCCGTCAAGTGCGTGGATGAGAAGCACCGAAGCGGTCTCCGCAGGTGATTCTTGTTGTGGGAACCAAGATAAAGAAACGGCCAACGTTGTGTTGGCCGTTTTTGTAGAATGAGGTGATATGAGTGACGTGCAACGATCCATCTACTCTCGCATCCTGCTGAAACTGAGCGGTGAGGCACTGGGCGGGCCTGACGGAGCGGGCATTGACCCGTTGAAGGCCGAAGGCATCGCCGCCCAGGTGTCAGAAGTGGTGCAGATGGGTGTGCAACTGGCGATCGTGATCGGCGCCGGCAACCTGTGGCGCGGCCGCACCGGCATTGAACGCGGCATGGAGCGCGCCAACGCTGACTATATGGGCATGCTGGGTACGGTGATGAACGCCCTGGCCCTGATGGACGCCATCGAGCGCGCCAATGTGGACGTGCGCGTGCAATCTGCGATTGAAATGCGCGCTGTGGCTGAGCCTTACATCCGCCGCCGCGCCATCCGCCACCTGGAAGTGGGCCGGGTGGTGATCTTCAGCGGCGGCACAGGCAACCCTTACTTCTCCACGGATACGGCCGCCGCCCTGCGCGCCATGGAAATCGGTGCTGAGCTGGTGATCAAAGGCACCAAGGTGGACGGCGTGTATGACTCGGACCCTAAGAAGAACCCCGGCGCCAAGCGCTTTGACCATCTCACTTATATTGATGCCCTGAATATGGGCCTGGGCGTGATGGACAGCACGGCCATCTCGCTGTGCATGGAGAACAACATGCCCATCCGCGTGCTGGATTTCTGGGAGGACGGCGCGCTGCGCAAAGCCCTGCTGGGTGAGCAGGTAGGCACCCTGGTGAACTCCGGCAAGTAACCGGGCATGCGTATCTGGTCGCTGCATCCGCAGCACCTGGATGCGAAGGGCCTGACCGCGCTGTGGCGCGAAACGCTGCTGGCGCAGCGGGTGTTGCAGGGCCGCACGCGCGGCTACACCCAGCACCCGCAACTGGAACGCTTCAAGGGCTGCCAGGATCCGCAGGTAGCCATCGCCACGTATTTGGATGCGGTGCATGTGGAAGCTGGCCGCCGCGGTTATCGCTTCAATGCGGAACTGATCGCCCCATTGCGTACCGAGGAAACCCTTGCCGTCAGTGAAGGCCAGCTGGCCTACGAGTGGGAGCACTTGCTGGCCAAGTTGAAGCAGCGTGCCCCGGCCGTATACGCGCAGCAGGCAGGGTTGGCCGGGCCGCAGCCGCACCCCATGTTTTATGTAACGCCTGGCCCGCTGGCCGCCTGGGAGCGGCCACAAAGGGACAAATAGGCGCAGTGGTAAAATGCCCTTATTCGTCTTTGCCGCCAGGAATTTGGCGGCCCTCAGGAGGCTGTTGTGATCGCAGACATGCTCAAAGAGACCAAAGAGCGCATGCAGGGAGCTATCTCGTCGCTCAAGGAAGATCTTTCGGCTATTCGCACCGGGCGCGCCACCCCGGCCCTCATCGAAAAGCTCATGGTCGAGTATTACGGCCAGCCCACGCCCCTGATCCAGCTCGCCTCCATCAGCGTGCCGGAACCGCGCCAACTGCTGATCAAGCCCTTCGACCCCGGCAGCATCAAGGATATTGAAAAGGCCGTGCAAACCTCTGAGCTGGGCCTGACCCCCAACTCCGACGGCAAAGTGGTGCGCCTCAACCTGCCCCCGCTGACCGAAGAGCGCCGCCGCGACCTGGTGAAGGTGGTCAACGCCCGCCTGGAAGAAGCCAACGTGGCCGTGCGCAACATCCGCCGGGATGTCATCAAGGACATGCGCGAGTACAAGGACGAGAAGCTGATCTCGGAAGATGAACTGAAGCGCGGCGAAGATGACGTGCAGAAGCTGACGGATGAGACCACCGGCGAGATCGAGAGCCTGGGCAAGCAAAAAGAAAAAGAAGTGATGGAGGTTTAGCTTGGCGAAAAGGGCTGAGCCCGCTGCCGAGCTGAACGGGCACGTTCCCCAACATATCGCCATCATCATGGATGGCAACGGCCGCTGGGCGAAGGCCCGCGGCCTGCCGCGCCTGGCCGGCCACCGCGCCGGGACTGAGAACCTGCGCAATATCATCCGCGCCTGCGTCGAGTTCGGCGTCAAGTACCTCACCATCTACGCCTTTTCAACTGAGAACTGGGGCCGCCCTGAGGAAGAGGTCAGCGGCCTGATGAGCATCTTTGACGAGGTGTTCGAGCGCGAGCTGGCCGAACTGCACAAGCAGGGGGCGCGCCTCAACCATATCGGCAACCTGGAAAACGTGCGCCCTTCACTGCGTGAGAAGGTCATCAAGGGTATGGAGATGACCAAGGACAATGACCGCCTGGTGCTGAACGTGGCGTTCAACTATGGCGGGCGGGATGAGCTGGTACAAGCCGTGCGCAGCATGCTGCGCGACGGCCTGAAGCCGGAGGATGTGAGCGAGGAAACCCTCTCGGGCTATATGTTCACCGCCGGTATCCCTGACCCGGATCTGGTCATCCGCACCTCGGGCGAGCAGCGCACCAGCAATTTCCTGATCTGGCAAGCTGCGTATGCCGAGTGGATATTCCCGCAGACCTATTGGCCTGACTTTGGGCGGGACGAACTGTTGAAGGCCATTCAGGATTTTGGCCAACGTGAGCGCCGCTTTGGCGGCCTGGTGAATGAGGGCAACAATGGCGGGTAAACGTATTCTGGTGGCCCTGATCGGGCTGCCAATTGGGATTGCTATTTTCATGGTGGGTGGCTGGCTGTTCGCGGCCGCCTTTGCGCTGATCCTGGGCCTGGCGGCCTGGGAATACGCCGGCTTGTTCGCCAACGGCGGCGCCCAGCCGGCGCGCTGGCTGGTGGTGGCGGGCGTGGCCGGGCTGTTCCTGGCGGCGCATGTGGAAGCGCGCACAGACCTGCTGCTGGCGGCGCTGGCCATGCTGGCGCTGGTGGTGCATTTGGTGAGCTACGAGCGCGGGCGTGAGCCGGCGGGGACCGACTTCGCCGCCACGCTGAGCGGCATCTTCTATATTGGCGTGCTGGGCATGTACTTTGCGCACATGCGCAACCTGCAGCATGGCGAGTGGTGGCTGCTGCTGACCCTGCTGGCGGTGTGGCTGACGGATACGGCTGCGTATGCGATTGGCACGCCGCTGGGCTGGCACAAGATGAGCCCGCGGCTGAGCCCCAAGAAGAGCTGGGAAGGCTATATAGCCGGGCTGGTGTTCGCCACGCTGGGCACACCGCTGTTCGGGCTGCTGCTGGCGCGGCTGGGCATGCCGGCCCACCCCATGTTCGCGCTGGGCAACCTGGCCGTCCTAGGCTTCGCTGTGGGCGCGTTGACCACGCTGGGGGATCTGGGCGAGAGCATGATCAAGCGCCAGATGAAGATGAAAGATGCCAGCCAGATCCTGCCCGGGCATGGCGGCATTCTGGACCGGATCGATTCGTGGCTGTGGGCGCTGCCCATCGGCTATTACCTGATCACCCTCTTTTTCTAAAGGAGTTGTACGTTTGAACGACCTTGCTCCCTCCCGCAATCTGGCCCTCGAACTTGTGCGCGTGACGGAGGCTGCGGCCCTGTCTGCGGCGCGCTTCATGGGGCGCGGCGACAAGCCCGCCGGCGACCAGGCGGCCGTGGACGGCATGCGCCTGGTGCTGAACACCATCGAGATGAACGGCGTCGTGATCATTGGCGAAGGCGAGAAAGATGAAGCGCCAATGCTGTACAACGGCGAGCAGGTGGGCTTTGGCGGCGAGCCGGAAGTGGATATTGCCGTGGACCCCATCGACGGCACGCGGCCGCTGGCCGAGGGCCGCCTGAACTCGATTGCCACCGTGGCGGTGGCGCCGCGTGGCACCATGTTCGACCCGGGGCCGTTCGTGTACATGGACAAGATCGCGGTAGGGCCGGCGGCCAAAGGCGCCATCCACGTGGAGTGGAGCATCAAGCAGAACCTGGAAGCGATCGCCAAAGCCAGCGGCAAGCGCATTCAGGACCTGGCGGTCATCATGCTCGACCGGCCGCGGCACGAGGAGCTGAAGGCGGAAGTACGCCGCTGTGGGGCGCGCATCCGCCTGATCGACGACGGCGATGTGGCCGCGGCGCTGATGACCGCCATGCCGGATGCCGGCATCGATGTGCTGCTGGGCATCGGCGGCACGCCGGAAGGCGTGCTGGCGGCCTGCGCCCTGCGGGCGATGGGCGGCGAGATCCAGGGCAAGCTGTACGCGCGCAACGAAGACGAGCTGCGCCGCGGCCGCGAGATGGGCTACGACTTCGACAAGATATTGACAATGGATGACCTGGTGTCCTCCGAGGATGTGTTCTTCGCCGCCACAGGCATCACGGATGGCGAATTGCTGGACGGGGTCAAGTATTCAGCCCACGGGGCGCGCACGCACAGCCTGGTGGTGCGCGGCACCACCGGCACGGTGCGCCAGATCATCGCCACGCACAGCTTGGAAAAGCTGGAGAAGATCAGCCCCATCGATTATTAGTCTAAGGGAACCGGCATGGCCAAGAAGAAGAGCCCCGCCCGCAAAGCAGCCCCTGCCAGGAAACCCGCGTTGAAGGGTGTGGCTTACCGGCCCACGCCGGATGTCATCGCTCAGGCCAATCTCAAAAGCTGGGAGACGGTGGCGCGCAAAGCCAACCGTGACCTGGAAGGCTTTTGGGAAGCTGAAGCGGGTGAGCTGGAGTGGTACAAGCCGTGGAAGAAGGTGCTGGATTCGTCCAAGGCGCCGTTCTACAAGTGGTTCACCGGCTCGCGGGTCAACATTGTGCACAACGCGGTCGACCGCCATCTCAACACGCATCGCAAGAACAAGCTGGCCCTGATCTGGGAGAGCGAAGACGGCAAGGAAGAGCGCAGCTACTCGTACTACAAGCTGAACCGCGAAGTCTCGCGGATGGCCAGCATCATCAAGTCGATGGGCGTGCACAAGGGCGACCGGGTCACGATCTACATGGGGCGCATCCCCGAGGCGGTGTTCGCCATGCTGGCATGCGCCAAGATCGGCGCGGTGCACTCGGTGGTGTTTGGCGGCTTCTCGGTGGATGCGTTGCAAGGCCGTATCGAGGACAGCGAGTCCAAGCTGCTGATCACCTGTGACGGCAGCTATCAGAACGGCAAACGCATCGAGCTCAAGCAGATCGCGGATGCGGCGTTGGAGCGCTGCCCCAGCGTGCAGAACGTGCTGGTGGTGCAGCGCACCGGCCACGAAGTCAGCATGCAGCCTGAGCGCGACCACTGGTATCACGAGCTGCTCGAGACGCCGGTGGCGCAGGAGCGCTTCCCCACCGAGGCAATGGACGCTGAGGACCCGCTGTTTATTCTGTACACGTCCGGATCCACCGGGCGGCCGAAGGCCATCGTGCATACACATGGCGGCTACATGGTGGGCACGTACACCACGCTCAAGTATGTGTTCGACATCAAGGAAGAGGACCGCTATTGGTGTGCAGCCGACCCGGGCTGGATCACCGGCCACTCGTACATCGTGTACGGCCCGCTGCTGAACGGCGCCACCAGCTTTTTATATGAGGGCGGCCCGGCGTTCCCCAACCCGGGGCGCTGGTGGCAGCTCATCGAACGCTATGGGATCACCATCCTGTACACCGCGCCCACGGCCATCCGCGGCCTGATGCGCTTTGGCGATGACTGGCCCAACCAATATGACCTCTCGAGCTTGCGGCTGCTGGGCTCCGTTGGTGAGCCGATCAACCCAGAGGCGTGGCGCTGGTACTTCAACGTGGTGGGCAAGAAGGGCTGCCCGATCATGGACACCTGGTGGCAGACCGAGACGGGCATGTTCATGATCACGCCCACGCCGGTGGTGCCGCTCAAGCCGGGTTCGGGAGCCAAGCCGTTCTTTGGGCAGGTGGCCGAGATCCTTGATGAGGCTGGCAAGCCGGTCAAGGATGGCGAGGAAGGCTACCTGGTGCTGACGCGCCCGTGGCCGGCCATGCTGCGGGGCATCTATGGCGACCCGGATCGTTATGTGAAGCAATATTGGAGCACATATCCCGGCAAGTACATGACCGGCGACTCGGCCCGGCGCGACAAGGATGGGTATTACTGGATCATTGGCCGGGTGGACGATGTCATCAAGGTGTCGGGGCATCGCCTCGGCACGGCCGAAGTCGAGTCGGCGCTGATCACGCATCCGGCGGTGGCCGAGTCGGCCGCCATCGGCCTGCCGCATGAGCTAAAGGGGCAGGGCATCCATTGTTTCGTGGTGCTGCGCCAGGATGCCGTGGCCAGCGACGCGCTGGCGGAGGAGCTGCGCCAGCATGTGGCCCAGCATATGGGCGCCATCGCCCGGCCGGAGGATGTGCGCTTTACCGACAAGCTGCCCAAGACGCGCTCCGGCAAGATCATGCGCCGCGTGCTGAAAGCACGGGCGCAGGGCTTGCCGGAAGGCGACCTGAGCACGCTGGAGGACTAACCGGCGTAGTGGCCTCAAATTGACATCGCCCTGGGGCGGTGGTATAGTCTCGCCCGACAACTGAATACTGCCCACGGAGTTTTGCGTAGCAAAACTCCCGCGTCCCGCATGGGACGCATTTCATCCAGAGAGGTTGAGGGACTCGGCCCGTTGAAACCTCGGCAACCCCCGTTTACGGAAGGTGCCAATTCCGACAGAAAAGTTTCTGGAAGATGAGAGGGAGCGAAAAACTGTTTGATTTGCCCTTCTCTGCTGTCTATAGGGCAAATTTTTGTTTAATGGAGGCGTATCGTTTATGAGCAGCACCTTTATGCAGGCGGAGAAACTCCTGTTCACGTCAGAATCCGTGACAGAGGGACACCCCGACAAGATCTGTGACCAGGTGAGTGATGCGGTGTTGGATGCCTGCCTGGAGCAGGATAGCCTTTCCCGCGTGGCCTGTGAGACGGCAGTCAAGACCGGTTTTGTGATGTTGCTGGGCGAGATCACGACCAAAGCCAACATCAACTATGACCAGTTGGTACGCTCGGTCGTGAAGGATATTGGTTACACCAGCAGCGAGTATGGCTTCGACGGCGAGAGCTGCGGCGTGCAAGTGGCGATCGCGCAGCAGTCTGGCGATATTGCCATGGGCGTCGACAAGGCGCTGGAAGCCAAGTCTGGCGAGATGACCGAAGCCGAGATCGAAGCGGTGGGCGCCGGCGACCAGGGCATGATGTTCGGCTTTGCCTGCAATGAGACGCCGACCCTGCTGCCGATGCCGGTGTACCTGGCGCACAAGCTGACCCGCCGCCTGTCTGAAGTGCGCAAAGACGGCACGCTGCCCTGGCTGCGCCCGGACGGCAAGAGCCAGGTGACGGTGGAGTATTCCAAGGGCAAGCCGAAGCGCATTGATACTGTGCTGATAAGCACCCAACATGCGCCCGAGGTGACCGCTGAGGAAATTCGCACGGCGATCATTGAGAAGGTGATCAACCCCGTGCTGCCGAAGGAACTGGTGGACGGCGAGTTGAAGATCTACGTCAACCCGACCGGCCGCTTTGTGATCGGCGGCCCGATGGGCGACGCCGGCCTGACCGGGCGCAAGATCATTGTGGATACGTACGGCGGCATGGGCCGCCACGGCGGCGGCGCGTTCAGCGGCAAGGACCCCACAAAGGTGGACCGCTCGGCTGCCTACGCGGCCCGCTGGGCGGCCAAGAACGTGGTGGCCGCCGGCCTGGCGGAGCGCTGCGAGATCCAGGTGGCATATGCCATCGGTGTAGCCCGCCCGCTGAGCGTGAACGTGGAGACCTTTGGCACCGGCAAGATCGCCGATGACAAGATCGCCGCGCTGGTGGAAGAGCACTTTGACCTGCGCCCGGGCGCCATCATCCGTGACCTGGATCTACGCCGCCCGATCTACCGCCAGACGGCCGCCTACGGCCACTTTGGCCGTGATGATGTCAAGCTGCCCTGGGAAGACACGAACCGCGCTGAGGCGCTGGCTAAGGCCGCTGCGGCGTAGAGTTCGCTTCGCGAACTCTTTGGCCTTGCTGCTCGGCTGCGCCGAGCTACGCAACGCCGGCTTGATATGCAACTAAAAAGAGAGCGGCGCCAAGGCGCCGCTCTCTTTTTTTGTCTGACAGCTGACCGCTGATAGCTAACTACTAATGTGCGGCTCGATCTTGTCTTGAATTTTGTCTTTGGGCTGATAGCCGGTCATGCGCTCGACGATCTTGCCGTTCTTGAACAGCATGACGGTGGGAACACTGAGCACCTGATAGTCCTGGGTGAGCTCGGCAGCCTCGTCCACGTCCAGCTTGGCAACGGTCACCGCGTCGCCCCATTCGCCGGCCAATTCTTCGAGCACGGGTTCGAGGATGCGGCAGGGCTGGCACCACACCGCGCCGAATTCCACCAGGACGGGCTTCTCGGCTTGCAGCACTTCAGCATTAAAACTCTGGCTGTCGATCGCTTTCAGGGTGCTCATGGCTCTCCGTTGGGATAGTGGGCCACGCGTGCGCGGGGATGGAATACTAGCAAGCGGGCGAATGGCTGTCAAGCACGGGCGGCAGGGCGGCTTTGGATGGCATGATAAAATCGTCTGGTTACCGGACGCGTAGCTCAATGGCAGAGCAGTGGCCTTTTAAGCCAACGGTTGCAGGTTCGACTCCTGTCGCGTCCATAAAAAACAAAAAGACCGCCAACTGGCGGTTTTTTGTTACACAAACAGCGAAACAAGTAGCGCTGCGGGCACCACAAAGATAGCGCTGTTGGGTATTGCTTTGAGCAGGGAGCGGAAGTGAAAGCGCATGTCCTTCCAGCCGCGCGCTCCCTCAGTGCCCTTTATTGGCGGATTGGCCGGATCGATCAGAAGTGTATGCACGAAGTCGATCACTGCAAAATCGTAGACATGCACCACGATCATGATCAGGTAAAGGTGCACCAGTGCTCCGACGAAGCTCAGATCGATGTTAGCCGACTGAGCTGAGTAGACGGCCGACGCCACGGATAGTCCGGGCAGGATCAGCAGATACGGCACCAACAGAAACTTGGTGGCGCGTTGCTCGGCGGCCGTCTTTGGCCCAGCCATTTTCGCTATATCCTCGGGCAGGCTATGCAGCCAGAGGCGCGGCCAACCCCAGAAGCTGACCAACACGAAGATCGTGAATGGAATGCAAAGAAGTAGTGCGTGAAGGAGTGTTGTGGAAAGGGGTATCACCAGCAGCCTCAATATTTAGTTATACCTAAATATAAACGATGTACCGCCCTGGCGTCAACAAGCAAAAAAAAGACCGCATTTCGCGGTCTTTTTTTGCTTGTCAAAACGTGAATCCTTTTTACGGCATTGCTATTGGTTATCCAATGCGCCGACCAAGTCCTCCAGCAGCGCGTTCACGCCGCGGAAGCCGGGGTAGCCCAGGCGGTCCAGCACGGTGACGTTGCCGGCTTGCACAGCCGGGATCTGCTGCCAGAGCGGGTTGGCGCTGACTTCGGCCACCGATTCGGCTTCTCCCTCCACACCATCACTTTGCAGCAGGAACAGATGCGCTCCGGAGAGCAGGTCCAGCCGCTCGAGGCTGATGAAAGCGCGGCCAGTGCGCACGCTCAGGCCATCTTCGCTGCCATCCGGGTGCAAAGTAACGCCCAACTCGCGCAGTAGCCAGGGCACCGTGCGCGGGCGGTCTGTCAACACAGCTACGCTATTGCCGGGGTAGATGACCACCACTGAGGCACTGGCTCCGCTGCCCAGTTGGCTGCGGGCGGCGGCCAGGGCGGCGTCAAAGACGGCCAGATCGCTGGCGGCTTGCTCGGCCAAGCCCAAGGCCGTTAAGGTTTGGGCGTAATTCTCTATTTCATTGCTGCCGCCCACGGCGATGGTGGGCGCCATTTGCGAGAGCGTCTCGTATCCAATCTGATCTATGAAGAATGCAGTCCCAATGATCAGATCCGGCTCCAGGGCAGCCAGGCGCTCGATGGATGCGTTGGTTGATGAGGAGTACAACTCAACGTTCGTAACTTCCTCTGAGTTGATAAATGCAGGCAGATCCTCGGGCAGGTTGACGATGGAAGCGACCGGCGTGATGCCGGCGTCGAGCAGGTCGGCCAGCATGCCTTCCTCGCCCAGGGTAATGACGCGCTGCGGGTTTGTGGGGATTTCGGTAGTGCCGAAGGTGTGCTCGATGGTGCGAGTGGTGGTGGTTTCACTCACGACCACCAGTGGCTTGGTTTCAATGTTGCCGCCACAGGCTGCCATGAGAATGCCCAGCAGCGCCAGCAAAGCAATAAGGTGAGATCGAGTGTGCATAGGTGTACCTTTCATGCCAGCATTATGCGCGGCTCTTGGGATTAGCTCTAGTGGGGCGGTTTAGCAGCATCTTCAAAGGGAGTGAAACTTTGCGGCATATAATTCCGCTTTGGCAACTATGGAGATGCGATGACGAACCTGGTAACCGGTGGCACTGGATTTATTGGCGGGCATATTGTGGAGCAGCTGTTGGCGGATGGCCAACCTGTGCGCGTGTTGGCGCGGCGCAGCAGCACATTGGGCGAGCACTTGAAAGGGGCCGAGATCGTGTATGGCGATGTGCTCGACAAGGACTCGCTGGCCCAGGCGATGAAAGGCGTGCATACGCTGTATCACGCCGCGGCCCAGTTCGAGGTGTGGACGGCCGACCCGCAGCTGATGCTGGAGACGGCCAACCAGGGGACGCGCAATGTGCTGGATGCGGCCCTGGCGGCAGGCGTGCGCAAAGTGCTGCACACCAGCTCGGGGGCGGTGTTTGGCCTGCCGCGCAACCAGACGGTGACGGAGGCCAGCGGCACGGGGCCGCTGCCGGATGTGTACTATCGCTCCAAGCAGGAGTCGGAAGCGCTGGCGCGGAGCTACATCGCCAAGGGCTTGGATGTGGTGTTCCTCAACCCGTCCAACGTGTACGGGCCGCGGGACACCAAGCCGCTGGGGCGCTCGATCGTGGCGCTGCTCAACGGCACATTGCCCTCGGCGTGGCATGCGACCTTCGCCATCGTATATGTGGTGGATGTGGCGCGGGCGCACATCCTGGCCGCTACGAAGGCAGCCGCCGGCGAACGCTATATCCTGGCGGAGCAGAACATTGGATACAAGGATTTCTTCGGCAAGATGGTGGCGCTGGGCGGCGGCAAGCTGCCGCCGTTCCTGCCCGGGCCGATGATCCATGCCACGGCGATCCTGATGGAAGGGGTGTCAGGCCTGACCGGCAAGCTGCCGATGGTCTCAGTGATGCAGTACAAGTCTGGCACGCAGGGCACGCTGTTCGATGGGAGCAAGGCCCAGCGTGAGCTGGGGCTTGCGTACACGCCGGTGGACGAGGCGCTGCGCACTACGCTGGCCTGGTATTGGCAGAACGGCGAGTTGAAACGCAAGCCGCGCTTCCTCGACTAAGGCTGCGGGCCTTTGACGTACTGATCGAAGAACTCGACTGAGCGGCGGATGGCGGCCGGAAAATAGTTGATGATGTTGTGGTCGTCGCCATCGTATATGTAGAGTTCGGCGATCTGCCCAGCAGCGCGGGCTTGCTCGGCCACCTGGTAGGACATGAAGACCGGCACGGTGGCATCGCTGGTGCCGTGGTGCAGTTGCAGCGGGCCGGAAAGCTCGGCCAGGTAGGAGTTGGCAGAGATGGAGGCCCAGAAAGCAGGATCGGTTTCGGGCGAGCCGTACTCCTCCAGCAGGCTGCGGGTGCCGAAGCGCGGGCGGCCGTTGATATCCACCATGTCGGCATAGGCGGAGATGACGCCGGCCCAGATGACCCCAGCCTTGATATCGGCATCCACTACCATGGCACGCAGCGTGATGTAGCCGCCCATGGAATGGCCCCACATCCCGATGCGGTCGGGGTCGGCGTCCGGATAGGCCTTGAGGGCGGCGGTGGCGTTGAGCACATCGATGACGTAGTCGGGCCGGCCGTAGGCGCCGCGGGCGAGACCCTCGGAGCGGTCATGGCCGCGATAGTCTGGCCGGAAGACGATGTAGCCGGCGCGCGAGAAGCGCTCCATGTAGGCCAGGTAGCGCTCAGTGGTGCGGTAGACATCCGGGGGGATGTAGCCGTGGTTGAAGATGATGACCGGCCAGCCGGTTGCGGGCTTCTCGCCAAAGGGGATGGTGAGCAGCCCGTATTGCTTGAGCCCCTCTGACATATAGGAAGCAATGTAGCGCGAGTAGTTGCCGCCGGTTTCGAGCGCTTCTTCGATGGTGAGCTGGGAAGCGGGGTATTGCTGGCCGCGCAGGTAGTCGATGCTGAGCGGGTGCGGAGGGATGGGCGTGGCGGTGGGAGTGAGGGTGGGCGTGGGGGTGACGCTGGGAGTGAGGGTGGGCGTGGCGGTCACCAGGGCGATCTGGGGGCCGGGCAGGCCGGCGGGGTTGTTGGCCAACGGGAAGTTGCAGGCGGCCAGCAGGGTGAACAGGAGTAGAAGCGCCAGGCGAGGTGGGCGGTGGTTCACAGGCAGTAGTTTACCCAGTGGATGAAAGTTATTATTGCGCGAAAGGGGTGGGGGTTAAAACTTATTACTAACAACTTGCTTTGCCGTTTCGGAGGGATGGATCCACAGATGAACACGGATGCAGGCTTGGATGGACACGGATAAACCAAGGGTTTCTTCTTTCTTCATCCACAGATAGACACAGATGAACGCGGATAAAAGCCTAACCACAAAGACACGAAGGGCACAAAGAAAAGATTTTTATCTATATGTTCTGAGTTGATAGAGAGATTATCCACAGATGAACGCAGATAAAGCTGGGATTGCTTTCGGGGCTGAAAGTTGTATGTTCATGCAACTTTCAGCGCTCCTCGCAAAGACGGTAGAGTGGAGTTTGCATGCGGCATCTATAACGCGGGGTGGCGAAGAGGGCAAGGCGTATGGGTGTTTGTCAAGCGGCTGGACGGGGAGTAGGAAACCAGATTGCTTCGTCCGTTTCCAGCGCTTGCGCGCTGGAATACTCCTCGCAATGACGGACTTAGGCGCTAGCACTCCTCCAGTAACGGAGTTGGCCAGCCCTCCTCGCAATGATGGAGCTGGGCGCTCCTCAGGGCGGAGCGGACTAGGCGGCGGTGGCGTGCAGCTCTTGCCAGATTTGGTCGAGGGCCTGGCGGAAGTTTTCGGTGCCCTGGGCGCCGGAGACGGCGTACTTGTTATCGAATATGAAGAAGGGCACGCCGTGGATGCCGTATTGGGCGGCCTGGTCAACATCGGCCTGGACTTCGGCGGTGTAGGCGTCTGACTCGAGCGCGGCGCGGGCTGCGGCAGGGTCGAGCCCGGCTTCGGCGGCCAGCTGCACGAGGGTGTCTGTGTCGGCGGTGTTGAGCCCATCGGTGAAATAGGCCTTGAACAGACGAGCCAGCATGGCCTCCTGCTGGCCGTGGGCGGCGGCGAAGTGGGCCAGGCGGTGGGCGTGCAGGGTGTTGACCAGCTTGGCGTCGTGGTGGTTCATGCTGAGGCCCAGGCCGGCAAACATCTGCCCGACCTGCTGGTTCATTTGATCGGCTTGCTCTTCTGAGATGCCGCGCTTGGCCGCCAGCATGGCGTTGATGCTCTGGCTGGGTTCAAAGGGGGCGGCAGGGTCGAGCTGGAAGCTGTGATAGACAAGCTCGACCTGATCCTTGTGTTGAAAGCCCGCCAGGGCCTGATGCAGCTGGGTGGTGCCTGCATAGCAGAATGGGCAGGCGATGTCGCTCCAGATATCAATCTTCATTTTGTTTTCCTTTGCTTCGATGTGGGCTGATTATATCGGCGGCCGTGGATATGTGAGTTGCCTGGGGCAAGCAGCAAATTAGTACCTTTGTGAGCGTCGCTGTGAGCAGATTGGCTGTTAAAGTAATAGCGTAAGGGAGAAAAGAACGATGCGAAACCCTATTCTGCTTTCACTCTTGTGTTTGGTCCTGCTGAGCAGCTGTGGCTCTGCGCCGGCGGACACGCCGCCGGTGCCGGCTGAGACGGGCGCGGCCATCGTAGCCGCGGCCACCGCTACGGTGGCCGCTGAGCCCACGGCCGAGCCCAGCCCGACGGCGGCGCCGCTGCCCTACAGCGGCCCCAACCCGCGCCTGGCGATATGGGGCTACGAGGGCGAGCAGCTGGTCATCCGCGTGATCGAATTGGGGAGCGAGGAAGTTGTGGCTACGATTCCCGTCGAGGACTCGTGGAGGATGGCGCTCTCTCCGGATGGCCGCATGCTGTTCAATTCTGTCAATCTTGGCAGGGCAGGCATGATCTATGACCTGGAAAGCGGGGAGAGCCGCGCCATTGACCTGTCCGCGCAAGTGACTGCAGAGGGTACTCTGGGGCAGGCGGTATGGTCGCCCAGCCAGCAATGGCTGAACTTCCAAACGCACAATGCCGGTCTAAACTCGCTGTGGGCGTACAGTCTGGAAACCGGCGACCTAACGCATGTTGCTGATGCTCGCGTTGTTAACTGGTCGAGCACAGAAGACATTGTGAGTTACGTAAGCGGCAATTTGCGTGCTACCTACGACCTGACTACAGGCCAGGAGACGGTTTGGCCCAGCCCCAGGTATGAAGCACTCGAGGTCTCACTCACACACGACGGTCTTAAGCCAGACTTTAACTCCCCTGCGTGCTGGTATGTATGCGTACATCCGGAACTGGGCCAGGTGCGCGACTACCAGTCTTCCCAGCGCAGCGCCGGCCGGTATTACTACGACCTTATTGATAGCGGGACGGTGGAGTTGCTGGCGCATGTGGCCACCTTCCAGACGGAACGCTCGCTGACGCAGGAGACCTATAACCCGGAGGTGGCCAAGCTGTTCCCGCTGTGGCAGCGAGGAGACTATCTGCTGTTTGTGCTAGAGAGCGCAGCAGGACCTGATTATCAAGACTCCCGATTGCAGCTTTACTCCGCCTGGAGCCCCTCGGGTGAACTGCCCTTCACAGTGGTGGAAGGCGAGGTGACCAATACGCTGCCAGACGTGCTGCCCGTAGCCGTCAGCCCGGATGGAACTGCTTTTGTGGGTTTTCGATTTACGCAACCTGAAGACTATGTTTATCTAGTGGAAAGCGCCGTGGTCGTGGATCTGGCTACAGCAGAAATACTGTATGAATATTCCGTATCCTCCGAGAGCGTGTACTTTTTACCTCCCACAGAGGTTTTGGGTGCACACCTGGTGTGGCCTGGGGAATAGGCCTGTGCGCTGAGCAGCGCTTAGGGCAGGAAATTCACCCAGGTTTGATAGACGGGACGCGGCTCGCCAGCTTGGTCACGCAGGGAGATGCTGCCGAAGAGCTGAACTTCTAGAGAGTCTGGGCTGGCGTTGATGGGGTTGATGAACAACCAGTTGAGGATGCGTAGATCAACCGGGCGGGTGATGCGCGCCAGGGCATCCACATAGCGCAGCTGGGCCTCAGGGCTGGCGTGCCAGGGCGCCTGAAGCCCGGGGGTCTCGGCGGGCCAGCCGGTTTCAGTGATGGCGATGGGTGTGGCGCCTGCGTGCTGTAACAGCGGGGCCAGGTAATCATCTGGCAGCTCCTCCGGCGTGGCGGCGCTGAACCAGGGGTAGAGCGTGATGCCCAGAATGTCCAGCCTGGTGAGATCGTGGACATCCAGCGCGCCCCAGTGGGCTTGATCCCATCCGTTGAGCGTGCCGAGGCCGGCCAGGCGTTCGTACTGGAAGATGGGGCCAACCTGGGTAGCGGGCGAAACGGCCTTGATGGCGTCATAGGCCTGGTCGTAGAACTCGAGCCAGCGCATATAGTCCTGCGGCTGGGCGATGTAATAGTCATCATTCTCATTGCCGAGGAACAGATAGGGAGGGTGGTGCTCAGCCGCAAACTCCACCAGCATTTGGAGGAATAGGGCGCGGGCTTCCAGATTGCTCCAGTCTGGGGCGGGGTTGGCGGGCACATCCAGATGCAGTTGAGTGGCGCTGCTGCGCCACCCAAATACGATGATGGGGGTAAAGCCGTATTGGGTGGCCGCCTGCATCAGGCCCAGGGCGGCCTGGGGCGGTTGGCCGCTGCTGGCGGCTGCATCACGCCAGGCGCCGTTGAACATGACCGCGCCGTTAGGCAGGCTGGCCACTTCTGCGAGGAACTGGGGGTATTGGCTAAAATCGCCCGGAAAGCCGAGGGGCGAGATGCCATAGCCTTTGAGTACAGCACTGCCCGCCGGGGTGGCAGGCAGTGTGGTTGGCAACGTGGTGGGGGAAGCGCACGCGGTGAACAGCAGAACTGCTGCAAGCCACGCCCAAGGTTTCATTGCACTAGCGCAGCCCGGTCTCCATACGGGCGATGACCATGCGCTGGATCTCGCTGGTGCCCTCGTAGATCTCGGTGATCTTGGCGTCACGGAAGTAGCGCTCGACCGGCAGCTCTTTGCTGTAGCCCATGCCGCCGTGGATCTGCACGGCGTGGTGGGCGCAGAACATGGCGGTCTCGGAGGCGAACAGCTTGGCCATCGAGGCTTCGAGGGTGTAGCGCTCGCCGCTGTCTTTGCTGTGCTCTTTGGCCAGGGCGGCGGTGTGGATTAGGCCGCGGGCGGCCTCGATGCGGGTCTTCATGTCGGCGATCTTGAAGCTGGTGCCCTGGAACTCGCCGATCTTGGCGCCGAAGGCTTCGCGCTCGCGCACATAGCTGACGCTGGCCTCGTAGGCGGCCTCGGCGATGCCGAGCGCCTGCGAGGCGATGCCGATGCGGCCGGCATCCAGCACGGTCATGGCGATCTTGAAGCCATCGCCCTCGCTGCCCAGCAGGCTGCCGGCGGGGGCGCGGTAGTTATCGAACACGATCTCGCTGGTGGCCGAAGCGCGGATGCCGAGCTTAGGCTCGGCCTTGCCGCGGGTGAAACCGGGCTGGTCAGTATCGATGAGGAAGGCGCTGATGCCCTTGGCGCCCTTGTCGGGATCGGTCATGGTGAAGAGCAATACGTAGTCAGCCACCGGGGCGCTGGTGACCCAGCTCTTGCGGCCGTTGATGACGTAATGATCGCCGTCTTTGACGGCGCGGCTGCGCATGGTAGCGGCATCTGAGCCGGACATGGGCTCGGTGAGCGAGTAGGCGCCGATCTTCTCGCCGGTGGCTACGCCGCGCACGTATTTTTGCTTTTGCTCCTCGGTGCCGAACTTCATGATGCCGTGGCAGAAGAGCGAGTTGTTGACCGACATCACCGTGCCGTGGGCGGCATCTGCCTTGCAGATCTCCTCCAGGGCCAGCACGTAGGCCAGGGTGTCCATGCCAGCGCCGCCGTAGTCCTCCGGCACTTCGATGCCCATGAAGCCCATCTGGCCCATCTTGCGGATGGTGGCCAGGGGGAACTCGCCGCTCTCGTCGTGCTCAGCGGCGATGGGCGCGATCTCTTTCTGGGCGAAATCGCGGGCTGCCTGGCGCAGCATCTCGTGCTCTTCGGTGATGTAGCTGGGGGTGAGGGCCATGCGGGAAGCCTCCGTAGATGTGGAAGGTGGAGTGGTGGCAGCGCGGCATGATCACATTCGTGATGCATTATTTAGCGCTGCCTGATGATTATAGCATCGCGGGCTGGCCGGACCTCGGATGGTATACTGCCCGCGGAGCGTGCAAAATGCCCGATCAGATTTCCCCTGAACTATTCAACCATCTCGTAGAACTGGCCGCGCTGGAGTTGACGGCGGAAGAAGCCGAGTATCTGCGTGACCAGCTCAACAAGCAATTGAAATCCATTGAGGAACTGGCGGCTATTCCCATCCCTGAGGGTACGCCGCCGGCTGCGCACGGCGTGCCCTTCCCGCCGGATGTGCGTGCCCCGCTGCGCAAGGACCAGGCGGCGCAGGCGCCGGAGGCGGCTGGCATCAAAGCCGGCGCGCCGCAGACCAGTGAGGGCTACTTTGTGGTGCCCGGTATTCCGCACGAGGAGTTGGATTGAGCGCGCATCTGGCTGACCTGTCTGCCCACCAGCTCGCCGAGCTGATCCGCAAGAAGGAAGTGTCTGCCGTCGAGGCGACCGAAGCGGCGTTGGAGCGCATCCGCGCCGTGGATGGTGAGCCCGGCCGCCTGGACGGGCCGCGGGATGAAGTCGAGAAGGTGCATGCCTTCATCACCGTGAGCGAGGAGCAGGCGCGTGCCCAGGCCCAAGCTGTAGATGCGCGCCTGGCCAAGGGCGAAGTGCCCGGGCCGCTGGCGGGCGTGCCGTACACCGTCAAGGATATTTTCGCGGTCAAGGATGTGCTCAGCACGGCCGCCTCTCGCATTCTCTCGAACTTTGTTGCCCCGTACACTGCCACGCCGGTAGCGCGCATGAACGCGGCCGGTGCGGTGATGCTGGGCAAGGTCAATCTGGATGAATTCACCTACGGCTCGTCGAACGAGTCGTCGGCGTACCAGCCGGCCCCGCGCAACCCGTGGGACCCGACCCGCGTGCCGGGCGGCAGCAGCGGCGGCAGCGCCGCCGCGGTAGCCGCCGGCGAGGGCGCGCTCTCGCTGGGCACGGATACGGCCGGCTCCATCCGCCAGCCCGCCGCATTCTGCGGCGTGGTGGGGATGAAGCCGACCTATGGGCGCGTTTCGCGCTATGGGCTGATCGCGTTCGGCTCGTCGCTGGATTGCCCCGGCCCGGTGGCGCGCACGGTGCGGGATGCGGCGATGATGCTGAACGTCATCGCCGGGCCAGATGCGCACGACAGCACCGCGGCGGCCACACCGGTGCCGGATTACACCGCCGGGCTGGAAGAGGGCGTCAAGGGCATGCGCATCGGCCTCTCGCCAGACTACGACAAGATCACGTTCTTCAACCATGAGACGGGTGAGATGGAAAGCCAGCCGCTGCCCAAAGAGATCGCCGATGCGGTGCTGCGGGCGGCCGACAAGCTCTCGGATGCCGGGGCGCGGATCGTGGAAGGCGTGCCAATGGCGCACACGCGCTACGGCATCCCGGCCTATTTTGTGATCTCGCGCGTCGAAGCCGCCTCCAATTTGCATCGCTTCGATGGCGTCAAGTACGGCCACCGCACGGCGCTCAAGCCGAAGGATCTGCGTGACCTGTACCGCAAGACGCGGGCGGAGGGATTCGGCCCGCAGCCCAAGCTGCGCATTTTGATGGGCATGTATGTGAGCGCGGCCCAGTACAGCGAGCAGTATTACCGCCGCGCCCTGCAAGTGCGCTCGCTGATCCGTGGTGACTTTGACGCCGCATTCGACGGCAACGGGGCGCACAAGCTGGACGCCCTCCTGACGGCGACCACGCCGACGCCGGCCTTCCCGGTGGGCGACGTGTACGGCGATTCGGTGCTGATGCAGTACGCCGACCAGCTGACCGTGCCGGCCAACCACGCCGGCGTGCCGGCCATCTCGTTGCCGGCTGGGCTGGACAGCGCACGCCTGCCGATCGGCGTGCAGCTGATCGGGCCAGACTTCTCCGAGGCGACGCTGCTGCGTGCGGCGCGGGCCTTCGAGGCCGCGACCGAAGGCGAGGCCTGGCGAGCCGAGCGGCCGGCGGTGCTGGCGGGAGTGTAAGGCTTTGCCGCAGATGGGCGCAGATGAACGCGGATAAAGGCTAACCACAAAGGCACAAAGGGCACAAAGAATAGATTCAACGACTGTTTAATAAAGATAGTCCACAGATGAACACGGATGAACACGGATAAAGACAAATCTGCGTCCATCTGTGTTCATCTGTGGATAAAACCAATGAGCGCTACATCTAAAGCCATCATCAAGCAACTCAAGTCTTTGGGGACAGACAAGAACCTGGCGGGGATGGCGCGCTTTGGCATCGCCACTGAGAAGGCGTTCGGCGTGCCGCACCCGGCGCTGCACGCCATCGCCAGGCAGCACCGCAAGGACCATGCGCTGGCGCTGGAGCTGTGGGAGAGCGGCTATCACGAGGCGCGGCTGCTGGCGGCCTTCGTGGATGACCCCAAGCAGGTCACCCGGAAGCAGATGGATGCCTGGGTGCGTGATTTTCATTCGTGGGATATCTGCGATACGGTGACCGGCCATCTGTTCGAGCCGACGCCGTATGCCTTCGACAAGGCGTATGCGTGGACGCGCTCGAAGCGCGAGTTCGTGCGCCGGGCCGGGCTGGCGATGATGGCCTGGCTGGCCGTGCACCGCAAACAGGAGCCCGAGGAAACCTTCGTGGGCTTCTTCGCGGCCATCGAAGCGGTGGCGGACGACGAGCGTAACTTTGTGAAGAAGGCCAGCAGCTGGGCGCTGCGCCAGCTGGGCAAACGCAGCAAATTTTTGAATAAGCAGGCGGCCGCGTCCGCCCGGCGGATCGCCGCCGCGGCCGAGCAAAGTGGCTCCAAGGCGGCGCGCTGGGTGGCGGCGGACGTGCTGCGCGAGATCACCAGCGAGAAGACGCTGGCGCGGCTTGCGCGCTAGCCTTCGCTTACGCTAACACTCCTGTCGTCGCACGTAACCTTCGCTCAGTTATACTTTGCGCTCTATGCAACATATCCGCAATTTTTGCATCATTGCCCATATTGACCATGGCAAGTCCACCCTCGCAGACCGGCTGCTGCAGCTGACCGGCACGGTTTCGGCGCGCGACATGCAGGCCCAGGTGCTCGACAGCATGGACCTGGAGCGCGAAAAGGGCGTCACGATCAAGGCCTCGGCCGTGCGCATGCAATACAAGGCCAAGGACGGCCAGGAGTACGAGCTGCACCTGATCGATACGCCGGGCCACGTGGACTTCGGCTACGAGGTCAGCCGGGCGCTGGAAGCGTGCGAAGGCGCTGTGCTGATCGTGGATGCCAGCCAGGGCGTGCAGGCGCAGACCCTGGCCAACCTGTATCTGGCGCTGGGCTCTGACCTCGAGATCATCCCGGTCATTAATAAGATCGATATGCCGGCGGCTGACGCCGAGCGAGTGACGGCAGAGATCGTGGAGCTGCTGGGCGTGCCCGCCGAGGAAGTGCTGCAGATCTCGGCCAAGTCTGGCTTGAACGTGGAAGCCGTGCTGGAAGCGGTGGTGCAACGCGTGCCGCCGCCGAAAGGCAACCCGGATGCGCCGCTGCGCGCCCTCATCTTTGACTCGCACTACGACACCTACAAAGGCGTGGTGGCGTATGTGCGCATTGTGGACGGCAAAGTGGCGGGCGACGAAACCCTGCGCCTGATGGCTACGGGGGCTGAATTCAAGCCGATCGAGGTGGGCAGCTTCACGCCGCGGCTGACGGCTGGCGCCAGCCTGAACACCGGCGAGGTGGGCTACGTGGCGACCGGCTTCAAGTCGGTTTCGGAGTGCCGCGTCGGCGACACGCTGACCAGTAAGGCGGAGCCGGCCGCCGAAGCGCTGCCGGGCTACCGCCAGGTGAAGTCGATGGTGTTCGCTGGCATCTACCCGGTGGAGGGCGACGACTACCAGGAACTCAAAGAAGCGCTCGAGAAGTTGCAGCTCAACGACGCGTCATTGGTGTACGAGCCGGAGACCTCGCAGGCGCTGAACTTCGGCTTCCGCTGCGGCTTCCTGGGTATGTTCCACATGGAGATCGTGCAGGAGCGCCTGGAGCGCGAGTACGACCTCGACATCATCGTCACGGCGCCCTCGGTGGCGTACGAGGTGGTGCTGCAGTCAGGCGAGACCCTGCGCATCGACTCGCCGGCCGAGCTGCCCAACGAGGGCGAGATCGCCGAAGTGCGCGAGCCGTGGATGGACATCCAGATCTTTACGCCCACCGCGTACTACGGCCCGGTGATGGAGATGGTGAAGCGCCGCCGCGGCATCTTTACCGGGCAGGACCACCAGGGCAAAGACCGCGTGCAGCTCAACTTTGAAATTCCGCTGGCCGAGATCATTATCGACTTCTTTGACCAGCTCAAGTCTGTGACCCGCGGCTACGCCTCGCTGGATTACCAATTCAAGGAATACCGGGCTGACAAACTGGTCAAGCTCGAGATCCATGTGAACTATGAGCCGGTGGACGCGTTCACCACGATCGTGCACAAGGACTCGGCCTTTCATAAGGGCCAGGCGGTGATCACCAAGTTGAAGGATCTGATCCCGCGCCAGATGTTCGTGGTGCCGATCCAGGCGGTCTCGCAGGGGCGGGTGATCTCACGCGCCAACGTGCAGGCGATGCGCAAGGATGTGCTGGCCAAGTGCTATGGCGGCGATATTACGCGCAAGCGCAAGCTGCTGGAAAAGCAAAAGAAGGGCAAGAAGCGCATGAAGATGGTGGGCAGCGTTGAGATCCCCCAAGAGGCTTTCCTGGCCGTGCTGCGCCTGAGCGATGACAAAAACTAAGCCCGCCGGCTCGAACACTTTGCTGCGTTTGCTACCCGGCCTGCTGGTGACCGTGGCGGCCGTGGTGGGCCTGTTCTACTTCATTGATATGGAGCAGCTGGGGCCGGCCCTGCGGATCGCGGACTTCAGCTGGTTCCCGCTGGTGTTGGTGTTCTTTCTGGGCACGCTCACCACGCGCACGATCGCGTGGCGCACTATTCTGCAAGAGCGGGCTTCGTTCAAAGACAGCTTTCTGGTACTGAACCAGGCCTATTTGCTTAACAATGTGCTGCCTTTTCGTCTGGGCGAGTTGGGGCGGGCGCTGCTGATCAGCAACCGGGCCAAGATGGGCTTCTGGGAGGCGCTCTCCACCGTGGTGGTGGAGCGCGTGTTCGACCTGGGGCTGGCGGCGGGCATCTTGCTGTTCACGCTGCCGTTGGTGGTGGGGGCCGAGTGGGCGCGCACCGCGGCATATATATCGCTGGGGTTGGTCGCGATCGGCTTTGTGCTGCTGTTCTGGATGGCCAACAATCCCAAGCAGGTTCCCAAACTGCTGGAGCGACTGACCGGGCGCTGGCCCAAGCTGCGGGCGTGGCTGGTGGATAAAGCCAGCTCGTTCACGCTGGGGCTGTCGGCGCTGCAGGACGGCCGGCGCTTTGGGCGGGTCTTGTTCTGGATGGTGCTGACCTGGCTGTTCAACGTGGCCTGGTATTTTGTGCTGATGCGGGCTTTCTTCCCGATGGCGGCGTGGCTGTGGGGCTTCTTTAGCGTTGGCGTGGCCTCGCTGGGCGTGGCGCTGCCGTCCTCGCCTGGGTATATCGGCGTGTTCGAAGGCGTGCTGGTGGGGGCGCTGAGCTTTTTCAATGCTGACCCGGCGGTGGCGCTGGCGTTTGCGGTGGTGGGTCACCTGACCTACTTTGCAGTTACCGGAATCCTTGGCATTATTGGCTTCTGGCAGCAGGGCGAATCCCTGGGTGGGATCTACCGCAAGCTGCTCAACCGGCAGGCTTAACTATGGCAAAGAAAACGTATCTATTGACCGGCGGCGCGGGGTTCATTGGCTCGAATTACGCCAATGCCCTGCTGGGCCGCGGCGAGCGCGTAGTCATCTTCGATAATCTCTCGCGCAAGGGGGCCGAGCGCAACCTGGCCTGGCTGCGTGAGAGCCACGGCGCCGAGTCGTTCGAGCTGGTGGTGGGCGATGTGCGCACGGCCGGCGCGCTGCTGGAGCCGGTGGCGAATGCCGACGTGATCGTGCATTTGGCGGGGCAGGTGGCGGTGACGTCTTCGGTGACCGACCCGCGCACGGATTTTGAGATTAATGCGCTGGGCACCTTCAACGTGCTGGAAGCAGCCCGCTTGGCCGGCCATAAGCCCTTCATTATTTATTCCTCGACCAATAAGGTCTACGGCGAGATGCTGGAGCATCGCCTGGTGGCGCAAAAGACGCGCTATCGCTACGCCAAGTTGCCGCACGGCCTGCCCGAGACGCAGCAGCTGGACTTTCACTCCCCGTATGGCTGCTCCAAGGGAGCGGCCGAGCAGTATGTGCGCGATTATGCGCGCATCTACGGCATCCCCTCGGTGGTGTTCCGCCAGAGCTGTATTTATGGCCCGCGCCAGTTCGGCGTGGAGGACCAGGGCTGGCTGGCGTGGTTCGTGATCGCGGCGGTACTGGGCAAGCCGATCAGCATCTACGGCGACGGCAAGCAGGTGCGCGACATGCTGCATGTGAGCGACCTGATCGCTGCCTACGACGCGGCGATCGCCAGGCAGAAGAAGGTGGCGGGCGAGGCGTTCAATATCGGCGGCGGGCCGGACTTCACGCTGTCCATATGGAAGGAATGCGGCCCGCTGCTGGAGCAACTGCTGGGGCGCAAGATCCCGGTGAGCTATGGGCCAACCCGCCCGGGCGACCAGAAAGTGTATATCAGCGACATCCGCAAGGCGAAGAAGGCGTTGGGCTGGAAGCCGAAGGTGGGGGTGGAGCAGGGCACGGCGGAGTTGGTGGCCTGGGTGCAAGCACACCGCGGGTTGTTTGACTAGGCGCTTATTCTTTTTCACCACAAAGACACAAAGAGCACAAAGAATTTCTAAAGAAGAACTTTGTGTCCTTTGTGTCTTTGTGGTTATTCTTCTTGCTCTCACCTGTTCTGCGATAAACTGACGCCGTGCGTATCCTGACGGTATTGACCTATTACCGCCCGCATACCAGCGGGCTGACCATCTACGCCGAGCGGCTGGCCAAAGCGCTGGTGCAGCGCGGGCACGAGGTGACCGTGCTGACCTCGCAGTTCGAGAAGGAGCTGCCGCTGGAAGAGGTGCAGGATGGCGTGCGCATCCGGCGGGTGCCGGTGGCGCTGCGCATCAGCAAGGGCGTGATCATGCCCAGCCTGGGCCGGGTGGCCTGGGAGGAGACCCGCAAGCATGATGCGCTGCTGCTGCACCTGCCGCAGTTCGATGCAGCCGGGTTGGCGATCCGCGGCTGGCTGCTGAAGAAGCCCACCGTCATCATTTATCACTCGGACCTGATCCTGTCGTCAGGCTTGTTCAATCGCTTCGTCAACTTCGTCATCAATTTCATGAACGATATGGCGGCCCGCTTCACGCACCGCATCTCTTCATATACAGAGGACTTCGCCAGCCATTCGCCGTACCTGCGCCGTTTTGTGCACAAGGTGCGCGTGATCTCTCCGGCGGTGGAGCTGCCGCCGGCGGATGCGGGGGCGGCGGACGCGTTTGCGGCCGCCCATAACCCCGCCGGCCGGCGGCCAGTGATCGCCATGGCGACGCGGTTCGCGGCCGAGAAGGGCGTGGAAGTGTTGCTGCAGGCGCTGCCCAAGGTTTTGGAAAAGTTCCCGGATGCGCAGGTATGGTTCGCCGGCCAGTACAAGGACGTGCTGGGTGAGGAAGAGTACGCCCAGCGCCTGTTCCCGCTGATCGCCGAGTACGAGAAGGCCGGCCAGTGGAAATTCCTCGGCACCTTGCCGATGAAGGACATGCCCTCGTTCTATCAGGGGCTGGACCTGCTGGTAGTGCCCAGCACCAACTCGACTGAGACGTTTGGCTTTGTGCAGATCGAAGCGATGATGAACGGCAAACCGGTGGTGGCCTCGGCGCTGCCCGGCGTGCGCCAGCCGGTGCGCATGAGCGGCATGGGCCTGGTCTCACCAGTGGGGGATGCGGACGCGCTGGCGGCCAACATGATCGAGGTGCTGTCCAACCCGGGCACGTACCGCGGCGATGCGGACGCGCTGCGCGCTGAGTTCAGCCCGCAAACTTGTGCGGCGCGGCACGAGGCCCTGTTCGAAGAGATCGCGCGTGAGGTGGGCAAATGAGCCTTCCGCCGCAAACATCTCCTATTCGTCGCGAAGGCACAAACCCACATTGGTGGGTGCAGCTGCAGGCGCTGCCGTACTTCCGTGCGTTATTGCGGGCGGTTGAGGCGGATTTTTACAAAGACTTTGAGTTGGCCGCGCCGGTGTACGACCTCGGTTGCGGTGACGGCCATTTTGCCAGACAGGTGTTTGAGCGCAAGCTGGATGTGGGGCTGGATCCGGCCTTCGTCTCGCTGCAGGAAGCCAAGCAGTGGGGCGCGTATACTGGGCTGGTGCAGGCGCTGGGCCACCGCGCCCCGCTGGCGGGCGGCCACTTTGCCAGCGCGCTGAGTAACTCGGTATTGGAGCACATCCCCAATTTGCAAGACGTGCTGAACGAGACCGGCCGCCTGGTGCGCAAGGGCGGCTTGTTCCTGTTCTGCGTGCCGAACCATCGCTGGCCGCACAATCTTTCGATCGCCAACTGGCTCCGCAAGCTGGGCTTGAAAGGTCTGGCGGATGGGTATGTGCGCCTGTTCACACGCATCTCGCGGCATGTGAATATGCTCTCGCCGGAGGAGTGGGCGGCGCGGCTGGATGAAGCCGGCTTTGATGTGGAGGCGTGGTGGCACTACTTCCCGCCGGCCGCGTTGCATGCGCTGGAGTGGGGGCACTACTTTGGCCTGCCGAGCTACGTGGCCCGCAAGCTGTTCGGCCGCTGGGTACTGTGGCCGGCGCGGGCCAACCTGGGCCTGACCGAGCGCGTATTCGCGGCGCACGCGGATCACGGCGCCGACCCCGAAGGCACCTATACCTGGTATGTAGCGCGGCGCCGCTAGCCACGGCGTGCGGCTGCGCCCTACGATAAAATCAACCTGGCCTTGAGCAGGCCATCTTCTATGCCAGAACCCAGTGTTCTCGATTATTTGAAAGCCTTACTGAGCGGGCAAAAAGCGCCGGCGGTGCCGCCGCTGCCGCGCAGCGGCCGCAGCCAGGTGCGCAAGCCGGTTGCACCGGCCCGCCGCCCGCGCGCCAACGCCAAGCGGACTGCGCCCGCGTTCACGCTGGCGCAAGTACCCTGGCGCAGCGTCGGCGCGTTCGTGCTGTTCTTCGTAGGTCAGGTGCTGTTGGCGTCGTCCGGTGGAGGCGCCTGGGCCCTGGCGGCCAGCGTGCTGCTGCTGGCGGCGGGTTTGGCGGCCTGGGCTTATGTGGAAGGCGAGTGGAGCCTGCCGCCGCTGGCGCCGGCAGAAGAGCAGAAGGGCGTGGCCGTCTTCCGGCGCACGCCGCTGCTGGCCGCCGGCGTGCTGTTCGTGCTGGCCTTCCTGCTGAGCGGCAATAACCAGCTCAACTTGCTCAACGCAGCTTGCTGGCTCGGCGCGGTGGGCAGCGTGCTGTACGCTTTCTGGCAGCCGCGGCCGGGCGCCAAGGCGGCCAGCCTGCGCAGCCGGGCGGCCGGTTGGCTGGCCCAGCCGGAGTTCAAGATCACGCTCTCGCACTGGAGCCTGCTGGTGCTGCTGGCCTTCGGCCTGATCGCCTTCTTCCGCTTTCATCAGCTGAGCGTCACGCCGCCGGAGATGGTTAGCGACCATGCCGAAATGCTGATGGATGTGCTCGATATTCAGAACGGCAAGGCATCCATTTTCTTTGAGCGCAACACCGGCCGCGAACCGCTGCCGTTCTATCTGGCGGCTTGGGTCGCGAACCTGTTCGGCACGGGCGTCAGTTTTCTGACGCTCAAGCTCAGCAGCGCGCTGGTGGCGTTCGCGTCGCTGGCATACATGTACTTGCTGGGCAAGGAGCTGGGCGGCCGCTGGGTAGGCTTGTTCACCTTGCTATTTACTGGATTGGCGTATTGGCCCAACGTGCTCTCACGCCTGGGCTTGAACTTTGGCCTGTATGCAGCGCTGGCCGCGCCCACACTGTATTACTTGCTGCGCGGCTTGCGCCGCAGCAGTCTGAACGACCTCCTGCTGGCCGGGCTGTTCATGGGCATCGGGTTGAATGGCTACACCGCCTTCCGCATCATGCCGTTGGTGGCCGCCGCGGCGGTGGGCATCTTCCTGCTGCACCGCAGCAGTACCCAGGCGCGCAGCCAGGCTGTGCTGGGCGCGGTGCTGCTGGCGGTGGTCGCCATCCTGGCGACCACGCCCTTGCTGCGCTTTGCCATCGACAACCCGGCGATGGTCAACCAGCGCGTGATGACCCGGCTCGGCGAAGCCGAGCGCGAATATCCCGCCGCGCCGGCGGGTATCTTCGCCAGCAATATGGTCAAGGGACTGGGGTTGTTCAATTATTCCGGCGGCACGCTGTGGGTTGTGGGCACGGTGCGCAAGCCCGCTTTCGATCCGCTGAGCGGCGCGCTGTTGCTGCTGGGCGTGTGCTTGGCGGTGATGCGCTATGTGCGCCACCGCCACTGGCAGGATCTGTTCCTGCTCATAAGCATCCCGCTGTTGATGCTGCCATCCACGCTTTCGCTGGCTTTTCCGGAGGAGAACCCGGCTATGAACCGCGCCAGCGCGGCGTGGATCCCGGCGTTTCTGCTGTGCGCGCTGGCGCTGGACGCGGTACTGCACAGCATCCGTGCCCGCCTGAGCGGAGGGCTTGGGTTGCGCCTGGCGCAAGCGCTGGGGGTCGGCGTGCTGGGGCTGGTGGCCCTGCTGAACTATGGCCTGTTCTTTGGCGAATACACGCGCAACTATACGGCCAACTCATGGAACAGCCGAGAGATGGGCCAGGTGATCACCGACTATGCCAACAGCTTTGGCTCGCTGGAGAGCGCCTGGGTGGTGGGTTACCCGCACTGGGTGGATACGCGCCTGGTGGCGATGGAGGCTGGCAAGCCCGGCCACGATTACGCTGTGTGGCCGGAGCAGTTGGCCAACACCGCCAACGTGCCGGCCCCGCGTCTGTACCTGCTGAAGCCAGAGGATACACTTGCGGCCAGCACCCTGCAGCGGTTGTTCCCGCAGGGCGTGCTGACCACGTTCACCAGCCAAACCCCGACGCGCGATTTTCTAATGTATCTGGTTGCCGCGGATAACTAGCCATGCCTCAAAAACGCACACCGCAATTCAAATGGCTGTATGAGCTTGCCCTGGTGCTGGTACTGATCGGCGCGGCCTGGCTGCGCTTCACCGGGATTGAGTGGGGGGATGGCCAGCAACTGCATCCGGATGAGCGCTTTTTGATCCAGGTGGTTTCCTCGATGCGGCCGGCCAGCAGCATTGGCGAGTATTTCGACACGGCCACCTCGCCGCTCAACCCCAACAATGTTGGCTACAGCTTCTTTGTATACGGTAACCTGCCGGTCATCATCGTGCGCTACGCGGTGGAATGGCTGCAGATGCCCGGCCAGGTGCAGCTGGTGGGCCGCGCCCTCTCGGCGGTGGCCGATCTAGGCGTACTGTATCTGGTGTACCTGACCGCGACGCGGCTGTTCGACCGGCGGGTGGGTTTGCTGGCGGCGATCTTCTATGCGCTGTCGGTCATGCCGATCCAGCAATCGCATTTCTGGACGGTGGACAACTTTGTCAATTTTTTCGCGCTGCTGACGGTGTATTTCGCGGTGCGGGTGGCCACGCCCTCGCCGCACGAAGGGCGATTCGTTATCTGGGACTTCGTGTGGTTCGGGGTGGCGCTGGGCAGCGCCATGGCTTCCAAGGCCAGCGTGGGCCTGGTGTGCCTCACGCTGCCCCTGGCGGTGCTGATCCGGGTCAGCAACCAGCCAGCCGAGCAGCGTGAGAGCCAGCTGGGCAAGGGCGTGCTGTACACGATGCTGGCGGCGGGGGTCAGCCTACTGGCGTTCCGCGTCTTCCAGCCGTATGCCTTCCTGGGCTTTGGGCTCAACCCGGCCTGGGTGGATACCATGCGCCAGCTGGCGGCCCAGGTGAGCGGCGACGCCGACTGGCCGCCCTCCATGCAGTGGGCGCGGCGCCCGGTGTGGTTCGGCTTGCAGAACATTGTGCAGTGGGGGTTGGGTATCCCGCTGGCGGTCACCACCTGGGCCGGCTTCCTATGGGCTGGCTGGCGCGCTCTGAAGGGCGAGTGGCTCAAGCCGTATTTCGTGCTGTGGAGCTGGGGCCTTGTGTACTTTGTGTGGCAGTCAGCCGCCTTCAACCCCACGATGCGCTACTTCCTGCCGCTGTATCCGGTATTGGCGATCCTGGGCGCGTGGGGCGTGTTCGAGCTATGGCGGTTGGGCAGCGCGGCCACGCGCGGCAAGCGCCCGGCGGCCTGGCTGCGTGGCGCCGCGTGGCCGCGCCGGGCGGCCATCGCCCTGGCGGCGGCCGGCGTGGTGGGCGGCCTGCTATGGTCGCTGGCGTTCGTGCAGGTCTACCGCCAGCCGCATGCCCGCGTGCAAGCCACGCGCTGGATATATGACAACATCCCCGGCCCGCTGACCCTGCATCTGGAGGGCGAGCAGGGCGCGCAGAAACAGCAACTCTCGCTGCCGTATAACGCACGCGTGCGCCAGGTGGCCTCGCTGCTGACCAGCTTCTCGGCGCGGGTGGAAGGTTTGGTAACCCAGATCGACATCAAGAGCGTGCAGGCGGTGACCTCGCTCATGTTGCGCACTGGGCAGATGAACGAGATCCTGACCGCCGACCAAGGCCAGGTGATCGATTACGAGAGCTTGGCGGTGGGCGAGACTACGGCTGTGCCGCTGCTGGTGGGTGGCACGGCGTTCGCTGACCCGTTGGCGACATACCAACTGAACTTGCAGCTGCCGGCTGGCGAAGGGCGCGTGGTGCTGGAGCGCGTGACGCTGAGCTATTCGCAGAGCGCCGAGCTGCCGGAGCAGGATATCCTGAGCGAGCCGCTGAGTCTCAGCATGGGCGCCGCGCTGGAATTGGAATTCGTGCTGACCCCGGGCAGCATTCCCGACCAGGTGGTGCTTTACCTGCGCCCGCAGGAGCCGATCGTGCTGGCGCCCGTGCCGCTGCGTTTGCAGATCGGCCTGACGCCGGAGTTCGAGTCGCCGCTGGTGGACATGCAGCTCGCGATCGAGCCGGGCGCGCAGCCCGGGTTGGCGGGCAGCTTCCGGCTGGCGCAGCCCTTCGCCATGAGCCAGGGCATCATCTATTACTTGCAGCTGACCGCGCTCTCGGACACGCAGGCGATCGTGCAGGGCAGCCCAGTAGCCAACGAAACCAGTTGGGACGATGGCCTGCCGCTGCGCATGGATGGCTACGACGGCTTTGGCGGCATTTACCAGGGCGGCCTGAACTTTGAAATGTATTGGGATGAGAACGCCGAGAAGGTGCAGCGTTTTCAGAACACGCTTGACCAGTCTGAGTACGTATTCATTTCGTCCAACCGCCAGTGGGGCAGCCTGCCGCGCATCCCGGAGCGCTTCCCGCTGGTGATCGAGTACTACCGCGCCCTGCTGGGCTGCCCGGCCGAGCGCACCGTCGAGTGGTGCTATGCCGAGGCGCAGCCGGGCATGTTCGCAGGCCGGTTGGGTTTTGAGCTGGTGCAGGTGTTTGAGAACGCGCCGCAGCTTGGCCCGTGGAAGATCAATGACCAGTGGGCCGAAGAAGCCTTCACGGTGTACGACCACACCAAGGTGCTGATCTTCCGCAAGACGGCCGCGTATGACCCGGCGGCGGTGGCGGCCATTCTGGCCGCCGCGCCGGTGGACCAGGCCATCCGCCTGACGCCGAAAGAAGCCTCGGGCCGCGTGCCGCCGACGCTGATGCTGCCAGCCGACCGGCTGGAGCAGCAGCAGGCCGGCGGCACCTGGTCAGACTTGTTCAGCCGAGATTCATGGGTCAATGTATCCCCGTGGGTCAGTTTGGTGGTTTGGTATATGGCGCTGGGCGCGTTGGGTGTGCTGGCCTACCCGCTGGTGCGCTGGGCGCTGCCCGGTTTGCGGGATGGCGGCTATCCCTTGGCGCGGCTGGCGGGCTTGCTGCTGCTGGCGTATATGGGCTGGATGGGCGGCTCGCTGGGGCTGGCCTTCAGCCGCGGCTGGCTGGCCGTGTTCGCGGTCATGATCGGCCTGTTGGGTGTGCTGGCCGCCCGCCCGCAGTGGGCTGGCATCAAGGCGGAGTGGAAGAGCCAGCGCTCCATGTTCATCCGCACGGAGCTGGTGTTCCTGGGATTCTTCGTGCTGATGCTGCTCATCCGCCTGGGCAACCCGGACCTGTGGCACCCAGCCAAGGGCGGCGAAAAGCCGATGGACTTCGCCTATTTCAACGCGGTGCTGAAGAGCAGCAGCTTTCCGGCGTATGACCCGTGGTTCGCGGGCGGCTATATCAATTACTACTATTACGGCTTCGTGCTGGTGGGCTCGCTGGTGAAGCTGCTGGGCATCGTGCCTTCGGTGGCCTACAACCTGATCCTGCCGAGCCTGTTCGCCATGTTGGCGCTGGGCGCGTATAGCCTAGCCTGGAACGTGTGGACGGCCTGGCAGGAACGCCAGCCCAAGCTGCGCGGCCCGCGGCCGCAGGCGGTGGGGCTGGCGGCCGCGGCCGGCACGGTGCTGTTGGGCAACCTGGGCAATTTGCAAATGATCCTGGAAGGCTATGTGCGCCTGGGGGGCGAGGGCGCCGCGCTGGAAGGCGTGGCTTTGCTCACGCGGCTGTGGTGGATGCTGCGCGGCTTTGTGCTCTCGATCTCGGGCATGCCGCTGCCGTATGGCTTGGGCGAATGGTATTGGAACCCTACGCGCATCTTCCCCGCGCCTGGCGAGTCGGCGCCCATCACCGAGTTCCCGTTATTCACATTCACGTATGCTGACCTGCACGCGCACATGATCGCGCTGCCGGTCACCTTGTTGGCGCTGGCCTGGGCGCTCTCCGCCGTGCTGAGCTCCGCCTGGGCGACGGCGCGAGCGCAGCGCGGCGCAGGCGGCTGGCTGCAGCTCGGCTGGGTCTTCGTGTTCGGCGGCATCGTCATCGGCAGCCTGCGCCCGATCAACACCTGGGACCTGCCGGTGTATGCGCTGCTGGCGGCCATCGCCGCCGGCTACGCCATCTGGCGCTATGTGCCGCAGGGCAAGGCGGAGCAGTGGCCGCGGGTGGTCAAGGTGCTGGCGGGGCCGGCGGCTCTGGCAGCGTTGTGCTACCTGGCCTATTTGCCGTTCAGTTGGTGGTACCGCACCGGCTACAGCTCGCTGCGCATTTGGGACGGCATCCATGTGGAGTTTGGGCCGTACTTCACGCATTGGGGCATCTTCCTGTTCTTTATTGTGGCCTGGCTGGTGTGGGAGACGCGCGAGTGGCTGGCGAGTACGCCGCTGTCTTCGGTGCGCAAGCTGGAGCCGTATGTATGGCTGCTGGCGATGGCGTTCGTCGCCGTACTCATGGTGATGTTCGGCTTGCACGTGCTGGGCGTCATCGTCGGCTGGCTGCTGGTGCCCCTGCTGGTGTGGATCGGCCTGCTGTTCCTGCGGCCCGGCCAGGATGAGCTCAAGCGCGTGGCGCTGTTCCTCACCGGCACGGCGGTGTTCCTGACCCTGTTCGTGGAAGTGATGGTGCTGCAGGGCGACGTCTCACGCATGAACACGGTCTTCAAGTTCTACATGCAGGCGTGGACCCTGCTGGCGCTGAGCGCGGCCCTGGCGGCGGCGTGGTGCTGGCAGGCGATGCCGCGCTGGACCGCGGCGTGGCGCGGCGTCTGGCAGGGCGCCGGCGTGGCCTTGCTTGCCTGTGGAGCGCTGTTCATGTTGCTGGGGGTGACCGCCAAGATCAATGACCGCATGACCGAGGGTGCGCCGCGCAGCCTGGACGGCATGGAATACATGCAATATTCGGTGTACTACGAGCGCGACCAGGTGCTGACGCTGCGCGAAGATTATGAGACCATCCGCTGGATGCAGGACAACATCACCGGCTCGCCGGTGATCATGGAAGGCTATGTCAGCGAGTACCGCTGGGGCGGGCGCTACGCCATCAACACCGGGCTGCCGGCCGTGCTGGGCTGGAACCACCACCAACGCCAGCAGCGCGAATTCGTGCCCGGCAATGATGTGTGGGGCCGTATGGGCGATGTGAACCTGTTCTACGACACCACCAGCATCAGTGAAGCGCAGACCCTGCTGGAGAAGTACGGCGTGCGCTATATCGTCGTGGGGCAGATGGAGCATGCGGTGTATACCGCGGCCGGGCTGGCCAAGTTCGAGGCGCAAGACGGCCGCCTGTGGCGCGAGGTCTTCCGCATTGGCGACACGGTTGTATATGAAGTGCTGGCGCAATGATGAGTGATGTGCTGAACGCCCTGGCCTGGTACGCGCTGCTGGCCGGCCTGAGCTGGCTGGTGCTGCCGATCGCGTATCGTTTGCTGCCGGCGTTGCCGGAGCGCGGCTACGCCTTGCTGCGCCCGCTGGCTTTGCTGCTGTGGGGCTTCGTGTTCTGGCTGTTGAGCAGTTTTGGCCTGCTGGCCAACAACGCCGCCGGGCTGCTGACGGCGCTGTTACTGCTGGCCGGGCTCAGCGTTTGGGCCTGGCGCAGCCAGCCCGCCGGGGCGCTGGGTGCCTGGCTGCGTGAGCAGCGGGCGCAGATCCTCGCGACCGAGCTGGTGTTTGCGCTGGCGTTCTTGTTCATGCTGTGGATGCGGGCCAGCTACCCGCGGGTGGAAGGCACGGAAAAGCCGATGGAGCTGGCGTTCATCAACGCCATCCTGCAGTCGCCCAGCATGCCGCCGCAAGACCCGTGGCTTTCAGGTTTCTCCATTTCTTATTACTACTTTGGCTATCTGATGGTGGCGATGCAGGCCAAGCTGTTGGGCGTCGCCGGGGCAGTGGCTTTCAACCTGGGCGTGGTCAGCGTGTTCGCCATGGGTGCGGCGGCGGCGTATGGGCTGGTGTTCAACCTGCTGGCGGTGCACAGGCCGGCGATCGTGCGCACGGCCCGCTGGCTGGCCGGCCTGGCCCCGCTGCTGATGCTGGTGATGGGCAACGTGGAAGGCCTGCTGGAGATCATGCATGCGCGCCACTTGTTCTGGGAGACCAACGCAGCCGGAGAAACCAGCTCGGCCGTGTGGGCCTGGCTGGACGTCAAGGAGCTGGTCAACCCGCCGCTAAGCGAGCCGCGCTGGACGCCGCGCTTGTTTGACGGCGGCTGGTGGTGGTGGCGCGCCTCGCGCGTGATCAATGACCGCACCTTCGCGGGCGGAGAGCAGGAGCTTATTGACGAGTTCCCTGCCTTCTCATTCGTACTGGGGGATCTGCACCCGCATGTGTTCTCGATCCCGTTCGTGCTGCTAGCCACCAGTGTTGCATTCAATACGTATCTGGGCGGCAGCGAGCGCAAAAAGCCGTGGCTCGGCCTGCATATAAAAGAAGAGTCGCTTGTGTTCGCGGCGCTGGTGATCGGCGCGTTGGCGTTCTTGAACATCTGGGACCTGCCGATCTATGCGATCTTGTTCGCCGGCGCGTATGTGCTGCGGCGTGCAGCGAGCGAGGGCTGGGTGCGGGCGCGCCTGGATGAATTCTTGAAGCTGGTCTTGATCGTAGGCGCGGGGGGTGTTGTGCTGTTCCTCCCGTTCTTTATTGGGTTCACTTCGCAAGCCGGCGGCTTCCTGCCCAACCTGCTTACGCCAACCCGCGGCACGCATTTGTGGATCATGTTCGCTACTCTGCTCACACCCGTATTGCTGTGGGCGCTGTGGCAGTGGAAGCAGCGCGGCTTTGCCGGCTTGCCGAAAGCTCTGCTGGCCAGCCTGGCCTTCGTGGCCGCGCTTTGGCTCGGCTCGCTGGCCTTGGCCTGGCTATATGCGGGCCTGCTGAGCGGCACGCCGCTGGGCCAGGCGATCTTGAGCGACCTGGGCGCGCCGGATGTGGCCTCACTGTTCGCTGAGTCGCTGCGGCGCCGGTTCGCGGGGCCGGGCGGCTGGCTGAGCCTGATGGGGCTGCTGGGCGTCTTTGGCGGCCTGCTGGCCGCGGCCGGCAAAGCAGGCCGCAGCAAGCAGGCGCCTGCGGAGGCGGCGAGCAGCTTTGCGGTGCTGCTGGCGCTGATCGCGGCGTTGTTGGTGACCGCGCCGGAGTTCATCTATCTGCGTGACCAATTTGGCACGCGCATGAACACGGTCTTCAAGTTCTATTACCAGGCCTGGCTGCTGTGGAGCGTGGTGGCGGCGTATGGTGCGTCCGTCGTGATGCTGGAGCTGCGCCGCGGGGCGCGGGCCGCGGCCGCGGCGCTGCTGATGGTGGCGCTGGGCGCCGGCTTCGTGTACCCGGCGTATGCCTTCGCTGACATTGCCAGCCGCCCGCCGAACCAGCCGTTGGCGTTGGATGGCAGCCTGCATCTCTCGCCCGAGGCGCGCGAGGCGATCGCCTGGCTGCAGGCCGCTGAGCCCGGCGTGCTGGCCGAAGCGGTGGGCGGCAGCTACAGCGCCTACGCGCGCTACGCCACCTTCACCGGCATGCAAGGCGTGATGGGCTGGCCCGGGCACCAGGGCCAGTGGCGCGGCGGCAATGTGGACTACGAGCGCATCGGCGCGCTCGAGAGCTTGTATTCCACCGGCGACTGGGCGACGGCCAGTGAGATCTTGCAGCGCTATGCGATCGACTACGTCATTGTGGGCGATCTGGAGCGTGCCGCCTATCCGGTGAACGAAGCCAAGTTCCAGGCGCGGCTGCCGCTGGTGTTCCAGAACGGCTCGGTCAGCATTTACGTAGTTCCGTAGAATCAACCCAAGTCGGGCAGAGTGCGCGCCGACTATAATGAATAGGTTATGGCGCGCCGTTCCTCCCTCACCCTCGAAACTGTAGCCTATATCGCCATCGCCGCTCTGGCGCTGCTGTTGCGCTTTGGCAACCTGGGTGGCCTGCCGTTGAACGAAGGCGAAGCTGCGGCGGCCTTGCCGGCCTACCGGCTGGCGCAAGGGGACGCGGCCGAGATCGGCGCGCAGCCCGGCTACAGCCTGCTCACCACGATCCTTTTTTCCATTTTGCCCAGCAGTGAATTCATCGCCCGTTGGTGGCCGGCCGTGTTTGGCTTGCTATTGGTGCTGCTGCCCTATTTCTGGCGGGATGTCCTCGGCCGCCGCGCCGCCTTGGTGTTGGCGCTCGGCCTGGCGCTCGACCCGGGCATGGTGGCGGTCTCGCGCCTGGCCTCAGGCCACATGCTGGCCGTGGCGGCCAGCATGATGGCGCTGACCGCCTGGCGGTCAGCGCGCTATGGGCTGGCGGGGGCGTTGTTCGGCCTGGCATTGCTGGCGGCGCCCACCGTCTATATTGGCGTGCTGGCTTTCCTGCTGGTGTGGGCATTCTTCGTGGATGGGGCGCGCCCGGCCGGCGCCCAATGGCGTCCGGCCGCCATCGGCGCCGCGGCAATGCTGGTATTGGGCGGCACGCTGTTCCTGCAGGCGCCGGCTGGCCTGGGCAACATGGCTGCGCCGCTGGCAGAATTCGCCGCGGGCTGGGCGCGGCCTTCAGGCGTCAGCGCGCTGCGCGTGCTGTTCGCCCTGGCGGGGTATGGCCTGCCCGCCCTGGTCTTCGGCCTGTGGGGAGCGGCGCGCGCCTGGCGCGATAAAGACCGCGCCGGCCAACTGCTGAGCTTGTTCGCCATGCTGGCGCTGGCGCTCGTGCTGGTCTACCCGGGCCGCCAGGTGGCTGATCTGCTGTGGACGCTGGCGCCTTTGTGGGCGCTGGCCGCGCAGGCGCTCGCTCGCTATCTGTTTGTTCCGCAGGAAGAGACCCGCGCCGCCTGGGGTGAAGCCCTGCTCGTGATCCTGCTGCTGGCTTTTCTGGTGCTCTCGCTGGCGCGCATCCCGGCCAATGAGGTTCTGCCGGAGCTGACCCGCTCGTACTTGCTCATCGCCGGCGGTGTAGTGGCGCTGGGCACATTGGCTAGTTTATTGATCGGCCTTGGCTGGTCAGGGCAGGCGGCGACGCATGGCTTGGCCTGGGCGCTGGGCTTGTTCTTCGCATTGTTCGCGCTGGCCGGTGCCACGCGGGCCGCCAACCCGGCGGCCGCCCGCGGCGCCGAGCTGTGGGCGCCCGGCCCCGCCGCCGGGCAGCTGGATCTGCTGCAAGACAGCCTGGCCGACCTCTCCAAGTATGCAAGCGGCCAACCGGGCCAGCTGAGCGTGGATGTACGCGTACCCAGCGCGGCGCTGGCCTGGCAGGTGCGCGAGTTTCCTGCTACGCCGGCTAACACGGCCGCGCCGCTCATCATTACCCTGGCCACGGAGGCCGAGCCTGCGGAAGCCAGCGCATACCGCGGCCAGAGCTTTGTATTGAGCAGCGCGCCGGGCTGGCAGCATGCGCCGGCCAGCCCGATCGGCTGGTTGCTGTATCGCCAGACGCCCCAGGTACACCAACACATCATTCTATGGGCGGCCAGCGGCTTGCTTCCGCAAGATCTGTCGTCCAACACCAGTGGAGATACACGCTAAATGTCAAAAGAACTCACGATTGCGATCGACGGCCCGGTAGCCTCCGGCAAATCCACGTTGGCCAAGAGCCTGGCGGATGCGCTGGGCTATTTGTATTTCGACACCGGGGCCATGTACCGCGCCGTCACCCTGGCGGCGCTGCAGCGCAATGTGAGCGTGGATGACCAGGCGGGCGTAGAGCAGCTGGCGCGCGCGGCGCACATCGATCTGCGGCCAGCCAGCGTAGCGGATGGCCGCCTGTACGATGTGCTGCTCGACGATGTCGATTGCACCTGGCAGCTGCGCACGCCGGATGTGGAAGCGCATGTCTCGCAGGTTTCGGCCTACCCGGGTGTGCGCACCGCGCTGACCGAGCAGCAGCGCCGCATCGGGCTGCGCGGCGGCGTGGTGATGGCCGGGCGCGACATCGGCACCGTAGTGCTGCCGGAGGCCGATCCCAAGATCTTCCTGACGGCTTCACAGGAGGAGCGCGCCCAGCGCCGCTTTGAAGAATTGAAGGCGCGCGGCGACAGCGTAAGCTATGCCGAAGTGCTAGAGTCACTCAAGCAGCGTGATGCCTACGACACCAGCCGCGAAATTGCGCCCCTGATCGCCGCCGAAGATGCCATCACCCTGGTGTCTGACGGTATGCAGGCCGAGCAGGTGCTGGATAAGGCCCTCGATCTGGTGCGGGAGCGCCGAGCGCAGCTGACGACCGGGACGTGACCTACACTTTTCTGCAGTGGTTCCCTTTTCTTAGCATTCTTGCGCCCACAGACTTGCTGGGCTGGCTTGCCTGGCTGATCCTGCTGGGGGCCAGCGTTGTGCTGGCAGTACGCCTGGGCAGGCGCGGCGTGCTGTGGACGCGTAAGCAGCAGCTGCGCTTGCTGGCCCTCGTGCTGGCGGTGCCTCTCTCCATTTTGATATTCACGCTGCGCATGCCGGCGGATGGCGCATTGCCCATCCCGGCTCTCGGCGTGCCAGCCCGCGGCGCCCTGGTGGCGCCGCTGCTGGCCCTGCCGTGGATGTTGGCGCTGGTCTGGTTCGGTGCGCCGGCGGCCACGGCGCTGGCCGCTTTCGGCGGCCTGCTGCTGGCCGCCTGGGACACGCGCAGCCCGTTCACCCCGCTGGAGTTCGCCTTGCTGGCCGCAGCCTTCGCTTTTTTGCGCAGCCAGCGGTATCGCACCGACCTGTTCACCTGGCTGCGCCAGCCGCTGGTGGCGGCGGCCGCACTCTCGTTGCTATACCCTGCACTGTATATCGGCACGGCCTTGTTCTGGGTCTCGCCCAGCTGGCTGGTGAGCTTCGACTTTGCGCTGTCACGGGTGTCCGGGGCGGCGTTGGCCGCCGCAGCCCCATTGCTGTTGGGCGCGCTGCTGCTGCAGTTCGTGCTGGCGCGCCAGCCGCAACTGGAGCAGGGGACAGAGCCGGCCCAGCCGGCGCCCAGCGAGCGCAGCCTGGAAGCGCGCTTCCTGTTCGCCCTCGGGCCGCTGGCCGTGCTGGCCTTTGTGGCCATGGGGGCGCTGACCTGGTGGACGGTGGGGCGCGGCGCGCAGCAACTGTTCGCTGACCGCATCACCAACAATGTGCAGATCGCGGCCGATTCAGTGCCGTTCGTACTGGAGACCGGTCAGAACCTGATATTGCAACTGGCCGCCGATACGCGGCTGGCGGACGCCACGCCGGAGCGCGCCAGTGGCTTGTTGCTAGCCCAGTTGAGCGGCGCGCCGTATTTTGAGCAGCTGAGCTTGCTGGATACCGGCGGCAACTCGATCGCCGGTGTGCCCACGGCCGAGTATGCGCGCTTGCAGCCCAGCCAGGCCGAGCTGGATGCTATCGCATTGGCGATCCAGGGCGTCTCGCTGCAGATCCTGAGCGCACCGCCCGCGGCCGGCGCTGAGCAGACCTCGGCCCAGTTGGTGTTCGTGGCCGCGGTGCGCAATAGCAACAGCCAGGTGCGCAATGTGCTGGTGGGGCGCACAGCCCTGCAAGTCAATCCGTTCGCCCGCCCGGTGGTGCAGAGCCTGCAAAGCATCAACGCGCTGGGCGCGCAAGCTTTATTGATCGATGCGCAAGGCCAGATCGTGATGGCGCCGTTCGCGGCGGCCGTGTTGCAGCCGTATAGTGGACAAACCGGCGCCGGCCCGCTGGCGTATGAAGAAGCCGCGACGGACGGCACGCGCATGCTGGTGCAGTACCAGCCCGTGCCGGGCAGCAACTGGGCCGTGGTGGCGCGCTGGCCGGCCAGCCTCTCGCAGCAATTGGCGCTCAGCGTGGCGCTGCCTATTCTGGGGGTGCTGCTGTTGGTGGCGCTGGTGGCGTATGTGCTGCTGCGCAGAAGTTTGCAGAACGTCAGCGCCTCGTTGCATACCCTGGCGGCTGAAACGCAGCGCATCGCCGCGGGCGATCTGCGCGCCCCGCTCTCCGTAACCGGCAGCGATGAGCTCGGGCGGCTGGGCTCGGCTTTTGAAGTCATGCGCCGGGCAGTGCTGGCGCGTACGGAAGAGACGCAGCGGCTGCTGGCGCTCAGCCACGGCCTATCCTCCAGCCTGGAAGTACGCAGCCATATTGAACCGCTGCTGGAAGCGGCCTTGGCCAGCGGCGCATCCTTGGCGCGGTTGGTCTTCCTGGGTGAGAACGGCGGCAGCGGGCTGAGCTTCGGCAAGGGCGAAGGCTATGAGCGCTACGAAGCGCTCGACCCGCAAATGCTGGCGCTGACCAGCAGCCAGGAGCAGGTGCTGCTATCTAACCCGGCCCGCGCCCGTTTGAAAGTGGACAAAGGCACGCCGTACCCCGGCTCGGTAGCCGCGTTCGCGTTGAAAGATGGCAAGAAGCAGCTCGGTACGCTGTGGCTGGCCTACGACCAACCGCAGCGCTTTGAGCTGGGCAGCGGGACGGTGCACTATTTGGAAACGCTGGCCGCGCAAGCATCGACCGCGGCCACGAATGCGCGCCAGTATTTGCAGGCGCGCCTGGGCCAGCAACGCCTGGAGGCGGTGCTGCAGGCTGACCCCCAGCCCATGCTGATGCTGGACGCGGCCCAGAACCTGGTGTTCGCCAACCCGGCGGCGGTGCGTATCCTGCGCTTGAAAGCGGACCAGACGCTGGGCATGCCGGCTGAGCGCGTCATCGCCGACCGCTCGCTGCTCAGTTTGCTGCGCAGCGCCGGCCCGCGGCCGCGCAGCGCTGAGGTGCAGATCGAGCAAGCCGCCTATGAGGCTACGCTGAACCCGCTGTGGGCCGGGCCGGAGTTGCTGGGCTTTGTGTGTACGCTGCAGGATGTGACCCAATCCAAAAAGCTCGAGTCGGCCCGCCTGGAAGTATTGAGCACCATTGGGCATGACCTGCAGGACCCGCTCAAGATGGTCAGCGGCTACCTCTCCATGCTCAGCGTGCTGGGGCCGTTGAATGAGCAACAAAAGGGCTATGTGCAAAAGATCGATGCCAGCATTGAGCAGATCACGCGGCTCTCGGCGAGCCTGTTGGCGGGTGACCGCATGCAGGAGGCCGAAGGCCTGCGCCCGGAGAGCCTGGTGCTGAGCGAAGTGCTGCAAGCTGTGCTGGACGAGGCCGCTCCGCAGGCGCGCCAGAAGCAGATCGAGCTGATGCTGGAGCCGGCCGAGGGCGCTGAGCGCCTGCTGCGCGCTGACCGCATGCTGTTGCAGCGGGCGGTGTTCTACCTGGTGGACAATGCCATCCGTTTCAGCCCGCGCGGGCGGGCGGTGCGGGTGGGGGCCAGCTACTCGCAAGATGAGGTGGTCATCCATGTCAAGGATAGTGGGGCGGGCATTGCCCCGGTGGACCTGCCGCGTATCTTTGAGCGGCGCGAGGGCCAGGCCGCCAGCACCGGCCTGCATATTGTGCGCTCCATCATTAAGCGCCATAAGGGCGATGTTTGGGCCGAGAGCGATCTGGGCGTGGGCAGCAGTTTCTATTGCCAGCTGCCTCTCACAGACTCCTAGCCTGCATGCCTTGACTCTATATTTTTGGTTGGTATAATCCTTCACGAACACAAATCGAATAGTGCTTATGAAGCAAGCAAGCGCTTGAGGAGTACCTCTAAGCGCTTGCTTTGGTTTGTCTCAAAAATAGCACAATTGTTCGATTAACAAAGAAACTGCAGAGCGCACGCTGCCCAGCCTGGCTGGATCAAAGGTCCGAGCTAAGGGGGAACGCAGGACGTCAGACCGGGCAGTAGTTCGCTTTTCGCTGTATCTGAATCATTGGAGGCCGCACATATGGAAACAAAGGGTTTGCGTGCATTGCGCATTAGCTTGGCCTCACCTGAGACCATTCGCAGTTGGTCCTATGGTGAAGTGCTCAAGCCCGAAACGATCAACTATCGCCGCTTGCGCCCGGAGAAAGATGGCCTGTTCGACGAAGCCATCTTTGGCCCCACGCGTGACTGGCAGTGCTACTGCGGCAAGTATAAGAACATTCGCTACAAAGGCATTGTCTGTGACAAGTGTGGCGTAGAAGTCACGCGTTCGTCTGTGCGCCGTGAGCGCATGGGCCACATCTCGCTGGCCGCCCCGGTGGCGCACGTCTGGTACACCCGCCGCGTGCCCTCCTACCTCGGTCTGCTGCTCGACATCTCTCGCCGCAACCTGGACCGCGTACTGTATTTTGCGCAGTACGTCGTGACCTATGTGGATGAGGATGCCCGCCAGAAGGCGCTGGCCCGCCTGGACGAAGAGATCAGCTCGGCGGAGAAAGAACACGCCGCCCAGATCAACGCTCAGATCGCCGAAGCCAAGCAACAGCGCGATGAGAAGCTGGGCAAGCTGGAAGAGCGCGCCAAGGAAATTGAAACCCGCTACGACGAAGAGCTGGCCGCCAAGATCGACCCGGTCATCAAAGAAGGCCAGCGTGTGGAAGCCAAGCTGCAAGAGCAGATGGGCTCCGCCGTCAAGGCCGCCATCACCTTTAGCGCCCTGAAGGGCAACCTGGTGAAGGCCGGCGAAGTGGTCGAGAACAAGCACATCGCCCGCGTGCAGGAAGTCGTCAAAGAATTCCTGGAAGATAACGAAAAGAAGATCGGCGAGAAGAAGCACGCCGAGCTTGAACGCATCGCGGTAGAGAAGGCCAGCGCCAAGGCTGAATCCGAATTGGCGATGAGCAACCTGCGTGACTCGCTGGACGACAAAGTCTCCAGCAATGAGCATGAAGACCAGGTGCGCACCCGCGAAGAGCTGGAAGACCTGCGCCCCATGACCTTCATGGGCGAGAACCGCTACCGCGAACTGCGCGCCCGCTACGGCCAGGTGTTCCGCGCCGATATGGGCGCCGAGGCCTTCTACGACATCCTCGAGCGTCTGGACCTGGACCGCCTGAGCGAAGAGCTGTGGAAGGAGCTGCGCACCTCGCGCAGCAAGCAGCGCCGCCGCAAGGCCACCAACCGCCTGCGCGTGGTCGAGGCCTTCCGCCGCTCGCACAACCGCCCGGAATGGATGATCCTCACCGTTCTGCCGGTCATCCCGCCCGATCTGCGCCCGATGGTGCAGCTGGACGGCGGCCGCTTCGCCACTTCTGACTTGAATGATCTGTACCGCCGTGTGATTAACCGCAACAACCGCCTCAAGCGCCTGTTGGAGCTCGGCGCGCCGGACGTGATCGTGCGCAATGAGAAGCGCATGTTGCAGGAAGCGGTGGACTCGCTGATCGATAACTCGCAGCGCGGCAAGGCGCTCTCGCGCCGCGGCCGCCGCGAACTGAAATCCCTGAGCGATCTGCTCAAGGGCAAGAAGGGCCGCTTCCGCCGTAACCTGTTGGGTAAGCGCGTGGACTACTCTGGCCGCTCCGTGATCGTTGTTGGCCCGCAGCTGAAGCTGTACCAGTGCGGCCTGCCCAAGAGCATGGCGGTGGAGCTGTACAAGCCTTTCGTCATCTCCCGCCTGGTGCGCGATAACTACGCCGCCAACGTGAAGGGCGCCAAGCGCATCATTGATCGCAACCGCCCTGAAGTCTACGAAGTGCTGGAAGAAGTGATCAAGGAGCGCCCGGTGCTGTTGAACCGTGCGCCGACCCTACACCGCCTGGGTATCCAGGCTTTCGAGCCGATCCTGATCGAGGGCAGCGCCATCCAGCTGCACCCGCTGGTGACCACCGCGTTCAACGCAGACTTTGACGGTGACCAGATGGCCGTGCACGTACCGCTTTCGCAGAAGGCGGTCTGGGAAGCCCGCGAGCTGATGCTCTCCACCAAGAACCTGCTCAAGCCGGCCGACGGCGAGCCGATCATCGGCCCGTCCAAGGACATGGTGTTGGGCGTGTATTACCTGACCATGGAACCCCGCCCGCTGCCCGGCAAGCAACAGCCGCGCGTGTTCGGCGATATGGACGAAGTTGTGATGGTCTACCAGTTGGGCCAGTTGGAAGTGCACTCGCCCATCCGCCTGCGTGCGGAAACCTGGTATGACGAGCAGGGCAACCGCTTGGCCGAGGCCGAGACGCGCTTCATCGATACCACCGTGGGCCGCGTGCTGCTGAACCTGGAGCTGGAACCTGAGATCCGCTTCGTCAATGAAGTGATCGACAAGGGCAGCATCAAGGACCTGCTGGCTGAGCTGCTTGAAGTGACCGGCGACGACAAGCGCACCACGGATGTGGCCGACCGCGTCAAGGACATTGGCTTCAAGTACGCCACCCGCTCCGGCACAACGATCGCCATCTCGGATATCACCATCCCGGTTGAAAAAGAAGGCATCGTGGCGGCTGCCATGGAGAAGGAGCAAGCGGTGGAGGAAGACTTCCGCCGCGGCTTGCTGACCGAGCAGGAGCAGAACGAGCGCGTGATCGAGATCTGGCAGGAGACCACCAACACGGTGGCGGCTGCCGTGCGCAAGAGCATGGACGAGAAGGGCAACCTGGCCACCATGGCCAATTCTGGCGCTACCAAGGGTGGCTTCAGCTCCATCTCGCAGTTGGCGGGTATGCGTGGCATGATGGCCGACCCTTCGGGCCGCATCATCCCGTTGCCGATCCGCTCCAACTTCCGCGAAGGCTTGACCACGCTGGAATACTTCATCTCGACCCACGGCTCCCGCAAGGGTCTGGCGGATACCGCGCTGCGTACGGCGGATGCGGGTTACCTGACCCGCCGTCTCGTGGATGTGGCACAGGATGTCATCACCACTATCGAGGACTGTGGCACGGACGAAGGCATCTGGATGCGCTCCGCCGACGATGTGGCCGACCAGTCGCTGGGCAGCCGTATCTTTGGCCGCGTGGCCGCCCACAACATCGTGGATCCCAAGACCGGCGAAGTGCTGGTGGAGAAGGGCGAACTGCTCGACCACGACCAGACCCGCCGTGTGACCGCGGCCAACGTGCAGGATGTGTACGTCTTCTCGCCGATGACCTGTGAAGCTGACCAGGGCATCTGCGTCAAGTGCTACGGCATGGACATGGGCCGCGGCCGGGCGGTGGCGCTGGGCGCCGCCATCGGCATCGTGGCGGCCCAATCCATCGGTGAGCCCGGTACGCAGCTGACGCTGCGCACCTTCCACACCGGTGGTGTGGCCGCCGAGTCTGACATCACCACGGGTCTGCCGCGTGTGGAAGAGCTCTTCGAAGCCCGCCGCCAGCCCAAGGGTGAAGCCGTGGTGGCTGAGTTGAGCGGCACGATCGAAGTGGCCCAATCTGAGCGCTTCAGTGATCTGCGTGTCATCCGCATCCTGCACTCTGAGATGGTGCACGATGAGTACGAACTGCCCAAGAGCTACCGCATCGCCGTCGAAGACGGCAGCAAGGTCAACGCCGGGGATGTGCTCGCTTCCTTGAAGGAAGAAGAGCTGAAGGCCGAGAACGCCGGCAAAGTGCGCGTAGAGGATCGCAAGATCTATGTTTCCTACGAGCAGAAGGACTCGGTTGAGTATGAAGTGCCCAACACCACGCGCATGTTGATCCAGAACGGCGCCAAGGTGGAAGCCGGCCAGGCGCTGACCGAAGGCTCGCTGAACCCGCACTCGATCCTGCGCATTCAGGGCCGTGAAGCCTGCTACATGTACCTGCTGACCGAAGTGCAGCAGGTGTACCGCTCACAGGGCCAGAACATCCACGACAAGCACTTTGAGGTCATCATCCGCAAGATGATGTCCAAGGTGCAGGTCACCCGCCCGGGTGACACCGGCTATCTGCCGGGCGACTATGTCAACCGCCTCGACCTGCGCAAGAAGAACGAAGCGCTGCTGGCGGAGGACAAAGAGTCTGGCAAGTTTGTGGACGTGCTGTTGGGCATTACCAAGGCCTCGCTCAGCACCGACTCGTTCCTGTCGGCGGCTTCCTTCCAGCACACCATCAAGGTGCTGGCAGGCGCAGCCATCGGTGGCCAGGAAGACCCGCTGACCGGCTTGAAGGAGAACGTCATCCTCGGCAAGCTGATCCCGGCGGGTACCGGCCACGAGGCCAACGCCCACCTGCTGCCGCAGCCTGAGCCGCGCAAGGAAGAGCTCGCGCCCTTGGGCGCACCGCCCCTGGGCGGCCCGCTCGGCGAAATGCCGTTGGGCGACGGCGCTGGTGGCCCCGGCTTCGGTCTGCCCGATGGCATCGGCCAACTGCCCGATGCACCGGCTGACCCGCTGCCACCTGTCAGCGAAGAGTAAGCGAAACCAAAAGCGGCCTGCACATTGTGCAGGCCGCTTTTTTGTTGGCATGACGTCTCGTCAATCGTCGAATACCGCGTCCAGCGGCGGCAGTTCGCCGCCGCAGTTCTGCGCAAACCATGCGGCTTCCGCCGCATGGTTCTGGCGGGCGAACTGCTGGGCCGCATCGCCGATCTCGGCGGCCTGGCGCAGGTTCAGCTCGGCGGCGCTGTCCCAATAGCGCGGCAGCAGCAGCAGCGGGTTGCCGACGGCGCGCTCTTCCTCGCCTTGCGGGATCCAGTTGAACTGGATCGGCCCGCGCGAGTACACCGTGAAGGCAACCTGGTAGCCCAGTTCCTCGGCCATGGCCACCCCCGCAGCGCTGAAGTTGCCGCCGGTCCAGATGTGGGCGATGGGGCGCTGGCCGAAGTGCGCCTCCAGGATCGGGATGTTGTCGCCCAGCTCGCGGCGCAGGAAGTCAGCGCTTTCGCCGCCCACGATCGGGATGTGATTGAGGGCATGCGACTGCACGTCAAAGGCGCCGGTATCGTTCAAGCGCTCGACCCAATCCCACAGGCTTTCGCCGCTGTGTTCGCCTGTGCGTTGGCTGGTATCGCCAATGATCCAGCCTAATGTCGTGCCCCAGCCATATTGCTCATACAGCGGCAGGAAGTATTCCTGGGCCGTGCCGGCCCTGCGGTCATCCAGGATGAGCAGCATGCTACGCGGCGGGATGGGGGCGTTGTTGTGCAAAAAATCCACCAGTTGCTGGCTGGTGATGGTTTCGTAGCCCAGCTCACGCGCCACATCCACAATGCGGTAGAAGGTCACCTCGTTGATGTCTTGCGAGAGCGAAGGCGTGGCGTTGCCGCGCAAGATGCTGTGATACATGATCGGCGCTACGATCGTGCCGGGCGGGCTGCCCTGCGGGTCCCAGCGTTTGGATAAGTACTCACACTGGTCGGCAATGTAGCTGGCTGGCTGCACCCAGGCGCGCAGCAGGCTGCTGGTGAAGCCCGCTGGCTGCGGCGCCGGGGTGGGCGTCTCAGCCGGCGTGCTGCTGGCCTGCGGCGTGGGGCTGGCGCTGGGCGTGTAGGTGGCGGCCAGTGGAGCGAACGGGCTGGGGGTGATGCTTGCCTGCGCGCTGGGGCTGGCGGCGCCGGCGGGCAGGGAGCAGGCAGCCAGCAGGCAGCAGCTTGCCAGCGCCGAAAGAATGCGGGCGGTTAACACCGGCACATTGTAAATCAGGGGAACTGTGAACTGCGATTAGTGAACGATGATGAGGTTCAAACCCTCACCACCGTTCACTGATCGCCAGTCCGTGGTTACTTAACCGTGAAGTAGGTGTAGTGATAAGCGATCTTGTTGTTCTTGATCGCGAACGAATCTTTGCCGTCCAGCACGCGGCCCTTCTCTGAAGTGGCGGTCCAAGTGAGGATGCGCAGGTTGTTCTTGGTCGTGGAGCCGGTGATCTCGAATCGGGCGCCGGGCAGCGTATCGCGCAGCAGCGAGTTGTACCAACGCAGGATGCCTTCGTTGCCTTGCACGGTGCGCTGGGCGTTCACATGCACGCCGGCTTTCGTATACAGCGCGGTCACTTTCACCGGGTCACGCGAATTGAGCGCGTCCATCAAGCGGATGCTGAGATCAGGCTCCGGGCCGGGTTTGACCGGCCACGAGAAATTGCTGACCGCATCCCAAATGCCAGTGATGCGGCGGGCGTAATACCATTCCCAGAAATTCGCGCCGGTGATGCCGGTGTCTTTGCACGCCTGCAAAAACTCTTTGATCTGGGCCGGCGTCGGGTTCCAGCTGCCATCCGGGTAGGCTGCACCGGTGGGCACGATCGGGCGCCAGACGCTGAGCGCCTGGTGTTCGCGCACCGAGCGCTCCAATTGCTGGGCCGGGTTGGACGACTGCACCCAATACACCTGGGGCAAATTGATGTCGCTGTATTCCAGGAAGACTTCAAAAGGCAGCGGGCGGTGCAGGGTGGGGTAACGGTAGCTGCTGAAGCCGATTGGCGTGTTGGGCAAGCCGGCCCGCAGCGCCTGCATGTACTGGCGGGCGGGCACATCCATGCCCTTTTGCTTGAACTCCACCTCGGCGTTCACCACGAAGCCGTCCAGGTTGAACTGCTTTACGCGCTGGATGGCCATTGCCGCCTCAGCGGCCGGGGCAGTGCCGTAAATGTACTGCCATCCCCAGGGTTGGATGCCGCGGGCACGCAAAGCAGAAACCACCCCTGGCACATAGTCGAACCCCTTGCTGTCCACGTTGTATTTGTAATTGCGGTCAGCCACCTTGATCAGCACATGCGTCAGCCCGGCCGCCTTGGCCACATCGGCAATGCGTTCCGGGTCGCCCCCCTCGACGCGGCTGATGATCCACAAATACATGCCTTTTCCGCTGAGAATGCTCATTTGATTACCTCTATAGGCTGCAGCGCTCTGGGGCAGGCAGCCTGCTGGCGCGTTGAACTGGCATGCAAGAGCCATGCCGGGTGTTTTGAATCCATAGTGTGTACGAATTGCAGCATCATTTCCCCTGAAGTTTGCAAGTTGTGTGCCAGTTTTAGCGCGGCTGGCTCGCCGCTATTGATAACAAAAAGCCCGCCTTTGGCGGGCTTTTGGGGGCGCTTGTCAAGCCACTGCTAGCTGGCCGCGCCGGCCTGTGGGTTGCCCACCAGGCCCAACTCGGCCGCATTGGCCTGCATGGCGGCCAGCACATTGCCGGCATGCTCCCACAGGTCCAGGCCCAGCTCGCGGGCGCCGTCTTCCATCTCCTCGCGGTTGGCGCCGGCGGCAAAGGCGCGGTCCTTCCACTTGTTCTTGATCGACTTGACGGTCACATCCAGGATCGAGCGCGAGGGGCGCACCAGCGCCACGGCGGTGATCAGCCCGGTCAGCTCATCGCAGGCATACAGCGCCTGTTGCATGCGCGTGGTGCGCGGCACGCCGCTGTGGTTGGCGTGGCTGAGCACGGCCTGCACGATCTCCTCCGGCACGCCGCGTTCCCGCAGGATCGGGGCGCCAGCCTGCGGGTGCTGTTCCAGGCTGGGGTGGATCTCCCAGTCAAAGTCGTGCAGCAGGCCGGCCACGCCCCACAGCTCGGCATCTTCGCCGTATATGGCGGCGTAATGGCGCATGGCGGTCTCTACGCTGAGCATGTGGCGCACCAGCCCGTCATTCTTTACATGTTCGTGCACAATGGCAAGGGCTTCGTCTCGGGTGGTCATGGTTGCCTTTCTGAGCGGATTCATTCTATTACAATTCTCGCATGGCCTTTCGATTTGGAACTGTAGGGGCGCCGATCTCGGCGCCGAAGAAACCCGGCGGCAGCGTGGGCGCGGTGCAGCATATCCGCGCTATGGGGTTCGGCGCGCTGGAGTTGGGCTGGGTGCAATCGGTGCGCGTGAGCGAAGAAACCTGCGCCGCCATTCGCCAGCAAGCCAAAGACTCTGACGTGCTGCTGAGCGTGCACGCGCCGTATTACATCAACCTGAACGCCACCTTCGAGGAGTGGCCGAATGCGCGCCGCCGTCTGATGGACGCCGCCCACTACGGCAACCTGGCCGGCGCAACCGAGATCATTTTTCACCCCGGCAGCTACAGCGGCAAGCCGCCCGAGGAGGCCATGAAGCTGGCCAAGGCGCGCCTGCAAGACTGTGTGGCCGAGCTGCGCCGCAACCGCAACCCGGTCACCCTGCGTCCGGAGACGATGGGCAAGCCCAGCCAGCTGGGCACGCTGGAGGAGAACCTGGAGATGGCCAAAGAGATCCCCGGCGTGGTGCCGTGTGTTGACTTTGCCCACCTGCACGCCCGCGCCGGCGACGGCAGCATGAACAGCTACGACGAGTGGATGGTGGTGCTGGGCAAGTATCGCGACGCGCTGGGCAAAGAAGCGCTGAAGAATATGAGCTGCCACCTCTCCGGCATTGCCTATACGGAGATGGGCGAGAAGAACCATCTCACCATCGCCGAGTCTGACTTCAAGCTGGAGGAATTGCTCCGCGCCTTGAAGGATATGGACTGCGGCGGCCGCATCTTGAGCGAGAGCCCCATCCTGGAAGAGGACGCCAGGCTCTACCAGCAGACTTGGGAGAAATTGGGCGGCGAAGTGATCACGGGCGGGCCGGCTGCTTGAAGCTTGCCGAGCGCCAGGCGCGTTTTGACCAACTCCAGTTGGAAATGCGAGCCTGCCGCTTGTGTTTGGCGGCAGGCTACTACATCGAACCGCCGGCGGTCACCAAAGGCAGCCTGAAGGCGCGCATCATGACCGTGGGTCAGGCGCCTGGCGTGACCGAAGTAGTTGCCAAGCGGCCCTTCAATGCCAGCAGTGGCAAGCGCTTGTTCCAGTGGCTGGGCGAAGCCGGGATCGATGAGGATTGGTTTCGCAGCACGCAGTACATGACCTCGGTCACCAAATGCTTCCCGGGCAAGAACAAATCGGGCGGCGGCGACCGGGCGCCCTCGCCCCGCGAGCAGCAATTGTGCCGCCCATTCCTTGACGAGGAGCTGGCGCTGGTGCGGCCCAAGCTCATCATCCCCATCGGCAAGATGGCGATCGAGACGTTCTACGGCAGAGGCATCGTGCTGGAAGAAGTCATCGGCACCGAAATGGAGCGGGCCGGCACTTGGTATGTGCCGCTGCCGCATCCCTCCGGCGCCAGCCGCTGGCACCAGATCGCCGAGAACCGCGTGCGTATCCAGCAGGCGATCGCCCTCATCGCCGCGCAGTATCGGCGCCTGTTTCCTTAGGGGAATCATCCACAGATGAGCACATAGTGCTTGTGTGTCATTCCGAACGAGGCCCGCGCCATAGGCGCGGCCGAGGAGGAATCCGTTAAGAGCTGATTTGAATTGCAGCAGATATGTTGATGCACCAACCGGCTGAATACGGATTCCTCGCTGCGCTCGGAATGACAAGATAGGCTCTGTAAGGCACAGCACGCCGCGTCCCCTAGCCCCCGTGTCATTCTGACCGGGTTTGAGAACCTACACCCGAATCGCCGAAGCCAGATTAGGGAAGAATCCTCGCTGGCATATCTTCTATGCAATGACCGTTTTTGTGACAAATACGCTCTGCTTGGGGATGTGCCAGTGAGGAGTGGTACCCGCCACTTCCTTGACATCCAACCCGCCCCGCACATTCTCAATCACGAGCATGTTATATGCATAACCAACCGGTCATCTGACCACTGTACGTTAACAACTGCTGTTGGTTCTGCCCTCTGGGGATGAAGTGTCAAGGTGCTTGAACTATTAACTGCTACCCCCGTACCCCCGTCCCCCATGATGATGATTAATACTTTTACTCTGCCAGCACCTGCTGGCGGGTCTGGCGGCGGCCGCGCCAGCGCATGGCCGCGATCAGGCGCGGCAACACCTGCGTGTACAGGCGATACACAGTCGGCTGCACCGGCAGATCCCAGGCGCCGATATGGCGGGCCTCATATGCCCCCAGGCTGAGCTTGAAGCGATACACGCCCCACATCGGGTCATCCTCATTGAACTCATCCGGCGCGCCCCACAGGTCATACACCTTGCAACCGGCCTCGCGGCTGGCGCGGATCGCTTCCCATTGCAGCAAATAATTGGGCATGGTCTCGCGGTGCAGGGCGCGCGACATGCCGTAGATGTACCAGGACTGCTCGCCGTAGATGAACAGCATCAGCCCGGCCACCACTTCGCCTTCCACCTCGGCCAGCAGCGGCGCCAGCAGTCCGGCCTCGTAGAACTCATCCCACACGGCGCGGTAGTAGGCCTCACTGCGGATGACAAAACCATCCCGCACTGAGGTCTCGGCATACATTTTGTAGAAGGTGGGGAAATCGGCCGGCGTGCCGCGGCGCACCGTGACGCCTTTTTTCTGCGAGAGGCGCAGGTTGTAGCGGCCCTTCTGCTTCATGGCCGCCAGGATGTCCTCTTCGCTCTTGTCGATGTCGATGAGCATGGTGTTGGGCATCTGCACCTGCTCGTTGGAGTAGCGCCAGCCCGCCGCCTTCAGCTCGGCCACAAAGTCGGCCGCGGCGGGCACCACGCGTTCGTCCTCGGCGCCGGGCAGCCCGTAGCCGTAGGCCAGGTCCGGGTCGATCTTGATGAAGAATGCGCCCAGCTCCTGCGCGAAGGCACGCAGGTCATTCAGCACCCGGGTGCGCAAGGCGGCATCGTTCCAGTCCGCCAGCAGCGGCCCCTTGGGCACGTAGAGCATGCAGACTTCTTTGCCCAGCAGGGGCAGGCGCACGCTGCGCTGCAGGATCTGGGCCGCGGCGGCCAGCTTGCCATCCTGCTCCCAGGTCTTGTAGTGCGCCGTCCAGCCGAAGGGCTCCTTGGCGCGCGCCCACTGGCCGGTCTGCAACAAGTGCGGGCGCGGCAATTGGCTGATGAGGGCGTTCCAGGCCTTGGTTTCCATTATGGCAATGCCGTGAACTCGGGCGGGGGCGCCTGGCCTACTTCGGAGCCCGGCAGCAGCTCGCCCAGCAGCTTGAGGATGCCGGCGCCGTCGTTGGCCTCGGCCAGCGTAATGAGCTCGCGCAGCGCGGCTTCCAGCGCCTGGCTGCCCGGCGCCTGCGGCTCCTGCACGCGGCGGATGTCAGGATGTTTAGTGGCGGAATAGTCCGCGCCGGCTTCCCACAGCTGTTCGCTGAGCTTCTCGCCGGGGCGCAGGCCGCTGAACTCGATCTGGATGTCCTCGCCCGGCGTCAGGCCGGAGAGGCGGATCAGGTCTTCGGCCAGGTCAACGATGCGCACGGGCTGGCCCATGTCGAGCATATACAGCTCGCCCGGGCCTTCGAAGGCGGCCGCCTGCAGGACCAGGTGCACCGCTTCGGGGATGGTCATGAAATAGCGCTCGACCTCGGGATGCGTGATGGTGAGCGGGCCGCCCTGGGCGATCTGGTGCTTGAACAGCGGCACCACGCTGCCGCGGCTGCCCAGCACGTTGCCGAAACGCACCACGGAGTAGTTGCGCCCAAAACGGCGGGCCGCATCCAACACGGCCCACTCGGCCACGCGCTTGGTGGCGCCCATCACGCTGCTGGGGCGCACGGCCTTGTCGGTCGAGATCATCACCAGGCGGGCCACACCCGCCTTGCCGGCGGCTTGCACCACGTTGAGCGTGCCCTGCACGTTGTTGGCCACCGCCTCGGCAATGTTGGCTTCCATCAGGGGCACATGCTTGTGGGCGGCAGCATGGAAAACAATATCGGGCTTGTATTTCGCCAGAGCAGCCTCAATGCGCCCGGCATCGCGCACATCGGCGATAACCGGCACGATCTCCAGCTGCGGATACTCATTGTGCAGCTCCAGCAGGATCTCGAAGATGCTGTTCTCGCCGTGGCCGAGCAGGACCAGCATGGCCGGCTCCCAGCGGGCGATCTGGCGGCTCAGCTCGCTGGCGATCGAGCCGCCCGCGCCGGTGATGAGGATGCGCTTGCCGCGCAGGCTGTCGCCGACGCGGGTGCGGTCGATCTGGGCCGGTTGGCGGCGCAGCAAGTCGGTAATGTCGACTTCGCGCAGGCGGCTGACGCTGACCCGGCCGCCGATCAGCTCGTACAGGCCGGGCATGGTGCGGTAGGGCAGGCCGGCCTGGCGGCTCAGCTCGGCGGCCTGGCGCAGCACTGTGCCCGGCGCGCTGGGGATGGCCATGATGACTTCTTCGGCGCGCAGGGCCGCGGCTTGGGCGGCCAGGTCTTTGAGCGTACCGACCACCGGGATGTCGTGCAGGCGCTGGCCCTGCTTCTCCGGGTCATCATCCAGGAAGGCCAGCGGGTTGAGGCCCAGCTGCTGGTTCTTTTGGAGCTCGCGCGCCACCAGGGCGCCGGCGTCGCCCGCGCCCAGGATCAGGGCGCGGCGCAGCTTGACCCCGCTGGCCTGCTCGATCATTTTGCGATTCTCGGCCAGCAGGCGCAGGCCAAAGCGCAGGCCGCCCACCGCAGCCAGCGAGAGCAGCCAATCGATCGCCACCAGCGAGCGGGCAAAGTTGGTGAATGCGCCCAGCCAATCCAGCAGGAAGATGATGGGTGTGAAGATGAGCGAGGCGATGGTGACGGCGCGCACGATGAGCCTCATCTCGGCGATCGAGGCGTACGCCCACACGCGCTCGTATAAGCCGCTGCGTTTGTAGACGATCGGCTTGATGATCAGCGCCACCACCAGCATCCAGAAGAAGGTGGGCAAATAGTCCAGAATCAGCTGCTCGGGCGTCAGGCGCAGGATGAAGGCGCCCAGCACGCTGGCCGCGATCAGCACCAGATCGGCGAAGAGCAGCCGGTTGGTACGCAAGCGTTGCAGCCAGGCTCTCACGCGACCTCCACGGTCTGGCGCAGGCCTTCGGCCAGGCTGGTTTGAGCGCGGAAGCCCAGGCCGGCTTCGGCGGCGTGCGGGTCGCCCAGCGAGCGGGGCACATCGCCCAGGCGCGGGGCAGCATGCACAGCCTGCGGGGCGTTGGGGAAGAGCGGATACAGCGCAGCCAGCAGGTCGAGCAGGGTGGTCTCTTGCCCGGTGCATACGTTGAACACGCCGCCCTGGTTGGCCTCGGCGGCCAACAGGTTGGCGCGCACCACATCCGCCACGAATATAAAGTCACGGCCTTGGGCGCCGTCGCCGAACACGGTTGGCGCCTCGCCGGCGACGAGAGCGGTGATGAACTTGGGGATGGCGGCGGCGTAAGCCGAAGTGGGCGACTGGCGCGGCCCGAACACATTGAAATAGCGCAGCGCGGTGACCGGCAGGCCGTAGGTCAGGGTATATAGCTGGGCCAGTGTTTCGTTGAAGTGCTTCGAAGCCGCATAGGGTGAGAGGCATTTGACCGGCGCGCTTTCGGTTAGCGGCAGGTCAAGGCTGTCACCGTATACCGCTGCGCTGGAAGCCAGCACTACGCCGCGGCAGCCGGCCTGGCGGGCGGCGGCCAGCAGAGCCAGCGTGCCGTCGACGTTGCTGGCCCAGCAAGCGGCCGGGTTCTCGATGGATTCGGGTACGGAAATGAAGGCGGCCTGGTGGAAGACGGTTTCGATGCCAGCCACCGCCTTGCTCACCGCGGTGGGGTCTTGCACATCCCCCTGAATGAGCTCGACCTCTGCGGGCAGGCGGCTGGGCGAGCTGCTGGAGAAGTTATCCAGCACGCGCACACGGTCGCCTCGTTTTAGCAGGGCGTCGACCAAATGTGAGCCAATGAAGCCAGCCCCGCCGGTGACCAGGACGGCGGCCACCTAGCGCCCCCGGAAGCCGAACACGGTGGCCAGGGTGCGCAGAATAATCACCAGATCCAGAATGGGGCCGCGATGCTTGATGTAGTAGAGGTCGTACTCCAGCTTGACGCTCATCTCTTCGATGGTGGCGGCGTAGCCGTGGTTCACCTGGGCCCAGCCGGTGATGCCGGGGCGCTCCAGCAAGCGGGCGCGGTAGAAGGGGATGCGGCGTTCGAAGTGCTCGATCAGTTCGGGGCGCTCCGGGCGCGGGCCGACCAGGCTCATATCGCCGCGCAGCACGTTGATGAACTGCGGCCATTCGTCGATGCGCGTTTTGCGCAATACTTTGCCCAGGCGGGTGGTGCGCTGGTCGTCTTCCTGGGCCAGCTGCGGGTTGCCGTCCTTCTCTGCATCCACGCGCATCGTGCGGAACTTGATGATGCGGTATGGCTTGCCGCCCCGGCCGGCGCGGGTCTGCGAGAAGATGATCGGCGAGCCGGTGTCGATCAGGGTCAGGATGGAGACGATGGGCGTGAGCACCAGCAGGATGCCGACGCCCACCAGGCCGCCGACCACATCGAACAAGCGCTTGCCTAGTTGGTAGAAGCGGTTGACGCGGGTGCTATCCACAAAAGAGCGCACAAGCCAATCGGCCTCCAGGTAGTTGATGGGCACGCGGCCCAGCAGCTCCTCGTAGGCGGTGGGCATGCGCACGATCTCGGCGCCTTGCTCCTGCGCTTCCAGCAGGGCGTGGAAGGTGGCCTCACGCATTTGGCCAGAGATGGCCACGAAAATATCCGAGACTTTGTGTTCCTCAATGAGGTCACGCAGCAGTTCGCTGCCTCCCAGCACCTCATGGCCTTCGATAACGCGGCCTTTTTTGGCGATGTCGTCGTCCAGCAGAGCGACGATCTGGTAGGGGGCGGGCATGCCGCTGATCACATGCAGCAAGGCCTGGCCGGCATTGCCGGCGCCTAGCATGATGGCACGGCGGGCGAATTGCGGCGAGGTGAAGATGCGGATGTAGAGCAGGCGCCATACCGTGGTGAGCAGCAGGGCAGTGACGGCAAAGACGGCGATGCTGCGGCGCGGCAGGCTGCCGGGGTCGGCGGCGAAATAATAGATGACGTAGATGCCCATGCCCAGGCCAGCGGCCACCAGCAGGCTGTTGCGGGTGTGCTGCCAGTTAGAGGCGCGGTGCGGGTCGTAGGTCTCGAAGAGCAGGATGACCCAGATGAGTGGCAGGGCAAAGAACCAATCCGGCGGGCGTTCTTGCAGGAATTCGATGACTTCCAGCGCATCCAGGTTGCCTACGCCCAGGACCCAGAAGTACAGCGCCACGGCCAGTGCAATGGCGGCCATGACGAGATCGCCGCCCGCCAATAGCACACGGCGCTCACTAAGGCCCAGGCGCAGGCTGCGGGGGGAGTCTTTAGATCGATTTTGTGCCATTTGTGTGTTTGCGCGGTGCGCCAGAGCTCAACAAGCTCCACAGGAAGGCGGCCCCCCAGCTAAAGTGCATGGTCATCATGGCTAAGGGCATTCCCAGAAGCAGAGAAGGCTGCCGGAGTTCTATTGCCTTATGCAAGGCAGCCGCCAGCAAGAGCAGTGCGTATGATACCACCCCGGCCCCCAGCAACCACGCGGCCGGCGGCCACAGCAGGCTCAGGCCGCCCAGACCCAGCAAGGCCAGCACGAACAGAGGTGGGATGGCCTGGCGCGGGCGCAGGCTGCCCGGGTAGCGGCGCAGCATGCGCAGCTTCCAGTACCCGTAGCGCCAATATTGGTGCGCCAGCGCTCCCAGGGTGGGGCGGGCATAGTAGACCGAGCGAATAGCCGGGTCCAGCCATACGGCGCCGCCCGCCTGGCGGATGCGGGTGTTGAACTCGTAGTCTTCGTTGGTTTGCAGAGTCTCGTCGAACGGGCCGATGCGCTCGATCAGGCTGCGGCGGAAGGCGCCGAACGGCACGGTGTCGACCGCGCCGGCCTGGGTGGTGTAGCGGTAGCGGGCGTCGCCCACGCCGAAGGGGTGGGCGGCGGCGGCGGCGATGGCACGCGCCAGCCAGGTATCCTGGCCGGGGCGGATCTCCCACACGCCGCCCACGTTCCAGCCCTTGTCCTCGTCCAGCGCTTGCAGACTGCGCGCCACGTACTCCGGGTGCGGGCTGGAGTGCGCATCCAGGCGCAGCAGCGTGCTGCCCTGGGCGGCGGCGATGGCCAGGTTCAGCCCGTGCGGAATGCTGCGGGCGGGGTTGTCGACCACGCGCACCGCCAGCTGCGGATGCTGCTGGCTGAAGGTGGCGATGCGCTGGCGCGTGCCGTCCGTGGACATGCCGTCGGCGATGACCACTTCCATCTGGGCAGCAGGGTAGCTTTGGGCCAGGATAGCTTCAAGCAGGCCGCCGATGGTGGCCTCTTCATTGAAGCACGGCACGATGATGCTGACGCTGGGGGACATGCCGGGGAGCCGCGTTTACACGCTGGCGATGGCCTCGATCTCGACCAGAGCGCCGCCCGGCAGGGCGACCACCTGGATGGTGGAGCGGGCGGGCGGCTCGCTGGCGAAGTATTGGGCGTATACCTCATTCACAGTGGCGAAATCGGCCATGTTGGTGAGGAACATGGTGGTCTTGAGCACCTTGTCCATGCTGCTGCCGCCGGTTTCCACGAGGCCTTTGAGGTTCTCGAGCACTTGCTTGGCCTGGGCGGCCACGCCGCCCTCGACGAACTGCCCGCTCTCGGGGTCAATGCCCACCTGGCCGGAGATGAACAACAGATCGCCCATGCGAATGGCGGGGGTGTAAGGGCCCATGGGCTTGATGCCTTTGGGGGCAAAGATCGTTTGCTTGGACATAGCACCTCACTAGGTAGAAGTGCCTTGATTTTACCTATATGAATGGTGTATAAGGCTCCATAACCTTGGAGGGAAAATGGTGAAACGTGTGTTTCCAAAGAAACAGGCAAAAAAGAAAGTCGAAGATTATTACGGGGGAGCTGTATTCAAGAAAACAAGTCCAGATTTAGCTTCAACGGGAACAAAGTCCTTGAACTTAGAAATAGAATATGAAGAGGGGTTAAAGTTATTAATGGCGTTGCAAACTTGTCTGCAACAGCTCAATAGATACAACCGGGCCACTACTGAGGGTAAGTCTATGGGGTTGCTATTGTCAATAAAGATGGACAACTCATCGATTTCTGTAATAGAGAAATCCATACGCTCAAAGTAGCTTTTAGATGGCCAGCCGTGCCCGGTACTGTAGCGCCTCAGCCAAATGCTGAGGCGCTACGCGTTCGGCGCCTGCCAGGTCGGCGATGGTGCGAGCCAGCTTGAGCACGCGATGATAGGCGCGGGCGGTCAGTTGCATCTGCGCCATGGCGGCCCGCACCAGCGTGCGGCCCTCGGCATCCAGCTCGCAGAAGCGGCGCACCTCGGCCACGCCCATATCGGCGTTGGTGTGGGCGGTCAGGCCGGCGAAGCGCTGGCGCTGCAGTTGGCGGGCCGCTTCCACCCGGGCTCGTACGGCGGCGGAGGGTTCGCCCAGGCGCTCATCGCTTAGCTTCTCGTAGTCGACGCGCGGCACTTCCACATGGATGTCAATGCGGTCGAGCAGCGGGCCGGAGAGCCGCTTTTGGTAGCGGGTCACGTTGCCGGGCGCGCAGGTGCAGGCGCGCAGGGGGTCGCCGTAGTAGCCGCAGGGGCAGGGGTTCATGGCGCCGATGAGTTGAAAGTTGGCCGGGAAGGTGAGGGCGCCCTGGGCGCGGCTTATGGTCACTACCTTGTCTTCGATCGGCTGGCGCAGCACCTCCAGCACGCGCGGAGCGAACTCGACCAGCTCGTCGAGGAAGAGCACGCCGCGGTGGGCCAGCGAGATCTCGCCGGGCTGCGGCCAGCTGCCGCCGCCCACCAGGCCGGCGTGCGAGATGGTGTGGTGCGGGGCGCGGAACGGGCGGGTGCGGATCAGCGGACTGTTCTCGCTGAGCTTGTCGGAGACCGAGTAGATGCGGGTTACATCCAGCGCTTCGTCGAGATTGAGCTCGGGCAGGATGCCGGGCAGGGCGCGCGCCATCAGGGTCTTGCCAGCCCCGGGAGCGCCGGTCATCAGCATATTGTGGCCGCCAGCCGCGGCCACTTCCAAGGCGCGCTTGACCTGCTCCTGGCCCTTGACCTCGCTCAGGTCGGTATAGCTGGGCGGGGCTGCCAACTCATCAGTTGGGGCAGTGGGCTCGAAGGGCGCGATGGCTTGCTGGTTGGTGATGTGGTCGGCCAGCTCGCGCAGGCTACGGATGGGGAAGATCTCGAGGTCGGGCACCAAGGCCGCCTCAGCCGCATCCACGGCGGGCACATACAGCTTGCGGATGCCCTGGCGGCGCGCCAGGGCGGCCATCGGCAGCACGCCGCGCACATGCCGCACCGCGCCGTCCAGCGAGAGCTCGCCCAGGGTGAGCGAGCCTTCGAGCCGTTGGGCCGGGATCTGGCCGCTGGCGGCCAGGATGCCGAGCGCGATCGGCAAGTCGTATACCGGGCCGGCCTTGCGCACGCTGGCCGGGGCCAGGTTGATGGTGATGTGATTGCGAGGGAATTCGAAGCCGGAATTCTTGATGGCCGAGGCAACCCGCTCACGGCTTTCCTGCACAGCCGCGTCGGGCAAGCCCACCACGACCACTTTGGGGAGCCCAGGATGTGTGTCCACCTCTACTTCTACTACTACGCCGTCCAAACCCACCACAGCGCAGGAGTAGACCCTGGCTAGCATGGCGGAAGTCTAATCTATTAATCGGTCAATCCATTGATCGGCGATCGAAAACTGTGATTGATCGATTAATGGACTAATAGATCGCTTGTTGCTGGATAGAATAACTCTATGAGTCTGACACGCCGCGAATTCTTGAAGCTCAGCGGGCTCTCGCTGGCCGCGTTGGCCGCCGGGCGGCTGCCTGCCGCCGCGCAGAGTGCCGGCCTACTGGGCCGCGTCACCTATGACTCGAGCGTGTTCCCCCAGCCGCGCATCAACCTCAGCTCGCTGCGCACGCTGTTCCGCGATGAGCTGGTGCAGATCGAATATGCCCTGCAACCGCTGACTGGGCCGGCCTATAACCCGAACTGGTTCAAGATCGCCGGCGGCTATGTGCACAGCAGCTTTGTGCAAATTGTGAAAGAGATCAACAATACTCCCGTGAACACCGTGCCGGCCGATGGCATGTTGTGCCGCATCTCCGTGCCGATCAGCCAGCCGTATACCTATTCGCGGCAGGGCGGCTGGCAGGTGCAATCCCAGTTCCTGCTGTACTTTGACAGCATGCACTGGGTCACTGCCAAAGTGGATGGGCCGGACGGCGCGCCGTGGTACCAGATCACCGAATCGTGGACCAATGTGCAGTACTACGCCAAGGCCGAGCACCTGCAGCCCATTCCGGCCCAGGACCTTGCCCCGATCAGCCCGGAGGTGCCGGCCGGCCAGAAACGAGTCGAGATCTCGCTGCTGGCCCAGCAGCTGACCGCCTACGAGAACGGCGCGGTCAAGCTGCGCGTGCCGATCTCCTCTGGCGTGCGCAATACCAGCGCCACCGGCCTGCCGACGCAGACACCCACGGGCACCTTCAACTTGTATGCCAAGATGCCGAGCCAATACATGGGCGACAACCGCCTCACCGATACGCTGGGCGACCGTTACCTACCGGGCGTGCCGTGGGCGTGCTTCTTTGCCGAGGGCGGCTACGCTATCCACGGCGCGTACTGGCACAACAACTTCGGCGCGCCCATGAGCAAGGGCTGCATCAACATGCGCCCGGAGCACGCCGCCTGGCTGTACCGCTGGGTCACGCCGGTGAGTGAGCCTGACCAACGCCAGGCCAACGGCCGCGGCACTCAAGTAGTGGTCAGCTAAAAAACGAAACCAACGCCAAGCTGGGGGTTAATATGCTTGGTTGATACACACATGCTAAAACCTGCCCCGCTCCCCGCGCCGGAAGCCAAGACCGGGTATGCTCGCCTTTCGCTGAGCTATTTCTTTATCTTTGCAGCCTGGGCCTGCATCACGCCCTTTTTTGTGCTGTATCTGCAGTCGCTGGGTTTTAGTGGCGCGCAGATCGGCATTTTGACCGGCATCGGGCCGCTGATCGGTTTGGCGGCCAAGCCGTTCTGGGCCGGCTATGCCGATGCCACCAATCGCCATCGTCTTGTGCTGTACCTCTCGGTGGGCGCGGCGGTGGTGCTCAACGCCATCTTCCCCTTCCTGCGCTCGTTCTCGCTCATCCTCGGCGTGCAGATCCTGATGGCGATGCTCAGCTCGCACACCCTGCCACTGCTCGATAGCGCCACCATTCATATGATGGGCAGCAACCGTGACCGCTATGGCAGCGTGCGCCTGTGGGGCACGGTGGCCTGGGGCATTGTCAGCGCACTGGCGGGTTTTGCGCTCGACCGGCTGGGGTTGGCTTCCATGTTCTGGATCTTCTGCGGGCTGATGAGCGTCAACTTGTTCCTGCTGCGCTCGTTGGAGTTCGAAGAGAACCCCGAACGCGGCACCTACTTCGCCCAGGTGGGGCGCTTGCTGCGTGAGCCGCAGTGGCTGCTGTTCCTGGGCACAGTGCTGGTGGCCGGTATCGGCTCCACCGCGCACGACTATTTGCCCCTGCTGATCCAGGCGCTGCCCGGCGTCAGCAACTGGCTGCCCTTCGCCGTCTCGGGTGTGGCGCTGGTGGGCATCGCCATCACCATCTCGACGATCTCTGAGACGCCGATCATGGCGGCTTCGCATTGGTTCTTGCGCAGCCTGGGCAGCCGCGGCGCGCTGTACCTTTCCATGTTGGCTATGGCCGTGCGCTGCTTCATTTACTCCAACACCGCAACGCCTGACCAGGCTTTGCTGATCCAGCTCATGCACGGTTTGACCTATCCGTTGATGTGGGTGGCTGGCATCAAGTTCGTGGCTGAGATGGCGCCGCGCGGCCTCAGCTCGACTGCGCAGGGCTTGTTCTCGGCCATGTTCATGGGTATCGGCACCGCGTTGGGTTATTACTTGTGCGGCTGGCTGATCGATGAGGTTGGCGTGTTCGCTATGTTCAGCACCATTGGCTGGGTTGTTTCGGTCTGCCTATTGCTGTCTGTCCTGCTTTCGCTGCTGCTCTCACGCAGCAAGCGCCAGCCGGCTAAAGCGGGCGCGGCCTAGTATTCTGCAGCGGGCTTTACAAACCCTGAGCGCGCAGGTACAATCAGGGCTTGTTGTGAAATCGGTAACAAGCCCGGAGCTGTAAAATGTCGGAAGCACATAGTGAAGAGGCCGCCCCTCAGGAACCTGGCCTCAAAAGAAAAGACCTCGTTAAAGGTAAAGTGATCAAGGCCACACTGGCTGGCGCGGTAGTGGATATCGGCCAGACCAAGCCGGCGGTCATTCCTATTTCGCAACTGCGCAAAGAGCCTGTTCGCAAAGTGGAAGAGGTTGTTAAAGAAGGCGAAGAAGTTGAAGCCTGGGTTCGTCGCATTGGCGATGATGGCCACATTGAATTGACCCTGATCAAGCCCTTGTTGCTGGAATGGCGTGACATCAAGAAAGACAATGTGCTCAAGGGCAAAGTCACCAAGCTGGAGAAGTTTGGCGCGTTCGTTGAAGTAGGCGCCGAGCGCCCCGGCCTGGTGCATATCAGCGAGATGTCGCACGAGTATGTGCGCTCCGCTGACGAAGCTGTCAAAGTGGGTGACGAGATCGAAGTCAAGGTGCTGGATGTTGATCGCCGCAAGAAGCAGATCAAGCTGAGCATCAAGGCCCTGCTGGCCGCCCCCGAGCCGGAAGTCGAAGAAGTGGAAGAGGAAGTCGACAACACGCCGGCTCCCACTGCCATGGAAATGGCCTGGCGCAAAGCGCAAGAAGCCCAGTCTCGCCAGGGCGAGAGCAAGGCCCGCAAGCAAAAAGCCGGCTCCGACGAAATGGATGATCTGCTCGAACGTACGCTCGGCAGCCGCAGCGCCTAGGCGCCGCAGCAACCAGAAAACAAACCCCGCCACTAGGCGGGGTTTTTGTTTTCCAGCTCGTGCAGCGCGGCAAAGATATCGGCCGTCAGGCGCCGGTCGCCGCTGCTCTCGGAGAGCTCGAGCGCGCTGCTGAGGTAGCGGATGCCGCGGGCCACCTCGCCGCTGCGTGTGTAGGTACGCCCCAGCAAGCTCTCGAGCTGGGCGCGGCTGCGGGCGTCCTGCTCCGTCTGGTTGAGCAGCTCGGCGGCGCGTTGCAAGGCGGCGATGGCCGGCTGTAAGCGCACCTGCTGGCCGCGGGTACGCTTGTCATAGTGCGCCGTAGCGCGCAGCAATTCCACGCGGGCCATCTGTGCCGGGCTGGCGCGGTGTTGCAGGCTGCGGGCGGCGGCGTTGTAGTGCACTAGAGCCATGTCTATATCAGCGAGTGCGTGCGCACATAGACCTGCCAGAATGTGCAGTTGGCCTTGTGCCTGGCTGGTAGGCGTATCTTCGAGCGCGGCTGCGAAGTGCTGGGCGGCCTGGGCGTGCTCCTTGGCGAAATAGGCCACGGTGCCCAACGCAGCGCTCGCCTGGGCGCGCAGCGCCGGCCGGGTACGCGTGCGGCGCAGTATGGTTTCCAGGGTCTGGGCGGCGCGGCCCGCTTTGGCGGGCTGCTGGCTGTAGGCCAGGCACAGGCCGATCAGGCTGCGGATCTGCAAAGCCGCCAGGCCGTGGCGCTGGGCAAAGCGCTGGCTGCGCTCAAAGGCCTGGTTGGCTTCTGTAGCCTGGTCGTGCTGCCACAGTACGACCGCGTATTGGTAGAGCAGGCTGCCGCGCAGACTGCTGGGCGATGCCTTGACGTGCAATGCCTGCGTATAAAGTGGCAGCCAGGCGGCGGGCTGCGTGCGGGTTGCCTCAAAACTCTGGCTCAGCAGCCGGGCAGACTTTGTTTGGGTGGGCCGCAGGCGCAGCCCGTAACTGACCGCAGCGTGCAGGTTGCTGGTCTCGTGGCGCAGGGCTGCGGCGGGTTGGGCGGCCCAGTACGCCAGGTTGCTGCGCACGGCGGCCAGCAGGCTGGCCTGCACCCATTGTTTCTCTGTTTGCTTAGCTTTCATTCAAGATCTGCGTGCGCAGGAAACTGCGCGTGAGCGCGTGAATGGCATACCGTTTGTGCTCCGCGTCGCCGCTGGCTTCCAGCAGGCTGCGTTGGTGCAGCTCATGGACCGCGTTGCGCAGTGCGGCCGCACTCAGACCGCTGATGGCGCGTAGCTGCGCCAGGCTGGCGCCCTGGCTGCCGACCAGCGGCATCGCCAGCAGGAGGCGCCGGCCCGGCTGGTTGAGGGCCTGCCAACTGGCCTGGTAGATGGCGGTGTAGACCGCGTCAATATCGGCGTGAGTGCGCTCGTGCAACGCATCCAAAACTGCCGAGATGGGCCAGCTGTGCAACAAGCCCACCGCCAGCTTGAGCGCCAGCGGATTCCCGCCGGTGCGCGCATACAGGGCCGCTGCATGTTTGCGGATGAGCGGCAGGCTGGCCTCGAGGCCCACTTCGCGGGCTTGCAGGCTCATCAACTCCAGTGCAGCCTTGGCGGGCAATTCGCTCAGGGTCAGCACATAGGCGCGCGCCAGGGCAGCCGGCCGCTGGCGGCTGCACAGCAGAAAGCGGCTGGGCTGTGCCAGGGCATGCAGCCAATCCACCCAGGCCGGGTCAGCCAGCTCACTATCCACATCATCCAGCACAATGAGCGTGGGCTCATTCTTTAGCGCTAACTGCAAGGCAGGCAGCCGCTCGCTAGCGGGTAAGGTGGCGGGCAGCAGCTGTTTGCTAAGCGCGTTCAGCAAGCTCTGCTGGCTGAACGCTTGACCTTCGGCAGCCTGCAACCACAGCACCCGGTTGTAATCCGAGTCAGGCAGCAGGCTGCGTACGGCCTGATTGGCGAGTGAGGTCTTGCCAATGCCGCCGATGCCGGTCAGGCAGATGACCCACGGCAGCTGTTGGCTGGTGAGCAGGCGGTGCAGCTTCGCCTGCATCGGCTTGGCGCCCACCAGCTCCGCAAAGCTGGCCGGCGGTAGGCAGGCCAGCAGTTCCGCCTGCCGCTGCAGGCGGGCTTCATGCTCCTGCGCCAGCAGCCAGTCAGCAAACACCTGGATCGCCCGCTGCTGGTTGCGATTCACGGTCTCCGGGCTGATGGCTTGCTGTAAGGCAACCTCTTTAGCGGTCACCTGCTCCAGGAAGCGCTGCGCCAGCAGGCTGGCGTGGTCGGGATGCTCCGTGCGGAACTGGCGCAGGCTGCGCCGCAGAAAGGTTTCCATACTGGGCGCACTGCGCCGGCCACTGCGGGTGGGCTGGGCGCACACCAGTTGGTAATACAACAAAGCCTGCAGCGTGGGGGCGCTGGGTGAGCGTTTCCCCACGCTTTGCAAGGCGCGATGAACCTGTTGAGTGAATTGAGCAGGTGTTACTGACATGCCCCGAAGAGGGGCATTCTAATCCTAAACCGCAGCCCACCAATGGCTTTGGTAGAATGACCCCACAGAGGAGTTGGACTTCTCTCGGCAGGAGGTAGCTATGTTCAGTGGTTGGGAATGGATCGTTATTCTTATTATCGTGATCCTGGTCTTCGGTGTTGGCCGCCTTGGCAAACTGGGAGCCGATCTGGGTGAAGGCATCCGCGCCTTCCGCAAGGGTCTGTCTGGTGATGATGAGCCCAAGGATGAGGAGAAAAAAGCGTAGCGTCTGCGCGGGAACATTGCATCGCTGCGTTTTTCAGAGTACATTAGTACAACGCTACTTTTTCTAGAGTTCCTAAGGAGGAACAAGATGCAGAAAGTTCGCTTTACACTTTTTGTCCTCATCGTCGGCGCGCTGGTGCTGAGCGCATGCGGCGCCGGTGGGGATCCCACGGTGCGTGGTGGTGAGTGTCTCGGCTCGGCCGGTGATGCCATTGTGGACCTGGAGTGCCGCGAAGTGACCGTGGCCATCGAGAACGCCTACCTGCCCTTCAACTATGTGGACGCCGAGACCGGCATCCCGGGCGGCTGGGACTACGATGCCTGGGATGAGATCTGCACTCGCCTGCACTGCACCCCGGTGTACGTTGAGGCTGGCTGGGATGGCATGATCCAGGCTGTGGCGGATGGCCAGTTCGACGCTGCGGCTGACGGTATCACCATCACCGAAGACCGCGCTCAGATCGTGGACTTCTCCATCGGCTATGTGAACATTGACGTGCGCCTGCTGGTTCGCCAGGATGAGACCCGCATCGAGAGCATCGAAGATATCGTCAACGATGCCAGCTTGAAGCTGGGCACGCAGACCGGCACCACCAACTACGAGATCGCCGCCACCTACCTGCCCGAGGATCGCATTCAGGCCTTTGAGCAGTTCCCGTTCGCGGTGCAAGCCCTCGTGTCCGGTGACATTGACGCCGTGATTATCGACGAGACCGCCGGCCAGGGTTACCTGGGCGAGAACGCCGATGTGCTGAAGCTGGTCGGCCCCTCCATGTCCAGCGACCAGCTCGGTTTCATCTTCCCCAAGGGCAGCGACCTGGTGGGTCCGGTGAACCAGGCTCTGCAGGCCATGATGGCTGATGGCACGCTGTCTGCGCTGAACACGAAGTACTTCGGCCCTGATTTCGCCGTGACCTACGATGACATCGGCCCCGGCGCCTACGGTGAAGACGGAGAGTAATCTTCGTTTCACTTGATTTCTGGAGTATAAATAAGCCGGTGTGCAGCCTCTGCGCACCGGCTTTTTTTTCTCTCACGGAGGCTCATGACTCACAGCACTGGCATTGATCCCAACCTTCCACAAGTACAGGCAAGCGCAAAACCGCGGCCAAAGACACTTCAAGAGCGCATTGACGAGTTTCCCTGGTGGGTGGGTGGGATCTTTGTAATTGCTATTGGAGCGTTCTACCTCGTCACCACCCAAACCAGTTTTGGCGAGGCGCTTAACTTCATCCGCATCGGTATCGGCATCACCATCACCACCACGCTGTACGCCTACAGCATTGCCCTGGTGATCGGCCTGGTGGCGGGGTTGGGGCGCATCTCCCGCAATGTGGTGGTGCGCAATCTCTCTACGCTGTATGTGGAGCTGGTGCGCGGCATCCCCATCCTTGTCCTTATTTTCTATATCGCCCTGGTGGCCGTGCCCGATTCGTTGGGCGTGTTCAAGACCCTGGGCGCCTGGCTGACTTCAAATGGGCTTGGTTTCATCGGCCAGCCGTTGGCGGCCATTAACAACGACAGCATTTCGCTGAATGTGCGCGCCATCATCGCCCTCTCGGTGACCTATGGCGCCTTTCTGGCGGAGATCTTCCGGGCCGGCATCCAATCCATTGGCAAAGGCCAGATGGAAGCGGCCCGCTCGCTGGGCATGAGCTATGGCCAGGCGATGCGCTACGTCATCCTGCCCCAGGCCATCCGCAATGTGCTGCCGGCGTTGGGCAATGACTTTGTAGCTATGGTCAAAGACTCCTCGCTGGTCTCGGTGCTGGCGGTGCGCGATATCACCCAGGTGGCGCGCTTGTATGCGGGGCGCACCTTCCGCTTCCGCGAGGCCTATACCATCCTGGCCATTCTGTACCTGGGTATGACCTTGATACTCTCGCTTGTGGTGAGAGTGCTCGAAAGGCGTTTGCATGGCAATAGCCGCAAGTAAGAACATTATTGAGATCCGCAACCTGCACAAATACTTTGGTGATGTGCAGGCGCTGCGCGGCGTCAACCTCACCGTGGAGCGCGGCAAAGTGGTGGTCATCGTTGGGCCTAGCGGCTCCGGCAAGAGCACCCTGTTGCGCTGCATCAATCATCTGGAAGTGGAAACCGAGGGCGAAGTCTGGGTGGATGGCAAGCGCCTGAGTGAAAAGAACAAGGACATCAACAGCATCCGAGCCGAGATCGGCATGGTGTTTCAGCTGTTCAATCTCTTCCCACACCTGAGCGTGCTGGACAATATTGTGCTTGCCCAGCGGGTGGTGCGCGGCCGCAAGAAGGATGAGGCCGTGCAGATCGCCCATGAGCAGCTAAAGCGCGTGGGCATCTCGGAGAAGGCGGATAACTTCCCCGGCCAGCTTTCGGGCGGCCAGCAGCAGCGTGTGGCGATCGCCCGTGCCCTGGCCATGAACCCCAAGATCATGCTCTTTGATGAGCCCACCAGCGCCCTGGACCCTGAAATGATCAAAGAGGTGCTGGACGTCATGCTGGCTCTTGCCAAAGACGGCATGACCATGGTGTGCGTGACGCATGAGATGGGTTTTGCGCGGGCCGCGGCTGACGAAGTGATCTTTATGGATCACGGCCTGATCGTCGAAAAGGGCAGCCCGGATGCGGTGTTCAACCACCCCCAGGAAGAGCGCACCAAGCTGTTCCTCTCGCAGATCCTGAGCCATTAACTAACTTGGGCGTTGACAGCCCAATTCAGCGTTATATAATCAAACTTACCCCTTTTTCCGGGGTAGCCAAAGGAGGTGAGGCTGAAAAAGGCAAGTTTCACCTGTTTTTTTATTAATGCAGTACCTGACAGAAGTTCTTTTGAGGAGAAGTACATATGAAGAAAATGAGCACTTTGTTTGCTCTGCTGGTGGCCTTTAGCCTCGTCCTGGCCGCTTGTGGTTCCGGTGGAACCGCAGTGCAGGACGAGTTTTCCGCCCTGGCAGAATTTGAAGGCCTGAAACTGGACGCCGGCAGCTGTGACTACGGCGGCAAGGTTCTCTCCATCGAAGCGGTGGATGAACTGACCGTTGTGTTCACCCTGTGCAAGCCGGACCCTGCGTTCGAGGCCAAGATCGCCTTTACGCCCTTCGGCATTCAGCCGCAGGAGCACCTGGCCCGCACGGGCGGCTCTGGCGAACTGCTGGAGAACCCGATCGGTACCGGTCCCTACATGGTGGCTGAGTGGGATCGCGGCAACCAGATCGTTTACACCCGCTTTGACGACTACTGGGGTGAGGCTGGCGCTGCTTCCACTGTGACCCTGCGCTGGTTGACCGAAGGCGCTGCCCGTTTGCAGGAACTGCAGGCCGGCACCGCTGACTACGTGAGCAACCTCAGCCCGTCTGACTACGCCACGGTGCAGAATGATCCCAATCTGCAGATCCTCTATCACCAGAACCCCAACGTCTTCTACATTGGTTTCACCAACACGGCCTCCCCGTATGACAATGTAGACGTGCGCCGCGCGATCGCCTTGGGCATCGACTACCAGCGCATTGTGGACAACTTCTACCCCGATGGGTCTGAGGTTGCTTCGCACTTCACCCCGTGCGCCATCCCGAATGGCTGCGAAGGTGAGTCCTGGTACGAGTTCGACGCCGAAGCTGGCCGCGCCTTGCTGGCCGAAGCCGGTTACCCGGATGGTTTCACCACCCGTCTGTACTACCGTGACGTGTTCCGTGTGTACCTGCCCGAGCCGGCTCGTGTAGCCACTGAGATCCAGGCGCAGCTGCAGGAGAACCTGGGCATCACCGTTGAGGTGGTTCCCATGGAATCGGGTGAGTTCATCGCCGCTTCCACCTCCGGTGAGCTGACCGATGGTATGCACCTCCTGGGTTGGGGCGCGGACTACCCGCACGTCACCAACTTCATGGACTTCCACTTCGGCGCCAACAACCCGCAGTTCGGTAACGCCCACGCGGAGATCTACGGCCCTCTGCAAGAGGCTTCCTCGATCGCTGATGTAGCCACGGCTGCCCCGCTGTATGCCGAGGCCAACAACATGGTCAAGGAGCTGGTGCCCCTGATCCCCGTGGCGCACGGCGCTGCGGCCCACGCCGCCCTGGCTTCCCTGCAGGGCGCGTACTACCCGCCCTTCGGCGCTCCCCAGTTCAACTTCCTGGACAATGGCACTGACAGCATCGTGTTCGTCCAGAATGCTGAGCCGATCAGCCTTGACTGCGCTGACGAGACCGACGGTGAGTCGCTGACCGCCTGCCAACAGGTGGTTGAGACCCTGCTGGAGTACGGCAAGGACTCGGGTGCCACCTTCCCTGAGTTGGCTACCTCCTGCGAATCCAACGCTGACTCCACGGTGTGGACCTGCCACCTGCGTGACGGCGTGAAGTTCCATGACGGTTCTGACTTCGACGCTGACGACGTGGTGGCCTCCTGGGCCCGCGGTTTGGATGCCTCCAACCCGTACCACGTGGGTAACACCGGTAGCTTTGACTACTACGGCTACCTGTGGGACAGCTTCATGAACGTCCCGGCTGAATAGCCAGGAGCCGTTCATTTCGCTGAACGTCTGAGTACAATGCGCGGGATGGGTGCGGTGAGGTATCCTCACCAAGCCCGTCCCGCGCTTCCTCAATCAGCCTATGTCAAAGTACATTCTTCGCCGCATCCTGCTGACCATTCCGGTCGTCCTGGGCATCCTGGTGGTCACTTTCGTGATCGCTCGCTCGATCCCGGGTGACCCGTGCCGCTCTGCCCTGGGCGAGCGCGCCACCGAAGCGGCCTGCAATGCCTTCAACGCCCGCATGGGGCTGGACAAACCCATCATCGTGCAGCTGGGCATCTACATGCGTGAGATCCTGCTCAAAGGTGACTTTGGCGACTCTATCCGCTACAGCCGCCCGGTTTCGCAGATGATCATCGAGCGCCTGCCGGTCACGCTGGAGCTGGGGCTCTCGGCGCTGTTCATCGCCATCCTGGTGGGCGTGCCGATGGGCGTCATCTCGGCCGTGCGGCGCAACTCCGCCGTGGATGTGGCCACCATGGTGGGGGCCAATATCGGCGTGTCCATGCCGGTGTACTGGCTGGGCCTGATGCTGGCGTATGTGTTCGCCATTTTGCTGAAAGATACGCCGTTCTGGCTCGCGCCTACCGGCCGCCTGACGGCTGGCCTGATCCCGGATGCGTTCTATCAGGTCTGGGGTCTGGGCCTGACGCGTGGCACCACCTTGTACATGCTGGCCGATTTTGTTTCGAATTTCGTTTTCCTGAATGCACTTATTACCGGGCAATGGGACGTGTTCGTGGATGCGTTCCGCCATATGATCCTGCCCGCCATCGCCCTGAGTACCATCCCGCTCTCCATCATTGCGCGCATCACGCGCTCCAGCATGCTGGATGTGCTGGGCCGCGAGTACGTGCGCGCCGCCCGCGCCAAGGGCGTCGCCGAGAACCTGGTGATCCTCAAACATGCTCTGCGCAATGCCCTGTTGCCGGTCATCACGGTCATCGGCATCCAGGTCGGCACTTTGTTCGCCGGCGCGGTACTGACCGAGACCACCTTCGGCCTGTCCGGGGTGGGGCGCGCCCTGTTTGACGCCATCACCGGCCGCGATTTCCCCATCATCCAGGGTTTTACCGTGGTGGTGGCGCTGGGCTATGTGATCGTGAACCTGCTCGTGGATATTTCCTATGCGTATATTGACCCCCGGATCAGGCTGCGGTAACCCATGACCACAAATATTGAAGCCGTTGTCCCTGCTCCTGCCGATGCGCTGCGCTCACGCAGTTTGGCGGCGCTCACCTGGCGCCGTCTGTTCAAGCAGCGCAATGCCATCGTGGGCATGGCGATCCTGCTGTTCCTGACCCTGGTCGCCATCTTTGCGCCGCTGTTGGCTCCTTATGACCCGGTGCAATCCCTGCTGGGCATCGAAACCCTGAAAGAGCGCGAGGCGCCTTGCATTCATATGCTGGGCTGCCCGGAAGACAAGCCTCAGCACATCATGGGCATTGACGCCAACTATCGGGATGTGTTCAGCCGCATCATCTACGGCACGCGTGTGTCACTGTTCATTGGCTTCAGCACCATCGGCATGGCCGTAGTGGTGGGGGCGGTTATCGGCGCGGTCTCCGGCTATCTCGGCGGCTGGGTCGATAACCTCATCATGCGGCTTATGGATGTGGTGCTGGCCTTCCCCAGCTTTTTGCTGGCGATCGCCATCATCACTGTGATCGGGCGTGGCCTGCAGAACGCGCTGTACGCCATCGCCATCGTTAATATCCCAGTATTCGCACGCCTGGTGCGCGCCTCAGTGCTGTCTATCAAGGAGCAGGAGTTTGTTTCCGCATCCCGCGCCCTGGGCGCCAGCAACCTGCGCCTCTTGTTCGTGCGCATCTTCCCCAATGCACTGCCTACGCTGGTAGTGCAAGCCACGCTCAGCATCGCCGCAGCCATCCTGGAGGCGGCCGCGCTCTCGTTCTTAGGCCTGGGGGCGCAGCCGCCCACGCCGGAGTGGGGCACCATGCTGGGCAGCGAGCGCAACCAGGTATTTACCGCGCCGCATCTGGTGTTCTTCCCCGGCCTGGCCATCATGCTCACCGTGCTGGCCTTCAACCTGCTGGGCGACGGCGTGCGGGATGCGATGGACCCGCGCCTGGCGCAAGTGGCGAAGAAGTAGGCGCACATGGCCAACGACATGAACTCCAAAACAGCCCAGCCGCTGCTCGAGGTCAACAACCTCAAGACCTATTTCTATACCGATGACGGCGTATTGACCGCGGTGGATGACGTCAGCTTCGATGTGGCCCCGGGCGAGGTATTCGGCCTGGTGGGCGAATCGGGCTGCGGCAAGAGCGTCACGTCGCTGTCCGTGCTGCGCCTGGTGGACGCGCCCGGCAAGATCGTCTCCGGCGAGGTACTGCTGGAGGGCGAAGACCTGCTGCTCAAGAACGGCAAAGAGATGAATCGCATCCGCGGCCAGCAAGTCTCGATGATCTTCCAGCAGCCCAAGAGCAGCCTGAACCCCGTGTTCACCATCGGCGCCCAGATCGTTGAAGTCTTTGATATTCACGAGAAGCTGGAGAAAGAGGAAGCCTGGGCGCGGGCGGTTGATCTGCTGCGCCAGGTGGGTATTCCTGACCCGGAGCGGCGCGCCAAGGCCTACCCGCACCAGCTTTCCGGCGGCCAGGCGCAGCGCGTCATGATTGCCATGGCGCTGGCGCTGAAGCCCAAGCTGCTGATCGCCGATGAGCCTACGACGGCGCTGGATGTGACCATCCAGGCCCAGATCTTGGACCTGCTGCGCGAGCTGAGCGCCGAGACCGGCACCTCGGTCATCCTCATCACGCATGATCTCGGCGTGGTGGCTGAGATGGCTGACCGCGTGGCGGTGATGTATGCCGGCCAGATCGTTGAAGAGACCGATACGCAGCGCCTGTTCAAACAGCCGCTGCATCCCTATACAGTGGGCCTGCAGGCGTCTATTCCGGTGTTGGGCCAGGTCAAAGAGCGCCTGGAGACCATCCCCGGCTCCGTACCCAACCTGATCGGTTTGCAGCCAAGCTGCCGTTTTGCGCCGCGCTGCAAGGCCCGCGTCGAATACCAGCTGGAGATCTGCAACCATGTCGAGCCCAGCTTGCTGGAAGTAGCGCCCGGCCACAAGGTGCGCTGCTGGTTATATGAAAGCGCCGAGGGCCACAAGGCCCCGATCGCGGTGGCAGGGCTATGAGCGTGAACAAAGCAGCCAACGACCTGGTGCGCGTAACTGATTTGCGCAAGTACTACACGGTAGGCGAAAGACTCCTGTCTGGCAACGCGGCCGAGGTCAAAGCCGTGGACGGGGTCAGCTTCACCATTAAGCAGGGTGAAACGCTGGGCCTGGTGGGCGAGTCGGGTTGCGGCAAGACCACCGTAAGCCAGACCATGCTGCGCCTCGATGAGGCCACCGGCGGCGAAGTATTCTTCCGTGACCAAAACGTGTTCGCCGCCCGCGGCGAAGAGCTCAAGCAGTTGCGCCGCAAGATGCAGATCGTGTTCCAGGATCCGTACGCCTCCCTCGACCCGCGCCTGCCGGTCGGTGACGCCATCGCCGAAGGCCTGGTGATCCACAAGCTGGGCAGCGTAGACGAGCGCTATGCCCGTGTGCTCAAGGCGCTCAAGATGGTGGGGCTGGAGGAGTACCATGCCAGCCGCTACCCGCATGAATTCTCCGGCGGCCAGCGCCAGCGCATCGGCATTGCGCGTGCCTTGGTGCTCGACCCAGAGTTCATCGTGCTCGACGAGCCTGTCTCGGCGCTGGACGTGTCCATCCAGGCCCAGGTGCTCAACATTCTGAAAGACCTGCAGGATGAGCTGGGGCTGACCTACATGTTCGTGGCTCACAACCTGGCGGTGGTGGAGCATATCTCCGACCGCGTGGCGGTGATGTACCTGGGCAAGATCGTGGAACTGTCCGAGCGCGAGGAGCTGTTCGCCAAGCCGCTGCACCCGTACACGCAGGCGCTCATGTCGGCCATCCCTATGCCTGACCCGGCGCTGCGCCGTGAGCGCGCCGTGCTGACCGGCGATGTGCCCAGCCCGCTCAACCCGCCCAGCGGCTGCCGCTTCCACCCGCGTTGCCCCATCGCCCGGCTGGAGCGCTGCGCCGTGGAAGAGCCACAGCTACGTGAGCTGCGGCCGGGGCACCAGGTGGCCTGCCACTTCGCCGAAGACTTTTTGAACTAGATACAGAGCGAAACGCATTGCGTTTCGCTCTTTTCTTGACGGCTTGCCATTACAATCAGCCTCGATGCATTTTCCCCCAGTCGCTGAATTCGCTTCCCGCCGCTCGCCCGTGATCGGGCGCGGCGGCATGCTGGCCAGCAGCCAGCCGCTGGCCACGGCCGCCGGCCTGAGCATCCTGCGGGCAGGCGGCACGGCGGCGGATGCCGCCGTGGCCACGGCCGCGGCGCTCAACGTCACCGAGCCGACCAGTACCGGCATCGGCGGGGACTGTTTCGCTCTCTACTACCATGCCAGCACCAAACGCGTCTTGGCCCTCAACGGCTCTGGCCGCGCCCCGGCCGCCCTCACGCTGGATCTGCTCAGCAAGCAGGGTTTGGCTGAGCTGCCCAACTTTCACCCGTACACGGTCACCGTACCCGGGGCAGCTGCGGGCTGGGCTGACCTGATCGCCGCGCACGGCCGCCTGAGCCTGGCGCAAGTGCTTGCGCCCGCCATTGAGCTGGCCGAAGGCGGCTTCCCGGTGGCGCCGATCACCAGCTACTTCTGGGGGCGCGGCGTCGCCAACCAGCTCAGCCAGGCGCCCAATGGCGCCGAGCTGACCATTGATGGCCGCGCCCCGCAGCCGGGCGAGATATTCCGCAACCCAGGCCTGGCGCGCACTTTCCGCCGCCTGGCCGAAGGCGGGGCGGCGGCCTTCTACGAAGGCGAGATCGCCGAAGCCATCGTGGATGTGCTGGCGGGGACGGGCGGCGTCATGAGCACAGCCGACCTGGCGGCTCACCGCAGCACCTGGGATGAGCCTATCTCTGCCGATTACCGCGGTTACCGCATCTGGGAATGCCCGCCCAACGGGCAGGGCCTGGCCGCGCTGCTGGCGCTCAATATTCTGGAAAGCTTTGACCTGCGCGGGCAAGACCCACTGGGCGCTGAGCGCTGGCACCTGATGATCGAGGCCATGCGCCTGGCCTTCGCCGACGCGCGCTGGCATGTGGCCGACGGGGCCACCAACCCGGCCCCTCTCGATGCGCTGCTCTCCAAGCAGTATGCGGCGCAGCGCGCCGCATTGCTTGACCCGCAGCGTGCCGTGGCAGATGTGCAGCGCGGCCGCCCGCTCACCAGCTCCGGCACCGTGTACTTCAGCGTAGTGGATGGCGAAGGCAATGCTTGCTCCTTCATCAATAGCAACTACCAGGGCTTCGGCACCGGCATCGTGCCCAAAGGCTGGGGCTTCACCCTGCAGAACCGCGGCCACGGCTTCAGCCTCGACCCGGGCCATCCCAACGCATTAGCGCCGGGCAAGCGCCCGTACCACACCATCATCCCGGCCATGATCACGCATGCCAGCAACGATGCGCTGTTTGCTTGCTATGGCGTGATGGGCGGCTTCATGCAGCCGCAGGGCCACATGCAGGTGGCGGTTGGGCTGATCGACGATGGGCTCGACCCGCAGGCCGCGCTCGATCGGCCGCGCTTCTGCATCGAAGACGGCACGGCGGGTCTCGGCGTCTCGCTGGAGCAAGGCTTACCCGCCGAGACGCAGACCCAACTGGCCGCCATGGGCCACACCGTGCGCGAAGTCGGCGGCCTGCAACGCGCTACCTTTGGCCGCGGCCAGATCATTCTCAGAGAAAGTGACACCGGCGTGCTGTGGGGCGGCAGCGACCCGCGCGCTGATGGATTGGCTATGACCTTATGAGCACTGCATCCGCAATTGCACATCCCAACATCGCCTTCATCAAGTATTGGGGCAACCGTGATCAGGCTTTGCGCCTGCCTTCGAATAGTTCCATCTCCATGAACTTAGATGGGCTGGAAACGCGCACCACCGTGCGCTTTGATAGCCAGTTGGCCGCCGACGCGTTGCAACTCAACGGGTCAGCGGCCGCGCCGGCCCAGGTGGCGCGCGTCTCGGCCATGCTGGACCTGGTGCGCCAGCTGGCCGGCACTTCTGATTTTGCCGAGGTGACCAGCAGCAACAATTTCCCCAGCGGCTCAGGCATCGCCTCCTCCTCGTCGGCTTTTGCGGCCCTGGCGCTGGCCGCCAGCGCCGCGGCCGGCCTGCAGCTCGACGAAGCCGCGCTCTCGCGCCTGGCGCGGCGCGGTTCCGGCTCGGCCAGCCGCTCGGTGCCGGCCGGCTTTGTGGAATGGCGCGCCGCTGACACAGACGAAGACAGCTTCGCCGTATCGGTTGCCGCGCCGGAGCATTGGGATCTGGTGGATAGCATCGCCGTGATCAGCGAAGAGCACAAAGCCGTGGGCTCCACCGCCGGCCACCCGTTGGCGGATACCAGCCCGCTGCAGGCCGCCCGCCTGCACGGCGCCGAGGGGCGCCTGGCGCAGGCGCGCCAGGCGATCTTGGAGCGCGATCTGCCCGCCCTGGCGGCAGTGATGGAGCTGGACAATCACCTCATGCACGCCGTGATGATGACCTCCAGCCCGCCGCTGCTGTATTGGCAGCCGCCCAGCCTGGCGGTCATGCACGCAGTGGCCGCCTGGCGCGCCGAGGGCTTGCAGGCCGGCTACACGCTGGATGCCGGCCCCAATGTGCACGTGCTCAGCGCCGCGGCCAATGCGGCCGAGGTGGCGGCGCGCCTGGGCAAGATCCCCGGCGTGCAGCGCGTACTGCAAGCTGGGGCGGGCGGCCCGGCGCGTTTGTTCGAAGCCTGAGCTATCGTCTAGCCTAATCTGGCAAGCCCTCATTTGGCTATTAGCCAGCTCATCGCCGGCCTGGGGAGCACTGGATATAATCACTTTATGAGCGCTATTGCTGCTGTACTTCAATTTGTAATTGCGATTGCTGCACTGATCGTGGTGCATGAGCTCGGCCATTATCTGGCGGCCAAGCTGTTCGGCATCAAGGTGCAGGAATTTGGCATCGGCTTCCCGCCGCGCATCGTGCGGCTTTTCAAGATCCAGGAAACGGAGTTCACCCTGAACGCCATCCCGCTGGGCGGCTTTGCCCTGCCGGCCGGCGAGAATGACCCGGATGTGCCCGGTGGTTTCTCCGCGGCCGCTCCGTGGAAGCGCATCTTCATCTTCGTGGCCGGGCCGGCCATGAACCTGCTGGCCGCGTTGGTGCTGTATGCCATCATCTTCGTGCAGCTCGGCCGGCCTGACCTCAGCACCGTGCAGGTCATGAGCGTGTCGGACGATTCGCCGGCCCAGCAGGCCGGCCTGCAGGTGGGCGATGTGATCACTCGCATCAACGGCCGGGCGGTCAACAGCAGCCAGGACCTGCGTGATGAGATCTACGCCAACCTGGGCGAGGAAGTCCAGCTTGACTACGAGCGCAATGGCCAGGCTGCCAGCACGCAGCTTACGCCGCGTGACCCGGCCCCGGCGGACGGCGCCATCGGCATCTCGATGGGCCATCCCAGCATCCCCGTGGGTTTGGGGGAGGCCCTGAGCCAGGGTGCGCTCGCCATCTACGATCAGGGCGAATTGCTACTGACCCTGCCCATGCGCATCGCCAGCGGCGAGATCGACAGCAGCCAGGGCCGCCTGGTGGGCTATAAGGGTATGTACGATATATACACCGAGGTGCGCGAGGCGGATGCCGCCCCAGATAGCCCGCTGCCCTCCGGCGTCAACACGCTCTCGTTCTTCGCTTCCATCTCAGTCTCGCTGGGTTTGCTTAACTTGCTGCCCGTGCCAGCGCTGGATGGCGGCCGTATCCTCTTCACTCTGCCGGAGTTGTTGTTCGGCAAGCGCATCCCGATCGCGTATCAGAACGCGGTCAATCTGGTGGGCATCGCCTTCTTGCTGATGGCGATGGTCTATATCAACCTGCAAGACTTCCTCAACCCGCTGGTCATACCCTAGATGGAAAACGACAAAAACTCTGAAGACCAATTGGATTTCAGCGATGTGCTGGCCGCGCTGCAAGACGAAACGACGCCGTTAGCCCCGCGCTATCTGTACCGCCTCTCTGCCTTGGAGCCGGCCGACCTGGCCGCTTTGCAGCCTGTGTGGCAGGCCGTCTCCGTCGCCCGCCGCCTGGCGGTGCTTGAAGACCTGGAGATGCTGGCCGAGAGCAATACCGTGATGCACTTTGACGCCGTCAACGAGATGGCGCTCAGCGATGAAGATGCGCGTGTGCGCATCGTTGCCATCCGCGGCCTGTGGGCCTCGGAGCAAGCCGCGCTCATCCCGCAGCTCATTCACATCTTGCGCACCGACAAGGATATGGATGTGCGCGCCCAGGCCGCCGCCGGCCTCGGTCGCTTCGTCTACCTGGGCGAAGTGGGCGAGATCGCCACATCTGCCCAGCAGGAGGCCGAGGCTGCCCTGCTGGACGCACTGCACGGCGACGAAGACCCGATGATCCAGCGCCGCGCCCTCGAGTCGTTGGGCTTCTCCAGCCGGCCCGAAATCCCGGAACTGATCGAGAACGCCTTCGACGGTGGCGAGGAAGAATGGGTGAGCAGCGCCCTGTTCGCCATGGGCCGCTCGGCCGATGAGCGCTGGGGGCCGCAGGTGATGCAGAGCCTGGCTGACCCGAACACCGAGATCAGCCGCGAGGCGGCTAAAGCCGCCGGCGAGCTGGAGCTTAGCGAGGCGCGCCCCGGCCTGTTCGACCTGTTGCAGGACGAAGAAAGCGAAGTGCGCCTAGCCGCGGCCTGGGCGCTCTCGCAGATCGGCGGCAACGGCATCGCCGATGCGCTGGAGGAAATGATCGAGCGCACGGAAGACGAAGACGAGATCGATCTGCTCGAAAGCGCCATCGAAAACCTGGCTTTCACTAATGAGATGGACGAATTGAGCCTGCTGGATTTCTCGCCGGAGGATCTGGAAGACTTCGCCAACCCTGACGGCGCAGACGACGAAGACCCCGACCAGGAATAGCTTCCGTATAATCTGTTCTTATGTACGCAATGGGCCGCCGGATCACCCTCGCCGCCCTGGTTTGGCTTGCTGGGTTGGCGAGCACGAGCCCGGTTGCCGCGCAGGAAGTGGTGGAGTTTACCGCGCAGACGGCTGAGTATCGCTTCGCCGAAGCGCTTGATTTTTCGGCTGAGTTCACCAGCACCGCGGTCATCCTGGATGGTTATGTCTTCTACCAGGTGGGGGAGAGCGAACGCATTTGGGTCTATGAAGGCGATATCAGCCGCGGCCGTCTCGATGTCAGTGTCTCGCTGGATGAGCACAACCAGCCGCAAGCCTTCACCACCATTCGCTATTGGTTTCGCATCGCATCAGACCACGGCGAATTCTTTGAAAGCCCGCGTTACACCCTGTACTACGAAGACAACCGTTTTGACTGGCAGCAGGCGCAGTCAGCCCCCTTCACGATGTATTGGCATGCTGGCGGGCCTGACTTTGCCGTCGCCGTGCTGGCTGCCGCAGCCGAAGGTGTAGCGAACGTGCAGGCCGTGCTGCCGCTGCCCGCGCCGCGGCCGGTGACCCTGCGCGTGTATGCTGATGCGGCAGACCTGCAACGCGCCGCTGAGTTGGCAGGCTACCCGTGGGCCGCCAGCCACATGCAGCCGGGCCGCGGCGTGCTGCTGTTCGCCCTGGCGCCGGATGGCGAGGCTGAGGGCATGCGTCAGGTGCGCCACGAGCTGGCCCACCTGACGCTCTACGACGGGCTGGGCGCAGACGGCTATGCCAACTTGCCCGCCTGGTTGAACGAAGGCATCGCCACCCTGGCGGAGGGCGAGCCTGACCCGCAGCAGCTGGCGCTGCTGCACGCCGCGGCCGAGGCCGGCGCGCTGCCGCCTTTGTACTCCCTATGCAGCCAGATGCCGCAGGAGGCTGTCGCAGCGCAGATCGCCAGAATCCAGTCAGGCTCGCTGGTTCGGTATCTGGTGCAGCGTTTCAATGCGACCGGCTTCGCTATCCTGGTGGAAGCATATGCCCGCAGCGGCGATTGCCTCAATGCACCCCAGGCCGCGTTTGGCGTAGACCTGTTGCAGTTGGAGTTGGATTGGCGCACCGCCACCTTCGAGCAGCCAGACCCGCTGGCGCAGGTGCCCTGGGCCGCCATCGCCACCGCCGCCGGGGTGGCTGCGGCCCTGTGGCTGCTCAGCCGCCTGGCGGCGCGCAGCGGGAGGCAGGCATGAACGAACGTATGACGGCGACTGTACGCGGAGGCGTGCAAGGCGTTGGCTTCCGCTATTTTGTATGGCAGCAGGCGCGCAGCCTGGGGCTGACCGGCTGGGTGCGCAACCTGCTCAATGGGAATGTAGAAGTGCTGGCTGAGGGTAGCCGCGTCCATTTAGAGGAGCTGGCTGTCGCCTTGCGCAGCGGGCCGCCCGCCGCCGACGTGAAGGATTGCCAGATCGAATGGTTGCCTGCCAGCGGTGAATTTGCTGGCTTTGATATCAAGTTCTAGTGGGCTATAGGCCCAGACGTTTCTCTTTCAACGAAACAAAGCGCCCCTGGCCCACGATGATGTGGTCCAGCACTTCCAGGCCGAGCAGTTGCCCGGCTTCGCGAATGGCTTTGGTCAGGGCTACATCGTCCGGGCTGGGCGTGGGATCTCCGCTGGGGTGGTTGTGCACCAGGATCAGCGCGGCAGCATTCTTGCGGATGGCCGGCTTGAACACATCCGCAATGCGCACCGGTGCGCTGTTGAGCGAGCCGCGATAGATCTCAGCGATCTCGATGACTTCATTGCGCGTCGTCAGCAGAATGGTGCGCAGGTGCTCCTGCTCCAACGCGCTCATCTCGTATTGCACCAAGGCAGCCGCATCCCCCGGGCTGCTGATACGCATGCGCTGTTCCGGGTCCTGGGTGTGCAGGCGGCGGCCAAGCTCGATGGCGGCTTTGATCGTTGCGGCCTTGGCTTCGCCCAGGCCGTGGGTGGCTTCCATCTCGGCAAAGTCGGCCCGGTGCAAACCCGGCAGCCCGCCGAAGGCTTGCAGCAGGCGTTGCGCCAACGCCACGGCGTTCTCTCCCTGCAAACCCGTGCGCAGCAATACGGCCAGCAGCTCGGCTGTGCTCAGCGAAGCCGCGCCCTGTTGCTTTAGGCGTTCGCGCGGCCGTTCATTGACGGCAATGTCAGCGATGCGGTAGGTGGTTTCATCCCCCATAAAATGTAGTGTACTAAAAAATGAGGCAGGCATGAGGCCGGCTTGGGCAAAATGATTCTACGGTATAGTCCCTGCATGCCACGGCGAGCCGTTTTCTTCACTGTGCTGGCGTTGGCCCTGGGCAGTCTGGCGTGCAACATGCAGCGCGTGCTCGACCCGTCGTTGCCTACGTCCACACTGATCAGCGCCCCCCAAATCACAACGTCCACCCCGCAACCCACCGCAGCGCCCACACCCACCAATAGCGCCCGCGTACAGTCTGCCGACCTGCTGTTCTTCTATGGCGATTGGGACGGCGCGCTGGCGGAGTATCAACGCGTCTATCAGAGCGACGAGCCGGATCTGCATGCCCCCGCGCTGCTGGGCATCGGCCGCGCCTATGTCAAGATCGGGCGTTATGCCGAAGCCGCCACGGCGCTCAACACGGTCATTAGCGAATTCTCCGGCACGGAGCAAGCCGCCGCAGCCAACTTCGCCCTGGCGGAGATGTATACGCTGCAGAACAACCACGTCGCCGCCGCCCAGGCCTACCAGGGCTACATTGACGCGCGCCCGGGCGTGCTGGATGCATATGTGTACGAGCTGCGCGGGGATGCCTTGCTGGCGGCTGCCGACACCGAGGGCGCCCTGGCGGCCTACAACGCCGCCATGCTGGCGCCCCGTCTGGGCGATACCCTGGCGCTGCAAGTCAAGATCGGCAAGCTGCATACCGCCCGCAACGACCACCAGGCTGCCATTCTGGTCTACCAGAACGTATACACCACGACCGCCAACGATTATTTGAAAGCTGAGATGGATCTGCTGATGGGCCGCGCCTACCAGGCGCTGGGTGACAATGCCCAGGCGCATGCTTTGTTTCAGGACGCGGTCACAAAATTCCCGCTGGCCTTTTCTTCCTATGCGGCGTTGGTGGAGCTGGTGAATGCCGGCGTGGCCGTGGATGAGCTGCAGCGCGGCCTGGTGGACTACTACGCCGCCACCAACAGCAGCGGCAGCACCGCCACCGAGCTGTATCTGGTGGCCATCGCCGCGTTCGATCGTTATCTTGCCACCGCGCCGGCCGAGCATACCGATACCGCCCACTATTTCCGCGCCCTGTCGCTGCGCAATACCGGTGACTACGAAGGCGCTATCCGCGAGCTGGATGCCATGCTTGCCGAGCACCCCCTGGGCACCTATTGGCTCGACGGCTATTTGCAGAAAGCCGATATCCAATGGCGCTATCTCGATAACTTCGATGCCGCCATCGCCACACTGGAAGGCTTCCTCGTCACCAACGCTGGTCACCCCAACGCGGCCCGCGTGCTGTACCAGGCCGGCATGGTGGCCGAAGTGGGCGGGCGGCTCACCCGCGCCGCCGAGATCTTTCCGCGCGTCGCCAACGAATACCCGGCGTCCGAGTACGCTTACGATGCGCTGTTCATGGCCGGTATCTCGCGCTACCGCCTGAGCGAATATGTCGCCGCCCAGAGCCTGTTCGCCCGCGCCAACCAGGCGGCCCTCAGCCTGGAGCAGCAGTCCCAGAGCCACTTCTGGATGGGCAAGTCCCAGAACGCTCAAGGCGACGCAGAGGCCGCCCGCACCACCTGGCGCACCACCATCACGATCGACCCTACGGGCTACTACAGCGAACGCGCTCGTGACATCCTGGATGGGCTGGATCCGTTCACGCCCCCGCAGGATTTCCATCGCGAGGTCGACTTGGATACCGAGCGCCAGCAGGCCGAGGCCTGGCTGCGCAGCACCTTCGGCTTGCCTATGGACACGGATCTGAGCATGCCCGGCCCGCTCTGGCAGGATGCCCGCTTCGTGCGCGGCACGGAGCTGTGGCATCTGGGCCGCTACCAGGCGGCCCGCAATGAGTTCGAGAGCTTGCGGGCAGACCTTTCCACGGATGCGGCCAACTCCTATCGCCTGGCCAATCACCTTGTGGAATTGGGTATGTACCGCAGCGCGGTCTTCGCGGCGCGTGAGGTGCTCAACCTGGCCGGCATGACCGATGCCGGCACCATGAATGCGCCGGTGTATTTCAACCGTATCCGCTTCGGCTTGTATTATCAGGACCTGGTGGAAGCTGATAGCGCCCGCCGCGGCATTGACCCGCTGTTCGTCTACAGCATGATGCGCCAGGAGAGCTTGTACGAGGGCTTCGTCACTTCATCGGCCGGGGCGCGAGGCCTCTTGCAGATCATTCCCTCCACCGGGCAGGAGATGGCCGCCCATAGCGGCTGGCCGCCCAACTTCACCGGAGAAGACCTCTATCGTCCCAATGTCAGCATCCGCCTGGGCGTGGAGTACCTGGCGCGCCAACTCAACGCCTTTGACGGCGACATCTATGTAGCCTTGGCGGCCTACAATGCCGGCCCGGGCAACGCCGTGTTCTGGCGCGGCCAAGCCCAGGGTGACCCTGACCTGTTCGTCGAGATCGTCCAATTCACTGAGACGCGCAACCATTTGCGCAGCATCTACGAGATCTACGACATCTACCGCAACCTATATGCCTCAGAATAAAAAAACGCCCCGTCGGGGCGTTTTTTTATTGGTGAAGTTTTACGGAATGGGTGTAGCCGCCGGTGTGTCCGTGCTCTGCTGTGGCTGTGAGGTCGGCTCCAGCTCGTCGAGTTGGCCGCGGGCTACCAGGAACCATTCGGGCAGGGTGGCAAAGCGGTCGCTGGTCTGGTACAGCGGCCCAACGGATACACCCCGCACCAGCGCAGACACGCCATAGCTGTACACGGGGAAGTACAAGGGGATGGCCGGCGCCTGGCTGATGAAGTGGTTCTGGAAGTTGCGATACAAGCGTGCTCGCTGGGCCTGGCTGGTGGTCACGCGCGCTTCTTCAAGATATTCGCTGGCGCGGCGGTCATCCCAGCGCGAATAGTTCTGGCCGCCGGAGACTGCGGCCTGGTGCCAGAAGGGATAGGGATCCGGGTCAGGGTAATTGGACAGATTGAGATCGATCAGCGCGGCCTGGTAGGTGCGCGGTTCAAGGTAATTTGTGATCAAGTCGGCATACGGCACCGCCAACAGATCGACTTGAATACCCAGCGCTGCCAGGTCATTCTTGATGCTCTCCGCGATCTGGGCGTGCTGCGGGGTTTCCGGGTGCACGAGTTGGAAGCGCAGGTCGATGCCGTCCTTGCTGCGCACCTGGCCGCCGCTGGCTGGGATGCTGTAGTTGGCCTCACGCAGCAGGGTCGTGGCCGCCTCTACGTTGTATTCCACACGCGGCAGGTTTTCGTTGTGAGCCCAGGTGCCGGGCAATATCGGCCCGTTGGCAATCATTGCTTGTCCGCCCAGGTATTGGTCAATGATCCGCTGGCGGTTGATGCCCTGCAGTATTGCCTGGCGTACTTCCAGTTCGCTGAAGAACGGCACCTCGGTGCTGCCCAGGTTCATGATCATCAAGGTCAGGCGCGGCAGGCGGCTGGAATAGATGCTGAGTGAGGGGTCGTTGAGCGCATTGGCCAGCACTTGCGGGCTCAGGTAGCTCACGCCCATCACATCGCCGCGCTGGTAAGCGGCGTAAGCCTCTTCGGAATTATCGTAGTAGTTGAAGATGACCTGATCGAGGAAGGGGCGGCCCGCGTAGTATCCATCCCACGCTTCCAGCGCCACGCCGGTGATCTGGCCTTCCTCGGACAACAGTTCGCTGAAGCGGTACGGCCCAGAGCCGATCGGCTGCAGGTTGTAGGGGGCATTGAGCAGCTCAATTGGGCTCATCGCGCCCAGCAGATGCTGCGGCAGTATGCCGAAGCTCAAATAATCCTGAAAGGGAGCAAACGCCTCGGGCAGCACCAACTGCATGTTGCGCGGGTCAAGCACGACCACTTCTACCGAGGTCCACAAAGCGCGCACATCCGCCGGGATGGGCAGCTCGGGGTTGCGCATCAGGTCGATCGTGAAGGCGATGTCTTCGGTAGTAAGGGGCGCGCCGTCGTGCCAGGTCAGGCCTTCGCGCAAGGTGATGTTGTAGGTCTCGCCGGTCACTACCACGCCCCAGGCCTCCGCCAGGTCAGGCTGGGGGTTGCCGCGCTCGTCAAAGCGCAGCAGGCCGCTGAACAGCAGGCGGTTGATGTCCTGGTCGGCCGGGTTGGCGTCATCCAGCAGCGGGTTGAGACGGCCCAGCGTACCCACCAGGCCTTCGATGTAGACGCCGCCCTGGCCAGGCTCAGCCGTCAGGCTGCGCAGAAGCGGTTGCCGCGCCAACAGCAGGATGGCAATCGCAACCAGGGCCAGCACCACGAGCAGGAGCTGCCAACGAAGTTTTTTCATTTTGAAGCGTAACCGGCTTCAGAAACCAGAATTAGCCTGAAACGTATACCGTATAGATCGCCAGGGAAAAGAAGACCAGGCTGAGAACGATGGTAGCCCGAAAGAGGGTCTTCTCCAGGCCGCGGCGGGTGGAAAAAGTGGTCGCCACCTCAGCGCCGCCAATGCCTCCCAAGCCTGCCTGCTTGCTCTGCAGCAGAATGGTGGCCACCAGGGCGATCGAGGTGATGATGATTGCTATGTCGAGAAGTGTTTCCATTTGTCTAAGCACCAATCCTATAGGGTCGAACGGTGGCGATTATACCTGTGGCTTGGAAGCTTCGTCAATTCACCTGCAATTTCACACAGAAACTACTCATTCAAAAACTTATGTTCTATAATTGTCTTTATGGCCGCAAACTTTAATCTCCAGGCTCCCTTCAAACCCACAGGTGATCAACCTGAGGCTATTGAGAAATTGCTGGCCGGCTATAAGCAAGGCCACCGCCAGCAGGTTTTGCTTGGCGCCACCGGCACCGGCAAGACCTACACCATGGCCAACATGATCCAGGCCGTCCAAAAACCCACTCTGGTGTTGGCCCACAACAAGACCCTTGTGGCGCAGTTGTATGCAGAGTTCAGAGAATTCTTCCCGGACAATGCGGTGGAATTCTTCACCTCATACTACGACTACTACCAGCCTGAGGCCTATGTGCCGCGCAGTGACCTCTACATTGAAAAAGAAACTGACATCAATGAAGAGATCGAGCGTTTGCGCTTGGCCGCCACCACATCGTTGATGTCGCGTTCAGACACCATCGTGGTCGCCTCGGTCTCGTGCATCTATGGCTTGGGCAACCCCGAAGCCTACGGCCGCGTCGTGCTCAACCTGGAGAGCGGCAAGCCCTATCGCCGTGACAACCTGCTGCGCCACCTGGTGGACATTCACTATGAGCGCAAGGATACGGATCTGGAGCCGGGCGCCTTCCGTGTGCGCGGCGATACCCTCGAAGTCGTGCCGGCTTACCAGGACAAGCTGGCCTACCGCATCACCTTCTTCGGGGATGAGGTCGAGCGCATGGTCGAGATCCATACCGTCACCGGCGAGATCCGCCGCGAGATGCAGACCATCGCCATCTACCCGGCCAAGCACTTCATCACAGACGAAGACAAGCTGGCCGCCGCCATCATCGGCATCGAGCAGGAGCTGGTGGAGCGCCTGGCCTTCCTGAAATCGCACGACAAGCTGCTGGAAGCGCAGCGCCTGGAGCAGCGCACCCGCTATGACCTGGAGATGCTGCGCCAGGTGGGCTATTGCACCGGCATCGAGAACTACTCCCGCCATATGGATCAGCGCGCCCCGGGCACACCGCCCTGGACGCTGATCGACTACTTCCCGGCCGACTTCCTGATGATCATTGACGAGTCGCACATGACCATCCCGCAGGTGCGCGGCATGTACAACGGTGACCGCGCCCGCAAAGACATCCTGGTCGAGTACGGCTTCCGCCTGCCTTCGGCGGTCGACAATCGCCCGCTCACCTTCAATGAATTCGAAGATCGCCTGGGTCATGTGGTCTACACCTCGGCCACGCCCGGTGAATACGAGCTCAAGCGTGCCCAGCAAGTGGTGGAACAGATCATCCGCCCCACGGGTCTCATCGATCCGCAGGTGGAGGTGCGCCCGATCGCTGGCCAGGTGGATGACCTGATCGGTGAGATCAACAAGCGCGTCGCCGAAAAGGAGCGCGTGCTGGTGACCACGCTGACCAAGCGCATGGCCGAAGACCTGAGCGAATATCTGCTTGAGCTTGGTATCAAGGTGCACTACCTCCACTCCGAGGTGGACACGCTCGACCGCATCAGCATCCTGCGTGATCTGCGCTTGGGCGTCTTCGATGTCGTAGTCGGCATCAACCTCCTGCGTGAAGGTCTCGACCTACCCGAGGTGTCCCTGGTCGCCATTCTGGACGCCGATAAAGAGGGCTTCCTGCGCTCAGAGACTTCGTTGATCCAGACCATCGGCCGCGCCGCCCGCCATGTGCGCGGGCGGGTCATCATGTATGCCGACAAGATGACCGATTCGATGCGCTACGCCATCCAGGAGACCGAGCGCCGCCGCGCCAAGCAGGAGGCCTACAACACCGAGCACGGCATCGAGCCGGTGGGCATCATCAAGGCCGTGCGCGATCTGACCGACCAGATCAAGGTCCAATCCATGGCTGAGGCCAAGGGCGAGTACAAGACCGGCGCCGATAAAGAAATGTCTCGCAAAGAGATGGAGCGCCTCATCAGTGAGCTGGAAGCGCGCATGCGCCAGGCCGCCAAGAACCTGGAGTTCGAGCAGGCTGCCTTGCTGCGTGACCAACTCTACGATGTGCGCACCCTGCTGGCGGAAAGTGTTGACCTCAAGCCCTGGGAGAAGATCCGCGTGATCGCCGGGCGCAGCGAAGAATAATATGCCGCCGGTCAACAACGTTACCCGTATGCTGGCTGCCAAGGGCGTTGCCTTCGAGGCTCACGAGCTGCCGGCGGAGAAGCTCAGCGGGCTCGAGGCGGCTGCCCACCTGGGCGTAGACCCGGCCCAGATGTACAAGACCATCGTCGCCATTCGGCCGGATGGCGGCAAGCCGGTGCTGGGCGTCGTGCCGGCCGCCGCGCAGATCGAGCTCAAGGCGCTCGGCCGCGCCCTGGGCGGCAAGAAGCTCCAGTTGGCCACGCAGGCCCAGGCCGAGAAGCTGACCGGCCTGCAAACCGGCGGCATTTCGCCGCTGGCTCTGGTGGCCAAAGGATTTGAGGTAGTGGTGGACAGCAGCGCATTACAACACGAAGTCATTTATGTTTCCGGCGGGCAGCGCGGGCTCAACATTTCGTTGACGCCTAATAGTCTGCTGGAACTCACTCACGCCAAAACTGCCGAAATTGCGGCTATCATTTAACGACAAACATATGAAGATTGCGCATATTTGCCAGTCATACCCCCCCATGGTCAGCGGGCAATCCTTTATGGTGGAGCGTCTGGCGCGTGGGGCGCATGGCTTGGGGCATCAGGTCATGGTAATTAGCGCATCTGACCAAAAAGAGCCCTACACCACCGTCACTCACGGCATCCATCTTGTGCGCCTCACCTCATGGCGCAACCCGCTGCGCGTCGGCCAGCGGCTGACGGTATGGGGGGCAGGCGAGATGAAGACCGCCCTGCAAGATTTCCAGGCTGATATTGTCCATTTGCATGACCCCACCAACGCCGGCCTGGCCGGCATTGCTGCGGCGCGCGCCCTGCGTATCCCGGTGCTGCTCACCGCCCACGCCATGCCCTGGCTGATCAACGCCTATTTGCCGGATATGCCGGCCGTGGCCCGCACGGTCGAATCCATCTCGTGGGCGTATGCGCGTGGCGTCATCCGCCGCTGTGATCTGGTGGTCGCGCCTTCGCTGCGCGCCGCCCGCGAGATCCATGAGGAGACCAAGGTGGACGTGCGCGTGGTCAGCAACGGGGCTGATCTGAGCCGCTTCACCGACGAACCCCTGCCGCGCGAGGAAGAGCTGGCCCTGCGCCAGAAATTCGGCATCCCGGCGGACGTGCCCATCATCCTGCACGCCGGCCGTCTGGATTCTGACAAGAACGTGCCGGCCGTGGTGCGCGCCGCGGCCCGCGCCATGCGCAAGAACGATGCGCATTTGCTGCTGGCCGGCGACGGGGTCGAGCGCGAAGACCTGATCGAGCTTTGCAAAGAGCTGGGCATCGCCGAGCGCAGCCATTTCCCCGGCTTTGTTGACTCCAAGACGGACCTGCCCAAGGTGTTCCGCATGGCGACCCTGTTCGTCACCGCCAGCGAGATGGAAGTGCAAAGCCTGGTGTTGCTCGAAGCGATCGCCAGCGGCCTGCCCGTGGTGGCGGTAGACGCCACCTCGGTCTCCGAAATGGTGGAACATGGCAAGAGCGGCTACCTGGTGCGCTCGGGCGACGAGCGCGGCATGGGCGCCGCCATCGCCAAGCTGCTCAACAATCCGGATGCCAGCTCCTTTGGCCGCCGGGCGCGTGAGATCGCCGAGCAGCACACGCTGGAGCGCACCTTCAAGGGCTACGACGAGCTGTATCGCGAAGTGCTGGCCAAGCGCGCCGCCGCGCGTGAGCGCCGCGCCGGCCTGCTGAACTTGTAGCGCCCTCTACCGCCCGCCGCAGCCTGCCTGCGAATGCTAGAATATCTGTGCGATGTTTCCCTCTGAGCATATTCAAGCGCAATTAAGCACCTTGCCAGACCGTACCGGTTGCTACCTCATGAAAAATGAGGAAGGCAAGGTGATCTATGTCGGCAAGGCGCTCAGCCTGCGCAGCCGGGTGCGCTCCTACTTCCACGCCGGCGCCCAGCACCACCCGCGCACCGAACACCTGGTGCAGCGCGTGCGTGACATCGAGTGGATCGTGGTCGCCTCCGAGCTCGAGGCCCTCATCCTTGAGATGACCCTCATCAAGAAGCACAAGCCGCACTACAACGTGCGCCTCAAGGATGACAAGCGCTATCCCTATATCAAGGTCCACTGGGCTGACCCGTTTCCGAAGGTGACCGTCACCCGCCATATGGACGCAGACGGCTCGCGCTATTTTGGGCCGTATACTAGCGTCTGGGCGGTCCACAAAACCCTGGATGTATTGCGCAAGATCTTCCCGTATCTCACCTGTGACCGTGAGATCACCGGGCAGGATACGCGCGCCTGCCTGTATTACGACATCAAGCTGTGCACCGCCCCCTGCATCGGCATGATCGACCAGGCCAACTACCGCCAGATGATCTCAGACCTGTGCGAGTTCCTCAACGGGCGCACCGAGCCCATCGTCAACCGGCTGACCGCCGAGATGAACCTGGCCTCGGCCAAACTGCGCTACGAGAAGGCCGCCGCGGTGCGTGACCAGCTGCAGGCCATCGAAAGCATCGTGGAGCGCCAGAAGGTCATCTCCACCGATTATGTCGACTCAGACGTCATCGCTATGGCCCGCTCCGAACGCGAAGCCTGCGTGCAGGTCTTCTTCATCCGCGGCGGCAAGCTCATTGGCCGCGAATACTTCATGATGGAGAACACCGCCGACAGCCCGGACGCGGATGTGATGGCCGAGTTCATCAAGCAATACTATGACCAGGCCGCCAGCGTGCCGCCCGAGGTGCTGCTGCCACAGGAAGTCGAAGAGGCCCAGGTGATCCGCCAGTGGCTCAGCAAGCGCCGCGGCGATGGCGGCGTGGAGATCAAGATCCCGCGCAGCGGCCCCAAGCACGAGCTGATCCAGATGGCGGCTGAGAATGCCGCCGAAACCCTGGCCGCCCTCCAAACCCAGTGGCAGGCCGATGCGCATCGCCAGACCGAAGCCTTGAGCGAGCTGCAGGATGTGCTGGGCCTCGACCGTGCCCCCGAGCGCATCGAGTGCTACGACATTTCCAATACGCAGGGCACCGCCGCCGTCGGCAGTATGGTGGTGTTCGAGCGCGGCGTGCCCAGCAACAAGCTCTACCGCCGCTTCAACATCAAGACCGTGGAAGGTCCGGACGACTTTGCCAGCATGCAGGAAGTGCTGGCCCGCCGCTTCAAGCGCTGGGCCGCCGCCGAGGAGCCGAGCGAGACGCCCGGCAAAAAGCCGGACGCGGCCTTCGCCAAATTGCCTGACCTGCTGATTGTGGATGGCGGCCGCGGCCAGCTGGCCCGCGCCGTCGCCGTCCTCGAAGAGTTTCACCTGAGCGACCGCGTGCCGCTGATCTCGCTCGCCAAACAGAACGAAGAGATCTTCCGCCCCGGGCATGCCGACAGCCTGCTGCTGCCGCGCAATTCGCCCGCCCTGTTCCTGCTGCAGCGCATCCGGGATGAGGCCCACCGCTTCGCCATCACCGCCCACCGCAACCGCCGCAGCAAGACCAGCCTGGTCTCGCAGTTGGATGGCATCCCCGGCGTCGGCCCCAACCGCCGCCGCGCTCTGCTCAAAGCCTTTGGCTCGCTGGATGCACTGCGCGCCGCCGAGATCGAGCAGATCACGGCCGTCAAGGGCATCACCCCGGCCCTGGCCGCCAGCATCAAGGGGCATCTTGGCTAACCCGAAGCTGGCCTGGCTGGTGGATGATGATGAGGAGATGGCCTCCGCCATCGCCCTCATGCTTAAGCTGCTGGATTACCAGACGCGTAGCTTCCTGGATGCGCCCAGCGCGGCCCAGGCTCTGCTGGCCGCGCAGCCGTGTGACCTGATCCTGCTTGATCTCAACATGCCCCAGGTCAGCGGCAAAGACTTCCTTGAATTTGTGCGCCAGCGTGCCGAGTTCGCCCGCCTGCCGGTGGTCATGCTGACTTCGGAGTTCAATGAGCTCATCATGCAGGAGCTGCTGCACGCCGGCGCCGATGGCTATGTGACCAAGCCGGTCTCGCTGGCCGAGTTGGAGCAGGCCATCGCCGCTGCGCTGCAAGCGCGCACGGCGGAGTAGGGTATAGTTTGCCTGAGGTACTTATGGCCAAGAAGCAAACCAAGACCAAACTCTCCATTAGCCAGATCCTTTTTGCGATCCTGGCGCTGCTCATCATCATCACGATGATTTTGGGTTCTGTTCTGACAGTTTGAGATAGCTTTTGACAGCCCAGGTAGGGGGTAATAGCGCAAATTCGCTTCGCCAGGAGGTTGTATGGCACGTTTGACGCGCCCCGCTTTTTTCCTTCCCGTCTGTTTTGTGCTTGGTTTCCTGTTCGATGTTCTGTTCTGGGACCAGCGCTGGGGGATCTCTTTCTTTGTCTACATCGCCGCCCTCATCGCGGTAGGGCTGTGGCTTGGGGCTTACCTCAAGCGGCGTCCCGCCCGGCGCAGCTGGTGGCTGGCTGCCGCCGCGCTGGCCTTGGCGGCCGTGAGCGCGGTCTACACCGAAGAGTACACGCTGCTCTTCACGCGCGGCTTCTCCGTCATGCTGCTCATGCTCTTCGCCGCAGACTACCTTGCGGGCGACTGGCTCAATTACCGTCTGAGCGACCATGTCATCAAGCTGGTCTCCTTGCTGCCGCTGGGTTGGATGGCCAGTGGGGAATTCAAGCCTGCCACCAGTAAGCAGGCCAAGCGCCCCTGGGTGCCGGTTGTGCGCGGCCTGCTGCTGGCCCTGCCGGTCGTGCTGGTGCTCAGCGCCTTGCTGGCCTCGGCGGATAGCTACTTCGCTGATTGGGTCTCGCAAGTGTTCAGCTTCCTGCGCCTCGAACGCCTGCCGGAGTATGTGTTCCGGCTCATCCTCATCACGCTGATCGCCCTTGTCTTGTTTGGTGCGTACGTTTATGGTTTCGTGCGCAGCCACAACGGCGCGGCCAAGAAGGCGGTAGTCCAGCCCTTCATCGGCTTCACCGAGGCCAGCATTGTGCTCGGCAGCGTGGCTTTGTTGCTGGGCGCCTTTGTCGTGTTCCAGTTCCAGTACTTCTTTGGCGGGGTCGGCAACATTCTCGGCCCCGAAGGCTACGTCACCTATGCCGAGTATGCCCGCCGCGGCTTTGCCGAGCTATGCGTCGTGGCGGTACTGGTGCTCATGCTCTTCGTGTTGTTGAGCAGCATCACCCGCCGCAGCGCGCAGCAGCAAGGCTACTTCTCCGGTCTGGGCGTGGCGCTGTTCGCCCTGTTGGCCGTAGTACTCGTGTCGGCTTTCCAGCGCCTGCTGCTCTACGAAGAAGCCTATGGCTTCACCAGCATGCGCCTCTTGCCGCACATCTTTATGGTCTGGCTGGGCCTGCTGCTGCTTGCGCTGGTCGTGATGGAGCTGACCGGCCGTCAGCGCTACTTCGCCGCCGCAGTTCTGCTGGCCGCGGTCGGCTTTGTCGCCACGCTGCCCGCCCTCAACCTTGACCGCTACACCGTGCGCGCCAACATCGCCCACGGCCTGCAAGCTTCCGAAACCGCCTGGTCACGCGAAACCGTGGACCGCATGCACCTGGCCGAGCTCTCGCCGGACGCAGTGCCCGCTCTGGTGGAGGGTTACCGCAGCCAACTGGCCGCGGGCAACCAGGCGCTGGCGCAGGATCTGGCCATCGCCCTGGCGTGCAACGCCTACAAACATGATGCGTATGCGCAGAGCTGGCGCGAGTGGACCCTCTCCCGCGCCCTGGCCGCCTCCGCCTGGCAAAGCATCCAGGATGATCCGGGTATCCCCGCAGTGATGGATGGCCGCGAGTACGGGCAACCCTTCGTCACGCTCAACGGCGAGGACTACGGCTGCTACTATCCGGAGCTGTAAGCCTGGCTGGTATGATTCCTGCGCGTGACGACTTCCAGTCTACAACTTCGTGACAACCAGGCTTGGCTGGCCGATCTACAGGCCGCCTCGCCTGAGGCTATCGCTGACCTGCGAGCCGCGCTGTTGCGCGGCTTGCGGGCAGCGCTGGCCGGCCGCGTAGACGGTGACCTGGACACCATCACCGAAGATTTCGCCCAGGACGCAGTGCTGAAGGTTCTCGGCAGCCTGGATAGCTTCCGCGGCGAGAGCCGCTTCCTCACTTGGGCGCAGAAGATCGCCATCCATGTAGCCTTGTCTGACCTGCGCCGCAAACGCTGGAAGGACGTTTCCCTGCAGGAGTACACCGAATCCGCCGACGGCGAGGAATACACCCCGCCGCTGCTGACCGACCCCGGCGCTTCCCCAGAACAAGAAGCCGCCCGCCAGGACCTGCTGCGCAAGGTCGAGCGCCTCATCATGGAAGAGCTGACCGAGCGCCAGCGCACCGCCATGCTCGCCATCCTGCAGGATGGGGTGCCCCTGCAGGTGGTGGCCGAACGCATGGGTACCAACCCCAATGCCCTCTACAAACTACTCCACGATGCCCGCCAGCGCATGCGCCAACGCCTGGAAGAGCAGGCTGGCTTTTCTGCTCAAGAGGCCTTGGCCTTGTTCGAGGACAACTAAGATGAGTAATATTGCAGGCGTTTGGGTAGTCTAGGAGTCGCACATGGCACGCATTAAGTCTTCCACGCTGAAAGAGCTGCTGCATCGCATCCTCAAGACCCAGAAGGATGAGATCGGCTGTGAAACCTGTTTTGAGGGCCTGGACCGCTTTGTAGAGCTGGAACTGGACGGCAAGGATGCTGCCCAGGCCTTGCCGCTGGTCCAACGCCACCTGGAGCTATGCAGCGGGTGCGGCGAGGAGTACCAGGCCCTGATCCAGGCTCTGGAGAGCCTGCAGGGCGACCAGCAGACCCATTAGCCGCGGATGAGGCCACACTAGCCTTAAAAAGGCTACGGGTATAATCGCCCGCATGCCGGATGTTGAAGACATCGAAAAGACTGTTCCCAGCTCTCCCAACAAGCGCACCCCCAAGAAAAACATGACGCCCCAGGCCACATCGCCCGAGGCGCCTGCGCCGCCTGAGAGCGCTGAAACGCAGCAAGTTCCCGCAGCCCCTGAAGCCGCGCCTGCCAAGCCGCCTCGCCGCGGCCGTCGCTGGGTGTTCGGCCTGATCGCGGGCTTTATTGCCCTGGTGGGCCTGGCCGCCCTGGGCGGAGCGCAGGCCGGCATCTTGTCCCGCACCAACGCTGAGCACATGACCCGCGCCATTGAGGCCGAGACCCAGTTTCAGTTGGCGCAAGCGGACTTTGAGAACGGCCATTGTGACTTGGCGCGCCAGCGTCTCGAATACGTGACCGAGCTCAACCCGACCCATCCCGGCCTGGTGGATGCCCTTTCGCGGGCGGTGCTGTGCACCGTGGGAGCGGCCACCCCGCAGCCCGGCTCAACCAATGGCGCAGAACCCACCCCCACGCCTGATTTGCGCGGGCGCGATCAGGCGTACGGTGACGCCCAGGCCCTCTTGGCGGCCCGCAATTGGGAAGAGCTGCTGCAGACGCTGGATACCCTGCGCACCAACTTCCCTGATTTCAATCCGATCGAAGTGGATGGCATGTACTTCATTGCCTTCCGTAACCGCGGGGTTATGCGCATCCTGCCGCCGGTTGGCGATCTCGAAGGCGGCATCTACGATCTGAATCGGGCGGCCCAGATCGGCCCGTTGGATACTGAAGCAATCATGTATCGTCAATGGGCTGTGAACTACATCATCGCCAAAAGTTTCTGGGAAGTTGACTGGGGTCAGGCTGTTCAGTACTTCCTGCCCTTGGCCGATGCAGCCCCCAATCTGCACGACATCAATTTCTTCACGGTGCAGGAGCGCCTGGCGACCGCGTCTGCCTTCTACTCGCTCGACCTGATCGACCGCGCTGAGCGCTTGACGCGTGATGAGCAGTGGTGCTCCGCCGATGAGCTGATGCGCGAGGCTGCAGAACTTGCCCCGCTCTCACCCGAGAACCAAGCCCTGGCCGATAGCTACGCCTCCACGTGTGCCGAGCGCGGCAACGGCTAGCGCATGATCCCAGCCTGGGCGCTGCTCATCTCGTTCTGGCTGCACATGCTGGCCACCGTCGCCTGGTTGGGCGGCCTGGCCGCCCTGGCGCTGTTCGTGTTCCCCAGCATGCGCCGCACTCTCACCGACAAGCAATTTGCCACCTGGGCTAACGCTCTCAACCGCCGGTTGGATCCGATCGGCTGGTTCAGTCTGGGTCTGCTCACCTTCACCGGCCTGTTGCAGATGGATGGCAACCCCAACTACGAGGGCTTGTTTAGCATCTCCAACTCGTGGGCTGTGGCCATCTGCTTGAAGCATATTGTCTTTCTCGGCATGATCGCCGTTTCTGCGATCCTCACTTGGAGCGTGGCTCCTGCTCTCGGACGCGCCGCGCTGCAGCAAGCGCGCGGCAAGGCCAGCGGCGCCGCGGTGGAACAGACCTTGCGCCGTTTTCAGTCCCTTATTGTCTTGAACTTATTGCTGGGCTTGCTGGTGCTGGCCTTTACGGCCATGGCGCGGATCGCCTAAGCCGCGCTCAGACTAACCGCGTGAGCGGGTAGGCGCAGGCCTTCTACCTTACCGGCGCGCAGCACCGGCTCCTCTGAATCGCGCGCCATCTCCAATCGGCCTTCGATCAATACTGGCTGCCCGTCCTGAAAGCTGCTGCGGCCCCGCATATACACCTCGCCGGGGATGAGTACGCGCAACGTACCTTCGAGGTCGGCCAGGTCCATAAAATACACATACCCGCCCGCCGACGAGCCTATCCGGCGCCAGCTCTGGCGCATGCCCGCCACGCGCACATCCTGGCCGAAGCGCGTCGCCGCTTCCAGGGTGCTGAGCACGCCGGCGCCTTGCATGGCAGCCGCGTGCAGGTCCAGCGGGTGGGCGATCAGGCTCACTCCCAGCAGGCGTTCCTGTGCAGCAGCCTTCATGTCGGGTGACCAATCCGGCAGCTTATGCTGTGTGCCGAATAAAGAGAGTTGCCCGCTGACCCAGCCATAGTCCAATTGTTCGAGCAAGTCTGGGATGCTGCCCAGCCCTTCCAGCGCCCCGGCCTCGATCAGGTTGCGCACCTCGTTCTTGCGCGGCGCAACCCGCACGAGGAGGTCGGCCAGCGTGCTGAACGGGCGCAAGTCCAAAATGCGCTGTTGGGTAGCCCGCCCCAGGTCTTTGAGCTGCTCTAACCCCATATACAGGTGTGGCTCCCCATCATGGTAGGTCACGCTGAACTGCGGCTGTGAATAGTTGATATGCGGCGCGTGCAGCGGCAGCCCCATGCGCCGCGCTTCCAGCAGGTAAGTGTTCTGGTCATAGTAGCCGCCCCAATTGGCCAGCACGGCTGCCATGAACTCGGCCGGGTAGTGGGTCTTGCACCAGGCTGAACGCCAAGCCGTCAGCGCGTACGAGGCGGAGTGCGCCTTCGGAAACCCGTAGCCGGCGAACGCCGCCATCATGTCCCAGACCCGCTCGGCGGTCACCGGCGGCACTGCGTGCCGCTCTCCCGCGCCGTGGATGAACTTCTCCTTCAGCGTCTGCATCTGCTTGCCGGGGTCGAAGTGGCTCATCGCCCGGCGCAGCAAGTCAGCCTCGGCCAGGCTGAAGCCGCCCAGCTCGTGCGCCACGCGCAGCACCTGCTCCTGGTACAGGAACACGCCGTGGGTCTCCTCCAGCAGCGGCTGCAGCGCCGGGTGCACATGCCGCACCGGCTCCTGCCCCAGGTGGCGGCGCACGAACGCGTCCTTCAGGCCGCCGGTCAGCGGCCCGGGGCGGAACAGCGCCAGCGCAACCATAATGTTGTCCACCGAGTCGGCCTGGACTTCGCGCAGGGTGGCGCGCATGCCCGGGCTCTCGATCTGGAAGCAGCCGATCGTGCGCCCGGTGCGCACGGTCTGCGCCGTGGCCGGGTCGCCGTCCGGTATCGCCTCCAGCACACCCAGGCGGCTGCGGCCAAGTTCAGGATTCATCTCGCAGATGCGGTCGGCCACATCGCCCAGCACGGTCAGGCCGCGGGTCGCCAGCAGGTCCATCTTCACCATGCCCATCTTTTGCACACCGGTCAGGTCGTACTGTGTGATGGTCATGCCCTTGGCCGAGAACTGCAGCGGCACCAGCTCGAGCAATGGGCCGGAGCTGACCACGATGCCGCCGGGATGGATCGAAAGGTGGTGCGGAGTATCCAGAATGGCGCGGGCATGCTGCAAGACCAGCCTGGCGTGCGGGCTGGTGAATTCGCTTTCTAGCTCGGCGTAGGGCTGCTCTTCCTTCTTGTCCTGGCCTGGCCCCCACCAGCGGTAGGGCAACCGCGCCGCCATGCGCTTGATCTCGTCGGCGGGCATGCCGTGCGCTTTGGCCACCTCGCGCAGCGCAGACCGCAGGCGGAAGCGGTTGATCGTAGCCACCATGGCCACGCGTTCGTGGCCGTAGTGCTCGTACACATGCTTGATCACCACATCCCGCCGGGCCGAGCAGATGTCTGTATCAATATCCGGCGGGGTGGGGCGGGCCGGGTTCAGAAAGCGCTCGAAGTACAGGTTAAGACGCAGCGGGTCCGGCGTGGTGATGCCCAGGCAGTGGGCTACCAGCGAAGACGCGGCTGACCCGCGTGAGGAGAGTGGCACACCTTCCTTGCGCGCAAAGCCCACGATCTCGGCCATGATGAGGAACAGGCTGGTGTAGCCGCTGGCTTCGATGCTGGCCAGCTCGTGCTCCATGCGCTGAGTGAATTGCTCGGTCAGCTCGGGATACAAGCCGGCCGCGCCGCGCAGGGTTTGCTCGCGCAGCGCCTCGATCGGAGTTTGGCCGTCAGGCAGCTCCAGGCGCGGATAGTTGGGCCGGTCGAGCGGCAGGCTGAAGGTACAGCGCTGGGCTATCTCGTCTGTGGCTGCCAACGCGGCAGGGTAGTTTGCGTACGCCTCGGCAAGCTCCTGTGGGCTGGCAAACCAGGCTTTGGATGGCGCCAACTCTTCGGCCGGCACGCGCCCCACGGTGGTGTTCGTGCGCATGGCGCTCACCGTGCGCTGCAGCTCGGCCTGGCTGGGCTGCAGGTAATACACCGGCCAGGTGGCCACGCCGCCCACGCCCAACTTCTGCGCCACGGCCAGGGCGGGTTCTGCGTGCCAGTCTGGCGGCGCCTGGATGTACAGCCGATCGCTAAACTGGTCTTTGATCTGGGCCAGTTCGGCGGTGGGTGGGGCGAACGCCCGCCGCTGGGTCTCCGGGTTCGGCGCCTCGTAGGCGGCCAGGCACAGCAAGCCGTCGGCCCGCGCCAGCAGGCCTGCCAGCGGCAGCCTGCGGCTCTCGTTGTTCTCTTCGTTCAGCAGCCAGCTGCTTAGCTGGCACAGGTTGGCCCAACCCACCGCGTCCTGCGCCAGCAGGATCAGCGGCAGGCTGCTTTCCAGCCGCACTTGCAGGCCAAAGATCGCTTGTATGCCGTGTTGGGTACACGCCTCGGCAAACTCCACCGCGCCCGTCAGGCGGTTGTGATCGGTCAGCGCCAGGGCGGGCTGCCCGGCGGCCGCGGCGGCCGCCGCCAACCCGCTGGGCGCATCCAGCCCGGCCAGCAAAGAATAAAACGAGTGCGTATTCAGATGCACCGACATAAGAACGTGTGTTCTATTGTAATACGAATCTAGTACAAATTGACGTTTAGCAATTACACGCTTGGCTATACAATGGCCTAACATTTGAGCAAGTAGGGAAATCGGGATTTATTATGAAACTGGAGACCTTTACCTATACAAAAGACGCTGGATGGTCTGTGGATGCGCTCCCGGCGCTTGATTCAGCTAATACGCTGGTGCTTGTCTTCGGAGCTTCCAACTTTTTGGATGCTACCGCTCCGGTAGATGAGCTCATTCGCCACTACCCCCAGTCACAGGTCATGGGTTGCTCCACCGCTGGCGAGATCTTCGGCACCCAGGTGCAGGACGATTCGCTCTCCGTGGCCGTGATGCAGTTCGAGCGCACGCGGGTGGCCGCCGCCAGCACGCATGTCAGCTCCGTCAAGGACTCGTACCAGGCCGGCGAGCTGATCGCCAGCCAACTCAAGGCGCCTGACCTGGTGGCCGTGTTCGTGCTCTCCAACGGCACCACCATCAATGGCAGCGAGCTGGTGCGCGCCCTCAATGACCAGTTCGGCGGCCAGGTGGTGGTCACCGGCGGCCTGGCTGGCGACGGCGACCGCTTTGAGCGCACCTGGGTCATTAACGATGGCCAGGTCACGCAGGATTCTGTGGCCGCTGTGGGGCTGTATGGCGAGCACATCGAAGTGCGCCACGGCTCCAAGGGCGGCTGGGATGTGTTCGGCCCGCAGCGCCTAGTCACGCGCTCTGAGGCCAACGTGCTCTACGAACTCGATGGCCGCCCGGCTCTGGACTTGTACAAGGAATATTTGGGAGACCTGGTGTCTGGCTTGCCGTCCAGCGCGCTGCTGTTCCCCCTGGCGCTCAGCGAAGATCGCCTGGCACAGAAGACCATCGTGCGCACCATCCTCGGTGTGGATGAGGATGCGCATTCGCTCACCTTTGCGGGTGACATTCCGATCGGGTACTATGCCCAGCTCATGAAGGCCAACTTCGACCGCTTGATTGATGGCGCAAGCGAGGCGGCCCTTATGGCCGGCGCCAGCACCGCTCCCAATGGCCCGATCCTGTCGGTGGCCATCAGCTGCGTGGGCCGCCGTTTGGTATTGAATGAGCGCACGGAAGAGGAGTTGGAAGCGACGCTCGAAGCGTTGCCGGCGGGCGTGCACCAGATCGGCTTTTACTCCTATGGCGAGATCTCGCCCTATGCCAGCGGCACCTGTGATCTCCACAACCAAACCATGACCCTCACCACCCTGCGGGAACGTTAAGCCGGGCAAGCATGCATAAGATCCTATGGCGTCAGCTCCGGCGCCTGCAGCTGGATGAAAACTCACCTCCCACGATGAAGGAATGGGAGGATTTTCTTTCCACTATTGAACAAGCCTATCGCCAGGCCGATCAAGACCGCTACCTGTTGGAGCGCTCGCTGGCCATCTCCTCCAAAGAGACTCAGGAGCTCTACGACCAGGAGCAGCAGCGCATCAAAGAAGCGCTGCGCGTCAGCGAAGGCAAATACCGCAGCCTGTTCGAGAACGCGATCGACTCCATTTTCATCATTGATGTTGAATCGCGGCGCATTATGGATGTCAACCAGGTGGCGGCTGACCGGCTGGGCTACACGCGTGAAGAGTTGCTCAGCATGGGTATTGACAACATCTACCCGCGCGAAGAACTGGAGCGCACTGATGACATCATTCACAGGCTGCTGGAGAGCGGCTACCTGACCTTTGAGCGCACCCATGTGCGCAAAGACGGCAGCACCATGCTAGTCGAAGTCAGTTCCATCATCATGGAGCAGGATGGCCGCCAGGTCTACCAGAGCATTGCGCGTGACATCACCCAGCGCAAGATCACCGAGCTTGAGCTGCAGCGCCTCGCCAAGTACGACTCGCTCACTGGCGTAGCCAACCGCGCCCTGTTTTTAGACCGCATCTCTCACGCCATTGAGCTTGCCCATCGCAATCAATCCGTCCTGGTGGTCCTGTTTTTGGATCTGGATGGCTTCAAGGCTATCAACGATGCCTTCGGACATGAGCAGGGGGATGCGCTGCTGCAACTCATCGCCAAGCGCATCCAGGGCTGCCTGCGCCGCAGCGATACGGTGGCCCGCCTGGGTGGCGACGAATTTGGCATCCTGCTCGAAGGCATCCGTGATCCTGATGAGACCGTGGGCATCGTGCAGAAGCTGATCGATGCCATCTCAGAACCTTTCAATTTTCAGAACGCCGAAGCCTTCATCACCACCAGCGTGGGCATCAGTGTGTACCCCGTGCACGGTTCAGACCCTGAGACGCTGATCCAAAATGCAGACTGGGCCATGTATGCCTCGAAGGCGGAGGGCAAGAACAATTTCCGCTTCTATGTGGCCGCCATGAAAGCCAGAGCGCTGGAGCGCCTGGAACTGGGCAACCAGTTGCGCTACGCCCTGGAGCGTAACGAGATCTCCGCCTTCTACCAACCCCAGGTGGAATGCGAGACCGGTGCCCTGGTGGGCGTGGAGGCTCTGGCGCGCTGGTATCACCCGCAACTCGGCATCCTGCTGCCGGATCGCTTCGTGGGTTTGGCCGAAGAGATGGGCATGATCGTCACTCTGTCTAACTGGATGCTCAAGACCGCCTGCGCCGAGGTCAAGCGCTGGCTGGATATGGGCCTGCCGCCGCTGCGCCTGGCGATCAACCTGTCAGACCGCGACCTGAAGCAGGGTGACCTGGTGGCGCGCGTCAAAGCCGCCCTTGATTCCAGCCAGCTGCCCGCCGAGCTGCTCGAACTTGAACTGTCCGAGAACACCATCTTTCAGGATTTTCAACAGGCCCGCCAAACGCTCACCCAGCTCAAGGAGCTGGGCGTGCGCCTGGCAATCGATGATTTTGGCGTCGGCTACTCCACCCTCAGCCATCTGGCCGAATTTCCCTTCGATACGCTCAAGATCGACCGCCACTTTGCTGCTCAGATCGTCAATTCGCCCGGCCATCTCGCCATCGTCAGCGGCATCGTCACGATCGCGCGCAAGCTCGGCATGGAAGTCTTCGCCGAAGGTGTGGAACACGAATCCCAGCTGGAGCTGTATCGCCAGGCCGGCTGCCACCAAATTCAAGGCGAGCTGTTCAGCAAGGCGCTGCCTCCGCATGAGATGCTGGCGTTGGTCAAGGCTGGCGCGGTGATGCCCCGCGTAGATTCCAAATAATCCTTTGGTATAATCTCGCTTCTGCTGGTCCCGTAGCTCAATGGTAGAGCAGTTGACTCTTAATCAATTGGTTGAAGGTTCGAGTCCTTCCGGGATCACTGATTTTTCTCTGTAGAAACCTCCACGTTCGGAGGTTTTTTTGTTTCTTAGCTCAATTAGGTTTTTGACCGAAATGTCCCGTTTTTCGCTTTAGGGGATTAAAAAGATGTAAGAGTGAAAGGCGACGAATGACTAGATATCTGCAGCTAATTCTTTCCTTGTGCGCAATCATGATGCTTTCCAGCTGTTCCAGTGGCCAGCTTGAAACCCCTATTTCAACAGCCTTGCCAAGTGCTACGCCAACTCCTCCAGAAGCCACTCCAAAGTCACCCATAGTTGAAAGTACTTCCCCGCCTGTTTGTGAAGGCGAGACAGAGGGCGCGGAGGGCGCGCACTTGATTGGAGAGAGTTATGTTGATGGAACAGTTGTTCCCCCAGGGGAGAATTTCTCTAAGATTTGGACCCTCTCTAATGTTGGCGAAACAACATGGACTGATGATTATCAAGTCACGTTCTTGGCAGCTCCACAAGGACAAACAATGGGCGCCCCCGAAAGCCAGGCACTCGGCCGATGTGTTTTGCCAGGGGAGGAAATAGAGATTTCGATCCAAATGACTGCTCCTGAAAACCCCGGGCGATACACGGTTGTATTTCAGTTGACAAACGCACTCGATCAAGTTGTCCTCGTTAATGGCGGTAATTTTTGGGTAAGCATTCAATCGGGAGTTCTGTTCTCGGGAAGCTCGACTGCCGAGGGAGGCTTCCAGTCTGGCAACGGGGTAACGGTAACCCTTAGCAGTATTAGCAGCGATAATGTCCAAACACGAGCTGAGCTTTGCTTTGATTTTCCTTCACCGGATGGCTGGATACCCTTAGATATAGTTTTGACTACTGGCAGTCAAACATTTAGCTCTGAAGGCGGATCCTTGGGGGTATACCCATTCCGTTGCTACTACTCGATCTTCCAAGTATCTTCAGGGTTTTTGAATCAACAGACAGCTTATCAAATCGTCGTGGGCAAGATCACTCCGTTAGAACTCGTTGAGGATCACAAACTAAGGTGCGAGCAAATCAAACCTGATTTGAAGGCAAGATATCCGGGGCTAGACTTCGCCTGCCTTGAGAATGGATCTGGGCAGTATGTAGGGAGCCTATCATCCCCCCAAGGTTTTACTTCGGAGCAAGCAGAGGTGCTGGTGAATGATGCAATTCAGGGAACTATTTATGGGCCTTGGGTCATTTCAATAAGCCCGTAGCGTCAGCCCGATGTCCCTTTTTAGTCCCATCTGAGTTAACTCTTCTGAGTCTACTATGCAAAGAATTGTAAACAAGGGCGGCGCCATAGTTGCTTCCAAGGATAGTGGGGATGCTGAGGAAGATCGGTTAATACTTTTGGCTCAAGAGGATCCGCTCCAATTCCATGCCCTTTATGATTTGTGGATTACGCGTGTTTATCAGTATGTGTATTCACGAGTTGGAGTCCAGCAGGATGCGGAAGACATAACTTCGCAGATATTTCTAAGTGCGTATCAGGCATTTCCTCGATACCAGCATAAAGGTGTATTTTCGGCTTGGCTTTTCACAATTGCCCGAAATCAACTGAAACGATTTTATAGGGCTCAGACGTGGAGAAACCTTCCGCTAGAGGCAGCAGAGCAAGGTAGGAGAGACGCAGGTTTGGAGCAAGTGGACCAAGCCGAGGAAATTGAACGACTAAGCAAGCTGATCAGAACATTGCCTACGGAAGAGCAAGAATTAATCAGGCTCCGCTATATCGCTGAGCTCAAGTTCAGCCAGATCGCATCAATACTAAATCGTCGAGAAGATGCCGTAAAGAAGATGCTTTATCGACTGCAGGAAAGATTGCAGAAGCTCTTGGAGGTTCATTATGAATGAGACGGTTTTGGATTTTGAGGGCAAGCTGCGCGCGGCCACAAAGGGAACAACTCCTCTGCCGGCGCAAAAATTTGTAGCCAGCTTGCGGACGCGTTTGGGCCAAGAGAATGAAGCTGGTACTCTCTCTCGGCGTTTTCAGCGAAGATTTATTGTCAGGGCTTCCAATGCTCTTGTCTTGTTGATTGTGGTTCTTGTCGCTCTTTTGGGGCCGAGTGACGTTCTTGCTGCCATTCAGCGCTTAATGGGATATGTGCCTGGAGTTGGTTTCATTCAACCACAATTGATATTGAGTGAGCCGCTCACCGTCAGCCGAGGAAATGTTTCTGTCACCGTTGAGAATTTAGTAGTCTCTTCGTCAGAAAGCGTTTTAGTTTTCAGGATCGAAGACCCTTACAGTGTCAGCGGAAGCCAGAGTTCCTCTTATAGGGAAACAACTCGAAATCCGTATTTGCAAATGCCCGACGGCACTATTTACCAGCCGCTTACTGGCCAGGGCCGTTTGGAAAAGAACGGACGGCAGTGGCGTGAGCTTATTCGCTTTTCTCCCCTACCGCCGGACACAACAAGTGTGTTTTTCGTCACTGAACTTGCCTTGCCAAGTGGAACACTTGAGACTTTGCAGTTGGAATTGCTCCTGGAAAGGGGAGATCATAGTCCTATGTCAGCTGGAGAAAATTTTGTTAGTTCTGCGACCTCTATTGTTCCAGATGAAGTAAAAGTCCGCCTGGATGGCATCGCAATTGAGCAAGACCGTTTAGTGCTGAATGTGATTGTTGATTGGGAAAATCCTAATTGGCAAGTTGTTGAAGTTATGAACTTTGCAGAACCTACTCCTAAAGGCAACCCAATTGCTCATTTTGCCAGTGTTACAGATGCCAATGGGGCAATCGTTCCGATTTCACTAAACACAATGGAAAGCTCGGCTAATAGTAACGAGAAGCAGGCTTATTTTGTTTTCTTGTCTGATATGCCGGTGAACGAGATCGCCTTTCCGGCGACGTTGTCCCTTGATGCAATATACGTTTCTTCTTTCTTGCCACTCAGTGAACAACCTGTATTTACCTTCTTTCCGAAGACCAATGTCATTCCTGGGGAATGCGAAACCTTGCTGCAGTCTATGGTTAGCAATGAGATTGAGGCAACGCTCGCTAAGGTTTGCTATTTAGATAGTGACCCCCACATGAGCTTAGGTGGAGGAGGTGGTGGTGGAAACGAGATATCACCGCCGCAATTTGGATTGGAACTTTCGCTTTCTGCTCCCTCAGATATTGTAGAGATCTTTGTGGGAGATACAGCTTGCCGTGTGCAACCAAACCCTTGTGCGGGAAGCGCCAGCTATTCTCGTCAGTGGGGTGATTCTGATTTGTTGAAATCAGTTCATCTCTATGCAGTTGAACCAAACTGGCCAGTGATCTTTTCTATTGGAGGCTTTGATTTCATCCGAGAAGGGCCTTGGTCAATTGAATTTGAACTGACGGACTAGAACGAGGCTTGCCTTGGCATTAATCAGGCAGTCGACTCTTAATCCATTGGTTGAAGGTTCATGTCCTGGCGTAGAATTGCCACCTATGGCCGAAGCCCAAGCCCCCGCGCCCAGCATTGCCGCCCAGCCCGTCCTTGATGCGAAGTTGGCGCGTCTGCAAGCCGGCAAGCAGGCCTGGGCGCAGCTGCCGGTTCCCGCCCGCATCGCTGTGCTTGACCAGATCGTCGCCGATCTGCCGGCCATCGAAGAACGCTGGGTGGCGGCCAGCCTGGCCGCCAAATTCGGCCAGATGGGCAGCCTCGCCGAAGGCGAGGAGCGCTTCACCCTCACTGTCACCTACCGCCTGCTGCGCTACCTGCGCAAAGCGCTCGTGGATATCGAGAAGCACGGCCAGCCGCGCCTGCCCGGCAAGGTGTGCTGGAAGTACGCTGGTGAATGGCGGCTGGATGTATATCCCCAATCCGTCCAAGATTTCCTGGCGCTGCCCTTCGTCAAAGCCGAAGTGCGTGTATATGACAGCATGCAGGGCGACGAGCCGCCGCGGGCCGCCTTCTACCGCCAGGCCGAGCCGCAGGCCAAGATCTGTCTGGTGCTCGCCGCCGGCAACATCGCCTCCACGGTCAACTATGACTTTTTGCACAAGCTCTTCGTTGAAGGGCAAGCCGTCTTCCTCAAGATGAATCCGGTGAATGCCTACCTGGCCCCGCTGATCGAGGAGGGATTCCGCGCCCTGATCGAGCCCGGCTATATGCAGGTGGCCGAGGGTGGGGCGGAGGTGGCCAGCTATCTTGTCAACCACCCCGCCATTGACGAGCTGCACCTCACCGGCTCAGACCGCACCTACGAAGCCATCGTCTTCGGCCCAGGCGAGGACGGCCGCCGGCGCAAGCGCGACAAGCAGCCGTTGGTCACCAAGCCCTTCTCCGCCGAGCTCGGCAACATCTCGCCGGTCATCGTGGTGCCTGGCCCGTGGAGCGCCGCCGATGTGCGCAAGCAGGCCGCCAAGATCGGCGGCTGGCTGGTGCGCAATGCCGGCTTCAACTGCATCACGCCGCGCATGCTGATCCAGCATGCCGCCTGGGCGCAGCGCCAGCCGCTCAATGATGCCATCGCCGCCTACCTGGCCGAGCTGCCCACTCGCAAAGCCTATTACCCCGGCGCCGAGCGCCAGCACGCCGAATTCGTGCAGGCGTATCCGCAGGCGCAGCAACTCGGGCAGCCGGCCGAAGGCCAGCTGCCCTGGACCTTCGTCGCGGGCCTCGACCCCGCCGGCGCGAGCCAGCTTGCCTTCTGCGAAGAGCCCTTCATGGGCCTGTTCTCCGAAACCGCGCTGGACGCCGCCGACACGATCGAGTTCATTGCCAACGCGGTCAAGTTTGCTAATGAGCAGTTGTGGGGCAGCCTGTCTGTATCCATCATCGTGCATCCCAAGAGCATGCAAGACCCACTGGTGGCTGCCGCCGTGGAGCAAGCCGTGGATGACCTCAACTATGGCACGGTGGTGGTCAACCACTGGGGCGCGCTGGGCTATTACATGGGCATTACGCCCTGGGGCGCCGCCCCGGGACACGATATGTATGACATCCAGTCCGGCGTGGGCTTCATCAACAACCCGCTCATGTTCGAGCGCCCACTCAAATCTGTGGTGCGTGCTCCGTTCGTCTCCATCCCTGACCCGTACCACGCCCATTCCAGGCGCAGCTATCTCTACTTCCGCCAGGATACGCGCTACCAGGCCAAGCCCAGCGTATGGAACTTGCTGAAGTCGTTGTGGTACGCGTTAATCAGTTAACAAGTGAATAGTGATGAGTGAACAGTAAGCAGGCGTTATGTCTCCAGTTTCTAGTTACTAATCACTAGTTACTAATCACTCGATTCTCTTTGATAATCCGCGTATACAAACGCCCACTATCCTTGATGATGCGCGTTTGCGTTTCGTAGTCCACATACACGATACCGAAGCGCCGGCTGTAGCCCCAGGCCCATTCAAAATTGTCCATCAGGCTCCAGGCAAAGTAGCCTTTGAGCGGTACGCCGGCATCAATGGCGCGTTGGGCGTGATGCAGATAGTTCCGCAGGTACTCGACTCGGTGTGGGTCGTGCACCTGGCCGTCTTCACTCACGGTGTCGGCAAACGCCGCGCCGTTCTCGGTCACGTAATAGGCTGGGAAGCTGTAGTCCTTGTGCAGGCGAACGAGGATCTCTTCCAAACCGGGTGGGTACACCTCCCAGCCCATCTCGGTCTTGTGGCTGCCCACAGGCGTGGTCACTTCTTCGTCTGGCGTGTCGGCGCTGCGGTGGACCGTGCGGAAGTAGTGATTGACGCCCAAATAGTCGATCGGGGCGGCGATCATTTCCATATCCCCGGCCTGCACGAAATCGCGCGGGCCGTCGTACTGCGCCAGCACTTCGTCCGGGTAGCCGCGCCCGGCCAGCGGGTCCAGGAAGCGCCGGTTCTGCATGGCGTCGCCCACCCGCGCCGCGCGCACATCCGCCGCACGTGCCGAGGCCGGCACGTGCGGCTGCAGGTTGAGCACAATGCCCACCTGCGCCTGCGGCGCGTTGCGCCGCAGCACAGGCACGGCCAGGCCATGCGCCAGCAGCAGGTGGTGCGTGGTAGCCATCATCTCTGCCAGGCTGGTGTGGCCGGGCGCGTGGCGGCCCTGCAGGTAGCCGGCATCCGCGCTCACCTGCGGCTCGTTCAGCGTGGCCCAGCTGGCGACCCGGTCACCCAGGTGGCGGCTGGCAACATCCGCATATTCGGCAAAGGCTTCAGCCGTGCTGCGCGCCGGCCAGCCGCCGCGGTCTTGCAGCGCTTGCGGCAAGTCCCAGTGGTACAGGGTCGCATATGGCACGATGCCCGCGTCCAGCAAGCCGTCCACCAGGCGGCTGTAAAAATCCAGACCCTTCTGGTTCACCTTGCCATGGCCCTGCGGCAGAACACGCGCCCAGGCGATCGAGAAGCGGTACGCCTGCAGCCCCAGCTCCTGCATCAACTTGATGTCATCCTGCCAGCGGTGGTAGTGGTCACAGGCGCGGTCGCCAGTGTGGCCTTCGAAGACTTTGCCGGGCGTGTGCGAAAAGCGGTCCCAAATGCTCTCGCCGCGCCCATCTTCGTTGTGTGCCCCTTCAATTTGATATGCAGCGGTGGCGGCCCCCCACAGGAAGCCATCTGGAAAGTGGTCGGTCATAGCCGGGCAGTATAAACGAGAGCGCGGCGTACTCGGGATAGAATGAGCGCATGGCTCCCTCAGACTCCAGCGCCAGCCACCGCCAGCTGGCCGCCCAGCGCGGCCCGGTGGCGCTGGCCATCGTCACTGTCAGCGACACCCGCACCGCGGAAACTGATACCAACGCCCACTACCTGCGCCCGCAGATCGAGGCGTTGGGCCACCAGGTGACCGCTTACCACCTGGTGAAAGACGAACCGGCCCAGATCCAAACCATCTTGGAGGAGTTGGCCGCTGGCCCTGCCCAGATCATTGTCTTCAATGGTGGAACGGGCATTTCCCCGCGTGACACCACTTTCGATGTACTAAGCCGCAACCTGGAGAAGACCCTGCCTGGCTTTGGCGAGCTGTTCCGCATGCTCAGCTATGAGCAAGTGGGAGCGGCCGCTATGCTCTCGCGAGCTACTGCCGGGGTCTACCGCGGCACCGTGGTCATTTCCACCCCCGGCAGCCCTGCCGCCGTCCAGCTGGCCTGGGAGAAGCTCATCCAGCCTGAGCTTGAACATCTGGCCTGGGAAGTGGCTCGCTGAGCCTGCCTTCCTGAATCGATCCTTCCCCATGCTGCCTTTCATTGGTATAATCGTCCGCTGTTAAGGAGTTTTTTCATGTCTAAGAGATCATCCATCACCGGCAAGGGCCCGAGCTACGGCAATAACGTGCCCTTCTCCAAGAAACGCAGCCGCCGCCGCTGGGAAGTCAACCTGCAGGAGCGTCGTATCTGGGTGCCGGAGTTGAACCGCTTCATTAAGCTGCGCGTCAGCACGCGTGATCTGCGCAGCATTGATGCCCACGGTCTGATTGCCTACTTGCGTTCCAACGGCAAGACCCTGGCTGACGTAAGCTAGCACTCCCATGTCGGTTAGCGAGCACATCGCATACAAGACCAGGCAGCAAAGCCAGGCGCTCGAGCGGCTGCAAGCCAATGAGCGCGTGGAGCTGGTGCGTGTGGCCGGGCCGGAGGATTGCAGCACGGCCCAGACCGTGCAGGGCGTCTACAGCAAGTTTGAAGTTCCCGTATTGCCGGTGGAAGGCTGCTCTCGTGAGGGCGGTTGCATCTGCAATTACGAACCCGTATTGAAAGAAATTTATCCTTAGGAAGAGAAGCAAGCATGGCATATCGTGACAATCGTGAAGATCGTGTAGAAGGCGAGGACAGCGGCGAAGAGCGCAGTGGCGGTCGTGGCCGTTTCTTCCGCAAACCCAAGACGGATCCGTTTGAGGCCGATAAGACTTTGAAGATCGACTACAAAGACGTTGACCTGCTCAAGCGCTTCCTCTCCCCCGAGGGCAAGATCCGCCCTCGCCGCCAGACCGGCGTCATCGCCCGCAACCAGCGCAAGCTGGCCCGCGCCATCAAGCGTGCCCGCCACCTGGCCCTGCTGTCCTATACGGACCAGTCGTCTGACTAAGACGTCCCTGTAAATAAAAACAGCCCCGTTCGGGGCTGTTTTTTGTTGGTCGATAAGCACGGTTATAATTTCCAGCGGAGAGCTATGGCAGACAAGAAAATTCGTGTTTTGGTGGCCAAACCCGGCCTGGATGGGCATGACCGCGGCGCAAAAGTGATCGCCCGCGCCCTGCGTGACTCGGGCATGGAGGTCATCTACACCGGCCTGCGCCAAACCCCTGAAATGATCGCCGAAGCCGCCCTGCAGGAAGATGTGGATGCGGTCGGCCTGTCCATCCTTTCCGGCGCCCACCTCACCCTCGTGCCGCGCATCACCCAGCTCATTCAGGCCAACGGCCAGGACAATGTGCGCATCTTTGTCGGCGGCATCATCCCTGATGAAGACGTTCCCAAGCTCAAAGAAATGGGCGTGGACGGCGTGTACGGCCCCGGCTCTCCCACCCACGCCATCATTGACGATATCCGCAAGCTAGTCAACAAAGACGCCTGACGAGGACGCGTGAGCCTGCAAGACTCCGTCCTCCAAGGCGACCGGCTGGCTGTCTCGCGTCTGCTGACCCAGGTCGAGAATGACACCCCCGCCGGCCATGCGGCCCTCAACCAGCTTTTCGTCCACACCGGCAAAGCCCACCTCATCGGTATCACCGGCGCCCCCGGCACCGGCAAGTCTTCCCTCGTAAACCAGATCGCACTGCACTACCGCCAGGCGCCGCAGCCGCTGAAGGTCGCCATCGTCGCCGTCGATCCCAGCAGCCCCTTCACCGGCGGCGCTGTGCTGGGCGACCGTGTGCGCATGCGTGAGCTTTCCGGCGACAGCGGCGTCTTCATCCGCTCCATGGCCACGCGCGGCTCGCTGGGCGGCCTGGCCCAGGCCACCGCTGGCATGTCGCAGGTGCTGGATGCAGCTGGCTTTGACGTCATCCTCATCGAGACGGTGGGGGCGGGCCAATCCGAAGTCGAGATCGCCAAGCTGGCCCATACCGTGCTGGTGGTGGATGTGCCTGGCCTGGGCGATGACGTGCAGGCCATCAAAGCCGGCATCCTCGAGATCGCTGACATTCTGGTGCTCAACAAGGCTGACCGCCCGGGTGTGGAAGCCGCCGAGCGCGCCCTGCTGGGTATGCTCAAGCTGGGCCATCCCACCAAGCACCTCGTGCAGCACCATGGCCGCCTGGAGGAAGTGCTGGCCCCAGCCGATGATGCCCCTGTGGATGACTGGCTCATCCCTATCCGCCGCACCGTCGCCACCGAGGGCGCCGGCCTGCCTGAGCTGCTCGAAGTGCTGGCCGCCCACAAGGCCCATTTGCAAAACACTGGGGACTGGCAGCGCCGTGAGCGCGCTCGCTTGCATACCCAGCTGCAGGACCTGCTCCAGCAGTCCCTGATGGCCAGCTGGCGCAATACGGTCACCGATGCGCAGTACACGGACGCGTTGGATCAATTGGTGGCCCGCAAACTCTCGCCGCGCCAGGCATTGCAAGCCTTGCTGCCCTAAGTATTGCAGTTCAAAAATTTCACAGTATTATGTGAGCACTATGCAACAGCCCGGCCTGCTCGGAGTGCACCCATGATCTACGGCTCCCGGCTGCGCCTGCGCGGCCCAGAGCAGGCCGACCTGCCGCTCTTCGTCTCCTGGCTCAATGACCCTGAGGTTCGCCACAACCTGGCCGCTAACTGGCCTATGTCCATGGCGCGCGAAGAGCGCTGGTTTGCGGAGCTGGCCAATCGCCCCGTGCAAGAACAACCCCTCGTGATCGAGATACAACAAGCAAAAGAGTGGACCGCCATCGGCAACTGCGGCTTTCACCATATTGACTGGGTGCACCGCAACGCTGAGGTAGGGATTATGATTGGCGAGAAAGCGCACTGGAATCAAGGCTACGGCACGGAGGCAATGCAATTGCTACAGCAGATCGGCTTTGAAACCCTGAACCTGCACCGCATCTATCTGCGTGCCTATGAACGCAACCAAGCCGGTCTGCGAGCTTATGAGAAAGCCGGTTTCCAGCTTGAAGGCCGCCAGCGCCACGCCCAGTACGATGAGGGCGTATACTCTGACGTGCTGATGATGAGTATCCTTCGCCCCGAATACGATGCCCTGAAAGGCAGCTCAAAATGAGCCCCGCCGCCCGCAGCACAAAAGGCCTGTACGGTGACATCAAGCTGTTCACTGGCAGCGGCAACCCGGAGCTGGCCGAGCGGATCGCCCGCTATCTTAAAGTCCCCCTCAGCGGGCGAGACATCGTCGAATTTTCCAACGAGAACATCATGGTGCGCCTGCACGGCAGCGTGCGCGGGCAAGATGTATACGTGATCCAGTCCACCAGCCACCCCGTGCAGCGCAACTGGATGGAGCTGCTCATCATGCTGCAGACCCTGCGGCTGGATTCGGCCGCCCGCATCACCGCCGTCATCCCCTACATGAGCTACGCCCGCTCCGACAAGAAAGACCAGCCCCGCGTGCCGATTGTTGCCCGCCTGATGGCCGATATGGTCCAGGTGGCCGGCGCCGACCGCTACATGACGCTCGATCTGCACGCCGGCCAGATCCAGGGCTTCTTCTCCATCCCGGGCGATGTGCTCACCGCCTTCCACATCCTGTCCAAGCATGTGGCCAAGCTGTGCAAGACCCTCAAGGATCCTGTCGTGGTCAGCACGGATCTCGGCTTCGCCAAGCGCGCCCGCAACTTCGCCGAGCGCATTGATGTGCCGCTCGCCATCATCGAGAAGCGCCGCACCCCGCACGACGCCCGCACCGAGGCGATGAGCGTGGTGGGCGATGTGGTGGACAAAGATGTCATCCTACTGGATGACGAAGTGGATACCGCCGGCTCGGTTTCCAATGCCATCCAGCTGCTGAAGAAGACCGGCGCCCGCAACGTCTACCTGGTGTTCGTCCATGCCGTGCTCTCCGGCCCGGCCGTGGAGCGCCTGGCCGCCCAGCCGCTGGCCGGCATCATCACCACCGACACCGTGCCCATCCCCGCCGAAGCTAAAGAGAAGCTGGGCGACAAGCTCACCATCCTCTCGGTGGATGAGTTGCTGGGCGAGGTCATCTCCCGCGCCCACCGCGGCGTCAGCGTCGGCCAAATGTTCAACGAGTAAGCTGCGCGGCAAAGCGTGACCCGCTGTAAGCGAGTAGCTTTGCCCGCGCTACGAAGTAGCACACCATGCCAGAACTCCCCGAAGTAGAAACCGTAGCCCGCTCCCTGGTGAGCGGCCAGGGCCTCGGCCTCAACGTCATCGGCCGGCGCTTTGCGCACGCCCGCGTGCGCTGGCCGCGCAGCATCGCCGTGCCCGGCGCCCGCAGCTTCGGCCAGCAGCTCGCCGGCCGCCAGGTCACCGGGGTGGGGCGGCGCGGCAAGTTCATCCGCATTGACCTCTCGCAGGGCGGCCTGCTGGTGCACCTGCGCATGAGCGGTGATCTGCTGCTGGGCCGCGGCGAGCAGCCGCTGGGGCGCTTCGCCCGCGTGCAGATGTTCTTCGATGACGGGGTCCAGCTCAGCTTCGATGATGCCCGCAAGTTCGGCCGCATTTGGCTGCTGGATGATCCCGAAGTGGTGCTCGGCGCCCTCGGCCCCGAGCCATTCGATCTGGCCCTTACGCCCGCCCGCTTCCACCGCATGCTCACCGAGCGCAACCGCCAGCTCAAGCCGCTCCTGCTCGACCAGGCCTTCATTGCCGGCCTGGGCAACATCTACGCCGACGAAGCGCTGTGGACCGCCCAGCTGCACCCGCTGCAAGCCAGTCAATCCGTAGACAAGGCTGCCGCCGGCAGGCTGCTGCGCGCCATCCGCAAGGTGCTGACCGAAGGCATCAAACGCAACGGAGCCAGCATTGATTGGGTCTATCGGGGTGGGGAATTCCAGAATTACTTCAAGGCCTACCAGCAAACCGGCGAGCCCTGCCCGCGCTGCGGCACACCCATCAGCCGCATCGTCGTGGGCCAGCGCAGCACGCACTACTGTCCCAACTGCCAGCGCCTCTAAATCTTGTCATTGCATCGATAGCGTAGGGGCGGGTCTCAGACCCGCCCTCATTGCGAGCGAAGCGAAGGAATCCGCCTTCCCCTCCCGTCATTGCGAGGACGTGAAGCGGCGCAGCCGCTGAACGACGAAGCAATCTGGTTTTGTTTGTCTATCTTGTTGTAGATAGGACGAACTATCAGGCGTAGGGGCGGGTCTCAGACCCGCCCGCTTGTCATTGCGAGAGCCTGAAGGTTGCATGAAAATGCAACCTTCAGCCCCGAAGCAATCCGCTTCCCCTCCCGTCATTGCGAGGACGTGAGGCGGCGCAGCCGCTGAGCGACGAAGCAATCTGGGTTGTGCTGCTTTTACTCTCATCCCCGCCCCACATACTCCGCCAACACCACCGCATGATTGTGCTCAGTATCCCGCGCCCCGTACAGCAGCGTCACCGTCTTGTGCTCGCCGGCCAGCGCCCGCAACTGCGCCACCGCAGGGTTGGCCTTTAGCTCAGCCTTGTACTTCTTGCTGAACTCTGCGAAGCGCTCCGGCTTGTGCCCAAACCAGGTGCGCAGGGAAGGCGAGGGCGCAATGTCCTTGAGCCACAGGTCCAGCCCGGCCGCTTCCTTTTTCAACCCACGCGGCCACAGGCGGTCCACCAGCACGCGGTAGCCATCACCCCGCTCGGCCGGCTCGTACACTCGTTTGATCTTGATCATGGTTGGGCTTCCAGGCTGCCGCGCTCAGCGCGGCGTCCACTTCATGTTCATGTACACCCCGCCGCGCTTTAGCTCATCCAGCATCTGTTCCAGGCGTTTCTGGCGGGTGGCTGGCCGCACCGAGCGCACGATCCAGCCAATATAGTCATTCTGTTGGTAGGCTGGGCGCTGCTTGTAGGCGGCCAGCAGCCCGTTTTGCTCCAACGCCGCACGCACATCCGCTGGCATTGGCACGCGTTTACGCTTCAAACGAGAGAAATCGCTACCCATCATTACCTCGCCTTGGCCGTTGGCGCTGCGATCAGTTGATGGCGGCGGCCTTCACCTTCAGCTTGCCTTCATCATCTCGGGTCAGCACGCCCACCGGCATGGTTGTGTCGTGCTCGAACACCAGGCGGGCCTGGGTCTCCAGCGCCCAATCTTGCCAATAGCCCTTGGTGCGGATGGTTTCGAGCGGCTCCACATCATACGCGGTGACCCAGGCGCGGCGCTCCATGTGCACGGCATAGCTGGCCAGGTCCGCCACGTACAACAGCGGCTGGCTGTCGCCTTCGTACAGCACGCACTGCATGGCGCGGGTATGGCCCGGCGTCACCACGCAGCGCACATCCTTGGTCACCTGCGTGTCCCCGTGCAGCAGGCGCAGCTTGCCTTGCTCCCACAGGGGCACAAAATTCTCTGGCAGGTAGGTGGCACGCGTGCGCTCATTCGTGTGCATTGCATCCGCGAATTCCAGGCGCTGCACCCAATATTCCGCGTTGGGGAAGGTGGCTACCAGCGCGCCATCCACGATCGTGGTGTTGCCGCTGCAATGGTCGCCGTGCAGGTGCGTGTCCAGCACAATATCCACATCCTGCGGCCGCACGCCGTGCGCCGCCAGATTCTCCAGCATCGTGCCCTGCGGGTACTCCAGGTTCCACTGGCGCACGCCTTTCTCGTTGAGCTTGTCGCCCAGCCCAGTATCCACCAGGATGGTCTTGTCCTCCGAGATGATCAACAAACAGGTCAGGTCCATCGCCACCAGGCCATGCTCATTGACCTGCTGGCTGCGGCTCCATAGTGCGCGCGGCACCAGGCCGAACGGGCCGCCCGGGTCCACCCACACGCGCCCGGTGGGGATCAGATGCCATTCTGCTGCCATGCGGGCTCCTACTTCTTCTTGCGGCGGCGGCGTTTGCCTTTGCCGCCATCGCCACCATCGCTCGCCGCGGCCGGCTCGCCCGCTTCCTGGCTGCCGTTGCTGCCGGTTGCCATCGGGCTGCTGGCCGCCGCCGCCGGCGCTGGGCTGGCGCCGCGCGCCAGGCTCTGCACTGCGCCAGGGCCAAAGGTGAACATGCGGTTGACCAGGCTGCTGCGCATATCTGCGAACAGGGTCTGGAACATCTTGAAGGCTTGCGCCTTGTACTCCACCAGCGGGTCACGCTGGGCGTACGCTTCCAGGCGCACCGAGATGCGCAGTGCTTCCATACGGGTCAAATAGTCCACCCACAACTCGGAGATCACCCGCAGCAACACCTGGCGATAGCTTTCGTTCAGCGCCCGGCGGCCCAACTCGGCCACCGTCTTGACGCGTGCTTCCTCCGGCAGGCTGCTCAGCGGCTGGCTGCTCAGCGGCTGGCTGCCCAGCGCCGCATACGCCTCCTCGCCGATGGCGCTGCGCACCGCCTCGCTCGCCTGCGGCGAGAGCTCGGCCAGCGTGCGCCCGGCCACCGCGTCCCAGGTACCCGTGCCCCATACGGCTTCCGTGGCGCGGCGGGCGTTCTTGAGGTGGCTCAGAATGCGGTCACCCGCCTTCTGCTCATCCAGCCCTTCAATGAAATTGGCCGCGTAGTACGTCAGGCTCATGCGGCGGCGGCGCTGCACCACCTGCTGATGGTTGCGCTTGTCGAAGCTGGTCACGCGGCTCTCTGGCATCGCCAGCAGGGCACTCAGCAGCTTCAGCTCGCTGACTTCGCCGTCGCCCAGCACCTGGGCCACATCCTTGGCCAGCTGGCCTTCGCCGTTGCCGATCAGCCGCTCCTGGCGGGCGGCAAACTCGGCGTTGACCGCCGCGTTCAGCTGCTCGCTGATCTGCGGCCAATCCTGGTTGGCCAGTTCGGCCGGCTTCAGGCCCAGGTCGCTCTCCAGGCGGCGCTCCACCGCGCCCACCACACGGGCGATGGCCTGCTCGGTCAGCGCCGTGGCGACCTGCTCGTAGATCTGGTCAGCCGCGGCTTCCGGATTCTCGCGCAGCAGCTTCTGCAGCCCGCCGTCGATCTTCAGCGGCATGTGCAGGGCGTTGCTCAGTTCGGTGCTCAGCTCATTGGCATTGCGCCCCTGGCCTTCATCCTCCATGCGCAAGCCTTGTTTGAACGTTTCAATGGTCTCCAGGCGCTCGTCCAGCACCTGGTCGAGCCGGGTCTGGTTGCTCTCCACCAGCCCGGCCAGGCTGCTCAGCAAGTGCGCCTGCTCGGCCTGCAGGGCGCGCGTGGCGACTTCGTTCAACGCCGTCTTGGCCTCGTCTACGCTCTGCAGGTTCTTGGCCTTCAGCTCATCCAACAACAACTGGAAGGTGAAGGAGGGCACCGGCACGCCATTAATGATCAATGTGGGCTGGATCTGTTCCAGCCAGGCCAGTAGCTTCCAGGCCCCGTCGCTGTCGGCCATAGCCGCCGGCACGCGCAGGCTCACTTCCTCTTCCAGCATCTGCAGCACGTCGTCGGTCAGGTCATCTTTGGACATGATCCGGTCGCGCTGCGCATACACCGTGGCGCGCTGCGAGTTCAGCACATCGTCGTACTCCAGCAGGTGCTTGCGGGCGTCGAAGTTGGCGCCCTCCACCCGCGTCTGCGACTGCTCAATGATGCGGCTCACCAGCCCATACTCCAGCGGCAGGGCGTCATCCATGCGCATGCGCAGCATAGCGCTCTCCACCTGTTGCCCGCCGAACAGGCGCATCAGGTCATCCTGCAGCGAGAGGTAAAAGCGCGAGGAGCCCGGATCGCCCTGGCGGGCGGCGCGGCCGCGCAGCTGGTTGTCGATACGCCGCGCGTCGTGCCGCTCGCTGCCGATGACGTGCAAGCCGCCCAGCGTCTTGACCTTGCCCATCTCCTCCACCGACTGCATGAAGTACTCCACCTCGGACTTGTAGATGCCAAAGTCGGCCGGGTTCATCCCTTGCAGCAGCTTGCGCTGCTCGTCGTAGCTCATCGCATAGGCCTGGGCGTGCCCGGCCTTGCGCAGCACGCGGTTGACCGCTGCGGTCACCTCTTCGGCGATCTCGCCGCCCAGTTTGATGTCCACGCCGCGGCCCGCCATGTTGGTGGCGATCGTTACCGCGCCGAACGCACCCGCGCCCGCAATGATCTGGCTCTCTTCTGTGTGCTTGCGGGCGTTCAGCACCTGGTGCGGCACGCCGCCCTGGATCACGTTCACCAGCCGCGGCGCATCTTCGGCCCGCAGGCCCAGGCTGCTCAGCAGGGTGGGCAGGTTCTCTTCGTTCTGCAAATTGAGCTGCACCCCCAGATCCCGCCCGAACTGGCGCAATTGCGCCACGTTCAACTTCTCCAGCGGTTCATACAGGAATTGCAGCTCAGGAATAATGAAGCCTTCGTCGGTCTTGTTGTTCTTCTGCAGCCATATCTGGCGTAGCAGCATGGTTTGCAGCATGCGCTGGATCGGCTCCGGCCGCAGGCGGCTCGAGAGCTGGTCTGAGCGCTCGACCGAGGTGGTGCCCACCAGGATCGGGCGGCCGATCACGTGGATGCTGATGATCTCCTGCACGATCGAGCGCAGCTTGGCTTCCTCGGTGCGGTAGACCACATCCGGGTAATCTTTGCGCCGCCACAGGGCCGGCGCCTTCTGCGGGTCATCCCGGCGCGCAAAATAGCTGTAGCGGTAGCCCTGCTCATCCTTGGCTTCCACCTCTTCCAGGGTCGACTCTTTGCGCGAGGCGGCGTACTCCACCTGCGGCGGCAGCGCCACCACCTCCAGCTTGTAGATCTTGCTGAACTCTTCGGCCTCGGTCAGCGCCGTACCGGTCATGCCGGCCAGCTTGGCATACATACGGAAGTAGTTCTGGATGGTGATGGTGGCGTAGGTCACGTTCTCGCTCTCCACCTTCACCTTCTCTTTGGCTTCCACCGCCTGGTGCAAACCGTCTGACCAGCGGCGCCCGGGCATCAGACGCCCGGTGAACTCGTCGATGATCACCACCTGGCCGCCCTGCACCAAATAGTCCTTGTTGCGCTTGAACAGGAACTGCGCCCGCAGCGCCTGCTCCACGAAACCCATCGTGCGCGCTTGCTCAGGCGTCACGTCCTCGGGGCGCTCTGGATCGCTTAGCGGCGTGCCCAGCAGCTGCTCCATGTGCGCCGTACCCACCTCAGTCAGGGTGACCGTGCGGTCCTTCTCGTTGATCTCGTAGTCTTCGGGGTTCAGGCGCTTCACCACTTCGGCCATGCGCACATAGTGCTCAGCCTCGTCGTGGGCCGGGCCGGAGATGATCAGTGGGGTGCGTGCCTCGTCGATCAGCACATTGTCCACTTCGTCAATGATGGCGTAGTTGTGGCCGCGTTGCACCTTCTCGGCCTGGGTCATGCGCATGTTGTCGCGCAGGTAGTCAAAGCCAAACTCACTGTTGGTGCCGTAGGTGATATCCGCCTGGTAGGCTTCGCTGCGCTCCACCTGGCGCAGCTGGTGCTGGTCCTCCTGGGTCGATTCCTTGCCCAGGTCCACCAGGTAAGCCCAGCGCCCGCTGTCGGTGCGGTTGCCCATTTGCAGCACGCCCACGCTCACGCCCAGCAGGGTGAAGATTGGCCCCATCCAGCGGGCGTCACGCCGCGCCAGGTAATCGTTCACCGTGATGAGGTGGGCGCCTTGCCCGCTCAGTGAATTCAGGTACAGCGGGGCGGTCGCCACCAGGGTCTTGCCCTCGCCGGTGCGCATTTCAGCAATCCGCCCCTCATGCAAGGCGATGCCGCCCATCATCTGCACATCGTAGGGCCGCAGGCCCAACGTGCGCTTGCTGGCCTCGCGCACCGCGGCAAAGGCCTCGGGCAGCAGGGCGTCCAGGCTTTCGCCGGCCGCCAACCGCTGCCGGAACTCGGCGGTTTTGCCGCGCAAAGCCTCCTCTGAAAGCGTCTCGTACTCTGCTTCCAGCGAATTGATCCGTTCAACCGACTTGGCGTAGGCTTCGACAGCCTGCTTGTTGGGGTCGCCCCCGATGATTTTGGCTATGTTTTTGAACATGATGGGGCTAATACTCCGTTGAAAAGTGATTATAACCCTCGGTAAAATTGACCGTATAAGACAATGGTAAAAATCGGCGCTGTACTTTCTCTGTTGAGCGGTCTCGTTGGGGCGCTTGTCATGACGGCCTTGGGCTTCTCAGTGCTCAGTTTCGGCCCGCCAGCCGTTCCTGGCTTGTTGTTCATCCTTCTCCACGTGGCCGGCTTCATCTATATTCTCTCTAGCTGCTATAGGGTGCTGCGCGGGGCCAAGCCCACATGGTGGCTGCTGGTGGCCTCTGTCGCTTTGGTCGCATCCGGTCTTGTCCCCGCTTCCACCATCGGCTCCGTCGCGCTCTGGCCCGGCCTGGTCTGCCTCTTGGGCGTTGCCCTGGTGCTGGTTGGCGCAGACGAAGTGCAGTAGCCTATACTTGCCCTATGCTCCCCAATCGCTCGATGCCCAATAGCGTCGTCATCCCCACGCTGGCCTATCCGGATGTGCCCGCTGCCGCCGAGTGGCTGTGCGCCGCCTTCGGCTTCACCCCGCGCCTGCGCATCGGCGGCCACCGCATCCAGCTCAATGTGGGGGAGGGCGGCTGCATCGTCGTCACCCGCGGCGAGTCTGCGCCCGGGCCGGACCACAGCATAATGGTGCGCGTGGCGGATGTGAATGCCCACTACGCCCAGGCCAAAGCCGCCGGCGCCAAGATCCTCGCCAGCCCGAACGATTTCCCCTACGGCGAGCGCCAATACAGCGCCGCTGACCTCGCCGGCCATGTCTGGACCTTCTCTCAGACCCTGCGCGACTCTGACCCGGCAGAATGGGGCGGCATTTTGGCCGATAACTAAACGCAGTCCCTTCTCCAATCTTAAAACTCTACAACTTTAAGCTTGCTGGGTAGTATCCCTCCCGCCAGAATGCTAGAATCACTTTGTTGATTCGTTGCCTGATTCTGCGATCACAAATCAACGATCAACAATCAAAAATTCCAAAATGACCTCCTCCTTCGTCCACCTCCACGTCCACACTGAATACTCCCTGCTGGACGGGTTCAGCAAGATCCCTAAACTGGTGGACCGGGCCAAAGAGCTGGAGATGCCGGCTCTGGCCATCACTGACCACGGCGCGCTCTACGGCGTGATTGACTTCTTCAACACCGCCCGCGAGAAGGGCGTCAAGCCGCTCATCGGCATTGAAACCTACCTCGCCTCCCGCACGATGCAGCATCGTGACCCGGAGGAGGACAAGAAGTCATTCCACATGCTGCTGCTGGCCGAGAACGCCACCGGCTACCAGAACCTGCTCAAGATCGCCTCCGCCTCGCAGCTCGAGGGCTTCTATTACTTCCCCCGCATTGATCGCGAGTTCCTCGCCGCCCACTCCGAAGGCCTGATCGCCACCTCCGGCTGCCTCTCGGCCGAAGTGCCGCGTGCCATCCAGAACGAACAGCTGGCTGAGGCGCGCAAGAAGCTGGATTGGTACTACGAGGTCTTCGGCCCTGACCGCTTCTTCCTTGAACTCCAGCACCACGACATTCCCGAGTTGCAACGCGTCAACAGTACTTTGATGGAGCTCGGCAACCGCTACCAGGGCCGCTTCGTCGCCACCAACGACGTGCACTACGTCAACCCGGGCGATGCCCGCCTGCAAGACGTGCTGCTGTGCGTCCAGACCGGTGCCCTGCTCAGCGACTCGCGCCGCATGAAGATGACCGGCGACTCGTACTACCTGCGCACGCCGCAGGAGATGGCTGGCTTCTTCTCCGAGGTGCCTGAGGCGCTCAGCAACACCCTGCTCATCGCCGAGCGCTGCAATGTTGACCTCAGCACCCAGGGCTATCGCCTGCCCGAGTTCGATGTGCCGCCCGGCCACACCCCCGCCACCTACCTACGCGAGCTGTGCGAGGCCGGCTTGCCGCGCCTCTACCCCGGCCGCGAGCAAGACCCCGAAGTGCGCGCCCGCCTTGACCACGAGATCAACACCATCAACCAGATGGGTTTCGCCGCCTACTTCCTCATCGTGTGGGATCTGTGCAAGTTCGCCGCTGAGCAGGGCATCTGGTACAACGCCCGCGGTTCTGCGGCCGGCTCCATCGTCGCCTACCTGCTGGGCATCACCCTGGTGGACCCGTTGGCTCATGGCCTCATCTTCGAACGCTTCCTCAACGTAGACCGTATCAGCATGCCCGATATTGACCTCGACTTCCAGGACGATAAGCGCTCGCGCATGCTGGAGTACGCCGCCCGCCGCTACGGTGACGACCGCGTGGCGGCCATCATCACCTTCAACAAACTCAAGGCCCGCGCCGCCGTACGGGATGTTGGCCGCGTGATGAACGTGCCGCTCAGCGATGTTGACCGCGTCGCCAAAATGATCCCCAACATCCCCGGCAAACCCGTCACCATCACCGAGGCGCTCGAAGACATCCGCGACCTCAAGACCGAGTACAACAGCAACCCCCAGTCCAAAGAGTTGCTGAATACCGCCATCCAGATGGAAGGTGTTATCCGTGGCGCAGGCACCCACGCCGCCGGCGTAGTCATCGCCGACAAGCCTATCGTCGAATATGTGCCGCTGCACCGTCCCACTGGCAACGCCACCGAAGATACGCCCATCAAGAAACTCACCCAGTTCGAGATGGCCACGCTCGAATCGCTTGGCCTGCTCAAGGTCGATTTTCTGGGCCTGGCAACCCTCACCATCATGCAGCGCGCCTGTGCCCTCATCAAAGCTCGCCACGGCGTAGACCTCAATCTCTACAACATCCCGCTCGATGACCCGGCCACCTTCGAACTGCTCGGCCGCGGCGAGACCGCCGGCGTCTTCCAGTTTGAAGGCTCTGGCATGCGCCGCTGGATGGTGGCCATGAAGCCCAAGGCGCTCGACAACGCAGTTGCCATGGTGGCCCTCTTCCGCCCCGGGCCGATGGATTTCATCCCCACCTACATCGCCCGTATGCACGGCAAAGAGCAGGTCAAGTACGCTCATCCCAAGCTGGAGAGCATCTTCGCCGAGACCTACGGCATCCCGGTCTACCAGGAACAACTCATGTTCGCGGTCATGGAGGTGGCTGGCTATTCCCCTTCAGAAGCGGACGATCTGCGCAAGGCCATCGCCAAAAAGATCGAATCCAAGCTGCACAAACATCGCAAGAAATTCATTGACGGCGCCGTCAAGCAGGGCATTGCCGAGAAGACGGCCGAAGGCATCTTTGCCGATTGGGAAAACTTTGCCCGCTATGGCTTCAACAAAGCCCACGCAGCGGACTACGGCCTCATCGCCGTACAGACTGCTTACCTAAAAGCTCACTACCCTGTGGAGTATATGACCGCGTTGCTTTCGGTCACCCAGGGCGATGCTGACAAGGTAGCCGCCTACATTACCGACTGCCAGCGCATGAACATTGATGTGCTCCCGCCCGACATTAACTTCAGCGTCTGGGATTTCGCCGTGGAAGACCGCCCCGAAGGCGCGGTTGCCATCCGCTTCGGTCTCGGCGCCGTCAAGAACGTGGGCCGCGGCGCCATCGAAGCCATCATCGCCGGCCGCGGCCAGCAGCCGTTCGCCAACCTGGGTGACTTCGCCCACCGCGCGGATCTGCGCCTGGTGGGCAAACGCCCGCTCGAGAGCCTGGTAAAAGCCGGCGCCCTCGACGCTTTTGGTGACCGCCACTCCCTGGTGGAAGCAGTTGATCAGGTGGTCGGCACCAGCGCCGCTCACTTCGCCGCCAAAGAAGCCGGCCAGCTCAGTATGTTTGCCGCCGGCTCCGGTATGGAGCAATCCATCACGGTCTTGCCGCCCGCCCATGCCGACAAAGAAGCCGCTCGCCGTGAGCGCCTCAATTGGGAGCGCGAGGTCATCGGCCTGTATGTATCTGACCATCCGCTCAGTCACATGATGAGCACCATCGCTGAGGTGGTCACCCACAAATCCACCGAGCTCGGCGAAACCCAGCATGAAGAGCGCGTCCGCGTGGCTGGCCAGGTCAAGACCTTCCGCAGCTTTCAGACCAAGCGCGGCAAGGATATGGCCTTCGCCACGCTGGATGATGGCTTTGGCCTCATCGAGCTGGTCATCTTCCCCGAGACCTGGAAACGCTTCGCCAGTCTGGTCCAGCTCGACAACCTGGTATTGGTCGAAGGCAAGATTGATGCCCAGAATGCCGAGCCCAAAGTGCTGGCAGATAAGTTCGATACGAACTTCAACATCGTAGAGCCGCTCAACACTCCGTCGCGCCCCGCGGCCCAGCCGCAGCCCGCGGCCCAGCCGCAGGCTACCAAACCAGCCGCCAGCCCCACGGCTGCGCCGGCCGTAGCCGAGCTGCCCGCGCCGCAGCCCGCCTACGCCGCCAGCCCAGACGAGCCTGATTTTGACGCCAGCCCGGCGGATATGCCCGCCGAGCCCGAAACCTTCGCCGATGACTGGTGGGATGTGCAGGCTCAGGACCATGCGCCCATGGTCAAAGTCCCCGTCGAGGCCGCGGATGAGCACACCCTCGAGATGGACCTGAGCGAGCCGGCCTACACGGCCGAAGTTGAGCCCGAGCCGCAGCTAGATATCAACCCCAGTACGCCGGCCGCCAGCGCCGCCGCCTCGGAGCTGGGCGCCAGCATCACCCCGGCGCCAGCCGCGTCGCCTGCCAGCCAACCGGCGCCTAAGCAAACCCCCGCGCCGCCGCTGGCCCTGCCCAAAGCGCCAGAACGCCCAGCTGCGCACGACCGCCCGCCGCGCATCGCCACCATTTACCTGCGTAGCCTCGGCGACAAAATGCGTGACATCCTGCACATCCGCCGCGTCCACGGTGCCATCATCAGCTACCCCGGCAATGACCGCTTCAACTTCTACGTCTTCGAAGGCCGCGGCAGCTACCTCATCGAATTCCCCAACGAAACCACCGACCTCAACGAAGAACTCATCGCCCGCCTCGAGTCCCTCCTCGGCCCCAACAACGTCCGCGTCGAAGACCTGAAGATTCATTAGGCCAGCTCACTCTGAGCCGCTGCTCGCGTCTGCACCGGCAACGTAGGGGCGGGTCTCAGACCCGCCCGAATGTCGTTCTGCGCACAGCAGTCCGTCATTGCGAGGGCTGTGAAGATTTCATGAACATAGAGCTTTCAGCCCGAAGCAATCTCCAAGATCGACATTTTTGGTTCACTGATAAAATCCCAACCAGAATATGTCTGAGATCAAACGCATCGCAGTATTAACGTCTGGCGGCGACGCCCCCGGCATGAACACCTGCATCCGCGCCGTCGCCCGTTGCGCCCTGTACAACGGGCGCGACGTCATCGGCATCCGGGATGGCTATGAAGGTTTGCTGCTCGGCGCCATGGGTCCGTTGGACGCGCGTGAGGTCGGCGGCATCATCCAGCGCGGCGGCACCATCCTCGGCACCGCCCGCAGCGAAGAGTTCCGCACCGAAGCCGGCCAACTCAAAGCCATGCAGATCCTCAAAGAGCACGGCGTGGATGGCGTGGTCGTCATCGGCGGCGATGGCTCCATGCGCGGCGCCCGTGCGCTGGCCGCCCGCGGCCTGCCCATCGTCGGCGTGCCCGCCACCATCGACAACGACATGTGGGGCACCAACATGGCCATCGGCGTGGACACCGCTCTCAACACCATCAGTGATGCCATCGACAAACTGCGCGACACGGCTTCCTCACATCGCCGCGCCTTCCTCATTGAAACCATGGGCCGCAACTGTGGTTACCTGGCCGTAATGGCTGGCGTCATCGGTGGCGCTGAAGTGGTGCTGATTCCCGAAGCACCTGTCACCATCGAAGAAGTGGCCGCCAAAGTTGAAGATGCCTACAAGCGTGGCAAAACTCACTCCATCGTGATCGTCTCCGAAGGAGCCAACATTCTCACTACGGAGCTGGCCAGCGCGCTGGAAAAGATGGATGTGGGCTTCAGCACCCGCATCACCATCCTCGGTCACATCCAGCGCGGCGGGCGGCCCACCGCCTTCGACCGCCTGCTCGCCAGCCGCATGGGCGTCAAAGCCGTCGATGCCCTGCTCGCCGGCCAGACCGACGTCATGATGGGGCTGCGCGGCCGTGAAGTCGAACCCGTGCCCCTGGCCGACGTCGTCACCCGCCAGCGCGAAGCCAACCTCGACTATTACGAGATGGCCAAGATGCTGGCGTTCTAGGTTGATGTGATTGCGGGATAGGAGGAAGGGATGAGTACTTTAAAGAGAGTTGATTTTGATAACAAACTTGATGAGATCTTTGGATTCGGCAAGGCAAATGGCATCGTAGAAATAGTAATCCGCTCAGGTGATTTGCATAGAGCTGTTGGCGGTTACCCGGGCGATGATCATCGCATGCCAGTCTGTTGCGAAGCAATGCGCTCTAAAATGCGTTCAGGTGACTCCATAATTGAACAGCCTCCTAAAGGTGATGGCGCCAACCTTGTGATACGCTATTTGCTCTAAGAAAGGTAACGTAATGTCCAACAACCAGATCGATCTCGGCCCCTTGTTCTCTCAGGTGGTCAAATCCCTAGCCCAGCAGCAGACCCAGCTCAATAAGGCTGACACCCAAAACCACGACCACGGCGATAACATGGTCGAAGTCTTCAAGCTCATCACCCAGGCTGTCGAGCAGAAGCAGAGCAGCCCCCAGGCCGCTCAGCTCGACTATGCCGCTCAGCTGCTCTCGCAGAAGAACAGCGGCTCCGCCCAGCTGTACGCCAAGGGCCTGCAGCAGGCCGCCCGCCAGTTCCAGGGCCGCGAGATCGACCCCAACAATATCCTTCAGCTCATCCAGCTGCTCATGGGCGGCGGCCAGGCGCAGGCGCCTGCCAGCGCTGGCAGCGTATCTGGCGCCGGAGCGCTCGGCAGCCTGCTGACCCAGCTCGCCGGCGGCCAAACCGCCGCCTCAGGCGCCGATGACGACAAGATCAATATGCAAGACCTCATCAACGCCGGCCTTACCTACATGAATGCCAAAAACCAAGGCGCCACCACCGGCGAAGCCCTCATCAAGGCCCTCGTCGCCGACAGCGCCATGGCCCCCACACCCCACCGCGCCCAATCCAGCGAGCTGGTCCTCAAAACCCTGCTGGATGTGGTGGGCAACCTCAGCAAGTAGCCAGTAGTTCCCTGTACCCAGAATCAAAAGCGCAGCGGGAGACCCGCTGCGCTTTTTGTATTCAAAACCCAACATCGCGTTGACCTGCTGTTTCTGCACTGGTGTTACAAAAGCTTGACAGTAGGCTCTATGAACGCCTGATACCTCAAATTTGTAGTATCAGCTAGGCATGGACTCCATCCGCAGGTTTCCCTTATGCGCTTGCCAATCTGCTGTCAAGGCCCTTGAACTATTAACTATTAACGGCCTGACCCCCGCCTCTCCTTTGGCCATGATGATTATTAAAACTAACCGGACCCAAAGCTTGTCCAGATATCTTTTGAGTTGCACCCCATACCCCCACACCCAAAACGAACAACATCTTCTATCTGCGTTTATCCGCGTTCATCTGCGGCTGAATCTAAATTTCCGTACTCTCCTCATACACCCCGAACTCCACCTTCATCAGGCTCATGATCTCGCCCAGGGTCGCATACGCCCGCACCGCATCCAGCAGGTACGGCATCGTGTTCTCCGTCCCCTGGCAGGCGATCCGCAGGCGGTCCAGCGCCTGGCCTACCGCACCCGCATCACGCTCCTTGCGCAGCGCCTGCAGGCGCGCCACCTGGCGCTTCTCGCCCTCGGGGTCCATCTGCAAAATGGGCACGTTGTAGCCCGCCGCATCCGCATAGGCGTTCACGCCCACGATCAGGCGCTCGTTCGAATCGATCTCGCGCTGGTACTGGTAGGCCGCCTCGGCGATCTCGCTCTGGAAGAAGCCGCGCTCGATTGCCGGCAGCACGCCGCCCATCGCATCGATCTGCGCAAAATAGGCCAGCGCCTCGCGCTCCATGCGGTCGGTCTGTGCCTCCACAAAGAAGCTGCCGCCCAGCGGGTCCACTGTATTCGTCACGCCGCTCTCTTCGGCAATGATCTGCTGCGTGCGCAGCGCCACCGTCACGGCGTGCTCGCTCGGCAGGGCCAGCGCCTCGTCCATGCTGTTGGTGTGCAGGCTCTGCGTTCCGCCCAGCACTGCCGCCAACGCCTGGATCGCCACCCGCACCACATTGTTCTCTGGCTGCTGCGCCGTCAGGGAGACGCCCGCCGTCTGGGTGTGGAAGCGCATCAGCCAGCTGCGCGGGTTCTTGGCGCCGAACACCTCGCGCATCTGGCGTGCCCAAATCCGCCGCGCCGCCCGGTACTTGGCGATCTCCTCGAAGAAGTCATTGTGCGCATTGAAGAAGAAGCTCAGCCGTGGCGCAAAATCGTCAATATCCAGGCCGCGGGCAATGCCCCAGCGCACATACTCGAGGCCATCGGCCAGCGTGAAGGCCAGCTCCTGCGCCGCCGTGCTGCCGGCCTCGCGGATGTGGTAGCCCGAAATGCTGATCGGGTTCCACTGCGGCAGGTGCTGCGCCGCATACTCCACCGTGTCCGTCACCAGCCGCATCGAGGGCTCCGGCGGGAAGATGTACTCCTTCTGCGCAATATATTCTTTCAAAATATCGTTCTGCAGCGTGCCGCGCAGCTGCTCCGGCCGCACGCCCTGTTTCTCCGCCGCAGCGATATACATCGCCCAGATGATCGCTGCCGGCGAGTTAATCGTCATGCTCGTCGAAACCTTGTCGAGCGGGATGCCGTCGAACAAGATCTCCATATCCTTCAGGGAGGACACCGCCACCCCGCACACCCCGAACTCGCCCTCGGCTTCCGGCTGGTCGGTGTCGTAGCCCATCAGGGTTGCCAGATCGAACGCCGTCGAGAGCCCGGTCTGCCCCTGTTCCAGCAGGTACTTGAAGCGCTTGTTGGTCTCCTCTGCCGAGCCAAACCCGGCGAACATGCGCATCGTCCACAGCTTGCTGCGGTGCAGAGTGGGGTGCACCCCGCGCGTGAAGGGATACTCGCCCGGCATGCCCAGGTCCTGGCTGTAATCCAGGCCGGCCACGTCCAGCGGCGTGTACAGGCGGTTTATGGGTTCTGAGGAGGTAGTGACGAACTGTTTTTTGCGTTCAGGTAAGCGGCTGCTGCCTTGTTTTAGGGTGCCTTCTTCCCAGGTCTCTTTTTCTTCGCGGATCTGTTCAATCTTGTCGCGATCGTACATGCAAGCAGCCTCCAAGGCGGAATATGAAGATTATAGCCCACGCCTTTCTCCCACTTCGGATACGGTACTATTGCGGCATGAGCCTGTTTTGGACCATTTTCCTCTCCACCGGAGCGTTTTTGCTGGCCCTCAGCATCCTGTGGTGGCTGCTCAGCTTGCCCATCAAGGATTCCAGCATCGTGGATATGTTCTGGGGCAGCGGCTTCGTCACCGTCGCCTGGCTGTATGTCGCCCTCACACCTGGCGGCGGGCTGCTGGAGCGCCGCGCTCTGCTGCTGGCGCTAGTCACGATCTGGGGACTGCGCCTCGCCATTCACATCGCCCGGCGCAATCACGGCAAGGGCGAGGACTTTCGCTACGCCCAATGGCGCCAGGAGGCTGGCGACAGTTGGTGGTGGCGCAGCTTCTTCAAGGTGTTCCTGTTGCAAGCCGCGTTGCTCTGGCTCATCAGCGCGCCATTGCTCGCCGCCGTGCTCGGCCTGCGCCCCTTCGGCTGGCTGGATGTGGCCGCTGCGGCTCTCTGGCTGCTTGGCTTCTACTTCGAAGCCGTGGGCGATTGGCAACTGGCTCGCTTCAAAGCCAACCCAGCCAACAAAGGCACGGTGCTGGATAGTGGCCTCTGGGCGCTCACTCGCCATCCCAACTACTTTGGCGATGCCGTCCAGTGGTGGGCTTTCTGGCTGCTGGCCGTCGCCGGCGGCTTCGGCTGGTGGACCGTGTTCAGCCCCATCCTCATGACCTGGCTGCTGCGCTCCGTCTCCGGCGTTGACATGCTCGACAAAGCCCTTGCCGAGCGCAAACCGGGCTACGCTGCCTACATGAAGCGGACCCCGGCCTTTATCCCCTGGCCGCAGAAGAAGGTCTAAACAGCTTGCTCGATTGCTGGTAAAATCTCGCCCTGCGAGCGGCATATCCGTTCATAAGCAATGGATGTTGCGTCACTCGGCGACAGCCGAGTAGCAACTCCAACGCGGCGCAGCCGCAAGCCCTCATCGTCTAGTGGCCTAGGACGTGGCCCTCTCAAGGCCAAAACCGGGGTTCGACTCCCCGTGGGGGCATATACGTAGCGGCTGGCGCCGCTACGCCTAAGAGTTTCTACTCGGCGCAGCTGAGTAACGAAACTCTACCCGTAGCCTCGGTACACATCCTGCTTACACCAATGCAAGTACAAAAAAAGCCCGCAAGTGCGGGCTTTTTTCTTTTTTAGCGTTTCTCAGTCAGCATCGTTGTTGCCAGTCCGCGGCCAGCCTCCGTGAGGTGCAGGCTGCCATTTTCCAGCCGTACCAGGCCGCGTTCATCTGCTCGCTGCACCACGCCTTGGGCAAAGGCGGGCTCCCAGCGCAAATGGTCGTGCAAGTGGTCCAGCCGGTTCTCGATCTCTGCCTCGGGCGTCCCTTCGTGGTGGAGCAGGTGAATTGTCAGCATTGTTTGCGCAAACTCCCAGCGCTGTCGCTGGCGGCGGGCCGCGGTGGCTAGCAGCCCGCGCTCGGGTGCGAACAGCAGGCACAGCAGAAACAGCAGGCCGATCACCGTCGCCATGGAACCGGCGATGTTGGCGTCCATCAGATGGGCCATCCAGTAGCCGCCCACCGCACCGAGCGCACCCAAGCCGACGCTATAGAGCAGCATGCGCTCCAGCTTATCCGTCAGCAGGTAGGCGGCCGCGGCCGGCGCCACCATGAACGCCACCACTAGGATGGAGCCGACTGCATCGAACGCTCCGACCGCGGTGATGGAGACCATGCCCATCAGCCCATAGTGGATCAGGGCCGGCGAGAAGCCAAGCGCGGCGGCCAGTCCGGCGTCGAACGTCGCCAGCTTGAGTTCCTTGTACAGCGCCAGGATAAAGAGCAAGTTGATGACCAAAATGATGCTCATGACCACTAACGATCGCGGCAGCAAGGCGCCAAAGAGCATCAAGCGGTCAAATGGAGCGAAGGCCAGCTCGCCCAACAGCACCGCATCCGTATCCAGATGAACGCCGCGTGCAAAGCGCGAAATGAGGATGACGGCAATGCTGAACAAGGCGGGAAAGACCAGCCCGATCGCCGCATCTTGCTTCACCAGCCGCGTGCGGTTGAGCAATTCAGTGAGGCTGACGGTGAGCAGACCCATGGCCGCCGCACCAAACAACAGCCAGGGCGATTCGAGATCCCCGGTGATGAGAAAGCCCAGCACAATGCCCAGCAGCACCGTGTGGCTGATGGCATCGCTCATCATCGCCATACCGCGCAGCACCAGGAATACGCCGGGCAGGGCGCAGGCCGCGGCCACCACGATGCCGATCAGCTGAATTTCGATCTGTGCGCTGCTCATTTTTCGTCCTTCTGGGCCGGCTGCAGCCGGGTTTGCGCGGCGCGCACGCCCTCGGCGGTCAGGGCCCATTTGTTGCCATCGTATGGAACGGCTAGCCCGCGGCGTTGCAACTCCTCAAGTGAGCGACGCACGTTGCCGGCGCCGCTCACGGCTTCCAGCGCGGTGATGGCATGCGGGTGGCTGGGGTCATCGTGCTGCGAACTCATCAAGTAGATGTTCTCCAGCACCGCTTCGGTGCGCAGACGGCGCCGATTGCGCCATTGGCGAAGATAATTCCATAGCAGACCGCGGTTGGGCGCCATGACCAGCGAGAACAGCACGATCACGCTGATGCACAGCACGATCACCGGCCCGGTGGAGAGCCCAGTGCCCAGGCTGCTCAGCAGGGCGCCGGCCACGCCGGCCAGTGCGCCGAACAAGGCCGAGAGCAGGGTCATGCGGCCCAAGTGGTTGGTCCATTGGCGAGCGGCCGCGCCCGGTGCGACCAGCATGGCGCTCATCAGCACTACGCCTACCGCTTGCAGGCCGATCACTACTGCGACGACCAGCAGCGTGGTGAGCAGCATGTCAATGCGCGGCATAGGCAAGCCCAGGCTGGCGCCAAACTCACGGTCAAAGCTCAGTAATTTGAACTCTTTCCAGAATACGACCACGAACAATAGAGCCAGGCCCCCAAAAATGGCCATGGTGATTACATCTCGCGTGAGCAGGGTGGCTGCCTGGCCAAATAGAAAGGTATTGAGTCCGGCTTGGCGAGCATCTGGGTTGCGCTGCAGGAAGGTGAGCAGCAGCAGACCAAAGCCGAAGAACACGGACAGCACAATGCCTAGCACGCTGTCTTCTTTGAGGCGGGTTTGGCGAGTGATGTTGATCAGCAGCAGGATTGCCAGGACGCCCGCCGCCCCGGCGCCTAGCATGAGCACCGCCGGAGATTTGCTGCCCGTGAGCATGTAGGCGATCGCTACGCCGGGCAGGGCGGCGTGCGAGAGCGCATCGCCCAGCAGGCTTTGCTTGCGCAGCACCGCAAAGCTGCCCAGCACCCCGCTGACGATGCCGAGCGTAGCCGTGCCCAACGCCACCGTGCGGATGGTGTGGTCGAACAGCAGGCTGGTGAGCAGGTCAAGCAGGCTCATGGGTCTTGTCGCTTGTTAAGGAAGCCGACCCGGCCACCATAGGCGGCGCGCAGGTTCTCGTCGGTAAATACTTCTTTGACCGGGCCGCTGGCGATGCGGCGTACATTCAGGAGCATCACCCAGTCAAAATATTCGGGCACGGTTTGCAGATCGTGGTGCACCGCCAGCACGGTCTTGCCCTGGGCGCGCAGCTCCTTCAAAAGATCCACGATGGCGCGTTCGGTGGTGGCGTCAACGCCTTGGAAGGGCTCATCCATAAAATAGACCTGCGCATCCTGCATCAATGCGCGCGCCAAGAAGGTGCGCTGCTGCTGGCCGCCTGAGAGTTGGCTGATCTGGCGGTCCGCGTAATCGGCCATGCCCACTTTCTCGAGCGCGCTTTGGGCAGCGCGGCGGTCAGCTGCGCCCGGGCGGCGCACCCAGCCCAACTTGCCATAGTTGCCCATCATGACCACGTCCAGCACGCTGGTAGGGAAGTCCCAGTCCACGCTGCCGCGCTGGGGTACATAGCCTACCAGGCTGCGTTGCTGCTGGTAGGGCTTGCCGAAAATGGAAACATGCCCAGCGGCCGGCGTCAGCAGGCCAAGGATGGCCTTGAGCATGGTGGTCTTGCCGGCCCCGTTTGGGCCGACGATCGCCATCAGAACGCCTTGTGGTACGTCAAGGTCGACGTCCCACAAGACTGGCTTCTCCTGGTAAGCGACCGTCAGGTCAGCTACCTGGACTGCGAGTTTAGTTTCATCCATGTGTGCCTCAATTCCCGCCGAGCAACGCGCCGACGATGGTATCGATGTTGTGGCGCACCATCCCGAGATACGTTCCCTCGGGCGTATCCGGGGAGCCCATGGCGTCAGAGAACAATTGTCCGCCGATGGCGACCTCATGTCCGCGGGCGCGCACCGCCTCTTGCAGGGCTTCGACCGTGCGCACCGGCACTGATGATTCGATGAACACGGCCGGCACCTGGCGTTCCACGATCGTGGTGGCCAGCTCTTGCACATCTGATGTGCTGGCCTCAGATTGGGTGCTGATGCCTTGCAAGCCCATCACCTCGAAGCCATAGGCGCGCCCAAAGTAATTGAACGCATCGTGGGCGGTGATAAGGATGCGCTGGTCGGCTGGCAGCCGTTCGGCTTGTGACTGGACGTAGCTGTCCAGCGTGTCCAGCTCCGCCAGGTAGGCGGCCGCGTTGGCCTCAAAAGCGGCTGCGTTCTCAGGGTCAGCCGCCATCAGGGTATCGCGCACCTCCTCTACGACGAACTGCCAGAGCTGCACATCAAACCAGACATGCGGGTCATGCTCATCAGGGTAAACGGGGGAGGCCAGCAGGCGTTCTGCCGGAATGCTCTCGGCCACAGCTACGACGGTCTTGTATTCGCTGATCTGCTCCAAGATGCCAACCATTTGCGCTTCCAGAAAAAGACCGTTGTACAAGATCACGTCTGCATTTTGCAGGGTGGTGACATCGCCCTCGGAGGCCACATACAAGTGGGGGTCTACTCCTGGGCCCATCAGGGGCGTTACTTCGATCAGATCGCCTCCAATATTCTGGGCGGCATCTGCAATTTGGCCGATGGTGGTGACTACTTGCAGCTTTCCGCTGTCTTGGCTCGGGGTGGTGCAAGCGCTTAGGGTAAGCGCCAAAGCAATAGCAAAGAATAGGGTGGGGATATTACGTTTCACAAAACTCTCCATAATTTAGGAATGCCTAATTATAAAACTAGCTTTCACATAATGTCAAGTCTGTATTCAGCTATTGACAGTGTCAAGAAAATCGCTTTAGAATGGGAACGCTCCCAATATCTGACGAAATCGAGATGTGTTTCCCTGTATTTTTTTCCTTGAAGGATTGGGAACGCTCTCAGAAAGTTGCGGATTTGAGCACGATCGAAGAAATCGCCAAAAAGGCTGGGGTATCCCGGTCAACGGTTTCCCGGGTCATCAATGATGACCCGAATGTGAATGAGCAGACGCGTGAGCGTGTGCTTGAAGTGGTTAATTCCAATAACTACGTTCCCAATCGTGCCGCCCGCAAACTTGCCGGGGGACGCACCGGTGTAATTGGCCTGGTCATCCCCATCGGCGTCTCCCGCCTGTTTGTAGAGCCCTTTTTCCCCATCCTCATTCAAAGCGTCACCAATCGCTGCAATCAGGTCAATCGTTCCGTGATGTTTTGGTTGGGGGAGCCGGAGTACGAGCGCAGAAGCATTACCCAGATCCTCAGCAATGACCTCCTTGACGGGGTCATTGTTTCGTCTCTGAAGGATCAAGACCCGATCGTGGCGGCTTTGCATCGCTCGCAGATCCCGTTTGTGCTCATTGGCCGCTATCGCGACCTGCCGGTCAACTTCGTGGATATTGACAACGAAAAATGCGCCCAGATGGCCGTCAACTACCTGCTGCAAACCGGCCGCAAGCGCATCGCCACCATCACCGGCGTAGCTGACACCATGGTGAGCCGCGAGCGCCTAGATGGTTACCGCGCCACGCTGGCCAAAGCTGGCTTCAAAGTCGATGACAACCTGATCGCCGAGGGCGGCTTTGTGGAGGAGGGCGGCTATGCGGCCATGGCCAAGATCTTCCCGCACAAGCCGGACGCGGTGTTCGCCACCAACGACGCCATGGCCGTGGGCGCTATCCGCTTCCTGCGTGAGCAGGGTGTGCGCGTGCCGGAGGACGTGGGCGTGGTCGGCTTTGACGATGCCCCTTTCGCCGCCAGCTATAAGCCATCCCTCACTACGATCGCCCAACCCATTGGTGATCTCGGCCGCCGCGCCGTAGACATGCTCGTGAACGTGATTGAGCAGCAGCCCAATGACGTTATGAACGAGATCTTCGCCTCAGACTTGATCATCCGGGAATCGGCTTAGCAATGAATAAGCCGATTCTTCTTTTTCCGCCTTTTGTAAACCTACTTTTCAAATCGAAGGAGGTGGTTGCCCTATACAGCGGAATTTCAACATCCGTTAATCGCAGTTGTTTACTAAACTATCAAGAGGAGAAGTGTACATGAAGAAGCATTTGCTTACTTTGCTGTCGCTGCTGATGGTGGCCTCGTTCATTCTGGCTGCTTGTGGCGGTGGCGCGGCTGCCACCCCGGCGCCGACTGGCGACACCGGCGCCGAGGATGATGGCGGCGTGATGGTGGAGCCTGATGTGGCTCAGGTTGACCGCGTGCAGATCTACTGGTACATCGGTCTGGGCGCTGGCGCTCAGCCGCAGCAGATCCCGCTGCAGCGCGAGTTTGTGGAGAAGTTCAACGCTTCCCAGAACCGCATTCAGCTGATCATGATCGTGGTGGACAACCAGTTTGCCCGTGACAACCTGACCGCGCAGATCGCGGCCGGCAACGCTCCGGACATCGTTGGCCCCGTGGGTACTGAAGGCCGTGGTTTCTTCCCCGGCGCCTTCCTGGACCTGCAGCCTCTGGTTGACCAGTTCGACTATGACACCAGCGACATCGACCCTGCCTTCCTTGAGTTCTATAAGGACCAGGGCGAGCTGATCGGTCTGCCGTTCGCCATCTTCCCGTCTGCGGTGTTCTACAACCGTGCCCTGTTTGACGAGGCCGGTCTGGCCTACCCGCCGCACGAAGTGGGTGAGCCCTATGTGCTCGACGGCGCCGAGGTTGAATGGAGCTTCGACACCCTGGCTGAAGTTGCCCGCCGCCTGACGGTGGACGCCAACGGTAACGATGCCACCAGCGCTGACTTTGACAGCAGCAGCATCGTTCAGTACGGCTTTGACTTCCAGTGGACCAAGGACAGCCCGCGCTGGTTCAGCGCCTACTTCGAGCCGCACTACCCTGTGGCGGCTGACGGCACGGCCGAACTCTCGGCTGGCCAGGTTGACGCCATCAAGTGGTACTACGATGCCATGTGGGGCGCTCAGCCCTTCCTGCCCACCCAGGCTGCTATGGATAGCGACCTGATCAGTGGTAACTCCTTCAGCTCCGGCAAGGTAGCCATGGGTCTGACCCACTTGTGGTACACCTGCTGTATCGACAAGGCTTCCGTGCCCAGCTGGGACGTGGCCGTGGTTCCCTCCTACAACGGTGTGACCACCGCCAAGATGCATGGCGACACCTTCGCCATCATGAACACCACCCAGTACCCGGAAGAGGCCTTCGAGGTCTACTCCTACATGCTGGGTGAAGGCTCCGCTGACCTGTACGCCATCTACGGTGGTTTGCCGGCTCGCACCTCTCAGCAGGCTGCCTTCTTTGAGGGTCAGGCTGCTAACTTTGCTCCCAACGAAGTGGATTGGGACGTCTTCCTGCGTATGATCCCGTACCTGGAAGTCCCTGGCCACGAGTTGGTGCTGCCCAACATTGCCAAGTCGCACGATGCGTTCCTGCAGTTTGGTAGTGACCTGCGCAGCAACCCTGACCTGGACATCGACGCTCGTATCACTCAGTTCCTGAGCGATCTGACGGCGATCTACCAGGAAGCTCAGTAACCCTTCAACTTGATAATTGTCTGGCGGGCGCAGTACTGGCCCGCCAGACAGTTCTTTTCTCTGAGGTGTAGGATGGCAAAGAAAGTTGAACAGCCGCAAGGCAAACAAGCAAAACCGCGTAACAACCTGATGCGGCGTGAGATCCGCTGGGGTTTGTTGTTCCTCAGCCCTTGGTTGATCGGCTTTTTTATCTTTACTTTGCTGCCAACCCTTGCTTCCCTTGTTTTCTCGTTTACCAACTACAACCCGCTACACCCTGACCAGATCAGTTTTGCCGGCCTTTCCAACTACGCTCGTTTGTTCACAGACCCTTTCTTCCGCCAGGCCATTGGCGTGACCCTGCGTTTCGTTCTTATTTCAGTTCCTTTTGCGATCATTATTCCGCTGGGTCTGGCGCTGCTTGTGAACTCTGAGCATTTGCTGGGCAAGAACCTGTATCGCACGCTGTTCTTCATGCCCTCCATGATCCCGGTCGTGGTGAATGTCATGGTTTGGCGCGGCATCATGAGCACCGAAACCGGTTGGCTCAACCGCATGCTGGGAGTTTTCAGTATCCAAGGACCTAGCTGGTTCCAGGATGAGCGCTGGGTGCTGCCCGCCCTGACCCTGATGGGCGTATGGGGCGTGGGCAACGCCATGATCATCATGCTGGCCGGCCTGCAGAACGTACCCACCGAACTGTACGACGCGGCCAAGGTGGACGGCGCTACCAGCATCCAACGCTTCCGCCATGTCACCCTGCCCATCATCTCCCCCATTATTTTCTACCAGCTGGTGCTGGCGCTGATCGGCTCCTTCCAGTACTTCACCCAAGCCTATATCGTAAGCAATGGTCGTGGCGATCCAAACGGTTCGACCATGTTCTACAACCTGTACCTCTATCGTACGGCGTTCAACTTCCTGGATATGGGTTACGGCGCCACCCTGGCCTGGGTGATGTTCGTGGTCGTGCTGCTTATCACCATCTTCCTTTTCCGCACGCAGCAACGCTGGGTGTACTACGCAGGAGGCGAATAAATCATGGCCAGCCAAACTCTCAGCGTGCCGGCGAAACCGCGCTTTCAGCTTACGCCGCGGCTCCGCAAGCTATTGCCGTACATCACCATCTCCACCTTGGGTCTGGTGATCCTGCTGTTGTTCCTGGCTCCCCTGGGATACATGAGCCTGACCGCTTTCAAGACCATTGTGCAGGTGCGTGACCCGCATTCGCAATGGTTGCCCGCCAGCCCGATCAACTATACGTATCAGGGCGTGGAGTATCCGTTGCTGCTCGTGCCGACCGAAGATGGTGTTCAAGAGCTCGCCCTGGTGAGACCCGGCCGCGAGGAGAGCGACTATGTGGATCCGCAGAACCCCGAAGCGGGCATCTTTACCGTGGTGGGGCGCTGGCGCACCTTTGAACCGGTGTACGAGTTCAACCCAACCACCGCCAACTTTCCAACCTCATGGGAGCAGGTCAACCTGGGGCGGCTCTTCCGCAACACCATCATCATCGCCACGCTGGGCACGATCGGCACTTTGCTTTCATCCGTCCTGGTGGCGTATGGGTTTGCGCGCTTCCGCGTTCCGGGCATCAGCATCCTGTTCATTATCTTGATCTCGACCATCATCTTGCCGCGGCAGGTCACGCTCATTCCCACCTATATCTTCTTCCGCACCATCGGGTGGGGCGGCACGTGGTTGCCGCTGATTGTGCCGCACTTCTTTGCCAACGCCTACAACGTGTTCCTGCTGCGCCAATACTTCCGTTCCATCCCGCGTGATCTGGATGAAGCCGCCACCCTGGACGGCGCAACGCCCTGGCAGGTGCTTTGGCATGTGATCCTGCCGCAGTCCATCCCAGCCCTCATTGCTGTGGGCTTGTTCCACTTCTTCTTCGCCTGGAATGACTTCTTTGAACCGCTGGTCTATTTGCAGGGGCGTGAGGATCTCTACACTATCTCGATCGGCATGACCCAGTTCAACAACATCTTCAATACTCAGCCGGGTCTGGCCATGGCTGCTTCCATGATGGCCATTGCCCTTCCGCTGATCATGTTCTTCCTGGCCCAACGGGTGTTCGTGCAGGGCATCGTCGTCACCGGTGTGGAGAAATGAGGCTGCCCGCCCCGGCTGCCCGCCTGCATCCTCTACTGGCCTTGTTGTGCGCCGCGCTGCTGCTGGCAGCCTGCGCGCCGGCAGCCCAGGCGCCGGCCGCCTCAGCAGAGGCTGAGGCGACCGAAGCCGGGCCGCAGCCTCTGCCCACCTGGACGCCAACCGTCCCGGTTACCCAACCCGGCCTGTTCGTAGATGCGTCGCAGGCGGTGGGCTCAGTCAGCCCGCTGGTCTACGGCACCAACTATGGCCCGTGGCTGTTCGTGCCGCTGCAAATGCAGCCGGCGGCCGAGGCGGCCAACCTCAGCGTCGTTCGCTACCCCGGCGGCAATTGGGGTGACCGCAACGATATGGACGAGTGGAACCTGGATCAGTACATTGCGCTGACGCGCCAGTTCGGCGCTGAGCCCTATATCCACGTGCGCCTGCTCAACGGCACGGCCGAACGTGCCGCTGATGTGGTGCGCATGCTGAATATAGAGAAGGGCTACAACGTGCGCTTCTGGTCCATCGGCAACGAGCCCAATCTGTTCGGCGATGGCTACGAGACTGAGCAGTTCGTGCGCGAGTGGCGCGAGTGGGCCGAAGCCATGCGGGCTGTCGACCCCAGCATCATTCTCATCGGCCCTGAGATCAACCAGTTCTATGCCAACCCAACCCAACCGCACCAGCAGGAGCTGGAGCGCTGGATGATCGAGTTCCTCAAAGCCAATGGCGACATGGTGGATGTGGTGTCTTTCCACCGCTATCCGTTCCCCACATCCCAACTGGCTGGCCCGCCCAGCGCGGATGAGCTGCGCCATGCCTCGGCTGAGTGGGATGCCCTCATCCCCTATGCGCGTGACCTGGTGCGCGAGTACACCGGCCGCGATATTCCCATCGCGGTGACCGAAGCCAACTCCAGCTGGGCAGCCAGCAGCGGCGGCGACACCACGATGGATTCGCACCTCAATGCGATCTGGTGGGGCGATGCGCTGGGCCGCATGATCCGCAACGGCGTGTACATGGTCAACCAGTTCGCCATCATGGGCCAGTTCGGCCTGATGGGCAATTACGAAGTCAAGCCCATTTACAACGTCTATCTGATGTACAAGGAATTCGGGCAGGAATTGGTCTACGCCTCTTCGGATGATGAGCTGGTATCCATCTTCGCCGCCGAGCGCGAGGATGGTGCCCTGGCCGTGATGGTGAACAACCTGGCCGCCGAAGCCAAGAGCATTCCGCTCACGCTCAGCGGCTGGGAGTATTCCGGCGAGGCGCAGGTCTTGTTGTTCGACAAGGAGCACGCCGCCACCGCCCAGCCTGCCATCCAGATAGGCGCAGAGACTCAGTTGGAGTTGAGCCCGGAATCCATGCTGCTGCTCATCATTCCTGCTCCATAACAATCGTATGACGCAAGCACCGCAACCCTTCGTTCTTGGGGCCAATTACTGGCCGCGCCGCAAAGCCATGTACTGGTGGAGCCAGTTCGACGCGGGCGAGGTGCGCGAGGATTTTGCCTTGCTGCGCGAGCTGGGGATGAGCGTAGCGCGCATCTTCCTGCTCTGGGATGACTTTCAGCCCCAGCCGGACAGCGTGTCGGCCGAGGCGTTGGGTCACCTGGAGACGGTTTGCAACACCGCCGTGGATACTGGCATCCAACTGGATGTCACCTTCTTCACCGGCCACATGAGTGGCCCCAACTGGTCGCCACGATGGCTGCTGGGTGGCCCGCTGCCGCACCACAAATGGATCCGCCAGGTGGTGAGCGAAGGCCGCGTGCAGAGCGGCGGCTACCGCAACTTCTTCAATGACCCGGTTGCCCTGCAGGCCGAACGCCTGCTGTTGCGCACGGTGGTTGAGCGCTTCAAGCAGCACGAGGCGATATGGATGTGGAACCTGGGCAACGAGCCGGACCTGTTTGCCTGGCCGGCCTCCAACGCCGAGGGCCGCTCCTGGACGCGTGAGATGACTCAGCTCATCAAAGAGATCGATCCGGTGCATCCCGTCACGCTCGGCTTGCACGGCGGCAGTCTGCATGAGCGCAATGGCCTCATGATCAGTGACGTATACGCTGAGACCGATGTGGCCGTGATGCACTCGTACCCCATGTATGTGGATTGGTCGCGCCATCCGCTCGACCCTGATTTTGTGCCCTATACCTGCGCCCTCACCGCCGCGATGTGCGGCAAGCCGGTGCTGATGGAAGAGTTCGGCGGCTGCACGGCCGCGCCCGGCCAGCCCTCCTATGACTGGGAATGGGACGCGCTGGGCCAGCATTACAAGCGCTTCATGGCCTCAGAAGAAGACCTGGCCGAGTACTTCCGCCAGGTGCTGCCCAAGCTGCAACAGATCGGCACCACCGGGGCGATCACCTGGTGCTTCGCAGACTATGTGGAAGAGCTGTGGGACAAGCCGCCCTGCGACTCGAGCCGGCATGAGCGCTTTTTTGGGCTGGTGCGCCCGGATGGCAGCCTCAAGCCGCATGCCGAGGCCATCAAGCAGTTCGCCGCCACCAAGCCCACCGTGCAGTCAATTCCGGATTGGGCCAAGTTGGCCGTGAACGCGGATGAATTCAATACCGAGCCCAACAAGTACGTTCGCGAGTGGTACCCAGCCTATTTGAAAGCATTGGAAGACGCCGCCAGCTGACCGCGCGGCGCAAACATCACAGCTGTTATTGAGGAGACGCATGCAATCTGCACAGAACGTAAGCACAACCGCCAACATGGCCCGCGTAGACGCCCTGCTTGGCCAGATGAGCCTGGCCGAAAAGATCGGCCAGCTGACCCTGGTGGAGAAGAACAGCATCACCCTGGATGATGTAGAGACCTACTTCATCGGCGGGCTGCTCAGCGGCGGCGGCGGTTACCCCAATCCCAATACGGCTGAGAACTGGCGTGAGATGGTCGATGCGTTCCAGAAGCGCGCTCTCAATACCCGCCTGGCCATCCCCATGATCTACGGTGTGGATGCGGTGCACGGGCACAACAACGTCTTCGGCGCAACCATCTTCCCGCACAATATTGGCCTGGGCGCCACGCGCAACCCGGACCTGGTGCGGCGTATCGCCCGCGCCACCGCGGTCGAGATGGCCGCCACCGGCATCTACTGGAACTATGCACCCGCGCTCTCCGTGCCGCAAGATCTGCGCTGGGGCCGCGCCTTTGAAGGCTTCAGTGAGCGCACCGAGCTGGTGACCGAGATGGCCGTCGCTTATTTGCAAGGCCTGCAAAACCCGGGTGGTGAGCCTGACCTGGCCGCGCCGACTGCTGTGCTTGGCACGCCCAAGCACTTTGTGGGCGATGGCGGCACCGCCTTCGGCTCCTCGACCACGTTCATTATGGTGCAGTACCTGTTGGATCAGGGCATAACTGATGTGGACGAGGCCATCCTGCGCTCCGTGCACCTAGCGCCGTACTTCGATGTGCTGGCGGCCGGTGCCCGCTGCGTGATGGCATCCTTCTCCAGCTGGGGCGGCCTGAAGATGCACGCCAATCGTTACCTGCTCACCGATGTGCTCAAAGGCGAGATGGGTTTTGAAGGCTTCATCGTCACCGATTGGGAAGCCATCAACCAGATCACCTCTGATTATTATGAGGCAGTCGTGACGGCCTACAACGCCGGCATCGATATGAACATGGTGCCCTTCGATTACAAGAAGTTCATTCACACACTTACCCAGGCGGTCGAAAAAGGGGACGTGAGCATGGAGCGCATTGATGATGCCGTGCGCCGCATCCTCAAAGTCAAGCTGGAGCTTGGCCTGTTCGACCGGACGTATGCTGACGCATCCCTGCTGCCGCACGTCGGCAGCCAGGAGCACCGCCAACTGGCGCGCGAAGCTGTGGCCCAATCGGCCGTGCTGCTCAAGAACGAAGGCAACCTGCTGCCGCTGCCCAAAGACACCCGCCTGATCTTCCTGGCCGGCGAGGGTAACGACATTGGCCTGCAGTCCGGCGGCTGGACGATCGAATGGCAGGGCAAGCCCGGCCCCAGCACCACCGGCACCACGGTGCTGGACGCCTTCCTCGATAGCGAGTCGACCGATAGCCTGGTCGTCTTTGACCGCTTTGGCAACTTCGATGACCAACTCTCCGCCGACGGCCAGCCCCTGCAGGCCGATGTGGCTGTGCTGATCCTGGCTGAGCAGCCGTACGCCGAAGGCCGCGGCGACCGCGAGTCGCTGATGTTGTCCGATGCCGACCGCGAGCTGATCGCCCGTGTGCGTGCCCGCGCCAAGAAGCTGGTCATCGTGCTGCTGTCTGGCCGCCCGCTCATCATCACCGAGGAGCTCGAACAGGCGGATGCGTTCGTGGCGGCCTTCTGGCCCGGCACCGAAGCGGCCGGCATCACCGATGTGCTGTTTGGTGACAAGCCCTTCACCGGCAAGCTGTCCTTCACCTGGCCGCGCAGCATGGATCAGATCCCTCTGAACGGCGCCAAGGACCAGGGCGAGCCGCTGTTCCCGTTCGGGTTTGGCCTGACCACCTAGCCGGCCGAGCTGGCGGCGCTCCTTGGTAGCCTGCGCTTCCTATTGAACTCCTTCGGGCGGGCATGATAGACTGTGAACTATCCTGCCCGCCCGAGCCATTTCCTCCCATGACAGAAAAAGAAGATTACAGCCTGCCGTACCCCAACTCATGGCTTTCCCCTAAGCTGGAGATCCGCCAGGAGAAAACAGTGGAAGGGCGCGGCATGTTCGCCGTGCAGCCCATCGCCAAGAATGAGGTCGTCACCATCTGGGGTGGGGATGTCGTGCCCACCGCCATCTTCAAAGATCTGGGCGAGCACCAGAAACGCCAAAGCGCCCAGGTGGTAGATGGTTTCTACCTGGTTTCCAGCAAGCCCGGCCCGGGTGATTACATCAATCACAGTTGTGACGCCAATGCTGGCATTCGTGGCCAGATCGTGATCGTTGCCATGCGTGACATCGCCGTTGGCGAGGAAGTCTGCATTGACTATGCCATGTGCGATAGCACACCGGGCGAGGACTTTGAATGCGCCTGCGGGGCGGCGAACTGCCGCGGCACGATAACCAGCGAGGACTGGCGGCTGCCGGAACTGCGCCAGCGTTATGCGGGCTACTTCTCGACCTACCTGCAGGACAAGATTGATGCGCTTGTCTAAGCCGGCTGCCACCATGAACTGGATCATTCTCTTCGTTGCCGGTCTGATGGAAGTCTTTTGGGCGCTGATGCTCAAGCAGTCTGATGGTTTTACCAAGCCCGCCTATACGGCGGCCTTCGTTGTCGGCCTGGTCATCAGCATGGCTCTGCTCTCGCAGGCGCTGAAGACCCTGCCGGTTGGCACCGCCTACGCCGTCTGGACCGGCATCGGCGCGGCGGGCACGGCCATCTTCGGTATGCTGTGGCTGGATGAGCCGCGTGACACAATCAAGCTCGTCTCGCTGGTTCTGTTGATCGCCGGCATCATTGGTCTGCGCATATCCGGCGAATAGTCTTCATAAAACAGAGGTACATATGCTCAAAGAATTTAAGGAATTTGCAACTCGTGGCAATGCGATGGACCTTGCCGTTGGTCTGATCCTGGGCACGGCCTTCACCGGCATCGTCAATACGCTGGTCAATGGGGTGCTTATGCCCCCTCTGGGCCTGGTGCTGGGCGGCGCGGACTTCAAAGATCTGTACGTGCTGCTAAAACCGGGCGACCCCTCTGGCCCTTACGCCACGTTGGAAGCCGCCAAAGAAGCGGGCGCCGTGACCCTTAACTACGGCGAGTTTGCCAACGCGCTGATCCATTTCCTCATCGTGGCGATCGCCCTGTTCTTCTTGGTGCGCGGCCTCAACCGCCTCTACAACCTGGGCCGCACCGAGCCTGCCAAAACCAAAGGCAAAGTGGCCAAGAAGAAGTAGCTCTTTCGCTATAATTTCTGCATATGTTGAAGGCGTTGCGTTCTCGTTTTCGCTGGTCCCGACTGCGCTCAGGGCAGGGCATGGTGGAGTTTGCTTTGGCCATCCCTATTCTGCTGCTCATTGTTGTTGGGATCTTTGAGGCCGGACGCGCGATCTATGTCTACCAGTCGATCAGCAGCGCCAGCCGCGAGGCAGCCCGCCTGGGTTCCGGTGTAGGCGAGACAAGTGGCACGCCAGCCTACCTGAACTGCACAGCCATCCGCGATCGTGCCGTGCAACTTGGCAGCCCAGGCAATGTGACCGCCGCCAATGTGCTCATCAGCTATGACCGCGGTCCCGGCACCAGCTCACTGGGGAATTGCCCCATCAGCGCCGCCACCATCGCTCTCGGTGATCGCATTGTTGTGCAGGTCACCGGCACCTTTCAGCCCGGCGCGCCCATGCCGATCTTTCGTTTCCCAGTCCTCACATTCACTACCGTAACCCGCCGCACCATCGTGAAGGGGGTTGATCTCGGGTGGCTACCCATGCTGGCTTCGCTTGAGATCGATCTTGCCCCCGCGGAGACGGAATAAGATGCCTGCCTCCCGTTTGCGCCGTCAGCGCGGTCAGAGCCTTACAGAGCTCGCAATTTCCTTTGTTGCCTTGCTGATGGTGCTGGCTGTAGGCGTTGATGCGGGCCGGGCGTATTTCTCTCTTATCTCGTTGCGAGAAGCTGCCGAAGAAGGCGCTATCTTTGGGTCCTTTTGCCCTGTCAACAATGCTGACATCATTAGCCGGGTTCGCAGCAGTTCTACTACCCCGGTAGATCTGTCAAATACCACCAATGTCACCGTTGCCGTGGCTAAGCCCAGCCCTATTGTGGCCGGCGGCCAACTCACTGTAACGGTTACGCACCAGTTCACGCTCACAATGCCGTTTGTTGGCGCCATCATTGGCACGCAGACGATTCCCATCTCGGTTTCGTCCAGTAGTACGATCCTGCGGCCAACCTGCTAAGCACAAAAAAAGCCCGCCATACGGCGGGCTTTTTTTGTGCTTGCTCTTTCAGGCTACGCCTTGAGGTTGACGTACTCCTCGATCTGCTCGCCAATGACAGCCAGGCTGTCTTGCCAGAACTTCTTCTCGCGGATGTTGATGCCGAAGCGCTGCGCCAAGGTGGCCGCATCGCCCAGGCCGGTGCTGGCCAACAGGTCGCGGTAGTCCTTGGTGAACTCCGCTCCGCGCTGCTGGTAGATGGCGTACAGACCCGTGCCAAACAGCAGGCCGAAGGCATACGGGTAGTTGTAGAACGAGAAACCCGCATAGTAGTAATGCGGCTTCCAGGTCCACATGTATTTGTGCAGCTGCTTGGGGTCCAGACCGTCGCCGTAGGTGGCTAGCTGAGCGCGTTCCATGATCTCGCACAGCTCATCTGCCGAGAGTTCAGCCTTGGCGCGGCGCTCGAACACTTCCTTCTCGAACAAGAAGCGCGACGTAATGTCCACGATCACCTGGGAGGCGTTGAGCAGCTGGCTCTCGAGGATGGCCAGTTTCTCGCCCGGGGTCTGCGCCAGCTTGATGGAGGCGTTGGTGATGATGGTTTCGCACATGATCGAGGCGGTTTCGGCCAGGGTCATGGGCGTGATGGCCTGCAGGTAGGGTTTGCCGACCAGGCATTCGTTGTGATACGCGTGACCCAGTTCGTGGGCCAGCGTGCTTAGCTGCTCCATCGAGCCGTCAAAGTTGGCCAGAATGCGAGACTCGTCCACGCCGGGCACATCCATGCAGAACGCGCCCGCGCTCTTGCCCTCGCGCATCTCAGCGTCGATCCAGTTCTTGTCGAAGGCGCGCTGGGCCAAGCCGCGCAGGTCATCAGAGAAGGTGCCGAATTGCTCCAGAATTAAATCGCGCGCCTCTTCATAGGTATACACGCGGTCCATGCTGCCCATGGGGGCATACAGGTCCCACCAGGCCAGGCTGCTCTTGCCCAGGCGCTGCGCCTTGGACTTGAAGTACTTGCGGAACATGGGGAAGCTGTCTTGCATCGCTTCCATCATGGCATCCAGGGTCTGGCGATCAATCCGCGATGTGTCAACTGAGGAGTGCAGTGCATCACTGCGGCCACGGCGCGTGTTGAGCGTGTTCACTTCGCCCTTCACGCCGTTCATGGAAGCGGCATACACTTCCTTCACGCTGTCGAACGCGGCCATCTCGGCTTCGTAGCCGCGGCGGCGCACATCCGCGTCAGCATGGCTGCGTAAGTTGATCAGCGCCGGCATCGGCAGCTTCTGCACCTTGCCATCCAGCTTGAACTCCACGCTGAGTTGCGAGTTGGTGGTGTTCTGCAGCTTGCCCCATGCGTTGGAGCCGCTCAGCGAGAGCTCAGCCGCCAGCGCCTCCTCCTCGGAGTCCATCAGGTACTTGCTCTGCTCGTGCAGTTCCTTCAGGTAGAAGGCGTGTCCGGCCAGGGTGCCGGGGCGCTGGGTGATTTCTTCCAGCTGGCTGCTGCTCAGGGTACCCACCCAGCCGCTGATGGCTACATCGATCTTCTGCAAATCCACGCCGTACTGTTCCACCTCAGATTCGATGCGGCGGGCCGTTTGATCGTACGAGTCCGTGGTGGTGTAAGAGGCAATGTAAGCGCGCAGCGTGCCGTACAGGCGCGCCACTGCGTTGACTTTGTCCAACAGGGTGGAGAGCACATTCGCCTGCTCGTCCGTGCTGGTCTGTAGCGGGCCGCCCGGGTTCTTGCGGATCTTGTGCTCGCCCAAATAGGCTTCGATCGCATCCAGCTGGGATTGCAAGTCGGCAATGCCCGCCTTGAAGTCGTCGCTCTCCAGCCCAGAGTACACATTGCTCAGATCCCAACGGGGTACGTTCCCCAAACTGGGCGCGGCCTTTGGCTTGCGGGCGGCCGCCTTCTTCACGGCTGGCTTGCGCACAACCTTTTTGGCCGCCTTCTTGACCGTCTTCTTGGTTACTTTGGCCTTTGCCTTGGCAGTCTTCTTAGCTTTGGCTTTTACTGGGGCCTTTTTTGCGGGTTTCTTCTTCTTTGTAGCCATTGTCATCCTTTCAACCGTATCCCTGATACTTTGTATCCAGGTGCGGAAAATTGTAACAGTCCACGGCCGCCTACAAAGTAGCTACTAAAAAGCCTCGCTCAGCGAGCGAGGCTTTTTAGACTTGTTGTGGGAGCCACTAGGCATCCGTCTGGCTTATGAAGCTTGAAAAATCACCGCCCGTCGGGTTTTGGAATACCCGTAGGCCAAACTCGGGCACGATCGCCAGCAGATGGTCAAAGATGCTGGCCTGGATGGCCTCATATTCCTCCCAGGCGGTCGTGCTGGCAAAGATGTAGATCTCGACCGGCAGGCCCGTCGGTCCGGGGTCAAGCTGGCGCACCATGATGGTTTGGTCCTTCTTGATGTCCGGGCGCTGGCGCAGGTAGCTTTCCACATAGGCCATGAACACCGAAACGTTGGTGAGCTGGCTGGGTTTGTTGGCAAAGAAATCCTTGAGCAAGTCCATTTGTTTCAAGCGCGTCATTTCTTTGTCGTTGCAAAAGCGCACGCTTTGGATATCCAACGAGATCGAGCGTTTGATGCGGCGGCCGCCGCTTTGGCTCATGCCGCGCCAATTCTTGAACGAGACTTCAAGCAGCTTATGGGTGGGGATGACTGTGAAGGTCTTATCGAAGTTCTGGATCTTGACCGTGTGCAACGACATGTTCATCACATCGCCATCCGCATTGAAGGCCGGCACTTCGATCCAGTCACCTTCTTTCACGAGGTCATTGGCGGCGATCTGCACGCTGGCCACCAGCCCCAGGATGGTGTCCTGGAAGATGAGCAGCAGGATGGCGGTCAGCGCACCCAACCCACCCAGCAGCAGCAACGGCGAGCGGCCCGTAAAGACCGAGATGCTCAGGATCACGCCTACGCCGATCATCAATATCTTGCCCAGATCCAGATAGCCCTGGATCGCCACGCCGCTGTAATTGGCGCGGCTCTCGTAGATCACGTTGGCCGCTGTCAACAGGGCGTTCAGCGTCAGCACCAGGATCCACAAAATGAAGAAGAGCGAGATGGACTGCAGCGCTCGGGCGTACTGGGGCCACAGGTATGCAAACAGATACAGCACGGCCAGCGGCGCCACCCAGGAGAGCCGCAAGGGCTGCATGTGCTTGACCAGCACATCGTCCCATTGGTTCTTGGTACTGCGGGCCAGCCACATCAAGCCGCGGCCGACAACATAGCGGGCGATCAATAAGCTCAGCAGGATCGCACCTACTACCACCCAAGGGGCGAGGGTTGGGTTGGTTTCCATCCAGAGTCTGATATTGGCGATCGTGATCATGAGGTACTCCCCAATTGAGAGGGTGGGCGCTTCATTTCAAACGTATCCGTAGTGCGCGAATAGCCAAAGCCGGAAAGGCGGCCGATGGCGCGCAGTTTCTGTGAGTCAACATAAAACTTCTCATTGATGATGTCATCGGCCACGTGCACATACACCACTTCACCGATCATGATCCATGCCGAGCCTGGCGTGCCATCCCCAATGGGTACCACCTGGCGCAGCTCGCACTCGAAGCTCACCGGGCTCTCGGCCACCCGCGGCGGCGTCACGCGGGCGGAGGGGGCCGGCGTCAGCCCGGCCACCTCGAACTCGTCGCGCTCCGGCGGCAGCTCGGTCGAGCTCAGGTTCATGGCCTCGGCCAGCGGCTCGGTGGCGATGTTGATGACGTATTGCTTGGTCGCCATGATGTTGTGATACGTATCCTTGATGCCGCCATCCGATCCGCGCACTTCGATACAAAACAGCAGAGTGGGGGGTTTGTGCGCGGCCACATTGAAGAACGAGAATGGCGCCAGATTGAGCACGCCTTCCGCACTGGCCGTGGAGACCCACGCGATCGGGCGGGGGATCACACTGCCAGTCAGGATCTTGCTTACGGCGCCAGCCGGAGCGGTTTGCGGGTCAAACTGCATGAGCCGCTACTTGCGTGAACGCAGGTGGAAGTTCCAGGCCAGCAGGAACAAGCCCACCAGCATGAAGACAAAGCGGGCCAGCGTGAACCACGGGCTGGGGAAGGCGTACACCAATATGCCAACCGGCACATAGCCTAACCACAGCGCCCAACGCAAGATGCGCTCCAACGCGGTCTTGTTGGGCAGCACGAATGCCATTAGGAAGAAGCTTACATAGCTGCTATGGAATTTGACCGCGCTCCACAGAGCGCGTGAATGCACCATCTCAGCGCCAGGCAAAACGCCTTGCTGGGCCATCTGCAGGAAGACCAGCAGCTCATTGTTCTCGTGGATATCCAGATAGCTCGTGATCAGCAATGCGCCAAGCCCAGCCGCAACCAGCCACAGGTTCTCGGCATTCTTGAGCGCCATCGCCAGCAGCACGAACACCGCTGTATAGAACAGGACGAAGAAGCTGTCCAGTGCCACATAAGTACGCAGCGCCGTTTCGTGCTGCAGCAGGTTGTCGGCGTACTGTGCCGGCGGCATGGCGGCGTCGAAAGAGGTCTCGGCCGCGCCCTGCAGCACGGTAGCAGCCAGCATGGCGGCCAGCACAAGGCCGGCCGCCAGCGCCATCAGGGCAATATTCCGCTCGAGTGCTTTGCCCTTCATTATTCGCCGTCGCCTTCCAGCCAGCTGTCCTGATACTCCGGCTTTTCCATTTCCAGCGCGGCCGTGGTGATATGCAGCGGATGGAAGGTGTCCACCATCACCGCCAGCTCGTCCGTGCGCTCCTTGCCGATCGAGGCTTCCGTTGCGCCGGGCTGCGGGCCATGCGGCAGGCCGAAGGGATGCATGGAAATATCGCAGCGGTCAATCCCCTTGCGCGACATGAACTCGCCTTCCGCGTAGTAGATCACTTCGTCCGACTGCACATTGGAGTGGTTGTACGGAGCCGGGATCGCATCCGGGTGGAAGTCATACAAGCGCGGCACGAACGAGCACAGCACAAAGCCGCGGCCCTGGAAGGTCTGGTGCGTGGGCGGGGGCAGGTGCAGCGCGCCGGTGCGCGGCTCAAAGTCGTTGATGTTGAAGATCCACGGATACAGATAGCCATCCCAGCCTACGACGTCATGCGGGTGATGGTCGAGGATATGGCGGCTGATCGTGTCGCGCACCTTGACGCGCACCTCGAACTCGCCGCGCTCCGTGTGCGTATCCAGCTGGGTCGGCACGCGGATATCGCGTTCGGTGTAGGGCGCGTGCTCCAGCAGTTGTCCATATTCGTTGCGATAGCGTCGCGGCGGCTCAATGTGTGAGGGGGTCTCCACCACCAGGAAGCGCGCCTCCGGGCCGGAGAGCTCCAGCTTCCAGGTCACCCCGAACGGGATCACCAGGTAATCGCCTTCGTGGAACTCCAGCGCCCCGAACTGGCTGCGCAGCACGCCGCTGCCCTCATGCACGAACCAGCACTCGTAGGCCTGGGCGTTGCGATAGAAATAGTCCATGCTCTTGGTCGGGCGGCTCAGGCCGATGGTGACATCGTTGTTGCCTAGCAGCTCCCGGCGTGCGGCAACCGGGTCGCCGCCGGCGGGTATATCCGCCGTGCGGAAGGCACGGTGACGGATGGCGCCATAGTCGACGTATTCGGACTTGGCGCTGCCCAGTAGCTCCACTTTCTTGATACGCGGCGGCAGGAAATGGTGGTACAGCAGGGACTGGATGCCGGAGAAGCCCTCCAGGCCCATGACTTCTTCACGGTACAGGTTACCATTCGGCTTGCGGAACTGCACGTGGCGCTTTTGCGGGAATTCACCAAGGGAATGATAGAAGGGCATAAGGGGCTCCTTTTTAGCTTTAAGCCATAAGCTTTAAGCCTTCAGCTTGCGAATAAAGGCCGTCAGCATCTTCTTGATCTGATCCACTTCAGAGCGATATTGCTCATAAGCAACGCTTTGCACATATTCTAATTCACGTGAAAGCAATAACAGATAGTCAAGTTCGGCTGCAGAACCGAGGGCAATATGCAAAAACCGTGCAAACTGAGCATCGCTTCCTTGTACGCTGCCTTCCGCAATGTTAGTTGGGATTGAAGAAGCCGCTCGCCGAATTTCGCTTGTCAGACTATAAATTTCTGTCTTTGGAAAAGACTTAGTTTCTTTGTACAAGGTCAAAGTTAACGCATGCGCTTTTTGCCAGATAGCTAACCTTCTAAAATCTTGCATCCACCCCTTCCTTAGCTTACAGCTTAGAGCTTATCGCTTACAGCCTAAGCTATTCTATTCCCCAATACCCCAATCCCCTCGATCTCCAGCTCCACCGCATCTCCCACCTGCAACCACGGCCCCTCAGCCTTGGTGAGTTCCAGCAGGCAGCCGGTGCCGACTGTGCCCGAGCCGATGACATCGCCAGCTTGCAGGGTCACTCCCTGCGAGGCACGCGCAATGATCTCGCCGAAGGAGTAATGGATATCAGCCCAGTTCCCCTGAGAGAGCTGTTTGCCATTCACGCGTGCCTTCATCTCGAGGCTGTACACGCCCGGGCGTCCACTAGTGACGCTATCCAGCTCATCCGGCGTGACGATCACTGGCCCCAGGCTGGTGGCAAAGTCCTTGCCCTTAGCCGGGCCCAAGCCCACCTTCATCTCCTTGCGCTGCACATCCCGCGCCGACCAGTCGTTCATGATCGTGAAGCCGAAGATGTGCTCGATCGCTTTCTCGGCGGGGATGTCCTTGCCGGGCTTGCCGATAACCGCCGCTACCTCCAGCTCATAGTCCAGCGCCTGGGTGTAGCTCGGTTTCTGGATTTCATCGCCAGGCCCGAACACCGTCGTCGGGTTGGTGAAGTAAAAGACGGGGAACTCGTACCACTCCGCCGGCACTTCGCGCCCGCGGTTCTGGTTGGCGGTGCGCACATGCTGCTCAAAGGCATACGCATCTCGGATGCTGGGCGGGTTTTGCAGCGGGGCGCGCAGGCGCACATCCTCCAGCGCCCATACCGTCTGCGTCTGGCGCGCCACCTGCGCGGCCAGCGCCCAGGTGGCCGCCCCGGCCCGGATGAAGCTCAGCATGTCCTGCGGCAGGTCGCCGCGGCCCAGCGACACCACGCGGTCTTCAGCAATGAGCGCCCCCAATCGGGGGCGCCCATCACCAGGTGCATTGAAGGTCAGGTAGCGCATCAGGCTTACAGGTTGCCGCGGCGGTCTTGCTCCGCTTCCAGCGCCTCGAACAGGGCTTTGAAGTTGCCCTTGCCAAAGCCGCGGCTGCCGCGTCGCTGGATCACCTCAATGAAAGACGTTGGGCGATCTTGAATAGGGCGTGAGAACACTTGCAGCAAATAGCCCTCATCATCCCGGTCCACCAGAATGCCCAGCTCGTTGATCTTGTCCAGCGGTTCTTTCACAATGTCGCCCACACGCTCAGGCAGCATGGTGTAGTACTCATCCGGCACCCGCAGGAACTCGATGCCATTTTCCTTGAGCTGCGTGATCGTCTCGATGATGTCGCCGGTCGAGAGCGCCAGGTGTTGCACGCCCGGCCCCAGGTAGTAGTCGAGATATTCTTCGATCTGGCTGCGGCGCTTGCCGTCGGCCGGCTCGTTGATCGGCAGCTTGATGCGCCCGTTGCCGTTCTCCATCACTTTGGACATCAGGGCTGAATATTCGGTGCTGATGTCCTGGTCGTCAAAATGCTGCAGCTGGCGGAAGCCCATCACCTTGTGATAGAAGTTGACCCAGTGGTTCATTTTGCCCAGTTGCACATTGCCCACAATGTGGTCCACCGCCGCCAGGCCGGCGCTGTTTGCCTCGCGCTCGTGCGGCTGGTAGCCGGGCGCGAACGGCCCCTTGTACTCGCTGCGGTCTACGAAGACGTGCAGCACTTCGCCATACGTGTGAATGGCCGAGGTGCGCAGAATGCCGAACTCGTCCTTCTCTTCCCGCGGCGCCCAGGCAGCCTGTCCGCCGCGTGAGGTGGTCTCCTTGAAGGCCTTCTCCACATTCTCCACCTGCAACGCCACCACCTTGACGCCGTCCCCGTGCGCCAGGTGATGACCCGCCATCTCGTGGCTGGGGCCATACGCGGCCGAGACCACAACGCGGATCTTGCCAGACTCCAAAACATACGAGGCAAACTCACGGTTGCCCGTCTCCAGGCCGGAGTAGGCCACAGGTTTGAAGCCCAGGCCCTTCCACCAATAATGCATGGCCTGCTTCGCGTTGCCTACATAGAAATGTAAATGGTCAATGCCCTGGATCGGCAGAAAATCGCCTTCCTCGGTCATTGGGCGTGTTTCAGTTTGGGGTTGTTTCACTTGCACCATGGGCACACTCCTTGAGAGGGGGTTGATTCATTATAGTACTTTCGCCCCTGCCCAGGCAAAGGGCAGGGCAAGCCTGCATGTTAAAATCATCTTTACTTTATAAAAGCATGTCATGGCGCAGAAATTTTGTTGTGGTTCTTACCTTGGGGCTCCTACTGGCCGCCTGCACCAGCCCACGCGCCAACAACCCTGAAACCATCCCGAGCCCATATACGCTCGAGCCCGTCTTCGAGGATTTCTATGCCTTCCTCGGCGGCCCGCAGCGCGCCGGGGCGGTGATCTCGCCCGGCATCGTCGAGGGCAACATCCAGAAGCAGTACATCGAGGCCGGCCTCATGGTCTACAACCCGGCCCTTGCCCCCAGCGAGCAGTTCAGCCTGGCTCCGCTTGGCCAGCAACTGGGCGTATGGGATGCACCCCTGCCAGATGGCAACTTGCAAGACGCGCTGTTCGTGGAAGGCTACATCATCTACGAAGGCTTCGAGGATCTCTACCGCCAGCTGGGCGGCCAGCGTTATGTAGGCAAACCCCTCACCGGCATGCGCTTCCTGCAAGACCAAAGCAGAGTGGAGCAGTACTTTGAGAACCTTGGCTTTTACTTGGATCTTGATGAATCCCTGGCCGGCGTGCGCTTCATTGACTACGGCCGCCAGATCTGCGGCCAGGGCTGCGGCGTGCCCGCCAGCAGCCCGCCGGCCGTGGTCCATCCCGAGCTCGCCTACGGTGAGCCATTCACCAGCGTCGCAGCCGCCTTGGGGCAAGCGGTCACCGGCCCGCGTCTGGCTGGCCCCTATCAGCTGGCCGATGGCAGCCTCGAGGTCATCTACCAGAACATGGTGCTGTACGTGCCGCCCGGCCAGCCCGCGACCGTGCTGCCGCGCCCGCTGACTTCGCTGCTCGGCATCCTGCCTGAGCCGCGCGTGACGCGGCTGGAGAATGCCAACTTGGTCTTCCACGCCTTGGATGGCAACTTTGGTTACAACGTGCCACTCGTGTTCGACGACTACATCACCCAGCACGGCGGCTATGCCGCCTTCGGCGCGCCCATCGCAGAATTGCAACCTACGGATGGCGGCGCCAGCCAATGCTTCGTCAACGCCTGCCTGCGCTATCAGAGCGGTGCAGTCAGCCTGCTGCCGCTTGGAGTTGAATACCGCACCCGTTTCTACGACCAAGGCTCACCGCTGGCCCAGGCCGCGTTTGAAAAGATCCGCATTGATGTGTGGGAAGCGCGGGCTCAAGTTTCCTCCACCGAAGGGCAGACCATTTACGCCAGCTTGCACGCCAATGGCCAGCTCCTGCAAGGGCTGCAGCCTTTCCTGGAGCTGACCGCGCCCTCCGGCGAAACATGGCTCTACACCTTCCCAGCCACGGATGCTAATGGCCAGACCCAACTCAGCGTGCCGCCGGTGCAGGGCCAGAACTGGGAACTGGTGGTCTACAAGGTTTGCCTGGATGGATTGAACGAGGCCACCCGCTGCACAACCGACTCATATCGAATTTGGGGTAACCCCTAACCAAGGAGACGTCTGATGACCAACGAAGAGATCCTGAACTTGATGAGCAAGTATCTTGAGGTGAAGGGGCAGGCTGCTCAATTGGAATCCGAGAAGCAGCGCCTCATAGAAGAAGCCATGCCCTTGGATGTGCGCCAGCGCGTAGCCGAGATCGAGGCCGAATTCGATGGCAAAAGCCAAGCGGCGGAAGCATCGCTGACCGAGCTCGAAGAGAAGATCAAGGCCAGCGTGGTTACCGCGCAGGCCAATGTATCCGTCGAGGGCATGAAGGCCTCATATCACTCCGGCCGCGTCACCTGGGATTCCAAAGGTTTGGAAGAAGCCATGACCAGCAACCCCCAGATCGCCGAAGTGATCGGCCAATACAAGAAACAAGGCAAGGACTACGCCTCGTTCACATTCCCCAAAGCGTAAAACGAAGCAGCAGCTCGCTGCTTGCTTTGTTACGCTACCACCGCATACAGCCAGATTCCGGCCGCCACGGCTAAATTCAGCGAGGTGACCCGCCCGCGCATCGGCAAGCTCACCACCTGTGTGCAGGCGGCCAGCTGCTCAGGGCTCAGTCCTTCGCGCTCGCTGCCCAGCAGCAACGCTGCTGGGCGGCTGTACGCCGCCTGGCGGTAGTCCAGTTCCGCCTTGGCGGAACTGCCATACAGCGCCACCCCCTCGGCCGCCGCCCACACCACAAAGTCTGCAAAACTGGCCTGCACGATCGGCTTGGTGAAATGCGCCCCCATGCTCGCCCGCACTGCCTGCGGGTGCCAGGGGTCCGTGCCGCCTTCGAGTACGATCAGGCCATCGCCCCCGGCTGCGTCCAGCGTGCGCAGCAAGCTGCCCACGTTGCCGGGGTCCTGCGGCGCCACCGCCGCCAGGTACACCGCTGCGCCATGCACCGGCAGGCTGGCCAGCGTGGCCGCTTGCTGACGGGCAACCGCCAGGATGCCCTGCGGGTTGTCCTTCTCGCTCAGGCTGGCCATTACGTCTTCATTGACTTCTAGCGTTTCCACGCCTGCCGCCAGCAGCCGTCCTGGCAGAGCCTGGGCAAAATCGCCGCGCAGCAGGGTGGGGGCATACAGCGCCAATTCCAGCGCTGCGCCAGTTTCTAGGGCTGCGCCGATATGAAATACACCCTCGATCAGGAACAGACCGGTTTCCTGGCGCGCTTTACGCTCGTGCAGGCTGCGCATGAGTTTCACTTTAGGGTTAGTACGGCTGGTGATGGCGCTCACATCCGCATTATACGAGCGTGCGTAAACAAAAAAACGCTGGCCGTGCGGCCAGCGTTTTTATTTACATTTCCTGCCTCACATGCCGAGACAGTTGAATGCACCTTGTATCGGGAACTTACTGCCATCCGGGCGGCGACCCTCACCGTAGTATGAGCCAGACAGGCGGTCTGGATTGATGGTGACGTTGAGCCAGTTGGTGCCGTATTGTGTTCCATCGACCCGCCAGCTCAACCCGCCGCGCGCCACATGGTCTGGTGATGCCCCAGGCTCCACCATGAACAGGGCCGCATTCTCGCCACTGCGCCCGCTGCTGATCACAAGTTGCGGCGTAGTTTCGCATTGCGCGCCGGTCATGTCCACCGGGTGCTCCCCGTACACTCGCAGCAGCCCGGCAATGCAGTTGAATACGCCGCTCACGCTGATAATTTCCTGTACCGGCACTCCGCTGGTGACGCGATGGGCAGTCCCCTCAAAGCTGCCAGAGAAGCCATCCGGGTTGATGATGATCTCGAATGTATCCTGCGCCGATACCACTGCACTATCGGTAGCCTGCTCAGAAGTTGCCCACACCAAAGTGCCGCTGCGGATGTTGCTCGACCCCGCGTAAATTACCAATGAGGCATACGGCGGCGGCGCCCCCGCGCTTGGCGGGACGCTCAGGTAGGTTTCGCCATCCAGCGTTGAGCAAGTGCCGCCGGTGATCGGGCCGAGCGCCAGATCACCACCAATGGCGATGGACGCGCCGCCTCCGGCGGGTTGCTCGCGCCCTGGATGCCTGGCCTCGGCGTGGGCACGGGCGGCGGCGTGACCTCGGGCGGGGTGATGCCCAGCACAGGCTCATCCAATCCCGTGGCCGCATCCTGGCTGCCGCCGGGGTCTCCGGCCGGCACAGACCCCGCGCCGCTTGTGTCGCCGCCACCACTGGGCAGGGTGGGGGTACTGGTGGGGATGGCCGGCGCAGACGAGCAGGCGGCCAGCAGGGTGAGCAGTAGGATCAAGATCCAGGCTGAGGACTTGCGTAATGAGTGCATAGTGTCTCCCATAATGGATGGATTGTCATTGAGAACCCACTTTTTAGCCACAAATTAGCCCAACAACCCGGTCCTTTTCTTGATAGCTTTTGCAAGTACTCCCGCGTATTAATTAGGGTGTATGAATTCGCCTTCATCCCGCATTCCTGGTTTTTACGATCTTTCAATAGAAGAACGCCACGAGCGTATGCGTGCCCTCGGTGTACTGTCCGAGGAGCAGTTGCAGGCCCTGGCCCTCGGCGGCATCGTGGCCGAAGCCGCCGACCACATGGTCGAGAATGCCATCGGCGTCCACAGCCTCCCGTTAGGCTTGGGGCTCAACTTTGTGGTCAATGGCCGCGAGGTTTTGGTGCCCATGGCGGTCGAGGAGCCTTCTGTCGTAGCCGGGGCCTCCTTCATGGCCAAGCTGGCGCGTGCTGCTGGCGGTTTCACCGCCAGCACCGACGCGCCCCTGATGATCGGCCAGATGCAGCTGCTGGATGTGGCCGATCTCGATGCGGCCACATCCGCCCTCGAAGTTGCCACGCCAGACCTGCTGGCCGAGGCCGCTCAGATCGACCCGATCCTCCTCAAACTAGGCGGCGGCCCGCGTGAGCTGGTCGTACGCCGCATCCCTAAATCTCCCATCGGCCCCTTCTTGGTGTTGCATCTCATCTACGACGTGCGGGATGCCATGGGCGCCAACGCCATCAACACCGCCTGCGAGCGCCTGGCTCCGCGCATCGAGGCGCTCACCGGCGGCCGCGTCCATCTGCGCATTCTCAGCAACCTGGCCGACCGCCGCCTGGCCCGCGCCGAGTGCACCATCAAGCTCAGTGAGCTGGCCTTCGCTGACTTCTCCGCCGAGCAAGTGCGCGACGGCATCGTGGAGGCCTGGGCCTTCGCCGCCGCCGACCCGTACCGCGCCGCTACTCACAACAAAGGCATCATGAACGGCATTGACGCAGTGGTCATCGCCACCGGTAATGACTGGCGCGCCGTGGAAGCTGGCGCGCATGCTTACGCCGCTCACACCGGCCGCTACACCTCGCTCAGCACTTGGGGCGTCTCACCCGAGGGCGATCTGGTCGGCAGCCTGGAGCTGCCCATGGCGGTCGGCATTGTCGGCGGCGCCACCAAAGTGCATCCCACCGCGCAAGCCGCCCTCAAGCTGATGGGCGTCACCACCGCGGCACAACTGGCTGAGATCATCGTTTCCGTAGGGCTGGCCCAGAACCTGGCGGCCCTGCGCGCCCTGGCCACCGAGGGCATCCAACGCGGCCACATGAGCCTGCACGCCCGCCAGGTGGCCATTGCGGCCGGCGCGCAAGGCGAACAGGTCGAGAAGCTGGCCGCCCAACTGGTATCCGAGAAGACCGTGCGCATTGACCGCGCCGAAGAACTGCTAAAGGAATGGAACCGATGACAGAGCATACCCACCAGCACGAAACGGCTCGCCTGCTCAAGCCTGAGCATCCGGTTGGCATCGTAGGCTATGGCGCCTATGTGCCCCGCTATCGCTTGCCCGCCAAGGAAGTCGCCCGCGTGTGGACCGATGGCACCGCGGGGCTGCCCATCATCGAGAAGTCCGTCCCCGGTTTGGATGAAGATGTCATCACCATGTCGATTGAAGCCGCCCGCAACGCTGTGGCCCGCGCCCAGGTGCCTGCCAGCGAGCTGCGTGCCGTCTGGGTCGGCTCCGAGTCGCATCCGTATGCGGTCAAGCCCACCTCTACTCTGGTGGCCGAGGCCATCGGCGCTTCCACCAGCATCCAGGCCGCCGACTGGGAATTCGCCTGCAAAGCCGGCACCGAGGCGATGGTCGCCGCGATGGGATTCGTCGGCTCGCGTATGGCGCCGTACGCCATGGCCATCGGCATGGACACCGCCCAGGGCCGCCCGGGTGACGCGCTTGAATACACTGCCGGGGCAGGCGGGGCCGCCTTCGTCATCGGCCCCGGCGAAGAATCGCTGGCTGAGATCGAGTGCACTTATTCCTTCGTCACCGACACACCGGACTTTTGGCGTCGCCAATATGCCAAGTACCCGGAGCACGGCCAGCGCTTCACTGGCGAGCCGGCCTATTTCAAGCACATCACCACCGCCGGCGAGGCCATGTTTCAGGCCACCAACACCAAGCCGGAGGATTACGCCTATGCCGTCTTCCACCAGCCCAACGCCAAGTTCCCGCAGCGCGCCGGGCAGATGCTCGGCTTCACGCCGGAGCAGATCAAGACCGGCTTGCTGGTGCCGCGCATCGGCAACACCTATTCCGGCGCGGCCATCATCGGCCTGACCGCCATTCTGGATATTGCCAAGCCGGGTGAGCGCATCATGCTGGTCTCCTTCGGCTCCGGCGCCGGTTCGGATGCGATGGTGCTGCGCGTCACCGACAAGATCGCCGGCAAGCCGCAGCTCGCCACCACCACCGAGCAATACATCGAACGCCGCACCGAGATCGATTACGCCGCGTATGTACGTATGCGCGGCAAGTTGACAATGAAGTGATCAGTGAACAGTAAACCGTGAGCAGTTCTCCAGCTCCCTAGCCACTGATCACTGCTCACTTGCTTTGAGAGGAACTTTATGACCAACGTCATCATTGCTGGCATCGGGCTTACCCCCGTAAACGAACATTGGAACATATCTCTGCGCGAGCTGGCCTTCCAGGCCATGGAAGCCGCCATGCAGGATGCTGGCGGCCTGCGCCCCAACGCGCTGTACGTCGGCAACATGCTGGCCGGCCAGCTGTCCAAGCAAGCCCAACTCGGCACCCTGCTGGCCGACTTTGCCGGCCTGACTGGCATTGAAGCTGCCACCATCGAGGCCGCCGGCGCCTCGGCCGCTATGGCTCTACGCGTTGGCATGCTGGCGGTCGCCAGCGGCCAGGTGGACGCCGCCATGGTGCTGGGCGTCGAGAAGCTCAGCGAGCAAGTCCCCGCCGAAGTCGAAGCCGCGCTGGCGATGGGCTCCGACACGGATTACGAAGCCGAGCAGGGTCTCACCCTCACCGCCCAGGCCGCCCTGCTGGCGCAGCGCTACCTGCACGAGCACAAGCTGCCGCAGGATGCACTGGCGGGCTTCCCGCTCACCGCCCACGCCAACGGCGCGCATAACCCCAACGCCATGTTCCAGAAGGCCGTCAAGCCTGAGACCTATGCCAAGGCGGGCATGGTCAGCGCGCCGCTCAACATGTTTGATGTCGCCCCCAATGCGGATGGCGCCGCCGCGCTCATCCTGACCCGGCGCGAGCTGCTGCCGCCCAAGTTCTCGCACCCGCTGGTCGAGATCATCGGCTCCAGTGCCGTCTCCGACACGCTGGCGCTGCACGACCGGCCAGACCCGCTCACCTTCAACGCAGCCCGCCTCTCCATCGAGCGTGCCTGCGCTCAGGCTGGCATCCTGCCCAAGGATGCGGATCTGTTCGAGCTCTTCGACGCGTTCTCCATCTACAGCGCACTTTCCATGGAAGCGGCCGGTCTGGCCGCCCGCGGCGAGGGCTGGAAGTGGGCGCAGAACGGCGCCATCTCGCTCACTGGCGAGATGCCCATCGCAACCCTGGGCGGGCTGAAAGCCCGCGGCTTCCCCGGAGGCGCCACCGGCGCTTACCAGGCTGCCGAGGCCGCCCTGCAACTGCGCGGCCAGGCGGGCGGGGCGCAGATCGCTGGCGCACGCACCGCCCTGGTGCAGAGCCTGGGCGGCCCGGCCGCCACGGCCGTGACGCATGTGCTGCGCCGCATGGAGGACTGATGGATCTGCTGAGCGCCCGTCTCGACAAAGCCACCAGCCTCACCAACGCCCTGGCCGCCCAGCTCAGCGGCGAGCAGCTCGCCAGCCACAATGGCGAGTCGCCCTCCAATAGCATTGGCTCCCAGTTCTGGTGCGTGGTCGGCGCACGCGAGAGTTATACGCGTGCCTTCGAGGCTGGTGCATGGCAGGGTTTCAGTTGCAGCCTCAAGGAGCCTGAGGTTCCTGCCAGCGTGCAGGCTGCCTTGGCCGCCTCACAGGCGGCCTTGCAGGCCGCTCTGGCCGCGGCCAGCCAACCTTATGACGAGCCGCGCCAGCACATCCTCTTCGATCTGCTCGAGCACGAAGCCCAGCACCAGGGCCAGCTCATTCGCTATTTCTACGCCAATCAGATCGCCTTCCCGCCGGCCTTTGCCAAGCGCTATGCACTGAGCTAGGTAGGGGCGGGTTTCAGACCCGCCCGAGTAGAACCATAAAAAAAGCCCGCTGCATTGCAGCGGGCTTTTTTTGTCTACGTCAGGATGATGGGCTTGCCCTGCGTGACCACGATCGTGTGCTCGAACTGGGCCGCGATGCTGCGGTCCGTCGTGCGCAGCGACCAGCCATCGCGCTCCTCCGTGATCCGGCCCGAGCCGGCGGTCAGGAACGGTTCCAAGGCCAGCACCAGCCCTTCGGTCAGCACGCGCTTGTCGCGCGGGTTGGGTACATTCAAGACATCGCTGGGGTACTCGTGCAGCTTGCGGCCGATGCCGTGGCTGGCCAATTGGGCGATCGTGTTGTAGCCGCGTTTATGCGCCTCGCTCTGCATCGTCCGTCCCAGCTCGCTGATCAGGGTTCCGGCCTTGGCGGCGGCCAGGGTCTTCTTCAGCGTGGCCTTGGTCGCATCCAGCAGGGCGGTCACCTCTTTGCTGCCCTCGGCCACCTGCATCGATGCACCCGTGTCGGCAAAATAGCCATCCTTCTCGGCTGACACGTCAATATGGATCAGGTCGCCTCGTTGCAGCACATACTTCCCCGGCACGCCGTGGGCGATCACCGGCGCCACGCTGATGCAGGTGGCGCCGGGGAACTGGTACATGACCTCGGGCGCCGATTGGGCGCCCTGGCTCTCCAGGTAGCTGCGGCCGATCTCGTCCAGCTCACGGGTGGTCATACCCGGTGCGGCCGCCGCCAGCATTTTGCGCAGGGCCGCGGCACAAATGCGCCCGATCGCCTGTAGCCGCTTCAGTTCTTCGTCAGTTTCAACCGTCATAAGGGCTGGATTATAGGCGCATTAACAGCCAAATTGTGAGCTTCCCCCGATCCCAAGTTGATAGTTTCTGAGAGTCTTGCCGGGCTACAGTAAGCTCGACAGGAGAAGTGAAAGATGGATATTCCGCGCCATTGGAGACTAAAGAAACAACGCTACTCGCTCACCGGCGAGGTATGCGAGCATTGTGACGCCAAGCTCTTCCCGCCGCGTGACATCTGCCCCGAATGTGGCGAAGAGGCCAAGACCCTCTTCCAGTTCAGCGGCAAGGGCGAGGTCTACTCCTTCACCACCGTCTATGACGCGCCCGAAGGCTACGCCGAGCAGGCGCCCTATACCCTGGCCATGGTCAAGCTGGCCGAAGGCCCGCTGGTCACCGCCCAGCTCACTGACCTGGGTGAACAGCAGCCTGCCATCGGCATGCCGGTGGAGATGGTGACTCGCTTGCTGCGCTCCGCCACCGATGAGCGCGGCATGCTGATCTACGGCTACAAGTTCCGTCCGGCTGTGGCATAAAAGCAGTAGCGGATTGGGGTGATGGAAAATTCTACTGTCGGGGAAAATTTTAAGCAGTCTGACGGTGATGTTTTCCTTGATGATGTAGCGCTGTGTCGTATTCTTGATGACTTTGATACAAAAAAAGAAGACGCATCAAGGCAATACATTTCTGACCTCTCTAGAGTAGTCGAAGCTTTAATTTTCTATGAACGCGTATTCGTAATAACTCACCCTATAGATGACGAAAATGATGAGGGCTACTACATAGGGCAAAATCCACTAGCGTTACTTTCTCTTATAGAAGCTTTCAACCAAGCCGGCATTCTTCACTTTGTTGAGCCTGCTCCAATTCTCAAAATGCCACAGCCTAACTTATTGGTTTCGCAGGTGAAGCAGCTTGATCTTGTCACAGAGGATGATCTTGCCTTAATTGACCCAATGAATTTCGGAAGCTATTTGTATCAACAAGAATTCGCCAGAATTCACGATGTTCCATTCGTTAGCTCAGACAGTCCAATTGCAAGGTTGTTTGTGGATAGAAGTACTGCACTTAAGTATTCAGTTGCAAACTCGTTACTAGGGCTTGTTAATCAAGCCGCAACTAAGGAACTCGAGTTGCTTAAAGAACGGGTGGATGTGCCTTTCATAATTCCACCTGTGCTTGCAGTTGTTCTGGACAAAGTTAACGTTGGTGCTTCACTTGGGGAGGCGGTGTTAGACGCTCGAGAGGAATTCAAGAAATTGAGGAGGTTGTTTTTAGAGAGCACAGTGCAGCTAAGAGATCAAACTGTCCCGCTTGGAAGACAGATAAAACTTAGCAAGACCTTGACATCTGATTTTGAGAAAGCTGCTGCCTCCTTCGATTTGAATGACAGAACCACGATTTCCATATGGTCTGATGTTCTTGACTTTGTTTTTACGTTAGCAGCAGAATTAGACCCTTTAGCGCCGCTCAAAATTCTTGATTTATTGCCTAGATTGAAAAAACTCTCAGTAGATAGTCTTAACTTAGCAATGAATCGTCGACGTTATAGTTCTGTGCATAAGCTCTCATCTGACTTTTACAGCATTAAGGGTTACGCAGAACTGATTTCGAAGGCACTTAGTGGATATAAAAGAGAAAGTGAAAGACTGTGGCCCAATGGCTTTATCTGTGTTGGCCCAGGTAATCCGTTTAGGGAAATTTAGCCCAAAATCTGAAACAGAAGCATGCACTGCGCGGGCATGAAACAATGCCATCGCAGCAATCATGCCTAAGAATAAGACCCGCATGGAACAATTCATCAAAGACCGCTTCAATGATGCCATCCTGCACGAAGCCGCCCAGCGCTACGGCGTAGAGCCGGCCGCGGTCAAAATGTTGGATAGCTTTGAAAGCTTTATCTTCGAATTCCCGCGCGATGGCAAGGAATATATTCTGCGCATTGGCCACAGCCATCGCCGCAACCAGACCCTGATCGAAGGCGAGACCGAGTGGATCAACTACCTAGTCGCCGGCGGCGTCTCGGCGGCGCAAGCCATCCAGTCCGTCAACCACAAGCTGGTCGAGCCCATCGCCGATGGCCACGGAGGTGACTTCCTGGCCGTGGCCTTCGTCAAAGCCGCCGGCGACCCGCCCCGCGGCCGCTGGAGTCCGCAGCTGTACCAAACCTATGGCGAGACGATTGGCCGCATGCATACGCTCACCAAGGCCTACACTGTGCCGCCTAAACGTCCGCATTGGGATGATCCGGTCTTTGAGTTCGTCAACAGTTTCCTGCCCGAAAGCGAGAATGAGATCAAGCAGCGCTACAAAGAAGTGTGTGACTACGTGCGCACCTTGCCCAAGGATAGCCAGTCCTATGGCCTGACCCATCAGGACGCGCATGGCGGCAATCTCTTCGTGGATGATGCCGGCCGCATCACACTCTTTGATTTCGACGACTGTGGCTACAACTGGCTGGTGAATGACATTGCCATGGTGCTCTTTTACATGGCCAGCGCGCAGGAGGATAAGGCCGCCTTTACTGCTGAGTTCATGCCGCACTTCCTGCGCGGCTATGCCAGCCAGTGCAGCCTGGAGCCCAAATGGCTGCGTGAGATCCCGGCCTTCATGAAGATCCGTGAGCTGGAGCTGTACGCCGTCATCCACCGCGATTTTGATGTCGAGAACATCGACAATGACTGGATCGCCAACTTCATGCGCGGCCGCCGTGAGCGCATCCTCGCCGGCCTGCCCTTCATCGAGTTCGACTTCGCCACGCTCGAGCCGCTGCTCGCCTAACTAGCGGTCAAAAGTTACACCCAGGCGGAAAACTGACCTCAATCGGCAGTGAACAGCCGCTTGCCGCGCCAACAACCTTTACATAACCCGCATGTCTAGATTTGCTGCTGCTCGCGGCGCATACTGCCCCTTATCTTATGTTGACAAGGAGCAGTACATGTTCAAACGCAGCACCGTAATCTCTCTTCTCTTCATCCTGGCGTTGGTGGCGGCTGCCTGCGGCGCCCCGGCGCCAGTTGCCACGCCCGCCGCGGAGACGCAAGCCGCTCCCCCGGCCACCGAAGCCGAAACTGCCACCGATAGCAGTTTCCCCGTCACCATCCCGCACAAGTACGGTAGCACCACCATCGAGCAGGCGCCCGTGCGCATTGTGCTGGTTGGCCTCAATGAGCAAGACTCGCTGCTGGCCCTCGGCATTGTTCCCGTAGCCACCAGCGAGTGGTACGGCGGCCGCCCCGGCGCCATCTTCGAATGGGCTCAGGATGAGCTGGCCGCCATCGAAGGCGCCGAAGTGCCCGTCGTTCTCGATTCCGTTCAGATCAACTTTGAGCAGATCGCCAGCCTGGAGCCGGATGTCATCATCGGCCTCTACTCCGGCCTGACCGAGCAGGAATACAGCACCCTCTCCGCCATTGCGCCCACGGTAGCCCAGCCCGCTGAATACATTGACTGGGGCATCCCCTGGCAGGAGGTCACCCGCACGATCGGCAAGATCGTCGGCAAGTCAGCCGAGGCCGAAGCCCTCATCAGTGGGGTCGAGGCAGATTTTGCAGAAGTGCGCGCTCAGTATCCGGAGTTTCAGGATGCCGAAGGCGTGGTCGCCACCGCCTATGGTCACCCGGTCAGCTTTTACGCCTTCAGCTCGCAGGATATTCGTGGCCGCATCATTGCCGCCCTCGGTTTCCAAAACCCGCCCATCATTGATGAGCTGGCCGGTGATGAATACGGCGCTTCCATCAGCTACGAGCGCTTCGATCTCATCGATGTTGACCTCGTGATCTGGGCTGACACCATGCCCGAGGATCTGCGCACCAATCCCCTCTACACCAGCCTGGATGTTGTCAAGGATGGCCGCGTCTACTACATCGAGGGTACCGACACCTTGTACGACGCTCTCAACTTTGCCACCGTGCTGAGTCTGCCGTACTCCATCGAGCGCATGACCCCCATGCTGGATGGCTTGAGCCAGGCCCTTAAAGGCAACTAGCCGGCATTCTTGCCCCTCCAAAAGAACAGCCCGTGACGCCACGGGCTGTTCTTTTTTCTTGTAAATGAGAAGCGCGGCGCTTTGAGCATTCGCCAGGCTGTTTCGCTTGACGCTCAATTTTGCGTATGCTAGTATCGCGAACTGACCGGAATGGATGTTCTGAAAAAATGAAAAAACGCTCGTTTGTGTTTTCGATCGCAGTTTTGACCCTCCTGCTGGCTGCTTGCACGCGTTCCGCCAGCGGTTCGCCGGTGGGCGGTTCTCCCACGGCTGACCCGTTTGAATCCATCTTCAACACCATGGCTACCCAGACCGCCCTGGCCGGTCAGGACAAGTCGGGCACGCTGCCCACCCTGGAAGCTACCACCACGCCACTCTTCGGCGACACCGCCACCGTGCAGCCCAGCGCCACGGCCCAGCCCAGCGCCACCACCACGCCCGCGCCGATCACCCAGCTGCCCGTACCCAGCAGCTATACCTTGCATGAAGGCGAATGGCCTTACTGCCTGGCCCGCCGCTTTGACATCAACCCAGATGCGCTGCTCTCGGCCAATGGGCTGAATGCCAATAACGCCAACAGCCTGAGTGTTGGCACCACCATCACCATCCCCAGTGGGGTGGGCAGCTTCGGCGGTAACCGCTCGTTGCGTTCGCACCCCGCCACCTATGTCGCCTCGGGCGCCGATACCTTCTACAGCATTGCCTGCGCCTTCGGTGATGTGTGGCCTGAGCATATTGCTGAAGCCAACAGCATGAGCCTGGATCAAACCATCCCGGGCGGCACGCAGTTGCACATTCCGTAAGCTCGACCTGATTAAACAAAAAGCGCTGGTGTTCCAGCGCTTTTTTGTTCTTGCATTTTGATTATGGGTTATGATTTTTTCAGCTGCCTGTTGCAGCAATCTTGTACTTGTGAGCCCATGGCAACCTACAAAACCTTGAGCAGTGAGCTGGCCTACCGTGGCCAGAAATTTTCCGTGCGGCACGACGTTTTGGAAACCGCAGATGGCCGCGAGCTGATCTACGACACGGTTGAGCACATCGGCGCCGTATCCCTGGTGCCGGTGGACGCCGAAGGCAAGATCCTGCTCGTGCGCCAGTATCGCCACTCCACCGGCAAGCAGCTCCTTGAGCTGCCTGCCGGCACCCTCGAACCCGGCGAACCTGTCGAGGACACCGCTCAACGCGAACTGCGCGAAGAGGTCGGCATGGCCGCCGGCTCCCTCAGCCTGCTGGCTGAATTTTTCCTCGCCCCCGGCTATTCCACCGAACGCATGTGGATCTATCTCGCCCAGGATCTGCAGCCGGATGCGCTTCCGCCTGATCAGGACGAAGAGCTCGAAGTCGTGAGCATGAGCCTGGACGAATGCATGGCCGCCATCGCCAGCGGTGAGATCGAGGATGCCAAGACCATGCTCGGCCTCTACATGGCCCGCCAGGTGCTGGCTCCGCACTAACGCTCGGCGCACTAGCCCAAATCTCCTGCTTGCCTGCCCAAAAGTTTGCCGTTATAATTCTGTGCGAATTTCCCCTGAAAACTTTTTTGGTTACAACTTTTATATTCCACCCAACCTGCAGACTCACCTAGTCCTGTACTGCCCGGGGCGTTAGGCAGCTATCCGTACGCATTAATCCCTATCATCGTTGCTAGCAGAGATAACCCATGAACATTTTAGAGCTTGAAACTACTTCTCTCAATGACTTGCGCAAGCAAGCCAAAGACCTTGGCGTTGAGCGCGCCGCCCGCTTGAAGCGCGAGGACCTCGTCATCACCATCGCCCAGGTCATGGCCAGCAAGCAGGGCCGTGAGGTGCGCGGCGGCATCCTCGAGATCATGAACGAGGGCGTCGGCTTCCTGCGCTCCGAGCACTACCAGGGCGGCCCGGGCGATGTCTACGTCTCCCAGACCCAGATCCGCCGCTACGGCCTGCGCAACGGTGACCTCATAATCGGTGAAGCCCGTCCCCCACGCGAATCCGAAAAGCACTACGGCCTGGTGAAAGTGGAGTCCGTCAATGGCATGGACCCCGAGAAGGCCAAGACCCGACCCCGTTTCGAAAACCTCACCCCCATCTTTCCAGACCAGCGTTTTGACCTCGAGACTGATAAGCGCGGCCATGCCATGCGCATGATCAACCTCGTCGCCCCTGTGGGTCGTGGCCAGCGTGGCCTCATCGTCTCTCCGCCCAAGTCCGGCAAGACCACCATCCTGAAAGAGATGGCCAACTCCATCTCCACCAATTACAAAGACGTGCATCTCGTCGTGGCCCTCATCGGTGAGCGCCCCGAGGAAGTGACCGATATGGACCGCTCGGTGGATGCCGAGGTGATCTCCTCCACCTTCGACGAGCCTGTCACCTCGCATGTGCGCGCCGCCGAAATGGTGCTCGAGCGCTCCAAGCGCCTGGTCGAGATCGGCCGTGACGTTGTCATCCTGATGGACTCCATCACCCGTCTGGCGCGTGCTTACAACTTGGTCGTCACACCCTCCGGCCGTACGCTTTCCGGTGGTATTGATCCCTCCGCCCTCTATCCGCCCAAGCGCTTCTTCGGCGCTGCCCGTAACATTGAAGAAGGCGGCTCGCTTACCATCATCGCCACCTGCCTGGTGGACACCGGCTCCCGCATGGACGATGTCGTGTACGAAGAGTTCAAGGGTACCGGCAACATGGAGCTGCACCTCTCGCGCAAGATGCAGGAACGCCGTATATTCCCCGCTATCGACATCGAGCGTTCCTCCACCCGCCGCGAGGAGCTCCTGCTTGGCCCGGACATCACCCAGCGCGTCTGGCTGATGCGCCGCATGTACGGCACCATGATCGCCGAGCCGCCGCACGGCGCCGGCATGGACACCACCAACGCCATGGAAGCCATGCTGCAGCGCATGGGCAAGACCGACAGCAACCAGGAATTCCTGGAAACCCTTATTGACCAGGACTAGCTTCCTCAAGTCCTCGCACCCTATGAACGCACACACTCAGCAGGCCCGGCGCACCCTATGCTCGGGCCTGCTGTTGTTTCTGCTGGCCGCGTGCGGTGCGCAGCCCACACCCACGCCCGAACCTACGCTCCCGCCGCTGCTCACGCCCTCCGCGTTGCCCGGCACGCCCACGCCCCAGCCAACCGCAACGCCCATGCCGCGTCTGGAGGTCGAAACCTACACCGTGCAGCCTGGCGACACGCTGCAAAGCATCGCCGCGGCCTACAATCTAAAGCCCGAGACCGTATTGTGGGCTAACTACGACGCCCTGCTGGATATTCCTGATCTGCTCTTTGAGGAAATGCAGCTCACCATCCTGCCTATGGATGGCATCTATCACCAGGTGGGCGGCGGCGATTCGGTCAACAACATCGCGGCCTTCTTCTCGGCCGATCCGCAAGCCATCATCAACTGGGCCGGCAACAACATAGATTCAAGCAACCCCATCATCCAGCCAGGCCAGTGGCTGGTGGTGCCTGCTGGCCAGCGCAGCCTGCGCCGCCGCACCATGCCCAACCTGCCACGCAGCGCGATGGCCGTAGACTTCATGGAGTTTGGCGCTGGCGCCTGCCCGCTCAACGTGCAGGGCGGCTCAATTGGCGATGGCGTCTACGCCGCTCCCGTCACCCCGCTGGAGATCGTTGGCGAAGGCTTCTGGCGAGCCCATACTGGCGTAGACCTGGCCGCCGAACCCGGCCAACCCATCCTGGCGGCCGACGACGGTGTGGTCACTTTCTCCGGCTGGTCGAACTTTGGCTATGGCTACGCGGTCATGCTGGATCATGGCAACGGTCAGTTCAGCCTCTACGCCGGCCTGTCCGATGCGCAAGCCCTGTGTGGTGCTTCAGTATCGCAGGGCGATGTGCTCGGGCTGGCTGGCATCATTGGGCACCCCGCCGGCACATTCGTCCATTTTGAGATCCGCCAGGCTGGAATGCCGGTAGACCCCATGCTTTTATTGCCTTAAGGCGATGGTGAAACAGGATCACCTGCTCACTCGTTACTGTTCACTGATTACTGTTTAGCTTTATCGGCATATCGTTCGCAAAGAAGAAGTAGTCCTGCGCGAAAGTAGGCGCCCCCAACGAATGCAGCCCGGCCAGCATCTGGGCGCGGTGGTCTGTGCCGTGGTTGATGACGTGGAACAGGATTTGCCATACTTTCACGCCGGGCATAAACTCCTCCGCCAGGGCGGCATCGTTTAACTCGGCCAGGTATTCGCGCATGTCGGCCTCCACCTCGTCCCACTTGCTGCGCACGCTGGCAAAGTCTGTATACGGCGCCGGATCGGCAAAATCGGGCAGGGGCAGCCCGCGCAGGCCGCTGAACCAGCGCTCGTCTATGTTCAGCAGGTGTACACATTGGTTGCGCATCGACCCGATCGAGTAATTGACTTCCTGTACAAATTGGTCCGGGGTGAGCGTGGTGATGCAGTGCTCCCACAATTCTCGGTTGCGGGTAAAGTGGTACTCGAACAGGTTCCTGAAGCTGTTGGCTTCCATGGCGGCCTCCGACTTTGATTTTATAGGGCTTTTTAGCCGCTTGGGCTGGGGAACTTTTTGAAAGCTGATTCGTTAACCCAGTGAGCGGGCACAGCCCGCAAAATTGAAAAAGGAATGGTGAATTATGGTTAAGAAGAGTATTTTGTTCGTCGCTTTGGCTGGCTTGGTGCTGGCCGCCTGCGGCGCCGCCGCCCCGGTTTCCGTGCAGCCTGGCGCCAACGTGCCGGTCACCGGCATTACCGTCTCCGGCCACGGCGAGATTCGCCTGGTGCCCAACATCGCCACCGTGACCATCGGCGTGCGCACCAATGGCGCCAATGTCTCCGAGGTTGTGGCCGCCAATGCGGAGAGCGTCTCCGCTGTCATGCAGGCTCTCTCCAACATGGGCATTGCCCCTGAGGACATGCAGACCTCCAACTTCAACGTCTACGCTAACCAGGGTTACGACCCGGTGACCGGTTTGCCCGGTGAGATCACCACCTACTCGGTGGAGAACACCGTCAACGTCACTGCCCGTGACCTCTCGACCCTGGGCCAACTGCTCGACCGTGCGGTCAGCGCTGGCGCCAACTCCATCTGGGGTGTGAGCTTCGATGTGGACGACAAGTCTGAGGCGCAGGCCCAGGCCCGCGATGTGGCTGTGCAGAATGCTATCCAGGAAGCGCGTGCCCTGGCTGCTGCGGCTGGCGTCACCCTGGGTGACATCATTGCCATCAGCTACACGCCCACCAGCTACTTCTACGGCCCCATGTACGGCATGGGTGGTGGCGGCGTTGCCGCTGAGGCCAGCACCAGCATCGTGCCCGGCCAGATCACCGTGGGCGCGGATGTTTCCATCACCTTCGCTCTGAAGTAAAGTCTTCGCAAAAAACGAACAAAAAGCCCCGCTACCCGCGGGGCTTTTTGTTTGCCCCTGTTGGCAATGAAAATTGCGAAATAGTATAGATATGCAACAAAATTTGTGAAAGCGCCTGGCCTCCCTGCTGTTTTATACTCGCCCGCGGCATGCGTGAATTAGCGACATTATGTTTGCAACTCGGCTTTACCGCCTTCGGCGGGCCGGCCGCCCACATCGCCATGCTGCGCGATGAGGTCGTCACGCGCCGCGGCTGGCTGACGGAGCAGCACTTTCTCGATCTGCTCGGCGCCACCAACCTGATCCCCGGCCCCAACTCCACCGAGATGGTCTTGCACGTCGGCTTCCTGCGCCGTGGCTGGCCCGGGCTGCTGGTGGCCGGGCTGTGCTTCATCAGCCCGGCCGCGCTGGCGGTGCTGGCGCTGGCCTGGCTGTACCAGAGCTACGGCAGCCTGCCGCAGGCGGCCTGGCTGCTGTACGGCGTGAAGCCGGTCGTGATCGTGCTCATTTTGCAGGCCTTGTGGCTGCTGGGCCGCACGGCCGCCCGCAGCGCCTGGCTGGCCGCAGTGGGGGCGGCCGTGTTTGCGCTGTACCTACTGGGCTTCAACGAGATCGCGCTTTTGTTCGGCGCGGCGCTGCTGGTGACTCTGGTTGCGAATGCCCGCGGCGGCCTGCCGCCGGCGGCCGCGCTGCTGGCCCCACTGAGCATACTGCCGGCCGTCCCGTTCACGCTGTCCGGCCTGTTCTGGACCTTCCTCAAGATCGGCACGGTGTTGTATGGCAGCGGGTATGTGCTGTTCGCCTTCATCCAGGCCGAGTTCGTCACTCGGCTGGGCTGGCTGAGCGAGCAGCAGCTTATCGACGCCATCGCCGTGGGCCAGCTGACCCCCGGCCCGCTGTTTACCTCCGCCACCTTCGTCGGCTATCTGCTGGGTGGGCTGCCCGGCAGCCTGCTGGCCACCGTGGGCATCTTCCTGCCCTCGTTCCTGCTGGTGGGGCTGACCGCCCGCTGGCTGCCGCGCTTGCGCCAATCAGCCTGGGCAGCCGCCTTCCTGGATGGCGTCAACATCGCCTCCGTGGGCCTGATGGCGGCGGTGGCCTGGCAGCTGGGGGCGGCGGCGCTGGTAGACCTGCCCACGATCCTCATAGCCATCCTTACGGCTGTCCTGTTGCGCTACAAAGTGAATTCAGCCTGGCTTGTGCTGGGCGGAGCGCTGGCCGGGCTATTGATCTCGTTGCTTTAGTCCCCCAATCCCAGTTTCCGCCCCAGTACGGCCAAAAGTTATTATTGCGCGAATAGGGTGGGGTCAAAATTATATTAGTAACAACTTTTGCTCTCCCCATCTTACAAACTGGTCGTCTTTGCGAGGCGCAGGCTTGCCTGCGCACGAAGCAATCCCCAAATAGGATTGCAAGCATTGCAAGAGATGCGGGGCTTATAACACAGGCTGGTCGCTGGCAGGCGAACTAAGGCCGAACGTCAAGGTAGTGCAACTCAGCTCTACTCTCTAACTTCCAGCCCTTCCAGGGTGATGATGTTGCGGCTTACATCCACCGTGCCGCTTAAATCGTACGGCATGGCGCCGGTGATGCGCACCGGTACGATCTCGCCGACCGGCGCGCCGCCTTCTACGAACACCAGCCCGTCGATCTCGGGCGCGTCGCGGTAGCTGCGGCCCACGGCGATCGGCTCATCGCTGCCTTCTACCTCGCCGGTGCCTTCGATCAGCACGTCCAGCGTCTGGCCCACCAGGGCCTGGTTGTTCTCCAGCGAGATGCGTTGCTGCGCTTCCATCAATTGCGCCTTGCGGGCTTCCTTGACATGCTCAGGCACGGGGTCGCCCAGTGGTTCGCTGCTGGTGCCCGGCTCGAACGAGAAGGTGAACACGCCCACGCGGTCAAAGCGGATCTCTTCGATGAAATCCATCAAGGCCTGAAACTCTTCTTCGGTCTCGCCCGGGTAGCCCACAATGAAGGTGGAGCGCAGCGCCAGGCCGGGCAGCTTGTTGCGCATCTTCTCCAGCGTGCGGTGGACCCAATCCATATTGGCTGGGCGGCGCATACGCTTCAACGTAGCCGGGTGGGCGTGCTGCAGGGGCATATCCAGATAGGGTATGAGCTGTTTGTGGGCCGCCATGGTTTCGATCTGGCGGTCAGTGACCGAACCGGGGAAGTTGTACAGAACGCGGATCCAATCCACATGCGGCGCCTCGTGCACCAGCGCTTCCAGCAGGCTGGCCAGGCCGTCTTTCATGCCCAGCTCGTGGCCCCAGTCGGTGCTGTCCTGGGCGATCAGGTTGATCTCACGCACGCCGGCGGCCTGCAGTGCGCGGGCCTCGGCCAGAATGCTGTCCATGGGGCGGCTGACCAGCGTGCCCTTGATGAGCGGGATGGCGCAGAACGCACACGGGCGGCGGCAGCCATCAGCGATCTTTAAATAGGCGCTGTAGCCTTGCTTGGAGATACGCAGCACATCCTGCTCATCCGAGCCGACCGTGATGGCTTCGTCCGGCAAGTGATATAGCGGTTCGGGGCTGGTGCGGCGGCGCAGTTTGTCGATCAGTTGCAGCACGTCCATCCAGCGGCGGGTGCCCAGCAGGGCATCCACGCCCGGCACGCGCTCGATCACCTCGGCGCCGTAGCGCTGGCTGAGGCAGCCGGCGGCGATCAGCCATTGGTCGCTGCGCTTGTTGGCAGCCAGCTCGCTCAATGCCTGGTACGACTCTTCCTTGGCGGGGCCAATGAATCCGCAGGTGTTGACGATCAACACCTCGGCCGCATCGGCCACCAGGCTGGGCCGGTAGCCCTCGCGCTGCAGCAATTGGGCCATGGATTCGGAATCCACGGTGTTCTTGGCGCAGCCTAAGGACACCAGATGAAAGTTTTTATCGGACATGCGGGCTGATTGTAACCGTTGGACGCTATTGCTCAGGCGTGCTGCTCGCCTGGGCGCTGGGTGTGGCTTCGGCCGTGGCGGTCAGGACCGCCGGGTCGATGGTGGGCGTGGGCGAAGGGGTTGGGGTGGCCGCGCCCTGGGCGTTGAAGATCACGCTGACCACTTCACCGAAGAGGCCCACAATGCCCATATCCTGCTCATTGAGGAAGGCGCGCAGGCCGGCCCCGTTACCGGTGAGCAGCAGGATCTGCCCGTTGGCGCTGAACGAGTAGTTCTGACCCGGGTTGGTGCGCCCCTCGAACTGGACTTGCCCATCGGCGGTGACGCGCATCCAGACGCGTTGCATCGAGAGCAGGCGCAGGTTGATGTTGCCGCCGCTGCCGGCTTCGATGGTGGTGGCGCCCAGCAAGGCGGCGGTGGTGGTGGGGGTAGGGCTGCCCAGCAGGTTGATCGATTCGCCGCCAGCAACCGAAGGGTCAGGTGTGTCGGTTGGCTGCACCAGAATGCCAAGCGGCGGCGCGGTAGGCTCGATGTTCTGGGCGGCACGCGTATCCAGCACGCGGCTGATGCTGAAGGTAATGAAGGCCAGCAGAATAATGCCCGCCAGCGCGCCAAAGGCGATGTCGCGGGTCAGCAGCGGCTGGGCCCAGGCCGGCAGGCGGAATTTGAGCGGAGGCAGGGCCGGGCGGGTGCGCTTCGGCTTGGTGTCCTCATTCTTCTTGGCGGTGCGCTGCTTGAAACGCTCTTGCAGGGCTTCGGCATACTGCAGCAGCAGGGCTTCGCTCTCCAGGCCAAGGAACTCAGCATAGTTGCCTAGCATGCCGCGCGCCTGGGTGGGGGAGGGGAAGCTGTCAAAGTCGCCGCGTTCCAGGCGCTGCAAGTAATGGGCGGGGATGTGGGTGGTTTGCTCCACCTCGTCGAGGGTCAGTTCGGTCTGTTCGCGGCGGGCGCGTAGCTGGGCGCCGATGGCGGCATAGTCATCCGCCGGTTCTTCGGCCAGCAGGGGCTCAGCGGCAGGCGCCGCGGCCACCGCGGCTCTGGCGGGCTCTGGCGCCGGGGCGTCCTCACCAGCAGGCTCAGCGGCCGTGGGCGCGGGTTGCTGCAGCAGGCCCAGCACTTCGTCAGGGTTCAGCTCAAGGTAGCCGGCATAGGCGCGCAGAAAGCCGCGCACCTGGGCGGCCGAGGGCAGGGCGCCAAAATTGCCTTCTTCCAACGCCTGCAAATAGTGCTTGCGGATGTGGGTGGCTTCAGATGCTCTTTCGAGCGTGATGCCGCGCTGCTCGCGTTGTTCGCTCAGGGCGCGGCCGACGTTCTGTGGGGTCATCTTAAACAGATCAGCCTGCCTATTGTATCGGCAGGCTGATTAAATGTTGATGATGGGATGGCGCTTATTCCGCGGCGGCTTCGTCGGCCGGGGCTTCGGCCTCGGCTTCAACGGCTTCGACTGCCTCTTCGGCAACCTCGGCCACGGCTTCTTCGGCCACGGCTTCTTCAGCCACCGGCTCCAGCACCTCTTCCACCGGCTTGGGCTGGTTGGACTCGGCGGAGGCGGCCAGCTCGCTGGCGGCCACCATGTAGTTCTCGGGGCTCTCACCCTCGCGGTAGACCACGGCGTCAAACTCGGGGATCACGTCCATGGTCAGGCGCACGGCCACCTTGTGCATACCCAGCAGGCGCAGGGGCTGCACATCGATCTGGCGGCGGTCAAAGGTCACGCCCAGCTTCTCACCCAACTGCTCGGCGAGCATCTGGGTGGTGATGGAGCCGTACAGCTTGCCGGTCTCACCGGCGCGGGCCGGGAAGAGCAACTGCATGCCCTGCATCTTGGCGGCCAGGGCTTCAGCTTCGGCGTTGCGGGTGCTGCGCTGCTTGTCAGCGTTGGCGGCGATCTTCTCGGCCATCTTGATCGCATTCGGAGTGGCGGGCATCGCCAGACCCTGGGGGATCAGGTAGTTGCGGCCGTAGCCGTTGGCAACTTTCTTGATCTGGCCGGCGCGGCCGAGCTTATACACATCTTGTAACAGTAAAACCTGCATGCTTCACATCCTTATGGGGGTTCAAAATTTCGCCCGGCAAGGTTACCGGGCAAGGGCGAATTGTACCAGACGGGCTGGCGAATCTAGGGTTGCGGCGTCGTGGTGGCCAGCAGGTTCTGCAGGATCCATCCGCTCAGCTCGCGCCCCTGCAGGCGCACGTGCAGCCATAGCTGCCCGCCCGCTTCCTGCGGCGGCTCGGATAGCAGTTCCACGATCTGCCCGTTGAGGATGGTCGTGATGGCCATGCCGGCCGGCGTCTCGCGGATCACCGCCCCGCCGCCCTGCGCATCGATCACCGCCAGTTGCGGCGTTGCGGTGGGACTGGGGGTCAGGGTTGGCGTGCGCGTGGGTGTGCGCGACGGGGTCGCCGTGGGTGACGGTGTAGGCGTGATGGATGGGGTGGGCGTGATGCTGGCGGTCAGGGTGGGGCTGGGGGTCAGAGTAGGCAGCCCGATGCGCGCCCCGAAGGCTGCGCCGGCGCCGGTGAAGCCGATGAAGAGCAGCACGCCCGCAAGCAAGACCACCGCGCTGAACGAGTAGCCGTACCAGGCCGGCGGGCGGAAGCCGATGGCGGCCAGCGCTCCGGCTCCGCTGAGGGTCGCCACGGCCAGGTGAATGGCAAAGACCACCAGGCCGTGCGGCCACAAGTGCAGTTGCCCGCTGCTGAGCCCGAAGCCCGCCACGGCCAGCGGCACATACAGGCCATAGCTCAACAGCAAGCTGGCCGCACTGGCATTCTGCTCACGTATCAGGGTGCCGGCGGTCAGCGCGCCGGCTACGGCCATCGCCACCAGGCTGGGCCAGCTCAGCAGAGCGTGTAGCGCGGCCACGCCGGCGCTGTTCGGCTCGGCCGTGTTGAACAGACCGGCCACTACGCCCGTGGCGAAGACGAAGACGCTCGCCAGCAGCAGCGCGCTCAGGTTGCGCAGGAAATGCTTGCTGGAGCCGAGGGCGGTGCCCAGCGCGATCCCCACCGCGGGCGCCATCAGCGGCGCCAGCAGCATGGCCAATACTAAAAGAAGCGCGGAATCGAGCAAGAGGCCCAGGCTGATGACTGCGCCGGCCAGCAGCGAGTACAAAAAGAAATCGAACGTGGGCGTGGTCTTGCGCGCCAGCGCTTCCAGCGCCTGGCTGCGCTCGTCCACGCCCAGCGGGCCAAACAAGCTGCGTCGCGCGTGCCGCCGGCGTGCGGCGGGCAGTTGCGGATCGTCTTCAGGCTGTGTTTGGTTTGGCGGCAGGGTCATTTTTTGTCAGAAGAGGGCTCTGGCGGTTATTATACAGGAGTGAAAATTGCGTATCTTTTGCTGGCCTTGTTGTTAAGCGCCTGTTCGCTGGGCGCGGCAGAACCTACCCCCACACTCGAACTCCCCACACCTTTGCCCGCAACGCCTACACCGTTGCCGGGCATCGTGCTGCTCGTCGCCCCCGAAGACGCTGACGCCAACCTGCTGGCCGAAGTGCAGGCCGCCGCCAGCGGCTTCGCCGTGGCGCAGGGCTTGCAACTCGAGCAGCGGGCCGCCATCAGCGCTGCTGAGCTGCCCGCCAACTTGCAGGCCGCCGTGTTGCTGGCGGATCCTGGCATCCAGGAGCTGGCCGCGGCCGCTCCGCAGGTACGCTTCGTCACCGTAGGCTTTGCCCCCGCCGAATCATTGGCTAATGTGATCAGCGTGTCGGCCGCGGCGGCCGCCGGCAGCCAGGATGCGGCCTTCATCGCCGGCTACATTGCCGCAATGTCGGCCAATGACTGGCGCACCGGCATCCTGTACGGCCCGGCGGACGCCGGCCTGGTGGATGCGTACCGCGCCGGCGCGGCCTACTTTTGCGGCGCCTGCGTGCCGGCCGGCCCGCCGAACACGCGCTACCCGGTGGCCGCCCAGGCCGCGCCGGACAGCTGGCAGGCCGCGGTGGACCAATTCATGATCGAGTTCGTGCGCGTGGTCTACGTCACCCCGGAGATGGAGAACAGCGGGGCGGCCCAATACCTGGCCAGTTTCGGGATCATGCTGATCGGCACCTCGGCCCCGCCGGCAGAGGCGGCCCATCTGTGGATCGCGTCTGTGGCCGCCCAGTCCGGCGACAGCTTGCAGACCCAGTTGCAGCAAGCCCTGGCGGGGCAGGCGCCCAGCGCCGCCTCCGGGCTGTCGCTCGAGCACATTAATCCCAGCTTGTTCAGCCAATCCCGCCGGGATTTTGTGCAACTTACCATCCAAGAGTTGCTAAGTGGCCTGGTGATTTGGCAAACAGGTCAGTAAGCGGCTTAAAATTTCATCGCGCTACATCCAAAATGATTTACACCCCAATTCCTTCATGATAGACTCCCATAACCCTAAACGAGAGGTGCCTGGGGCCAAACGCGCCCCGCGCTTCCAAGACCCTTCCAGGAGGAAGAGAGTATATGAATAAGAAGCACTATTCCTTGTTTGGCCTGCTTCTGGCGGCTGCGCTTGTTTTGGCTGCCTGCGGTGGGACGGCACCGGGCGCGGCTGACTTCAAGGCCTGCCAGGTGACCGACACGGGCGGCATTGATGATGCCTCCTTCAACCAGACCGCATGGGCTGGCGTGGAACAGGCTGTTGATGAGCTCGGCATTGAAGGCGCCTTCGTTGAATCCAACGAGCAGGCCGATTACGAGCCCAACATCAACGCCATGATCGACCAGGGTTGCGACCTCATCATCACGGTTGGTTTCCTGATGGGCGATGCGACCGCTGCCGCTGCGGCCGCCAACCCTGACCAGGCCTTCGGCATCATCGATGTTGACTACCTGGACTTCCCCAACCTGACCGGTCACGCTTTCGCCACTGACGAGGCTGCCTTCCTGGCGGGTTACCACGCTGCCGCCAGCACGCAGACCGGCGTCGTGGGCACCTTCGGAGGTATCAACATTCCGCCGGTGACTGTGTTCATGGACGGCTTCTGGTATGGTGTGCAGTACTACAACCAGCAGAATGGTGCCAACGTGCAGGTGCTCGGTTGGGACCCCGCTGCTCAGGATGGTCTCTTCACCGGCAACTTTGACTCGCTGGATGATGGTCGTGCGTTTGCTGAGAGCCTGATGGACGAAGGCGCCGACATCATCATGCCGGTGGCTGGCCCCGTTGGCCTCGGCTCCGCGGCTGCCATTCAGGAGCGCGGCAATGCCTGGCTGATCGGTGTGGACAGCGACTGGACCCAGACGGCTCCGGAGTATGCTGGCGTCATCCTCAACTCGGTGCTGAAGAACATGGACGCAACTGTGTACCAGCAGATCGAAGCAGCTTTGGCTGGCGGCGCGGGTGGTGGCCTAATCGTAGGTACCTTGGAGAATGGTGGTGTAGGTGTAGCCACCAGCTTTGACGGCATGCAGGCGCTGGTTGACGGCATCGTCGCCGGTGACATTCAGACCGCTCCGTAAGCAACGAATCTTGTTATAAAAAAGAGCCGGGCGATACGCCCGGCTCTTTTTTTGCGTTGCAAAGCTGCAAGACTCGCTCATGGTAGAATGCAACTAAGTTCATCCAAGCCGCCGCCGAGGTAAGCCCATGCCCCCCGTCCTTGAGCTAAAAACAATTACCAAGCGTTTTCCTGGTGTGCTGGCGAACGACCGCATCGATCTTTCTCTCGAGCGTGGTGAGATCCATGCTTTGCTGGGCGAGAACGGCGCCGGCAAGACCACCTTGATGAATATCCTTTATGGCTTGTACCAGCCGGATGAAGGTGAGATATTCATCAATGGCCGGCAAGTGCAGATTCATTCCCCTACAGATGCCATCAACGCCGGGATCGGCATGGTGCACCAGCACTTCATGCTCATCCCCGTATTCACTGTTACCGAGAACGTCATGTTGGGCTCGGAGAGCCTGAAAATGGGCGGAATACTTGACCGCCGCGCCGCAACCGAACGCATCCGCCAAATTTCCAGCGCCTATGGCCTTGAAGTGGACCCGGATGACTATGTGCGCGATCTGCCGGTGGGCGTGCAGCAGCGCGTGGAGATCATCAAGCTGCTTTACCGCGAGGCGGATATCCTCATCCTGGATGAGCCGACCGCCGTGCTGACTCCGCAAGAGGCGGATGAACTCTTCAAGATCATGCACTCGCTCACCGAGCGCGGCAAATCCATCATCTTCATCACCCACAAGTTGCGTGAAGTCCTCGACATTGCTGACCGCATCACTGTCATCCGGCGTGGCAAAGTCGTCGGTTCCACCACACCCAAGCAGGCCAATCAGAGCAAGTTGGCCGCCATGATGGTAGGCCGCGAGGTGGACCTGAGCGTGCATAAACGCGCCTTCACCCCTGGCGCGGATGTGCTGACAGTGCAGAACCTCAAAGTTGGCGATGACCGTGGCCAGATCGCCGTGGACGATGTATCCTTTACCGTGCGCGCCGGGGAAGTATTGGGCATCGCTGGCGTTCAGGGCAACGGCCAGACAGAGCTGGTGGAGGCCCTCACCGGCTTGCGCCCGGCGCTGGATGGCAGCGTACGCCTGCTCAACGAAGATGTCACCCGCGCCAACCCGCGCCGCATTACTGAGCTGGGCACCGCTCACATTCCCGAAGACCGCCAGCGGGATGGCCTGGTGCTCAGCTTTCCCGTAGCTGACAATCTCGTACTCAATACGTACTACCAGCGGCCCTTTTCCAAAGGCGCGGTTTTGCAGCAGGCCACCATTGCTAAAGTGGCCGAAGAACGCGTCAATAGTTTTGATATCCGAACCCCCAGTGTGGATACCAGCGCCGCCTCGCTTTCTGGCGGAAACCAGCAGAAAGTGATTGTCGCCCGCGAGCTCTCTCGTCCCGTTAAGCTAGTGGTCGCCTCCCAACCCACCCGCGGGTTGGACGTAGGCTCCATTGAATATATCCACGGTCGCCTCATTGAAAGCCGCGACAACGGTGGAGCAGTGCTGCTGGTCTCCTCTGAACTGGATGAGATCATGCAACTATCCGACCGGATCGCGGTGATATACCGCGGCAAGATCGTTGATGTACTTTCAGCGCAGGATGCCAGCAAGGAGAAGGTGGGCCTGCTGATGGCAGGCGTAGTGCGGACTGCGACCGCTAAGAAGGCCAGCCTGGGCGTCAAACCTAAGCCCAAGGCTAAAGCCAGCTCCAAGACAAAGACCTCCGCCAAGAAAGCTGCGCAGAAAAAGAAACCATCTCGTGCGGCTAAAACCACGCGCCGCCGTAAGGACTCCTAAGCATGGCGAACCAAGACAGCCAATCCACCCCTCCCAAAGACAAGAGCGCGTTTGGCATCTTTATGCATGAGCTCGCCCGCGGCTCATTGATCGTTCCCATCCTTGCTATCATCACTGGCTTGCTATTGGGTGGTCTTATCGTCGCCGTCACTACAGACCAGGTCTACACTGCCTGGTCGCGCTCGCCATTGGAGGCGATTGGTGTGGGGATCAACGCCGCCCTGCGCTCGTACAGCGCTCTGTTCAACGGCGCCATCGGCAACCCGGAACGTATTGCCGACGCCCTGGCGAGCGGCGAGGCGGCTGCGTTACGGCGGGCCTTTAACCCCTTCTTTGAGAGCCTCATTAAATCTGTGCCGTATATTTTTGCCGGCTTGGCGGTTGCCTTGGGCTTCCGCGCCGGCCTGTTTAACATCGGCGCCGAGGGCCAGCTGTTCATGGGCGCCGTTGCCTCTGTTTATGTCGGTTTTGCCGTCAAAGGCCTGCCGGCCATCATCCATCTGCCGCTGGCCCTGGGGGCTGGCGCGCTGGGCGGCGCCATCTGGGGTTTTATCCCCGGCTGGCTTAAAGCCAAGACCGGCGGACATGAAGTCATCAATACGATCATGATGAATTACATCGCCTTCCGCTTGAGTGAATACTTGCTGCGTGGCCCGTTGCAGCGCCCCGACACCACCAATCCCATCAGTCCATTCATTGAAACCACCGCCCAGTTGCCGCGTTTCTTTGAAAGCCCCATACGTTTCCATCTGGGCTTCTTTATTGCTCTGGCTGCGGCCTATGGTGTGTACTGGCTGCTTTTCAAAACTCGTTTGGGCTTTGAACTGCGCACTGTAGGGGCCAACCCCAATGCCGCCCGCTACGCCGGCATGAACATCCTAGTCATAACGGTGCTGGCCATGAGCCTCTCCGGCGCGCTGGCCGGCATGGCCGGTGCCAATGAAGTCCTTGGCGTCAACTACACTCTCGCCCCGGCTTTTTCTTCCGGCTATGGCTTTGACAGCATTGCGTTGGCGCTTATCGGCCGGAGCCACCCCGTAGGTGTGGTACTGGCTGCACTGCTATTTGGAACCTTGCGCAACGGCGCGCTGCAAATGCAGATTGCTGCCAACGTACCGGTCGATATTATTTCGGTGATGCAGGCCCTGATTCTGGCCTTCATTGCCGCCCCGGCCATCATCCGTACCATTTACCGCCTGCGCGCCCCGCAGCAGCAAGAAGATGGCCTGCATGTGCGCGGCTGGGGAGGTTAATAGCATGAGCACCCTGTCACCCACGATGAAATCGTCTGCGGAGTACACCGGCGGAGGCCGGCGGCGCGTGATGGGCGTCGTTTTCCTGGCCCTGGCCGCCGCCATCTGGCTTCTGTTTGCCCGCACAACCCAGGGCGAAATGGTCACCACCTTCACCCTTAACCCGGGTGGCAGCCAGGCCAATTTCCCCAATCTGGAATTCATCACGCTGCCGGTGCTGCACGCTATCGCTTTTGTCTGTGCGTTGCTGGGTGGGTATCAGTTGGTGCGCGGCTTTGGCACACGCACCAACGCCATTCTGGGTCTTGTGGCTGCATTGTTCATTTTCGCGTTTCTTTCCTGGGTTGCCTCTGGCACCTCCCTCAACCTGGCCGGCTTGCTGCGCGCCACGCTCATCCGTGCTGTGCCCATCACGCTCGGCGCCCTGTCAGGCATTCTGTGTGAGCGGGCCGGTGTGGTCAATATCGCCATCGAGGGCATGATGCTCACCGGTGCGATGGTTGCTGCAATCTTCGGAAGCCTGTATGGATTGTGGGTCGGCCTCCTGGCTGGCGTATTGGCCGGCGCCTTGTTGGCTGTGGTGCATGCCATCTTTTCCATAAAATACAAAACCGACCAAATCGTCTCAGGTACGGTCATCAATATCTTTTCCATCGGCATGAGCTCTTTCATTTCTGCCAAGTATCTGGCAGCCAACCGCCAGTTGAATAACCCTGGAATTTTTCCTGACATCCAAATTCCTGGCCTGGCGGAGATTCCCTTCATTGGGCCAATTCTCTTCTCGCACAATGTGTTCTTCTTCAGCATGCTGTTATTCCTGGCGCTGCTGCATTTCGGCTTGTTCTTCACTCGTTGGGGCCTGCGCCTGCGCTCAGTGGGTGAGCACCCCAAAGCCGCTGATACCCTGGGCATCAACGTCTTCAAGACCCGTTACATGGCTGTGATCCTGGGCGGCATGATGGCCGGCTTCGGCGGAGCTTATTTCACCCTGGGCTCCGTGGGCCGCTTTGACGATGTAATGACTGCTGGGCGCGGTTTCATTGGCCTGGCTGCCATGATCTTCGGCAACTGGAATCCGTTCGGCGCCTTCGGTGCCGGGTTGCTGTTCGGCTTCGCCGATATGCTGGCGGCGCGCTTGGCCATTCTGGGAGTGCGGGTGGCCTCCGAGTTCCTGCTTATGGCGCCGTATATCGCTACCATGATCGTGCTGGCCGGCGTTGTAGGCCGCGGCCAGGCACCTGCCGCCGACGGCCAGCCTTACGAAAAAGAAGGCCATTAACACCTGCCAACTTGCGCGCACCGCAAGCACAGAGCACAAAGTTTCAGTTTTGTGTCCCTTTGTGCTTGTGGTTATTGATTTCTACCGGAGTGATATATGAAAACCATATTGCGTATTGAAGAAGCCGCGCTTTTTGCCTTGGCCCTGTTTGCCTACGCCGGTATGGGCTTGCCGTGGTGGTGGTTCGCGTTGTTGCTGTTCGCGCCTGACCTCTCGGCCATCGGCTACCTGGCCGGGCCGCGCATTGGCGCATTCACCTACAACCTCTTTCACCATCGCGCCCTGGCGGTGCTGATGTTCGCGCTCAGCGTGCCGATGGATTCCATCCCGCTGCGCGTGGCCGGCATCATCCTGTTCGCGCACGCCAGCCTCGACCGCGTCTTTGGCTACGGCCTGAAGTACCCTGACTCCTTCCAGAACACCCACCTCGGCCAGATCGGGCAGGGCAGGAGGCAGCCATAATCGGCTTCAGCCTCGACCAGGTCACTGTCACCTACAATGCCGAGCCGGTTTTCAAGAACCTCTCCTGGGAAATCCACAAGGATCGCTGCGTCGGCCTGATCGGCATCAACGGCAGCGGTAAAAGCACCCTCCTGCGCCTCATCTCCGGCGAGTTGACCACCGAGACCGGCTACGCCAACATGCGCGGCAAGCTCAGCATTGGCTACCTGCCGCAGGAGCCGCGCTTCAACCCTGAGCACACCCTGCTGCAGGAGGCCTTGACCGCCCACACGCGCCTGTTTGAGCTCGAACGCTCGCTGGCCCTGGTGGAAGAGCAAATGGGCCAGCCGGAGGTCTACAGTGATGAGAAACGTCTCAGCCGCAAGCTGGAGGAGCATGCCCAGCTGCTGGAGGAGCATACCCGCATCGGCGGCCCGGGCTACGAAGGCCAGGTGCGCTCCACGCTGCTGAGCCTGGGCTTCGCCGAGCACGAGCTGGAGCTGTCCGTCAGCAACCTGAGCGGCGGCCAGAAGAAGCTGCTGGGCCTGACTAAGCTGCTGGTCACCCGCCCGGACATCCTGCTGCTGGACGAGCCCGACAACCATCTCGACATGGACGGCAAGGAGTTCCTCGAGCAGTACATCCGCAACTATCACGGCGGCGTGGTCATCATCTCGCACGACCGTTTCATGCTCGACGTGGTTGCGGACGAGATCGCCGAGCTGCGCGACGGCAAGGTCACCGTCTACGAGGGCAACTACTCCGAATTCGTAGCCTTCAAAGAGGCCAAGCTGCTTGAGCAGCAGCGCCAGTTCAAAGTCCAGCAGAACGAGATCAGCCGCCTGGAGCAGTCCGCCAAGCGCATGCTGATCTGGGGCCGCTCGCACGAGAACGAGAAGCTCATCCGCCGGGCCAAGTCGATGATGAAGCGCATCGAGAAGATGGAGAAGGTCGAGAAGCCCAAGGCCGACCCGCGCAGCATGAACCTGCAATTCAAGGGCTGGCGGGGCAGCAACAAAGTGCTGGAGCTTACGGATGTCGCCAAGAGCTTTGATAGCCCGCAGGGCAAGAACCAGGTGCTGGATGGGCTTGGCCTTACCCTGTGGCATGGCGAGCGGGTCGGCTTGGTTGGCCCCAACGGGGCGGGCAAGTCTGTGCTGTTCCGCCTGCTGCTCGGCCGCGACGCGCCCGACGCAGGCGAGATCAAAGTCGGCCCCAGCATCCAAACCGGCTACTATGCTCAGGAGCACGAGACGCTCGACCATTCCATGACCCTGATGGACACCGTGCGCCGGGCGGCGAACCTGTCTGAGGCCAATGCGGTGAAGCTGCTGGATAAGTTCGTCTATGAGTACCAGCGCATGAACAACCCGGTCGGCACGCTCTCCGGCGGTGAGCGCAGCCGCCTGCAGCTCATCCTCATCATGCTCAGCGGGGCCAATTTCCTGCTGCTGGATGAGCCCACCAATAACCTGGATATCCGCTCGGCCGAAGTGCTGGAAGAATCGCTGGCCGAGTTCGAGGGCAGCGTGCTGGCCATCTCGCACGACCGCTATTTCCTTGACCGCGTTGCTACTCGCATCGTCGAGCTTGAGGATGGCAAGCTGGTCGAATACCCCGGCGGCTACTCGGATTACCAGGCGGCAAAAGCCAAGCTGGAACTCTAGCCCCCAACATAACATCCCTTGTTCACAGATAAGTTTTAATCATCATCATAGCCAGTTTTGTGTCCCCCTCCTTGACGCGGTTTTGTTAAAACATTTGCCCTCTGTTTCGCTCTCTTTTAGCCTAGGCTTAGAGGGAATGTACTTAATGTATTAATTGTTTTAACTCCCTTGTTTGCCCCTGGTTTATGTGGGGGCGGGCAGGATGTAGGTATAGCAGGGAAGGTGGATGTGCGGGCAAACTGGGCTTGGGTGTCAAGGTAGTGACAGGGCGCAGCATGCTGCGCCCCTACATTACCCGTGTCATTCTGACCGGGTTTGAGAAGCTACACCCGGATCGCCGATGCCGGCTCAGGGAAGAATCCTTGCTGGCATATCTTCTATGCAGTGATCGTTTGTGAATCATGCGCTGCGTGGAAGAGGTAATAAACCAGATTGCTTCGTCCGTTTCCAGCGCGCAGCGCTGGAATACTCCTCGCAATGACGAATGAAGGATTCGTCTGCGCTGCGTAGCAGCGCAATCCTCGCAATGACAAGGGTGCTAGAGGGCGCAGCATGCTGCGCCCCTATGGCGTCTGCGCCGGCTCCACCTTGTCCGTGCTGCTGGCCAACTGGGCGAACACCTTGAGATCCGGCCACAGCACCGCCATCGCCAGCAGCATACCCAGCACCATACCCGCCAAGGCCGCCACAAAGCCCGGCAGCGGCGCCCACTGCATCACGGCGTACAGCGCCCCGGCGCCCAGCAGGCTGCCGGCGGCCGTACGCAGCAGCGTGCTGCGCGTTTCGCCCAGGCCAGGGTAACGCCGCGCCAACAGCCACAGCAGCACGATCGCTTCCAGCGTAAAGGCTACTGTGCCCGCCAGGGCAATGCCGCCAGCGCCCATGCTGCGCGTCATCACGACCGCCAGCGCCACGAACAGGGCTGAATTGATGCCCGCCGCCCACATGGGCGTGCGCGCTTCTTGCTGCGCGTAGAACGAGCGCGAGCCAATCTCCAGCAGGGCGTGGCCGGTCAGGCCGGCCAGATACAACTGCGTGATCCATACGATGAGGTCGACCTCGGCCGGCGAATAGACGGGAAAGGCGCGCTCCAGCAGCGGGCGCAACCCCATCCCCAGCAGCAGGGCAGCGGGGATGGTGAGCGCCAGGATGGTGCGCACCGCGCCGTTGACCGCCTGGGCGAAACCGGCCCGGTCGCCACGCGTGAACAGCTGCGCCACGCTCGGCAGCAGGGCGATGGCCAGGGCGCTGCCGATCAGGGTCTCGGGCACCTGCATAATGAACCAGCCCAGATTGAGCGCCGTGATCGAGCCTTCGGCCAGGCCAGAGGCCAGGTTGTCCCGCGCCACGAAGTAAATATGGATGAAGAACATGGTCAGCACGCGCGGCGCCATCAGCACCAGCACCTTGCGCACGCCCTCGGTGTGCAGGCCCAGCACCGGCTGCCAGCGGAACCCGTAGGCCAGCAGCCCGGGCACCTGGATTGCCAAGTGCAGCGCGGCGCCCAGGATCACACCCCACACCAGGCCGTGGATGCCCATGCCAAAATGGGGCAGGTCGAACCCGCCAATGTTGTACGGGCTGCTGGGCGCCAGCACCAGCGCGCCGAAGATCTGGCCGATGTTGTACAGCCCCGGCGCCAGCGCCGGCAGCAGGAAGTGCTTGTTGGCCTGCAGGCCGGCCATTGCCAGGCCGCTGATCGAGAAGATGATGATGGCGATCAGGTCCAGCCGCATCAGCTCCACCGCCAGCGTCTTCTGCTCGGCCGGGAAGCCGGGCGCGATCAGGGTGTTGATGAGCCAGGGGGCCAGGGCGGCGATCACGACCGAGAGTGCGGCGGTGACGATGAAGGCCAGGTTGAGGATGCGTACGAACAGATCCCAGGCGCCCTGGCGGCCGCTCTTCTCCAGGTATTCGGACAGCACCGGGATCAGCGCCACGCCCAGCGCGCCGCCGCTGATCAGCGCCGACAGCAGGTCAGGGATGTTGTTTGCCGCATTGAAGACGTCCAGCTCGTATGAGAGGCCAAACTGGTTGTTGATGATGAGCTGGCGCGCAAAGGCCAGCACCTTATCAAGCCCAAAGAACGCAGCAATGATCAGGGTGGAGCGGGCGAAGTGGCTCAGTTTTAGTTTCATAGGGGTGCAAAAATTGTATCCGTAAGCCGGGTTTGACGAAACCCCGCCTTTGGTATAGACTTCCAGCGTTGGTTTTGTCTGGCTGGCGTCTGCGCCGCCAGGCGGCTTCTTGTTGCGGCTCGCCCCCATTTGCTATCAAAATGCATAGTCTGTTTGCGCACATCCGTTGTGGATGGCTGTTTTAGTCTCTAGCGCCAGGTGCCCTGCACCAGGAGTAATACAAGTGGTTGAACAAAAGAATTCAGAAATCATAGACCTCAAGAAGGTCGTTTCGCAAAAGCGGCTCAAAGCCTTCTTCGGCCTGCTGCAGGGCAACTATGGCGCGTATGCCATGGCCACCTTCAGCCTGGCCGTCTCGGCCATCTGCCGCTCGGCCGTGTACCTGCTGCTGGCCTACTTCGTGGATGACGTGCTGGGCACGCCCAACTTCTCGCGCCAGGTGCCGCTCGTGGCGCTCGGCTTCCTGGGGCTGGCGCTTGTGCAGGGCATCTTCACCTATGCCAGCGGCACGCTCTCCGGGCGCACCGGCGAGCGGGTCGCCCAGCGCCTGCGCAACTTCCTGTATGACCAGTTGCAGCGCCTGAGCTTCAGCTTCCATGACCGCCACAAGACCGGCGAGCTGATCCAGAAGGTCACCTCAGATGTGGATGCGGTGCGCCGCTTCATCGCCCAGGAATCGATCGAGTTCGGGCGCATCATCAGCCTGTTCCTGGTCAACTTCGGCCTGTTGCTCTACATCAACTCGCGCCTGGCCTGGCTCTCGGTCATTTGCGTGCCCATCACCGTAGGCATGTCGATCTTCTTCTTCGGCCGCATCTCCAAGGCCTATGAGAACTTCCAGAACCAGGATGGCGTGCTCTCGTCCGTGTTGCAGGAGAACCTGAGCGGGGTGCGCGTGGTCAAAGCCTTCGCCCGCCAGCGCTACGAGATCGACAAGTTCGAGAAGGAGAACTGGAGCAAATACCTGCTCGGCCGCAAGCTGCTGATGTGGCACTCGGTGTTCTGGCCGGTTTCCGACATCATCACCGGCGCCCAGATGCTGTATGGCTTCTACCTCGGCGCCCAGATGACCATCCAGGGCATCCTGACCCTGGGCGACTACATCGCCTATGTCAGCGTGCTGGTCTGGCTGCTGTGGCCGATCCGCAACTTGGGCCGCGTCATCGTGCAGATGAGCCAGGGCCTGGTCTCCTTCGACCGCGTGTCCAGCATCATCAAGGAAGACCGCGAACCGCTGGATGAAGGCGACTACCTGCCGGCGGCCCGCCCGCGCGGCGAGATCGTCTTCGAGAATGTGACCTTCGAATACGAGGCGGGCCAAGCCGTGCTCAACAATGTCAGCTTCCGCGCCGCGCCCGGGCAGACCATCGCGCTGTTGGGCTCGACCGGCTCGGGCAAGACCAGCCTGGTCAGCCTGCTGCCGCGTTTTTACGACTACACCGCCGGCCGCATTCTGCTGGACGGCGTGGAGCTCAAACGCTACCCGCGCCGCTACCTGCGTGACAACATCGGCATCGTGCTGCAAGAGCCCTTCCTGTTCTCGCGCAGCATTCGCGAGAACATTCGCTACAGCGTGGCCGACGACATCCCCGATAGCGATATCGAGCAGGCCGCCCGCGCCGCGGCGGTGCACGACGTCATCAACACCTTCCCCAAGGCCTACGAGACTATGGTGGGGGAGCGCGGCGTGACCCTCTCCGGCGGGCAGAAGCAGCGCGTCACCCTGGCGCGCACGCTGCTCAAGAACCCGGCCATCCTCATTCTGGATGACGCCACTTCCTCGGTCGATACCGAGACCGAGGCTGAGATCCGGGCGGCGCTTAAGCAGCTGATGGAGAACCGCACCACGTTCCTGATCGCCCACCGCATTCAGAGCGTCATGCTGGCCGATCTCATCCTGGTCTTCGACCAGGGCAAGATCGTGCAGCAGGGGACTCATGAAGAATTGCTGGCGCAGGAAGGCATGTACCGCAAGGTCTTCGACATCCAAACCATGATCGAAGAAGAAGTCCAGCGCGAAGTTGCCTCTGCGACAGGCTAGGAATGAATATGGAAGATTACAACGAGTTTCAAGAAGAAGAATTTTCGACCAAGTTCAACGGTCGCACCATCCTGCGCATCCTCGGCCAGCTCAAGCCGCATTGGCCCTGGGTGCTCGGTTTCCTGGTCGCCATCACCCTGGTTTCGGGGCTGGATTCGTACTTCACCTACCTCAATAAGCGCATTATTGACGAAGGTGTCGCCCAGCGCGATATCGGGGTGGTCTTCGAGCTGATGAAGCCGTATGCCGCCCTGCTGTTTGTGCAGGCTGCAGCGGTGTTCGCCTTCATTTGGCTCACCGGCGTGCTGGGCGAGCGCGTGCGCTATGACCTGCGCAAAAAGATGTTCGAGCATCTGCAGAACCTCTCGCTCTCGTACTACAACCGCACCCCAGTGGGTTGGATCATCTCACGCGTCACCTCGGATTCCGACCGCGTGGCCGAGCTGGTCACCTGGGGCATGCTGGACACCACCTGGGGCATCATGAACATCATCACCGCCACCTACTTCATGATGATCATCAACTGGAAGCTGGCGCTGATCGTGTTCGCCTGCATCCCCGTGTTGGTCGTGGTCGCCTCGTGGTTCCAGAAGCGCATCATCAAGGAGTACCGCGAGGTGCGCAAGATCAACTCGCGCATCACCGGCGCCTACAACGAGAACATCACCGGCGTGCGCGTCGTCAAATCGCTGGGGCGCGAGGTGGCGAATCTCAGGGAGTTCAGCGGCACCACCGGCGAGATGTACCGGGCCGGCTTCCGGGCCGCCTGGCTCTCGGCCCTGTTCCTGCCGGTGGTGCAGGTCATTACCGCCGTCTCGCTAGGCAGCATCATCTGGTACGGCGGCATCCAGACCGAGTTCGGCGGCATGACTCTGGGCGGCATCCAGGCCTTCATCGCCTACATGACCTTTATGCTCTTCCCGATCCAGGAGATGGCCCGCGTCTACGCCGAGCTGCAGCACGCCATCGCCTCGGCCGAGCGTATTTTCTCGATGGTGGATGCGGTGCCGACCGTGGTGGATCTGCCCGCGGCGCGTGACCCGGGCAGCATCCGCGGCGACATCGTCTTCGAGAATGTGCGCTTCGCCTACGACGACGCGCCGGACGAAGCCGTGCTGGCTGACTTCAACCTGCACGTCAAGCAGGGTGAGAACATCGCCCTCGTCGGCCCCACCGGCGGCGGCAAGAGCACCATCGTCAATCTCATCTGCCGCTTCTTTGAACCCACCCAGGGCCGCATCCTCATCGGCGGCACAGACTACAAGGAGTTCACCCTGCACGGCATTCAATCGCGGATCGGGGTAGTGCTGCAAACGCCGCACCTGTTCTCCGGCACGATCCGCGAGAACATTCGCTACGGCCGCCTGGATGCCAGCGATGCCGAGGTGGAAGAGGCCGCCAAGCTGGCCGGCGCCCACCGCTTCATCGAGGAGCTGGATGGCGGCTACAACGGCCAGGTGGGCGAGGGCGGTAACCTGCTCTCGGTCGGGCAGAAGCAGCTCATCAGCCTGGCGCGGGCCGTGCTGGCCAACCCGGAGTTCTTCGTGATGGACGAGGCCACTAGCTCCGTGGACACGCTCACCGAGGCGCTGATCCAGCAGGGCATGGAGACCATGATGAAGGACCGCACCAGCTTCATCATCGCGCACCGCCTCTCCACCATCAAGCGGGCTGACCGCATTCTGGTGATCGAAGGCGGCAAGATCGCCGAGATGGGCAGCCACAGCGAGCTGATGCGCCAGAAGGGCCACTACTACAACTTGTACACCCAGCAGTTCCGCGAGGAGCTGGCCGGCAAGCAGGACCCGTTCCTGCTCAACCGGCCGGCCGCGGCCGGCAACTAGCCCAAGCGGGGCAGTGCGTAGCACTGCCCCGCTTTTTTTTTGCGGTACGCGTAGGGGCGGGTTACGCTACGCAGCACCCGCCCAATCTTTTTCTGTTCAATCATCCGCGCATTTTCTGCAAAACTCACATAACACTAAGCCCTCGAACTCGATTTACTTCCTCAGCAAGGCATAATATCTGAGCTTCTTCATTGCTCATCCTTCACTCCTCATCTCTACTTATGGACCCCTACGAAAACTACGAACCCCCTCTGCGCCCTGACCCAGACCCGCAGCCTGCGGATCCATTGCAGCCTGATACCCGCCCGCAGCGCGCCGTGCGCTCGGCTGCGCCGCAGCCTGCGCCTGCGCGCCGCGAGGCGCCGCCCATCACCTCGCGAGATGTTGTCGGCCATGCCGCCCTCGAGAGCACGCACGCGGCCTTGCAGCCGCCGCGGCGTAAGCGCGGCTGCCTGTCCTCGCGCCTGCTCATATTCATCATTGTTGCCCTGGCCGCCTACTTCCTGACCCCCTTGCCCAACAACCTGCTCATCATGGGGATCGACCGCACGCCGGATGGCAGCGATATTGGCCGCAGCGACACCATGATCCTGGTCAGCACCCGCCCGCTGGAGGGCCGCATCGAGATGCTCTCGATCCCGCGTGACCTGTGGGTGCCGATCCCGGGCTACGGCGAGAACCGCATCAACGCCGCCCACGCCTTCGGCGAGGGCGCCGGGGCGGGCGGCGGGCCGCGCCTGGCGCTCGAGACCATTCGCAGCAATTTCCGCATCAACGTCAACCACTACCTGCGCATCCGTCTGGCCGGCTTTCCGGCCGTTGTGGATGCGCTGGGCGGCGTCAGCATCACGCTGGATGCGCCCACCGCCGGCCTGCCCGCCGGCACACACCACCTGGATGGCACGCAGGCGCTGGCCTTCGTGCGCGATCGCAGTGGCGATGATTTCTTCCGCATGGCCCACGGGCAGCTCTTCATCGTGGCCGTCGGCAAAAAGATGCTCAATCCGCTTGAATGGTTGCATATTCCCGGTGCATTGGTGGCGCTGTCGGACGCGGTGGACACCAACTTGCCCATGTGGTTGTGGCCGCGCTATGGCTTCGTGTTTCTGCGCGCCATCGTCTTCGATAGCATGCACGCCGTCACCTTGCCGCGTGAAGCGGTAACGCCGTGGGTCACAAGCAACGGTGCGCAAGTCTTGTTGCCGAACTGGAACTTGATCCTGCCGCTCTTGCAGGAAATGTTCGGCATCTTCTAAGCGACGCGCAAAAAAATTTTTCTGTGAAGAAAAAAGTAAAAATTTTTTCACGCGCGCAAAAATTTTTGTCAAAAAGATCGCTTTTTTACATTTTTTGCACACAGTAAACATTTTTCGCACGTTTTTGCACGCAGTTTTACACGCGTTTTACACATCACAAGCCATATACTTTTTCTAAATCACTCACTGTTTTCTTTGTGAGTGCAATCCGGAAGGAGAAAGAAACATGGCTGTTGCTAAGAAGAAAGCTGCAAAGAAGAAGGTTGCCAAGAAGACCGTCAAGAAGGCGGCCAAGAAGACCGTCAAGAAGACGGTGAAGAAGGCAACGAAGAAGAAGACCACCAAGAAGCGCTAGGTTTTCTTTCGTAAAAAGCAAAGAAGCGGTGCATTTATGCACCGCTTCTTTGTTTAAATGATTCGGGGGATAATGTGCTCATGTCCAACATCCACCCCGGCCTTCCTCTCATTGACCTGCATCGCCACCTTGACGGCAGCGTCCGTCTCCAAACCATCCTCGATCTTGGCCGCCAGCACAACCTGCCGCTGCCCGCCTGGGACCTGGACAGCTTGCGCCCGCATGTGCAAGTGGCTGATATCCAGCCCAACATCATGGAATTCATCGCTCGCTTCAAGTGGATGGTGGGCGTCATGGTGGATTACGACGCCGTCGAGCGCATCGCCTACGAGAACATCCTCGACGCCCACGCCGAAGGCATAGACTACATTGAATTGCGCTTCAGCCCCGCCTTCATGGCCACCGGCCACGGCCTCGACCCGGCCGAGATCTGCGCCGCGGTGGCGGCTGGCGTGCAGCGCGGCACGGCCGACACCGGCGTAAAAGCCAACCTGATCGGCATAATCAGCCGCCATTTCGGCGCGGAGCAGGGTATGCAAGAATTGAACGCCCTGCTGGCCCATCGCGACCGCTTCGTCGCCCTTGACCTGGCCGGCGACGAGGGCCGCTACCCCGGCTCCTTGTTCGTGGAGCATTTCCGCCTGGCCGGTGAGGCCGGCTGGCACATCACCGTGCACGCCGGCGAGGCGGCCGGCGCCGAGAGCATCTGGCAGGCCGTGCGTGACCTGGGGGCCACCCGCATCGGCCACGGGGTGCGGGCCATGGATGACCCGGCCCTGGTGGCCTACCTGGCCGAGCAGCGCATCGGCATCGAGGCCAACCTGACCAGCAACGTCCAGACCAGCACCGTGCCCAACTACGCCGCCCATCCCCTCAAAGCCCAGCTGGAAGCGGGTATCCTTGCTACCATCAACTCAGACGATCCCGGCATCAGCGCCATCACCCTCCCGTATGAGTATGAGGTGGCCGCCCCACAGGCCGGCCTCAGCCTGGAGCAGATCCGCCAGGCCCAACGCAACGCCCTGGAGCTGGCCTTCCTGCCCCCGCCAGCCAAAGCCGAGCTTTTGCAAGCCAAGGAGGCGTAAAAATGAACATTCTCATCACCGGCGGCAGCGGCCTGTTGGGCCGCCGCCTGACCCGCCATCTGCTGGCCTCCGGCCACCAGATCACCATCCTGAGCCGCAAGCCTGAAGCCGTCACCGGCCTGCCCGCTGCCGTCACCGTCGCCGGCTGGGACGGGCGCACGGCTGCCGGCTGGCAGCCGCTCGCCGATGCGGCTGACGCCATCGTCAACCTGGCCGGCGCCAGCATCAAGGGCGAGGGCTTCCTGCCCAGCCGCTGGAGCCCCAAGCGCAAAGCCCTGATCCTCAATAGCCGCATCCAGGCCGGCCAAGCCGTGATGGAAGCCCTGCGGGCCGCGCCCAAAAAGGCGCGCACGCTCTTGCAAGCCTCGGCAGTGGGCTACTACGGCCCGCGCGGCCCCGAACCCATCACAGAGGAGACCGGCCCGGGGGCAGACTTCCTGGCCTCGGTCTGCCAGCAATGGGAAGCCAGCACGCAGGAGGCTGAGGCGCTCGGCGTGCGCCGCGTGGTGCTGCGCACCGGCCTGCCGCTCACCATGCAGGGCGGGGCAATGCCGCTGCTGGTGCTCCCGTTCCGCCTGTTCGCCGGCGGATGGTTCGGCGATGGCCGCCAGTACTATCCCTGGATCCATATCGAAGACTACATCGCCGCGCTCGCCTTCCTGCTCGAGAACGACAAGGCCCGCGGCGTCTTCAACGTCTCCGCGCCGCAGCCGGTGCCCAACCGCCAGTTCGCCGCCGCCCTGGGCCGCGTCCTGCGCCGCCCCAGCTGGCTGCCGACGCCGCGCTTCGCCATGCAACTGGCCCTGGGCGAAGTCTCCACCGTCGTGCTCGACGGGCAGAACGCCGTGCCGGCCGCGCTGCAGCAAGCCGGCTTCACTTTCAAATATCCAGATCTGGAACCTGCCCTGCGCAATTTGCTGGATAAGTAATGACAGAGAGCAGTGAACAGTAATCAGGAGGGGCGGGTTACGCTGCGCAGCAGCGTATAGACCCGCCCCTTTTTGTTTTCCCTCGATAGACCGCCAGGTGCGCTGCGCAGCAGCGCAACCATCAGACGAATTCTTGATACCAGTTGAACATAGACTTCGCCTATTGCCCTAGATTCCTGCCCTGCACGCTCCTACACTAGCGCCGTATTCTCAAAAATCTACAGGAGCAGCATGGCTACGATTGGTTTGTTTTTTGGTTCCTCCACCGGCAACACTGAGAACGCGGCTGAGCAAATTCAGAAGCTGTTGCAAGCCGCCGGGCACGAGGTCAACCTCCTCAACGTCTATTCCGAATCTGTGAAGAGCATGGAGCAGTACGACTACCTGGTCCTCGGCATCCCCACTTGGGACATCGGCGAGATCCAGGAAGACTGGAAGAACGTCTGGGACGAGCTCGACACGCTTGAGCTGGCCGGCAAGAAGGTCGCCGTCTTCGGCCAGGGCGACCAGCGCGGCTACCCGGCCACCTTCCAGGACTGCATCGGCCTGCTGGGCCGCAAAGTGCGCGAGCGTGGCGCCAGCCTGGTGGGCTTCATGTCCACTGATGGCTTCACCTTCGACGAGTCGCTCGGCCTCGAGGATGGCAAGTTCATGGGCCTCTCCCTGGACGACGACAACCAGCGTGACCTCACTGAGGGCCGCATCGCCGCCTGGGTACCCCAGGTCATCAGCGAATTCGGTATCTAACATACCGAGGCCAACAAAAAACAAAAAACGCCAGCATCTGCTGGCGTTTTTTATCGTCGTATAGCTCGCGTCCTAGTTGTTGCGGCGTCCCATGCCTATAACCAGCGAGGCATAGTACAGCAGCTGCATCACCGCCGTGAACAGCGCGGCCACATAGGTCAGCGCGGCGGCGTTGAGCACATTGTTCACACCGGACTGCTCTTCCTGGCTGGTGATGATGCCCGAGTCGGCCAGCAGGCGGCGTGCCCGCGCCGAAGCGTCGAGCTCGACTGGCAGGGTGGCCAGCGCGAACACCGCACCGCCGGCGAACACGATCACGCCCAGCCAGGCCAGCTCGGTGAAGTTGAGCGCAAAGCCCGCCATCAGTAAGATCCATCCCAGCCACGAGCCGATATTGACCATCGGCACCAGGGCCGCCCGCAGGCGCAGCGGCCCGTAGTCTTCCTTGTCTTGCATGGCGTGGCCCAGCTCGTGGGCGGCGATCGCCAGCGCCGCCACCGAGGGGCTTTGCGCCACGCCCTGCGAGAGCCGCAGGGCCTTGGCGCGCGGGTCGTAGTGGTCGCTCAGGCGGCCTGCCACCTGCTCGATGCTCACGTTCAAGCCGCCGCGCTGGGCCAGCTTCTGGGCCGCCTGGGCGCCGGTCAGCCCGCTGCGTCCGGCGACCCGGCTCCAGCGGCTGTAGGCGGAGTTCACATACCATTGGGCCAGCATCATGACGATGAAGCCTGGCACCATGAAGATCAAATAGTCTGAGTTAAAGAACATCTATCCTCCTGTGTTCAGCTGGGCTTAGTTGCCGCCCAGCAGGCGGATGGCCTCGTCCAGTTGTGGGTCACGCTGGGCATCCACATCTTCCTGGGTCAGCGGCACGGCGTAGTCCGGCTCCAGGCCCAGGCCGTGGATCTGACGCCCGTCTGGCGTCAGCCAGCGGGCGATCGTGACGCGCAGCGCGCCCTGGTCATCCGAGAGCATGCGCGTGATCTGCACCGAGCCCTTGCCGAAGGTGGTCTCGCCCACCAGCGCGGCGCGCCCGTAATCCTGCAGCGCGCCGGCCAGGATCTCTGATGCGGAAGCCGAGCCCCCGTTCACCAGCACCACCATCGGGATCGTAGTGGCGACCCCGCCGTCTTGCACTTCAAAGGTGTAGCGGGAGCCATCGTTGTAGTCTTCCAGCAGCACGATGCCATCGGACAAAAATTCAGAGGTGATCTCGACCGCCGTGTCCAGGTAGCCGCCGCCGTTATTGCGCAGATCGACGATCAGGCCGGTCGGGTTCTGCGCCAGCAGTTCTTCCAGCGCCAGGCGCATATCGCGGCCTGAGTCGGCCCCGAAGGTGAACAGCTGCACATAGGCAATATTGCCGTCCAGCATCTCGCTTTCGACGCTGGGCACAATGATGCGGCTGCGGATGATGGTGACGTCAAAGGGCTCCTCGCCCTCGCGGCCGATCGTCAGCGTTACCGGCGAGCCCGCCGGGCCGAGGATGCGGTTGACCGCTAGCGAGCTGTCGATCTTGCTCATGTCCTCGCCGTCGATGGCCAGCACCTGGTCGCCCGGGCGCAGGCCGGCTGCCTCCGCCGGCGAGCCTTCCATCGGCGCAATGATGATTACGTATTCGCCGCCGGTGTCCACCCACGCGCCGATGCCTTCATAGTTGCCCTGCAGCTCCAGGTCGGCCTGGCGCAGCTGCACCGGGTCCATGAAGCCGGTGTGCTGGTCGCCCATGGCGGCCACCGCACCGTGCAGCGCATCGCGCATCAGTTGTTCGTAGCTGGTGTCGAGCTCCACGCCGCTGTATTGCACCTGGCGCCAGGTCTCCCAGAAGGGCAGCATGGCGTCGTATAGTTCATCCGGCGTATTGGCCTCGTCGGCCAATTGGGCGGCGCTGGGTGCGTCGGTCGCGGCCGTCAGGTCAGCCAGGTCCACTTCCAGCGCGTCCAGGCTGGCTTTCAACCCGTCGTGCGCCCCTTGGGCATACAAGCTGTCATTGACCGGCTGGTCGTAAAAGTCCTGGTGGAGAATGTCGTTGACTTCCCACACGGGCTGGAACAGGCGGCCCAGATCCACGCTGGAGCCGATCGGCGTCTGTACCTCGGGTTCCTGGGTGGTGGGGCTGGTCGTCTCCAGCAGCGATTGCGGGTCGTTGATCACCTGGGCGATCTCGTCTCGCAGGGTCCAGCCAAACAGCGCGACACTGGAAACACAGGCGCACATGGCAACCAGAATCAAAGCCACAAGGATGGCGACAAGCGGTTTATTTGATTTCATAACAAGGGTCCGTTCTAGGGATGGCGAATAAAGGTATCAATTTGAGTAAGCGTATCACGGGCGGATTAGAGCGGTATAAACATTTCACTCTTTTTTCTTCAAGGCCTCCACCTTCTTGGCCAGCTCTTCCATCTCTTCGTCACCCGGTTTCCACGGGTCTCGGGCGTCTTTGACGATCTTTTTGGCGATCTCGATCTGGCCGATGGCGTTGCCGCGCCGTGCTCCGGCGTACAACACAGCCAGAATGCCCACGGCTACGAACAGCGTCAGGCAAATGATGACGATGGCGCGCTCACCCATGCGGCAATTTTACCAGCGCGGGCAAAGCCTCCGTCAGCTGCTCGATGTGCAGCACGCTCACGTCTGCGGCCGGGTCGGGTTCAGGGCTGCCGGCCAGCGCCGTGAAGGCGCCCAGCCGCTTGGCCGCCGCCAGGTTCACCGGCATATCATCCACGAACAACGCCTCGCCCGCCGCCGTCCCGCTGCGCTCGAAGGCCAGTTGGTAGGCCAGCGGGTCAGGCTTGCTGTGGAACTGCATTTCGCGCACGTCAATGATTCCGGCGAAGTGCTGCTCAATCCCCAGCGCCTTCAGCACCCGCTCGGCATGGAAGCTGGCTGAGTTGGTGAAGATGTACTTGGCCTGCGGAAGCTGGGCCAGCATGGCGTCCAGGGCCGGGTTGGGGGCGATCAGCTGCTCGATGGCAATGTCGTGCGTATAGCGCAAATAAGCTTCGGCATCGATGGCGTAGTGGGTCTGCAGCCCGCGCAGCGAAGTGCCGTATGTTTTCAGGTAGAGCTCGCGCACCGCCGGCACCTCGGCTTCGGGGATGCCGACCACCTCGTGCATGTACTGGGCGATCCGCCCGCGCATCGCCTGCCACACCCCGCTGTCTTTGGAGTACAGCGTATCGTCCAGGTCAAAGAAGATCGTGCGAATGAACATAGCAGGGGAGGAGGGCGCTACTTGCGCGGGCGGCGGATCCTGGGCAGGTGGAAATCCACCATGTCGCGCGGCGCGCGGCGCGGCAGCTTGAGCGCCTTCTCGTACTGGGCGAATAGCGTATCGAACGAATTTTGCCAGCTCTGCGTTTGGGCCTTCTTGTAACCAGCTTTGCCCATCTGCTTCAGCAGGGCGGGGTCGCCCGCCAGCTTCTTGACCGCCTTGAACAAGCGCTCTGGGCTCTCCGAGGGGTATTGCAGGCCGGTCTTGCCATTGTCCACTAAATCCACCACGCCGCCGGAGTTGGGGGCGATCACCGGCAGGCCCGAGGCCATCGCCTCCACCACTACGTTGCCGTAGGTCTCTTCCGCTCCCGTGAACACGAACAGGTCGCCGGCCGCATAGGCCTGGGCCAGGTTCTCGCCGCGCAGGTAGCCGGTGAACACCGTGGGGGTGTCCTTGAATACGCGCTCCAGCCGTTTGCGGTCTGGCCCGTCGCCCACGATCGCCAGGCGCAGCCCGGGGATATCCCGCGCGATCGGCAGCAGCAGGTCCACCCGCTTCTCGCGGGACAGCCGGCTGACGAACAGCGCCAGCACCTTATCCTCTTCGCCGCCGGTCAGCTTCTTGCGCCATTTGGCCATGCGCTTCTTGGGGGAGAAGCGCTCCAGGTCAACCCCGCCGGGCCATACCGTCAGCCGCTTGAACCCTTTGGATACCAACTGCTTGCGCGTAAAGTTGGACGGCACCAGGTTGATATCGGCCCGGTTGTGAATGAACTTGTAGAACTGGAACACCGGCTCAGACACCACGCCCATCTTCCAGCGCCGCGCAAAGCCGGATACATCCGTCTGGTACGAAGCCACCACCGGGATCGAATGCTTCAGCGCCACCCGCAGCCCGGCGATCCCCAACGAAGTCGGGTTGACCAGGTGGATCAGGTCTGGCTTGAAGGCCAGCACCTTCTTCTCCACGCGGGCCACCGGGGTAGCGATGCGCAGCTCAGGGTAGAACGGGGTCTTCATGCTGCGATGGCGTGAGATCGGCGTGGCCGCATAATGCTCGATCGAGCCGCTCGGGGCGAACAGCATGCTCTCATGCCCCTCCGCCTGCAAATGATCGAACAGTTGCATCAGCGTAATGACAATGCCGTCAATTTTGGGCAGAAAGGTTTCGGTGAAATAGGCAATTCGCATGGCGGGCCGCTTTATAGAGAGAAGGCCGCACTCTGCGGCCTGATATCTAATTCTACTCGGCTTCGGCCAGGCGGCTGGCCGCCGCTAGTGGGCGTGCGCGTGGGCTTCGTGCGCGTTCATGCAGTCGTTCAGCCCGTACTCGATCTCGATTGTGGTGTGCACCAGGTTGCGGTTCTTCAGCAGCTCGCGGATCTGGTTGCGCAGCGCCATCACGGCGCCGCGCTCGGTGTTCTCATTCACCATCACATGCAGGGTCAGGACATGGCTCTCGCCTTCCAGCGACCAGGCATGCAAATGGTGGGTTGACAGCACCCCGGGCAGCGCCTGCACCTGCTTGCTGATCTCATCCAGGTTGATCTGCTCCGGCACCGCCTGCAGGAACAGCTTGACCGTCTTGCCCAGGTTGCGCACCACGTTGTACAGGATGTATAGCGAGATAAGAATAGACAGGATCGGGTCGAGGATGGGGGCGTCCACCAGCATCATGACGATACTGGCGATCAGGACGGCTGCCCAGCCCAGCACATCTTCGATCAAATGCCAGGATATGACGCGTGCATTCATCGACTCTTCGTTCTTCAGGCGCAGCGCGGCCACGCCGTTGATGGCGATGCCCAGCACCGCCATCAGGGCCATGCCGGGCGCGTGGGTCTGCTCTGGGCTGAGCAGGCGCGGCACGGCCTGGAACAGGATCAGCGTGCTGCCCACCACCAGGATGATGGTGTTGATAAGTGCGCTCAGCAGCGAGAAGCGCCGGTAGCCGTAGCTGTATTGGGCATCTTCTTCTTTGCGAGAATACTTCTCCAGATACCAGCCCATCCCCAGCGACATGGCGTCGCCGAAGTCATGCAAAGCATCCGTGAGGATGGCCAGACTGTTGGTCAGCAGCCCGCCGATGATCTCGGCCACTGCAAAGCCCAGATTGAGCAGGAATGCGGTGCGAATGTTCTGGGTCGAGCCGTGGTGGTGATGATGGTTGTGGTCGTGATGGTCGTGCGTCATAGAGTTTCTACGTACACCTGGCTGGTGATGCGCGGACCAAGCACGATCTCGTCTTTGCGCCCGCGTAGCTTTACGTGTAAGTTACCGTCAAATTCAGAGAAGGCCGTCACGGTCAGCTCGGTGCCCGGCACTACGCCCAGCTCGCTCAGGTGTAGCAGCAGGTCGGCCACGCTGTCACGCACCCGCGTCACGCGGGCGCGCTGGCTGGGGCGCAGTGCGCTCAGCGGCGTCTCGTCGCTCTCCGGCAGGCTGAGGTCCATGCGCGGGATGGGATCACCGTGCGGGTCGTGGCGCGGGTCGCCCAGCGCCTCGGCGATGCGCTGCTCGAACTGCTCGCTGATCACATGCTCGAGCCGGTCGGCTTCCTCGTGCACTTCGTGCCACTCGTAGCCCAGGATCTGATGCAGGAACAGCTCCAGCAGGCGGTGGTGCCGGATCGTCTCCAGCGCCACGCGCTCACCTTGCTCGGTCAGCAGCACGCCGCGGTGCTTTTGGTATTCCACCAGCGCTGGTTGCGTGCCGGCCAGCTTTTGCAACATGCCGGTCACCGAGGCCGGAGCCACGTTAAGATACTCCGCCAGCGCGTTGGTCGAGGCGCGGCCATCACCGCGGGTCAGTTCGTAGATCGCCTTGAGATAATCTTCGATGGATTGAGAGAGCGGCTCTTTTGCATTTGCCGCAGGCTTAGGCATAACGAAAGTGTATACGCCGCAGTTGGCAGTGTCAATCCAATTGCTTTATACTGCGATGAGACAAGTGAAAATGAATAGCGTTGTCATTTGCCCCTGGTGTGGCACCAACTACCTCAGCTTCCAATCCAACTGCAGCAACTGCGGCGGCACTATTCCCGCGCCGGCCCGGCCCGCCGCAGAACAGCCGCAAGCCCGCGCCAGCGCTCAGCGTCAGCTCACCTGGCCGCCTTCGCCGCCGCGCAGCATTGCTCCCAACTATGTTTGGAAGATCCTGGGACAGGATGGCTGGGTCATCTCCATGGCCGTCTTCGTGCTGCTCGGGTTTATCTTTACGGTGGTCGGCGGCGGGCTGACCCTCGGCATCATCACCGCCTTTGTAGGTCTGCCCTTCGTTGGCATTGGGCTGCTGTTCCTGGGCGGCGGTGGAGCGGTGATCTACTGGCGTTACGAGCAAGCCGTCCAAACTGTGGAAGTGCTGAAGTCTGGCCGCGCCAAAGAAGGCGAGATCATTGGCCTTGAGCCCAATCACAGTGTGCGCATCAATGGCCGCATGCCCTGGAACATTCGCTACCAGTTCACCCTCGATGGCAAGCTGTACGAGGGCGTCACAAGCACCCTGAATAACCCCCAGCTCACCCATGCTCCCGGCCCGGCCGTGGTGCTGTACCTGCCTGAGCATCCCGAAAAGAACCAGCTCTACCCGCATCCTTAGCGCGCTCGCATCCTCATTGCGAGGTGCAGGCTTGCCTGCGCACGAAGCAATCCCCAAGCTTGGACCCTTGCTGTTTCCTGCCCTAGACAATAGTACTTAGCCCCCATAACACCTAACAATGAATCGTGTTAACATTTTCATCTGGTACACAGAAGTCCCAAGTTAGAGGGGGGTCCCCCGTTCGATTTGGAACCTGTAGTCCGAAATTTGCAAGAAAGGAGTTCCAAATCCAACATGGCTGATCGTGAGCAAGGAACCGTAAAGTGGTTCAATGGCTCCAAGGGCTTCGGCTTCATCTCCCGTGACGGCGCTGACGATGTCTTCGTACATTTCAGTGCCATCCGCGGCGATGGCTTCCGCAACTTGGAAGAGGGCCAAAAGGTGGAGTTCACCGTGGTCCAAGGCGATAAGGGCCTCCAGGCTCAAGACGTTATCGCTCTGTAAACCCAGAACGAAAACTAAAAAGCTCCGGCATCACTGCCGGAGCTTTCAATTTAATTTAACTTTGCGGCTAGGGAGCTTGCGGCCAGGGAACATCCACGAACGGCGTATAGCCGTGCTTCTCCGCGGCGGCCACCCGGGCGTAGCCCGGCATGCCGCAGCTGCCATCATCCACCACCTGGGCCGACGTGCCCCACGAGCCGACGGCCGTGAAGACATACTCGCCGCCCTGGCACACCCACGCTTCCACAATGTACGGCGTCTGCTCTGAGTCGTCGCCCGCGTTCAGCACGATCGCATTCCAACTCACCGTCACTGTGTTGCCGCTGCGGCTGGCGCTCACGCCGCCCAGCCCGTACGTGTAGATGTAAGACCAGGCCAGCACCACATGCGGATCACGCGGTGCCAGCGAATTGCGCTCTCCGTTGAATTGCAGAAATTCCTCGCCGCCGTTCACCCAGCAGCGATTGTTGCCGCCGATGGCTTGCGCCAGCACCCAGTTGCTGTGCTCCATGCGGCCCACCACTTCGATGTTGCTGCCGCCCGCAAACGTGAACTTGTACAAATACTCCGCCCCCGGGCCGAAGCGGCAGGCCAGCCGCCCATCCACGATCACTTTGGCGCGCAATGAGTCCACAAAGGTCGGCGTCACCGTGGGCGTGTCGGTTACCGTGGGCACAGGGGTCGGCGTCTCGGTTGGGGTGGGGGTGGCGCTCGGTACGGGCGTCTCTGACGGCGTGATGGTGGCCGGCGCCGGCAGCGGCGTCTCGGTAGCTGCGGGCGCCAGTGCGCCGCACGCGCTCAGCAGCATGCTGAGCGCGATCAATGCGGTGAGGGGTAGGGCGGCGCGTTGTTTCATAGCCTTTGCATTATACTTTCAGGGATTGGCCCATTGGCCGGAGGCGCGTGCATGAAAGAACCAGGTTTCTTTAATAACTACGACACCAGTGTCGTCATCGGCATCCTGTTGGCGATCGGCTTCGGGATCGCCCTGATCGTCGTTGGCCCTGGTTTTGCTACGCGCAACTTCCTGGCCGAAGCCATCATCCTGGCCGCCACCTTCGCGGTCGCCCGCCAGTACCTCCCCTGGAAAGACGCCCCCAAAGAGCGCCTTAAAGGCCCGCGCCGCGAGCTGCTGATGGCGCTGCTCGGCTACGTGTTGATCATGGTCGGCGCCCGCGCCCATTACACCTTCGGGCTCGCCTGGCCCTGGCTCGCCGGCGCCATGCTGCTGCCCGTGATCGCCATGGTTTCGGCTGGCTACGGCCCCAAAGCCTGGGGCCTGCGCCTCCCGAAACCCAGCGAGATCGGCGTGCTGGCCGTGGTGATCTTGCTGGCCTATGGCCTCAGCCGCGCCCTGGGCGCCGTGCTACCCGCCAGCGAGCTGCCCAGCGAGAACGTCGTCAACCTGGTGGCCCCGGCCTTCACTACCATAGGCAACGTGGTTGTCGTGGCCGTCCTGGCCGCCATCCTCGAGGAGGTATTCTTCCGGGTCTATTTGCAGCCGCGCCTGGCCGCGTACCTGCCGGGCCGCTGGGCGGTGCTCGTGCAAGCGCTGATGTATAGCGCCGCCTTCCTGCCGTTGTACCTGTTCGGCAACCGCTACCCGATGCCGCTGGCTGGTGCGCTGGTACTCGTCACCACCAACGGCGTGCTCGCCGGCTACTTCTGGCGTAAGACCGGCAACCTGTGGCTGCTGATCCTGCTGCACTTATTTGCATTTTCCCGATACGGGTTGTAAAGGGCAAGTGAATAGTGAACAGTGATCTGTGAGCAGGTAGATCGAATAACAAAAAAGAGCAGGGTTTCCCTGCTCTTTTTATTTTCCTGATTACTGATCTACTGTTTACTGCTCACTTGATTTAGGGCCAAGGTACTCCCACCCAGCCCGTGTATCCGTGCTTATCTGAGCCGAAGGCCCGCGCGTACGAAGCCTCGCTGCAGTTGCCCTTCTCATCATGGATCTCGATGAAGGTGTTGTTGGTGCCGTAGGCCCGGAACACGAACTCGCCGTTCTGGCACACCCACGATTCGACTAAGTACTTGTTCTGCAAGGAATCATCGCCCGGCAGGTACTCGAACGGCTCCCAGCTCACGGTCACAATGTTGCCGCTGCGGGTGGCCCGCACGCCCTTGAGCGGCTCGTAGGGCTGTGTGGTCCACGGCAGCACCGCGTGCGGGTTATCCAGCGGATAGACCAGCCTGGGCTCCACGCCCAGCGTGATCAGCTCCTGGCTCACCCAGCATTTGCGCGCCGGGCGGAACTCCACCAGGTTGACCAGCCACCAATTCTCGTTGCGCTCCATGTGGCCGAGCACTTCCACGGTGTTGCCCCTGTATATCGTCGTCGCCAGCAGGTAGCCGCCGCCCGGGCCGAAGCGGCAACTGGCCATATCCACATTCACCGTGCCCCAGGTGAAACTGGGCGTCGGCGGCAGGGTGGGGCTTGGGGTAGGGGTGATGCTGGGCGTCAGGGTGATCGTCGCCGTGGGCGTGCGGCTGGCGGTTGCCGTGGCCGTCGCCGTCAGGGTAGCCGTCTGGCTGGCAGTCGGCGTCGGGGTCTCGGTGGGGGCGGGCGCCAGGGCCGCGCAACCGGCGGCCAGGCTGGCCAGGATCAGCAAGGAAATCGATAAGAGGGTTCTGCGCATAGCCACATTATACAGGGCAGCTATAAGCTGTAAGCCGTAAGCTTTAAGCGGATAGCTTTATCCAATTGGGTGTGGAGCAATGCCCCTGGTTTTGCCCCCTTTGCCTTTGGCTTATAGCTTATGGCTGATAGCTGATTTTCATATATACATCTAACAAATTTCGTGATATATTTTCGGCTGTAGGTTAGTAGTGGTTTTTCAAGGTTTTTCCCCCACAGTCATTACAACTGTCCTTGAATGTACAGGTGTGAATTCGGCTATGCTGAGTTCCGGTCTGTCGCGCCGCCATGGCGTAAGAACGCTCTACCTAACTCTGCAAGAAAGGAGTTAATAGATCGCAATGGCAGAACGCATTCAAGGCACCGTGAAGTGGTTCAATGGCACCAAGGGCTTCGGTTTCATCACCCGTGAGGGTGGCCCGGACGTCTTCGTCCACTTCAGCGCCATCAGCGGCGAAGGCTTCCGTAACCTGGAAGAGGGTCAGAAGGTGGAATTCACCGTGACCCAGGGCCAGAAGGGCCCCCAGGCTCAGGACGTCGTCGTCGTAGGCTAGTCAACTAGCTTACCTAGGCAAAACAAAAAAAGCCGCCCCAGCAATGGGGCGGCTTTTCATTTTAGGCATGCTGCCGAAACAATCTTCTAGCCTAAGCTAATATTCGCGGATATAGACCTTGGCGGCGCTTTCCCGCAACATTTCAGCCCGCAGCATGAGCTGGTCGTTGATCTTCTCGTCCACGGATGAGGCGCCGCAACTCGGGCAGAGCATAGCCGGCACCTTATTGAAGGCATAGCTGGCGCCCTTGTGTTCGAACGCCACGGTTGTTGTTCCCTCTTGCATCTCAGCCTGATCGCAACTCGAGCATCTCATATTTGCCTCGTTTCTAGCGGCTGTGTGTGGTTTGGGAAATAGTACAGCAATCTATACACTGCACCGTGCAAAACCGCCCTGCGAAGCAGGGCGGTTTTGGTTTGCCGTCATTGCGCCTATGGCGCAATGATGTTAGTTCGGGCGCTCGTCTGCGTCCTCGTCAGCTTCGTCTGGCACCTTGCGGCTGGGATCCGTCTCCGGGTGGGCGTTGCCGCCGTGATCCTCGGTGGCGCCGCGGTTGTCGTCCTCATCCTGAGGCAAATCGCTCTGGTGCTTTTCGTCATCAGCCATGTCCGTCCTCCTTGGAGTAAAGTGAATAAGTACTCCGAACAACGTTCCGAATGCTCAACTTGTGCCTGACGCCGAACAAAAAAAACAAAACTGAGAGGTGCAACAGGACGCGCTCGCCAGTTGGCCTCCTACGATCTACCGCTGTGCGCCTCCCAGTACTTCGTCGCCATTTCGCCCAGGAGCTACGCAGCTCCTCCTCCGCCGCCCAGTCTATGGCATAATCAGCGCTAGAGACGAGTACGCCAACAACCAAACCTCAAGCGAGCCTGGGCCGGTGTGAGCCAGGTGGTCTGGCTGGCCGAAAATCCCTCTGTTGCATGCAAGCTGAACGCTGATAGCTGACCGCTATCAGCTACTAAGTGCGCCGGGCTCGTACCCCGTTACCAAGACGACTAAGTAGCCTTCGCAAGTGTGCGGGGGAAGCTGGGTGGTACCGCGGGAGTTCGCTCTCGTCCCAAGCATTGTGGACGGGAGCTTTTTGTTTAAGTTGCTTGATTTCCCGCCCAGTTTCGCCCTCAATAGGCGAAGTATGGCAAGCTGTGCAGCCCGCTGGCAAGTTCTGCCGCCAGCCTGCACATTAACAATCCAGTTGTGGCACAAACGAAGTGTGCCGAGTGAGGGCATTCGTGCTGGGTGAGGGCATCTTGTCAAGTTGTATCGAGGCCACCCCCACCCACTCAACTACAACTTGTAGCCGAGATCGACTAGCCGACCAGTCGACTAGCAACAACCGACTAACAGACTAACTGAGTAGTCGATGCATCAATAGGAGAACTATGGCTTTTCGAGAAGTACCCAACAAAGTAGATTTCATCGCTCAGGAGCACGACACCCTTGCTTTCTGGCAGCAGGATCGCTCGCTGGCCAAGCTGCGCACCCTGCGCGCCGGCGCCAAACCGTGGAGCTTCATCGATGGCCCCATCACCGCCAACAACCCCATGGGCGTCCATCACGGCTGGGGCCGCACCTACAAAGACCTCTACAACCGCTACTACGCCATGCAGGGCCGCCAGCTGCGCTACCAGCAGGGCTTTGACTGCCAGGGTCTGTGGGTCGAGGTTGAGGTCGAGAAAGAGCTCAAGTTCGCCAGCAAACGAGACATCGAGGCCTACGGGCTCGATCAGTTCGTCCTGCGCTGCAAAGAGCGCGTCCTGCGCTTCGCCGCCGTGCAGACCGAGCAGTCCATCCGCCTCGGCTACTGGATGGAGTGGGACGACCCAAACCAACTTCGTTGGTTAGCTGACCAGCTCGCCGCCGACCCGCAGGCCGAGATCGCCTACGCCGGCCCCGCCGGCGGCGCGGCCGGCACGGTCGAGCAGGTCGTCGGCCACCTCGGCCTGCCCGAGCTCGGCGGCAGCTACTTCACCTTCAGCGATGAGAACAATTACATGATCTGGGCCTTCCTCAAGAAGTGTTGGGAGAAGGGCTGGCTCTACCGCGGCGCAGACTCCATGCCGTGGTGCCCGCGTTGCGCCACCGGCATCAGCCAGCACGAGATCGAGAGCGATGGCTACAAAGAGGTCACCCACAAGTCCATCACCTTGCGCCTGCCGCTGCGCGGCCGCCAGAACGAGTACCTGCTGGCCTGGACCACCACTCCGTGGACGCTGACCAGCAACGTGGCCGCCGCCGTTGGGCCGGAGCTTGACTATGTGAAGGTCAAGCAGGGCGATGACATCTACTATCTCTCCAAGGGCACGCTCGCCATGCTCAAGGGTGAACACGAAGTCCTGGCCGAGCTCAAGGGCCGCGAGATGGAAGGCTGGGCCTACGACGGCCCCTTCGATGACCTGCCCGCCGCCAACGAGCCCGGCGGCCACCTGGAACTGCGTGACCTGGTGAAGGGCGTGACCCAATCCGCTAAGGAGGCCCACCGCGTCATCCTCTGGGATGAGGTCGGCGAGGCCGAAGGCACCGGCATCGTCCACATCGCCCCCGGCGCCGGCGCCGAGGACTACCAGCTCGGCCGGCAGAACAAGCTGCCCATCATCGTCCCCATTGATGATGAAGCCCGCATCGTGGAAGGCTTTGGTCCTCTCACCGGCATGACCACCGCCGAGGTGCCTGACACTGTTGCCCAACTGCTCGAGCAGAAGGGCTTGCTCTACAAGTACGAGCCATATACCCACCGCTATCCCACCTGCTGGCGCTGCAAGACCGAGCTGGTCTGGCGCGTCGTAGACGAGTGGTTCATCAGCATGGGCGAGACCTACGACAAGCCCCGCGAGGAACTGACCGCCGAGGAGAAAGCCAACAGCCTGCGCTACCAGATCATGGATGTGGTCGACCAGATCCGTTGGGTGCCGGAGTTCGGTCACGCCCGTGAGATGGACTGGCTGCGCAACATGCACGACTGGATGATCAGCAAGAAGCGCTACTGGGGCCTGGCCCTGCCTATCTGGGTCTGCGACTCCTGCAAACAGCACACCGTCGTGGGCAGCGAGGATGAGCTTGCCCAACGCGCCGTGGCCGGCTACGACACCTTCGCCGGCCACACGCCGCACCGCCCGTACATCGATGCCGTCAAGGTCAAGTGCGAGCATTGCGCCGACGGCCACATGACCCGCATTCCGGATGTGGGCAATCCCTGGCTGGATGCTGGCATTGTCAGCATGAGCACCTTGCGCTACCGCTCCGAGCCGGAGTACTGGCAGCAGTGGTTCCCGGCGGATTGGATCAGCGAGAGCTTCCCCGGCCAGTTCCGTAATTGGTTCTATAGCCTGCTGGCCATGGGTACAGTGATGGCCGAGACCGCCCCGTTCAAGAATCTCTTCAGCTACAGCACCCTGCTGGATGAGAGCGGCGAAGCCATGCACAAGAGCAAAGGCAACTCGATCGAGTTCAACGAAGCCGCCAACAAAATGGGCGTAGATGTGATGCGCTGGATGTACTGCGCTCAGAAGCCGGAGAACAATCTGCTCTTCGGCTATAACAAGGCCGACGATGTGCGCCGCCGCTTCCTCATCCCGCTGTGGAACATCTACAGCTTCTTCGTCACCTATGCCCGCCTCGACGGTTGGGCTCCGTCCTTCGCCGGCTTTGACCCCAACCATCCCGAAGGCGCTACGCCGTTGTCGGAGAACCCGCTGGACAAATGGATCCTGGCTCGGCTGAATCAAGCTGTCGACCAATCGACCAACCGACTAAACAACTGGGATGCTTTCGGCGTCACCCTCGCCGTGGAGTCTCTGATCGACGATCTATCCAACTGGTATGTGCGCCGCAGCCGCCGCCGCTTCTGGCGCAGCGAGCAGGACGGCGACAAGCAGGCCGCCTATGCCACGCTGTGGCATGTGCTGGTCAAGCTCATCCGCACCATCGCTCCCATGACGCCCTTCGTGGTCGAGGAGATGTACCAGAACCTCGTCGCCGCTCATACGGATGCGGCGTATTCCAGTGTGCACATGACCCTGTATCCGCAGGCCGATGCCGCCGCCATCGATGAGACCCTCATCAACGAGATGGGGCTTGCCCGTCAGGTGGCCAGCTTGGGCCTCAGCGCCCGCGGCGCGGCCAACCTCAAGGTGCGCCAGCCGCTTGCTGCAGCCCTTGTACATTCGTCCAGCGGGATCGATCGATTGACTGATTATCTGATCGAGATCGTCAAAGACGAATTGAACGTGAAAACGATCGAGTTCGTTCAGCAATCCGGCCAGCTCGTCAGCTACAGCCTGCAGCCCAACAACGCCAAGCTCGGCCCGCGCTTCGGGGCTGATTTCCCCAAGCTGCGCGCGGCCCTCAATGCGCTGGATGCGGCCGCCGTCGCCGCCAAGGTGGCGGCCGGCGAGCCCGTCCAGCTCACGCTGGACGGCAACGAGATCGAGCTCGCCGCTGACGAGGTGCTGGTCAACAGCCAGCCGGCCGAGGGACTGGCCGTCGCCGCCGAGAAGGGCGTCACCGTCGGGCTGGACACCGCCCTCACGCCGGAGCTGCGCGCCGAGGGCACCGCCCGTGAGCTGGTGCGCCGCATCCAGGACATGCGCAAGAAGGCGGACTTCAACATCGAAGACCGCATCCGCACCTACTACACCGCCGAAGGCGATCTGGCCGCCGTGCTGGCCCAATGGGCCGAGACCATCAAGTCCGAGACGCTCAGCCTGGAGCTCACCGCTGGCCCGGCGCCCGCCGGCGCCTTCAGCGAGGAGCACAAAGTGGATGGCGCCGCGGTAACCTTGGCGGTGGAGAAAGCATGAAGGACGACATGAAACTCAACCCACTCACGCCCGAAGAGCAGCGCATCATCCTGCGCAAGGGTACCGAGATGCCCTTCACCGGGGAGTATGACCGTCACTACGCGGCCGGCACCTACGTCTGCCGGCAGTGTGACGCGCCGCTGTATGGCTCAGAAAGCAAGTTTGACGCCCATTGCGGCTGGCCTGCCTTCGACGCCGAGATCCCCGGCGCCGTCGCCCGCCACCCTGACCCGGATGGCTACCGGGTCGAGATCACCTGCGCCAACTGCGGCGGCCACCTCGGCCACGTCTTCGAGGGCGAAGGCTTCACGCCCACCAACACCCGCCACTGCGTCAACTCCATCTCGATGAAGTTCATCCCGGCGGAGTAGGCTGGCCGCATGAAGTTGGATTCGCTCAAAGTCCTCGAGACCAAGATCGACGAGGCTGAGAATATCGTCTACCTGGTCTCATACCCAAACTCTGGGCGCACCTGGGTACGTTCCCTGCTTTCGCGCTACAAGCAGCAGTTGCTGGGCATTGATGATTTCAATATCCGCCTGCATGCGTATCACTGCAGGCAGCCTTACTCACCGCAGGTCATCTTCTACCATGCAGGCTCGGGCACTGCACCCGAGTTCACCTTGCGGGATAGGCTCGCCCGCCGCAAGCCCAACTTTCCCTTTGACCTCAGCCTGTGCAAAGACTCCCGTGTGGTTTTGTTGGTGCGCGCTCCCCAAGATGCCCTCATTTCCCATTATCACGACCTGGGTACTCGCCAGCGCGTATTCAAAGGCACATTGGAGCAATTCATTCGGGATGACGGCCTGGGGCTCAACCGTTGGATCAGCTTTCACAATTTTGTGGTTGCCAACCGCAGCCTGGCAGAGCAGACTTTCATCTTGGATTATGCAAACCTGCGCCAAGATACTTCAGCAGAGCTTTCTCGTTTGCTGCCATTTTTGGGCATGACGGCTGAGCAAGAGCTAGTGAAAGAAGCTGTGGAATTCTCAGCACTGGAAAATATGAAGAAGCTGGAAATGAATGACCAGCTTGTGCGCCCCGCCCACCAGGGCGCAACGAACGACGCCGACAAGCGCAAGGTGCGCTCCGGTTCGGTGGGTGGCTGGCGCAACAAGCTGGATGCAAAGATGATTAGTTACATTGACGCCCGGCTCAAAGCTGAGCTTGATCCCTTTTATCTGGATGGCAAGTTTCCAGACTGGTTCTAGTGTTACAAAAACGGCTCCCGAATGGGAGCCGTTTTTCTTACTTGTAGGATGCCAGCCGCTTGGCGTACTGGTCGTTCTCGCGGTGCTTGCGCGGCGAGCGCGTGCGCGCCGGCCGGTTCTGCGGGGCAGGGCGGTTGCCGGGGGCCGGCCGCTTGCTGGGCGCCGGCCGGCGGCCAAACTCCGGCCGCTCGCCCGCGGGCTCAACCGCCGGCTTGGCCGAGTAGTCAAAGCCATCCAGCTTGCGGCTCTCGATCTTGCCGACAGTGCGCTCCAGGGCGCGCAGCATATCGCCGTCGTCCTGGGTCACCACCAGCGTGAAGGCTTCGCCGGTGCGCTGAGCGCGGCCGGTGCGGCCAATGCGGTGAATGTAAGCGTCCACCGTATCCGGCATGTCATAGTTGATCACCAGCCGGATGCTTTCGATGTCCAGGCCGCGGGCGGCGATGTCGGTCGCAACCATCACCTGGTAGCGCCCATCGCGGAAGCCCTTGAGCGCAGCCTGACGCTGGCTCTGCGTGCGGTTGCCGTGCAGGGCGGTGGCCATGTAGCCTTCGCGCTCCAGTTGGCGGGTCACCTTCTGGGCGCGGTGCTTGGTGCGGGTGAAGACCAGCACCGACTCAGCCTCCGAGCGCTTCAGCAGCGCGAACAGCATCGCCGACTTCAGGTGGCGCGGCACTGGGTACAGCGAGTGCGCCACGGTGTTGGCCGGCGCGCTGATGCCTACGGCTACGCGCTTTGGCTGGTGCAGCAGACCCTTGGCCAGCTCCTCCACCTCTTTGGGGAAGGTGGCCGAGAACAGCATGTTCTGGCGCTTGGGCGGCAGCAGCTTGATGATGCGCTTGACATCTGGCAGGAAGCCCATGTCAAACATGCGGTCGGCCTCGTCCAGCACCAGCATTTCGATCTTGTTGAGCCGCACAGAATTCTGATTGGCCAGATCGAGCAGGCGGCCCGGGCAGGCCACGATGATCTCGGCGCCGCGGCGCAGCGCTTCGACCTGCGGGCGAGCGCCGACGCCGCCGTAGACGGTGACGCAGCGCAAGCCGGTGCCGCTGGCCAGCGTGACGATGGTCTCGCGGATCTGTTCGGCCAGCTCACGCGTCGGCGTGACGATCAGCGCCCGAGCCTGGTTGCGCGGCCCGCTGAGCAAGGTGTTGAGGATCGGCAGCACGAACGCGGCCGTCTTGCCGGTGCCGGTTTGGGCTGTGCCAATGATGTCGTGCCCGTCAATGGCAACGGGGATGGCCTGTTCCTGAATGGGCGTAGCCAGCTGGTAGCCGGCGCGTTGAACGCCCTTCAGCAGACGCGAATCAAGGTTGAACTCAGTAAATTTCACAATATTCCTTTGTATTCAGAAGTCTATGGGGTGTTCCGCCGAATGTGGCGGGTCCAGACTGAGTTCAAGACAACGTTGCCAGGTGTTGGCGCAGAACAGCAGCGACTGCTGAATAGCGATAGTTGGATAAGACCGCAAGAGGATACAGGCTAAGTGCATGAATGTCAAGCCGACTGGTGTATAGTTTGGCCTTTGGTGAGGAGCTATGCGTACATTCTTTCAAGACACTGGCCACCGCACGGTGGCTTTGATCTGGCTGGGCTGGGTGGTGGCCATCCTGGGTTTTCAGGCCTACCTGCCAGCCCGCTTGGAGTTGGCCCGCCCTGATTACGCCATCGAGTGGACGCCGCAGGAAACCCGCGCCGGCGCCCAGGATGACAAGCTGTATCTGAATGAGCCTTTCATGAACACGCATGTGTCATGGGACTCAGAGTTCTATCTGGGTGTCGCCCTGGAAGGCTATCACTCCGACAATATCCGCCGGGTAAATGGCTACTTCGATGCCGAGAATGCTGTGCTCGGCTTTTGGCCCTTCACGGCCCCCGCCGTCGCCAGCCCCGGCGATCGTCTCTCAATGAGCATGGCCTTCTTTCCGCTGTATCCGCTTGCCATCCGCACCCTGAGCCTGCCGTTGAGCCTGGTGGGCATGGCGCCCATCGCCACCGCTACGCTGGCCGGCGTTATCGTCTCGCTGCTTGGCACGCTGGCCGGTATGCTGGCGCTGTACCAGCTCGCCAAAGATGAATTGGGCGAGGACGGCGGCCTGCGGGCGGCCTTCTATCTCGTCATCTTTCCTAGTGGCTTCTTCCTGGCGCAGATCTATACCGAAGGCCTGTTCGTCGGCTTGGCTTTTTGGTCGCTGCTGCTTGCCCGCCGCGGCCAGTTCGGCTGGGCTGCGTTGCTGGCCGTGCTGGCGACCTATACCCGCGCCGTAGGCGTGTTGCTGGCCTTGCCCATGCTGTATCACTGGGCTCGTAGCGGGGCGTGGAAGCAGTTGATGCCAGGTCAGTTCTCGTGGCCGGCCGCTCGCAGCCTGCTGCTGGCCGCGGCCCCCTTGCTGGCCTTCGGCCTGTGGCGTATCTCGTACTATGGGCAGGCCTTCACCATTGTTGAGGATGTCTGGTTCGGCCGCGGCCTGCTGGAGTGGGGCAAGACCTCCTACAACTGGGGTGTGGTTCTGGACATTCTACGCGCCGGCGTCTCGCAGTCATCTGCGTACTATGGATTAGAGCTGGCGGGTATCTTGTTTGGCTTCATCGCCTGCCTAGTCGGGTTACGCCGTCACCCTGACCTGGCGTTGTTTGGCCTGGCGGCGGTGTTCCTGTCGTTCACCAGTGGGCAGGCGCAGGGCATGTACCGCTATATTCTGGTCATCCCGCCTGTGTTCTTGCTACTGGCCCGAGCGGGCAAGCATGCTGCCTTTGACCGCTCGTGGAGCATGGTCAGCTTGCTGCTGATGAGCATCATGGCGGCCCTGTTCTCGTTCGATCTGTGGGCTGGATAGTTCAGCTACGCTAGCAAAACTGCCACTGTTTTACAGCTGCCAGCTCTCGCCCCAGTTAGCCAGCAGCGCTTGGTAGCCTGGATCCTCGTAGCGCTCCAGGCTGAACAGCGGCGCATACTCCGGCAACTGCCCACCGGTAATGTGCCCGGCCAATAGCTCTGCCAGGCCGGCGGCGGCCATGATGCCGTAGCCGGATGCGGCGCCGATGACATACGCGCCGGGCACGCTCAGCGGGCCGGCCAGCGGGCGGTTCTCCTGCGTCTTCGTGTAATAGCCGCCATCCACGCTGGGGCGCGGCATGCGCTCCAGGTAGCCGCGCATGCCAGGCAAAATGCGCCCCAGGCCGCGGATGGCGGTCTCAGCGTACAAGCCATCTTCCGCAATGGGGAAGGTGGGCTCGACTTTCTCGTTGTGCACATCCCACAGGATCAGGATGCTCTGGGCGGCCGCGTCGCCCTCGGGGCGAGTGTGGGCGCCGGAGGGCAGCCGGTCGAGCAGCCAGGCCGTTTCCGCGTCCTCGGCCAGCATGGCGCGTTCGTCTTCGCTCCACGGCAGCTCCTGCTCATCGGCGCAGATCACCAGCGGCGCGTCACGTCCCACCGCGGCCAGGTGGTCATTGAAAGCCGCTTTGAGGTGCAGTTCGTTGTAGACAGGGATGTCCAGCCCAAGCAGGCTGCTCACCTGGCCAAGATGCGGCCCGGCAGCGTTGATGAATGTGCTGGCGCGGATCTGGGTGCCATCCGCCAGGCTCACACCTGAAACGGCCCCGCCCGCCGTTTCCACGGACGCCACGCGGCCGGTGGTGAGCTGCACGCCGGCGGCGCGGGCTTGCTCCCACATCCACATGCCGTAGCTTTGGGCGCTCAGCCAGCCGGCGCGGCGCACATGCAGCGCCGCTGCCGTCTCGCTGGCCAGGTACGGGAAGTGCTTGTGAATGAGGGCGGCATCGGTCAGCAGGTCGGCGCCATCCGGGCCTTCGAAGCCCTCGGCGTGGTGCGGGGCGTAGCTGGCCGAGCCAGCGGCGTGCTCGCGCAGGCTGCCGGCGCCCAGGCTGGCGGCCTCAGCCGCGGCGGCCCGCAGCCCGGCGGCCTGGCCGCGGTCGGTCGTGACATATAGATAGCCGCGCCGGTTGAGCTTGAACATGTTGTTGCAGGCTGCGGCGCGCTCCTCGATCAAGGTGATGCTGCGGTTCATGAGCTGGACCATGGCATCGCCCGGGCCGGGCCACCAGTTGCGGTAGCACTCGCTGGACTTGTCTGAGGTGAGTGTGAGCGGCGGCCGCTCGTCCACGATCATTATGTCCTTGACGCCGCGCTGCGCCAGCGCATAGGCGGCGCTAATGCCCAGGATGCCCGCCCCGCAGATCACAACCTCAGTCGATTTGCCAGCCATCAGCCGATTCAACCACAGTTGTGACAGGGCAGAGGATTACAATTCACCGAACGCAATGCAGCCAGGTTCAGAATTGGGGCGCAATGAGCAGGATCGAAGAAATTGCCAAACAAGCAGGCGTATCTCGCTCCACAGTTTCTCGGGTCATCAATAATGATCCCAACGTAAATGAACGCACGCGCCAGCGCGTGCTTGAAGTCATCACGCTAAACAACTATGTGCCCAACCGGGCGGCCCGCAAGCTGGCGGGTGGGCGCACTGGCATCATTGGCCTGGTCATCCCCATCCGGGTTGCCAGCCTGTTTGTTGAGCCTTTCTTCCCGATCCTTGTCCAAAGCGTGACCAACCATTGCAACCGTCTCAACCACTCCGTCATGCTCTGGCTGGGCGAGCCTGAGCGTGAGCGCAGAAGCATTACCCAGATCCTTAGCAATGACCTTCTGGATGGGGTGATTGTGTCATCTCTGCAGGACCGTGACCCCATTGTGGCCGCATTGCATCAATCGAAGATCCCTTTTGTGCTCATCGGAAGCTATCCGAACAGCCTGCCGGTCAGTTTTGTGGATATTGACAATGAGGATTGCACCCGCCAGGCGGTCAACTATCTCATCCACATCGGCCGCAAGCGGATCGCCACGATTACCGGTGTTCAAGGGAGTTTGGTAAGTCGAACCCGTCTCGAGGCCTATCGAGCCACGTTGGCTGACGCGGGCATTGAGGCGGACGAGAACCTGATCGCCGAAGGAGGCTTTGTCGAGGAAGGAGGCTACGCGGCGATGGGCAAGCTCGCCCCGCATCGGCCGGATGCCGTGTTCGCCGCTAACGACGCCATGGCGGTGGGGGCTATCCGCTACCTGCGTGAGCAGGGCCTGCGCGTGCCTGAGGATGTGGCCGTGGTGGGTTTTGACGATGCGCCCTTTGCCGCCGGCTATAAACCGGCGCTCACCACCATTGCGCAACCCATTGCAGAGCTGGGCAGCCAGGCGGTGGACATGCTTATGCAGCTGATCGATGGTGAACCTGAAAAGCCGTTGACCAAGGTGCTGCCCTCGGTATTGGTAGTTAGAGAATCAGCTTAGACCTGCGTTGACGTTGCTAGCCTGAGGGGATAAGGTACTGGCCTGCTATTGCATACGAAAGGAGTTATGCGATGAAGCAACACGGGATCCCGTTCTACCGGGCAAGGGTGGCAATTGGCGTGAAGGTTGCGCTGGCCTCGATCGGAATTTTGCTTTCGGCCTGTACGGCAGGCGCCGCCGCCCCAACTGCGAATATTGACGAAGTGCTGGATGTGGTGGCTACCAGCCACACCCGCTGGCAAACTGTTCAGGGGCAGGCTGTCATTGTGTGGACTGGCCCTGCAGGCCAGCAGCAAGAGTATGTGCAGGAATTTGTAGTGTCGCAGCCGGCCTCGGCCCGCTTTGCCTCCATTGAAGCCGATGTTGCGCCTGTCTACGATGTATGGATGAGTGATGGCACGTACATCTACGAGGTCAATACGGCTGCCAAAAGCTACACACGCGGTCCGCTTCCGGCTTTTGCGTTTGACCTGAGCATGTTTGACGCTCCTGATGAGAGTGACCCCGACCCCGTTTTCATCACCCATCCTTTTTCTATGCTGATCATGTCGCCGGTGCCTCCGCACTGGTTTCCACAACAATCACAGGTGCATGGCACACACTCCGTAGTGGGTGAAGAAGACTGGCTGGGGCGGAAGGTCTGGAAGGTCGAATATGTATCCGAAGACGCTACGAGCCTGGCGTGGATCGATCAGGCTACTGGCGTGATCCTGCGCTTTGAATTGGCTGGCTATGTCGACTTCCGCATGACGTCCATCGCGTTCGATGAACCCATCGATGCCAATGTGTTCGCCGTTCCGGCGGACTATGTTCGCGAATAAGGCTGCGCTAAGCCGGCAGGGCTAGCAGCGCGTCCGCCGATTGCTGTGCACGCTCCGGCGTGAGATCCTGCAGCGGGCTGCGCACCGGCCATTGCGGGAAGTTGTGCTGGGTGTGCAGCATGGCCTTCAGGTAGGCCGGGGCGGGCGGCACCGCATCCATGGCGGTGCGGGCCGCATCCAACGTGGCCTGGTGCGCGCTGGCGTCCTTGCCCCATAGAAAGCCTTCATAGACTGCGCGCAGCTCGGCGCAGCGCAGGTTGGCCAGGGCCGTGATGCAGCCGGCCGCACCGGCTTGCATGCCGCTGGTCATCAGCTTGTCGTTGCCCACCAGCACCGCGCAGCCCGGCAGCCCTTCGGCATAGGCCACGGCCGATGCCTGATCGCCAGTCGAGTCCTTTAGCCCGGCGAAGCGGGAGGGGTAGGCGGCCTGCAGGCGCTGCAGCAGGCTCAGCGGCAGCGGCACGCCGCTCACTGCCGGGATGTGATAGCCCAGCAGCCAGCCACCCTCGGGCACGCTGCGCTCGATCACCTGGCTGTACCAGTCGAACAGACCATCCTCGCTGGCATTGCGCATGAAATAGGGCGGCAGCACGACCACCGCTTCAAAGCCCAGTTCGAATGCAGCCTGGTTCAGGCCAATGGTTTCGGTGAGGCTGGGCGTGCCGGTGCCGGCCAGCAGGCGGAACTCTTCGGGGCGGGCAGCCGCCGCAGCCTTGAAGATGTCGATGCGCTCGGCGACAGAAAAGCTGGTGCCTTCGCCGGTGGTGCCGAGCAGCAGGGCGCCGTGGGCGCCGCGCTCGGCGAAGAAGCTAAGCAAGCCCGGCCAGGCAGCCAGATCAAGCGTGCCTTGCGCCGTGAGCGGGGTCACCGCTGCGGTGTGTACGCCAGAGAGCGGATGGGTTAGGTTGGGGGAGGGCATGCGCGTCATTATACGGTCATGCCAGGAACAGGATGGCCACGCCGGCCAGCGCGACGACTGTGCCCAGGATGCCGCGCGGGCTCAACTTTTCCTTGAACACAAAGTACCCGATCGGCAGCAGGAAGATCGGCACCATCGCTATAAGGGTGCTGGCCACGCCGACTTCAGTGTTTTGGATCGCCACCAAAGACAGCCATACGCCGCTGACCGGCCCGAACAGCGAGCCGATCACGAGCAGGCCGAAGGCCTTGGGCTGCGCGCGCAAGGTGGTGAGAGTGCTGGCTGCCTGGCCGCGCAGCATAGTGAAGAGCCAAATGCTTGTCGTCGCGGCCAGCATGCGCAGCACCTGGGCCGACAGTGCGGGGAAATCTCCTGCCAGGCCGTACTTGGCGGTTATGGCGCCCAGGGCTTGCCCCAGCGCGGCCAGGAAGGCAAATAGCAGCCCATACAAATACACACGTTGCTCCGAGCGGCTGCGTTGTTCGCCTTCCTGCTCGGACACCACCCACACCACGCCGCCGAGGCCAAGCAACATGCCGAGGATCTGCACCGCGTTCAGGGTCTCGCCAAACAGAAGGTAGCCGAGAACGGCGGCCACCACCGGCGCGGTGCTGAATACCAGCATGGTCAGGCGGGTGCCCAACTGCACAAAGGCCTGGAACAGGGCTGCATCGCCCAGCGAGAGGCCGATCACGCCGGACAGGCCAAGCCAGATCCAGCGCTCGCTGCTGGCCTCCGGGATCAGGCTGCCGTAGAGCAGCAGGTGCAGCCCCAGCAAGATCAGCGTCGCCACCAGCAGGCGCGTGCGGTTCACCACCTGGGAGCCCGCCAGGCGTGAGCTCAATGTGAAAAACGACGCCCCGCCTGCGAAGAAGACCGCAGTAGCCAGGCCGGCAAGTTCACCTAGATATGGAATGGACATGGACTCTCCAAGTGCAGAGTATACGTCGCAGGCCTAAATAATTGCACCTTATAATGATGCGCTATGCGTCCCAAGAACAGCCGCGTCTCCATCATTGTTCCCACTTATAACGAAAAAGAGCACATCGCCGACCTGGTCGAGTCCCTGTACGCCAACATCGAGGCGCCGCTCGAAGTCATTGTGGTGGATGACGCCTCGCCGGATGGCACCGCGGATGTGGTTGCCGGCCTGGATTACCCCGGCCTGCGCCTCATCCGCCGCAAAGCCCGTGGGCTGGCGGCCGCCTTCCACCGTGGCATCCTGGAGGCCGATGGGGACATCCTGGGCTGGATGGATGCGGATATGACCATGCCGGCCGCCGTGATGAACCAACTGATCGAGCAGCTCGACGAATATCACATTGCGATCGGCTCGCGTTACGTCGAGGGCGGCAGCGACAACCGCCACCCGCTGCGCACCCTGGCCAGCCGGGCCATCAATGCCCTGGCGCGCATCATGCTCAACAATGCGGTGCGTGATTACGACAGCGGCTTCATCGCCATCCGCCGTGAAGTGTTCGACTATGTAACCTTTATCCCCTTCGGCTATGGGGATTATTTCATTGAGTTTATCTACGATGCCCACCGCGCCGGCCTCAAGATTAAAGAGGTCGGCTGGTACTTCCGCGATCGCAGCGTGGGTATCTCCAAGTCTGCCCCTTCGCTCATCAGCTTTTTCGTCACCGGCCTGCGCTACGTTCTGCGCATCTTTAGTCTGCGCCTGCGCTTCATCACCGGGCGGGATTGAATGCGGCCAACTTTCGTGAGCCAGCATGGCTGAGCGTATTTGGCTGCACCGCCTGGAAGCCACGCGCCCATACCAGTGGCTGCGCCTGCAAATGAACAAAGGCCTGGTGAGCTTCCTGTCCCGCCACGCACTCTCCGGCCGACAGGGGCTTCGCTTGGCTGAGGTTGCGTGCGGTAGCGGCTTCGCCGCGCATCTGCTCGCCAGCCACCCCGAAGTTGCCTTGAGCATCGCCGCCGACTTAAACCTGGAGGACTACACCCAGGCCAACATCGCCGGATTCTCCGCTTCCTTTCTGCTGACCGACCTGTTCAAGCCCGCCCTGCAGGCAAACTCGCTCGACCTTGTGTGGAATTCCTCCTCGATCGAGGAGATCGACCGCCCGCACGAAGCCGTGGCCAGCATGGCCGCCCTGGCCAAGCCGGGCGGGCTGGTGTTCGTGGGCGTGCCCAGCCGCCACGGCGTTGCCGGGCTGCTGCGCCGGCTGCCATTGCCGCGCACCCGCGCCTGGCTCGGCCGTGTGTATAGCCGGGCGGAACTGCGCAGCCTGCTGGCGAGCGCCGGCCTGCAGCCGGTGCGCGAGACGTCCTATCTCTTCGGCACCTTCATCGGCCTGCTGGCACAGAAGCCAGGCTGAGATTGGCCAAGACTGCGAAGCTATAATCCCATGACGATGAAAGAACTTACGATGAACGAAGCTGTGATCATTGATGGCGTCCGCACGCCCATCGGCGCGCTAGGCGGCTCCCTGGCCGCGGTGCGGCCGGATGATATGGCCGCCCTTGTCCTGAAGGGGCTTGTCGAGCGTACCGGTATTGATCCGAGCCAGATCGAAGAAGTCATCATGGGCTGTGCAAACCAGGCTGGCGAGGACAACCGCAACGTGGCCCGCATGGCCGTGCTGCTGGCCGGCCTGCCGGTGGAAGTGCCGGCCAGCACCGTCAACCGTCTGTGCGCCTCGGGCCTGAACGCCGTCAACCTGGCGGCCCGCGCCATCAAGGCCGGCGAAGGCGATGTGTATATTGCGGCTGGCGTGGAGAGCATGACCCGCTCGCCGTATTCCGTCGCCAAGGCCGCTCAGGCCTACGAGTATGGCAACGTGACCATGTGGGATACCACACTCGGCTGGCGTTTCCCCAACCAGAGACTAAAAGATGCCTACGGCAACGACTCGATGGGCGAGACGGCCGAGAATCTGTACGATGAGAAGCCCATCTCGCGCGAGGAGCAGGATCGCTTTGCGTTGCAAAGCCACCAACGCGCCCTGGCCGCGATGGACGCCGGACGCTTCAAGGACGAGATATTGCCGGTGGCCGTTCCCCAGCGCAAGGGCGACCCTGTGATCGTGGATACTGACGAGCGCCCGCGCCGCGACACCAGCCTGGAGAGTCTTGCTAAACTGCGCCCGGCCTTCCGCAAGGATGGCACGGTTACCGCGGGCAACTCCTCCGGCCTAAATGATGGCGCCTCGGCCCTGCTGCTCACCAGCGCCGCCAAGGCCAACGAGTTGGGCCTCAAGCCGATGGCTCGCGTGGTTGCCTCGGCGGCGGCCGGCGTGCCGCCGCGCACCATGGGCATCGGCCCGGTGCCCGCGGTGCGCAAAGCGCTCTCGCGGGCCGGCCTGAGCATCGAAGATATTGGTTTGGTGGAGTTAAACGAAGCGTTCGCGGTGCAATCCCTTGCCGTGCTGCGCGAGCTGGGCATCAGCGAAGGCATCACGAATGTAAATGGCGGCGCCATCGCCCTGGGTCATCCGCTGGGCTGCTCGGGCGCCCGCATCCTCACCACGCTGCTGCACGAGATGCGCCGCCGCGCTCCGCAGGCGAAGCGGCCGTTCTACGGCTTGGCCACGATGTGCGTGGGCGTAGGGCAGGGCGAAGCGACGATCGTTGAGTGGATCGGCGAATAACCCGGTCTAGCCGGCCATCTCGTTCTTGAACGCAGCCAGCGCCGGCACCGGCGTGGGGTCGTACTCGTACGCCATCGCCAAGTAGAAACTCACATAGTCCCCATAGTGCAACGATGTCCACAGATTGGCCATGCGCGTGTCCCCGGTGGCCATGATCATGTCCGTGTTCTGGCCTTCCACCATCACCGCCGTGCGGGTGAGCTGGGTGCGGCGCTGGTTGCGCGGATGGTCGTGCGCAGCGGAGAGGAACAACGCCATGCTGGCATTGAACTGCGCCTCGGGCTGCATCAGGCCCTGCAGGGCGTTGTGGTTGGTTTCAGGGATGACCTCAAAACTGGCGGCCGCCTTGGAATTCTCGTTGATCTGCGCCTTCCAGCGGCGGGCCACCGGCGCCATCAGGCCGGCGCCGTACACCGTCACCCAGCGGCCCATCAGCTGGCCGCCCATGCGTTTGGCCGGGTTGCTGGTGTCGGCCACCTCGGCGACAAAGTTGGCCTGCTGGGCCTTCATCGCCGCCACCGCGTCGGCCACCTCGGCGGCCGGGTCGGGCAGCAAGCCCAGGCGGGCTACCAGCGCCAGCAGCAGCCCGAACGAATAGCCAACCGCAGTACGCGGCTGGCCCTTGTGGTCGAACTGCCACAGCGGCACGCCATCCCTGCGGGCCAGCTCCGCCAGGATGCCGCCCGTGCACACCACCAGGATTTGGCTGCCGGCTGCCTTGGCGGCTTCGTACGCTTCGAGAGTTTCTTCGGTGTTGCCAGAGTGGGAGGAGCACACGACCAGCGTTTCGCTGTTGACCCAGGCAGGCAGGCCATAGTCGCGGTGGGCGGTCAGGCTGGCTTTGAGCAGCGGCTCGCCGTAAGCGGCCAGCAGGTCAGCCCCGATGGCGGAGCCGCCCATGCCGGCCACCACGATCTGCTTCACGCCCTGCCGCTCAGGCAGCGGCAGGCTTTGGCCCAGCGCCCAGGCGGCCGCCAGTTGGTCAGGCAGGCCATCAATATGCCCGATCATGTTTTCGGGGTCGAGTTTCTTCAGTTGCTCAAGGTCATTTAGATTCATCGGTGTTGTCTTCCTTGCGGAGTTGTTCCAGCAGCGCATATACCTGGCTGCGCGGCCAGCCGGTCTCGGCGGCTACTTGCTTTGCCAGTTGCGAGGGGGGCGTGTCTTCCAGCCCGGCGCGCAGCACTGATTTTACTTGCTCTTCATCCCAGCTTTGCTCCGCCTGCGGCGCGCCGGCCACTACCAGCGTGAATTCGCCGCGGGCTGGCTCTTTGGCGTAGAAGGCGGCCGCTTCGCTCAGCGTGCCGCGGAAGAAACGCTCGTACAGCTTGGTCAGCTCGGCCGCCACGGCGATCTGGCGTTCGCCCAGCACGCTATGCAAGTCGGCCAGGGCGGCTTGCAGGCGGTGCGGGCTCTCCAGCCAGATCAGCGTGTAGGGCAGGGCGGCGGCGGCCTGGATGGCGCGCTGGCGCTCGTTGGCTTTTTGCGGGAGATAGCCCAGGTACACGAAATGGTCGGTGGGCAGGCCGCTGGCCGCCAGGGCCGCCAGCGGAGCGCTCGGCCCCGGCACCGGGCTCACCTGGTGCCCGGCCGCCAGCGCCGCCTGCACCAGCAGGTAACCGGGGTCGTTGATGCCCGGCGTGCCCGCATCCGAGATCAGGGCAACGTCGCCCTCAGCCAGGGCGGCCAGCACCGGCTCCAGTTTATGCTTCTGGTTGTGCTCGTAGTAGCTGGTGATGCGGGTATGAATATCAAAATGCGTCAGCAGCTTTTTGCTGTGGCGCGTGTCCTCGGCCGCGATCAGGCGTACGTCTTTCAGCACGCGCACCGCCCGCGGGCTCATATCTTCCAAGTTTCCGATCGGGGTGGCTACAAGAAATAAAGTCGCCATTGGGGTCAAGACTACTTCGGCTTTTCTTCTTCGTTGAGGATCTTTTTCATGCGGTGGGCCAGTTGGCGCCGCTCCAGCAGGACGCGCCGCCCGCAACCCAGGCACACCAGGCCAATATCCGCGCCGAGGCGCACGACCTTCCAATCCGTACTGCCACACGGGTGCACTTTGCGCAGGCGCACAACATCATCCAGCTTGATCTCAGGCAGCATAGTCTTGGAATAGTATCACGCGGGTTTTGGCGGCCGCCCCGCTATAATTCCGGCATGTTCGATCTCACCGTATCCGATCTGGTCGCCCGTATCATCGTGCTGGTCGTCGCCTTCACCGTGCACGAGTTCGCTCACGCCTACACCGCTGACCGCTTCGGCGACCCGACGCCGCGCTCGATGGGCCGCCTGACCCTCAACCCGCTGGCGCATCTCGACCCGCTGGGCTCGCTGCTGCTGATCGTAGCCGGCTTCGGCTGGGCCAAGCCGGTGCTGGTCAACCCGGCCATCCTGGAGCGCCGCCATCCGGCCGCCATGATGCTGGTGGCCCTGGCCGGCCCGGCCAGCAACCTGCTCCTGGCCATTCTGGCGGCCATTCCGTATCAGCTAGGTCTGGTGGCTATGTCTGCGCCGGGTGCGCTGTTCCCGAGCCCCTTCCAGCTGTTGCAAGCCTTTGTCTTCATCAACTTGCTGCTGATGCTTTTCAACCTGCTGCCCATCTTCCCGCTGGATGGCGAGAAAATTCTGACCTACTTCCTGCCGCCCAGCGGCAAGGCCTTTATGGAAACGATCCGCCCGTATGGCTCGCTGATCCTGCTGGCCACTATCTTCCTGCTGCCCCGTTTGGGAATTGATGTGCTCGGCTATCTGGTGTGGGAGCCGATGCAGGCGATCTACCGCATTCTGATGGGCTAGGGCTCACGGCTCCAGCAAAACTTCCACCGCAGTAAAGTGGGCCGGGCCGGCATTGTTGCGCCCGGGCGCGCTCACCGCGATCTGCACCCAGGTCGGCTCAGATATGCTCACAGCCAGCACGGTTTCGAAGATCGCCGGGCGGCTGAGTTCGCCCTGCGGGTAGACCTCGCGGGCCGCCAGCACGCGGCCTTCACGCGTGATGAGCTGGATGCTGAGCGGGCGCGTGCCTGCGACGTAGGTCGTCCCGCTCACCGCGATTAGATTCGCGGGCACGCTCTGCCCATCCACCGGTTGGCTCAATGTGATGTGCGCCTGCTCGCTCCCAGGCACGATCGTGGCCGGGCCTTCGCTCAACAGCGTAAGCTCGACGGAGTTGAGCGCCTGGGTGCGCCCATAGGCGTCCAGCGTGCGCACGCTCAGCTGGGCTGGCAGGGGCGGCCGGCTGACCTCGAAGGCCAGCTCGAGGTTCAGCTCCGTTGTCTCGATCGCGTGGATCTGGCGTGCCAGGATGCGGCCGGCCTCGTCGCGCAGTTCCACGATCACGCGGCCATCCGCTCCCGCTTGCAGGCGGGTGCTCAGGTGGATGGGGGAAGTGACTTGCGAACTATCCCCAGGTGAGAGGATGTAAATTTCTGCAATTGAGATTGCATGATTAGTGCTATCTGCAATTTCTGTTGCAGTGGCAGGCGCTGCGGTTGCCGATGGCAAAGCCAGGCTCGACGGCGTGTTTGTTGCTTCAGTTGGGGGAACGGAGACGGGCGGCGCGGCGCAGCCTGCCAGGATCAGCAGGCTCAGCGCCGCCCGTATGCTTGCAGACTTAGGAGAGCGAAGACCACACTTCAAGTTTGGTGCCCACGCGTTGAATGATCTCGTCCGTGAAGGCTTTGGTACCGAGATGCCCGCCCAGGTCGGTGGTGGCATGCCCATTGTGGATGGCTTCGAACACGGCTTCGTAGATGGCGCGCGAGGCACGCTCGTAGGCCTTGCCGGGCACATAGCTCAGCAACGCGCCCAGCGCCAGGATCATGCCCATCGGGTTGGCAATGTCTTTGCCTTCCAGGGCGGGGGCGGTGCCGTGCGGCGCCTCGGCCATGACGGCTTTCACGCTCTGGGTCTCGTTGTCGACCGCCAGCACCAGGCTCTCCGAACCGGCGATGCTGCCGAACATCTGCAGGATCAGGTCAGACAGCAGGTCGCCGTCACGGTTCATGGCCGGGATCACCAGCGCCTGCCCATTGGCCTGCAGCAGCAGCGCCAGCGTGGCGTCGATCAGCAGCGGGCGGTACTCCACATCCGGGTGGCGGCGGGAGGCCGCGTCCATCTCTTCCTTGAACATGCCTTCGTACACCGGGCTCACGGTGAACTTCGGCCCCCCGAACACGGTAGCGCCGTTCTTCTTGGCGTACAAAAAGGCGAACTCGGCCACGGCTTGGCAGGTGGAGCGGTGGATCTGCGAGGTGCGGTAGGCCACTTCATCGCCGTCTATCGTCTCGCGCCATTCCTTGGCGCCATAGGCGTCTTCGACCGCCATGCGCGCCACCGCGATCGGGGCGTGCACGCCGGCTACCGGCAGCACGTTGGGGATGCGGCGGCCGGTGCGCAGGATCACCTGCGCCTTCATCGCATTGCGCAGGATGGCGTTGGGGCTGCCGAGGGTGCCGGTTTCCGGCGTGATCGTGGCGGCCTTCAAGCCGTAGCCGCATTCCAGCATGGCGTTGCCGGCCGCATGCACCACCTCATTGTGGGTGGCTTCGCGGTTGGCCAGGCTCAGGTCAAAATCCTCAAAATCGAAATCAACTCCCAGCGCCTGAGCCACGCGCAGGGTTTCCAGCATTAATTCTTCCCCGGTCTGGTCGCCATGCATCACGACCACGCGCAGGGGGTTACTTTTGTGGGGCGTACTCACCAATTACCTCTAACAGTTCTTGCAGTCGAATGGGTTTTTCCAGCGAGGCCACCGCGCCGCTGGCGCGCGCCTCAGACTGAATTTCGCTTAGATTGAGCGCCGAGAGCGTCACGATCGGGATGTTGCTGGTCTCGGGCAGGCTGCGCAGCTGCTGGATCATTTGCAGGCTGCGGCGGCCGTTCAGGTTCACGTCGGTCACGATCAGGTCAGGCCGCGCTTCCTGGGCCAGGCGCAGAGCTTCCTCTTCGTTGCCAGCTGTGATCGCCTGGTGGCCCATGATGGTGGCGGCCTGCGTCAGCAGTTTGCGCGTCAAGGGCTCGTCGTCCACGAAGAGAATGCTGGCCATAGAGCGCATATGATACCTGATAGCGAATAGCCGCCATAGTGCGGCTGCACGGGTGCGTACTGGCGACCCAACCAGCCGGTAGGTGCAAAGGTCACTGGGACAAAAATGCAAAATACTAATGGTGGTGTAGCCCCTGCTTGCTGTATCGTATAGAAGTTAGGTTCTCATTTTGTATGGGAGGAATTATGAATTGGTCACTGGTTCTTAACTACGCGATCCTTTTGACCTGGGGCGCAGCGCTGGTGTATTGTGCGTGGAGATTGAGCAAACTTAGCCTGAGCGCTTCGACACGCGCCCTGTGGGCTCTGATCCTCTTGGCCTTCCCGATCGTGGGAGCCTTGGTGTTCTTGATCGTTAACTCCAACAAGCCTAGTGTTCAATAAAAAGAGCCGGTATTGCGCCGGCTCTTTTTATTGAATTGCAAGATCTTACAGACCGTAGATGTCAGTGAACTTCTTTTCCAGGTAGCGGATGTAGGCATCGCCATTGATCTTGGAGCCAGTAATGCGCTGCACCATCTCCTGCGGCTCGAACTTGGCGCCCGGCGCATGCACGTGCTTGTTCAGCCACTGCAGCAGCGGGGCAAACTCCGCCGAGCGGATCTTGCCCTCGATGTCCGGAATGTCTCGCCCGATCACTTCCCACAGCTGGGCCGAAACCAGGTTGCCCAGCGCATAGGTGGAGAAGTAGCCCATCAGACCGAACGACCAGTGCACATCCTGCAGCACGCCTTCCTTGTCGTTCGGCGGGGTCACGCCCAGGTACTTGGTGAACAGATCGCTCCAGTACATGGGTAGCTTCTTGACCTCGGCCTCGCCTTCCATGATGGCCATTTCCAGTTCCATGCGCAGCATGATATGCAGGTTGTAGGTGGCTTCGTCGGCCTCCACACGAATGTAGGACGGCGCCACCTTGTTGATGGCCTTGTAGAAGGTATCCACATCCACGCCCTTCAACTGGTCAGGGAAGACCTTCTGCAGTTTGGGGAAGTAGTGCTCCCAGAACGGCTTGGAGCGGCCCACCAGGTTCTCCCACATGCGGGACTGTGATTCGCCGATCGCAAGCGAGGGGCTGTTGTACAGCGGCGTGCGCTTCAAGCTCTCGGCGACACCCTGGGCGTGCATGGCGTGGCCCGCCTCGTGCAGCGTGCCGAAGAAGTACGGATTGAAGAAATCGGGATACACGCGGGTGGTGATGCGGTGGTCGCCCCAACCCAGCGTGGTCTGGAATGGGTGGGTGGTCTTGTCCAGGCGGCCCTGCTTCCAGTCATAGCCGAAGTCGGTCACAACGCCTACGCCAAAGTCCCACTGGCCCTTCTCATCGAAGGGCTGGTGCAGTACGGAGTCATCCACCTGCTGCGCTTCCGAGATGCGCTTGATGAGGTCAACCTGCTTGGGGCGGATGTCGTCAAAGATCGATTTGACATCGGCGGCCTTCATGCCCGGTTCGTAAATATCCAGCATGGGGTCGTAGACGTGATCGTATGGCGCATACAGCTCAGCGAAGCGGCGCGCCCAGTCCACCAGCTTCTCCAGGTGCGGCTCGAAGATGGGGAACTCGGACTTCATGCGGGCTTCCTGCCAGGCCTGGTTGCCCATCGTGGTCAGCTCAGCGCGCTCGGAGACCATTTTGCTGGGCACCTTGGTGTCCTTGTCGAAGTGGCGGCGGGTGACTGTCACCAGCCGGGCCTCATCCGAGTCGGGATCCCAGTCGCCCACCTGCTTCTCGAGGGCGTCCAGCAGCTTGCCCACCTCGGCCGAGGTGAACTTCTCGTGGGCCAGCTTGTCCAGCGTGCCCTGGGCCTGGCCGCGGGCTTCGGCGCCCATGGGCGGCATGTAGGTCTGCTGATCCCAACCCAGCACGGCGCTGGCGTTGTTGATGTCAGAGATCTCGCCCAGGATCTCCTTCAGTTGTTCCAGTTCTTTGCTCATTGCTTCTCCTTCTAGATCTGGTTTGTATGCAAGCAATCACTACAAAGTCACAAAGTTATTTCTTTTGCTTCGATCTCGTGTCCTTTGTGTCTTGTGGTTACTTTCATTTCACTTGCCAGCGCAGCGGCTTGCCCAGCAGCGCGTTGGCCACCTCGTCGGCCACGTCCAGTGCGGCCCGGGTCTGCGCCTCGGCGGTCTGGGCGCCCATATGCGGCGTGGCGATCACGCGCGGGTGCGCCACCAGCGCCGTCGCGCCCGGCGGCTCCTGGGCGAACACATCCAGCGCCGCCCCGGCCACCTGGCCGCGGGTCAGTGCGTTCAGCAACGCGTCTTCATCGATCACGCCGCCGCGCGCCGCGCATATCAGGTACACGCCGCGCTTCATCTTGTCAAAGGTGGTTTCACCGATCATGCCGCGTGTATCCGGCAGCAGCGGTAGGTGCAGGCTGAGTACATCGCTGCGGCTGTAGACCTCATCCAGCTTGGCCGCCAGGGCACCGCGGGTCTGGATGGTGGCATCGTCGAGGAAGGGGTCAAAGCCCAGCACGGTCATGTCAAAGGCGGCCGCTCGGCGGGCGACCTGGGCGCCGATGTTGCCCATACCCAGAATACCCAGCGTCTTGCCTGCCAGCTCGGCGCCCTCGAACGACTTTTTGTCCCACTCGCCGGCCTTCATGCTGGCGTCAGCCCGCGGCACGCTGCGCACCAGGGCCAGCATCAGCGCCAGGGTCAGCTCCGCCACCGCCACGCTGGTGGAGACCGGCGTGTTCACTATGGCCACGTTGTGAGCTGCGGCCGCCGCCAGGTCGATATTGTCCACGCCCACGCCGGCCCGGCCCACGACCTTCAGGTTGGGGGCGGCGGCCAGCAGCTCGGCGGTTACCTTGGTGCGGCTGCGTACGATCAGCCCGGCATACTCCGGCAGGGTCTTCAGCAGCTCGGCCGCATCGATCCCGGCGCGGTCATCCGCTTGCAAGCCAGCAGCTTGCAGGCGCCCGACGGCTTCGGGGGAGAGGGAGTCTGCGATGAGAACTTTCATGGAAGCAAGGCTTTCATCCGAGGGAATAAGCAGGATTGTAAGCGCGTTTGCCAGGCATTGCGCAGGGCGCGGTAACCGCTGCGTGCTAGAATCCGGCGCACTCGTAGCAATTGCAAACTCCCAAGGAGGAGATATGCGCCCTTACCATTTCCTGTTGCTTGTTATCGCTTTGACCCTCGCCGCGTGTGGCTCTGCCGGGCAGAGCACGCCCGCGCCCTCGGGTGGGTTTGAGCCCGCCGCCATCCAGAACGACGAGGGTGGGGTGGTTACGATCACCGGCGAGCTCACCTACACCTATCCCTTCTTCACTGATGGCGTAGCCCAGCCCCTGGTCATTCTTGAAGATCAGGCTGGCTTCATTGACCGTGACCGCGGTTACCTGATGCCGATGGAATCTCAGGTGATGGGCCAGCTCACTTCAGACTTCTACATTTCGCCCTTCACCTACAGCATCTCGCTGCCCATCGTGCCGCAAGGCGGCATCCGCGATGTGGACCAGGACGGCGAGGAGGACAGCGGCGTGCTGGTGTTCGCGCCGGCCTACTGGACCAATGCCTTCGGCGATCCCTTCCTCGAGAAGCGTGACCTGGGCGGCGGTGGTTGGTCCACCGCCTATACCTCCGTGCGCACCAGCGAAGAGGCCGCCACCGAGCGCGAATACATCGGCGGCAAGCTGCTGGTGTATGCGCCGGATGATGCGCAAGGTTTCCCCTCCGGCTTTGGCGCCGACAACATGCTCTTCACCGAAGATGACCCCATCGTCGGCATCCCCCAGGGTTACACCCTGGTGGATATGGACACCGACCCCTTCACCTTTGACCGCTCGCAGCATGTCGTGATGGATCTGCTCGAGCCGGAAGGCGCCGCGCTGGATGACTTCTCAGACTTGCCCTATGGCGAAGCCTTCGATGCCATGATCACCATGATGCGCCAGGAATACGCCTTCACTGAGCTCAAAGGGTTGGACTGGGACGCGCTGGATGCTGAGTTCCGCCCGCGCTTTGAGCAGGCCGAAGCCCAGAACGACGAGGATGCTTACTTCTTCGCCATGCGCGATTTTCTGTGGTCCATCCCGGATGGCCACATTGGCTTCTCCTTCCCGGATGTGCTCAACAACCAGTTCAACATTGACATTGCCACTGGCTTGGGCATGTCCATCCGTGACACCAGCGATGGCCGCGTCATCGTCAGCTATCTGACCCCCAACGGCCCCGCCCAGAGCGCTGGCATTCAGCTGGGCGCGCAGATTTTCAGCCTGAACGGCGAGCCGATCGATGATGCAGTCTCCCGCTCCATCCCCTGGTCGTCGCCTTTCAGCACTGACCATACTCGCCGCCTGCAGCAGCTGCGCTATGCGGTGCGCTTCCCCGAAGTGGCCGATGTGACCGTCGAATACCAGAACCCCGGTGGCGTGACGGCCACGGCTGTGGTGCGCTCGCAGGCCGAATACGACAGCTTCAACCAGTCCTCCTTCTTTGGGGCAACGACCGGCTTCGAGCTGCCTGTGGAGTTTGAGGTACTGGATAGCGGCTACGGTTACGTCGCCATCTACTCTTTCTTTGATAACGAAGTGCTCACCATCCAGCTGTGGGAGCGTATGATCAATACGCTCAACGCCAACGAGATCCCCGGCCTGGTGATCGATATGCGCAACAACGGCGGCGGCTTCGGCTTCCTGGCTGACCAGATGGCAGCGTATTTCTTCACCGAGGAAATGGCGATCGGCCTGGGCTCCGCCTGGGATGAAAGCCTGGGTGACTTTTATACTGACCCCAATACGCCGGATATGCTCTATCCGCCCTCGGAGGACATGCAGTATCACGGCAAGATCGTCGTGCTGGTCTCGCCCAACTGCTCCAGCGCGTGCGAGTTCTTCGCCCATGACATGACCATCCAGGACCGCGCCACCATCGTAGGCCACTATCCCACCGGTGGCCTGGGCGGCGGCGTGAAGGATTTTGAGATGCCCGGCATGACCGTGCGCTTCCCGATCGCCCGCCCGATGGACCTGGACGGCAACATCATCATCGAGGATGTCGGCGTCGTGCCGGATGTGGTCGTGCCGGTGAACGAGGAAACCCTGTTCAGCGATGGCGACCCGCTGCTGGACGCCGCGGTTGCCGTGCTCGACAACCCGGCTGGCGCCGGGGTGGTGCCCTCCGGCCCGCCCGCGCTGAACAGTGACTACAACGCGCTGGCCCAATTGCAGGCCGGCGTACCGACCCTGTTTGACGTAGCCCGCGAGGAGTACAGCGATGCCGAGCATCAGACCCCTGGCACGCTCTACTACACCATCGTTCTGCCTCAGTCGACCTCCATTGTGGGCGGCTACTACTGGTGCACCACGACCCCCGAAGAGTTGGAAGACAACTGGGGCAAAATGTCCATCACCGTCGAACTCAACGGCGAGGTCATTCCCAACGACCAGCTGGACTTTGAGTCGCACCCCAGCCTGCCGTGCAATCTGCTCACCGTGTTGATGACCGATTGGCCGGTAGGTGAGCACCATGTCGTGGTCACCACGGTCCACAGCGCCGCGCTCAACGACGGCTATGGTGACTATCCTGCAGGCACGTACGTTTCAGACTTCCGCATCTTTGTGGAAAAGTAAGTGAGCAGTGATGAGTGAGGAGTGAGCAGGACTCCTGGGTATAAAAAGAGGGACGGCTTAGTGCCGTCCCTCTTTTTTTGCATTCTTGAATGCAGCATGATAATTATTCCGCTATTGGCGGACTTGCCTGCTCACTTATCACCGCTCACTCTTTACTCTAATTCCGCCAGGCAGGCGTCGTCGTTGGCGTTGGGCACATAGTGCGTATCGAACCAGCTCTGCAAGATCTCGCTCGCCAGCGCCGCTGTCGTGGTGCGCAGCGAGAGGCACAGCACATTGGCATTGTTCCACAGCCGTGCGCCGCGGGCCGTTTCCGCATCGCCGCACAAGGCTGCCCGGATGCCGGGCACCTTGTTGGCGGCGATGCTTACACCCGTGCCCGTCCAGCAGAACAATATGCCCTCGTCCGCCTGGCCGCCGGCCACGGCCTGCGCCACCTGGCGGGCGGCCTGCGGCCACAGCGCCACCGGCAGCAGCTCGGCCTGGTGGCCGTGCTGCTGCAACCAGGTGACCACATGCTCCACGACCGGGCTGGCTTCGTCTGTGCCAATGAGAATTTTCATAGCTTGATTCTAACAACTGAACAATACAGCCAAACAACGATCAGCCCCTGATCACTTCTCACTGATGACTGTTCCCTCTAACTTCAGTAACCAGCGCTTCGTCTCCAGCCCCCCAAAGCCGCCGTAGCCAGCCAGGCTGCCGTCAGCCCCAATGATGCGATGGCACGGGATGATGAACGAGATCGGGTTACCGGCCTGCACGCCGCCTACGGCGCGGGCTGCCCGCGGCTTCCCGACTGCCGCGGCAATATCGCCGTATGAGGCGGTCTGGCCGTAGCGCACGGCCATCACCGCCTTGCGCACCGCCACCTGGAATGGGGTCATGCCGCTGAAATCCACCTTGACGTCAAAACGGCGGCGTTTGCCCGCCAGGAACTCGTGCATCTGCTCCAACACGTCGGCCACCGCGGCCGGCTGCTTCACCAGCTGCACCGGGCCGCGCTCCAGCGCGTGGTCGCAGAAGCGCGGCTCGTCAATGCCATACGCCGCCGACCATACGCCGCGTTCGCTCACCGCAGCCCACACCAAGCCAAGCCGCTTGTGCGGCTTGGCCGCGTAGAACAGCAGGGGCGGGGCGGGTTTTGTCATTTGCGCTGGCGCTCGGCAGCCACCAGCTCGCGCGTGGCCGGGGCCACTTCCTTGGCGAAGCGCTCGATCGTGGCGGGGTCATCGACCGCCAGAATGAACGCGCTGGTGCCATATTGAAAGGTCATCTCGGCCAGTTGCTCAGCCCACAGTTGCGGCGGGCCGTTGAGCAGGCCGTTCTCGTTGGGGCTGAACTGGCCGCCAATATTCAGCATACGCCGCACGCTGGCAGCGGGCGGCCAGCCGCCTCGGCGGCCTCGTCGATCAATTGGTTCATGCGCCCCAGGCTGGGCAGGCCATTTTCCAAATAGGCCAGGCTGGGCACCCAGCCGTCCGCCAGCTGCCCGACCAGCGCCAGGATGCGCGGTTTGTAAGCGCCGACCCAGATCTCGATCGGGTGGGCAGGCGCCGGGCCGCGCTTGGCTCCGTTCACTTGATAGAACTTGCCGTTCAGCCGCGCCCCGCTGCGCTCCTCGGTGTCCCACAGCATGCGCATGATCTCGATCGCCTCGCCCAGCGCCTCGATCGATTCGCCCGGGCTCAGCCGCCGGCCGCCCATGGCTGCGATCGCATCCCAGAACCCGCCCGCGCCCAGCGCCATCTCAAAGCGGCCGCCGCTTAGCAGGTCCAGGCTGGCCGCGCTACGCGCCAGCACCGCCGGCTGGCGCAATGGCAGGTTGTGCACATTGGCGCTGATGCGGATGCGCTGCGTGCGCGCCGCGATGTACGAGAGCAAGGTCCAGGTATCGTGGAAGCGCGGCTGGTAAGGGTGATCCTGAAAGGTGGCCAGGTCCAGCCCGGCTCGCTCGGCAGCCAGCGCCAGCTCAACCGCCTGTTGGGCGGGCTGGGCTACCGGGGTGATGAAGGCTCCGAACAGCAGCTCGTGCCCGTAGTCGTTCATGCAGGCTCCTTTCGCCGTGCGGAGTTTAGAAGTTTGAGTAGCGGTCGAGGTAACCCTTTTCGCGCGCCTGGTGGTCACAATAACGGAAGACCACAAAGCCCAGCACTGTGAACAGAGCGGTCAGTCCGGCCAGGATGGCCAGCAGCTGTATGTCAGAGAACTGGCTGAACGTGGGGAAGGACTCCGCCACCTGGCCTATGACCGAGCGCCGCAACAGCTCCAGCCAATACGAGATCGGGATGATGTAGCCCACCGGTTGCAGCCAGCCCGGCAGGATGCTCAGCGGGAAGACCGCCCCGCTGAACAGATACAGCGCCCCGGCCACCGCCTCGCCCATGAAGTTGGCGTTATTGACGATCAGCAGCATCACGCTGCCCAGCACCAGGCCCATCATCGCCAGCATCACGATGCCCAGGGTCAGGCTCACTGCGAACAGCGGCCAATTCACCAGGCTGAGGTCCAGCGGTACATTGAGGAAGTACACCCCCGCCGCGATCGTGATGAACACCGCCAGGCTGCCAAACGCAAACTTGGCGAAGCCGCGCCCCAGCAGGTATACCGGCACATGCACCGGCGCGATGTAGATGTACTTCAGCATGCGGTAGATCTCGCGGTCATCGATCACCGTCCACGAGACTCCTGTCAGCACCGCCGCCACATAAATATAGAAAGCATTGCCCAGGTAAATGTAAGCGAACATTGGGTCATCAAATGCGCCATTGGTGATGACGCTGTACATCACTACCAGGATCGCCGCACCAGACAACGGTTTGATGACCGAGTAGATAAAGAAGATGAGCGGGTCAGCCCAATTGGACTCGATCTGCCAGCCCAGCCAGGCCGCGGCGCGGAAGGTGCGCCCGGAAACGCCGCGCTCCTTCGCCGGTTTGCCTATACCTTGCGTCGCTTGCATGCTATCTCCTCGACTCGGTCAAGCGCCCCTCGCGGACTGCCAGGCGCTCCATATACTTCAGCAGCCAGCGCGCCCCGAACAGAAACACGACACACAGCGCCACGAGAATCATCAGCTCCGTCCGCACGGGCAGGAAGCCAAGCTCCGCCCCGCCGCTGAACGAGAGCTGCCGCATCGCATCCATCCCCAGCGTCAGCGGGATGATGGATGCGCCGGCCGCCACCCAGAAGTCCAGACTCTTGATCGGGAAGTAGAAGCCCGAAGCCAGATACACCGGCTCCTGCGCCAGGTTGGCGTAGTGCCAGGCCTCGCGGTTGAGCAGCAGGAACAGCGAGGCGGTCATCATGCCCATGCCGTACAACGCCACCATGGTCAGCATGAACACCGCGAACAGCAGCAGATAATTGCTCACTTCAAAATTGACGTTGAACAGCAGGCTGCCCGCCAGTGTGATCACCAGGGCGCGCAGCCCGGTGGAGAACAGGCCGCCGAACGCCATGCCCAGCAGGATCGCCATCAGCGAATTGGGGGCCATGATGTACAGCGCCAGGTTGCCGGTCTGCTTCTCCCAGTACATCTGGCTGCTCATTGACCACAGGATATTGAGCCAGAACGCCGTCATGGCCCCGCCCATCACCACGAAGCCAATGTACACATCTTCCGCACCGATGGCACGATAAATGAAGACATACGCCGCCACCGAGAGCACCGGCAAAAAGACTTCGAAGAAGAACCAGCTCAGTTCGCGCAGCAGGCCAATGATGCGCGGATAGGCGCGGCCCACCACCGTCTGCAGGAACAGGCGCCAGCCGCTATTCTTGGGAACTCTATCCGTTAGCGTCACTCTCGGCCTCTTTCATGCTGTGTCCTACCAGATTCACGAACACATCCTCAAGCGAAGGCTCGCGCTTCTGCAAATTCAGAATGTGGATGTCCTTGCCGGTCAGCATGTTCACCACCGAGCCCAGCGCGTCGTCCTCGGCCAGGATCAGCTCCAGCACCGCCGCGCCGTCCTGCGCCTCGTGGCTCACCTTGCGCACGCCGCCCAGCGCTTCCAGCGCTTCGGGCTGCAGGTCGTTCAGTGGGCTCACCTCCATGCGGTAGATGACATCGCTTTGCAGCTGGCGCTTCAGGTTGGCCGGCGTGTCACACGCCAGCACCTGCCCGCCGTTGATGATCGCCACCCGGTCGCACAGCTCATCGGCTTCCACCATGTAGTGCGTGGTCAGCAGCAGCGTGCGGTCAGGGTTGGCTTCCATCCAGCCGCGCACAAAGTTGCGCACATCCAGGCTGGCTTCCACGTCCAGGCCCAGGGTCGGCTCATCCAGGAACAGCACCTCAGGGTCGGTCAGGAAGCCGCGCACAATGTTCATCTTCTGGCGCAGGCCGGTCGAGAGATCAGACGACTTGGTGTTCATACGGTCGCTCATGCGCACGATATCGAGCAGTTGCTTGATGCGCTCGTTGGCCAGCTTGCTGGGGATGCCGTAGAACTGGGCGAACATCCACAAGTTCTCGCGCACGGTTAGCAGGCCGTAGCCGGAGGACTCGCCGCCCGACACCATGTTGATGCGCGGGCGCACCTTCTCCGGCTCGCTGGCCACGTCGTACCCCGCCACCCGCGCCACGCCGGAGCTCGGCGCCAGCAGGGTGGTGAGGATCTTGATCAGCGTGGTCTTGCCCGCGCCGTTAGGACCCAGCAGCCCGAACAACTCTCCGCGGCGCACATCCAGATTGATGTCGCGCAAAGCCACCAGCTCTTTGGCGGCTTCTTTTTTGTTGCCGCGCAGCTTGTATACGCGAGCCAGTTTTTCAGTGTGAATTGCCAGATCCATATAGTCCTTTTTTCCTAGGTTAGGCGCGGGTAAGTGAGCGGGTAGAGTAGGGTAATCGTAGGGTAAGCGTCAAGCACTCCACGCATAGACCGCCTATTATATGTCTCGTAAGGGCGATTTCTCTCTTCTTCTCCTCCTTAGTGAGAGCCGGGCGGCGTACCCGGCTCTCTCACTTTAAACGAGGAGTTGAGCAGGGGAGAGGATCAGGTGGAGGATACACGATGCCCACTTACCAATCGCTGACCAGGATCTCCGATCCCTGCTATTCCCCTACCTCGTTGTATCTAAAACAATCCACCAAATGATCATTCACCATGCCGGTGGCCTGCATGTGCGCGTAACAGATCGTTGGCCCCACGAAGCGAAAGCCGCGCTTTTTGAGGTCTTTGCTCATTGCCTGTGACTCGGCGGTTTCGGCCGGGATCTCACGCAGGGTCTTCCACTTGTTCCGGATCGGCCTGCCGCCCACGAATTGCCAGATGTAGGCATCAAAGCTGCCGAACTCCTGCTGGACTGCCAGGAAGGCTTTGGCATTGCCCACCGCCGCGTTCACCTTGGCCCGGTTGCGGATGATGCCCGGGTCGGCCAGCAGGCTGGCAATCTTGTCCTCGTCGTAGCGGGCTACCTTGTTGGGATCGAAATTGTCGAATGCTTTGCGGTACGCCTCGCGCTTGCGCAGCACCGTGATCCAGCTCAGGCCGGCTTGGGCGCCTTCCAGGATCAGCATCTCGAACAGGCGGCGCTCGTCGTGCAGCGGCTGGCCCCATTCCTCGTCGTGGTATTGGATATACAGCGAGTCTGTGCCGTGCCAGCCGCAGCGGGTCGGCTCGCTCATCGCAGCGCCTCCAGCGCGGCTTGCAGCCCGGCCTCCGAGGTATACGTGGCGCCGGGCAGCTTGGCCTGCGTCTTGGCCAACCCCTCGCCCTCACCGCCTACGAACAGCAGCGGGATATTCCCCGTGGCTTTGGTCTGCGCCAGGTGCTCGGCCGTCACGCGGCTGTGGGATGGCTTGTGGTCCAGGTACAGCACCACTGCATCAGGCAGGCTGGCCTTCACCGCCGCGCTGCCGCGGCCGCCATCCTGCCATTCGGTGTCCACCTGCCAGCCCCAGCCTGAGATCAGGCGGGCGGCCGCCTCGGCTTCCGCCTGGCTCCATAGGAAGAGAAACACACGCCCCTTGCTCATGGCATGAATCATAATCCACAACATCAACCACAACATCAACCACAAAGTCACCAAGAGCACAAAGAAAGCCATAATCCCACCCTCAAACCTTTGTGTTCTTTGTGCCTTTGTGGTTTGCCCTTCCCGTCCCGCCGTATAATCAGCCACCATGTCCAACGCCACCCGCCAGATCGCCCGCGCTGCCGGCACCGTGATGTTCGCGTTCGTGCTCAACAGCCTCATGGGCCTGCTGCGCCAGATCCTCATCACGCGCGCCTTTGGTACGGATGCCGCCCTGGACGCGTTCTACGCGGCCTCGCGCCTGCCCGAGATATTGTTCAGCCTCATCGCCGGCGGCGCATTGGCCTCCGCCTTCATCCCCACCTTCACCGGCTATCTTGAAAATCAAAAGACGGCTGATGCCTGGCAGTTGGCCTCCTCCGTTGCCAATCTGGTGGCCGTCGCGCTTACGCTTATCTCGGCCCTGGCCTGGTTCTTCGCCCCACAGCTGGTGGGCGGCGTGCTGGTGCCACAGTTCGACCCGGCCCAGCAGGCCTTGACCGTCGAACTTCTGCGCATCCAACTGCTCACGCCGGTCATCTTCGGCCTCAGCGGTTTGCTGATGGGCGTACTCAATGCCAACCAGCGCTTCTTCCTGCCCGCCCTGGCGCCCAGCATGCTCTGGCTGGGCATCATCCTCAGCATATTTATCTTCGTGCCCAGCATGGGCATCCACGGCCTGGCTTGGGGCGCGGTGCTTGGCGCGGTGCTGCACCTCGGCGTGCAGCTGCCCGCGCTGCTGCGCCTGCGGCCCAGCTATTCGCCTACCCTGGGGCTGCGCCTGCCCGGCGTGCGCCAGGTAGGCCGCCTCATGGCGCCCCGCCTGCTGGGCGTGGCGGTGGTGCAGCTCAACTTTCTGGTCAACACCATCGTCGCCTCGGGCATGGCCTCCGGCAGCCTGGCGGCCATCACCGTGGCCTTCTCGGTCATGCTCATGCCGCAGCAGGCCATCGGCCAGGCCATCGCCATCGCCGCCTTGCCCACCTTCTCGGCCCAGTTCGCCCGCGGCAACCTGGCCGAGTTGCGCTCCTCGCTGGTCAGCACCTTGCGCGGCATCCTGTTCCTCGCCTTACCAGCCAGCATCGGCCTCATCCTGCTGCGCCAGCCGGTCGTGGCTTTGCTGTTCCAGCGCGGGCAGTTCGGGCCAGACGATACCCAGCTCGTGGCCTGGGCGCTGCTCTGGTACGCGGCCGGCCTCGTCGGCCACTCCATCGTGGAGATCGCCTCGCGCGCTTTCTACGCCCTGCAAGACACGCGCACCCCGGTGCTGGTGGGGGTGGGGGCGATGGGACTCAACGTGGTGCTCAGCCTGACGCTGCCCGGCCTCTTTGCCCGCGCCGGGCTGATGCCGCACGGCGGCCTGGCCCTGGCCAACTCGGCCGCTACTTTCATTGAAATGCTGGTGCTGCTCTGGCTGATGCGCGGCCGCCTGGGCGGCCTGGAAGAGTCGCGCTTGCTGGGCGGTGCCGGCCAGTCCGCACTGGCCAGCCTTGCCATGCTGGCCGCTTTGTTGGGCTGGCTGGCTGCCACCGCGGCCCGGCCGCTGTGGCTGCAAGCCGCCGGCGGCATTGGTATCGGCCTGGCCGTCTACGCCGCCGCGGCCTGGCTGCTGCGCGTGCCGGAGTTGGCCAGCGTGCTGGCCCAAGCCCGCGCCCGCTTGAAGCGTTAAGCCGCTATTATTCGTTTTCTTTCCTATGCCACAAGCCGATACTTCTGTAGATGTTCGTCTCTCTGAGGTGCTTTCTGCGCTTACCTACGCGCTCGACCTCACCGAAGATCAACCTGAAGGCCACGCCATCCGCAATTGCATGATCGGCATGACCCTGGCCGATCACATGCAGCTCAGCTCAGACCAGCGCTCAGCGCTGTTCTACGCGCTGCTGCTGGGTGATCTGGGCTGCTCCAGCAACGCCGCCAAGGTGACCTCGTTGTTCGGCGCGGATGACCGCACCACCAAGCTCGAGCTCAAGCGTATTGATTCGTCCAACTTGCTGCAGAGCGGGCTGTACCTGCTGCGCTCCGCCGGCCGCGGCGAGCCGCTTTTGCCGCGTCTGCGCCGCCTGCTCGGCCTCGGCCTGCAAGCCACCACGTTGTCCAGCGGGCTCATCCGCACTCGCTGTGAGCGCGGCGCAGAGATCGCCCGCCAGCTCGGCTTCCCTGAGGACACGGCCCAGGCCATCCTCGACCTCGATGAGCTCTGGAATGGCAAGGGCAACCCGCTCGGCAAGAAGGGCGAGGCCATTTCGCTGCTGGGGCGCGTGCTCGGTTTTGCGCAAACCGTCGAGATCTTCTACAGCGCCTATGGCCCGGAGGAAGCCCGCCGTGTGGCGCGCCAGCGCCGCGGCACCTGGTTCGATCCGGCCTTGGTGGACCTGTTCTTCGACACCATCGCCCACGGCGAGCTGTTCTGGCAGAAGCTCGCTTCCAAAGAACTCATCACGGACATCGGCGCTTATGAGCCGCCTGACCGTATCCTGCATGCCGATCAGGACAAGCTCGACCAGATCGCCGAGGCCTTCGCCCGCGTGATCGACGCCAAGTCGCCCTATACCAGCCGCCACTCGGCCCGCGTGGCCGAGATCGTTCGCCTGATGGCCGCCGAGCTCAACCTGCCGCCTGAGCGCCGCCGTGATCTCTCGCGGGCGGCTCTCCTGCACGACATTGGCAAGCTGGCCGTCTCCAACACCATTCTGGATAAGCCCGATAAGCTCAACGACGCCGAGTGGGCTCAGATGCGCTCGCACACCGAGTACACCTATCGCATCCTCGAGCGGGTGCGCGGCTTCCGCCAGCTGGCCCAGGTGGCCAGCGCCCACCACGAGCGCCTGGATGGCAGCGGCTACCACCGCGGCCTGCCCGGCGGCGAAATGTCGCAGGAGGCGCGCCTGCTCGCCGTCGCCGATCAGTACGAGGCGCTCACCGCGCCGCGCCCGTACCGCGCCCCGCTTACCTCGGACCAGGCGCTGAAACTGCTGGAAGGGCAGGTGGGTACGGGCATAGACCCCTTGGCCTTCCAAGCCCTGCGCTCGGCTGTAGAAAAGGGCGGGGTGCCTGCTCCTGCTCCCAAAGAAGACATGTAGCTTGTCGTTTAAGGCGCACTTGCTTGACAGCCCTTCGTCCCTGCGGGTATAGTCCTGCTGTTAACAACTGAATAGGAGAACAAGCGGCTGGCTCTTGCCGCCTGCGGTTGGCGCCCATCACAAGTGATGGACGCCACCTTGGCAGCCAGAGTACGAGGTGGAGGTTCTTGCACTCGAGAGGGTGCTGGCGTTGTAACTGCGGCGCCACCGGTGAAAGTCCGGAGATAAGCTGGCAGCAGTGTCGGCGAAAATCGATAAATGGTGTTGTGGCGGCTGCCAAGCCGCCACCAACAGCATAGATCAGCGGATGCCTCTGAAGCCCGACCACGGGCTTCGTTTCTCCCCTTCCAAAACAAGCGACGCGGAAAAACCGTCGGGTGACCAGCGGCACAGAGCGCGGCGCAGTGGTGCAACCCGCCCGCGCGGGCGCGTTGCGGTACTTCCCACTTTGGAAGGGTGTGACTCGATGGGTTTAATGGGCACGCCCTGCGTGCCCATTTTTGTTTTTGGGCAGAAAGGTTATGTATGCCTGAACATCGAGAAGCACAGGCTGGCTACCACCGCTATCACATCCCCACTCGGCCCGCCCCTGACATTGAGAAGTGGCCCAGCCGCTTCAAGGTCAAGGTGCGCCGCACCGGCCTGGCCAAGCTCCTGCTATCCGAAGTCTTTCATTACCGCGGCCGCAAAGACGTCATCCTCAGCCGGCCGTGCATGTACGGCGTCTTCTCCGGGCCGGTCGGCGGCTTCATGCCGCGCGAGGAGCACTGCGTCGGCTGCCTGCGTTGCACCACCGAGTTCCCCGAGTTCGTTCGTATCGAGCACAACCCTGAGCGCCAGAAACTGGGCGACTCGTACTTCACTTTCAACTATGTAGACCAGATCGCCTATGAGGCGTCCAGCGGCCTGGTGCCCGTGCGCGGCGCCGGCTATCGCGGCAAGTTTGGCGGCGAGGGCTGGGACGGCATGTGGACCGACATGTCTGAGATCGTGCGCCCCACGCGTGACGGCATCCACGGCCGCGAGACCATCTCGACCGTTGTGGATATTGGCTACACCCCCAACTTCCTGCAATTCGATGCTGCGGGCCAGCCCACCGGCAGCCTGCCGCACTATATATCCATTCAACTCCCAATTTTGTTCGAAGGCGGCGACCTTGCCCGCGAGGGTCACGTCGCACGCATTTACGCCCGCACCGCCGCTGAGCTGGACACCCTCGCCGTGCTGCCTTTTGACCAGGCCATCGGCCTGGGCGAATACGCCCACGCCGTCGTGCCGGTGGTGCGTCCGCAGGACGCACCCCGGCTTAGCCAGCTTGGCTTCGCGCCGCGCGTCGTTGAGATGCACGGCTGGGACGATGCGCTCTACACCACCATCACCGCCGCCTTCCCCGAAGCCATCATTGCGTTGCGCACCGGCTTTGAAGATGCGGCCGCCCTCGTCGGCTATGCCCGGCGTGGCATCAAGGTCTTTCATCTCCTGGCCGACTATCACGGCCGCAGCCAGGATGGCCGCTTCGTGCTTGACCTGATCCGCGAGGCCCACACCGCCTTCGTCGAAGCCGGCATCCGCGAAGAGGTGACCCTGCTCGGCAGCGGCGGCATGATCGCCGCCGAGCATATGCCCAAGGCCATGATCTGCGGCCTGGATGCCGTCGCCGTGGATACGCCGCTGCTGGTGGCTCTGCAAGCTCGCTTCAATGGCGAGTGCGCCGGCCGCGATGCCAGCCACTTCTCGCTCCCGAGCAACCTCAACGAGGCCTGGGGCGTGCAGCGCCTCAAGAACCTGGCCGCCTCCTGGCGTGACCAGCTGCTCGAGATCCTCGGCGCGATGGGCCTGCGTGAAGTGCGCCGCCTGCGCGGCGAAATGGGCCGCGCCATGTTCATGAAGACTTTGGAAGCAGATGCCTTCGCAGGCTTGCTGGGTTACACGGAGGCCAACTAATGGCTGACATCGCGCACAAGACCGACGAGCAGCTCATCGTCGAGAAGCACATCGCCAATCTGCACAACGGCTTTGCCCACTGGCCGCGGGCCGAGGAGGCTCCGCCCGCCCTGGGCGACAGCCGCTGGACGCAGGACCTCATCCTCGCTACCTGGCTGATGGCTGAAACGGGCAAACCGCCTGAGAACGGCCTCGAATATAAGATCGGCGCTTCCGGCGGCGGCTTTGACGTGCTGGACTTCAACATTCCCACCGAAGATAAATGGCTGCCGGCCGATACGGAGATCGATCTGTCCATCCCGCTCAACCGGCGTGACGATGGCGCTCAGCTCAATATCAATATCCCCATGTACGGCGGCGGGATGTCCTATGGCTCGATCAGCGAGCATGTCATGCAGGCCCGCGCCCGCGCCGCCCAGCACCTCGGCACCTTCACCAGCACGGGGGAGGGCGGGTATCCGCCGTCGCTCGTGCTGTACAAGGATCACATCATCACCCAGGTAGCCACCGGCATGTTCGGCGTGCGCGAGGAGACCATCCAATACGCGCCCATCGTTGAGTTCAAGTACGCCCAGGGCGCTAAACCTGGTCTGGGCGGCCACCTGCTGGGTGACAAGGCCACCGATGTGGTCGCCGCCATGCGTGAGAGCGTGCCCTGGGTCAGCCTGTTCTCGCCGTTCCCCTTCCACTCTGTGTATTCGGTCGAGGATCACCGCAAGCATGTGGATTGGATCCGCACCACCAACCCGCGCGCCCTGGTCTCCGTCAAGGTGTCCACGCCCACGGATGTGGACATGGTCGCGGTCGGCTCGTACTTCGCCGGCGCCCACATCGTCCACCTGGATGGGTCGTACGGCGGCACCGGCGCCGCGCCGGAGATCGCCAAGAAGAACATCGCCATGCCGATCGAGTTCGCCATCCCCAAGGTGCACAAGTACCTGGTCAGCGAGAATGTGCGCGAAGAGGTCACCCTCATGGCCAGCGGCGGGGTGCGCACCGCCTACGACGTCGCCAAGGCCATCGCCCTCGGCGCGGATGGCTGCGTCATGGGCACGGCTGAGCTGATCGCCATCGGCTGTACGCGCTGCAGCAACTGCGAGCGCGGCCGCGGCTGCCCCTTCGGCCTCACCACCACTGACCCTTTGCTGCAGCAGCTCATGCCGGCTGACTGGGGCCAGCAGCGCATCGTCAATATGTACAATGCCTACGCCATCCAGCTGCGTGAACTGTTGCGCAAGCTCGGCTTGCGCAGCATCCGTGAGCTGCGCGGCCGCCGTGACCTGCTCAAATATGTGGGCTGAGGAGACTGAGATGACTAACCACTTGACTCGCATCCTCACCAGCCGCGCCAAGCTGCCGCGCACTGACCTGGCCGAATTCAACCGCGACGAAGCCGCCGAGGGCGGCTGCGGCGTCATCGGCATGGCCAGCAGCGAGCGCATCGCCGCCCGCCACATGCTGGCCGCCCTGGCGCAGATGAGCAACCGCGGCAACGGCAAGGGCGGCGGCATCGCCGCCGTGGGCCTCGACGCCGCCGAATTCGGCGTCAGCCCAGATGTGCTGCACAATGACTACTTACTGGCCATGGCCTATATGGACCCGGCCGCCCGCGCCGAGGTCGAGGCGCAGTACATCCAGCCTATCTTCGAGATCGACCATGTGCGCGAGCAGCCCCACATGGCTGACTACACCCAGATCGCCGGGCTGGACGTACGCCCGCCGGATGTGGTGCTGTACTTCGTGCGCCCCAAGGCCGAGGCGCTGGCTGCCTTCCGCACCGAACACGACTTTGTGAACCTGCCCGCCCGCGCTGTCGAAGACGAGTACGTCTACCAGAACAGCTTCAAGATCAACACCACCTTTTACGCCTCTCTGGGCGAGAAGCGTGCCTTTGTCCTCTCACATGCCAAGAACTTGCTCGTGCTCAAGATGGTGGGTTACGGCGATGATGTCATTCGCTATTACCAGCTGGAAGATATGCACGCCCATGTGTGGATCGGCCACCACCGCTATCCCACCAAGGGCCGCGTCTGGCACCCCGGCGGCGCCCATCCCTTCATCGGCATGAACGAGGCCCTGGTCCACAATGGCGACTTTGCCAACCATGCCTCCATCAGCGAGTATCTGGCGCAGCGCAACATCTACCCGCTGTATCTGACGGATACTGAGGTGGCTGTGCAGGTCTTCGACCTACTGTACCGCACCTACAACTATCCGCTCGAGTACGTCATCGAAGCGCTGGCGCCCACCACCGAGCGTGACTTCACCCTGTTGCCGGCCGACAAGCAGCGCATCTACTCCATGCTGCAAAGCAGCCACATCCACTCCTCGCCGGATGGGCCGTGGTTCTTCCTCATCGCCCAGGCTGACGAGGGCGGGCAGGGTGAGGCGGTCTACCGCCTCACCGGCATCACCGATACCAGCATGCTGCGCCCGCAGGTCTTCGCCTGGCAGGAGAGCACGGTGGATGGCGAATCGGTTTCGATCGCCCTGGCCGCCTCCGAAAAGCAGGCCATCGACGCCGCCATGCTGAGCCTGGCCGCCGAGGACCCGCGCTTCTGGTCGCGCGCTGACCGCTACTGGAATGCCCGCGGCGGCAGCCACACGGATGGCGGCGCTTTCCTGTTCAGCGTGCATGACGACTACAAGACCAAGCCCAAACTGGTGCTCACCAACAAGTTTGGCGAGCCCGTCAAGCAGCCCACCAGCCGCACCGCCTACGACCGTGCGGCCTACACCCCGGCGCCTGCGGCGTTGCCGCAAGGCGCCGCCAGCGAGCAGTTTGCCTGGGCGCTGGAGCAGCTGCCCGGTTGGAGCTACCAGCAGCTGCAAGACTTCCTGGCCGGCGTGGAGGCCAGCGCTGGCGATGATGCCGGCCGCGCTCGCGCCATTGAGCTGCTCTCGCTGCTCATGGATCGCCGCTATCCCACCGGCAGCCTGCGCCGCAGCAGCCTGGTCTCGCTGGTGGACGAGAGCTTTGCCCGCCTGATGGCCGCCATCCGCAAGACCCCCAGCGCGGGCTACGCCTATCACGCTTACGGCGCGCAGGTTCCTGCGCCAGCCAGCCCAGCGCAAGCGCTGGTGCTGGATGCGCACGGCTATCCGCCGCAGGGCGACGACTCAGTCGGCCGCGAGGTCCAGCGCATCGTGGCCGCTGGCTTTCGCCATATCATCATCATTAACCTGCGCGGCCAGCGCTTCATCGGCAATGGCATCGGCACCAATACGCAGGATGTACACATTCACACCTACGGCTCGGCGGGCGACTATCTCGCCTCGGGCATGGACGGCGCCACCATCACTGTGCACAACAACGGGCAAGACCAGCTGGCCCAGATCATGAAAGCCGGCCGCCTGGTCGTGCATGGCGATGTTGGCCAGACCTTCATGTACGGCGCCAAGGGCGGCAGCGCCTTCATCCTGGGCAATGCCGCCGGCCGCCCGCTCATCAACGCCGTCGGCAAACCGCGCGTGGTCATCAACGGCACTTGTCTTGATTACCTGGCCGAATCCTTCATGGCGGGCGACCCCCTGAACGGCGGCGGCTTCGTGGTGCTCAACGGCGTCATGTTCGATGAGGATGGCCAGCTCGCCGAGCTCGAGACGCCGTACCCGGGCAGCAACCTGTTCTCGCTGGCATCCGGCGGCGCGATCTATGTGCGTGACCCGCACCAGCGCGTGGCGGCCGAGCAGCTCAATGGCGGCGAGTTCGTGCCGCTCAGCGAGGCGGACTGGGCGCTGATCCTGCCGTATCTTGAGGAGAACGAGCGTCTCTTCGGCATCCCGCTGGCCGGCTTGCTCGAGGTGGGCGGGCAGGCCCGCCCACCGCATGAGGTCTACCGCAAGATCCAGCCCGGCTCCGTGCGCGCTCTGCAGGCCGAGGAAGCCTGGGTCACTAAGGCAAAGACGCCCACCGCCAGCGGCGGCCACTAGGTCAACATCTAAAGAGAGCGGCTTACAGCCGCTCTCTTTTTCGCGTATATGTCATTCCGACCGGGTGCTTAGTTCACCACCAGACCGCCGAACCCTGATCAGGGAGGAATCCTTACTGACTCATCTTCCGAAATGCATGAAAACAGGCGCTCTCGCTCGTTCCCTCTCATGCAAGCTAACTGCAAGTCATCGCAACTTGCGACGCGGGACCCTCAGAGGTCTCCGTAGGTTGCACCACCCGGACTGAACGCTTTGGAAGGGGGTTCGGGGGAAACACTTGTTTCCCCCCGATGGGGTACAGGGGCAAAGCCCCTGTAAAAGAGAAGAAATTGAAAAACCCAATGCAACTTTCGACACTCTCCTCGCAACGACCAGGTAACGGGTCTATAATTAACCCATGGCCAAGCAAGAAACTATCACCACCGAAACCCCGCCGCTGGCTGCCTACGGCAGCACCGTGCTCGGCATCCCCATCATCCTGACCGCCATCCGCTGCACCCTCCAGTACATCATCGTGCCGCTGGTCGTGCCGCTGCTGGGCTGGGGCGACACCTTCTCGCCGCTGGTCAATATCGGCGCCGGAGTGCTGGCGATCGGCGTGATCGGCTACAACCTGGTCACCTTGTGGAACACCAACTGGCGCAAGCGCTACCTGCTGATCGCGGCCATCTTCGTCCCCTTCATCGTCATTTCGGCCTACTTCGATTACGTCAAGTACATCGGCGGGTAGGGTGCGCCGCCACCGAGAATCAAAACAGCCAGGCGAAGCCTGGCTGTTTTTCTGTGCCGAAGGTGGGAGTCGAACCCACACGAGCTTTCGCCCACTACGCCCTGAACGTAGCGCGTCTGCCAGTTCCGCCACTTCGGCGTAACTCTGCGTCACAGAAGGCAGTATTCTAACTTGAATTAATGGCGTGTCAACTGGTAACTGCCGCCGCCCCGCGGCGCGGCAGCGATGTGGGGGCTCATTTATAATGCTACGAATCGCTATGCTATCCGTTCTCGACAGTCCGCTGGTTGGCGCGTTCTACGCCCTGTTCACCTTGCTGCTGCTCTCCACCGCCAGCGTGTGGCTGCACAGCCGGGCGGGCGCGGGCGGGCTTGACCGCCGCGTCGCCACCGGGCTGGGCGTGCTGATGGGGCTGCGCCTGATCCAGCTGCCGGTCTACGCGCTGGCCTGGCTGGGCGAGCCGGCCGCCGAGGCCATCATTGCCCCGGTGGAGCGCGGCGTGCTGCTCATCAGCCTGGCTACCATCGCCTGGCTGTGGGCGCGCCCGGCATCTCCTACACGCGGGCTGCAGGCCATTCACGCTTTGCCGGTGCTAGGCGCCTTCATCTTGACCGCGGTCATGGTGCTGTATTGGCTGGGCGTGCCTGCTGGCAGCAACTTCAACTACACCAACGCTGATTACGCCTGGAGCGCCGTGTCTGGCCTGCTGGCGGTGCTCGGTCTGTTGCAGATCGTTACCAGCCGGCAGCGCCGGCCGCTTGGTTTGCTGTATATGGCCGTCCTGCTGCTCGGCCAGGTAGCCCACATCCTGCTGGCCGAGCCGTTCGGCAACCTGCCGCTGCTGGCCCAGGCCGCCGCGCTGCTCTCGCTGCCGCTGCTGTTCGCCCTGCCGGCCGGGGTCGAGCCCGCGCCCGTTCCCGAAGAAGCCCTCGAAGTCCCCGAAGCGGATGCGTTGGAGCCGCTGGATAAAAGCCCGCTCGACGAGAGCGACCTGGCTATGCAGGACGAAGTGTTACCTGAGGGCGAAGAAGAAACAGACTACTTCACCCTCGGTCCCGAGCTGCCTCCTCTCGAGGAGATGGACGACGCGATGGCGCTGGAAGAGCAAATTGCACCTGTCTTGCCCTCTACGCCCGCTTTCATCTTGGATGATCCAGAACCTGAGGCGCAGACTGCTCAGCTCGGCCCCGTTGAGGAGCTGGCCCAGCAGCTGGCGGTTGACCTGGGCGCGGATGTGTGCGTGCTGGCCACCCACAACGAGGCGCAGCTCCAGCTTGAGTTCCAGTATGGCTACAACGTGCTGCGCTCGGCCGCGGTGGAGCCGGCCCGCATCTCGCTGCGCCAGGTGCCGCGCCTGGCCGCCGCACTGCAGCGCGGCCGCCTGCTGCGCCTCGAAGTCGATGCGGCGGATGGCGAGCTGGCCGCGCTCTCGCAAGCGCTGCGCCTGTCCTTCCCCGCCAATCTGCTGATGGCGCCCTTCGAATATTCGCAAGACCTGCGCCAGTGGGCCGTGCTGGCCTTGCACATCGTCACTCCGTGGGAAATGGCTGACGAAATTGTGCTGCAGCAATATGCCGAGACCCTGGGTGAGCAGTTGGCCGAGGCGCTGGGCGTGAGCGGGCGCAGCACACCCGCCACCCAGCTGGTGGCCCCGATCACGCATGAACTCGAAGAAACCCGCAGCGAACTCGAAGCCCTGCAGCAAGAGAATGCCCGCTACCGCGCCGATGTGGAGCGCTTGCTGGCCCACATCGACTCGCTGCAAGCCGCGCCCGGCGAGCCGGCGGCTGTGCCCAACGGCAGCCAGGAGTTGCTCGACGCGCTCCAGCAAGAGAACCAGCGCCTTAAACGATCGCTCTCAGACTTGCAGGCCGCGCCGCCCGCCGTTGCCGGCATGCTGCCCGCCGCGCAGATCAGCGTAGAGCAGGCCAAAGAAGAACTGCGCCTGGCGATGGAAGAAGTCGCCGCCTTGCACGCCAAGCTGCAGGCCGCCCAGCAAGCCATCGTGGACACGGCCGAGCAGCAGCCCGGCGCCAAGATCCCCGGCGAGCAGGTCGAGCTGGTCGCCTCGATCGCCCAGGAGCTGCGCCAGCCGCTCTCCTCCGTGATGGGCTATACCGACCTGCTCTTGGGCGAGTCAGTCGGCCTGCTGGGCGCGCTACAGCGCAAATTTCTCGAACGCGTGCGCAGCTCGACTGAGCGCATGAACACGCTGGTGGATAACCTCATCCGCATCGCCGAACTCGACCCGCAGGGCCAGTCCGTCCAGCGCAGCCTGGTGGACCTCAGTGGCGTGATCGATGACGCGCTGAGCCTGCTGCGCGAGCCGCTGCAGGAAAAACGCATCGCCCTGCGCGTCAACCTGCCGCGCCAGATGCCCTGGCTCAATACGGATAAGGACGCCCTGCAGCAGATCCTCTACCATTTGCTCCAAAATGCGGATGCGGCCACGCCCGCCGCCGGGGCGATCGCCCTGCGCGCCGTGGTGGAGGAGCAGGCCGACCTGGGCCAGTACGTGCTCATCCAGGTCACGGATAGCGGCGGCGGCATCCCTGAAGATGCGCTGCCACGCGTCTTCTCACGTGTGTACCGCGCCCAGAACCCGGTCATCCCCGGCGTGGGCGACAGCGGGGTGGGGCTGACCATCGCCGAGACTCTCACCAAGGCCCTCGGCGGCCGCATTTGGGTCGAAAGCCAGGCCGGGGTGGGGGCCACCTTTAGCGTTTTACTTCCCCTCGCCTCACCTTCCTAGGGAACAAACCCTGAGCTTCAGCGTTAACCCAGTGTGCTCGAAAATGGCTATCCTATAGCCGTGCCTGGGCATAAGTCTTGCATGCGAAAGATACAGAAACCATGAAGCGAAGTTTGCTCTTTCTCACTATCACAGTGGCCCTGTTGCTTGGGGCATGCCAGCCGAGCGGCCAGGCAACTGCCGCGCTCGGCACGCCTACCCCTACGCCGTTCCTGCCCTCCGGCCCACTTACCCAGCCGCCCACGCCGGGTGTGCAGCTCACGGTAGACCTGCCGCTGGGGGATGGTTTTGGCGTTTTCCCCGGCCCCAGCCAGCCGTCAGACATTGATATCCCCCCGCAGATGGGCAAACTGCCCCAGCCTGAAGGGCAGATCAATATTCTCATCCTGGGCAGTGATCGGCGCCCCAATGATGGCGGTTACCGCACCGATGTGATCGAGCTGCTCACCATCAACACGCGCGATAAGACCGTCAGCCTGACCTCCTTCCCGCGCGATCTGTACGTCTATCACCCGGGCTGGTACGTCACGCGCATCAACGCCGGCATGCAGCGCGGCGGCTTTGAGATGATCGCCAACACCTTCGCCTACAACTTCGGCGTCAAGCCGGATTATTACGTGCTGGTGCACTTTGACGGCTTCATGCGTCTGATCGACACGCTCGGCGGGGTGGATGTGCAGGTGGCCCGCTCACTGCGTGACGAGCGTGAAGGCCCGGGTGATTTCGGCGTGCCCTCGGGCCGCGTCCATATGGATGGGGAAACCGCCCTGTGGTACGTGCGTTCGCGCGGCACATCCAATGACTATGACCGCACCCGCCGCCAGCAGGAGGTGATCACCGCCATCTTCTACCGCCTGCTCAGCCTCAACGCCGTCACGCGTGCCCCTGAGCTGTACACGCAGTACCAGCAAATGGTGACGACCAATATTGGCCTGGCAGATATCCTGCCTTTGCTGCCGCTGGCAACCACCATCGGCAATTCCGAAGCCATCAATCGCTTCTCGATCGGGCCAGACGATGTAACCTCTTTCCGTAACTCCATGGGCAGTTCGGTGCTCATCCCCAACCAGGAGCGCATTCGCCGCATTTTGTTGGAGGCGCTCAGCTCGCCTGAATCCAGCGCGGCTGGCGGCCCGTAGCCGCTTGCGCCTGCATTTTCATGCAGGTACACTCGACCTATGCTGCGTAACCTGACCCGTGATACGCGTCGCTTGTGGCTGGGCATCGGCATCATTGCCCTGCTCATCGTGCTGTTCGGTTTCAGCCGCCGTATCGCTGAGTTCTCACGCTTGTCTGACCAGTTGGATCGTGAGCAAGCCGTCATCACCCAGATGGTATCTACGCAGCAGTATCTTCAGGACCGCATCACCTATGCCAACTCGCAAGCCGCCGTGGAGGCGTGGGCGCGTGAGCAGGGGCGCTGGGCGCGCCCCGGGGATTTCCCGGTCATCCCGCTCTCGCCCGCTGACTTCACGCCGGTGGCGCCAACGCCCGAAGCGCAATTTGATTCGGCTTCAAGCAACTTCGATACGTGGTGGAATTGGTTTTTTTATGCAGGGCCTTGACGTTGCCCTGTCAGCGTGATAGTATCTCGCTTCATCGCGGGGTGGAGCAGTGGCAGCTCGTCGGGCTCATAACCCGAAGGTCCCAGGTTCGAGTCCTGGCCCCGCTACTCAAACACAACAGCCAGCATTGCTGGCTGTTGTGTTTTAACCGCTGCTAAACCCGCCTCACCCCTCATGCGTGCCTTACAATCTCCGTCATGCGTATCGGCGTAGACACGGGTGGTACCTTCACAGATTTTGTGGTCTTCGATCCTGCCAGCGGTCAACTGAGCAGCTTCAAAGCGCGCTCCACTCCGCATGACCCCTCTGCAGCCATTTTGCAGGGGCTGGCCGGCCTGCAGGCACATGCCCCGCGCCATATTGTCCACGGAAGCACCGTGGCCACCAATGCCGTGCTCGAGCGCAAGGGCGCCAAAGTTGCCCTGGTCAATACCGCCGGCTTCCGTGATGTGCTCCATATCGCCCGCCAGGAGCGCCCCGCTCTGTACGACCTGTTTGCTGACCCGCCCGCGCCGCTGGTGCCGCGCCAGCACCGCCTCGAGATCAGCGAGCGCATCGCCGCCGATGGCGGCGTCCGAACCCCGCTGGATGTGGCCGCTCTGGACGCTCTGATCGCCCACTGCCAGCGCGAGAGCATTGAAGCCGTTGCCATCTGCCTGCTTTTCTCCTTCGCCAACCCCGCCCATGAGCAGGCCATCGCTTCCCGCTTTGTCGCCGCAGGTTTCAATGTCTCCGCCTCCCATCAGATCCTGCCTGAGTTCCGTGAGTATGAGCGTGCCAGCACCACCGCGCTGAACGCTTATGTTTCCCCGGTCATGAGCCGCTACCTGGGCAAGCTGGCTGCCGCGCTGCCTGGCGACCATGTGCAAGTCATGCAGTCCAATGGCGGCATGTCCAGCCCGCACCAGGCGGCCCAGCAGGCAGTCCGCTGCATTCTTAGCGGGCCTGCCGGCGGTTTGGTGGCCGCCCAGGCCGTGGCCAACGCCGCTGGCCACCCGCGTGTGCTCACCTTTGATATGGGCGGCACCTCCACGGATGTGTCCCTTATTAACGGCGTGGCCCAGGTCAGCCGCAACTCCAAGATCGGCGGCCTGCCGGTACATGTGCCGATGCTCGCTATTCACACGGTGGGTTCAGGCGGCGGTTCCATCGCCTGGCAGGATGCTGGCGGCGGCCTGCAGGTTGGCCCGCATAGCGCCGGCGCGGAACCTGGCCCGGCTGCCTACGGACGCGGCGAGCTGCCCACGGTCACCGACGCCAACCTGCTGCTGGGGCGCATTCAGCCGCATCTCTTCTTCGGCGGCCAGATGGCGCTGGATGCCGAGCGCGCCCGGGCCGCTTTTGAACAACTCGGCGCTCGCCTTGGCTTGTCCGCTGAGGCGTGTGCCCTGGGCGCCGTGCAGATTGCCAATGCCCACATGGCTCGCGCCCTGCGGGTCATCTCCGTTGAGAAGGGCCACGACCCGCGTGATTTCACGCTGCTGGCCTTCGGCGGCGCTGGCGGCTTGCATGCGGCTGAGCTGGCCCGCGCCCTCGGCGCGCCGCGCGTGCTTGTGCCGCATTACGCTGCCACCCTGTCAGCCCTTGGTATGCTGCTGGCCGATGTGGTGAAAGATGTCAGCCAGACGGTCATGTTGCCGGGGGACACCCCCTTTCCCCAGCTCGAGCAGCGCCTGGCGTCACTGCTCGAGCGCGGGCACGCGGAGCTTGCCGCCGAAGGCGTACCCGCAGCTCAAATGCAACTGCACCCCAGTGCAGACCTGCGCTATGCCGGCCAGTCCTTTGAGCTCAATCTCCCGTTCACCCCGCAGCTACTGGCTGATTTTCATCAGGCCCATCAGCAAGCCTATGGCTATCACGATGCCGCCGCCCAGGTGCAGTTGGTCAACCTGCGTGTACAGGCGGTCGGCCAGACCCAAAGACCAACTCTGCCAGTCTATGAACCGGATGGCGCACCCGTGGAAGCCGCGCTGCTTGGACGCTACCCTGTACGCTTCGCTGATGCACAGATCGAGACGCCCTTTTATGATGCTGCTCGCCTCAGTGTTGGCCTGCAGTTCACCGGCCCGGCCGTTGTGGTGCGCCCGGACACAACCATCCTGGTAGGGCCGGGCGATGCGGCCGAAGTGGACGCGTTCTTGAACCTCATCATCACGCTCGGTGCAGCATGAAAATAGACATCGTACGCCTTGAGATATTCAAGCACCTCTTTGCCAGCATTCCGGAAGAGATGGGCGCCGCGCTCCAGCGTGCCAGCTTCTCCCCCAATATCAAAGAACGGCGTGATTACTCTTGCGCCCTCTTTGATCCGCGGGGTGAGATGATCGCACAAGCGGCTCACATCCCTGTCCACCTCGGCGCCATGCCGCTTTCGGTCCAGGCCGCCATTGGCAGCATGGCTTTTGCCGAGGGCGACATGGCCATTCTCAATGACCCCTATCAGGGCGGCACCCATTTGCCTGACATTACGCTGATCGCGCCTGTCTTCACCGGCGGTCGGCTCGCCGGGTTTGTCGCCAACCGTGCCCACCATGCCGATGTGGGCGGCATGGCCCCTGGCTCCATGCCAGTGGCGCGCGAGCTTGTGCAAGAAGGGCTCATCCTGCCGCCCGTCAAACTTTTTGTCGCCGGTGAATTGCAAACCGGTGTGTGGGACATCATCCTGCGCAATACGCGCTCGCCCCAGGAACGCGCCGGAGACCTGCGCGCCCAGATTGCCGCCAACCAGCGCGGCGTGCGCCGCCTGGCTGATTTGGTTGCCGCCTACGGCCTGCCAGAGGTTCAGCACTATAGCGCCGCGTTGTTGGATTACACCGAGCGCCTCACCCGAGCCCTCATCGCCCGCTTACCCGACGGCAGCTTCGAATTTGCCGACGCGTTGGATGACGATGGGCTTGGCAACGGCCCACTCCCTATTCGCGTCCGCATTGACATTCTTGGGGATGAAGCCATTGTGGATTTTGCCGGCACGGCCTCGCAAGCTCAGGGCAGCGTCAACGCCGTCTATGCGATCACGCTCTCTGCGGTTTACTATGTCTTCCGCTGTCTGGTGGATAGCGAGGTGCCTAACAATACGGGTTCATTGCGCGCCATTCGCGTCCAGACGCCCGAGGGTAGCCTGGTGAACGCGCTGCCGCCCGCACCCGTGGTGGGTGGCAACGTCGAAACTTCGCAGCGCATTGTGGATGTGCTCCTCGGCGCCCTGGCGCAAGCCCTGCCAGACCATATTCCAGCTGCCAGTCAGGGCACGATGAACAACACCCTCATTGGTGGATGGGACCCTACCCGCGGCCGCGCTTTTACCTACTATGAAACTATCGCCGGCGGCGTGGGCGCTCGCCCCACGGCGGATGGTCCCAGTGGTTTGCACAGCCACATGACCAATACGCTGAATACGCCTGCCGAAGCGATGGAATATGCCTATCCCATCCAGGTGCTGCGCTACGAATTGCGTGAGGGCACTGGCGGAGCCGGAAAGCATCGCGGCGGTGATGGCCTGCGCCGCGATTTGCTGCTTCAAACCGAAGCCACAGCCAGCTTGCTCAGCGAGCGGCGTGTCCGCCAACCCTACGGGCTGGCGGGTGGGGCGCCCGGCGCGGTTGGCGAGAACGTGCTCATTCGCGAGGGGGTTGAGCAGCCACTGCCCGCCAAGGGGCAGGTGCAGCTGCGCGCCGGCGATGTGCTCAGTGTTCGTACCCCCGGCGGCGGTGGCTGGGGCTGAGGTAGCAGCTGCCAGCCTGCGGCGCACGTGATTCGTCCAGGCGTTTGCTTTCTTAACTCAGTCTGCTAAACTACTAAGCCATTCAAAGTCAGGAACCAGGCAAAGATGAAGCTTCAATCAATACTTTCTCACCCTCTTTACAACATTCTCCTTTTTGTGCTGCGACGCAGTTTTATGGTGGGGCTGACTGTTTTTCTCGGCATCTGTATTACCGTCATGATCGTCAATACGGACGGCACCTTGGAAGATGGCCTGGCCAGGCAGATCTACAACCGGGCCGTGCGGGAATATCGTGACCAGTCGCCCAACTTGCCGGATGACCAGCGGCAGTCTGTAGCTCAGATCGAGGCCCGCCTGCTGGATGAGGCAGGGTTCAACGATCCTTATATTGTTCGCCAGGTGCGTTTGGCCTTGCGCGCCCTCAGCTTCGATTGGGGCCAGATCACCCACCGCCAGCTGCGTGCGCAGTTGCCGGTGGCCGCGCAAGCCACTTCGGTGAACGCCATTGTGCTGAATGCCTTGCCCAATACCCTGTTACTGGTGGGTATTGCCAGCCTGGTCGTCTTTGTGGTTGGCTTGCCTTTAGCCCTCAACCTTTCGCGCAAGCCTGGTTCGCGGCTTGACCGGCTGGTGTCCTTGCTGGCCCCGCTGTCTACCTTCCCCAGCTGGGTCATTGGCTTGGTGCTGGTGCTCATCTTTGCCATCCAGTTCCGCTGGCTGCCGGCCGCCGGCATGGGCACTGTGCTGCCCAATGCCACTCAGTTTGAAAGGCTCATTGCCAACGCGCGCTACTTCGTGCTGCCGGTGGCGGCCATCGTGCTCAACCTGTTCTTCCAGTTCGTCTACACCTGGCGCTCCTACCTGATCTCCTTCGCTGAAGAAGACTATGTGGAGCTGGCCAAAGCGCGCGGCATCCCCAACCGCCTGCTGGAGCGCCGCCACATCCTGCGCCCCTCGCTTGCGTTCATCATCACCAGCTTCATGCTCACCCTGGTGGGCTTTTGGCAGATGGCGATCGCGCTGGAGGTGGTCTTCGAATGGCCTGGCATCGGTCTACTCTATGTAGACTCGCTGCCCAACTTCTGGGGTGAGGTGATGTTCGAGGGCGATATGGTCATCACCGTCGCCCTGGTCACCACCTTCGCCTATATTCTGGGTATCACCGTCGTGGCGCTCGAGGTCATGTATGCGCTCATCGACCCGCGTGTGCGGGTCGATGAGCCGTTGCGCTCGCGCCTGGTGCGCTCGCGCCGCTCCAGCGTGCCCGCCGAGTTGCGCCAGGCTGCCCGCCAGGCACGCGTCGGCGGCACACTGGGGGTGGGCGCGCAGCTGGCCCAGACGCTGCGCAGCCTGCCCGGCACACTCCGCCGCGGCGCGCAGGGCTTGCGGGCCGTGCTGGTGCAGTTCCAGCGTTACCCGGCAGCCATGCTGGGTTTGATCATCATCTCCTTCATGGTGGTTGGCTCACTGTATGCCGCCATCGCCCTCCCGCTCAGCAAGATCGGCGTGGAGTGGTACAGCAACTCCGTCACCGGCCGCACCTATCGCCCGCAGGTGGCGATGCCCAGCTGGCTCAATCTGTTCTCCGAGCGGCCGTATCTCTCCACAATGGTGATGGACAGCAAAGACCCCGCTTCCGGCGCCATCAAGACCGTCAGCATCGATTCCAGCGGCAATCGCCGTGTCAATATCACTTTCAACTTTGATTACTCGTACCAGCAGGTCCCGCAGGAGATCTTCCTGTATTTCACGCCCGACTATTCCGCCAAGCGCCCATTCATTTTGTGGACCTGGCGCACGCCGGCTGGCCGGGCCGTGGAGCTGGTCTCCATGGGCGATCCTGGCTACCTGAAAGTGCCCCTGACCGATAAGGTCTTCACCGGCCCCACCGCCATGGCGCGGGTCAGCAACTCCTACCCGGCCCTGGCCGCCCTTAAGCCGGATGCGGTGCCGCTGTACTATCTCTTCGCCAATCCGGAGCAGGACGGCACGCCCCTGGTTCCCGGCAAGTATCAGCTTGAGATCGAAGCCATGCTGTTCGAGCCGGACGCCGACATCGACGCCGAGCTGGTCATGCTCGGCCAGGTGTATGGCGCCGGCGGCACGGACGGCTACCGCCGCGATCTGCTTGTTCCGCTGGTGTGGGGCATGCCCTTCGCGCTGCTGTTCGGTATCGGCGCGGCCATCTTCGTCGTCTTCATCGCTTTGGCGCTCGGTGCGGCCTCGGTCTGGTATGGCGGCATCGTCGACTGGATGACCCAGCGCCTGTCTGACCTCAACATGGTCATGCCCATGCTGGCCATCGGCGTCATGTTCTATGCCTTCTACGGCCTCAGCATCTGGGGGGTGCTGTTCGTCATCGTACTGTTCAGCTCCTTCGGCAGCCCGGTCAAAACCTTCCGCTCGGCCTTCTTGCAGGTCAAGCAATCCTCATATATCGAGGCGGCCCGCAGCTACGGCGCATCCGACTCGCGCATCATCTTCAAGTACATGATCCCCAAGATCATGCCGCTGCTCATCCCCCAGCTGATCTACCTGATCCCGACCTATATCTTCCTCGAAGCCACGCTGGGCATGTTCAACATCCGCATGATCTATCCCACCTGGGGCCGCATCATCTACGAGGCGTTGAACTCCGGCCTGGTGTACGGCTCGCGCTTCTGGGTGCTGCAGCCGCTGATGTTGGTGTTCCTCACCGGCCTGGCCTTCTCCATGGTGGGTTTTGCTCTCGACAAGATCTTGAATCCCAAGCTCAACGTCTAGGCGCGCATGCATTCTGTGGTGGTGATGGGGGTATCCGGCTCCGGCAAGACACGCATCGGGCGTGCGCTGGCCAAGGCGCTGGCCGCGCCGTTCCTGGAGGGTGACGACTTTCACCCGCCAGCCAACATCGCCAAGATGGCCGGCGGCCAACCGCTGACCGATGCCGACCGCGCCCCCTGGCTGGCCGCCCTCAACGCGGCCCTGCGCCAGCACGCCGCCCGCGGCCAGCGCGCCGTGCTGGCCTGCTCGGCCTTGAAACAAAGCTACCGTGAGCAGCTGGGGCAGGGCGGGCTGCCGCTGCACTTCGTCTATCTCAAAGGCGCGCCGGCGCTGATCGCTCGCCGCGTGCAGGGCCGCAAGGGCCACTTTATGCCCGCGTCCTTGCTGGAAAGCCAGTTCGAAGCGCTGGAAGAGCCGGCCGACGCCATTGTGGTGAACGCCGGCCAAAGCGTAGGCCGCACCGTGCGCGAAGTGCTGGTTGCCCTCGACGAAGACAAGCCGGAGAATTAGGCTTCGGTAGCCAAGCTATGCTTGGCTATAGGCTTGCTTCAGCCAGTCCTTGACCTGCTTGTCGAACTCCTTGGCGCTGCTCAGGCGCACGCGGTGCGTGCACATGCCGCCCCAGGCTTCCAGCCGCCCGCTGGCGGGCACGCCCTTCAGGATCAGGCCCAGGTCTACCCTGTCCTTGCTGCTCACCTGCACGATGCCAAATTGCTTGTTGCGCCGTAGGCTCATGTAGGTTTGCTTCGGCGCCAGCTCCACATCCTTGCCCAGCGCCTGGGCCGCCTTCACGATCTGCGCGTACAGCGGCTGCATGGCGGCCTTGGCCCCGCTGAAATAGGCCGCTTCCAGCTCGCTGCCGCGGCTGGGGCCGCCGGCCGCCTGCTGGCGGTACATGATGGCGATGGTGTTGGCGAAGCCGTGCGAGACGCCGTGCTCGCCTTTCAGCAGCTTCATGATCTCGCCGTGGGTTTCCAGCCCCTGGGTCTTGATCAGCTTGAACCATTGGTCCAGGCTCTTGCCGGTGTTCTCCGGCATGTTCTTGACCATGCTTTGCAATTGCTCTTCTGGGCTTGCCATTCTGCCTCCTTGCCCGCCCAGCGTAGCACAGCCCGTGCTGGCTGCCTTGTAAAAAATTTACTACGCGGTAAGGAACTCACCGCAGAAGCGTCACTCAGCGTAAGCTGAGTAGCTTCTGCCGCGTGCGCAGCACGCCTAGGCACTGTCTTGAGTTGACCGCAGAAGCGTCACTCAGCGTAGCTGAGTAGCTTCTGCCGCGTGCGTAGCACGCATGCACGCAACATCCCAAAAACCCGAGTACATTTGCCTCTACAACCACTCAACCACCGCGCCTATACTGCTCACAAGGAGGCACTCATGAAAATTCGAGACAAAGTATTCGTCGTAACCGGCGGCGGCAGCGGCATTGGCCGCGCCCTGACCCTGGCCTTATTGCAGCGCGGCGCCCGCGTCGCCGCGGTGGACATCAAAGACGCCACGCTGAACGAGACCGCCCAGCTGGCCAACAGCGCCGCGCTCTCCACCCATATTCTGGATATCTCCAACAAGGCCCAGGTGGACGCCCTGCTGCCGGAAGTGCAGGCCAAGCACGGCGCAGTGGACGGCCTGGTCAACAATGCCGGCATCATTCAGCCCTTCGTCAAACTGGGTGACCTGGACTATGCGGTCATCGAGCGTGTGCTCAACATCAACCTGTATGGCACCATCTACATGGTCAAGGCCTTCCTGCCGGCGCTCCTGCAGCGCCCCGAGGCGCACATCGTCAACGTCTCCAGCATGGGCGGCTTCTTCCCCTTCCCGGGCCAGACCCTGTACGGAGCCTCCAAAGCCGCCGTCAAGATCCTGACCGAAGGCTTGTACGCCGAGCTGATCGGCACCAACGTGGGCGTGACGGTGATCTTCCCCGGCGCCATCGCAACCAACATCACCGCCAACTCCGGCCTGGCTGTGCCGGGCGGCGATGCAGAGGCTGGCTCGGCGCGCATCAAGCCCACCTCGCCGGAAGTGGCGGCGCAGACCATCATCAGCGCTATCGAGAAGAACAAGCTGCAGGCCTACATTGGCAACGATGCCGTGATGATGAACCTGTTCTACAAGCTCAACCCGCGCGGCGCGATCCATTTCATTCGCAAGCAAATGGACTCGCTGCTGCCGAAATAACACGCCGCCTGGCAGGACTTCACAGCAGACTCACAGCAAAGCGCCCGCAAAAGCGGGCGCTTTATCATGACGGCTTAATCCCCAGCCAGTATAGTCAGGCAATTAAATCTGCTATTTTCTTTGGAGAGATATGGATCGTCGAACAATCACAATCGTTGCAATCACCGGCATCGTCGCCCTGGTGCTGGTCGGCGCAGCGGCCGCCTACGCCTTGCGGCCAACCGCCGCCCCCAGCGGCGAGCTGACCGCCATCCCGGTGCTGCCGTCGGCGGTGGCCCAGCAGGCCACCGCCGCGCCGGACCAACCGGCCGCCGCCGAGGGCAGCCTGGTCTTTGAAATAGACGCTGACCAGAGCGAGGCCCGCTTCCTCATTAACGAAGTGCTCAACGGGGCTGACAAGACCGTGGTCGGCGTCAGCAATGCGGTCGCCGCCCAGATCGTGATCGACCCGGCCAGCCCGGCCGATGTGCAGGTCGGCACGGTGCAGGTGAATGCGCGCACCTTCATCACCGATAGCGGCAGCCGCAACCGCGCCATCCAGAATCTGATCCTGCAAACCAATGTCTACGAATTCGTCACCTTTACTCCTACCGCCTACAGCGGCTTGCCTGCCAGCATCGCCGTTGGCGACACCTTCAGCTTCCAGATCACGGGTGATCTGACCATCCGTGACATCACCAACCCGGTCACCTTTGACGTCACCGTCACGGTGGAGTCGGACAGCCGCATCAGCGGCCTGGCCACCACCACCATCGACCGGCCCAGCTATGACCTGCAGATCCCCAGCGTGCCGCAGGTCGCCTCGGTGGAGCAGACCCTGATCCTCGAGCTTGAGTTCGTGGCGCTGGCGCAGTAGCGCCAGCTTTACGTAAACAAAAAAAGCGGCCCTGCAAGGCAGGGCCGCTTTTTTATTCCGTCTCGGCCGGCAGTGCGCCGGCCTTCTGGGCGTTCAGTTCCACCAGGGCCTCCAGCAGGCTCAGCAGCCGCTGGCGCCAGTCCACGCCTTCCAGGCCGCTCAACCACACCGTGTTCTTGCTGGTGCGCGTGCCGGCCGGTAACCTGCCGAACTCCATCGGCTGGTCCTTTTTGCGCGGCGGCGGGAAGCGCAGCGCCAGCTGCTTGTTCTCCACATTGATGGCGGTCAGCCCGGTGCGCTCGGCCAGCACGCGCACATGCAGTTGGAAGAGCAGGTTCTGCACCTCGGCGGGCGGCGGGCCAAAGCGGTCCCGGAACTCTTCCTCCAGCGCTTCGATCTCGCTCACATCGTGAATATCCGCCAGGCGGCGGTACAGTTTCAGGCGCATGGCCTTGTCGCTCACATAACTGGCCGGGATGCCTACCTCAATCGGCAGGTCCACATTGATGAGCGGGTGATACAGGGTGATGTGCACCGCGCCGGCCTCGGCGCCAAAGCCGCCCACGCGCTTGAGGTCATCCACCGCCTTGGAGAGCAGCCGCGTATACAAGTGAAAGCCCACCGCCGCGATCAGGCCGTGCTGGCGCACGCCCAGTAAGTCGCCCGCGCCGCGGATCTCGAGATCACGCATCGCCACCGAGAAGCCCGCGCCGTGCTGCGTGTTCTCGGCGATCGTCTCCAGCCGCTGGCGGCCCTCGTCGGTCATGCCGTTTTGCGCGTGGCGGAAGAAGTACGCATACGCCCGCTGCGCCCCGCGCCCCACGCGGCCGCGCAGCTGGTACAGCTGCGCCAGGCCAAAAGCATCCGCCCGGTCGACGATCAGCGTGTTGGCGTTGGGAATATCCAGGCCGGACTCAATGATGGTCGTGGTCAGCAGCAGGTCGATCTCGCCGCGTGAGAACTCGTTCATTCGCTCAGCCAGCTCGCGCTCGGCCATCTGGCCGTGCGCCACGCCAATGCGCACCTCGGGCACCACGCGCTGCAGGTGGCTGCGCATCGCGTCGATCGTGTGCACGCGGTTGTGCACGAAGAATATCTGGCCGCCGCGGTCCAGCTCGCGCAGCACCGCCCGCCGCACCAGCTGTTCGGAGTAGGGGCCAACATGAGTCACGATCGGCAGGCGCTCTTCCGGCGGCGTATTGATGGTCGAGATATCGCGCACACCGGTGAGCGCCATATACAACGTGCGCGGGATGGGGGTGGCCGTCATGGTTAGCACATCCACTTCGGTGCGCAGCTTCTTCAAATGCTCCTTATGCGCCACACCGAAGCGCTGCTCTTCGTCAATAATTACTAGCCCCAGGTCCTTGAACTTGACATCTGCCTGCACCAGGCGGTGCGTGCCGATCACAATATCCATGTCGCCGCTGGCCAGCTTGCGGATGGTGTCCTGCTGCTGCTTGGCATCCCGGAAGCGCGAGAGCATCTCGATCCGCACCGGAAAGGCCGCCAGCCGTTGGCGGAAGGTTTCATAGTGCTGCTGCGCCAGCACCGTGGTAGGTACCAGCATCGCCACTTGTTTGCCATCCATCACGGCTTTGAAGGCCGCCCGCAGGGCGATCTCGGTCTTGCCGTAGCCGGCATCCCCGCACACCAGGCGGTCCATCGGGCGGGTGTGCTGCATGTCCTGCTTCACTTCGGCCAGCACGCGCAGTTGGTCGTCTGTCTCCACATATGGGAAGCTGGCCTCCAGCTCGTGCTGCCAGGGCGTATCCGGCGGGTAGGCGTGCCCCTGCGCCATCTCACGTTTGGCGTACAGCTCCAGCAGGTCTTCGGCGATGGCTTCCACCGCCCGCCGCACGCGTGACTTTGTGCTGCGCCATTCCTGCCCGCCCAGGCGGCTCAGGGTCGGCGTCTCGCCGCGTGAGCCAATGTAGCGGCTCAGCCGGTCAGCCTGGTGCACTGGCACGTACAGCTGGTCGCCGCCGGCGTACTCCACCCGCAGGAACTCACGCGTCTTGCCCTCGATCTTGGCTTCCACCAAACCGCGGAAGATGCCGATGCCGTGGTCAATATGCACCACCAGCTCTTCGTTCTGCAGGTCCACGTACGGCGTTTCCGGCGCCTGGCTCTCCGGCCGCGGCTGGCGGCGCGCTTGCGGCCGCTCCCAGCCAAAGATCTCGCCGTCGGTCAGCAGGTGCAGGCGCGGCTCGTTAGCCCGGCCGAGGCCGGAGCTCTCCAGGCTCCAGCCTTCGGCCAGGCTGCCCTCGGCGAACTGCGGGTCGGCCAGGTTGCCCGCCCCGTAATTACGCTCGGCCCACATATCGCTCAGACGCGGCGTCTGGCGCGAGACGATCAGCACCTCGTCGCCCGCGTCTAAGTAACGCTCCACCTGGTCGAGCATCGGCTTGAGCTGGCCGCCAAAGCGCGGCCCGGGCCGGAACAAGCCGCTGATGCTATGCGCATCTTCGATCGCTAGCGCTGGCCCCAGTTCGATCACGGTGCGCTCCGAAAGCATCTCTTCCAGCTCAGACAGCGAGAGATACGGGGCCGGATACTCGGCGGCCAGGCTGCCAGCTTCCAGGCTCTCCTGGCGCAGTTGCAACGCCTGCGTTTCGAGTTCACTGATCTGGTCGCGCAGCGCGTCCAGGTCATCGATCAGGATCAGCGCGTCCGCCGGCAAATAGTCCAGCAGTCCGGCTGGCTCAGGGTGGAGCAGGGGGATGTGGAACTCATTGAGGGCGCGTGCTTCCAGGCCGGCGGGCAGCGGCTCGTTGAGGATGTATTCACGCGCCGGCGGGATCAGCAGGTCCTCGATCGGCTGGATGGTGCGCTGCGTGGCCGGGTCAAAGCGGCGCAGGCTGTCCAGCTCATCGCCGAAGTATTCCAAACGGGCGGGCAGCTCGTCCTGCATCGGCCACAGATCCAGAATGCCGCCGCGCCGGGCGAACTGGCCGGGCGCCACCACATTCTGAGCTGCCTCGTAGCCCAGGCGCGCCAATTGGGCGGCCAGTTCGGCGGGTTGGCTGCGCGCCCCGCGCTGCAAACGCTGCGCCGCCGCAGTGAACTGCGCCGGCGGCAGCGTGCGTGACATCAGCGCCCGCGCGCTGGCCGTGATGAACGGCGTGCTTGCGCCCAGCGCCAGCTGCGAGAGGGCGCCCAGGCGCTCGCGCCGCGCTGTTTCGCTCCACGGCGCGTTCTCGTAGAACAGTGAGCTCGGCTCAGCAAAGTACATACGCTCCAGCGCCGGCGTCCAGAAGCCCAGCTCTTCAAAGTGGGCCAGCGCACGGTCACGCCGGTGGCTCAATAGCAGCGCAGGCCGCCCGCTGGCAGCCGCCAGGGCGGCTGCCAGCGGCAGGCGCGCCGAACGGATCAGCCCCAGTTGCACTGGGCCTGTGCCGTCATGGCTATTCGCCAGCAGCTGCTTAAAAGCAGGTTGGCGCTGGATGCGCTGCAGCAGTTCGCTCATTCAATTCCGTTGTATTTATTCATCGCCGTCACAATGCCTTCATTGATGAAGGTCTGCACGGCATCGCTCGCCCGCTTGAGCACGAAGGGCAACGCCTCTTGCTCGGCGCGCGAGAAATCTTGCAGTACATGGTTGGGCGTGCTCATGCGGCCCTTGGGGCGGCTCACGCCAACACGAAGGCGCGCAAACTCCTGCGAGCCCAGCTTCTGAATGATGGACTTCATCCCGTTCTGCCCGCCCGAGCTGCCCTCTGAGCGCAAGCGCAGCGTCTCGAACGGCAGGTCCACATCGTCGTACACCACCAGCAGCTTATCGAGCGGCACTTTGTAGAAGCGCACCAGCTGGCTCACCGAAACGCCGGAGTTGTTCATGAAGGTGCGCGGCTTGGCCAGCACCACCCGCCCTTCGCCCGCGCCGGCCTGGGCCACCATGGCCTCGTTCTGCACCTTGGTGAACTTCACGCCCAGCTCCTCGGCCAGCTTGTCCACCACCATAAAGCCTACGTTGTGGCGGTTCTCGCGGTACTCCGGCCCTGGGTTGCCCAGCCCGGCGATCAGGTAGGGTGGGTTGTTGCTCTCGTGCTCTTTCGGTTTGCGCTTTCGAAACATGTGCCCTCTTAAACGACAGTAGCCACCGCAGCGTCTGCTGGGGTGGTCGAATTCCGCGGCTATTTTAGCATTTTTGTTCGAGGAGATGAGCGTATTGTCATGCGAGCGAGTGAAACGAGCGAAGCACTCCCCAAGCCGAAACAAAAAAGCCCAGCCATTCGGCTGGGCTTTTTTACTGCGAATGAAGTTGGCTTACAGGCCGTTGGCGGCGGTCGCCACGGCCAGCACGACAAAGCCGATGGCCAGCAGAACTGCTGACTCGACGCCAATCGAAAGCCCGGCAAACTCAGACAGCAAGCCTAAAACCCCAACAATAACCGAAATCACCCAGGTTATCTGCTTGGGAGCCGACAAATTAAGGCCACTGCTCTTCTTGGAACGTTTCTTTGCCATTTTTCTCTCCTATTATTGCAGCGAATGGATGTTTGCATTGTAGCATCGAAGCCGCCCGGGATCGCAGATTACAATCGTCCTATGCAAATCCACCTGGTTGACGGCACGTACGAGCTTTACCGCAATTACTTCGGCGCGCCGCCCAAGAAAGACCCCACCGGCCGGGAAGTAGGCGCGGCCCTCGGCCTGCTGCGCAGCCTGATGGCCATGCTGGAGCGCCCCGAGGTGACCCACGTCGCCTATGCCTTCGATCACGTCATCGAATCCTTCCGCAACGGGCTCTATACCGGCTACAAGACCGGCGAGGGCATCGAGCCTGAACTCTGGAACCAGTTCCAGCTGGCCGAGGACCTGGTGGCCGCCTTCGGCGTCACCGTCTGGTCCATGGTTGATTTCGAGGCCGACGACGCCTTGGCGGCCGGCGCCGCCCGCTGGGCGCCTGACCCGGCTGTCGAGCGTATCCTGCTCTGCTCGCCGGATAAGGACCTGATGCAAATGGTCGGCGGCAAAATATTCGCCTGGGACCGCCGCCGTGACCTCATCCTGGATGCGGAGGCGGTGCAGGCCAAGTTCGGCGTGCCGCCCGCCAGCATCCCCGACTATCTGGCCCTCGTCGGCGATGCCGCCGACGGCTATCCCGGCCTGCCAGGCTGGGGCACCAAATCGGCCGCCAGCGTGCTGGCCGTCTACGGCAACATTGATGACATTCCGCCCGTGGCAACCCAGTGGCAGGTGCCCGCGCTCAGCGGCACGCGGGCGGCCAAGCTGGCTGCCACCCTGGAAGCCCAGCGCGCCGATGCGCTGCTCTATCGCACCCTGGCCACTCTGCGCACGGATGTGCCCCTGCCCGAGACCCTCGCTGACCTCGAATGGCGCGGCGCCCACCCGCACCTGCGCCAACTGCTCGCCGAACTCGACGCCAGCTCCATCGCTGACCGCATCACCCGCTGGCAATAGATCAAAGACAATCGATTAATCCATTAATCGATTGTTTTTGATCTATTCCTTCATTCCTTCTTCTTCATCTTGCCGTCAATATGGTATAGTCATTGGGTTATTGATATGGCCGATACGCGTTCGACTCACATCAAGAACCGCCTTCGGGATCTGCAAGCCACAGCCCCAGATATCATCGCCTCCGCAGTCGTCACCGCCGACGGGCTTTCGCTTGCCTCGGCGCTGCCCTCAGACGTAGAGGAGGAGCGCGTGGCCGCCATGAGCGCCGCCATGCTCAGCCTGGGCGAGCGCATCGCCCAGGAGTTGCAGCGCGGCAGCATGGAGGAGGTCTACATCCGCGGCGAGGAGGGCCTGGTGCTGCTCACCGCCGTGGGGCGGGATGCGGTGCTGACTGCGCTCTCGCGCAGTGAGGCCAAGCTCGGCCTCATGCTGATGGAGATGCGCCGCGCCGCCGCCGACCTGGAGCCATATGTCGTATAAACCGGCTGGCATGCAATCCGCGCACGTTTCGCCACTCTACGGAGAGGGGCTCTTTCAAGACCCCTCTCCGTTTCGTTTAAGCCATAGTGTGCAGTCAACGGGCGTTGCGTCACTCGGCGTCAGCCGAGTAGCAAGGCCAACGCGTGGGCAACGCCCACGCAACATTCCGACCGGTTTAATGAAACACCATCAGACCGCCGAACCCGGGATAGGGAGGAATCCTTGCTCCCGCATCTTCCATATTCACTCTGCATCACCCTCACGCTTCGCCACATCCATCCGTTAGCCTTGAATACACACACCAGAGGAGTCGTGCCATGACGATCAAATATATATTTGTTACCGGGGGTGTAGTTAGCTCCGTTGGCAAAGGCGTCACCACCGCCGCCATTGGCCGCCTGCTCAAAGAGCGCGGCTACACCGTGGCCGTGCAGAAGCTCGACCCCTACATCAACGTCGACCCCGGCACCATGAGTCCGTACCAGCACGGCGAAGTCTTCGTGCTCAACGACGGCTCCGAGACTGACCTCGACCTGGGCCACTACGAGCGCTTCGTCGACATCAACCTCACCGCGGTCAGCACCATCACCACCGGCCAGGTGTATGCCGAGGTCATCGCCAAAGAGCGCCGCGGCGACTACCTGGGCGGCACCATCCAGGTAGTGCCCCAGATCACCGACGAGATCAAGCGCCGCATCGGCCTGGTGCCCGAATCCACTGGCGCCGAGGTCGTCCTCGTTGAGGTCGGCGGCACCGTGGGCGACATCGAGTCGCTGCCCTTCATCGAAGCCTTGCGCCAGATCCGCACTGACGTGGGCCGCGAGAATGTCTTCTACATTCACACCACCTGGCTGCCGCACATCGGCGCCACCAACGAGCTCAAGACCAAGCCCACCCAACACTCCGTGCGTGAGCTCCGTTCCCTCGGCATCTCGCCGCAGATGATCGTGGCCCGCGCCGACAAGACCATCACGCCTGACCTGTGCGAGAAGATCGCCAAGTTCTGCGATGTGGACCGCCGCGGCGTGGTGCCCATGCCCACCATCGACGTCATGTATGAGATCCCGCTCCTGCTCGAGAAGCTGGGCGTGGCCGACTACATCATGGATACCCTCGGCCTGCAGGCTCGCCACGCACCCGACCTCTCCGCCTGGGAGGCCATCATCCGCTCGGCCCGCAAGGATAAGCCCACCGTGCGCATCGCCCTCGTGGGCAAATATGTTGAGCTGCACGACGCCTACATGAGCGTCAAAGAAGCGCTGCAGCACGCCGGCCTGGCCCTCGGCGTGGAGGTCGAGATCGACTGGGTGCATGCCAGCGAGCTTGAGAAGGGCCGCGGCTGGGACGAAGTGCGCGCCGCAGACGGCATCCTGGTGCCCGGCGGCTTTGATAGCCGCGGCATCGAAGGCAAGATCGCCGCGGCCCAGTACGCCCGCGAGCACAAGGTGCCGTACTTCGGCCTGTGCCTGGGCATGCAGGTCATGGCGATCGAGTTCGCCCGCAACGTCCTCGGCTACAGCGAGGCCAACTCCACCGAGTTCGATCCGGCTTCGCCGTATCCCGTGATCGACCTGATGCCTGACCAGCGCGGCATCGCCGAGAAGGGCGCCACCATGCGCCTGGGCGTGTACCCCTGCCAGCTGGAGCCGGGCAGCATCGCTGCTCAGGCCTATGGTCAGCCCATGATCGAGGAGCGCCACCGCCACCGCTTCGAGTTCAACAACGCCGCCCGCGAAGCCTTCAGCGAGCACGGCATGCGCTTCTCGGGCACCTCGCCCGACGATCGCCTGGTCGAGATCGTGGAGGTGGCCGAGCACCCGTACATGCTCGGCACCCAGTTCCACCCGGAGTTCCTCTCACGCCCCACGCGCCCGCACCCGCTGTTCGTCGCCTTCGTCAAGGCCGCCGCCGAGAAAGCCGGCGCCAAGGTTGCGCTGCCGGAGTCGGTCTCGAGCAATAGCTAGCCGCCAGGCGGAAAGTTATTATGTCCGCAGGAGGGTGGGGGTCAAAACTTATTACTAACAACTTGCCTTGCACGCACGGCTTGTGAGCGGTTTGTAGCACGGAGTTGGGGTTTGCGGGCAAGGTGGGGCAGGGCGTCAAGGGATTGCCAGCTTTGAAAAGCACGCGCTGCAATGATCCTTCGCTGGCAATGAGCCGCAGCCTTCGGCTGCCGCTCACCTGGCTCAGGATGACACCGGCTTTTTAAACTTCGCACTTCTGCATTCTTACTTCTGACTTGCTTCTCCTAGCGCGGTCTAGAAGCATAGCTGGAGTGATAGGGCAGCAGTGCAGTTCCTAATCAGAAATCTGAAATCAAAAATCCAAAATTGCCTTAGAATTCCTTCCATGCCCAACTCCACCATCTCCTCCATCCACGCACGCCAAATTCTCGACTCGCGCGGCAATCCCACCGTCGAAGTCGATGTTCGCCTTGCGGACGGCAGTCTCGGCCGCGCCGCGGTGCCCTCCGGCGCCTCCACCGGCATCCATGAGGCGCTCGAGCTGCGGGATGGAGACAAGAGCCGCTACCTCGGCAAGTCCGTTACCCAGGCCGTCGCCAACGTCAACGGTCCCATCGCCGCCGCCCTGGCCGGCCACGATGCGGCCGACCAGGCCGCCCTCGATACGGCCATGCTGGCCCTCGACGGCACGCCCAATAAAGCCAAACTCGGCGCCAACGCTATCCTCGGTGTCAGCTTGGCTGCCGCCAAGGCCGCCGCTGTTAGCAGCGGCCAGCCGCTCTACCGTTACCTTGGCGGCGCGGAGGCGACCCTGCTGCCCGTGCCCATGCTCAACATCCTCAATGGCGGCGCCCACACCGGCTGGGAATCGACCGACTTTCAAGAGTTCATGGTCATGCCCTTCGGCGCGCCCAGCTTCAGCGAAGGCCTGCGCTGGGGCGTCGAGGTTTATCACAGCCTGCGCGCCATTCTCAAAGAAAAGGGCTACAGCACCTTGGTGGGCGATGAGGGCGGCTTTGCCCCGGCCCTCAAGAGCAACGTCGAAGCCATCGAGCTGGTCTTGCAGGCCATCGAGAAGGCCGGTTATCAAGCTGGCGAGCAGATCAGCATCGCTCTCGATCCGGCCACCAGCGAGCTATTCGATGATGACAAGCAAGACTACTTTTTGCGCAAAGAGAACCGCCGCCTGAGCAGCGACGAGATGGTGGCCTTCTGGGCCGATTGGGCTGCGCAGTATCCCATTGTCTCCATTGAAGACGGCATGGCGCAGGAAGACTGGGCCGGCTGGAAGGCGCTCACCGCCGCCATCGGCGGCAAAGTTCAGCTGGTTGGTGACGACCTGGTCGTCACCAACCCCAAGCTGATCGAGCGCGCCATCGCCGAGAAGGCCGGCAACGCTCTATTGGCCAAGGTCAATCAGATCGGCTCGCTGAGCGAGACGGTGGAAGCGGTGCGCCTGTGCAAGGCCGCCGGTTGGGGTACCGTCTGCTCACACCGCTCCGGCGAAACCGAAGACAGCACCATCGCCGATCTGGCCGTAGCGTACCGCTTCGGCCAGATCAAGACCGGCGCCCCCGCCCGCGCCGACCGTACCGCCAAGTTCAATCAGCTCCTGCGGATTGAGGAGGAGCTGGGCTCCGCTGCCCAGTACGCGGGCTGGGGTGCGCTGGGGCGGTAGCAGTAGCCTGTTAGAATTAGTCTATGCAACCAATATTTAGGTGGAAAAACTTTAGATGCTTTGCGGACACGGGGTGGGTAGAAATTAAACCACTCACAATAGTTTTAGGCCCTAACAATTCTGGGAAGTCCAGTTTAATCGCCCCACTGTTGTTATTGAAGCAAACTTTGGAGTCGTCTGATGTGACTACCGCACTAATGACTAAGGGACCTTTGATTGACGTTGGCCTGTTCAAAGACTTTGTCCACAATCATGATCCCAATAAGCAACTATCTTTAGATATCAGATTTGTTCATAGCAACAGTAAGAAAAAGGGAGAAGTTGGCGAATCACCTCCAGGTGAATTTATCTCCTTGTTTGAGAAAGCTGAAGGAGTAGTTCCTAATGATATCCAACTCTCTCGATATTTTGTTAAGGACATATTTGGTCGAGCTATGTTGTCTCGCACAAAACAGAAAGACTACTATTCTTTGAATTTTCGCCCCAAGGGTACATTGACAAAGGAGATCAAGGCAGAGATTCTAAAAGACACTCCGAAGCATTTCTACTTCGTGGATGCAATCCAAAGAATCCTTCGAAAGCATAGTAAAAGCAAAAAGAGTAATCAAAAGGGAATAACCTTCACTAGCGGGGAATTTATTTATTTTGCAGCAGCTTCTGCTATGGCAGAGTTGATTGAAGATTTCTTTCAGCGCATTAGCTATATTGGCCCATTGCGCGAACCATTTAAGAGATTTTACGAATTTTCAGGAGAGGCTCCACAGAACATTGGTGCCAAGGGACAAAATGCTCCCGAAATTATTGCTCGTGGGGGTACAACAAGTCAAAAGAGGTGGCTTGATTTCTGGACGGAAAAATTTGACTTTGGTGGAAAGTTGAGTCCAAGAAATGGTCCTGATAATAATACATTCCACTTAGAACTAAAGGGAAACAAGAACATTCCAATTGGTAATCTATTTGATACTGGATCAGGTCTTTCACAAGTTTTGCCCCTCATCGTAGAGGGTACGCGCTCCCCAAAGGGCTCATTGATAATTTGTGAGCAACCGGAAATACATCTTAATCCTAGGCTGCAAGTTTTGTTGTCAGATCTCTTTGTAGAGATTGCAAACCAAGACAAAAATGTTATCCTCGAAACCCATAGCGAGCATCTGCTATTGCGACTTCGTAGACTTATAGCAGAAGGTAAGATAAAAAAAGATCAAGTCTCAATTCTTTTTGTGGAAAAACGGTCCTCTGGCTCGCAAGTCCGGAATATTCCAATAAATGACGCTGGGCATATTAATGAGCAGGATTGGCCAATGGGTTTTTTTGGCGAATCTTTAAAAGAAGCTTTTGGACTAGCTATAAGCCAATCAAGGGCGGGAAATAAAAGGAAAAATGCCAAGAGAACTAGTAATTGATACAAATATTTTTGTACATGCAAACAATGAGGCTATTGTTCAACATCAGAGTGCTCTAGCTCTTGTGTCGGGATTATTAGAGCATGATGATGTAATTTGCGTGGACCCCGGCTTTTCAATTGAAAATGCCAAAAATAGAAGTAGTATTGTTCATGAATACTTAACTCATGTGCATCATGGTAGTTTTGCATTTTATGTGCTGGGGGTTTTAGGAACCAATCAAAGAATTAATGAGAAGCCTAAGCAAACCGATAGCGCTACTAATAAAGTTATCCGACAACATGTCCATGATAAAACCGATTCAACATTCGTGAAGGTTGCGCGGTATACAAATACAGGCACATTGGTTTCACATGACTTTCGTAATTTCCCCACTAATGTTCGGAAGACTTTAGAGAGACTTATTAGTGTATTTGTTATAGCTGCTGATGAAATTTAGTACGTTTTTTCTCGCTTAGCACCGCGCCCCAATCCACCCGCCAGCCCACACTCCCTGCTATATCTGCTCCCGCGGCCTGGTTCGCTGGCCGCGGGCGGCTGTTCGCTTGGTGTCAGCCGGCTGCGTAGCTGAGCGGGATGGGGTTAAGTTGATACACCCATAGCCTAGCCGTGCCACAGTCAATTTTTTAGCGGTAAATGTTTTAACCTGGCAGCAAAAGGGGGGCGCGCCAGGTCATTCAAGTCATCCTGGCCATAATTCCAATCAAAATCAGAAATCTGCATTCAAAAATCTCACTTCGCCTTTGGCTTACCCGTGTCTCCTCTCGCTCTCCTCGATCGCACGCAGCAGCGCCTCTTCTTCCAGGGTCAGCAAGTATTCCTCTTCCAGCGTGCGCTGCGGGCGCAGCAGGATGTAGATGAGCACCCCTGGAATGAACAAGATCACCGAGAGCAGCACCGCCAGCAGCCGGCGGCTCGGCTCCCGCAGCCGGGCGGCCGCGTCCCGGTGGGTCCAGTACACCAAACTGGCCCACAAGGCCAGAACGAAGGTAGCCCCCCAAATGGTCAGCGCCGTGGCCAGGGTCTGCAATGTGTTGGCATCCATAGGGGGCATTATAGGGGAGGCGGCTGGCAAACACGCCTCGGCCGGGCCGCCAATTCGGCTGCGGGCGGCCAGGCAAGCTGCCGGCTTCCACTTCCGCATTCTTACTTCTGCACTCGGCCATGCTTTTGCCCTTCCCTCATCCTTCCTCCCTCCGCCTTCATCCTTGCCATTCCTTCCCCCCCATGCTAAACTTGCGTACGCCACGCGCGGGAGAACGCTCTCGAAACCCGAGGGCGTTTTTGTGTGTATTGCCCCACACCACAACTCCAGCCCCGCCGTGGGCGAGGCATAGTATGGATGTACTTATCACAGGCTCCGTAGCCTACGATTACCTCATGACCTTCCCAGGCCTCTTCAAAGAGCACCTGCTGGCAGAGCACCTCGAAAAGATCAGCCTCTCCTTCCTCGTAGATAAGCTAGACCGCCGCCGCGGCGGTATCGCCCCCAACATCGCCTACACCATGGCCCTGCTCGGCGGCAAGCCCCGTGTCATGGCCGCCGTCGGCGAAGACTTTGCCGAATACCGCGCCTTCCTCAACGACCACGGCGTAGACACCACCAATATGGAAGTTATCGAGGGCACCTACACCGCCTCGTACTTCGCCACCACAGACCGCTCCAACGCCCAGGTCGCCAGCTTCTACCCCGGTGCCATGGCCCGCGCCACCGAGCTGACCCTCAAGCAGGTCAAGGGCGGCGCACCCCAGCTCGTCATCATCTCGCCTAACGACCCCGTCGCCATGCAGCAGTATGTCGCCGAGTGCAAAGAGCTCAGCATCCCCTATGTCTACGACCCCAGCCAGCAGATCGTGCGTTTTGACGGCAGCATCCTGCGTACCGGCGTCGAATCGGCCCACGCCATGTTCATGAACGAATACGAGTTCGAGCTCGTCAAAGACAAGACCGGCATGGATGACAAAGCCATCCTCGCCCATCTTGATTACATGGTCGTCACCCTCGGCCCCAAAGGCGCCGACATCTACACCAAGGATGGCAAAGCCTGGGTCGAAGCCGTGCCCACCGACACCATTGTCGATCCTACCGGCGGCGGGGATGCCTTCCGCGCTGGCTTCCTCACCGGCTTCCGCTTGGGCCTCGACTGGGAGACCAGCGGCCGCCTCGGCTCCCTGGCCGCCACCTACTGCCTCGAGCAGGCCGGCCCGCAGACCCACCACTTCTCGGTGGCTGACTTCGTCACCCGCTACCGCCAGCATTATGATGATGGCGGCAAACTGGAGAGCTTGCTGTCCAGAACTGATTAACCGATTAATGGATTAATCGATTAATCTGTAATCGATCGATCCGTTCACGACAAAAATAGAATGGAGTTCTAGAACAAACATGGAAAACTTCGACATCAAAGATCCAAGCCAGGCCGAGGGCGGCCGCCGCCGCATCCAGTGGGCCGAGCGTGAAATGCCCGTGCTGCGCACCATCCACGAGCGTTTCGCCAAAGAGCGCCCGCTGAAGGGGCTGCGCCTGGCCGCCTGCTTGCACGTCACCGCCGAAACCGCCAACCTCATGCGCACCCTGCAAGCCGGCGGCGCCGAGGTGCTGCTGACCGCATCCAACCCGCTCTCCACCCAGGATGATGTGGCCGCCTCGCTCGTCACCCATGACGAGATCCCCGTCTTCGCCATCAAGGGCGAGGACAACGCCACCTACTACAAGCATCTCCACGTGGCCCTCGACTTCAAGCCGCACATGACCATGGACGACGGCGCCGACTTGGTCAGCGAGCTGCACAAGAACCGCCGTGACCTGCTCGAGACCATCATTGGCGGTACCGAGGAAACCACCACTGGCGTCATCCGCCTCAAGGCCATGGCTGCCGACGGCAAGCTGGAGTTCCCGGTCATCGCCGTCAACGACGCCATGACCAAGCACTTCTTCGACAACCGCTACGGCACCGGCCAATCCACCGTGGATGGCATCGTGCGCGCCACCAACATCCTGCTGGCCGGCAAGACCTTCGTGGTCGCCGGCTACGGCTGGTGTGGCCGCGGCCTGGCCGACCGTGCCCGCGGCATGGGCGCCAACGTCATCGTCACCGAGATCAACCCCATGGCCGCCCTCGAAGCCGTCATGGATGGCTTCCGCGTCATGCCCATGGTGGAAGCTGCCAAGGTTGGCGATATCTTTGTCACCGTCACCGGCGACATCAACGTGCTGGATAAGCACCACTTCGAAGTGATGAAGGATGGCGCCATCGTCGCCAACTCTGGCCACTTCAATGTCGAGATCAACATCCCGGCCCTGGCTGAGATGGCCGAAGAGAAGCGCCTCGTGCGCCCCTTCGTGGAGGCCTACTACACCAAGGACGGCCGCACCATCCACATCCTGGGCGACGGCCGCCTCATCAACCTCGCCTCGGCGGAGGGTCACCCCGCCAGTGTCATGGACATGTCCTTCGCCAACCAGGCCCTGGCCGCCGAGTACATGGCCCAGAACGCCGACAAGCTGGAGAACAAGGTCTACTCCGTCCCCGAGGACATCGACCGCGAGATCGCCCGCATCAAGCTGGATGCGATGGGCGTCAAGATCGACAAGCTCACCCCCGAGCAGGAGAAATATCTCAACTCGTGGGAAGAAGGCACCATCTAACAAAGAGAAACGTTACCCAGCGAAGCTGGGTAGTTTCTCTCGCGCTTTAGCGCAAGAGACCGGCGAAAGCCGGTCTCTTGTTTTCTCCGTCATTGCGAGGAATGCTGAAAGTTGCATGTTCATGCAACTTTCAGCCGACGAAGCAATCCCCAAGCTTGTCATCCCGAACGAGGCCAAAGGCCGAGGAGGGATCCGTTGTGGGACGGTTTGTGTCTCAATCCGTCTGAGTGAATTCGGAAGAAATGCCAATACGGATTCCTCGCTGAAGCGGGTTCGGCGGTCTGGTGTAGGCTGATAAACCCGCTCGGAATGACAGTGCGCGGTGTGCTGCTACCCGTGCACCTGTATCACCTTGCCGCCGCTGATGCGCACCAGCGCATCCGGCGGCAGCGGGAACACGGCGTGCGGCGTGCCGGCCGCCGCCCACACCTCGGCGTACTGCAGCAGGTCCTCGTCGATGTAGGTGTGGGCTGGCTGCTCGTAGCCGAAAGGCGGCACGCCGCCGATGGCGTAGCCGGTGAGCTGGCGCACGAAGTCAGCGTCGGCCTTGCCCAGCGCAGCGCCGGTGGCCTCGGCCACCAGGGCCTCGTCCACCCGGTTGCTGCCGCTGGTCAGCACGATGACCGCCTCATCTTCCGCGGTGCGGAAGATGAGCGACTTGACGATCTGCCCCAGCTCGCAGCCGATGGCGGCGGCCGCATCGGCTGCGGTGCGGGTGGTGATCTCGAACTCGACCACTGCGCCGGTCAGGCCGTGCTGGCGAAGAACATCTTGAAATGCGAGGGCGGTGGCGTTGGTGGGGGTGCGCATCCTTACTCCGAAACGGTGATGTCTACATAGAAGCCCACGCCGAAGGGATTGCCGGCAAAGTCGTGCGCTTTCCACAGGCTGCGATAGTTGCCCGGCTCGCTGGGCGCGGTGAATTGGATGGTGAGCACCACGCTTTCGCCAGGCTGGGCAGTGGGCAGCGGGTGGCGGGGCACCGCCCCCAGCCCGATGCTGCCGGCCTGCAGCTCCACGCTGTAGCCCTGGATCCAGGCGCAGGTGCCGTCATTGCGCAACTCCCAGCTCTTTTCAACCGGGGCGCCGGGTGCAAAGCGCGTGCCGTCAGGCACGGTCACATCCCGCAGGAAGACGAGGTTGTTTTCGCACTCCGGTGTGGGTGAAGGGGGTGGGGCGGTGGGGGTCTCGAGCTGGATGGCTTGCGAGTTGCCTACGACGGTGGGGGCGATGAAGTAGCCCTGATCGGCGGGCAGTACACTCCTGCTACACGCTAGAAGCAAAAACGCGCCGGTCAACAGCAGACCTGCTGTTGACACGGCGCGTTTTGTACCAAGAGTTTGGTTAAGCTTCGACTGCCTCGAGTTCGGCTTCGGCGGGTTCAAAGGCGAGGGTTTCATCTGGCTCGGCATAGGCGAGGGGTTGCTGGCTGAGAACTTTTTCGCGGATCTGCTGTTCGATCACATCAGCCACTTCGGGATGATCGCGCAAGTAATCCTTGGCGGTTTCACGGCCCTGGCCCAGGCGGTCATCACCGTAGTTGTAGAACGAGCCGCGCTTGGCGACGATCTCGTAATTCACCGCCAGATCCAGCAAGTCTCCGCTCTTGGAGATGCCTTCATTATACATAATGTCAAATTCGGCCACTTGGAAGGGCGCGGCGACCTTGTTCTTGACCACGCGCACCCGCGTACGGTTGCCGACGACATCCTGCCCGGTCTTGATGGACTGGATGCGGCGCACATCCATGCGCACAGAGGCGTAGAACTTGAGCGCCATGCCGCCGGTGGTGGTTTCCGGGTTGCCGAACATCACGCCGATCTTCTGGCGCAGTTGGTTGGTGAAGACGACGGCGGTGTTGGTCTGCTTGATGACGCCGGACATCTTGCGCAGCGCTTGCGACATGAGGCGGGCCTGCATGCCCATGGTGGCGTCGCCCATATCGCCCTCAATCTCGGAGCGGGGTACGAGCGCGGCGACCGAGTCGATCACTACGAGGTCAATGGCGCCGGAGCGCACCAGCGCTTCGGCGATCTCGAGGGCTTGCTCGCCGGTGTCAGGTTGGGCCACGAGCAGCTTCTCGATGTCCACGCCGCACTTGGCAGCATAGTTGGGGTCGAGGGCATGCTCCATGTCAATGAAGGCGGCCGTGCCGCCGCGCTTCTGCACCTCAGCCACGATGTGCTGGCACAGTGTCGTCTTGCCCGAAGATTCAGGGCCGTAGATCTCGGTGACGCGGCCGCGGGGGATGCCGCCCACGCCGAGGGCAATATCCAGCGAGAGAGAGCTGGTGGGGATGGCCTCCACGGCCATGCCGTGCGCTTCGCCGAGGCGCATGATGCTGCCCTCGCCATAGCGTTTGGTGATCTCACCTAGGGTCTTTTGCAAAACCTTGATCTTTTCGTCGTTGTGTTCTTTCTCAGCAGCCATTACTCCTCCAGGACAAATGTTCTATATATTGGCTAGATAATAGAACACCTGTACTGCATTGTCAAGTTAAATCCACAGATAAACACTGATGCAAAAAGGATGAAATCTGATTTATCGATCCAAGTATCTGCGTTCATCTGTGGAGTAAGGGGGTGACAAATGGGCGGTTTTTGGTTATGATTTGCGGCTGTGTGGCTGCCCGGCTGCTCCGCGGTAGGCTGGTGGCTCAGAAAAGGTAAAGGAACAGATGAAGGAATCGAAGGTTAAACGCTCTCGGGCGCTGGGCATCCCCCTGACCCCGAAGGCCATCAAAGTCATGGAGCGCCGCCCGAACCCCCCGGGCCAGCACGGCAGCCAGAACCAGTGGCGCCGCAGCTCTGACTATAAGCTGCAGTTGCTGCAGAAGCAGCGCCTGCGCCACCAGTACAACATCCGTGAAGCGCAGATGCGCAGCTACATGGAGAAGGCGTCGCGCTCGATGGGCCGTACGCCTGAGGTGCTGATCACGCTGCTCGAATCCCGCCTGGATGCGCTGGTGTTGCGCTCTGGCTTCGCCCGCACCATCTATGCGGCCCGCCAGTTCGTCTCGCACCGCCACATCACTGTGAACGGGGAGCGCATCAACATCCCTTCGTACTCAGTGAAGCCCGGTGACGTGATCGCCGTGCACGAGAAGAGCCGCAAGATCCCCGCCTTTACTGAGGCGCTGGAGAGCATCGGCAACATTCCGCCGTATTTGGACGTGGACAAGAAGAACATGGCCGCCAAATACGTGCGCCTGCCCGAACTGCAGGAAGTGCCGATCATCTGTGAAGTCAACCAGGTGGTGGAGTACTACTCCCGCTAGTTTGCAAGACCACAGAATCAAAACGGCCAGCAGAAATGCTGGCCGTTTTTGTTTTGCGCAGCGCTGCCCAGCAGCGCATTTAGCCCGGCGTGCCGCCGAGGGTCTTGTCAATTTCCAAACGGCGGCGAGCGTCTTCGGCGATCAGCTCATCCCACTCGGTGTTCTTGCCGCCCAGGAAGGCCTTCAAAAAGACCTGAATATCGGCCACGCGCTCATTGAACTGCTCCAGCCCCTCGCGCTCGATCACAATCCGAGCAGCATCCCGCAGGGTCAGGCCGGGCGAATCTTCCTTGAATTCCTTGATGACCTTGGCCAGGAAATCGGTGAACTCGGCCGAGCTGGTCTCCAGCCCGCCGATCGAATAGCCCATGCCCTCTGCGGCGGCATCCATTGCATCCGGGCTTTTATCGCGCTTGTTCTTATTCTTAGCCATTCCAGCCTCCTAGGCTTTGTTTCAGGCTTTAGCGATCGCCTGTTCCAGGTCAGCGATCAGATCGTCCACGTGCTCCACACCCACGGAGAGGCGCACCAGGCCGGGGTCGACTGCCAGCGGCGAGTTCGCCACGGAAAGGTGGGTCATCACCGCCGGCACCTCGATCAGCGACTCGACCCCGCCCAGCGATTCGGCCAGGGCGAACAGGCGGGTGTTCTCCGCCACGGTGCGGGCGGCGGCTTCGCCGCCCTTGAGTTCAAACGAAAGCATGCCACCGCCGTTGCGCATCTGTTTGCGAGCCAGCGCCTGCTGCGGGTGCGAAGCATGGAAGGGGTAGTAGATCTGGCTCACCTTGGGGTGGGCGGCCAGGTAGTCGGCGATGGCAGCGGCGTTGTGGCCGTGGCGGTCCATGCGCAGCGGCAGGGTCTTGATGCCGCGCAGCACCAGGAAGCTATCCATCGGCCCCGGCACAGCGCCGGCCGCGTTCTGTGAAAATGCCAAACGCTCTTTAAGCGTTTGGTCATTTACCGCTACCAGGCCCAGCACCACATCCGAGTGGCCGCCCAGGTACTTGGTGGCGGAGTGGATGACGATATCCGCGCCCAGGGTCAGCGGTTGCTGCAGGTACGGTGAGGCAAAAGTGTTGTCCACTGCGAAGAGCGGCTGGCTGCTGTGGGCTTTGAGGATGCCGGCGACGGCGGCAATATCGGCCAGACCCAGGTAGGGATTGGTGGGCGTTTCCAGCCAGACCAGCTTGGTGTTGGCGCGCAGCCCGGCCTGCACAGCAGGCAGATCGTCCACATCTACATAGCTGAACTCGATGCCAAAATCCTTGTACTCGCGCTCGAACAGGCGGAAGGTGCCACCGTACACATCGCTGCCGACCAGGATGTGGTCGCCGGGGGCGAACTGGCGGATGATGGTGTCGGTGGCGGCCAGGCCGGAGGCGAAGGCCAGCCCATACTGGGCCGCTTCCAGGGCCGCAAAGCAGTCTTGCAGCGCGGTGCGGGTGGGGTTGCCGCTGCGCGAATATTCGTAGCCTTTGTGCACGCCCACCGCGTCCTGCACAAAGGTACTGGTCTGGTAGATGGGCGTCATTACTGCGCCGGTGCTGGGATCGGGCTGCTGGCCGGCATGAATGGCAAGGGTCTCAAATTGGTCTGACATACGGTCTCCTGCTCTGATTGTAATCCGTTGGCTCGGGGGACCCTGTGCGTCCACGCCGGGCGCCTTTTCAGGGAACTCTCATACTGGGGTCATTGAAATGGTTTACAGTCTTTGCAACTTACACCCCCCCCCATGAGGGAGGGGTACTAGACTAGGAGACTTGAACGTGCGTAAACTAGCAGCTCTATCTATTCTGGCCGTGTTTCTCAGCGCCTGTGGCAGCCGGCCTGCGCAGGCGCAGGTGGTGCCAATCGAGCTCACTGAATTCGCCATCGATACGCCCATCTCAGAATTTAAGGTGGGCACACCCTATCGTTTTGTGATTAGTAACCCCGGCGCCATCAACCATGAGTTCGTTCTGATGTCTGAGGGCCAAGTCCACGATATGAGCGGAGAGTCTTCTGAGGGGGACCACAGCGAAATGGGCGCCACCGAGACTGAAGGCGCGGCAGGCGAACATGACATGGCCAACATGTTTCATGTGGACCAAAGCCAGCTCAACCCCGGCAGTACTGTGACGATTGAGCATACCTTCACCGAAGCTGGTGAATACGAGTTCGGTTGTTTCCTGCCAGGTCATTATGCGGCTGGCATGATGGCAAAGATTAGTGTAGTTCCGTAAAGTGTAGTTTCGTAAGAAGAAGAGGAGACCCGAGATGGCCACACATTCCCACGATCATCATCACGAGCCTGAGGAGAAACCGGCAGTGGCAGGGCATGCTGAACATCAGTCTGCCGGTACAGGACATACAGCCCACACAGAGCATGCAGGTCACACAGAGCATGCAGGCCACACAGGCCAAGCGGATCATAGTGACCACACAGAGCATAGCGGCCATGAAACTATGTTCCGCACGCGTTTCTTTGTTTCACTGGTGCTGAGTATTCCTGTAATCCTTTACAGCCAAATGACCCAGCAATGGCTGGGCATCGTGCCGCCTGCATTTCCTGGCTCACAGTTCGTTGCGCCGATTTTTGCCACTGTAATCTTCCTCTACGGTGGTCTGCCTTTTCTGCAAATGGCGATTCCGGAACTGCGGGCGCGCAAACCCGGCATGATGATGCTGATCAGTTTGGCCATCTCGGTGTCTTTCCTCTACAGTACGGCCTCGTTCCTTTTCAACTTGGGCGAAGGGTTTTATTGGGAGCTGGTCACCTTGATCGACATCATGCTGCTCGGTCATTGGATCGAAATGCGCAGTATTCGCCGCGCTTCTAACAGCTTGGATGAGTTGGCCAAGCTGCTTCCCGACCAGGCTGAACGTATTGGCGCCGACGGCCGGGTCGAACGGGTGCCGGCCAGCGCCCTGGCCAGCGGTGACCTGTTTTTGGTACGGCCAGGCGCCAGCGTTCCGGCGGATGGCGAAGTGGTGGAAGGCAACTCGCAAGTCAACGAATCGATGTTGAGCGGCGAATCGAAGCCGGTGGACAAGGCGCCTGGAGACAAGGTGATTGCCGGCGCAATTAACGGAGAGGGCAGCCTGCGGGTGCGGGTTACGGCTGTGGGTAACGCTACGGCTTTGGCTGGCATCATGCGCCTGGTAGAGCAGGCGCGTCTGAGCAAATCACGCACACAAATCCTGGCCGACCGTGCTGCAGGCTGGTTGTTCGTAGTTGCTTTGCTGGCTGCGGTACTGACTGCGCTGCTATGGGGCTTGGCGCGCGGGCTGGACCTGTTTGTGCTTGAGCGCGTGGTCACGGTATTGGTTATTGCCTGCCCACATGCTTTGGGTCTGGCCGTGCCGCTGGTGGTCGCCATCAGCACCACCCAGGCAGCCATGCACGGTTTGCTGGTGAAGGACCGCCTGGCCTTGGAAGAAGCCCGCCTGGTGGATACGGTTATCTTCGACAAGACTGGCACGCTGACTAAGGGTGAGATGGGGGTCGTAGCAGTGGAAAGCATGCCTGGCCAGACGGAAGACCAGGTGTTGAGCCTGGCTGCTGGCCTGGAGGGTGATTCAGAGCACAGCCTGGCCCGCGCCATCCGCGGCTCTGCTGCGGGGCGCGGGTTGGAGCCTGCCGCCGTTTCAGAGTTCCAGGCGATGAAGGGGCTGGGTGTGCAAGGCCGGATTGGTGGGCGAATGTATCACCTTGGCGGCCCGCGTCTGCTGCAGCAGTTAGCTGTCGAACTTCCGCCGTCGCTGGCTACATTTGCGGAGGAGGCCGGAGTCAAGGGACGCAGCGCGATCCATTTACTGGAAGATGGAAAGCCGATTGCGGTCTTTGCGATTGCAGACGAGCTGCGCCCAGAGAGCAAGGCCATCATCGAAAGCCTGAGGCAGCTCGATATTCGAGCAGCCATGCTCACCGGGGACAGCACGCCAGTGGCTGCAGCGGTGGCGGCCGACTTGGGAATTACTGAGTTCTTTGCCGAGGTGCTGCCGGCTGACAAAGAGCACACGGTGGCGCAGTTGCAAGCCCAGGGCCGCAAGGTGGCTATGGTGGGCGATGGCGTCAATGATGCGCCTGCCCTGGCCCGTGCGGATGTAGGCATCGCGATTGGCAGTGGCACTGATGTAGCGGTGGAGTCGGCGGGCATCATTCTGGTAGACAATGACCTGCAAGATGTGCTGAAGGTCTTTCGTCTCAGCCGTGCCAGCTACAGCAAGATGGTGCAGAACCTGATATGGGCCACGGGCTACAACGTGATTGCAATCCCGCTGGCCGCAGGTGTATTGGCGAGCCGTGGCATCCTGCTGTCTCCTGCGCTGGGTGCGGTGTTAATGTCTGCCAGCACAATCATTGTTGCATTGAATGCGCAGTTGCTGCGCCGAGCGAAGCTGTAGTCTGCAGGTTCAAATGCCTGCGGGCTACTTCCCGCTATAATCGTCTGCATGTCAGACATCTTTTTTACCGAGGCCGGCCAGGCCCCCGTGCCGCCACAGGAGGTGCGCATCCGTGAGCTGGAGGCCGCGCCGCGCCCGGACGGGCTGCGCATCCAGGTGCGCATCGATATCACTCCCTTTCAGCTCCGTCCCAATGTCGAAGCCATGATCGTGAATGAGGCTGGCCAGCCGCTGGCCACCGTCAGCGTAGTGGAAGCGATTGACCCGATTATGGAGTTTGTGATGCATTTGCGCCAGCAGCGCACTCCCGGGCGCTATACGCTGAAGGCGCGAGTCTTTTATGCGGATATAGAGGCTCAGCAAACTGAGAACCCACTCGAAGCCAGCTCCGGCGAGCTGCTCAACAAGGCCAAGCAGGTGGTGCACGAGCACGCCATTGACTTCACCATTCCTGAAGCGTAATGCGCCAGGCCGCTTGATCTAACTACCCACTCCTGCATGCTGTCTGAACCCACTCCCCGCTCCCTTCGCCGCACGCTGGGCTACTGGCTGCGCCTGGCCGCCGCCGGCGCGCTGCTGGGTATCGTGCTCCTCTATATTCTGGCTGGCTCTTCGTTTGGCGGCCCGCAGAGCGGCCTGGCGGCCAGCCTGAGCACGGCCACGCCCACGCCAACCCAGGCGGCCGGCGAGCCGACGCCACTCCCCACCCAGACCGCCCAGCCCACCGTGCCACCCGCGCCCCTGGTGGTGGGCGCCGGCCGCTCGCTGGACGGCTTGCGCGTGCTCAGCCTCAACGAATACGGCTATGCGCGCCTGTTCAGCCACCAGCTCACCGGCCAAGCCTTTACACGCCTGACCTATGGGCAATGGGATGATGTCTCGCCGGCGTTCTCGCAGCATGGCGGCCTGGTCGCCTTCGCTTCGAACCGCAGTGGGCATTGGGATCTATATGTGCTGGAGCTGGCCACCGGCCTGACCAGCCAACTGACCAGTGATAACGCCTACGAGGGCTCGCCCAGCTGGTCTGACAATGGCTGGCTGGCCTACACTCACGACAATGGCGGCAACCTGGAGATCGCCATCCGCCCGCTGGACGGCTCGGTCGATCCGCTCTACGTCAGCCTCTCGCCAGCGCGGGATCATTCGCCCGCCTGGCGGCCTGGCGCCCAGCAACTGGCTTTCGTATCTGACCGCGAGGGTACGCCGGCCATCTGGCTGCTGTACCTGGAGCAGGAGGGCGCCGCCCGCTTCGCCCAGCTGGCGCCCGAGCGCGGCGCACAGGCCGCGCCGGCCTGGTCGCCGGATGGGCGTTGGCTGGCCTGGGCCGAGCAGGATGCAGCCGGCATGTGGGCCATCTACGTCAGCGATCTGCTCAACGCCCCGCGCTACGTGGGCAGCGGCCAGCAGCCGCAGTGGAGCCCGGCGGGCGATGTGATCCTGGCCACGGTCAGTACCGAAACCGAACATTATTTGACCGCTTACACGTTGGATGGCGAGCTGGCCCTGGCGCCGCAAACGCTACCGGGCGGCATGCGTGGCGCAGCCTGGGCCGCCGGCGAGTGGCCGGAGCCGCTGGCAGGCCTGCTGCAGGCCGCGGCCGCCGCCCAGCCGGAGCATGCCTGGGCGCAGCCGGCTGGCAGCCCGCAGCCCGTCCCGCTCAACGGGACTTATGCACCCAACCCCTCGCTCAGTTCAGCCGCGGCCGCGCCGTTTGAGGCGCTGCGCCAGCGCACCGCTCAATTGCTCGGCTGGGACGCGCTGTCCAGTTTGGAGAATGCCCTGGTGCCGCTCAGCACCCCGCTGCCCCCCGGGCAGTACGAGAGCTGGCTGCTGACCGGGCGCGCCTTCGCCGTGCGCAGCGGCCTGCTGAACGCCGGCTGGCTGGCGGCAGTACGCGAGGAGATCGGCGGGCAGACCTATTGGCGCATCTACCTGCGCACGGCCAACCCAAACGGTGGCCTGGGCCAGCCGCTGACGCAAACGCCCTGGGACTTTGCCGCCCGTTACACCGGCGTGGAGAGCAGCTACCAGGCAGGCGGCAAGCTGGCCGATGAAGTGCCCGCCGGCTACTGGATCGATTTCACCGCCCTGGCCGCTGAATACGGCTTCGAGCGTCTGCCGGCCCAGGCCAACTGGCGCAGCTTCTTCCCGGCAACTTTGTTCAATCAATTCGTGCTGCGTGACGGGCTGAGCTGGCAGGAAGCCATGCTGCAGCTCTACAGCGCCGAAGAAGTCAACGCCCCCCGGCCATGAGCCCAGTGCGTCTGTTCCCGCTCGCCGCTCTGGCCGCCCTGGCGCTGGTGGGTTGCGCCCCAGCGGCGGCGCAGCCCAGCGCCAGCCCGGCGGCCACCGACACCAACACGCCGCTGCCGACGCATACCCAGTTCGTCGCGCCCAGCGATACGCCGCCGCCCACCGCCACGCTGCCCAGCTTGGAATGGCCCACCTACGCCGCGCCCACGCTGGCGCCGTTCCCGCTGGCAGGCGCCGCAGTTCAGCCAACCCAGCCTGCGCTCTCAGGCTTCCCGGCTGTGCAGGCGCCGGTGGCGCTCAGCGTGTTCGACCATTTCTATTTCACCTTTCCGGTGGCGAACGCCCACATCGGCCTGTATTCACCGAGCCAGCGCTATGGGGCGCGGCAGGAGGCCGGCACCAACCGCCGCGAGCCGCATCTGGGGCTGGATGTGGGGCTAGACCCCGGCACGCCGGTGCGCGCCGCCGGCGACGGCACGATCGTGTGGGCCAGCTACGGGCAGACCTATAACTCGCCGTATTTTTTGGATGACCCCTACGGCATCTCGATCGTGATCCGCCACAATTTTGGCTACAACGGTGACCGCATCTGGACGGTGTACGCGCACCTGACCAGCGTGAGCGTTGAAGTTGGACAGCAGGTCAAGCAAGGTGAGCTGATCGGCCTGTCAGGCAATACCGGCCTCTCCACCGGGCCGCACTTGCATTTTGAAGTGCGCACGGGCACTAACACCACCAACTTCACCTACAACCCGGAGCTTTGGCTGGCCCCGCCTGAAGGGCACGGGGTGCTGGTGGGACGGGTAGCCAACGAACGCGATCAACTGCTGCTCAACTGGCTGACCGAAGTGCGCTCACTGGATACCGGCGAGTTGTTCACCAACTACACCTACTTCACCAGCTTCCGCTTGCAATCAGACCCGTATTACAAAGAGAACCTGGTGCTGACCAACCTGCCTGCCGGCCGCTACGAAGTCGCCATCCCGCTGTATTCGATCTGGTGGCGCGCCGAAATCGAGATCAAGCCCGGCGCGGTGACGTATTTCCATTTCATGGGGCGCGATGGGTATAGCTTTGAGCTGCCGGCCGAGCCGCCGCTGGTTGGCGTGCCGGACTAGGACGCGAGCTTATTCGTCGTAGAGCACGGTGGGCTCGGCGTAATAGCGCACGCCTTTGCGGGCGGTGCGCTCGTTGACCCAGCGCTGCAGGGCTTCGTTCTTTTCTTCCAGTGACTTATTCGCCGAAAGCTCATCCAGCGAGTAGTTGACGCGCAGGGCGCGCGGCGACACCGTGAAGCGGGTAATGCCGGGCGGTAGCAGCACGCCGGCGGCGCACAGCTCCAGCACCTCGCTGACTTTGAAGGGCGGGTAGACCACGATGGCGGTCAGGTTCTCATACTTGCCGTGCAGCTCGCGCACTTGCTGGGCGGTGGTGCGGTCTACGACCGCTTTCTTGGCGTACAGCTCGGCGATCCTGTTGAGCGCCTGCGTGCGGCTGGCCAGGTCACCCGGCACGCTGCGGGCGATATGGGCCTTGCCGTCCTGGGTCTGCACCCACACCAGGGTCTTGATCGGCCAGCGGGTCTGCGGGCGGCGCACGCCGGGGTCAATGTCGCGCAGGGTCACATCCGGCAGTTCGCTCAGCGCCTGCAAAAACTCAGCGCCGTCCCAATCCCACAACACATGGTTCCAGGTGTGCAGGTCCAGCCCGGGGTGATCCGCTTCCACGACTTGCACGAGCGCGTGGGGGATGCCCATGTGGTTGAGGGCGCTGGTGCGGTTGGCGCCATCCAGCACCATGTAACGCCCGCTGCCATCTGGCAGCGGCGTGACCATGGGCGGGTTGCGCAGCACGCCGCTGGCGCGCAGCCGCTCGATGAGCGGCTGGCTGCGCTGATCGTCGTGCCACTCGTGCGGCACGAGGTCAGGCGAGGGGACGATGCGGAGGGTGGGGAGGCTCATTTAAAGGATGAGGGATGAAGGATGAATAAAACCCGTAACTAGTAACTGGTGGCTTAGTTGCATGGTCACCTGATCACTGTTCACTAATCACTGCTCACTTTCTGTTGACTGTCAAATGTAGACTGCCAGCTACCCGTTGATGAAATCCAGCACATCGATCTTGGTGAGGATACCGACCAGGCGGCCGCCATCGTTGACCAGCACGGCGTTGTTGCGCACGATCTCTTGCATGGCATCGGGCAGCAGGGTGCTGGCGGGCAGGCTGTTGGGCGCCGGCTGCAGCAGGGCGGCGATGCTGTCTTCACCCGGGCGGCCGTTCTTGGAGTCCAGCAGGTGGGTCAGCAGATCGCCTTCGCGCACGATGCCGCTCACCTGGCCTTCGGCGTCCACCACCGGCAGCTGCGAGATGCCGTACTGCTTCATCTTGCTCACTACGTCGGCAATGCGGTCTTCGGCCGAGGCGGAGATGAGCTCGCTCAGGCTCTTGCCGCCCAGCACCTCGCGCAGGGTGGCTTCGCTCCATTCGGAGTCGAGGAAGCCGTTCTCGCGCATCCACTTGTCGTCGAACAGCTTGGTGAGGTAACGGTTGCCCGAGTCAGGCAGGATCACTACCGCGATGCGGTCAGCCGGCAGGGTCTCGAGATACTTGAGCGCCCCGGCGACAGCGGCCCCGGAGGAGCCGCCGGCGAAGATGCCTTCCTGGCTCACGAGTTGTCGCGTGACGATAAAGCACTCCTTGTCGGTGACGCGGATGATGTCATCCACCACAGTGAGGTCGGTCGTGCCGGGCAGGAAGTCCTCGCCGATGCCCTCCACCTTGTAGGTGATGGCCTCGACACCAGGTGGGATCTTGCCCTTGTTCTCCCAGATCTCTTTGAGGATGGAGCCGACCGGGTCCACGCCAATGATGCGAATATCCGGGTTCTTTTCCTTGAGGTACTTGCCGACGCCGCTGATGGTGCCGCCGGTGCCCATCGAGATGATCACGTCCGTCACCTTGCCGCCGGTCTGCTCCCAGATCTCGGGGCCGGTGGTCAGGTAATGGCTGCGTGGGTTCTCAGGGTTGTAGTACTGGTTGGCCAGGATGGTGTTGGGCGTCTCGGTGGCCAGGCGGTTGGCGACTTTGTAGTAGGAGCGCGGATCCTCCGGCGCTACTGCGGTAGGGGTGATGACCACTTTGGCGCCAAAGGCGCGCAGCAGCTGGATCTTCTCCTGGCTCATCTTGTCTGGCATGACGAAGATGCACTTGTAGCCGCGGATGGCGGCCACGATGGCCAGGCCCACGCCGGTATTGCCGGAGGTGGCCTCGACGATGGTGCCGCCGGGCTTCAGCCTCCCGCTGGCCTCGGCCTCGTCAATGATGTTCTTGCCGATGCGGTCTTTGACCGAGCCGCCCGGGTTGAAGAACTCCACCTTGGCGTACAAGGGGGCTTTGACGCCCTTGGTGACCTTGTTGAGGCGCACCAGAGGGGTGTTGCCCATGGTGCCGATGATGTCGTTATAAACGCGCTGGTCTTTGGATTCGGGGAGGGCCATGGGGCTAAGTTTACCGCGAAGATGAACTTCCCCTTCTCGCAGCACCCTTAGGAGGACTTGCCAATCCCTTCAAACGGCTTTAGAGAGAAGACAGTCTCGACCGAGACCCCGAAGTAATCCGCAATGCGCAGGGCAAGCTGCAAGCTGGGATTAAACTCGCCGCGCTCGAGATACCCTACGGTTTGGTAGTGGATGCTTAACGCATTGGCTAGCTCACGGCGCGATATCTGCCGTTCCGCTCGCAACACGGCGATGCGGTTAAAAAGAATGCCGTCACTCTCCATAAAAATAGCCTTCTAGCTCTGAGTATAGCGCCGTCTGCCTGCCTCCATTTCGCTGCCTGAGGCACGGCGAGCCATGCGGCGCAGAAAGCCGGGCGCCAGCAACAAACCTGCCGCGGCCCAAGCGCCAAGCACGAGCGCGGTTTCAAGAGGCCGCCACGAACCTCCGAGCTCAGCGGCTGCGGCCATTTCAGGCAGTAAGGCTGATCGAATCCCAAGACCAATCCAATACACTGGAAAGATCTCGCTGATCACGGGTAGCGCCTTGAGCGGGTAAAAAATGCCCGAAATGCCGATCATTATTCCCATGGGCAAAATGCTCAGGCCAACGGCCCCGCTAGGGCTTTTAACGATGGCGCCAATGACTGCCCCTATCGGAGCGAGTGCCAGAAACCCCAGCGCCAACACCCATACCAAAGTTACGAAACCAGATACGCCGACGGTTGCCAGGCTGGGCACTATGAACAAGCCCGGAATGATCACGAGCATTAAGCTCACGAACGCGGAGAGGATGATAACGACAACCCGCGCGATCAAATAGGCTGGCATACCCTGTGGCAGCGCTTTGGCGCGCAGAAGCGTGCCATCCTCGCGGTCAAAGGCGAGCTTGTTGGCAACCCCCATGAGCCCCTCCTGGGTTAGTTGCAGAGTTAGAAAGCCAGGCAGCATTAGTAGCGCAAAGGAAATCCCTTCGACTTCTCTGACGCGAAACATCCAAAGCAGGGCCAAGAGAATGGTAGGGGCGAGAAACAGGCCGATCAGCCCTTGTAAGGACAGGGCGTTCATCCAAAATTCGATCCATCCCCGCGTCAAACCGAGCCGGACTACACTTGTGATTGGTTTCATGCTTGCTTACCCTCTTTCTGGCTGGGCGTTGTTTCATGTGTTTGCACGATGGTCATGTACGTATCTTCCAGGCTTGCATTCCGAATCTCCAAATTCGTAATGCCCTCAGGGTGCTGAGCCAGCAGATTGCGCGCGAAGGTGGTTGCATCGCTGCCGGCGTGGACATGCCGCTGATCGTCCTGTGTCCAAATGACCTCTGTTTGATCGGAGAATTCTTTTCTAAGCTGGTCGGCGCTCCCGTTGGCGACGATCTTGCCACCGGCCAGGATGAGAATGCGGTCACTCAGCTTTTCGGCTTCGTCGAGATCATGCGTGGAAAGCAGAATGGTCGTGCCCTGCAGATCAGCCAGGCGGTGAATGACGTCATGGAATTCGCGCCTGGCCTTTGGGTCAAACCCCACCGTGGGCTCGTCCAGAAAGAGCACTTCAGGATTGCCCACCAACCCAATGGCTACATCCAGCCGGCGGCGCATGCCGCCCGAAAGTTCGCCCACCTTTTTGTGGGCATGATCCGTCAGGCCGACAAGCTGAAGCAACGTATCCGTGCCGACCGGGCGCGCCCGCTCATCGGTGGAGTAGGGTCCGAAGTACTTGCCAAAGTGGTCGAGCAGCTTTCGCACTCGCCATGCCGAATGGTCACGCCAGGATTGCAGCACGATGCCCACTCGGGCGCGCCAGGCCTCATCGGCGTGTTCGGGGTCGCTTCCGAGCACGCTCACACTTCCGCCAGAGCGCCCACGAAAGCCTTCCAGGATCTCTATGATGGTTGTTTTTCCCGCGCCGTTGGGGCCAAGCAGTACCAGCACTTCGCCACGATGCACAGCAAAATCAACTCCATCGAGAACCACATGAGCCCCGTAGCGCATCTGCAGGCCCGTGACTTGAATGGCTGTATCTGTCTTTGACATCTGGCTTCCCTATCCTTTGCTCAGACCATAGCATATATTGTGCATAATATAGCATATATGCTACATGCTTGCGGGGAAGATGTCAACTCTTGTATTCAGTCGCCAGCGACCAAACGAGAGCACTAGTGGCAGTTGTTGGTTAGGTGCTCCTCGTAGGTGACTGCGAACATGTGCGCCCCGGAGCCGTCACAGGCGGCCTGGAAGTAGTAATAGGGCGAGGCGGCGGGGAAGGCGACCGCCTGCAGCGCCCCGGCGCTAGGGGCGGCGATGGGGCTGGGCGGCAGGCCAGCGTAGAGGTAGGTGTTATAAGGCGAGTCGAACTGCAGGTCAGCCGCCGTGAGCGGGCTGGGCCACCACTGGCCGCGGTCATCGTAGCCCACCGCGTACTGCACGGTGGGGTCGGCTTGCAGTTTCATCCCAATATCCAGCCGGTTGTGGAACACCGAAGCGATCAGCGGCATTTCAGACGCGATGACCGATTCGCGCTCGACAATGGACGCCAGGATCAGTGCGTCGTAGATGCTGAGCCCCTGGGCCTGGAAACCGGCCACCAGCTCCGGCGTCATTTGCGCTGAGAAGACCTCACTGTCCAGCAGGGTCAGCAGCAGGTCAATGGCGCCCGCTTCGCGCGGGATCTCGTAGTTGCCCGGCAGCAAGAAGCCTTCCAGCGTCGAGCCGATCGGCATCTCGGCGTACAACGCCAGGTCGTTGGGCGTGGAGCTCGCCAGGCGCACGAATTCCTCGGGCGGGACATTCACGCCCGCGCTGGGCAGGCTGGCGGCGATCTCCTCCAGCCGCCAGCCGGGCAGGATCACCAGGGTCACATGCTCTGGCGTGGGGTCGAGCAGCGCCTCGGCGATCTCGACCGCGCTCATCGCCGCGCTGAGTTGAAAGGTGCCAGCCTGCAGCTGCGTATCCTTGCCGGTGTAGAAGAGATAGTTGCTGAACAACTGGCCCTCGTGGATCAGGTTGTCCTCCCACAGGTGCGAGACGATCTGGCGGGTGGCTTCGCCCTGGGGGATGATGAAGGGAGCGGGCACAGCCGCCGGGTCCACTGGGCGGCGCAGCGCCTCAGCGCGCCAGCCCAGCTCCATGCCGATGCGCACGCGTTGGAAGGCGTTCAGGGCCGGCGAGGGCGGGCCGAACAGGGATTCGGCGCGGGCCAGCAAGGTGCTGCCGCCGAGGAAGGCCAGGAAGGCGAGCAGGGTTACGAAACCGAGGGCGATGAGGGTACGCATAGAGAAAGTTTAACCACAAAGACACAAAGAGCACAAAGAACGAAAGCGGGGATTGGAGATTGGTAATTAGCCCTTAATTGGTTTCTTTGTGTGCTTCGTGGCTTTGTGGTGATGCTTTTTTGATCTTCTATCGATTGCTTTCGTCAAGATAGCCCTGCAAGATCACCGCCGCGGCGCTGGCGTCAATAGCCTGCGTGCCGGCGCCCAGGGCGCGGCGGGCCGCCAGTGCTTCCTGCGTGCTGAAGCTCTCTTCCCACAGTTGCACCGGGATGCTGGTGGCTGCCCGCAGGGCGCCCGCCAGCCGGGCGGCTTTGCGCCCGCTGTAGTTCGGCTGGCCGTCCTCGCCGAAGGCCTGGCCGACGATGATGCGCTCGGCGGCGTGCTCCGCCGCCAGGGCAGCGATGCGGGCCGCGTCGGCCGTGCGGCTCTCGTGCGCCAGCACCTGCAAGGGGCTGGCGATAGTGCCGCTGGCATCGCTCAGGGCGAGGCCGATGCGCTTGTCGCCTGGGTCAACGGCTAATACTCTCATCGATAACAAGTTTAACCACAAAGACACAAAGGGCACAAAGGAAAGCAGTTAACAGCGGCCTTACTTTGTGAACTTTGTGCCTTTGTGGTGAGGTTTATCTGCGTTTATCCACGTTTATCTGCGGCTACTCCAACCCCGCCAACTTCGCCCGGCGCTCCTCGGCCATGATGCGCAGGTAGATGCCTTCCATGGTCAGGGCCGGCTTGGGCATACTCACCTTGGGCGGCAGGTCCCAGCTCTCTTTGCGCGCCTGGCGGGCGTTGCCAAAGGTGGGGATGCCGAATTCATCCGCCATGGCGCGGATATCCGGCTTGCTGGTGACCAGCGCCAGCGGCACCCGCAGGCGCTGGCAGCGGCGGGCGGCTAGCTGCAGCACCAGGCGTGGGGCGCGCGGCTCGCCGCGCTCCGGCCACAGCAGGATCACGCGGCCCTGCGTGCCGCCGCGGATGCGTGCCAGGGTCGCGCGCCAGTCACCATCCGGCGGTAGTTGGATCTGGGAGGTCTTCACCGCCCCAGTATAGGCACGCCGGCGGGCGGCCACAAACCCGCCAGCCAGCGACTTTAAACAAACACGCCGCCAGCATTGCTGGCGGCGTGTAATTGGGAAGTGTGCTTACTTGGCCTTTTCCAGGATCTCGCGGATGGCGGCCAGCACCAGGGTGACATATTCCCTGCGGCTGCTGTGGCCCATCAGGCCAATGCGCCAGATCTGGCCCTTCAGCGGGCCGAGGCCGGCGCCCACCTCGATGCCGTAATCGGCCAGCAGGTGATTCTTCACATGGTCGTGTGATGCGGTGGGCGGCACTTTGACCGCGGTCACGGTGGGTAGGCGGTGCTCACGCGCCACCAGCATCTCCATGTCCAGGTTTTCCACGCCCTTCCACAGGTCTTCGGCGTTCTGCTGGTGGCGAGCGAAGCGGGCTTCCAGACCCTCCTCGGCCACGATGCGCAGCGCCTCGCGCATGGCGTAGTTCAGTTGGATGGGGGCGGTGTGGTGGTAGGTGCGCTCCTTGCCCCAGTACTTGTGCACTTCGTCGAGCGACAGGTACCAGTTGCCCACGCCCACCTTGCGGTCGGCCAGGGCTTTCTCGGCGCGCGGGCCAAAGGTGAGCGGGGCTAGGCCGGGCGAAGCGGAGATGGCCTTCTGCGAGCCGCTGAAGGCCGCGTCCACGTCCCACTTGTCGACTTCAACGGACACGCCGCCCAGAGAAGCGACCGTGTCGAGCACGAACAGCGCGCCGGCCTCGTGGGCCGCGGCGGCCAGCTCCTTGATGTTGGGCTGCTGCGCGCCGCTGGAGGTCTCACCATGCACCACGGCCAGCAGCTTGTACTTGTGCTGGCTGAGCTGCTTCTTGACCGCGTCCACGTCCAGCACCTGGCCCCAGGGCGCCTCGATGCGGTCCACCGTGGCGCCGTAGCGGCCGGCCATGTTGAACATGCGCTCGCCGAAGTATCCGATGATGCCGATCAGGACGCGGTCGCCGGGCTCGATCAGGTTGCTGAGCGCGGCTTCCATGCCGGCGCTGCCGGTGCCCGAGACCGGAATGGTCAGGCGGTTCTTGGTTTGGAAGACAAAGCGCAGCAACTCCTGCACATCATCCATGATCTGCAAAAAGGCCGGGTCCAGATGGCCGATGACCGGCATCGCCATTGCCTGCAGCACGCGGGCGGGCATCTCGCTGGGGCCGGGGCCGAGCAGAATTCGTTCAGGGGTATCCAGATCGTGGAAGCGTTTGGGGTCCATGCACTCTCCTTCTTTGAAGGCTATTTTACACCCCTTGCGATTTGTGCCTCGAATCGCCGCGTTGGCCCGCCAAATATGCGAGAATCGGCCGCGTGTCACAACCCCCATTGATATTGCAAGTGGCCCAACTGGTGAAGCGCCGCCGCGCCCGGCGGCGGGCGGCGCAGCGCAGCCCCAGCGCGCTGGCCTTGCGCGCCGCCGGCTGGCTGCTGGCGGCCGTCAGCCTGGCGGCCGCGCTGTTGGCCACGGCCGCCTTGCCGGCTTATCGCTATGTCACCCATGGCCTGCCGGATGTGGGTATGCTGCCGGTGCTGCTGCACCCGCAGAGCGGCCTGCTGCTGCAGCCCAGCCGCCTGCAAGACCGCACGGGCGAGCAGACCTTGGCGGAGCTTGCCGCGCCGGGCGCGCCACGGGCATTCATCGCCAGCGGCGAGGCCGCCTGGCTGGAGCAGACGCTGGTGGCCAGCAGCGACCCGGCCTTCTGGCAGCACGGCGGCGCAGACTGGCTGCATAGCCAGCCAGCCGCGCATACGCTGGCGGAGCAGCTGGCTGCTGAGCTGCTGCTGGCCGACGAGCCAGAGGGCTGGCGCAAAGCGCTGCGGGCACGCGTGCTGGCCAGCGAGGCAACGGCCCGCTTTGGCCGCCAGCAGGTGCTGGTCTGGGCGCTCAACAGCGCCCAGTTCGGCAATTGGACTTTTGGGGCGGAGAGCGCCGCGCAATTCTATTTTGGCGTACCCGCCAGCCAGCTGAGCCTGGCGCAGGCGGCGGCGCTGGCCGCGATGGCCAACGCGCCGCAGCTCGACGGATTGCGCACGCCAGCCGCCATCCAGTCGCTGGCGCAGCTGGTGCTGGTGAACATGCACAGCCAGGGCATGATCGAGGATGCCGAGTTGGCAACTGCGCTGGCCGAGCCGCTGAGCTTCGCGCCCAGCGCGACCGCGCTGGAGCTGGACGCGTTCGCGCAGCTGGCGCTGGAGCAGGCCAGCCAGACGCTAGGCGCCGGGCGCATCACACGCGGCGGCCTGACCCTCATCACCACCCAGGATGCAAATATGCAGGCCGCTTTTAGCGGGCAGGGCACGACCGCCCTGGCTCTGGACGCGCTCAATGGCCGCGTGCTGGCGCTGGCCGGCGACGCCCACACGCCGCATGCGGCCGGCAATGCGCTGCTCCCTTTCGTTTACTTGGACTCATTCGCGGCGGGCAATGCCCCCGCGTCATTGACCTGGAACTTTGACACTGCCGCTGCGCCAGACTTGCGAGGCCCGCTCAGCCAGAGGGCAGCCCTGGCCAATGGCCTGGCGCAGCCTGCCGAGGCCGCGCTGCAGCAAGTTGGCGCCCACCACACCGCCGGCGTTTTGGCCGCGGCGGGCTTGGGTGCCTTCCACAGCCAGCTCAGCGCTGCGCAGGCCACCGAGCAGATCCTGGGGGCGGCGGCCGCCAGCCCGCTGGAGCTGGCCGCCGCCTACGCCAGCCTGAGCAGCGGCCAGCTGAGCGGCCAGTGGCTGGGCGACCAGCTCCAGCCGGCCAGCCTGCTCTTCGTCACCGATGAGATCGGCCGCGTGGTGCTCGACTGGAGCCAGCCGCAATACGAAGCCCTGGCCAGCGCCGAGCTGGCCTTCCTGGTGAGCAACACCCTGAGCGATGTCAGCGTGCGCCCGGTGTCTTCACGCCAGCAGATGCTGGCGCTGGGCCGCCCGGCGGCCCTGGCGCCTGAAGGTGCGCCTGGCGGCACCGGCGCATGGCAGCTGGGCTATTCGCCGCAGCGCGTGGTGCTGAGCCTAGGCGCGGCCGATTGGGCTGCATTGTTCGCCGCCGCGCATACCAATACGCCCAGCCGCGATTGGCAGGCGCCGGGCGGCCTGAGCTCGGTCATGGTGTGCGTGCCCTCCGGGCAGCTGCCCGACGAAGATTGCCCGCAGACCCGGCGCGAATACTTCGTCAGCGGCGGCGAGCCGCGCTTCGCGGATAGTTTGTATGAACGTTTGGCAGTGAATTCGCTCAACGGCCACCTGGCGACCGTGTTCACGCCCGCCGAGTTCGTGCATGAGCAAATATTCGTGCGCGTCCCGGCGGCTCTGCAGCCCGCCGCCCTGGCGGCTGGCGTCCCGCTGCCGCCGGAGGACTTTGACAGCGTGCCCGCCTATGCCGCGCAAGGCGCGGCAAGCATCCAGCAGCCGGCGCGCTTCAGCTCTGCCAGCGGAACAGTACTGGTGCGTGGCCAGGCCGCTGCGGATGCGGCCGGCTGGGATCTGCAGGTGGGGCAGGGCCTGTTCCCGCGGCGCTGGCTGCAGCTGGCGGCGGGCAGCGCCGCCCAGCCGCAGGCGCGCTGGGACACCCGCGGCCTGAGCGGTCTGTGGGTGATCCAGCTGCAAGTCTGGGACGCGGACGGGAATGTAAGCCGTGACTATACGGTGGTGACGATAGAACAGTGATGTGCGAATGGGGAATCATCGCTACTGCTATCCTCCCGCCATCAAGCCCGTCATTGCGAGCGCAGCGAAGCAATCTGTCTTGGTGTTAGTAGTGCTTAAACCCAGATTGCTTCGTCCGTTGCCGCTGCTGCGCAGCGACTACTCCTCGCAATGACAGATGAGCCAAGGGCGAGGCATGTCTCGCCCTTGGCTGAATACAGTTGGTTGTTTTACCCCGCCATCTCTTCTTGCTTCTTGAACTGGCTCATGTATAAGTCGTAGTAGAAGCCCTGCTTCTCCAGCAGCTCGGCGTGTTTGCCGCGCTCGATGATCTCGCCGGCCTTCAGCACCAGAATCACATCCGCATTGCGGATGGTGCTGAGGCGGTGGGCGATCACGAAGCTGGTGCGCCCAGCCAGCAGCTTCTCCAGCGCGCTCTGGATCAGGCGCTCAGTGCGCGTGTCCACGCTGCTGGTCGCTTCGTCCAGGATGAGGATGCGCGGGTCGGCCAGCGCGGCCCGGGCGATCGCCAGCAGCTGGCGCTGGCCCTGGCTCAAGCCAGAGCCGCGCTCGCCCAGCACGGTGTTGTACTTCTCCGGCAGGCGCTCGATGAAGCCATCGGCATGCGCCAGCTTGGCGGCCGCGATCACTTCTTCGTCCGTGGCCTGCGGGCGGCCAAAGCGGATGTTCTCCATCACGGTGGTGCTGAACAGGAAGGTGTCCTGCAGCACGATGCCGATCTGCTGGCGCAGCGACTCCTGCGTGACGTCGCGCACATCCGTGCCATCGATCTTGACCGAGCCGCCGGTCACATCATAGAAGCGCGGGATCAGATTGATGATGGTGGTCTTGCCCGCGCCCGTGGGCCCGACGATGGCCACGGTCTGGCCCGGGTTGGCGTAGAAGTTGACGTTGCGCAGCACTGGTTCGCCGGGCTTGTACTCGGCGCTCACGTTGTCCAGCTCCACCTTGCCCTCGATGGCGCCCATTACCTTAGCGTTGGGCTTGTCCTGAATGCTGGGCACCACATCCAACAGGCCAAAGATGCGCTCGGCGCCGGCCACCGCACTCTGGATGTTGCCCCACAGCACGGCGATCTGCTGGATGGGCTGGTTGAAGCGCTGCACATAGCCCAGGAAGGTGATCACCAAACCGATGGAGACGACCGCACCGCCCAGCGTAGAGCCGTTGAGCAGCGCCAGACCGCCCGCCACCGTGACGATGGCCAGCGCCAGGTAACTCAGCGCCTCGAGCACCGGGGCCAGCGCCGAGGTGAAGGCCACGGCGCGCACGTTGGCGTCGCGGTTGGCGGCATTCGTGGCGCGGAAGTGCTCGATGTTCTCCTCGGCGCGGTTGAAGGCTTGCGACTCGCGCACCGCCGAGATGCTCTCTTGCAGATTGGCGTTGACCGAGCCCATCTCCACGCGGGTTTTGCGGAAGGCTTTGCGGGCCTGCTCCGAGAACCAGATCGTGGCGATGGCCATCAGCGGCGCGATCGCCATGCTGAGCAGGGCGAACTGCACGTTCTTGGTCAGCATGTTGTAGGCGATCCACACCAGCAGCAGCACACCGCTGACCACGTTCACCAGAGCGAAGCTCATCGCCTGCTGGATGGTGTCGCTGTCGTTGGTGATCCGGCTCATCAGGTCGCCCACTTCGTTCTCGGCGTAATAGCCGATCGGCAGGCTGTGCATGTGCGAGAACAACTGGGCGCGCACATCCCGCAGCACGTGCTGGCCAGCCCAACTCATGGAGAAGAAGGTAAGGCCGGTGAGGAAGGAGCCGATCACGAACAACACAATAAGAATGGCGATCAGCTGGCCCAGGCCGGTTATGCGCTCGGCATTGGTCAAGTTGGCCGGGTCAGCCGGGGCCTGGAAATTGGCCAGCGTGAAGGCGCCCTTGATGATGCGCTGGGTGGTGTTGGCCGGCTCGGCGTCGCTGGCCAGCCAGCAATTGCTCTGGGCGGCCTCGCCGGCCGCGCCCACGATGGGCGACTGGCCGCCGGCCCCGCCGCCGAAGCTGGCGGCCGCGGCCGGGGTCAGGTAACAGTCCACGATCTGGCCGGTCAACTCCGGCGTGGTCACCTGGGCCCAAGTGGCAATGATGACAAAGGTGCCTGCCAGCAGCAGGGCGTACCAAAACGGCTTGAAGTAGGCAGCCAGGCGGCCCAGCGTCTCGCTGGTTTTCTTGGGCTTGAGGGCTTCCTGGTCAAGCAATGCGCGGGTATTGAACATATGTGGTTCTCCTGCAGCCTAGGCTGCATCCTTCGGGGCGTCGCTATCGCCAACCAGCTGCGAGTTGTAAATTTCGGCGTAGATCTCGTTGTCTTCCAGCAGTTGGGCGTGCTTGCCGCTGGCGACGATCTTGCCTTTATCCATCACCAGGATCTGGTCGGCATTGATGACGGTGCTGATGCGCTGGGCGATCACGAACGAGGTGCGGCCTTGCATCAACTGATCGAGCGCTGCCTGGATATGGCTCTCGGTCTGCAGGTCTACGCTGGAGGTCGAATCGTCCAGGATCAGGATGCGCGGGTTCAGTAGCAGGGCACGCGCGATGGCGATGCGCTGCTTCTGCCCGCCGCTCAGCGTAGTGCCGCGCTCGCCTACTGAAGTCTCATACCCCTGCGGGAACGACATGATGAACTCGTGCGCGGCGGCCGCCTTGGCCGCAGCTTCCACCTCAGCCTGGGTGGCCTCGGGCTTGCCGAAGGCGATGTTGTCACGGATGTTGCCGCTGAAAAGGGTGGTCTCCTGCAGCACGATGCCGATCTGGGCCCGCAGCGATTCGAGGGTCACATCCCGCAGGTCGTGCCCGTCTACGGTGACGCGGCCCTCGGAGGGGTCATAGAAGCGCGGGATCAGGTTGATGATGGTGGTCTTGCCGGAGCCGGTAGCGCCCAGCAGGGCCACGGTCTGGCCGGGCAGGGCGGTGAAGCTGACCCCATCCAGCACCGGCTCACCGCCGCCGAAGTAGCGGAAGGTCACATCCTCAAAGTGCACTTCGCCTTTGACCTGTGGCAGCGCCAGCGCGCCGGGCTTGTCGGTCACGTCTGACTTGGCGTCGAGGATCTCGAAGATGCGCCCGGCCGAGGCCATCGCCTGGCCGAACTGGCTGATGATGAAGCCGAACTGGGCCAGCGGGATAAATAGATAGATGAGGTACAGGCTGAACTCCTGCCATTCACCCAGGCTGAGCGTGCCGGCAATGATCTGCTGGCCGCCAGCGTTGAGCGTGGTGGCCTGCCCCAGATTGGCCACCAGGAAGACCAGCGGGAACAGGAAGGTGAAGATGCGCGCAATGCGGATCTGCTCGTCCATCAAGGTATTGACAGACTCGCCAAACTTGCGCTGCTCGCTCTTCTCACGCGTAAAGGCCTTGACCACCTTGATGCCGGCCAGGTTCTCCTGCAGGATGGTGTTGAGGGCTGCCAGGCGCACCTGCAGCTTCATGAACAGCGGCTGGCTGATGCTGCCGAAGATGAAGAACAGCGCCAATGCCACCGGCAGGATCCACAACGTAACCAGCGCCAGCTGCACATTGGTGGTGAACAAGATGAGCAGCGTAGCGCTGAGCAGCACCACCGCGCCTACCAACTGCACCAAGCCCTGGCCCAGGAACAGGCGCACCTTCTCCACGTCATCGGTGGCGCGGATCATGAGCTGGCCGGTCTGGTTCTGGTCGTGATACGAGAACGACAGGCGCTGGATCTTGGCGTACAACTCGTTGCGCATGTCGAACGACACGCTCTGCGAGTTGCGCTCAGCCCAGTAGGATTGCAGGAACGCGAACAGGCCGCGCAGCACCGCGAACACAACAATGAATATGCCGGCCCGGATGAGCGCCTCAGGCGCAGACACCTTGTCGACCGTCAGCTGGGTCACCAGCTGCTCCTGGGTCGTGCCGGGGGTGTAGTTGAGGAATTCCAGAATGCGCGGCAGCGCCTGAGCCATGAAGGCTGAGGGGATGTTCTGCAGGCCTTCAAGCACCTGGGTCGCCACCACGCCCTGGGTGACCGCTTCGATCATGTTGCGGATCAGGCGCGGCACGGCCAATTGGGCCAGGGTGGCGATCAGCAGAAAGAGATAGGGTAGGGCGGCTTCCCACTTATAACGGAACAAGTAGCGCACGGCACGCGGAAACACGCCTTTGGGCAGTTTGGGGCGGGCAGCCGCGGGTTTGGCGCGCTTTCCCTCCCGGGTTTGGGTTGCTTGCACAGATCTTCCTTTCTACTGCTACCGATAAGAGCACAGGGTTTGGGGCGTCCCTCGCTCATCTTCCATGGGAAGACGAGCAAGGGGCTGAAATATTGCATCGAGTGAGATCGCTTGATTCGCAGTTCCCACACCGGTCCAAAGGCCTGTTTGTAAAAAGCGGATAAGTGTAACGGGGAGTGGGTAAACGTCAAGGAACAATTTATACACCTTCGGCGTTAATCAGGGTGACAGGAGGTAACTTATGAAAACGATGCTTATGATGGCCATGCTGGGCGCAGTACTGCTCTCGGCCTGTGCTGCTTCACCCCAATCGCCCGAACTGGGCGGCCAGGCCTGGGTACTCACTAGCCTGGACGGCAACCGCGAGGTGGGCAGCGCGGCCGGCGGCAACGACATCACCTTGCAGTTTGGCGAGGATGGCCGCGCCGGCGGTAGCGGCGGCTGTAACCAGTACGGGGCCGGCTACACCGTCTCCGGCAACAATGTCAGCTTTGAGCAGGCCGTATCCACCCTGATGTACTGCGAGCCTGAACTGGTCATGCAGAACGAGGCGTCTTTCCTGCAAGCCTTGAGCATGGTCGGCGAATGGCGCATTGAGGGCAACACCCTGACCCTGACGGGCGGCGGCCACACCCTCGTGTTCACCCGCTAGCCTGCGGCTTACACAAAAAAGAGGCGCACATTGTGCGCCTCTTTTTCTTGTCTAGCCGCAGGCGGTCACCGCCGGCTATTTTTCGGGAGTGTAGGCCGCCTTGCCGTGCTGGTCACCCACAAAGGTGCCCAAGCCGCTGTGGCCCAGCATCTGGCGGATGGCCTGGCTCTCGCCCAGGTGATACCAGTAGTGGTGCCGCATCCGCAGCAGGTAGGAGCCAATGCTCTCGCGGTATGGCGTGCCATCCTCCTGGGTCAGGAACTTGGTGAGTTGCTTGCTGGTCAGCGTGTCCAGCCAGGGGTCAGAGGCGGCTGTGATGGTCTTCCACGCCTTCCAGGCATGTGCCAGGGTAGGGGTGCTGGCCGGCGCGCCGTTGGCCTGCTCGCGCACCTCAGGCACCGGCATCAAGCCCTGGGCGCGGGTGAGCCAGTACAACTGCTCCTGCCACGCCATGTGGGCAATGATCCAGCTGATGCTATTCATCGGGCCGATCCGCTTTTGCGCATCCGCCTCGGAAAGGTTCTTGAGCCCTCGCTGGAACTCTTTGCGGGTAAAGCGCAGTTGTTCGACAAGTGGGTGGGGCATGTTGGGAGTATATAACAATAGCGGGTCTTAGCTGTAAGCCATAAGCTGTAAGCCTTAGATACAAAACCGCGTCATCGCATGAAACAATCAAAATGCGATGACGCGGTTCAGTTCGCTTATGGCTTATGGCTATTCGCTAACAGCCACTTCTTTAGGTATCTCACAGCAAAGCACCAACTGCCGGGCCGCCTTGACCTCGTCCATGCGGCCGTACTTGGTGGTGTGCGGCGCCTGTTGCAGCAGCTCTGGCGTGGTGTGGGCTTCCTCGGCGATCTTGAGCATCGCGTCCACGAAGGCGTCCAGCACTTCTTTGCTCTCCGTTTCGGTGGGTTCGATCATCAGCGCTTCGCGCACGATCAGCGGGAAGTAGTTGGTGGGCGGGTGGAAGCCGAAGTCCATCAGGCGCTTGGCAATGTCCAGCGCATGAATGTCCGGCGCGTCGGCCCAGCGGCCTTCCAACACTACCTCGTGCATGCACACCCGGTCGTACGGCACTTTGTATGCGCCCTGCAGCTTGACCCGCAGGTAGTTGCCGTTGAGCACAGCGTGCTCGGCCACCGAGCGCAGGCCCTCAGCGCCCTGCATCAGGATGTAGGTAAAGGCGCGCACATGCATACCGAACTGGCCGTGGAACGCTTTCAGGCGTCCGATGCTCTTGGGCGGCTGGTGCCAGCCGTAGACTGGCCCCATCTCCTCGCTGCCCTCTTCCTCGATACCCACGATGGGGCCGGGCAGGAAGTCGGCCAGGTGGGCGGCTACGCCCACCGGGCCGGAGCCCGGGCCGCCGCCGCCGTGCGGCGTGGTGAAGGTCTTGTGCAGGTTGTAGTGCAGCACATCCACGCCCAGGTCACCCGGGCGGGCGATGCCCAGCAGGGCATTCATGTTGGCCCCGTCGCCGTATACCAGGCCACCGGCGGCGTGCACCGCCTCGATCGCCTCTTGCACCTGCTCTTCGAACAGGCCCAGCGTGTTGGGATTGGTCAGCATCAGGGCCGCCAGCGTGTCATCACATTCGGCTTTCAGGGCTTCAAGGTCGAGGTTGCCGCGGGCGTCAGACGGAATTTCGACGACGCGGTAGCCGGACATGGCGCTGGTGGCCGGGTTGGTGCCGTGGGCCGAGTCCGGGATCAGTACTTTGTTGCGCTGGGTCTCGCCGCGGCTGGCGTGGTAGGCGCGGATCATCAGCACGCCGGCCAGTTCGCCCTGGGCGCCGGCGGCTGGCTGCAGGGAAACAGCGGCGAAGCCACCGATCTCCTTCAGCCATTCCTGCAGGTGGTACATGACCGCCAGGCTGCCCTGCATCATTTCCGCTGGTTGCAGCGGGTGGGCGTGGGCAAAGCCGCCCAGGCGCGCTGTTTCCTCGTTGACGATGGGGTTGTACTTCATCGTGCACGAACCCAGCGGGTAGAAGCCGGTCAGGATGCTGTGGTTAAGCTGCGAGAGGCGTGTCAGGTGGCGCAGCGCTTCCAGTTCGCCCAACTCCGGCAGCGGGAGGTTCTCGCGCACCAGGCCGGCCGGCAAGTCAGCCAGCGGCACATCCGGCGCCGGCATGCCTACGCCAGTGCGGCCGGGGGCGCCCAAGTCGTAGATCAAGGGCTCAGGCATGGGCCACCTCCGCCAGGGTTTCGACAAGATAGTCGATCTCTTCCTTGCTATTCAGTTCGGTAACGGCAAGCAGAACGCAGTTCTGCATGCCCTTGTAGTCGTTGCCCAGGTCATAGCCGCCGATGATGCCGCGCTCCAGCAGGCGCAGGTTGAGCTCGGCGGCCGGGATGGGACTCTCGATCACAAACTCATGGAAGAAAGCATCCTTGAACTTGAGGCCAAAGCCTTTGAGCTTGCTGATCTCAACCGCAGCATAGTGCGCCTTGTGGAAGCAGCTCTCGGCCACCTGGCGCAGGCCGCTCTTGCCGAGCAGGCTTAGGTAGGTCGTAGCCGCCAGCATCATCAGACCCTGGTTAGTGCAAATGTTGGAGCTGGCCTTCTCACGCTTGATGTGCTGCTCACGCGTGCTCAGAGTCAGCACAAAGCCGCGCTGGCCGCGGTTGTCCACGGTTTCGCCCACCAGGCGGCCGGCGATCTGGCGCACATACTGGTTGCGGGTGGTGAGGATGCCGAGGTACGGCCCGCCGAACGAGAGCGGGATGCCCAGCGGCTGGCCCTCGCCGGTGACGATATCCGCGCCCATCTCGCCGGGCGGCTTGAGCAGCCCGAGCGCGGTGGGGTTGGCGGAGACAGCCAGCAGGGCGCCCTTGGCGTGGGCCGCCTCGGCCAGCTTGGTGTAGTCATACACCCGGCCGAAGAAGTCCGGATAGGCCACGCAAACCAGCCCGGTCTGCTCATCGATCAGGTCGATCAGCGCGTCCGGCCCGGCGCTCAGGTCCAGGTCTTCGCCCACGAATTGCAGGTCGCCGCCGTCTTCGTAGGTGTGCACCACGGCGCGGTACTGTGGGTGGATGCCGGGCGATAGGATGACCTTGTTGCGCGCCCCGCGGTGGATGGCGCGGCTCATGTTGACCGCTTCGGCCAGCGCGGTGGCGCCGTCATAGTGCGAGGCGTTGCTGACCTCCATACCGGTCAGCGCCACGATCAGGCTCTGGTATTCGAAGATGGCTTGCAGCGTGCCCTGCGAGATCTCCGGCTGGTAGGGCGTGTAGGCGGTGTAGTACTCGCCGCGGCGCAGGATGCTGTCCACCCCGGCGGGAATGTAGTGATGGTAGGCGCCCGCGCCCAGGAAGCTCACCAGGTCATCGGCGCTCTCGTTGGCGTCGGCTATGCCTTTGAGCTCGCCCAGCGCTTCCATCTCGGTCAGCGGGGCGGGCAGGTTAAGTTTGGGGAAACGGAACTTTTGCGGCACCGCGCTGAAAAGATCGGCAATACTCTTGACGCCGATCGCCTCCAGCATTTGCTGGCGGTCGCTGTCCGTATGCGGGACGAAGGTCACGCCGAACGCTCCTTGCAGTAGGCCCCATAGGCGGCCGCGTCCATCAGGCTGTCGAGCTGGCTGGGGTTGGTCAGTTTGACCTTGGCCAGCCAGGCTTCGCCGTACGGATCGCTGTTGATCGCCTCGGGCTTCTGCGCCAGGGCGCTGTTGACCTCGATCACTTCGCCGTCCACCGGCATGTAGATGTCGGCCGCAGCCTTCACCGACTCGACGCCCGCAAACGTGGCGCCCTGCGCCACGTTTGCGCCGGGGGCTGCGCTGAAGTCTACATATACGATGTCAGAGAGCTGGTCCTGGGCGTAGTCGCTGATGCCCACGGTGGCGTTCTCGCCTTCCACGCGCACCCATTCGTCGTTCTTGGTGTACTTTACATCGCTGGGGTATTTCATCTCGTCTCCTCATGCCATCTGGTCTAACAAAAAAGGCGCACACGAAATAAACGTGTGCGCCTCTGTTTTGGACCTGAGAGTTTGATGCGCCGTGCTTCCGGCGCACTTGCCCCGTCGGTTGAGACTGCAGCAGCGGCTTCAGCCGATGCGCACAGTCTACATTTCCAGAGGAGTATGACGATCGCGGGTCCTTTTACCTGAGAGTTTCGCTAGGCGGTGGTCTCCGCCTCAGCTTGCACCTTCGGTGGCCGTTGGCTACCGCTTAGCGGCGGCCAGGGCGCTCTTCCCTACGCTCGTTTTTAATTTTATCGATTCTAAAAGGCGCAAGGCCGTAAGTCAAGCAGGGCTGGCCAGCCTATTGGCTACGAATTCACCTTCTCGAAATAGGCCTCTACTTCGGGGTCGGTGTACATGGTCAGCGAGAGGATGCCGATCACGCCCGAGATCACGTTCAGGTACAGGAAGGTAATGATCTGGGCGATGGCGATCGCCTTGGAGGGCTTGACCGGCTGGGGCGGGTTGGCCATCAGCTTGACGCCGTACAGCACTTCGAACACGCCCAGCACCGCCGGGGCGATGGTGAGCGGCAGGCACACCACGCCCAGGAACAGCGTGCCCAGCACGATCCCGATGGTGAGGCCGCCGCCCACCATAATATTGATGGCGCCGCTGACCAGGTTCATCACGCCAATGGCGTTCACATTGCTTGGCTTTTCAAGGGGAGCGATCTTTTTACTTGGCATATCTGCATTCTAACAAAAACGCCCGTGCAATTTGCACGGGCGTTTGTTTTTGAAGCGAGCGAGCTTAGGCCCAGCCCTGGTTCTTCACGAAGTCGGTGATGACCGGGATGGTGACGGACTTGCCCTGGTAGGCCTGGTAAGCCCAGATGATCTGCGGGATCCACACCGCCCAGGCTACGCAAGCCAGGATGATGGTAGCGCCCAGCACGAAACCCAGCACGATCGACACAATGCCCCACACCAGGGCTTGCACCAGGTGCTCCTTAATGAAGGGGCGGTCCTTCTTGCCGTCGATCAGCAAGAGGATGACCGGGGCGAGCGGGGTGAACAAATATGCCAGCGCTGCCCACAGTTTGTCGTCGCTTGTTGCAGTACCTTGAGCCATAGAGATCTCCTTTAGATGATTGCGAATTTAATTGCATTGTAGTGCTGTCCGGCGCGCAGCACAAGAGCCATAACGTACTAGTTGCCAATTAGTTACTAAAAGCACGGATGCCCCGCATGCTAAAATGCCCGCGGAGAACTGAAGACCATATATGCCTACCCGCATCGTATTCATGGGGTCCCCCGAGTTTGCCGTGCCCAGCCTGCAAGGCCTCACTACCCTGGCGCAAGCCAGGGTAGTGGGGGTAGTTACCCAGCCAGACCGCCCAGCCGGCCGCGGCCGCCAGCTGACCCCGCCGCCCATCAAGACCCTGGCCCAGCAGCTCGACCTTCCCATCATCCAGCCGGAGCGTCTGCGTGAGAAGGCCGCCCTGCAGCAGTTGCAAGCCTGGGCGCCTGACCTCGTCGTGGTGGCGGCCTACGGCCAGATCCTGCGCTCGGCCGTGCTCGACCTGCCGGCGCATGGCTGCGTTAACGTGCACGCCTCGCTGCTGCCCCGCTGGCGCGGGGCATCCCCCATCGTAGCCGCCATATTGCATGGTGACGCCGAAGCCGGCGTCACCATCATGCGCATGGACCCCGGCATGGATACCGGCCCCATGCTCAGCAAACGCAGCATCCCCATCCAGCCGGAGGATACGGCCGGCACGCTGAGCGGCAAGCTCAGCGTGCTCGGCGCTGAACTCCTGCTGGACACGTTGCCTGGCTACCTGGCCGGCAGCATCCAGCCCCAACCCCAGCCCGAAGACGGCGTGACCCTGGCGCCCTTGCTCGACAAAAGTGAAGGCGTGCTCAACTTTGACGAGCCGGCCGAGTTGCTGGCCCGCAAAGTGCGCGCCTACAATCCCTGGCCCGTCGCCAGCCTGCCGTGGAAGGGCGGCCCGCTGCGCGTGCTACGCGCCCATGCGACGGCTGTCGCAGACAGTGGCCGCATGGGCGTAGGCAGCCGTGTAGTGCTCGACGGATTGCCGGCTGTCGTGACTTCGCAGGGAGCGCTGGTGTTAGAGCATGTACAACCCCCTGGTAAAAAGCCCATGAGCGGCCGAGATTTCCTGCAAGGCGCGCGAGACTGGGAAATGGTTAGCGGTTCACCATCAGCAGAAAATAGTTGATCCGTTGCATTAACCCCTGAGCAGTGTCTTCAAAAGCCTTCAGTTGCTCTTCTCTACTTCCTTTTGCCTCACTGGGATCAGGGAAGCTCCAGTGAATTTGTTCAGGCGCGCCTGGAAAGACCGGGCAACTGTCTTTGGCGCGGTCACACACTGTGATTACATAATCAAAGTGCTGGCCTAGAAAGCCCTCCATGGATTTGGACTGTTGGCTGCGAATGTCAATGCCCAGTCCATCCATGGCCTCAATCGCCAGTGGGTTTACTGTCGATGGTTCTGTGCCTGCACTAAAAACTTCCACGCCCTCGCCGCCCTTGGCGCGCAATAGACCCTCAGCTATTTGGGAACGGGCACTGTTATGTGTGCACAGAAACAAGACACGCAGCTTTTGGTCAGTTCCGGGCGCGGTACTTTCCGGGTTTGGAGTGAGCGCGGGGTGCAGGCTTTCGCCGCTGGAGAAGAACAGCCGCTGCAGATTTGCCATGTTGAGGCTGTAATAAGTTTCGCGACCGTCCGCAATGCTGGCCGTTTCTGTCACGAGTTTGGCCTTCCTGAGCCTGCCTAAATGATAGGACACAAGGTTCTGTTTACCGCGCACTCTCTGCTGCAATTCGTTGACACTGAAATCGCCCCTCACTAACGCCGAGACAAGCTTCCAACGCATGTCGTTTCCTAAAAGGCTGAATAACTGCGGAGCATAGGTAGTGGCCTGCATATATCAATCCTTTTTGTATCAAAATGTATTGATATAATATCACAAGCTAGCGTGCTTAGGCATCCGCTTTTAGAATAAGAGTCCTACGATTGACAAAAAAAGGAGCGATATGAAAACAAAAGTCTGGCTGGCTGAATTCATCGGCACCGCAGCCCTCATCTTTGTCGGCGCGGGCGCCGGCGCGCTGGGCATCGGCGGCCTGGTGGGCGTGGCCCTGGCGCATGGCCTGGTGCTCATCGGTATGGCCTATGCCTACGGCGCGGTATCTGGCACGCACATCAACCCGGCTGTCACGCTGGCCGTGACCCTGGCCGGCAAACTGAAGTGGGCGCAGGCCGCCCGCTACTGGCTTGCCCAGATGCTGGGCGGCGCCTTCGGCGCCGGCCTGCTGTACATCGTGCTCGGCCCAGGCAGCAGCCTGGGCGCTACGCTGCCCGCCGCCAGCGTGACTCCGCTGCAGGCGCTGGTGGTGGAAGCTGCACTGACCTTCCTGCTGGTTACTGTTGTGCTGCGCACCGCCGTGCAGAAGGACAGCACGCCCTTCGCCGGCGTGGCCATTGGTCTGACGCTGGCAGCCCTGATCCTGATGGGCGGCCCGCTGACCGGCGCCTCGCTCAACCCGGCGCGCACCTTTGGCCCGGCGCTGTTCACCGGCGGTTTGGGTTCTCTGTGGCTTTACATCGTTGGCCCGTTCGCCGGCGCGGCACTGGCCGCCTGGACACAGCGTTTCTTGAAGTAGGCCAATACCCACATTTTGCAAACGATTGCTAGAACTGGGCACTGCAGCGATGCAGGGCCCAGTTTTGTATATCCCGAAATTTGGGCAGGCTTTGGCTTGCTTTTACGGCGAGTACAGATAAAATTTGCCGAATTAACGGTAGCTTTACGCTTTGATGGCCATTCGGAACTTCCCGGCTAGAACGATCCCGTTCTAGGACGCCTCACAAGTCAAGAGCGAACGTAACTGAGCTGGCCTTCCTGTTGTCAGGTGGCCGGCTGCTTGCAGTATGTATCGCTCGAGCTACAAAGAGGTGCAGCATGTATGAGTTTGTATTATTGCGTCACGCCGAATCACAAGGCAACATTGATAAAAAGCACCAGGGACAGGCAGAGTTCCCACTGACCGAGCTCGGTCGCCAGCAGGCCGCCGCCTTGGCTGAGCGATGGCGCGGCGAGAAGGTGGAGTTCACGCGCATCTTCTCCAGCCCGCTGCAGCGCGCCCGCCAGACCGCCGAGATCGTGAAGGATGCACTCGGCGCGCACCTGGCGCTCGACCCCATGCTGGCCGAACGCCACCTGGGCGAGCTGACCGGCCTCACGCATGAGCTGGCCAGCCAGCAGGTGCCCCCGCCGCCGTTCCTCACCCCGTACGAGCCCTACGGCAACACGGGCGAGGGGCAGTGGCAGCTCTTTCTGCGGGCCGGCCAGGTTCTGCACCACTTGCTAAGCCAGCCGCGCGGCAAATATCTTGTCGTTTCGCACCGCGCTTTCCTGGGCATGCTGATGTACGCCATCTTAGGCATCAGCCCGCACGCCAACTTCCAAGGCCCGCGCTTTCACTTCCAGAATACCGGTTACGCCCGCCTGACTTACGATACCCACAACCACCAGTGGCGGATGTTCGCTTTCAATGACCTCAGCCACCTGGGGGATCTGCCGGTCAGCTCTTTGCTGGTGCCAGCCGTAGCCCACAATAGCAAATAAAAAATGCGGCGCAAGCCGCATTTTTTATTTGCCTTCTTACGAAAATCTATGATTTATGCATTACCCTATACTAATCAGCAGATCTGCTGAGTCGCAGCGGCGCCTCCGCTGACTATACCAGGAGGACCCATGAACTTCTTATCGTCGATCGGCACATACGTATTCTGGCTCGTCGTATTGCTGATCCTCATCCCCGGCACTATTTTTACGGTGCAGCAGCAAACCGCCGTCATTGTGCAGCGCTTCGGTAAGTTTGCCCGCATCTATCGCCCGGGCCTCAACTTCAAGATCCCTCTGATCGAGCAGATCGCTGGCCGGGTCAATTTGCGCCTGCAGCAGCTGGATGTCGACATCGAGACCAAGACCAAGGACAACGTCTTCGTCAAGATGACCGTCTCCGTCCAGTACCTGATCCGCGAGGATAAGGTCTTCGACGCCTTCTATCGCCTGCAGGATCCGCACACCCAGATCCGTTCCTTCGTATTCGATGTGGTGCGCGCCAACGTCCCCAAGATGACGCTCGACGAAGTCTTTGAGAACAAGGAAGACATTGCCACCGCCGTGCGCACTGAGCTGTCTGACGCCATGGATGATTTCGGCTACAACATCCGCCAGACCCTCATCACTGACATTGACCCGGATCCCAAGGTCAAGCAGGCCATGAACGAGATCAACACCCAGGAGCGCCTGCGCCTGGCTGCCGCCCAGAAGGCGGAGGCCGAGTACATTCTCACCGTGAAAGCCGCCGAGGGTGAAGCCGAGAGCAAGCGTCTGCAGGGTGTGGGTATCGCCAACCAGCGCAAGGAGATCGCTCAGGGTCTCAGCAGCGCCGTCGGCGACTTCCAGAAGGAGATCCCCAGCGTCTCGCCGCAGACCGTGATGGACCTGCTGATGGTGACCCAGCACTTTGACATGCTCAAGGACATCGGCGCTCACGCCGGCAGCAAGGTCGTGCTGATCCCTTACAGCCCCAACGCCGTAGGCGACCTGACCGACCAGATGCGCAACGCCATCTACGTTGGCAACGAGATGGGCGCTGACGACGGCAATCCGGCCAAGTAGCCCAGTTTTGCAGAATCAAAGAGCCGCCCGATAGGGCGGCTCTTTTTGTTTTTTGCTTGTCATTCCGAACCGAGCGAAGCGAGTGTGAGGAATCCGTATGCAGTGGGTTTATAAACAGCCGTATCTGTCGTAAAGCAGATTGGCCTTGAGCCATACAGACTCATAACGGATTCCTCCTCGGCCTGGCGGCCTCGTTCGGAATCCGTCAAGGGATGTGTTTACCTAAAAACCTAATCTGAGGCAAACCAATCCGAGGCCAAGTCCTCTAAGTGCGGGTTGACCGAAGCAATCAGCTTGTCCTTCTTCTCGCGTCGCCAGGCTTTGATTTCTTTCTCTCGCCGGATGGCATCTTCAATATAGTCATGCTCTTCATAGAAAAGCAGCATATTGACGCGGTAGCTCTTTGTGAAGCCGTCTAAGAGCCCATGCTTGTGCTCGAACATCCGTCGTTCGAGGTCATTGGTAACACCTGTGTATACCGTTCCCGTCTTACTCCCAAGGATGTAAACAAAGTACTTGTGCTTCCCCATTTGCCACAGAATAGCAGACTTTTACACAAGCCCATAACGGATTCCTCCTCGGCCTGACGGCCTCGTCGGAATGACAAAATGGCTTTGTTTTTGTCATCCCGAACCGAGCGAAGCGAGTGTGAGGAATCCGTTGTGGGTTGGTTTTCAGCTCAACAAATCTGTTCAACGAAACAGGCGAACGCCCCTTAATTCACAAAACTTGGGTACGCCCGGCCGGCCCACCACACGAACAGCGCCGACACCAGGATCAGCACCGCAAAGTCCGTGCCCAGGCCAAAGTGGCTCTCGCCGCCTGCCAGCATGAACGTGCGCAGCGCATCCACCACATAGGTCAGCGGGTTGAAGCGCGAGATCGCCTGCAGCCAGCCCGGCATCATCTCGATCGGATAGATCGCGTTGCTGGCAAAGAACAGCGGCATGGTCATGAACTGGCCAATGCCCATAAAGCGCTCGCGTGTCTTCACCTTGATCGCCACCAGCAGCGAGAACGTAGAGAACAGCACCGCCCCCAGCAACACCGTCAACAACGTGCCCAGTAGCGCCAAAATGTTGAAATCCAGCTTGACGCCCATGAAGTAGGCCAGCGGGTAGATGATGAAGGTTTGCGAGATGCCGCGCACGCCGGCCGAGAGCCCCTTGCCGAGCACCAGCGAAGCCCGCGGTGCCGGGCCAGCCAGGAACTTATGGATGATGCCCAGGTCGCGTTCCCAAATGATCGAAATGCCATAGAAGATCGAGATGAACAGCATGCTCTGCGCCAGAATGCCCGGCGACATGAACTCGATGTAGCCAAACTCGCCGGTGGGGATGGCCCGCGCCCCGGCCAGCACCTGGCCGAAGATCAGGATCCACAGCACCGGCTGGGCCGCCCGGGTCAGCAGGTCCAGTGGCTCGTGGCGCAGCTTGCGCATCTCCATCTCGGCGATGTTGAGCGTCTTGCGGATGAAGAACGAAATCGAGTTCATCGGCCGCAGCCAGGCGGCTGGGGAAACTTGTGTGTTGGCAATGTCTGTCATGGTGTCGTCCTATCCAACGCGGCCGGCATTGATGCGCGTGCGTGATGTCTCGATGTAGGAGCCGGGCGCTTCCAGAGCCGCGCCGGCGTAGTGGCCGAACACATCGTTCAGGTTGGCGCCGCCGCCGTTCACCGAAGCCTTCAGCTCCGCCGGCGAGCCGATTGCCGCCAGTTGGCCCTGGTGCATGATGGCGATGCGCTGGCACAGATCGTCAGCCTCGTCCATGTAGTGGGTGGTCAGCAGGATGGTGGTATTGAACTCATCCCGCAGGCGCCGGATATGCTCCCAGACCGAGGTACGCGCGATCGGGTCAAGCCCCACCGTCGGCTCGTCGAGGAACAGCACCCGCGGGCGGTGGATCACCGACTGGGCGATCTCCAGCTTGCGGATCATGCCGCCGGAGTAGGTCTTGACCATGCGCCCAGCCGCGTCCTGCAGGCCCATCATCTCCAGCAGGCGCTGGATGCGCTCTTCGCGCACATCGGTGGGCAGGTCGAAGATCTTGGCGAAGATCAGCAGGTTCTCGTAGCCGGTCATGTTGCCGTCCGCCGAGAGTAGCTGCGGCACGTAGCCAGTGGAGCGCCGCACCTGGGGCGATTGGGCCACGATGTCGTAGCCAGCCACCGTAGCGCTGCCGCCGCTGGGCGGCAGCAGGGTGGTGAGCATCTTGATCATGGTGGTCTTGCCGGCGCCGTTGGGGCCGAGCAGGCCAAAGATCTCGCCTTCCTGCAAAGATAATGAAACGCCGTTGACGGCGGTAAAGTCGCCAAACTGGCGCGTGAGCTGGTGGGTTTCGATCACATTCATGGGTTTGTACTACTCCTTGGTTTCGTTGCCGGCAGGCGCGCTGCCGAAGGCATCTTTGAGAATCTGCATGGCCGCGATCAGCGCCTCTTGCTGCTTGGGGCTCAGGGCGGCCAGCTGCTCATCCAGAAATTCACGCGTGTGCTCGCGCACGGTGTGGATGCTTTTCTGCCCCTTGGGCAGCACGCTCAGCTGCACACGCCGGCGGTCGCCGGCGTGTGCCTCACGCTTGGCCAGCCCGCGCTGCACCAGGCTCTCCACTAGCTTCGATGCCGCCGGGGCTTCCACGCCGACGAATTCGGCCAGCTCGTTGAGCGCGCAGCCCGGGTTTCGGTTGATGTAGGCCAGGGCGCGGAACTCCGGCAGGGTCAGATCCGGGTCACGTCGGGCGCGGAAGTTGCGCCGGATGATGCGCATCACCATCGGGATGGTTTCCAGCACTTCGCTGGCGGCGGTCGTCTTTTTCTCTGGCATTAGTTGCTTTTGGAAACTATTTGAAAAAGAATATATCTTAGAAAGGATGGCTCGTCAAGCAGATCGAGTAGATGATTTGGATAAGCGGATTGTTGTTTACAATTCCCGCATGTCTGATGAGCTTTTCGCCGAGCAATTGGCCTACTACAACGCCCGCGCCCAGGAGTACGATGAGTCGGTCCAGCAGACTGGCCGCTACACTGGCCCGGGCATCCCCGAAGTCGATACTGAATGGCAATACATTGCCCGCCGCTTGCACGCGTTGCCCCCGGTGGAGCACACGCTGGAGCTGGCCTGCGGCACCGGCCTGTGGACGCAGGAGCTGCTCGATGTCTCAGAGCGTATCACCGCCGTGGACGGGGCGCCGGAGATGCTGGCTACTAACCAGGCCAAGCTCAACAGCCCGCGCGTCACCTACCAGCAAGGCGATCTGTTCGCCTGGCAGCCGCAGGACACGTATGACCAGGTGTTCTTCGCGTTCTGGATCTCGCACGTGCCGCCGGAGCGGCTGGCGGCCTTTTTGCAGCAGGCCGCCGCGGCCGTCAAACCCGGCGGGCGCATCTTCATCGCCGACGAGCCGGCCGGCGGCAAGCAGCTCTCCGGCCCGGTCGAGAACGACATTGAGCAGACCCGCACCCTGCACAACGGCGAAACCTTCCGCATCGTCAAGGTCTATCACGATACCCAAGCCCTGCAGCGCCAGCTGGAAGCCCTCGGCTTCACGGACGCTGACCTGTGGGTGGGTGACTTCTTCTTCTCGCTGACAGCGACTAAGGCGTAACGTAGCCTAAATGCAGGGGCGCAGCATGCTACGCTGCGAAGCCCATACGTCCCTACGCAATCCCAGATTTGACTTCATGCCAGCTGGCAAAAGTTTAATATTGACTCAGTAGGGGCGGGTTAAGACCCGCCCCTACGCGTGCATAAAAGTCTGTCATTCCGAGCGTAGCGAGGAATCCGTTAAGGCTCTATATCGGGATCTCACTTGTCTGAACTAACAGACCGCTTTCACATCCCCATCACCTTCGCCCATTACAATTGACTCATGCCAGAAGACTTCATCTCCGGCCCCATCGTCTGGCGGCCCACGGCCGACTACATCGAGAACGCCCGCCTGACCGAATTCATGCGCGCCCACAACATCAGCAGCTTTGATGAGCTGATGCAGCGTTCCACAGCTGATGTAGCCTGGTTCACCGATGCCGTGCTCAAGTTCCTGGATATCCAGTTCTACACTCCCTATACAAATGTTGTAGACCTCAGCAAAGGTATCGCCTGGCCGCAGTGGTGCGTTGGCGGCGAGATGAATATCGTGCACAACTGTCTTGATAAATATCAAGGTACGGCACATGCCAATAAACCCGCACTGACTTGGGAAGGCGAGGACGGCACGGCGCGCACGCTCAGCTACGCTGAGCTGCACGCCCAGGTCAACCAGGCCGCCAATGCCCTGCGTTCGCTGGGCATTGGCAAGGGCGATGCCGTGGGCATCTTCATGCCCATGGTGCCCGAGATCGCCGTGGCCTTGCTGGCCATCGCCAAGATCGGCGGCGTCATCCTGCCGCTCTTCTCCGGCTATGGCGTGGACGCCGTCGTCAGCCGCCTGGCTGACGGTGACGCCAAGGCGCTCTTCACCGCCGATGGTTTCCCGCGCCGCGGCAAGCCCGTCGAGATGAAATCCATCGCCGACGCAGCCGCGGCCCAGCTGCCCAGCTTGCAGCACATCATCGTGCTCGACCACGCCAAGCTGCCCGTGCCCTTCCAGCAGGGGCGTGACCACTGGTGGCATGAGATCGTCAGTACCCAGGCAGCCCAGGCGCCCACCGAGCGCACCGCCGCCGAAGATCCGCTGATGATCATCTACACCTCGGGCACCACCGGCCGCCCCAAAGGCGCCCTGCACACGCATTGCGGCTTCCCGGTCAAGGCCGCCCAGGACATGGCCTTCGGCACCGATGTGCGCCCCGGTCACCTCATCTATTGGATGACCGACATGGGCTGGATGATGGGGCCGTGGCTCGTGTTCGGTGCGCTGCTGCTGGGCGCTACCTTCTTCCTCTACGACGGCGCGCCGGACTTCCCGCAGCCTGACCGCACTTGGGAGCAGGTGGCCAGCCACAAGATCACCACCCTGGGCATCTCGCCCACGCTGGTGCGCAGCCTGATCCCGCATGGCGACCAACTCGTCAAATTGCATGACCTCACCAGCTTGCGCTACTTCGCTTCCACGGGCGAGCCGTGGAACCCTGACCCGTGGCTGTGGCTTTTCGATGTCGTGGGCGACGGCAAGCGGCCGATCATCAATTACTCTGGCGGCACCGAGATCTCGGGCGGCATCGTGATGGGCAATCCCATCCTGCCGCTCAAGGCCACCGCCTTCGCCGGCCCATGCCCCGGGATTGCCGCGGATGTGTTCGACGAAAGCGGCAACTCGGTCACTGGCCAGGTGGGCGAGCTGGTCATCAAAGCGCCGTGGATCGGCATGACCCGCGGCTTCTGGAACGACCCGCAGCGCTACGAAGAAACCTACTGGTCGCGCTGGCCGGATGTATGGGTGCATGGCGACTGGGCCGCCCGCGATGAAGACGGCCAGTGGTACATCCTGGGCCGCTCGGACGACACGATCAAGATCGCCGGCAAGCGCCTGGGCCCAGCTGAGGTCGAGTCAGTGTTGGTCTCGCACGCCAGCGTGGTCGAGGCCGCCGCCATCGCCGTGCCGGATGAGCTCAAGGGCGGCGCCCTGGTGGTCTTCTGCGTGCTGGCGCCGCAGGCGGCCGCCAGCGACGGCCTGGCCGCCGAATTGCGCGGCCTGCTGGCTGGCGCTCTGGGCAAGCCGCTGGCGCCCAAGGCTGTCCACTTCGTGCCGGATTTGCCCAAGACCCGCAACGCCAAAGTGATGCGCCGCATGGTGCGGTCTGCCTACCTGGGCCAGGAGCTGGGCGACACGTCCTCGTTGGTCAACCCAGACGCGGTCCAGCACATCCATGCGCTGACGCGTGATTAGTGGTTAAATTCCCTTCGCCAAATTCAAATAGCTTCACAAAACAGAAAGCACTGGTGAACATGACCAATCCGTATATGGAAGTGCGCAAGTCGCCCATCCACCGCTATGGTGGTTTTGCGCTCAAGAAGCTCCGCAAAGGCACGCGCATCATCGAATATCAGGGCGAGCGCATCAGCCCCAAAGAGGCTGACGAACGCTATGCCAATGCCGGGCCGAAGAGCATTGTGGTGCTGTTCAATGTCGACAAGAAGACCACCATCGACGCCGGCGTGAACGGCAACGATGCCCGCTTCATCAACCACTCGTGTGATCCCAACTGCGAAGCGGTGGACGACAACGGCCGTATCTATATCGAAGCCACGCGCACCATCCAGAAGGGTGAGGAGTTGTTCTACGACTACAACCTGACCCGCAGCAAGGATGACCCGGCGGACGTAGACAAGCTCTACCTGTGCCGCTGCGGCGCGGCCAACTGCCGCGGCAGCATGCTGGAGCCGCGTAAGACAACCAAGAAAGCTGCCAAGCACAAGAAGTAAGAGCGCGCCCCACATGGCAATACGACCTGCTGTGTTCAGCATCTACACCATTGCGCCGTACGAGTAAATGAACGCCCTCGCAACCTCGATCATGTATGCCCTCTCCGCCGCTCTGACCTGGGGCAGCGGAGATTTTGTCAGCGGACTCGGCGCGCGTCGCATCGGCGCGCTGCTTACTCTGCTCATCTCGCTGCCGATCGGCTTCCTGGCCGCTCTGGTCGGCGCGCTCATCATCGGTGAGCCGCTCTCCTCGCTATCCGATCTGGGTTGGGGCGTGCTGGGTGGCCTGGTGGGCACGGTCGGCTTTATGTCCATGCTGCACGGTTTCGCCGTTGGGCGCATGGGTGTAGTTTCGCCCGTGGCCGCCGCCTTGGGCGCCATGGTGCCGGTTTTGGTCACCGCGTTCAGCACTGGCATGCCGCCTCAGCAGCAGCTGTGGGGCTTTGCCCTGGCGCTGGTCAGCATCTGGCTGCTCTCGCCGCGCGGCGGCGAACACAGCCAGAGTTCTGGTCTACGCTTCGGCATCATCGCTGGGCTGGGTTTTGGCTTGTTCTTCACCACGCTGGATCAGATCAGCGCGGGCGCTACCTTCTGGCCGCTGGCTGCCAGCCGCTTGGCGTCCAGCCTGCTGCTGGCCGGCATCGCCCTGGCAACCCGGCGGATGCAGCTGCCCGCCAAGCTGCCGATCCTCATCCTGATTGGATCTGGCGTGCTCGACATGCTGGGCAATTTTCTATTCCTGCGCGCCGTGCAGTCCGGCCGGTTGGATATTGCCGCCGTGCTGGTCTCGCTCTACCCGGGCATCACCGTGCTGCTGGCCCGTTTCATCGAGAAAGAGCACCTCAGCCGCTTGCAGGTGGCCGGGGTGGGGCTGGCGCTGTTGGCGATCGCGCTGATCACGGCGTAGCTAAAGGATTAACCACAAAGACACAAAAGGCACAAAGTTTTCTTACTTTGTGCCCTGTGTGTCTTTGTAGTGAGGCTTTTACCAACTTACTGGCTCAACCCCATACTGTGTCAAATACTCATTCGTCTTCGAGAACGGCTTGCTGCCGAAGAAACCATTGTGCGCTGAAAGCGGCGAAGGGTGGGCCGACTCGATCACCAGGTGCTTCATGCGGTCAATGAAGGCGCCTTTGCGGCGCGCATATGCGCCCCACAGGATGAACACCAGATGCTCGCGTTCTTGCGATAGCATCCGCAAGGCTGCATCGGTGAACTCCTCCCAGCCTTTGCCCTGGTGGCTGGCGGCTGCACCCCGGCGCACGGTGAGCGTGGCGTTGAGCAGCAGCACGCCTTGGCGCGCCCAGCGCTCCAGGTCGCCGCTGGCGGGCGGCGGGGTACCCAGATCGTCTTTGAGTTCCTTGTAGATGTTCTGCAGCGAGGGCGGCAGTGGTACGCCCTCACTGACCGAGAAACACAGCCCATTGGCTTGGCCGGGGCCGTGATACGGGTCTTGCCCCAGGATCACTACCTTCACCTTGTCGAAGGGGCAGGCATCGAACGCATTGAAGATCTTGCCGCCGGGCGGGTAGATGGTGAATTGCTTGTATTCCGCCCGCACGAACTCGGCTAGTTGCCCAAAATACGGCTTCTCAAACTCCTCGGCCAGCTTTTCCTTCCAGCTGGCTTCAATACGTACATCCATGCGCAAAAGTATAAAGCGAATGGGAACATCAAAAAAACAATTTGCTAATCATGGGGTGCAGCATGCTGCGTCTTCCCCGCTGACAATCCCGACCTGGCCGCAGAAGGCTTTGCCACCGGCTGGACCTACACCGCGGATGCGCTCAAGAGCTTCGTGGAAAGTCAGACCAGCTAATACTATTCACCTACACACAAGCAAAAGGCCAGGCAGGATGCCTGGCATTTTGCTTGACGCACTGATCCAAATCCTTCTCATGGAGCATGGCGTTTTGCCCCAGCGGGGCAAAACGCCCGCGCCGCGAAGCGGCGCAGCACCCCACACCCCCATACCCAAAAACGAACAACATCTCGAGCATGGCGTTTTTGCTCCGCAGGGGCAAAAACGCCCGCGCCGCCAGGCGGCGCACCACACCCAAAACGAACAACATCTTAGTTCGGCGTACAATTAATCCACCGCAACTTCTAAAGGAGACCTGCCCAAATGAACTTTGAACTGAGCCAGGAGCACAAACAATGGCAAGCTGCCGTACACGACTTTGTCGCCAAGGAGATCAAGCCCAAGGCCCGCGAAGTGGATGAGCGCAGCGAGTTCAATTGGGATGCGGCCCGCAAAGGCGCCGCCCTCGGCCTGCTGGGTATGCACATCCCTGAGGAGTACGGCGGCGCCGCGCTGGATACGCTCAGCATCGTCCTGGCGGTCGAGGAGCTGGGTTGGGGCTGTGGCAGCACCGCCCTCAGCATCGGCGCCCACAGCGCCTTGGGCTGCGCGCCAGTAGCCCTGTTTGGCTCTGAGGAGCTGAAACAGCAGTACCTGCCCGTCGCCGCCGGCGGCAAGAGCAAACTGGCCGCCCTGGCGCTCACGGAGCCCGGCGCCGGGTCAGACCTCAGCGGTGGGGTACAGACCACCGCTGTGCTGGATGGCGATCACTGGGTCATCAACGGCAACAAGATGTGGTGCACCAACGCATCCATTGCTGACTTCATCGTCACCCTGGTGCGCACCGGCGATCGACATAGTTTGATCCTTGTCCCGACCGAAACTCAGGGTCTCTCGATCGGCCCCGCTGAAAAGAAGATGGGCCTGCACGGCTCACCCACCCACGCCGTCAGCTACCAGAACGTGCGCGTCCCGGCGGGCAATCTCGTCGGCGAGCAGGGCAAGGGCCTGAACTACACCTTCGCCACGCTGGATGGCGGCCGCGTCGGCATCGGCGCGCTCTCGGTCGGCCTCGGGCGCGCCGCACTCGAAGAAGCGGTCAAGTACGCCAAGGAGCGCAAGACCTTCGGCCAGCCCATCGCCAACCACCAGGCCATCCAGTGGATGCTGGCGGACGCCGAGACCCAGCTCAACGCCGCCCGCCTGCTGGTCTGGCAGGCCGCCTGGAACAAGGACAACGGCAAGCCTTTTGCCAAAGAAGCCGCCATGGCCAAGCTCTTCGCCACCGAGGCCGCCGAAACCGTCTGCCGCAACGCCATCCAAATCCACGGTGGCTACGGCTACAGCTCCGAATTCCCGGTCGAGCGTATTTACCGCGATGCACGCCTCATGACGATCGGCGAAGGCACCAGCGAGATCATGCGCATGGTCATCGCCCGTCACGTCATAGGCGAATAATGGCAGAGCTGCAGGAGTGGCTGTATATCTTGCGCCCCAACCGGCCCGAGATGCTGGTAGACCCAACCTATGCAGAGCAGATCCATGTACGCGAACACTATGCGTACCAGAAACACCTGCTTGCCAATAATATTCTGGTGCATACCGGGCGCACCCGCAATGATGACAAAGATATGTTGCTGCTCGTTATAGTGAAGACAGCTTCTGGCCAGGCTGCTCAGGACCTTATGCTGGCAGACCCTTTGGTCAAAAATGGCTTGATGTCCGCAACCCTATATCCATATTGGGCTGCTCTGCAAAGAAAGTGCTGAACGTACCATTTCTGATGATACGGGTGCAACGGTTTCTTAAGTTTTGCTCATCCGTTTGACTCCATCACTCTCTGCGTTATTTTTCGTTATCGCCTCTACAAGGAGGAACCAATATGGAAAAAACGACACTCTCTCGACTTGGTTCTTTGATCGCACTCTTTGCTCTCATGGTCTTGCCGCTCGCCAGCTGTGGCGACGGGGAGATCACCGGCCCGGGCCTCTTCCGCATGGATGGGGCTGAACTGCACAAGATCCTGGTGGCCACGGCCGCTATCTGTGCCGCCTTGGGTCTGTTCTACGTCACCCGCAATGCCCAGATCGGGCTGGGTGGCCTGGGCCTGGCGGCTCTGGCCGTCTCCGCCCTGATGGTGGTGCAGGATGGCAATGCGGACACCGCGGTGCGTTATGGCACCTGGGTGGCCGCGGCTGGCTTCATGCTGACTCTGATCGCCGGGCTTACATCGCCTGACATTGGGCCAGTGGCCGTGCGCAAAACACCGGCCAGGAAAAAGGTGGCCAAGAAAGCTACACGCCGCCGCTAACCAAGAGAGCGCCCGCAAGGGCGCTCTCTTTCTTCACACGTTTCATTCCGCACGGTTCTCAGGGGTCACACCGCCGGAGTCAGACCAGGGAGGAATCCAGATTGGCACATCGTTCAAATAGTCGCACAAAGCAGCGCGCTGCCCTAGATCAACTCGATCTGGTCGCTGACCACTTCGGCATCGTGCCAGTGGCGCTCCACCCAGGTCACGATCTCCTGCAGCGCCCGCTCGGCCCCGCCGGCCTGCGTGTTCACCACGGCGCAGGCCACCACGGCATCCTGCCAACTGTCGTGCTGGTCCACCTCGGCGGCGGACACGTTGAACTCGCGCCGCAGACGGGCCAGCAGCGGCAGCAGGCGGCTGCGCTTGGCCTTGAGCGAATCGCTGCCCACGAATCTGAGGTGCAGCAGCAGCACGCCAACTTTCATGCGCGCATTATATAATCAACTCACTATGGAAAAAGTGCGCGCGTGGTTACCGGTAGTCGCCTCCCTGGTGCTGATAGGCATCGTGGGGTGGGGTATGCTCCAGATCCTGGATGTGGTGCGCGGGGCGGCCAACGCCACGCTCAACCCGGTCCAGCAGCTGTCGGAGTCGGTCAGCACCCAGGTAGCCAACGTGCTCAACCCCACGCCAACCGTCATCCCTGACCCGGTGACCATCGTGCATGAAGTGCGCAGTATGGCCCGCCTTGAGACGATCCAGTATTCGGTGGAGAAGATCATCACCGCCGAAACGCGCCAGGGCTTGTTCGGCTTCCTGGTAGGTGACCGCCTCCTGTTCGTGGCGCACGGCACGGTCATCGCCGGCGTGGACCTGCAGAAGCTGCAACCCGAGGACCTGCGCATCGAAGATGGCATCCTGTACGTCACGTTGCCGCCGGCCGAGATCTTTGTGGCTACGCTGGAGAACGACAAGTCGTATGTCTATGACCGCGAGCAGGGCGTGCTGACCCGCGGCGATCAGAGCCTGGAAACTGTCGCTCGCCAGGCTGCCGAAGACGAGATCGAAAGAGCCGCGCTGGCGGATGGCATTCTGCGGCAAGCCCAGATCAACGCTGAGAACTTTCTGTATCGCTTCTTTTTGCAGTTGGGATTTCCCGAAGTAATTTTTGAATAAAACAGTGAGCAGTTATTAGTGAGCAGTGACCAGGCAACCCTGCTCACTGATTACTTTCACTGTTCACTCGTCTTTACGCTCTTTCCATCCAGGCCGTGCTGGCGTAGCGCTGCGTTTCCCAGTCGGCCGCCGCGGCGGCTTCTTCGGCGCTGAGCTCGCCCTCGATCAAGTCAATGTTCAGCATTTCGGCAAAGCCTTCGATGAAGGCCGCGGCGGCCTCGGCGTAGGTAGGCGTGCGGCCCAGGCCTTCTTCGGCGGTGGCCGCCCGCTGGCGCACGCGGGCGGCGCTCTCCTCACGCTCGGCCTGACCGGGGTAAACCAGCGCCTCGGTGATGCGGGCGATGTCGCCGTATAGCGGCAGGCTGCCGTGCTGCAAGACGCCGCCTTTGCGGCGGGCCTGGGCGCTGCCGATCAGCTTCTTGCCGCCCAGGGTGATCTCGTAATCTGAGGGGACTTCAAAACACACCGGCCCCTGGTCGGCGCCGGGCAGCTGGTGGCCGGTTTGCTGCTCCACGCGCAGGCCCAGCACTTTCAACGAGCGCATCAACGCGCCCGAGATGCGGCGATAGCTTTCCAGCACGCCGCCGGCCAGCCGCGGCTCATCATTCGGCCCGATGACCGAGTAGGTGAGCTCATCAATGTGCAGGATGGCGCGGCCGCCGGTGGGGCGGCGCACGATGCCCCAGCCGTTGGCTGCCAGGCGCGCAGAGTCCACATCCGCCAGCGGCTGGCCGAGGCCTAGTGTCAGCGTGCCAGGCGCCCAGTCGTACAGGCGCAGGGTGGGCGGGGCTTCGCCTTTGCGGGCCAGCTCCAGGATGGCGTCGTCCACGGCCATGTTGCGCGTGCCGCTGGCCGGTGCATGGCGCAGCAGGCGCCATTGGGCGCGGGGCAGGATCTCGGTCATGGCGGGATTGTAATGGCCTACGGGAAGTAGAAGCCCAAGTGGTTGGCGACTGGGCGCTCGCGCCCGGGTACGCCATTGTGAATGGGGGTGTTGAGGATCTCAGGCTGGCCGTCGGCGCCGCGCACCACCAGCGTGCTGGAGCCGCCGCCATCCATGTTCATGGCGGAGTACACGTTCTGCTCCAACATCAGGGCGGCCAGCTCTTTCTCGGTCACGCCTTCGCTGTAGCCGGGCATGCGGCCGTCCACCACGATGATGACCATCTTGGTACCGTACTGGTCCAGCCCGACGGCGGTACGCGGCTCGGTGCCGATGCCGCTGAGGCCGGCAGCCGGTTCGCGCATCGAGACCAGCAGGTCGAAGCCGGAGACGGCGTTGTAGAGCTTGCTCTCCAGCATATTGATGTCTGCACCCACATCTTCATACAGATACAGGATGGGGTGGCCGCGCCGCACTTCGGAGTAAATGACGCCGCGCGAAACGGCGAAGCCCAACGGGTCTACGCGGTCACCGGGGTCAGGCTTGGAGCTGAGTGGCCCAAAGTCGAACCAGGGAGTGAAGCCATCCCCGTTGATGGCGAGCAGCAAGTTATTCTGCTGCAGAAAGCTGGATGTGGTCTGGGCGGGAATATCCTGCGTGTCTGGGTTGCCAGCGCTGACATATGAGCGGATGCCATTCATGAGGTCGAGCGTGACGACATGGAAGACCAGCGGGCGCGGCGTGTTGCGCACAACACGCATGTAGACTGCGCCGGGGAAGAGCTCGCGGGTTTCGTAGTCAGGCTGGTTGCGGCCGATGGCGGCGGGGTTGAAGCGCCCCAGATCGCAGGCCAGGGCAGTAAGCGTGAGGGCAATGAGCGCCAAGAGCAGGCGACGTTTGGCAGAGATGTGCGCGGTTTTCATGAGGCGATTTTATCGAGCCGCTTATCGTGGGGATGAATGCAAGATAAGCGCTGGGAGTAGAGCTTCAGTGTAGTTACTTGACGGTTGCCTTTTTGGGCGCAGCGGTCTTCTTCACCGTCTTCTTGCGTGCCGCCTTCTTTTTGGGTGGGGTCAGCTTGAGCTCTTTGGGCTTGGGCGCTTTGCTGGTCTCGAGCTTGAGCATCTCATTGAAGGCGGCGATGCTGACTTCGAGCATTTTGGGATCTGGCGGGCGGGTGGTGAGGCGCTGCAGGGCCAGGTTGGGCGCCACCAGCAGGCGCACCAGCGGATTGCGGATGTTGCTGGCCGTCCAGCGCAGGTACTCGTAGGCGATGCCTGCCAGCACCGGGATGAGCGCCACGCGCAGCAAGAGGCGCGGCAACAGCGGCAGCGGGCCAATGAGCGTGAATACCAGGATGGACAGCACGATCACGGTAAGCAGGAAGGCGGTGCCACAGCGCGGATGCTCCAGCGGGAAAGTGGCCACGTTCTTCGGCGTGAGCTTGACGCCGGCTTCGTAGGCGTGGATAGTCTTGTGCTCGGCGCCGTGATAGCCGAAGACGCGGCGGATCTCATCCATGCGGCCGACGGCCCACAGATAGCCCAGCAGGATCAGCAGGCGGAACACGCCTTCGAGCAGGTTGCCTGTTAGCGGAGTCAACGACAGCAGGCGCTCGGCCAGGTGGCCGAGGCCAGCGGGCAGCAGAAAGAACAAGCCGATGGCGAAGCTGAACGAGATCAGCATGGTGATGGCCAGCGGCGCGCCTTCCAGCTTCTCGTCCTCGCTTTCGGCTTGCACGTTGGCGGAGAGGCCGAGCACGCGGCTGCCCAAGCCCAGCGCATCCCACAGCAGCAGCAGGCCGCGCAGGAAGGGCACCTTGGCCCAGCGGCTGCTGTAGATGGGGCCAAGCGCCTCACTGTGTAGCACGATCTTGCCCTTCGGATCGCGCATGGCCACGGCCATGAAGCGCGGCCCGCGCATCATGACGCCCTCTATGACGGCCTGGCCGCCATAGAGGGGCTTGGGCGCTTGTTTGCCCGCGTTCGCCACTATTGGCCTAAGTTGTAGATGAAGTTGATGAAAGAGTCGATCTGCTTTTCCCAGCTGGGCAGGTGCATGCGCTCATTGGGGGAGTGCAACTGGTCATCCGGCAGGCCGCAGCCCACATTGATCGACTCGATGCCCAACTGGCCCTGCAGATGGCCGACGACGGGCACGCTGCCGCCCTCGCGGCGGAAGATGGGCTTGACGCCCCAGACCGTCTCCTGCGCTTTGGCCATGGCTTGCACGGCGGCCGAGTTGCGCTCAGAGATGGAGGGTACGGCGTCCGAGAGTAGCTTGAGCTCCCAGCTCACGCTGGGGTCGATCGTGTCTTCGATGTACTTGCGCACCAGGGCTTCGATCTCGAATGGATCCTGATCGGGCACCAGGCGGCACGAGAACTTGGCCATGGCCTTGGAGGGCAGGACGGTCTTTGGCCCTTCGCTGGTGTAGCCGGAGAGCAGGCCGTTGACATCCAGCGTGGGCTGGGCGGTGGCGCGCTCGTAGGCGCTGAAGTCTTTGTCGCCCCACAGGGCTTTGGAACCGGCCTGTTTGAGATAGAAGGCATCGTCTTGCGGGAGGCGGCGGAAGTCGGCGCGCTCGTCTTCTTCCAGCGCACGCACTTTGTCGTAGAAGCCGGGGATGGTGACGCGGCCGTTCTCGTCTTGCATGCTGCCGATGACGCGGGCCAACTCGTTGGCAGGGTTGCGCACCGTGCCACCAAAGAAGCCGGAGTGCAGATCCAGCGCTGGGCCGGTGACGTGCAACTCGAAGTATGACATGCCGCGCAGGCCGTAGGTGATGGTGGGCTGGGTTGGGCTGAGCATGCCGGCGTCTGGGTTTAGCGCAAAGTCCGCCGCGAACAGATCGGCGTGCTTCTTGATGAACTTGTCCATGCTGGGCGAGCCGGTTTCCTCTTCGCCCTCGATCATGAACTTGAGATTGACCGGCAGGTTGCCGGCATGCAGAGCGGACTCGATGGCCGCCAGGCTGCCGATGACCTGACCCTTCATGTCAGAGGTGCCGCGGCCAAAGAGCAGTTCGCCTTTTTCTACGGCTTCGAAAGCGGGCGTGTCCCACAGTTCCATCGGATCGGCGGGCTGTACATCATAGTGGCCGTAGACTAGCATGGTCTTGGCGTCAGGGCCGGCGCCGTTCCACTCGCCGAAGACGAGGGGATGGCCGCCGTTGTCGAGCAGTTGGATGTTCTCGACGCCGAGGCTCTTGAGCTTGTTCACCAGCCAATCGGCGGCGCGCTGGATGTCTGGCTTGTATTGCGGGTCAGCCGACACGCTGGGGATGGCGACCAGCTCGGCCAGCTCCTGGCGGAAGCGAGCGCGGTTGTCTTTGGCAAATTGCAAGGCAGTGCTGCGGGGGTCTGACATGGGATTTCCTCTCAGAGTTGGAATGCTGCAGAAATTGCAGTGAAGGATGTGTCGTAACGGTGCTTCATGTGGCGGTGGCCGCCTTCGTATTCTTCGTACTGGAATGTGATGTCGTGCTGGCGCAGCTGGTCTGTGAACAAGCGCGCGCCGTAGAGCAAATTATACTCATCGTACTTGCCGCAATCGAGGTAGAGCAGGCGCAGGCCGCGCAGCGCATCGGCATGCTGGGCTAGCATGTGGAGCGGGTCGTGGGCCAGCCAGCGCTGCCAGACCTCAGGCTGCCAGGCGCCGCTGTGCAGATCGATCGGTAGGTCGAAGCCCAGCGGCGCGCTGGGGTTGGGCGAGTAGGCGGCTGCCATGGCCAGCAGGTTGAGGGCAGTATGGGATGCGCCGCGTTGCAGCGCAGTGTGTGGGTCGGCCAGCAGGGCTTGCAGGCCATCCAGCCCGGCTTTTTCGTAATAGCGCAGCAGATCGCCAAAATCCGGCCGGTAGGCGAGCTCGAAGTGAAGGTCGGCGCTATGGGCGGCGGCGAGGCCGAAGGTGGCCGGCTGGCGCATGGCCAGGCGCAAGGCGCCATAGCCGCCGGAGGAATGCCCGACGAGTGCGCGTGCGCCGGGCGCGGCCAAGGTGGGGTACTTGCGGTCAATGAAGCTGACCAGCTCAAGCAGGGCGTCTTCGTAGTCTCCGAGGGCGGGGGAGTTGAGGTACTGCGAGCCGCCGTAGCGGGTACTGGCGTCCGGCATCACCACGATGGTGGGCTGCATGGCGCCGGAGGCGATCAGGCGGTCCAGGCGCTGCTGGATGTTCTCTTCCCATAAGTCATCATTGAGGAACTTGAGGCCGCGGTTGCCGAAGGCGGCCAGCAGGTAGATGGCGGGGTAGCGCTGGCTTTCAGCGTAGCCGGCGGGCAGGTAGACCGGCACGCGGCGGGCGATGGGATCGTCCAGTGGGTTGTGCTCCAGCGCGATGCTGTGAAAGTTTTCGATAATGATCTGGGAACCGGGCATGGGGGGATTATAAGAGCAAGTGAATAGTGAGGAGTGAGCTGTGAGCAGGACACCCAACGCGCCACTGGGTTATTGTGCAATATACTAATCACGATTCACTGTTCACTACTCACTGACTTTGGAGTGCTCTTGTCTAAAACCATTGCAATCATAGGCGGCACTGGGGCGCTGGGAGCGGGCCTGGCGCTGCGCTGGGCGCACGCCGGATATGCCGTCATTGTAGGTTCGCGTACGGCGGAGAAGGCGCAGGCGGCCGCGGCCGAGTTGAACGCTGAGCTGGGCCGCGAAGCCATCCGCGGTATGGAGAACGCGGCCGCAGTAGCCGCTGCCGAGCTGGCTATCTTGACCGTTGAGCAGGACGCGCACGAGGCTGCGCTGGCAACGGTAAAAGACGCGCTGCAGGGCAAGGTGCTGTTGGACGCCACAGCGCGCCTGCGTTTCCCTGAGCTGACGCCGCCAACTGCGCCGGCCGCCGCTCGCCGCGCCCAGCAGTTGCTGGGCGACGGGGTGAAAGTGGCAGCGGCCTTCCAAACCGTGCCGGCCGCGGCGCTGCGCAAGAACACTGCCCAGCCGCTGGATAGCGATGTGCTGGTGTGCGCCGACGACATGGGCGCGGCTGAGGCCGCGCTGGAGCTGGTGCAAGCGGCTGGCTTGAATGGCTACTACGCCGGAGTGTTGGATAACGCCATCACGGTTGAAGGGTTGACCAGCCTGCTGGTGAGCATGAACAAGCGCTATAAGTCACGCCACGGCACCATCAAGGTGGCGGGCATCAAAAAGCCGTAACGTGAATCCGCTGCTGCTGACACCACTGCAGGGCCTGCCGCTGGTGCAGCCGGGTGATGACCTGGCTGCGCTGCTGCTGGCGGCCACCTTGCGCCAGGGCTTGACCCTGCAAGATGGCGATGTGGTCGTGCTGGCGCAGAAGATCGTTTCCAAGGCCGAGGGGCGCTATCGTTCGCTCGGCGATGTGACGCCAAGCGAACGCGCACTGGAGCTGGGCGCACTGACCGAAAAAGACCCGCGCCTAGTGCAGTTGATACTGGATGAGAGCAATGAGGTACTGCGGGCGCGCCCCGGCCTGCTCATTGTCGAACATCGGCTGGGCTTCGTGAGCGCCAACGCCGGCATTGACCACTCCAACCTGCCTAATTCGGCTGAGGATGCGTATCTGCTGCTGCCCGAGACCCCGGATGCCAGCGCCGACCGCTTGCGGGCGACCTTGCAGACAGCCAGCGGAGCCCAGTTGGGCGTGCTCATCATCGATTCGCATGGGCGCGCCTGGCGTGAGGGCACGCTGGGCACCACCATCGGCCTGAGCGGTTTGCCCGGCCTGGTGGATCTGCGCGGCACGCCAGACCTGGCGGGCCGCCCGCTGCGCGTGACGCAGCTGGCAGCCGCCGACGAGCTGGCCGCGGCGGCCAGCCTGGCGATGGGCCAGGCGGCCGAAGGCTGCCCGGCGGTGCATGTGCGCGGCTTCCCGTACCCGTTACGCGAAGCCAGCCTGGGCGAGCTGCTGCGCCCGCGTGATCGCGACCAGTTTCGGTAAGATAGCTTTGCTGCTTTTCGTCTAACTTGTATCTGCCTCAAGGAGAATGCTATGAAGAACGTGCCTGCTGATTTTCAGGATCTGCTCAAAGATGAAACCAAGGCGTTCGCCTTTTTAGGCACCACCTTGAAGGATGGTTCGCCCCAGGTAAGCCCGGTTTGGTTCAATGTTGAGGATGACCATATTCTGATCAACACGGCCCGCGGTCGTCTGAAGGACAAGAACATGATGGCGCATCCCAAGGTGGCCCTCAGCATTCCTGACCCGGCCAATCCGTACCGCTATCTGCTCGTCCGTGGCGAAGTAGTGGAAGTCATAGAGAAAGACGCCTACGAACACATCAACAAGCTCTCGCACATCTATGACGGCAAGGATTTCCCCAAGCGTGAGGGCCAGGTGCGCGTGATCTACAAGATCAAGCCGCACAAGATCTTTGCGAGCCACTAGCCATGAGCGCACTCGCCAATTTGCCCGAGGGATACCGCCACCTGCTGGCGGATGAGACCAAAGCCTTCGCCTGGATCGCCACGGTGGACGCCGACGGCGCGCCGCAGCTGACCGCGGTGTGGTTCAACACGGATGGGGAGCACATCCTGTTCGGTACGTCTGACAAGACCGCCAAGTTCCGTAATCTGAGTGCCAACCCCAGCATCGCCGTGGCCATCGTCGCCCCGGGTGACCCGTACAAGTACATCCAGTTGCGTGGCACCGTGGAGATCACCACCGATGGAGCGGCGGAGCATTTGCACAGCTTGTCTCGCAAGTACACCGGGCAAGACTTCAATATTCCGCCCGGTCAGGTGCGTGTGATGTACACGCTCAAGCCTGAGCAGATCATCCTGTGGCCGCCGCACAGCTAGACTCGGCTGAGCTGCATCGTTGGTTGCGCGCTCGGCGTTCCACGCGCCGTTTCCTGGCGCAGCCGGTGCCGGCCGATGTGCTGGCGCGGGTGCTGGAGACGGCCGCTTATGCGCCGAATGCCCACAACCGCCAGCCGTGGCGGTTTGTGATCCTTGAGAGTGAAGACAGCCGCCGCCAACTGGCCGAAGAACTGGGGCGCGAATTTGCCGCCGCGCTTGAGGCCGAGGGGCTGAGCGCCGAGCAGATCGCGGCGCAATTGGCGCGCTCGGCGGCCCGCCTGCAAGAAGCGCCAGCTGCCGTGCTGCTGTGCCTGGATGCTAGCGTGCTGGATACGTATGCTGACCCGGCGCGCACCCAGGGCGAGCTGCAGATGGCCATGCAGAGCGTAGCGCTGGCGGGCGGGCAACTGCTGCTGGCCGCCCACGCCGAAGGCCTGGGCGGGGTGTGGGTGTGCGCACCGCTATTCGCTCAGCAGGCGGCGCGGCAGGCGCTGGGCCTGCCGCAGAGCTGGCAGGCGCAAGGCGTGTTGCTGCTCGGCTACCCGGCCGGCGAGCCGGCACCGCGGCCGCGCCAGCCGATCGACGAGATCGTTCGCCGCGTATAGACAAGTAGAATGTGCCCATGACCAGCCCACTGATCGGCGTCACCACCCGCAATGCTCGTTCTGAGCTGTACCAGATAGACGTTATTCAAACGCCGCGCCCGTACAGCGAGGCGCTGGTGCGGGCGGGCGCCATCCCGGTGCTTATTCCACTAAATCTTCCGCTCGACAAGCTGCGCGAGTTGCTCGGCCGGCTGGACGGTTTGGTGTTCACCGGCGGCGGGGATATTGAGATCCATCGCTTCAACGGCGAGCCGCACGAGAAGCTATACGACTTGGATGCTGAGCGAGATGAGATCGAGATCCAGCTGGTGCGCCAGGCGGCCGAAGACAGCAAACCTTTCCTCGGCATTTGCCGCGGCTTGCAGATCGCCAATGTGGCCTTCGGGGGTACGCTGTACACGCACATTCCCGATCAGCTGCCGGGAGCGCTGAAGCATACCAACTTCCCTGACCACCCTTGGGATTATTTGGCCCACCCGGTGCAGGTGAGTGAAGGCAGCCGTCTGGCCGAGATCCTCGGCGAGCCGATCGTCGAGGTCAACAGTCTGCACCACCAAGGCATCAAAGACCTGGCGAGCGGGCTGAAAGCGGTCGCCAGTGCGCCGGATGGCTTGGTGGAAGCCATCGAACTGCCCGAGCATCCCTTCGCCGTGGGCGTACAGTGGCATCCGGAGTGTTTGCCGCAGGACGCCCGCATGCAAAACCTGTTCCGCGCTTTGGTGCGCGCCAGCCAATAGGAGAACAATGAAAGTTGTTGCACTGGCTGGTGGGGTGGGCGGCGCCAAGTTGGCCGATGGCCTGGCGCAAGTGCTGCCTCCTGATGACCTGACGATCATCGTCAATACCGGGGATGACTTTGAGCACTTTGGGCTCACGATCTGTCCTGACCTGGATACGGTGTGCTATACCCTGGCTGGCCTGGCCAACCCACAAACCGGTTGGGGCCGCGTGGGGGAGACCCAGCAAGCTATGAGCAGCGTCGAGGTGCTGGGCGGGCCGACCTGGTTCTGGCTGGGCGACCGCGACCTGGGTACGCATCTGGAGCGCACCCGCCGCCTGCGGGCCGGTGATGGGTTGAGCGCCATAACAGCGGACTTTTGCCGGGCGTGGGGTATCCGTGCCCGGGTGCTGCCGATGAGCGACCAGCCGGTGCGCACTTTTGTACAGACGAACGAAGGCGAGTTGGCCTTTCAGGAGTATTTCGTGGCGCGGCGCTGTGAGCCAGCGGTCAGTTCGTTTCGCTTCGACGGCGCGGAGCAAGCGCGGCCGGCGCCCGGCGTGCTGGAGGCGGTGGCAGCGGCCGACCTGGTGGTGGTGTGCCCATCCAACCCGTGGGTGAGCGTAGCGCCGATCCTGGCCGTACCGGGCTTGCAGGCCGCGCTGGCGGCGAAGCCCATCGTGGCCGTCTCGCCCATCATTGGCGGGCAGGCCCTGAAGGGGCCGGCCGCCAAGATGTTCAGCGAGCTGGGCATCCTGCCCAGTGCGCTGGCAGTGGCCCAGCATTATGGCGGCTTGCTGCGCGGCTTTGTGTTCGATGAAGTGGATGCGGCGCAGAGCGAAGCCATTGCCGCGCTCGGTATAATGCCCCTGGTGACCGCTACGGTGATGAAAGATCGCACCGACCGTGCTCAACTGGCGAGCGAAGTGCTTGCCTTCAGCAGCCAATTACTGGCGGCATGACCCTCTCTATTGCGCATCAAGGAGTATAGATGTCGATCTGGGCCATCGTTCCCGTTAAACCTTTGCGCCGCGGCAAATCTCGCCTGGCGCCCGTGCTTTCCGAAGATGACCGCGCTGCATTGAACGAGCGCATGCTGCTGCACACCATCGACATGCTCAAGAGCGTGGCTGAGCTGGGCGAGGTGCTGGTGGTGAGCCGCGATCCAGCGGCGCTGGCGCTGGCGCGCGAGCACGGCGCCCGCACGCTGCAAGAGGATGGCGCGCCGCATCTCAACGTAGCGCTGCAACGCGCCACTGCCGTAGCGCAAACCTACACGGCCACCAGCGTGCTGGTGGTGCCGGCCGACCTGCCGCAACTCAGCCCCGTGGATGTGAGTGCCATGCTGCAAGCGGGCAGCGCTGAGCCAGCGGTAGTGATCGCTCCGGATCATCATCACGAGGGAACGAACGCCCTGTACATCAACCCTGTCGGGCAGATCGAATACGAGTTCGGCCCGGGCTCATTCCAAGCGCACAGCGCACGAGCGGAGGCCAGCGGTGCACAACTGCATGTGCTCGAGCTGCCCTCCTTGGCGCGGGACGTGGATGTGCCGGAGGATCTCGATTTCTTGGGGGGTATTGCAAGAAAACAAGGAACATGGGCCTGGGATCGGTTAATTGATTAATCTGTTAATCTATTGTTGATGGCAACTATTCGGCAATTTGAGAATTTGAAGGTGTGGCAGTCTGCGCGCATTTTGGTAAATCTCGTATACGCTCAGACCAATTCATCTCAATTCGCCAGGGACTTTGCGCTTCGCGACCAGATTCGGAGAGCTGCAATTTCAGTGATGTCCAATATTGCCGAGGGATTTGATTCCGGTTATGACGGCGAGTTCATTCGATTTCTCGGGTTCTCCTTTAGGTCGGCGGCAGAAGTCCAATCACAACTCTATACTGCACTGGATCAGCAATATTTAACGCAGTCAGAATTTGATGAGCTTTATTCTCGGGCTACGGATGTTCGTAAACAAATCCGTGGCTTCGTTTCTTACTTAAGCAATAACAAACGAAGTGGACGAATAATCCGGGAACAGGCAGTCGAATATAGCGCTGACCCCTTGTTTACTAATGAACTCGAAGTCCCTGGCGAGTTTGCAGTTGATTAAACGATTAAGGAATTTTTATGATTAATAAGCTCCCCAACTCACGCAATTGCTTCGCCTGCGGCATGGAGAACCCGATTGGGCTCAAGCTGGAGTTCTACGCTGACCCAGACACAGAAGGTGGCGTGGTGGGGGAATATAGCGTGCCCAAGGTGTATGAGGGCTATCCGGGCATTGTGCACGGCGGCGTCATCAGCACCATCATGGATGAGGCGGTGAGCCGCGTTTTTATGCTCAAGGACCACAATCGCTTTATGTATACTGCTCGCCTTACTACTAAGTACCGTAAGCATGTACCCGTGGAGCAGCCCTTGCGCATTACTGGGGTCGCCGTGAAGGACCGTGGCCGCGTGGCCGAAGCACATACTGCGATCTACGACGCAAGCGGTGAGCTGCTGGCTGAGGGCGAAGCCCTGATGGTGGCCTTGCCTCCTGGAGATCTGGAAGGCGTGGCCTTGGAAGAGTTGGGTTGGCGCGTGTACCCGGATACTGAATAGCGATGAGCGTAACCCTGAAGGGCAACACCCTGCGCATGGATATGTCCGCCAGTTTGGAAGCGCTGGCGGAGGCCGAAGGCCTGCAGCCAGCGCTGCGCGAGGCCGTGCGCGGCGACTCGCAGCCGGCACACGGCCAACAGGCCGTGGCCTGGCTGCTGGCCGCCGCGGGCGACTCGCAGTTGGCGGCGGCCATACTGGCGCTCGACGCCGAGCTGGAGTTGCAGGACGGCGCCACTCAAAGCTATGGCAACTGGCTGGCGCTGCGTGCCACCGCGGGCGAGCCGGCTGTGGCGGGCCTGCACTTTAGCACCGCGGCCAGGCTGGACTTTTATCAGGCCGATGGCGCCTGGCTGGCGCTGGCGCGCTGGCCCGCCGGCCGCACGCGGGTAGCCATCGGCGGCTGGGGGCCGGCGCCTTTGCTGGCGATGGATGGCCGTGAAGCCAGCGGCATCCTGCAGGCGGCGGAGAACACGCTGATGCTGGCCGGCAACGGCGAGCCAGAAGATGAAGCACGTTTGGAAACGGTAGGCCAGTTAGCGCAACAAGCCTCTGCTGTTGTGCCTAAATAGCATTCACTCTGTCTTCCAAAGCATGTTGGTGTGCTTTCAAAAGTAATGATAGAGCGAGGCGTATAATTAGCGCCTCATGTGGTCCCACTACATCACTGCATCCACTGTTGACGAAGCGTTGGCGGCTCTTGTCGAGCACGGCACGGCGGCGCGCATCGTAGCCGGCGCTACCGATCTCATCATCGAATATGAGCTGGGGGCGCGCAAGAATGTCCACACCCTGATCGATGTCACCCGCATTCCTGGCTTGGACGCCATTACACAGGATGGCGAAGGCCGTATCCACCTTGGCCCACTGGTGACGCACAATGATTGTGCCGCCAGCCCGCTGCTGCGCCAGCAGGCGCTGCCGCTGGCGCTGGCCGCTTACGAGGTAGGCGCGCCGCAGATCCGCAACCGCAGCACGGTGGCCGGCAACCTGATCACCGCCTCCCCCGCCAACGACACCATCCCAGCCCTGATGGCTTTGGGCGCTAGCGTCGTGCTGCGCTCGCAGGGTGGCGAGCGCACAGTGCCGCTGGCCGAGTTCTATACCGGCGTGCGCAAAACCGTGATGCAGCCGGACGAGATGCTGGTGGATATCCACTTCCCGGCGCTCGACCCGGCCAGGCAGCGGGGCGCCTTCATGCGCATGACCCTGCGCCGCGCCCAGGCCATCTCGGTGATCAATGCGGCCATTGTGCTGAGCATGGATGGCGACAAGGTGGCTAGCGCCGCCATCGCCCTCGGGGCGGTGGCGCCTACGATCATTCGCGCCCCTGAGGCCGAGGCGTACCTGACCGGCAAGACCCTGAGCGCGGATACCATCGCTCAGGCGGCGGCGCTGACCCAGGCCGCTGCCAGCCCGATCGGCGATATCCGCAGTTCGGCAGACTACCGCAGCGAGATGGTACGCGTGGCCGCGGCCCGCCTCCTGGAAGAGCTGGCCGCCAGCCAGCAGCCGGTGCGGATTCCCGAAAAGCCGGTATTGCTTGCGGATTACTCCCAAGGGAAACAGCTGACCAGCCGACCAACCGATGGGCCGATTTCCACCGTCATCAACGACCAACCGTATTCGTTCGAGACCGGCCACGAGAAGACCTTGCTGCGCCTGTTGCGCGAGGATGCGCTGCTGACCGGCACCAAAGAAGGCTGCGCCGAAGGCGAGTGTGGCGCGTGTACGGTGTTCATGGATGGCAAGGCGGTGATGAGCTGCCTGGTGCCCGCCCCGCGGGCGCATGGCACGCACATCGTGACGATCGAGGGTCTGGCCGGCGAAGATGGCAGCCTCCACCCGGTGCAGCAGGCCTTCGTTGAGCATGCTGCGGTGCAGTGCGGCTATTGCACGCCGGGCTTTGTCATGTCGGCGGCCATGCTGCTGCAGGAGCATCCGCAGCCGGACCGCCAGCAGGCCAAAGAAGCCGTGGCGGGCAACCTGTGCCGTTGTACTGGCTACTACAAAATATTGGACGCCATCGAGAGCGCTGGCGCCATTGCGCAGTCTGTGGAGTAAGAATGCTGTTACGAAAACCTTCCCGTGATCCCTTTCCGTGGCGTGTGCACCCCATTTGGCGCGGCATTGGCTGCATCCTGCTCATTATTCTGCCAGTGGTGGCCTATGGCTTCAGCGATGTCATTATTGCCTGGGCATTAGCCAGCAATGAAACGCTGGCTCAAGGCGCACGTGCCAACCCGGCCCTGCTGACCAGCCCCTACTTCAAGGGCTTGTTCACCTTGGTGCTTACGATTCTTCTGTATCTGATCTTCTCCATCCTGGGGTCTATTGTGTATTCTTTGGCTGGCGGCCCGCTGAATGAAGAGGTAGCCACCATGACGCGCGGGCGCTACGAATAATGCACCGAAAACGCACCTCTGCCATCGGCCAGTCCCACGGGCGCATTGATGCGCATGGCAAGGTGACCGGCCAAACCTTGTATCCAGGCGACATCAACAAGCCGGAGCAATTGCACGCCAAGGTGCTGTTCGCCGGGCGGCCGCATGCCATCATCCATTCCATTGACACGGCCGAAGCCGAAGCGTTGCCTGGCGTCGTCGCCATCTTCACCGCCAAGGATGTGCCGGTCAACGAATACGGCCTTATGGTGCAAGACCAGCCAGTGTTGTGTGGGCCGGGCTCCAGCAAGCCATATGCCGAGCGAGTGCGCTTCGTGGGCGACCAGGTGGCCTTCGTCGTCGCTGAGACCGAAGCCATCGCCGCCCGGGCGCGTGACCTCATCAAGGTGGAGTACGAAGATCTGCCGGTGCTGTCTGACCCGGAAGCGGCCATGACACCGGACGCGCTTCGCATTCATCCCGACAGCGACAATACCTATCACCGTTACCGTGTGCGCTATGGCGGCGACATCGAAGCCGCTTTTGCGCAAGCCGATGTCATCGTCGAAGGTGAGTACCGCACGCCGGTGCAGGAGCATGCCTACCTGGCGCCTGAGGCTGGCCTGGGCTATATCGATGAGCAGGGCCGCGTCACTGTGGAAGTGGCCGGCCAATGGGCGCACGAAGAGCGCATGGCCATTGCCCATGCGCTGGGCTTGGCAGACGAGCAAGTACGCGTCATCCACCCGGCCATCGGCGGCGCGTTCGGCGGGCGCGAGGACATGTCGATCCAGATCGTGCTGGGTTTGGCGGCCTGGCGCTTACATCAGCGCGGCATTCATCGCCCGGTCAAGATCATCTGGTCGCGCTACGAGTCCATGATCGGGCACCACAAGCGCCACCCGTACATCATTCGCTCCAAGTGGGGCGCTACTAGGGACGGCAAGATCATTGCCGCCAAATCTGAAGTCATCGCCGATTCCGGGCCATACATCTATACGTCGGTGAAGGTGCTGGGCAATGCTACGCTCTTAGCTACTGGCCCATACGTAATCCCGCATGTACATGTAGATGCCTGCACGGTCTACACCAACAACATTCCCAACGGCGCCTTCCGCGGCTTTGGCGGCCCGCAGGGCGCGTTTGCGTCTGAGTCACAGATCAACAAACTGGCGGATGCGCTGGGGATGGACCCGGTCAAGCTGCGTATGCTGAACATGGCGCTGGATGGCGACATCCTGGCGACCGGCGCCACGCAGCCGCCGGGTGTCTCGCTGGACAAAGTGGTGGATGCTTGCGCCCGCGCCGCCGGTTGGCAAGAGCAGGCCGGCGAATGGCAGCGGGCTGCAGACGCCTGGCCGCAGCTGCCCGCGCCCGCTGCGCATATCAAGCGCGGGGTGGGCTTCGCCTGCGGTTTCAAGAACGTAGGCTTCTCCTTTGGGTTTCCGGAGCGTGCCTGGGCCACGATCGAGATCCACGGCGCGGCCGAGATCGAGCGCGTGGTGTTGCATCAGGCCGGCTCGGACGTGGGGCAGGGGGCGCACACCGCCTTCCGCCAAATGGCGGCCGACGCCGTGGGCGTGCCGGTGGAAAAGGTCGAGATGGTAGTGGCGGATACCGCCGTCACAGGCGACTCGGGCTCGGCGTCGGCGTCACGGCTCACCTTCATGTCGGGCAATGCCATACGCGGCGCGGCGGATGCCGCATTGGCGCAATGGCAGAACGAAGAGCGCCCCGCCATCGCCGAATTCAAGTACATACCGCCGCCTACGACGCTGCTGGACGCCGAGACCGGCCAGGGCGACCCGGTCTTTGCTTACGGCTACGTGGCGGAAGCGGTGGCGGTGGAGGTGGATACCCAGACCGGCCATGTGCATATCACCGATGTGATCTGCGCTGACGATGTAGGCAAGGCGATTAACCCGCAGCAGATCGAAGGCCAGATCGAAGGCGCGGTGGTGCAGGCGGCGGGCTATACCCTGATGGAGAATTTCATTCAAGAAGGCGGGTACACCAAGACGCCGTACTTTTCCAACTATCTGATCCCGACCGTGATGGATGTGCCCGACCGGGTGCAGTCGCTGATCTTGGAATTCCCTGACCCGAACGGGCCGTGGGGCGTGCGCGGCATGGCTGAGATGCCCTATATCCCGTTCTCGCCCGCGGTGACCGCCGCGGTGTACGACGCCACCGGCGTGTGGATAGACCAGTTCCCGCTGGTTCCCGAGCGCGTGCTGCGCGCGCTCGGCAAGCTGCCCGGCTAGTATGTCGTTCGTGGAGCGTGTTCTCTACGGCGAACGGCAGCGGCTTGGCCGCGAGAACCGCGCCCACCTGCCCGGCGCGCTGGCACAACTCTCTGACGGCAAGACTTACTATGAACAGGCCGGCCCGGCCACGGGCCAGCCTGTAGTGCTGCTGCATGGCTTCTCCATGCCCAGCTTCATCTGGGACCCGACCTTTGCGGCATTGGCCGCGGCTGGCTTCCGTGTGACCCGCTATGACTTATACGGGCGCGGCTGGTCTGACCGCCCCGAGGCGCGTTACGACAAAGCCCTGTTCGTGCGCCAGCTGGCTGAGTTGCTGGACGTGTTGAAGATCACGCAAGCCAGCCTTGTCTCGCTCTCCATGGGTGGCGTGATCGCGGCCGAGTTCGCCTTTCGTTTCCCTAAGCGCGTGCACAAGTTGAGCTTTATCGACCCGGCCGGCTTTGATCTTGGCTTGCCGCCGGCGGTCAAGGCGGTGTTCTGGCCCGGCGTGGGCGAGCTGCTGCTAGGCGCCTTTGGCCGCATGGGTCGCAAGACCCTGCTGGAAAGTATGCTGGCCGATTTTTACCAGCCCACGCCGGAGGCGATCGCTTCATTCTCGCAGCGCTATTTTGAGCAGATGAAGTACCGCGGCTTCAAACGCGCCCTGCTCTCCTCACTGCGCAGCGGAATGCTCGATGAGGACTTGCAGTTGTATGAGCGCGTGGGGGCGGGCGGCAAGCCGGTGCAGCTTATCTGGGGTGAGCTGGACGAGACGGTGCCGTTCCGCCATGCGCAGACCTTCGTCAAGCTGGCGCCGCAGGCCGAGTTTCACGCGATCGCGGATGCCAGGCACATCCCGCACTTTGACCGGCCCGAGGTGGTGAATCCGCTGCTGGTTGAGTTCATTGGGCGAGGTGGGGTTTGAGCTTTTACGTCGTGCTTGGGGATTGCTTCGTCAGCGCTGCTGCGCAGCGCATCCTCGCAATGACAAAGGAAGCTGATGTCTGAGCACATCGCCGGCATTATTCTGGCCGCGGGTGGCTCCGAGCGGCTGGGCCAGCCTAAACAGTTGCTGGACTGGAAGGGTAAGCCCTTTGTGCGCCAGGTGGCCGAGACGGCCCTGGCGGCGCGGCTGGAGCCGGTGATCGTGGTCACCGGGGCCGCGGCGGCCGAGGTGAAGACCGCGCTGTATGGTCTGGCCGTGCAGCCGGTACACAACCCCGAGTGGGCGCAGGGGCAAAGCAGCTCGGTGAAGGCCGGGTTGGCGGCGGTGCCACCGGAGGCGCAGGCGGCGATCTTCATGGTGGTGGATCAGCCGCAGCTGCCGGTGCGCCTGCTGGACTCATTGCAGGAGCATTACGCCGAGGAACGCCCGCCGATCATCGCCACCCTGGTGGACGGCAAGCGCACCAACCCGGTGCTGTTCGACCGCAGCACCTTCGCAGACTTTGCCGGCCTGGAAGGCGATGTGGGCGGCCGCGCCTTGTTCTCGAAGTATCAGGTGACTTGGTTTCCCTGGCTGGACAGCTCGCTGGCGTTGGATGTGGACACGCTCGAGGATTATGAGCGCCTGCTGCGCTTCTTCAGCTGATGCGCGCCTTTATTGCATTCGAGCTGCCTGAGGAAATGCGCGCCGCGCTGGCGGAAGTGAGCAAGAGCTTGCGCAGCAGGTTGGCCGGCGTTCCGCTCAGTTGGGTCGCGCCGCGCAATATGCACCTCACGCTCAAGTTCCTGGGCGAGATCGCGCCGGCCCATGTGCCTGCGCTTGGCGCGGCGCTGCAAGAGATCGCCGCCAGGTATGCTGCCATCCCCATCGCGCTTAGCGGTCTGGGCGTATTCCCAAACCTGCGCCGCCCGCGCGTGCTCTGGGCGGGCTTGCAGGCGCCAACTGCGCTGGCGCAGCTGGCCGCCGAGGTGGAGGACGCGATGCATGCGCTGGGTTTCGAGCGCGAGGCACGCGCCTTCACGCCGCATCTCACGCTGGCGCGTGTGCGGCGCGAGGCGCGGCCAGCACAGCTGGCCGCGTTGCCGCCCGCACTGGCAAGCCAGGCGGTGCCGCCCATCACCGGCACTCTCGAACAGCTTGTGCTGTTCGAGAGCCAACTAAAACCCAGCGGCGCCGTATATAATTCTCTTGTGCGTATTCAACTGCACAGCGAAGGATAGGTATTGGAACCCTTAGAACTGGCTCGAAAGATCGTCGACGCCCTGGAAGACAAGAAGGGCGAGGATATTCTGGTGCTTGATCTGCGTGAGCAGGCGCCCATCACGGACTACTTCGTGATCGCCTCCGGCACGAGCGAACGCAATCTCAAAGCCTTGCAGGACGCGATTGTGGACGAGATCCGCCCGCAGGTGAGCTATAAGCCGCGCCTGGAAGGCAAACCCGGCGAGGGTTGGCTGCTGGCCGACTTTGGCAGCGTGATGGTGCACCTATTCTCGCATTCTCAGCGCGAGTATTACCGCTTGGAAGAACTTTGGGAAGAAGCCAAAGTGGTGTTGCATTTGCAGTAGTGGCAAAACAAAAAAGCGGCCGACCGGCCGCTTTTTTTTATTTTAGCTCCGAGGCTATTTGCCTTCGAAGACCCACTTATCGATATCGCGGGTCCAGCTCACCAACTCCTCAGGCTTGAACCATAAACCCACCTCGCGCTCGCCGGTCTCAGGCTTGTCGGAGGCGTGGGTCAGGTTGCGGCCCACTTCCAGGCCGAAGTCGTGGCGGATGGTGCCGGGGGCGGCTTCGGTGGGGCGGGTGGCGCCCATGGTCTGGCGGATGGCGGCCACGGCGTTGGGGCCTTCCCAGGCCATCGCCATCACGGGGGCCGAGGTGATGTACTCCACCAGGCCGCTGTAGAAGGGCTTGCCCTTGTGCTCGGCGTAGTGCTCTTCAGCCAGGGCGGCGGTGACTTGCATAAACTTGGCGCCGGCCAGGCGCAGGCCGCGGCGTTCCAGGCGGGCAATGATCTCGCCCACCAGGCCGCGCTGGACACCATCCGGCTTTACCAATACGAGACTGCGTTCCAATGTTCCTCCACAAAAAATGCTCAGAATTTATTCTGAGCATTTTACCAAGTAAGGCTTTGCCAACGGTACGGGTTACAGCAGCGCCTTGGCGCGGCTGTAACAATCCAGGGCTTCGGTAAGCTCGTTGTTGCGCATGTAGGCGTCGCCGAGGGTCTGCCAGACGGCCACCTGACGCGGGAAGCGGCGGGAGGCGGCGCGCAGATCGGCAATGACATCATCCAGGCGGATGCGGCGGCGCAGGAAGTAGCTATAGGCTTCGGCGGCGTCGTTGATGTTGCCGTAGCTCAGCGCCTGGCGGGCGCCGGCCAGGCGGTCCTCGATCTCTTCTGGCGAGAGGCCGCGGCTGCGTTTGCGGGCCGGCTTGGCCTCCGCAAGGGGCGGGTTGGCCTCGGCGTGGGCAGCCTGAGCCATTGGCTCAGGCTGGCGTTCTGGTGCCGGCTCGGGCTGTAGCTCTGGCTCGGCTTGCGCACTGCTGGGGAGCTCAACTTCGTCCTGCACAGCTGGCTCTTCGTCGTCCAATGAGCGCTCGCTGTAAGCATCTTCGGCATCAGCAGCGTCATCCTCTGCAAGGGAGACGTATTCAGCTTCGCCTACTTCAGCTTGCTCATCCTGGCGTGCTTCGGGCTCCGGCTGGGCTTCGAGACTGCCCGAGAAGGTGATAGTCTCGTACTCGACTTCTTCTTCCTGTTGCTCTTCCGCGTAACCGGGTTCTTCGGCGGACTCTATCGGCGAGGTAGGTTCGCTGAGTTGGCTGGCCGGTACCCAGGTGGGCTCGATAGCCGGTGCGGGAGTTGGTTCCTCTTCGGTTTCCTCTGGTCGCCAGTCCCCTTCCTCGCTGGCAGGCTCAGCCTCGGCAGGTTCTGCCGGGGTTGAGCTGGGGGGAGTGGTGGGCAAGCTGCCTGTGCCGCCAGCGGCTTCCTGCTGGCTGAGTTGCTGCAGCCAATCGGGCACATCTTGCGAATGGCTGGCTTGGGCAGCTGCCGGGGTTTGGCTGGTGGCCTGGTCTTGCTCTTTGCTGAGCTGGCTTAGCCAGTCAGGAATGTCTTCATGTGGAGTCGCCTCGGGTGCAGCCAGCGGCTGGGTAGCCGGCGCGTCGTCTTGCGGGCGCAGTTCGCTCAGCCAGTCTGGCGCATCGTCAAGCGGGCGCGGGGCGATGGGCTCGTTGGCCTCATCGGCATTCTGCAGTGAGCCGGTGAATTGGCGCAGCCAGCCGGGCGTGGATTCCTGGGTTTCTTCGGCAGGGATTTCAGGGTCCGGCTGGCTGAAAGGCGAATCCTCTTCCAGGCCGTGGGCTTCTTGCGCTTCCGGCGCAGTCTCCGGCAGATCCTGGGTGGCGGCTGCCACGGAACCTGAGGCAGCGGCCAGCTCATCGAGCCAGCTCAGGTTGTCACTCAGTGGCGCAGACGCTTCAGCAGCTGCGGCTGGGCCATCTTCATTCGGTCGGGCATCCAGCCATTCGGGCTTGGAGGTGCGGCGATCTTCCGGCTCTGTAAGCAGCTCATCTTCGGCCGCGCCGCGGCGAGCGGCCAACCCTTCCAGCCAGCTGAGCGTTTCCTGCTCTTCCTGGCTGGGGCTTGCGGTGGCAGGCTGTTCGGCTGCTGCCTCTAGCTGCTCAGCTTCGGAGTCCGCTGCGGGTGTATCCCAACCCAGCGCGTCAAAGCGCTGGGTGCTATCGGCGTCTGCGCTGAGAGCGTCTTCTTCGTCAGAATCTTGCTCAAGATCGTCGGCCATGCCGGAGCTAGCTTGCAGCTCGCCCAGCCAATTGGCGGCGGGCTCGGTAGGTCGTTTGGCCGGCTCCGCGGTCACTTGCGGCAGCTCTGGCTCTGCGGCCTCAGGTTCGTCAGCCGGAGCGGCGGGGTCGATGAGGTCAGGTACGTCGGTGAAAGCCGCGACGGGGCGCGTGGGCTGAGTATGTTCCAGGTCAGCTTGGTCAAGTTCGGCCACCCAGGTTGGGGTGGGAGCTTCGGCCGCGGTTTCGGCTGAGGCGGCAGGCTCTTCATCGTCCTCGTTGGCAGCGGGAGCTTCTTCGCCGTCTGTGAAGGCGGAGTCGAGCCAGTTCAACTCACCCGTGGGCAGCCAGCCGGTAGGGCGGCTGGGCTGCGGCGAATCGTCGTGGGCCGGGTCGATGGCGGCCTGTGCGCTGGGCTCGGCCGCGTCGGTGGGGTCTTCCAGCGGCGGGTCGAGGTTCAGCGGGCCACTGGGGGAGAAGCCGGCCTCGGCGAACTCCTCGGTCCAGCGTTTGCCGGGCGGCTCGTCTGGCAGAGCGGCAGTTGCGCCGGGGGCGCTGCTGCCGGGCCGCAGCTCGCGCAGCCAATCGGGGATCTCATCCGGTTGCAGCGCGCCGGTTTTGAATGGCGATTGCTCATCGCCGGTGGGCATGTCTTCGGATACATCGTCCATGAAGGCGCCCCCCGCGGCCGGGGCGACAGGCTCCAAGCCTTCGAGGCTGCTCAGGACGGAACTGTCTGCTTCTGCATCCGGCTCGCCAGGTGTTTCGAGGTTTTCAACAGAAAGCCAATCTGGCAGGTCTTCTTTTTCAAAGTCAGGCGCGTCCTGGTCCGTGGCGGCCGGCGCGCTCAGCAGCATGGGGCTGTCAAGCTCCAGCGCTTCGAGCGTCACACTCTCGGCAGGAACCAGGGATACATCTTTGAGGGTGCTGACCTGGGCGGCGTACGGGTCAAGCTCTTCTACGCGTTCCCAATAGGGGTTGGCCTCAACATCCTGCTGGGCATTGCGCAGAATGTCCACCATCACGCGGTTGGCGTACAGGCAGTAAGGCAGCTTTTGAATGATCTGGTGGCAGACTTCAGTGGCTTCGGCCGGCTGGTTGTTCTTGAAGTGCATTTCAGCCAGCAGCACTTGCAGGTCTGGGCGCTGGGCATCTTCCGCCAGGGCGTTGCGCAGTTCGCTGATGGCCTGGTTGTATAGGTCGCCGTGCGAGTACATGCGTGCCAGGGCGCCGCGGGTCAGGCGCACCTTGGGAGGCTCGTAGCCTTCACGCATGCCGTATAAGCGGCGAACCTCGCCTTGGACGGCTTTGTTGGAGGGCTGCGACTCGAAGGCGCGCTCCATGTGCCAGATGGCGGCGTCCAGGTGGCCTTCATCCTCGCGGATGATGCTCATGCCGATGTGGGCGACGAAATCATCGGGGATGGAGGAAAGCACGCGCTGAAAGAGGTCACTGGCCTCGCTGTGGCGTTTGCTCTCCAGGTAGGCCTTGCCCATCAGGCGGTAGGTGTCTATGTTCTTGGGGAAGGTTTTGAGCACATGGCGGCAATGGGCCAGGGCGTCTTCCACCTGGGCCGAATCGATAAGTTGCTCGATTCCCTGTAAATAGTCGCGTAAATTGGTAGTTGCCATGCGATATGGGAAAGTAGTATGCCATTTTAGGGGCATACATGCAAGGAAATGTGCTCCAAAGCGATGCCTGCTTGCGCAGAGATCACTCTTGAGCTTATCATTCGCTGCATGTCAACTGTGATTGAAACAAAGGGGCTTGGGCGCGATTACGGCGATCTGGTTGCCGTTGATGCGCTCAACCTTGAAATACAGCAGGGCGAGCTGTTTGCCTTGTTAGGCCCCAACGGCGGCGGCAAGACCACCACCGTTGGCCTGCTCACTACGCTGCTGCGGCCGAGCCGCGGCAGCGCACGGGTGGCCGGCTACGACGTAGCCAGCCAGCCCGCCGAAGTGCGCCGCCATATCGGCGTCGTGTTCCAGGGACCGAGCCTGGATGAGCAGCTCACCGCCTGGGAGAATCTGGACTTTCACGCCCGTATTTACAACATGCCCCGGCCGCTGTTCCGCCAGCGGGCGGCGGAGCTGCTGGCGTTGGTGGAGCTGGCCGAGCGCCAGCACGAACCCGTGCGCAACTTCTCCGGCGGCATGCGCCGCCGGCTGGAGCTGGCCCGCGGCCTGTTGCACCAGCCGCAGGTGCTATTTCTGGATGAACCCACGGTTGGGCTTGACCCGCAGACGCGCCGCGCCATATGGGGCTACCTGGCCGCTTTGCGCCAGCAGGCCGGCGTGACCATCTTCCTGACTACCCACTATCTGGAAGAAGCGGAGGATTGCGACCGTACTGCCATCATTGACGGCGGGAAGCTGGTTGCGCTGGATACACCTGCGGCGCTCAAGGCTACGCTGGGCGGGGATGTGCTGCATATCCGCGTGACGGATGTGGTCGCGGCAAGCGAACTGCTGCGCCAGCGAGCACAACTGGAGCCGCGCCAAGGGCCGGATGGCCTGGTGGTCGAAGTGGCCGACGGGCCGCGGCGTATACCAGAAGTGGTGGCGTTGTTGGATGGAGCGGGCATCGCTGTGCAAGCGGTCAACCTGCGCCGGCCTTCGCTGGAGCATGTGTTCATTAAGCTGACCGGCCGCGCCATCCGCGCCGAGACGGCGGAGCCCAGCGAGGCGCTGGGCCAGCGCGGCCGCATCGGGCGGCGTGAACGGGGAGGCGGCCGGTGAGCGCGCTGTATACGATCTGGCTGCGCGATCTGACCCGCTTTCTGCGCAACCGCTCACGCATCGTTACCTCGCTGGCGCAGCCGTTGCTGTACCTGGCGATCTTTGGCACCGGGCTTTCCAGCTTGCTGTCGGGCACTTCGTCATTGGGCGGGGTGGGCTTTACTGCGTTCGTGTATCCGGGCGTGATCGGCCTAACTATCATGTTCACCGCGCTGTTCACGGCTATTTCTGTTGTGTACGACCGCGAGTTTGGCTTTCTGAAAGAAGTGCTGGTTTCGCCCGCGCCGCGGCTGGCGGTGGCGCTGGGCAAAGTCGCCAGTGGCAGCACGATCGCGCTGCTGCAAGGCGTGCTGACCTTGCCGCTGGCCTGGCTGCTGGGCTTGCCGCTCACGCTGGGACAGGTGGCGCAGCTGGTTGGCATTATGGCGGTGCTGGCGGCAGTGTGCACCGCCCTCGGCTTGCTGGTCTCGACCCGCCTGCGTGGTATTGAAGGCTACAACGTCATTATCAATTTCCTGATGATGCCGCTGTTCCTGCTCTCCGGCGCGCTGTTCCCGCTGGCCGGGTTGCCGGGCTGGATGAATGTGCTGGTGCGCATCAACCCTATGGCGTACGCCACGGACGCATTGCGCCAGGTGGTGCTGGCCGGGGCGGCGCAGCCCGGCTTTTTGGCGGCCAGCCGCCTGCATCCGGTGAGCCTAGACGTGTTAGTGCTGCTGGGCTTCTTTATCGTATTTTTAGTGCCGGCGGTGCGGGCGTTCAGTAAACAAGAGTAGTGCTGGGTGACCTGACAGCAAACAAAAAAAGACCCGCTGCATTGCAGCGGGTCTTTTGTTTCAAACAGTAGCTCGCCTAGCGGCGGGCAACAGCCTTCTTGGGCTTAGCGCCGACGGAGCCGGTGCTCTTGCTGGAGAGGATCGACCAAGCCAGCAGGGCAACCAGAACAGCGGCCGCAGTCCATTCACCGGGGCCAAGGTTCTCGATCTGCACCACCACAGGGGCGATGATGACCGAGACCAGGTTGACAACCTTGATCATGGGGTTGAGGGCCGGGCCGGCGGTGTCCTTCAGCGGGTCACCGACGGTGTCACCGACCACGCTGGCCTTGTGACGCTCGGAGCCTTTGCCCAGGTTCTTCTTGGGGGTCTTGGGCTCGTCTTCGATCAGCTTCTTGGCATTGTCCCAGGCGCCACCGGCGTTGTTCATGAACACCGCCAGCAGTTGGCCGGAGAGGATGATGCCAGCCAGGAAACCACCCAGGGCGTTGACGCCCAGCAGCAAACCGACCAGGATCGGGGTGACGACGGCCAACACGGCCAGGGGCACCAGCTCTTTCTGAGCGGCGCCGGTGGAGATGTTGACGGCCTGCTTGTAGTCAGGCTTGACGCGGCCCTTCAGCACGCCACGGGCGAACTGGCGGCGGCATTCCTCAACGATGAGGGCTGCAGCGCGGCTGACCGCCTGAATGGCGTAGGAGGAGAACAGCCAGGGCAGGGCGCCACCGATGAGCATGCCCACGAAGACCTGCGGCACGTCAATGCGGATACCGATGGACTGGATCTGCTGGGCCAGCGGCACGCCAGCGGCGGCCTGGGCACGGCTTACGTCCACCAGGTAGGAGCCAAACAGGGCCACGGCGGCGATCACCGCCGAGCCGATGGCCACACCCTTGGTGATGGCCTTGGTGGTGTTACCCACCGCATCCAGGTCAGCCATGATGCGCTGCGCCTTCTTGGTGACCTTGTCGGTCTTGCCGCTCCATGACATCTCACCGATGCCATTGGCGTTGTCAGCAATCGGGCCGAAGGAGTCCATGGCCACGTTGTTGCCGGTCAGGGTCAGCATGCCGATACCGGTCATGGCGACGCCGTAGAGGATGTAGGTGATCGTCTCAGCGGGGGTGGTGCCGATGCCGCCGAAGATGATGATGGACGAGAAGATGGTGGCGGCGATCACGATCGCAGCCCACACGGAGGACTCGTAGCCTACGGACAAACCCTGAAGGATCAGGGTAGCCGGGCCGGTGTCAGCCGCTTTCTTGATCTCGTCAACCGGCTTCTGGTGCGTGCCGGTGAAGTACTCGGTCATGCGGTCGATCAGGATGGCCAACAGCACACCGATGGCAACGGCCGTAGGGGTGCGCCACCAGCCACCGGGCAGGCCGGCGTCTTGCAGGTAGAACAGGGCGGCGGCGAAGAACAGCACCACGGAGATGGCGGCGGAGGACAGGAAGCCGCTGAAGATAGCGCTCATGGCCTTGGCAGCGTTGCCTTCCTTGCCGGCTTTGACAGCGTAGGTGCCGATGATGGAAGACAGCACACCGATACCGCGCACGATCAGCGGGTAGATGATCCACTCGATGTGGCCGGTCAGGGCGTGCAGGGCAACACCCAGGATCAGGCCAGAGACGATGGTCACCTCGTAGGATTCAAAGATGTCTGCAGCCATGCCGGCGCAGTCACCCACGTTGTCACCCACCAGGTCAGCCACTACAGCGGGGTTGCGCGGGTCATCCTCGGGGATGTCGTTCTCTACCTTGCCGACCAGGTCAGCGCCTACATCGGCCGCCTTGGTGAAGATGCCGCCGCCGACGCGCATGAACAGCGCCAGCAGGGTGCCGCCGAAGCCGAAGCCCAGCAGGGCGTCAGGCGCGGCGATGCCGAAGTAGATGAAGATGATCGTGCCGCCCAACAGGCCCAGGCCGTCAGTCAGCATGCCGGTGATGGTGCCGGCGCGGTAGGCGATCTTGAGGGCGCCACCGAAGGAGTTGCGCGCCTCAGAGGCCACACGCACGTTGGCGTTGACCGCCATGCGCATACCGATCTGGCCCACCAACAGGGAGAACACGGCGCCCATCACGAAGCCCACGGCGCGGCCCACACCGACGACGGTGCGGATCTGCTCAGGGTTCATGTTGTGGAAGCGCTCAATGGCCTCAGGGGTGGGGGGCACAATGGCCACCGAGAGGTACATGGCCACGGTGAGGACAACGATGAGGGGCACAATGGTGCGCAACTGGCGACCCAGGTAGGCGTTGGCGCCATCACGGATGGCGCTCCAGACCTCCTGCATCTTGGGAGTGCCGGCGTCAGCCGCCATCACTTCCTTGCGCAGCCAGAGCGCATAGGCCAGGCCGAGGATGGCAACGCCAAACACGGCCCAGATGGCTCCGACTTCAAAACTGGTCAAACCTAATTCATACATGCAAATAACTCCTGTGAAAGATTGTGCTTTTCCTTAAAAAGCGCCGATGGCAAAATGCCGACGGCGCTTGGTTAGGCAATGCAAGAATTGATTGTAATTTGTGGATAGGTTTTACGTCAAGCAGCCCCAAATGAGGCTTAGAGGCCTTTGCCGCCTTTGGTATGCAGCTCTACCCGCTCCGAAAATGCCGGCGATGAGCGGCCGGGCCTGGGCGATCAGCTCTCGGGTGGCCTGGTCGTCCAGCGAAGCCTGATGGGCGGCCTGGCTGACCCAGACTTCGCTGACCCAGACGGCATCCGGGTCATCAGGTTGGGCGCTGACGAGGTAGATGAGACAGTCAGGGTTCTGGCGCAGGCCCTCGGCGGCCTCCAGCAGGATGTGCAGCAAGGCAGGGCCGTTGTTGGGGGTAGCGGTGAATTTTCCGTGGATTCCGTAATACATAGCGTGATTATATGGCCCCGGCGGGCGTTTTCGAGCAGAAATGGGCTAAAAAGATTTCGTTGTTGACTCGGCTCTTTGATTCGCTGTATATTGACAATCCACTCGGAAAGCTAAAAAACACACCAGCAACAGCACCCGTTGCTGGCTTTTTATGCCCCCGTTTTGTGCAATTCCTTGTGAGGCCCACAGTCGAAAAGAGCATCCCGTAAGTGCTGAACGAAAAGATCCTTAGCGATATCGTTGAAAACGACCACGATCAAGACCGAGATCACCCTGCAGTTGTCCGTTTAATTGAATTAGGCCGTAAACAAGGCTATGTCACGATCGATGACATCCTCAATTTCTTCCCTGAGGCTGAGCGAGACGTAGACAAGCTGGAGGAAGCCTTTGCCGCCCTGCTGGGCGCCGGAGTGGCTTATGTGGACGATCCGGAGGGTCTGGAGCAGGCGGCGGATGCTGACCTGAGCGGGGACGAGGATTTAGAGGAAGAAGAGAGCGAAAGCCGCCGCCAGCGCGAAGCTGACGACAATTACCTGGCTAACATCGACACCGATGACATGATCGGCCTGTACCTGAAGGAAGTGGGGCGGGTACCCCTGCTGACCGCGGCCGAGGAAGTAAGCCTAGCCAAGCGCATCGAAAAGGGCCGTATCGCCCGCGAAGTGTTGGCCTCGGGCCGCCTGGAAGAGGCCCAGCGCGGCAAGTATCGCTTTAATATTGAGGATGGCTGGGCTGCCCGTGAGCATCTGATCACGGCCAACAGCCGTCTAGTGATCAGCGTGGCCAAGAAGTACATGGGGCGCGGCGTGCCCTTCCAGGACCTGATCCAGGAAGGCAATATTGGCCTGATCCGCGCCGCCAAGAAGTTCGATTACCGCCGCGGCCACAAGTTCAGCACCTATGCCACCTGGTGGATCCGCCAGGCGGTGACGCGTGCGATCGCCGACCAGGGGCGCACCATCCGTGTGCCGGTCCACATGGGCGACCAGATCAACAAGCTGCTGCGTGTGCAGCACCAGCTGACCCAGCGCCTGGGTCGCGAACCATCGGTGGAGGAGCTGGCCGCCGCCCTGGATGTGCCCGCCAAGAAGGTGGAGAACATGATCCAGGTGGCCCGCCGCCCGCTTTCGTTGGAGACCCCCACGGACGATGAGGAAGATTCGGTGCTGGGTGACTTTATTCAGGATCACGAAGCCCCGGCTCCCGACGACTCGGCGACCTACAACCTGCTGCGCCAACATCTGGGCGAGGTGCTGGATGGGTTGCCGCCGCGCGAAGTGCGCATTCTGCAACTGCGCTACGGTTTGCTGGATGGCCAGGCCTATACCCTGGAAGAAGTGGGCAGCAAGATGGGCGTGACGCGCGAGCGTGTGCGCCAGATCGAGGCCCAGGCGCTGAGCCGTCTGCGCCATCCGGTGGTGAGCAAGAAGCTCAAAGAGTATTTGGGCGAGAACTAAAAACATGAAAACAAAAAAGGCGCCAATTGGCGCCTTTTTTTATTGGTCAATCTACTTTACAGTGCTGAGTTGCTTCCATACTTAGCGAAGAATTCTTCGCGAGTAGCGACAACGGGCAGGAAGAACGCCGCCGCAAAATAGACGAGGATGAAGGCGCCGCCGGTGACAAGAGCCAATCCAATGAAGATTGTTCGTAGCCAGTCGACATTGATATCAGAGTACGCTGAAAGCCCCTGACAAATCCCAAGGATCTCCTGGCCTTCTTGAATGCGCACCAATCGGCGCCGGCCTTTAGGAGGGGTGTCGGCTGCAGTGGGCTCGCCAGCCACGGGGCCAACGTCCGCTAGCACGGCGTTGATGTCGCCGAGGGTTAGCACCTGCTCCGCTGATTGCAGGCGAGCAGCGAATTTATCGCCGATGGACTGCTCCAGGTCGCGCAAGACTTCCTCGTGGTCTGGGTCAGCTTGCAGGCTGCGGCGGGCGCGGTCAAGATAGCGGCGCAGGGCATCGTAAGCATCTTGCTCGGCTTGGAAGCTGGCGGTGTGACCGCTGAGCTGGATGAGGACCAAATTCTTCACTTTTATTCTCCTAGTTCACTTATTAACGTAGTTAGTTGTTCCCAGTAAGCGTTGAACTCTGCCAGCTGTTTGCGCCCAGCTGGCGTGAGCTTGTAATACTTGCGGGGTGGGCCTGCATCTGACTCCTGCCATTCGTAGTCCAGCAGCTCATCGCGGCGCAGCTTGCTGAGCAGGGGGTAGAGCGTGCCCTCCTGGGTGGCAAAGTCGGTCTGGCTGAGGCGCTCCAGGATGTCTGCGGCGTATACCTTGCCGGAAGACACGATGGTCAGGATGAGGAACTCCAGCAGGCCCTTGCGCAGCGGGGCAAATTTTGGACTCTTCTCCATAACAGTACCTTTCTATACAAAGGTACTATGATATATGAGTGTTGTCAAGGCCAAACTCTATTACTATTTCCCTATGTCCTTTCGCCGTCTGGTTATCGCGCTTACCTTCCTGGCTATCTTTGCCATGGCGCTGCGCATCTCCACGGATACGGATACCTGGTGGCACCTGCGCACCGGCGAGCTGATCTTGCAGAGCGGTGTGCCGACTGCGGATACGTTTTCGTTCACGCGGGCAGGGGCGGCGTGGTTGTATCCCAGCGCCGCCTGGGTGAGCGAAGTGCAACTGTATTTGCTGCACCAGTGGGCTGGATTTGCCGGCCTGAACTTGTGGGTGGCGGCGCTGGTGACCCTGACTTTTGTCTTTGTGTACAAGTCGTTGAGCCGCGGCGGCATCTTTTTGCAAAGCGGCATTCTGCTGCTGGCCGCAGCCAGCTCGGCGGTGTATTGGGCGGCGCGGCCGTATTTGTGGAGCTTTGTGTTCAGCGCGGTGTGCCTGTGGCTGCTGGAAGCCGCGCGGGCCGGACAGCCACGCCGCCTGCTGTGGCTGCCGGTGGTGATGTTGGCCTGGGCCAACAGTCACCCCGGTTTCATAGTCGGCTTCATCTTGCTGGGGCTGTATGCGCTGGAGCGCGTGGCGACCTGGTGGCTGGAACGCAGACGAAAGGGCAGCCGGGCGCAGGCTTGGCGCGAGTGGGGAAAGTATTTGGCGCCGGCGGCGGGCGGTATGCTGCTGGCGGTGTGCATCAACCCGTCTGGCCCCGTCATGCTGCGCTACCCGTTCGACACAGTGGAGATGGACGTGTTGCGCGGCTACATCCAGGAGTGGCAGTCTCCTAATTTTCACGAAACGCGTATTTGGCCATTCGGCCTGTTGGCGGCGCTCAGCGTGCTGGCGCTGATCTTTGCGCCGCGCCGGCCGGCGCTCTACGACTTGCTGTTGGTGAGCGTGCTGGGCGGGATGAGCTTGTTGGCGGTGCGCAATGTGGCCCTGTTCGCGTTGGCTGCGCCGATCGTACTGAGCCGAAATATACCCAACAGCTTGCTGCGGCTGGAGAAAAAGCTGCGTTACCGCCGCAGCCCAACACGGCCGCAAGCCATCTTGCACGTCATCATGCTGGTGCTTGCGCTGGCCACCGTGACGGCCAAGGCCAGCATTGTGTTACCCGCACAGGTCAACGAGCAACACTTCCGCGCCAGCCTGCCGGTGGGCGCGGTGGATTATCTAAAAGCACAGCGTCCTCAGGGGCGGATATTCAACTCGTATAATTGGGGCGGCTACCTGGTCTGGGCGTTGCCAGAATATCCTGTGTTTGCGGATGGCCGCACGGATCTTTATGGCGATGAGGTGCTGGGCGAGTGGCTGCGGATCGCCAACGCCGAGCCGGGCTGGGAACAGGCGCTGGCCAGGCATGAGGTCAAGCTGGTCTTGCTGGAACCCAGCTGGCCACTGAGCAAGCTGTTGCCGGCCGCAGGCTGGCAGCTGCTGTACGAAGACGAAATCACACGGTTGTTTGGACAAAGTGAATGAGCACAGACCCCCACAATACTCCCGTCACACGCGGCCACGGCCTGCTGGAAACTTTCCTCTCTCGCATGCGCGCCAGGAAAGCCAATTCGCTCATCCCGGATGAGCTGCGCCAGGGCGCGATCCTGGATGTGGGCTGCGGCAGTTTCCCGTTCTTTCTGACCCATACGAACTTCAAGCAGAAGTTTGCGATCGACCAGTTGCCGGCCTCTGTGCCAGATGAGCAGATCACCTGGCATGTGCGCAATTTGAATGAGACGCCCAGCCTGCCATTCAAAGATGGCGAACTGAGCGTGATCACGCTGCTGGCGGTTGCTGAGCATATTCGCCCTGAAAGCCTGGCGGCTATTCTGAAGGAAGCCTATCGTGTGCTGAAGCCAGGCGGCCGGGTGATCCTGACCACCCCGGCAGGCTGGACGGACAGCCTGCTCAAGTTCTTGGCTCGGTTGGGTTTTGTGAGCCGCGAAGAGATCGATGAGCATGTCATTGGCTATAGCGAGCCCTTGCTGGCCTGGCATTTTGGCCGCGCCGGTTTTGCGATCGACAACTTTAGGGTCGGCACATTTGAACTGGGCATGAATTTGTGGGCCATGGCTGAGCGGTAGCATGCGCACGGCCTGGCTGCGCATCCTGGTTAGTGTTGTTGTGCTGGGCGTTTTGGCGGCCATGCTGACCGCCGTGAACCTGCGCTTCACGCGGGTCAGCCCGGGCGGCAATGACTTCCTGCCGCGCTGGGTGGGCACACGCCTTTTCATTACAGAACGTCAAAATCCATACAGCGCAGAAACCACTGCCGCCATTCAAGACCGCATGTACGGGCGTGTGGCGGATGAAGGCGAAGATGCTGCGCTGTTCGCGTACCCCTTCTATTCCATGCTGGTGTTTGCGCCTTTTGGGCTTGTTGAAGATTATCCGCTGGCGCGGGCGTTGTGGATCACTGCGCAAGAGATCGCCGTGGCGATCATCGTGCTGGCCGCGCTTGGGTTTAGTGGTTGGCGGCCGAGCCGCTGGCCGCTGGTAGCGCTGCTGTTGTTCGCGCTGACCTGGTTCCACAGCGCCAAGCCGCTGGTGGATGGCAACGCGGCGGTGATGGTGAGCATGTTCGTGGCGCTGGGCTTGTATGCCATGCGCCGCGGGCGGGATGGGTTGGCCGGCATGGCCTTTGCGCTGAGCACGATCAAGCCGCAGATGGTGTTGCTGCCTCTGGTGCTGATCTTTGCGTGGGCGTTGTCTCAGAAGCGGCGCAGCTTGTTGGTGTCATTTGGTATATGCATGCTGGTGTTATTCGGCGCGTCATTTGTTTTGCAGCCCACCTGGGCGGCAGAGAATCTGGCGCAAGTGCTGCTGTACAGCAGCTATACCCCGCCGGGCACGCTGATCAGCGTGTTCGAGGCGTGGTGGGGAGCGCGAGGGCATACCGCCGGCTTGGTGGTGAGCGCGCTCCTGGGCTTGCTGCTTTTCTATGAATGGATGAGCGCGGCCGGACAGCGTTTTGACTGGCTGCTGTGGACGCTGTGCGTCACGCTGGCCCTGGGGCCGCTGGTGGGCATGCCCTCGACCAGCTCCAATCATGTGATCTTGCTGCTGGCGGTGGTATGGCTGCTGGCTTTGTGGCAGCGGCGCACTGGCCAGCCGCGGGCGGTGTGGGTGCTGCTACCGATCCTGTTCGTTGGGATATGGGCGCTATTCCTTTCCACGCTGCCCTCGGAAGTGACTCAATTTGGTGAGCATCTCAGCTTGTTGTTGGTTACGCCGATCTTTTTGGCGATCAATCTGTATTGGTTGCGCTGGTGGTTGCTGCGCCCGCAAGGAGTGAAGGCGTGAAGACGCGTCCGCTGTTGGCCGCGAGCGTCTTGGTGTGGCTCGCCGTGGGTCTGGCGTATTACTACGCCTTCCACCGCCCGTTTCCCCCTGAGTTTGCTTTGCGAGCTGTATTTGCGGCGCGAGATGTGCTGTGTATGACACTGCTCTTTGTAGCGGCGGGCGGGGTGGGGGCGCGCGTGTTACCCAGGCTGCCGGCGGCCCCCTTGGTGCGCCTGGCCGTGCGGGCGGGTGTTGGCTTGGGCGGGCTTGGTTTGCTGTACCTGTTGGTTGGCTCCACCTTGGGCACAGGAACCGCGCTGGCCTGGGGGCTGCTTGTGGGGCTGCTGGTCTGGCTGCGGCGTGACATACGCACCTGGTGGCAGGATGCTGATGCATTCGCGGCGCTGTGGAGCGCCAGCGGGCGGCTTGGCCGCACGCTGGGCTGGTTGAGCGGGCTGATCTTTGCTTCCAGCTTGTTGGTGGCGTTGGCGCCGCCGCTGGCCTTCGACGCGCTGGTCTATCACCTCACTCTGCCAAAGCTGTATCTGCAAAGCGGCGGGGTGGGCTATGTGCCCGAGATCATGTATTGGGGCTTCCCGCAGCTGGTGCACATGCTGGTTACCTGGGCCGGCGCACTGGGCCCAGCGCATGGGGCGCTGGTGAGTTGGGGCATGGGCGCGCTGGCCGTGGTTGGCCTGCTGGGCCATCTGGCTGAGCGGCTGAGCGCGCGGCTGGCCTGGGTAGCCGTGGCCGCGTTGCTGAGCGGCGCGTCGTTGGCCACTTCGCTTGGCTCCGCTTATGTGGACTGGCCCGGCGTATTGATGGGCTGGGGCGTGCTGCTGTTCCTGGATCTGTGGCTGGAGACTCGCCGAACAGAATGGGCGGTCTGGGCCGGTGTGCTGTGTGGCCTGGCCTTCGGCGCAAAATACACCTCGGGCGTGCTTGCGCCGTTGGGCGCGCTGGTGATCTTGCTGGCGGGCGGCTGGGATTGGCGCGCTCTGGTGCGCTACCTCGGCGCGGCGTTGCTGCTGGCGCTGCCGTGGCTGGCGCGTAATCTGCTGGCGACTGGGAATCCGTTCTATCCGTTGTTGCTGCCGGGCGGCGAGATGGATGCGCTGCGCCTGAGTTATTACCAGGGCCTTGCGGCGCAAGGCAATTGGATGGATGCAGTATTGCTGCCGTTGCGGGCAACCTGGCTGGGTATTGAAGGTGGCCATATTGGCGGTGCGGCCGGGTATGAGACCTCGCTGGGGCCGCTGCTGTTGGCGTTCGGCTTGCTGGCCGCGTTGCCGCTGGAAGCCAGTGGGACGGCGCGCCAGCTCAGGCGGGCCGCAGGTGTGATCGCACTTGGCGGTATGCTGGTTTGGGCAGCCGGCGGCCAGCTTGCCGGCCACCTGATCCGCAGCCATTTGTATTTCAGCTTGTTCTCTGCGTTTGCCGTGCTGGCAGCGTTCGGGTTTGCTGCGCTGCAAAGCCTGCGTCTGGGTGCGGTGCGCGTGGGCCGTATTGCCGCAGCGGTGGCTGTGCTGACGCTGGGTTTGAGCGCGGTGGAGGCCAGCCTGGGAGTAGTGCAGCGCGGCGCGCTCGACTTATGGAGCGGCGCGCTGGATGAGCAAGCCTATTCTGAGCGGAATCTTGGTTTGTATGCGTTGGTGATGCGAGAAGTGCCGCGAGATGGCCGCACGCTGATGTTGTGGGAAGCGCGCGGTCTGGCCTGCGCGCCGGATTGCGACCCCGACGAAGTTATCGACCGCTGGCAGCACGACTTGGCGCGGTTTGGTTCGGCTTCAGCCGTGGTCGATAACTGGCGGACGGCAGGCTTTGACTATGTGCTGTACTACCGGCTGGGCGCGGAGTTCGTGCACAGTGAGCCAGAACATTTCCACAGTTTTGATCTGCAGCAAGTGGAAGACGCGCTAGCGCAATTGCGCGTGGTGCAAGATTTCAATGGAGATTATGTGCTGTATGCACTAACGCCATGAAAACTAAAAGCTACATCACTTTGGGGTTGGCTGGCTTGCTCGTCTTTGTGGTCGTGGGCAGCCTGCAACGCAGCCCCGGCTATATGGATGCTGAGTATTACTTGCTGACCGGGCAGCAGCTGGCAGCCGCCCGCGGCTTCAGCGAGCCGGTGCTGTGGAACTACCTGGACGTGCCGGCTGGCTTGCCGCATCCCTCGCATGCGTATTGGATGCCGCTGCCCTCGTTGCTGGCGGCGCTAGGCGCCTGGCTGTTCGGCGCCAGTTTCAGCGCCGGGCGGGTGCTATTCCTTCTGGTGGCGGCGCTGCTGCCGCCTTTGACGGCCAAACTCAGTATGCAACTGACCGGGCGAGTCGGCTCGGCGCGTTTGGCAGGCTTTCTGGCCGTTCTGCCAGGTTTCTATTTGCCCTTTATAACGACCACGGATAGTTTTGCCATTTGTATGCTCTTGGGCGCGCTGTTCTATATATTGCTCAGTAGGGATGTCAAACCAGCTTGGTGGGCACTGGGATTGGGAGCGCTGGCAGGCTTGCTGCATTTGACGCGGGCTGAAGGCCCGCTGTGGCTGCTGCTGGCTTTGTGGGCGGCCTGGCGCACCGCAGGCCACCGCGGCAGCCTGCAAGCGGCGGCAGGCTATGGATTGGTGATGCTGCCGTGGTTCGTGCGCAACTGGCTGGCCTTCGGCAGCCCGCTGGCGCCGGGCGCAGGCAGCAGCCTGTGGCTTACCCAATACGATGAGCTGTTCGCGTTCCCGGCCAGCCTATTGAGCTTTCAGCACTGGGCTGCCAGCGGCATCGGCGCGATCGTGGCTGCGCGCTTGGATGCGCTGGGTCAAAACCTTGCCAGCGCGCTGATCGTAAGCGGCCTGGTGGCGCTTGCCCCGCTGGTGGTGTGGGGCGCGTGGCGCATGCGCGGCCAGTTGGCGGTGCGGGTAGGTGCGGCGGCCTGGCTGGTGTTGTTATTGGTGTTTAGTTTCGTGTTCCCATTTTCTGGGGCGCGCGGCGGTTTCTTCCATGCTGCGGCAGTGCTGCAGCCATTGGTGTGGGCACTGGCCGCGGTGGGCTTGCATGCTGCGCTGGAGTGGGGCAGCGCGAAGCGCGGTTGGCAAGTCACGCGGGCTGGACACGTATTCTCGATCGGCATTCTTGTGCTTGCATTTGGTATCAGCGCGTATGCGGTGCAGCAGCGTGTGCTGGCCGGCGGCTGGGACGAGAGTGCGCAGCATGCGGCGGCCGTGCACCAGCGCTTGACTGCGTTGGGCGTGGCGGAGGGAGAGATCGTCATGGTCAATAACCCACCGGGGTTCAGCCTGGCGAGCGGACGGCCGGCGATCGTGATCCCGCACGGTGGGCCGCAAGCCGGCATGCAGGCGGCGCGGCACTATGGCGCAAGCATTTTGTTGTTGGAGGCGGACCAACCTGGCTGGAATGATATTTATGAAGCTGGCCCGCTGCTGAGCAGTTTGCAATATTTGGATGAAGTGGATGGCACGCGCATCTTCCGCCTTCCCTAAGCCGCGCGTGTTCTTGCTAGGAGTGCTGGCCGCGCTGAGTATGGCGGGGTATGCCCTCTACAGCAATTTGCAGGCCGGGCCAGGTTTTCCGCTGGATGACGCCTGGATCCATCTCACTTACGCGCGCAACTTGGCCCAGCACGGCGAGTGGGCATTTATTCCTGGGCAACCTTCGAGTGCAGCCACGAGCGTCGTATGGGTGCTGCTGCTGACGCCCGGCGCCTGGCTGGGCGCGGTGCCTACGCTGTGGCCGTGGGTGCTAGGCTGGCTATCGCTGTGGGCGCTTGGGCTGCTGGCGGCGGCCGCCTTTGGGCGGCTGGCGCCGCAGCAGGCGCGCTGGGCGCCGTGGGCCGCTGCGCTGCTGATGATCGAGTATCACCTGGTGTGGGCGGCGCTCTCTGGCATGGAGACCGCGCTGTTCGCGGCGCTGTGCCTGGCCGCGCTGTGCCTGGTGCTGCGGCCGGCGCCGCATGCGCTGGCCGCCGGCGCCCTGGCCGGGCTGGCGATGCTGGTGCGGCCGGAGGGACTGACCCTGCTGGCGCCGCTGGCAGTCTGCCTGCTGCTTGCGCGGCGCAATAAGCTTGCCGCGCTGGCGCAACTGCTGGCCGGGTTCATGCTGTTCCTTATTCCGTATTTGGCTTTCAATCAAGTTTTGTCCGGTACCTGGTGGCCGAACACTTTGTACGCGAAGCAGGCGGAGTATGCAGCCCTGTTAGTGCAGCCGCTCTGGCTGCGCTGGGCGGGGCAAGCCGCTGCTCCGCTGACGGGGTTGGGCTTGCTTGTGCTGCCAGGCTTCGTATTCTTTGTAGTTCACGCGATCCAGCGACGCGCCTGGCTGCGCCTGGCGTGGGTGGCTTGGGTATTGGGCTTCCTGTTGTTGTTTGCGCTGCGCCTTCCGGTGGTGTACCAGTATGGCCGCTACGCCATGCCGGTGCTGCCGGTCTACCTTGTGCTGGGCGCGGCGGGTGCAGCTGAGGCGTTGGCGGCGCTGCACAGCGCCGCCTGGCGACGCAGGCTGGCCGCGGGCTGGGTGGCCGCGGCCGCGCTGGTGGCGCTGGCCTTTTACGTTTTGGGAGCGGGCGCTTACCAGCGGGACGTGACATTCATTCAAACGCAGATGGTGACATCGGCTCAGTGGGTGGCAGCTCATACACCCGCGGATGCGCGGCTGGCCGCCCACGATATTGGCGCGCTGGGCTACTTTGCGCCGCGCCCGCTGGTGGATCTGGCGGGCCTGGTTTCTCCGGAAGTCGTGCCGTTCATGCAAGACGAGGCGCGGTTGGCAGCGTATCTGGACGCGGCCGGGGTGCAGTACCTCGTCGCCTTCCCGGGGTGGTACAGCCAATTGCCGCAAGGACGCGAGCTGCTTTATCAGGCGCCAGCCTATATCGATGAGGCTGGGCTGGGGCGGATGGGTGTATATCGTTGGATAGACAGCCAGCCATAGTGCAAAGCATGCCTATGCTATACTGCCTTCACTCCATTCCTTCTGTGAGTTAACGAACAGCGTACATGCCTAAGATCAGCGTTGTGGTTGTTGAAGACCACCCCATATTCAGACAGGGGCTTATTGATTCCTTTGCTTTGGAGAAAGACCTGAACGTCATAGGCCAGGCTTCTGAGGGCAATGAAGGGCTGACGCTTATCAAAAAGCTGCTGCCAGATGTGGCCGTGCTGGATGTGAACCTGCCCAATATTAATGGCCAGCAGCTTACCCGCCAACTCAAAGGCGATAAAAAAGTGAATACGCGCGTGGTCTTGCTCACGGCCTACGATGACAGCTCGCAGGTCATCCATGCGATGGCATCCGGTGCGGCTGCCTACTGCGTCAAGGATATTGACCCGGCCAAGTTGGTGGATATTGTGCGCGCGGTGGCCTCGGGCAGCTTTGTGGTTGGCGAACAGGTCATGGACCAGGGCGCGTTGCAGCGCTGGCTGGGCGAACGGGGCGAGATCTCAGGACGTGCTTACAGCGATCCGGGTGACCCGTTCGAGCCGCTCTCCAGTCGTGAGATGGAAGTGCTGGAATGTGTCACCCGTGGCATGAGCAACAAAGAGATCGCTACTCACCTTGATATCAGCCACCAGACGGTCAAGAATCATGTGACCGCTGTGTTGCGCAAACTGAACGTAGAAGACCGCACCCAGGCGGCAGTGTATGCTTTGCGCCGCGGCTGGGTAAGATTGTAGGAATGAAACCAGCACCCAGGAGTGAGTGTGGCCGTGTCTGATGCAAAGGATGGGGCGTTTGCTGGCTCAATGAGCAGCGGGTCTGCCATGGAGGAGCTGGATCTGGAGATCACCCAGACCCAGCGAGAACTGGCTGAGATCGATCTGCTATTGGGGCAAAGCAAGGGTGAGCTGGACAAGCTGACTCAACGCAACGCCACCATCACCGCGCACCTGCAGCAGATCCAGAACCAGATCGATGATGTGCCCGCGCCGGATATCCGCGTGGCCTATGATGCTGCATTGGAAGCGCAGCAGCGCCTGGTGGTGATGCGCGGCCAGTTTGAGAAACTGCACAGCGATAAGGCTCGCCTCGAGCGCCAGTTGCAGGTGCTCAAGAAAGTTAAGGAAGCAGGCTCCACGGAAGCCAAGCCACAAGAGAGCGCCCGCAGCACGCAAAACTCGATCGAAGTGATGATCCAGGCGCAGGAGCAGGAACGCCAGCGACTCTCACGCCAGATGCACGACGGCCCGGCCCAGGCGCTTTCCAACTTCATTCTGCAAACTGAGATCGCATTGCGCTTGTTCGAAGTAGACCAGGAGCAGGCGCGCCAGGAGCTCAATAGCCTCAAGGCGGCGGCCTCGAGCACCTTCCAGAAGGTGCGCGACTTTATCTTTGATCTGCGCCCGATGATGCTGGATGATCTCGGCCTGGTGCCGACCATCAAGCGGTATGCTGATTACTTGGTCGAGAAGATGGGGGTGGAGATCGCCGTCAGCGTGACTGGGTCTGAGCGTCGCTTGGAACCCTATATCGAAGTGGTGGTGTTCCGGGCGGTGCAGGAATTGTTGAGCAATAATGCCCTGCATGCTCAGGCTACCAATATAAAGGTCCAATTGGATATCACCGAGCACCAGGTGCGTGCCAGTGTGGAGGATAACGGCCGGGGCTTTGACATGCACGCCGTGCCCTCTGAGGCTGAGCTGACCCTAAAGGCCATCCGTGAACGCATGGATCTGCTCGGTGGCACCTTCGACATGGATAGCGCAGCAGGGCAGGGGGCCCGTTTTGCTTTTGTAGTACCGGCAGAAGCCAAGGCGCCCATCCCCTAGGCTGTAACACTCTCCTGGGGGCATTAGTACTCTAATTCTATTGCGCAAAAAACCTCATATTCCTATAATCTGGTCATAACTCTGCACTTTGCGGAGTACCTTTGGTGGAAAGGAGGAACTCCTAATGTTCAACTCTCAAAAGGGTCAAGGGCTCGTAGAATACGCGCTGATCTTGGTGCTGGTCGCCATTGTGGTCATCGTGATCGTGTCCCTGCTCGGCGGATCTATTGGTAACGTATTCAGCAACATCATCTCCAACATCTAATCGTTTGGAGACCTTTCATTTGTAATGCAGCCCTGGCAATTGCCAGGGCTGCATTCGTCTCCTGCCCATTTGGCTATTTAATGTATAGCACCAGGGCGGGATTGGCAAATTGGCTTGATATCATGTAGACTACTTCTGCGCCGGGCCTCGGGCTCATTTAAGGCGGCGAAAGGGTTTAACTATGCGTGTAGGAAGACTGTTGATCGTGCTGGCCATTCTGGTCATTTTGGCTTTGGTGGCTCTGTATGCGGTGCTCAATTTGGATACCGCCAACGGCGGCGCTCAGGAGCAGCCTGCCAGCACGGTGGACATTGTCATCGTCGTGCAACCCATCGCCCGCGGCGCGTTGATCACGGCGGAGCACCTGGGGCTGCTGGCCTACCCGGCCGACCAGACGATCGAAGGCATGTTCACCAGCATTACGGACGTGGCCGGCCGCCGATCTCGCTATGACCTGACGCCCGGCACGCCGCTCAACGCCAGCATGCTGGCGGAGGACAATGAGGTGGTGGAGGCGGGTGGCTCTGATACCGCGCTACTCATCCCCGCGGGCATGGTGGCCTTCCCGATCCCGATCGACCGCTTCTCCAGCCTGGCCTACGGCCTGCGCGCTGGTGACCATGTGAATGTGATCGCCACGTTGCTGCTGATCGACATAGACCAGGGCTTCCAGACCCAGACGCCTAACAATACGGCCGGCATTATTGAGCCAGGCAACACGCTGGTGACCGGTGGACAGAATACCGGCGATCAGGCCAGCTCCAGTGTGGATACGAATGAGCTAATGAACGTGCTCACGGCGCAGGTGGTCAATGGCGGCCCGAGTGCACAGTTAGGCAATGGTTTTGTGGATGAGCAGACCGGCCAGCCGTTCTACGCGGTGCCGTCTGAGGTGCAGCGCCCGCGCTTGGTGAGCCAGACCTTGTTGCAAGACATTGTGGTGCTGCATGTAGGCAACCACTTGTACACGGACAGCGCCGGCAATGAAGTTGAGCAGGCCACCACGACCACGATCGACCCGAACACTGGCGCCGAAGTGCAGGTGCCGGCTCCAGTTAACCCGCCTGACATCATCACGCTGATCGTAACTCCGCAAGATGCTGTGACGCTGAACTATCTAATCTACACTGGCGCCCAGCTTAACCTGGCGCTGCGCGCTACGGGTGACGACAGCCTGATCAGCACAGAGGCAGTGACGCTCGAGTTCCTGTTGAACAACTACAACATCCCGGTGCCGTCCAAGCTGCCGTTTGGCTTGACTCCGCGTATCGACCAGCTGATCTCGCCTTCGCAACAGGACCAACAACAACAGACCCTGCCAGCACAGCCGTAAGCCTGGCAGAGAGTAACGGTTAACACAAGGATGGCTGAAGAAAAAATACGCGTCCTTATTGTGGATGATATCGCCGAGACACGCGAGAACATTCGCAAGCTCTTACAGTTCGATGCTCAGATCGAAGTGGTGGGCGCCTCGCGCAATGGCCTGGAGGGTGTTGACCTAGCCATTGAAACCCAGCCGGACGTTGTGCTGATGGATATCAACATGCCGGATATGGACGGCATCAGCGCCACTGAAGCTATTCGCAAAAAAGTGCCGCATACGCAGATCGTGATCCTGTCTGTGCAGGGCGATTCCAACTATATGCGCCGGGCCATGTTGGCGGGGGCGCGTGACTTCCTCACCAAGCCCATTGATGTTGACGAGCTCACCGCGGCCATCCGCCGCGCCGGGCGCGTGGCATGGAACGAGCGGGAAAAGCTGGCCTCGAGCGGCTTCGGCGGCCAGGCGGGCAGTGGGAGCGGCAGCGGTACGCTGCTGCCCGGCGACCAAGGTCACGTCATCACCGTATTCAGCCCCAAGGGCGGCACCGGCAAGACCACGCTGACCGCCAATTTGGCGGTCAGCATGCGCCAGCAGGGCCAGACCGTGGTGGCCGTAGACGGCAACCTGCAGTTTGGCGATCTGTCGTTCTTTTTCAATGAGCAGGGCCGCAATAACGTTGCCGACCTGGCGCCGCGCACGGATGAATTGGACCGCGAGGTGGTGAGCGAAGTGCTGGTGCGCCACGAAAGCTCCGGCGTGCACATTCTGGCGGCGCCCATGCGCCCGGAGCAGGCCGACTCTGTGAGCGGAGAGCAGTTTGGCGCAGTGGTGAACTACCTCAGCCGTATGTACCCGTATGTGTTGGTGGATACCGGCTCCACGCTGAACGACCTCACGTTGGCGGCTTTGGACGCAGCCAGCATGGTCGTGCTGCTGATCACACAAGACATTCCATCGATCAAGAATGCGCGCCTCTTTCTGGACCTGGCTGAAGGATTAGGCATCTCAAAGGATCAGATCGTTCTGGTGATGAATCGTTTCGATAAACGCCGCAGCATCACTGCAGAGCGTGTGCGCGACAATTTCAAGAAGGAAGTTGCTGCGGTCATCCCCTTGGAAGAGAAGATCGTAGTGCCGGCAATGGATCGAGGCGAGCCCTTTGTGTTGCGTAACAGCAGCACGCCTGTGGCTAAGGCCATAACGGATCTGGCAAGCATGCTGGTTGCGAAGTTGAAAGCGCAAGTGCCTAGCCAGTTGGAAGTGGGCTAGTTTGGAGACTGAAGTATGTCCCTGATGAGGCGTTTGGAGCGTGGCCAATCTGCTGAAGAAGCTCAGCGCCAAGCCCCTGCTGCACAACCTGAACGGAAAGACCCCACGGGCGAACTGGGCAACAACCAGGCGCGCCCGAGCAACCTGCGCGCTCGCCGCATAAACCAGCCTGCGGCTGCTGGCGGCCGGGGTGGTTATATGGACCTCAAAACTCGCGTGCAGAACCGTCTGCTGGCCGAGCTCGATCCTACGCTCGACATCAAGAAGGACGAGGTGCGCCGCACCATTCAGGAGCTCTTCGAGCAGATCCTGCTCGAAGAGAACACGGTACTCTCCCGTCCCGAGCGCCAGCGCCTGTTCGAGCAGATCGTCGCCGAGATCCTGGGTTTCGGCCCGCTGCAGCCGCTGCTGGATGACCGCAGCGTCACCGAAATCATGGTGAATGGTTACAAAAACGTATATGTAGAGCGCGGCGGCAAACTGCACCGCACGCCGATCTCTTTCGAGAGCGATGAGCATGTCATGCGCATCATTGACCGCATTGTGGCGCCGCTTGGCCGCCGCGTCGACGAAGCCAGCCCCTATGTGGATGCGCGTCTGCCGGATGGCTCACGCGTGAATGCGGTCATCCCGCCGATCTCGCTGGTGGGGCCAACGTTGACCATCCGTATGTTTTCGAAAGACCCGATCACGGTTGAGCAGCTGATCGAGTTTGGTTCGCTAACGACTGAATCAGTCTTGTTCTTGAAGGCGTGTGTGGAGGCCAACCTCAACGTGGTGATCTCGGGTGGTACCGGCTCCGGCAAAACCACCTTGCTCAACGTGCTTTCCAGTTTCATTCCGAGTGACCAGCGTATTGTCACCATTGAAAATGCGGCTGAGTTGCAGCTGCGTCAAGAGCATGTTGTGACGTTGGAAACCCGCCCCGCCAATATTGAGGGCAAGGGCGAAATTAATGCACAGCAACTGGTGGTGAATGCCCTGCGTATGCGCCCTGACCGCATCATTGTGGGTGAAATTCGCGCCGGTGAGGCGCTGGACATGCTCCAGGCGATGAACACCGGCCATGACGGCTCAATGACCACGGCGCATGCCAACAGCCCGCGCGATACCCTGGCCCGCCTGGAGACCATGACCTTGATGGCAGGCTATGACCTGCCGGTGCGGGCGATCCGTGAACAGATCGCCTCCGCTATTGATCTGGTGGTGCAGGTGGACCGCCAGCGTGACGGCTCCCGCAAGGTGGTCAATATCACTGAGGTGGTAGGCATGGAAGGTGATGTGATCACACTCACCGACATCTTCCAATTTGAGCAGAGCGGATATGAGGATGGCAAAGTGATCGGCCAGCTGCGCTCCACGGGTCTGCGCCCCAACTTCCTAAGCCGGGTCGAAGATGCAGGCATTCATCTGCCGCCCAGCATTTTTGGTATCGGCCAGCGCCCACGGTATTAAGCCATGCCTGTTTGGATCCTTTGGTCTGGAATTGCAATTGCGGTGATCCTGTTCATCGTTGGCCTGGTGGTCACGCTGCGCAGCGAACGCTCTCTGGTGGACCGGCGCCTGGAAGGCTACCTGGCCGAGAAGGAAGTCAAACTGGAGCAGGCTGAGCTGGGGCAAGGCAAGAACTCGGCGCTGACAAATTGGGTCAACGAGCGGGTCGCTACCACCAGCTTTGGCGACAACATCTCGCGTGAGCTTGCGCGGGCAGATATCAAACTCAAATCTGGCGAGTACATCATTCTGATGATGTTCTCCAGCGTTTTTACGGCGTTGTTCTCGTTCTTTTTCTTTGACGGCTCGTGGTTCTTTGCAATTGTCGGCCTGATCTTTGGCCTGTTCATTCCGCGCATCTTTGTTGGCTTCCAGCAGTCCAAGCGCCTGCAAAAATTTAATGATCAGCTACCGGATATGCTGAACCTGATGGTCAATGGTTTGCGCACGGGCTTCTCCGCCTTGCAGGCAATGGAGGCGGTGAGCCGCGAACTACCCTCGCCGATCAGCGATGAGTTCCGTCGCGTAGTGCAAGAGATGCAGCTAGGTGTTTCGATGGAGACTGCGTTGGAAAACCTACAGCGCCGTATCGCTAGCGAAGATCTGGACCTGGCTATCACTGCCATCAATATTCAGCGTGAAGTGGGTGGAAACCTGGCTGAGATCCTCGACACCATTTCGCACACGGTGCGCGAGCGTATTCGCATTCAGGGCGAGATGCGCGCGATCACTGCCCAGGTCAAGTACTCTGGCCGTTTTCTGGCGCTGATGCCTGTGGCCCTGGGGTTGGCGTTGTGGGGCCTCAACCGCGAGTACATGATGGAGTTCTTCCAGGAGCCGGTTTTGTGCGGCTATGTGTTGCTTGGTATATCAGGCGTCATGCTGGTGATCGGATACTTTGTATTGGATAAAGTTGGCACGGTAGAGATCTAGCCATGATGTGGATCGCGCTTCTCTTATTGTTCATAGTCATCGCCGGGGCGATCGCCCTGGTGGTATTGGGGCTACGCGAGAGCCGGGGCGGGGATACGCTGTCTCGCCGTCTGGCTGAGTACGCAGAGCGCGGCGAGATCACCAGCCTGGAAGAGATCGAGCTTTCCCAGCCATTCATGGAGCGTGTGGTCTACCCGGCAGCCCAGCGCTTTGGCGAGTTGGCGCAGCGCTTTACCCCGCAAAACGCGATCACTGAGACTCGCCGCCAGCTGGATATGGCCGGCACCCCGCGTTGGCTGGAGCCTACGGTGTTCCTCGCATCCCGTCTGGTGTTTGGCTTGGGGCTGGGCGCCTTGATGTTCTTTGTGTTCTCGCTGTCGCCCACAACTTCGCCCTTTGCCCTGACTTCGATGTTGATCATCGGCGGCTCGATCTTTATTGGCTTCTTTCTTCCCAATATGCTGCTGAACCGGAGCGTGCGTCGCCGCCAAACCGAAGTCACCAAGGCCATGCCCGATGCGATGGATCTGCTCACCATCTGCGTGGAGGCCGGTCTTGGGTTTGATGCGGCCATGCGCAAAGTGGTGGAGAAGTGGGACAACGACCTGGCGCGTGCTTTTGCCCGCGTATTGCAAGAGATCCAGCTGGGCAAGCTCCGCCGCGAAGCATTGCGGGATATGTCGGCCCGCTTGGGCGTGGATGAGATCAATACGTTTGTGGCGGCGGTGATCCAGAGCGAACAGCTGGGTGTCAGCATGGCGCGTGTGTTGCGAGTACAGTCGGACTCCATGCGCATCAAACGCCGCCAGCGCGCCGAAGAGAATGCTCAAAAGGCCCCGGTGAAAATGCTGCTGCCGATGGCTTTCCTTATCTTTCCCACGATCATGATCATCTTGTTGGGGCCAGCCGCACTGCAGATCATGCGTTCAGGCGCGTTCTTCTAACAAATGTTCAATCGAATAGGGGCTGCTGCGGTCGGCTGGCTATTCCCAGCCCGCTGTGCCGGCTGCGGTGCTCTCGGCTCGGTGTGGTGTGCAGAGTGCGCGGCACAGACCCATGTGTTGCAAGAGCCTGTTTGCGGTCACTGCGGTTACCCGCTGCCCGAACCACAGGCTGAGTGTCCGGCCTGCCAGGGGCGATACTTTGCCTTCACCCAGGCGCGGGCCTGGAGCAGCTATGGCGGCGTGCTGCGCCGAGCCATATTGAAGCTCAAGCATAAGCGCAACAAGGATCTGGGCGCAGTGCTCAGCGCGTATATGGCGGCTGCACTCCCGCCACGATGGGGCGTAGAGCTGGTGATACCCGTGCCATTGAGCGTGCGCCGCCAGGCGCAGCGCGGCTATAACCCGGTCGAGCTACTGGCTGCTCCGCTGGCGCTGCAGGTGGGCCTGCCGCTGGCGGCAGGCGCCTTGCAACGCCAACGCGACACCCTGCCGCAGATGGACCTGCAACTGGAACAACGCTGGGCCAATGTGCACGGCGCTTTTGCAGGTGATGCGGCTGTGGCAGGCCGCCGCGTGCTGCTTGTGGACGACATCATCACCAGCGGGGCCACCGCGCATGCGGCGGCCCGGGCGCTGCGGGCGGCTGGAGCGAATTCTGTGTATGTCCTTGCCCTGGCAAGAACCTTGTGACAATTGCACTTTGTTGGTCGTAGCCGCGTTTTGGTAAACTAGTTTTGTAGAAATCCAATCATTCCCTCTGGAGGCTGCCATGCTAAACGTAGAACTCTTTGGCCACGATCTGACGATTGATGATGCCTTGAACGAATATGTGGAATCGCGGGCTGCCAAACTCGACCGGTATATTGATCTCGAAGACGCGCGCGTTGATCTGAGCCACCGTGCTTCGGCGCGTGAAGCCGGCCACCGTTACAAGGCCCAGATCACGCTGCGCGGCAAGAAGTTCGTTCTGCGCTCTGAAGACAAGAGCGATCAGATCCAGACGGCATTTGACTCTGCCTTGGAACGTATTCAGCGCCAGATCGAACGTTACAAGGGCAAACACTATCGCGGCAAGGGGGATGGCGCTTCGCTGAGCGAGGAGGCCCAGGCCGAGGTGGAGGCCTTGTATGAAGAAGAGGCGGAAGAGCAGGTGGTGCGCCGCAAGAAATTCTTGCTGCACCCGATGAGCGAAGCAGAGGCGATCGAGCAGATGCGTTTGCTGGGGCACCAGAACTTCTTTATCTTCTATGACATGGAAACCAGCAGCGTCAGCGTGCTGTATCGCCGCGGCGATGGCGACTACGGCCTGATCAATACGGAATTGGCCTAGATCATGAGTTCAGCCAAGCGCGTGTACGACGCTGCCCAGTTGCTGGAAGGCGAGGTCAACCTGCCACCCATTGAGGAGGCGGTTTCCAAGATCCTGGCTGCGGTAGGTGAGGACCCCGAGCGTGAAGGGTTGCAGGGGACGCCCGGGCGGGTGGCGCGCGCATACAGCGAGCTGTTGGCGGGATACCGCACCGACCCGGTCAAGCTCATCAATAATGCTCTGTTCGAGGTTGAGTACGATGACATGGTCATTGTGCGCGACATTGAGTTCTTCAGTCTATGCGAACACCACATGTTGCCCTTTATCGGGCGTGCGCATGTGGCGTATATCCCGCGTGGTAAGGTGATCGGCCTGTCCAAGATCCCGCGGATCGTGGACATGTTCTCGCGGCGTTTGCAGGTGCAGGAGCGCCTGACGCGGCAGATCGCTGATTTCCTGTGTGGAGCGATCGACCCGTTGGGGGCAGGGGTGGTTGTGGAAGCGTTGCACATGTGCTCCATGATGCGGGGGGTCAAGAAGCATGACGCGCGCATGACCACTTCCACGATGGTGGGCAGCTTCCGAGCGAATCCATCTACCCGGCAGGAGTTCCTCGACAATCTGGCGCGCGGGGCAGAGCGCTTGAATTTCTAACTGCAATTTCGTGCAGTTAATGGCTGGTGTAGTATTATGGTACTGGTAGCTGCGGCTATCAGGAGGTCTATATGTGGACCAAAAAAGAACTCGGGCAGGGTGTGGTTGAATACGCGGTCATTATCGTATTCCTCGCGATCCTAAGCATTGTTGCCCTGACTTTCTTGTCAGACGGTATTACGAACAGCTTGTATGATTACGTTCTGAACAACCTGTGACCTTTGAACCAAAGACCAAACAGCCTGCCCGATGTGCAGGCTGTTTTTATTTATCCAGTTTGTCGAGCAGTTGATGATTTGTGCGTTTGGCAGGCTGGTTTTCCAGCAAGCGTGCCGTGGCATCGGTCAGGGTTTCGCTGGTGACCGGGCTTTTGTAATCGGGCAGCAACTCACTGAGCGGGGCGGCAATGTGAGCGGCATCCCAGATGTCGCGATCCATTTCCTGGCCTTCGTAGAGCAGCAGGTCGAGGTCAAGGGTGCGCGGGGCGTTGCGGTCGTCTGTGCGCATGCGCCCCTGCGCAGCTTCCAGGCTGCGCAGGTAGCTGCGCAGTTCGTCGGCGCTCAGCTGCGTACGCAGCTGAGCCGCCGCGTTGAGGAACTGCGGCCCCTCGCTGCCCAGAGGCGGCGACTTCCATACGGAGCTGGCTGCCAGCAACAAGGTGTTGCCGGGCTGGCCGGGTTCGCTCAGGGCGCGGGCAGCTTGTTTGAGATTCGTATCAGGCTTGATATTGGAGCCAAGGCCAATATAGGCTGAATACTCAGTCACCGGCTTCTCGTTTGATCTCGGCGCCCACCGAACTGGCAAAACGCAGTGCGCCGGGTTTTTCCACCCGCACCTTGGCAGCGCGTGCACCGGGCTGGGCCAGGCAGATCTTGGCGATGTCTTCGGCCAGAGCTTCAACCGTCAGCCGCTGCGCCGTTTCGGTGTGGGCAATGACCTGCTTGGCGACCGTGCGGTAGTTCACGCTATGGTCAATGTCGTCGGTCTCGCCGGCCTTCTTAAGATCAGCCTTGATCTCGATGTTGATGAGTATGTCTTGTGGGGTGGTGCGCTCCCAGTCGTTGATGCCAATGATGCCGCGCACGAGCAGATCTTTGATAATGAGCTTGTCCATAGTTACACCAGGTGGCGTCCTCCGTCCAGGTGAATGATCTCTCCGGTAATGTAGGCTGGGCCGGTCAGGAGAAAGAGCAGGGTCTGGCCCAGCTCGTCCAGCTCCGCCCAGCGGCCGGCGGGCACATTCTTCAGAATGCCGCTGGGCTCGGCCCCATCACTGGGCGGCAAGATGGCGCCCAGGGCGATGCCGTTCACGCTGATGTTGGGGGCCATGGCGGTTGCCAGCGAACGGGTGAGCCCGGCCAGGCCGACTTTGCTGATCGTATAGGGCAGGTGGTCGGCGCCTGGGCGCAAAGCGCGCCAATCCAGCAGGTTGACGATACGGCCGGGCCGCTGGCCGGCCGCATTCCAAAAAGCCTGGCTGAGCAGGAAGGGGGCAGTAAGGTTGACATCGAGGTGGCGTTGCCAGTCAGCCAGCTTGGTGGTTGCCAGGTTAATGTCTTCGAAGATCGAGGCGCTGTTGACCAGGGCAAACAATGGGCCGTGCTCGCCGGCGCGCTCGATCAGGTGACCCGCTTGCTGCGGGTCTCCAAGATCCGCTTGCAGCAGGTGGGCTTGGCCGCCCGCCTGCTGGAGCTCAGCCTGCAAGGCTTCAGCCTCGGCCTGCGAGCTGTTGTGGTGGATGATCACATTGCCGCCCTCGGCGGCAACGCTGCGAGCCATCTGGGCGCCCAGGCGTACAGCCGCGCCGGTGATGAGCACATTCTTGCCCTTGAGTTGCATATTCTTATTCTAACCTTATGGATTTGGCGTAGTTTCCTGCCTTTTCTTTGAATTAAATTTCAGTTAGAGCAGGGCTTAGGTGCGCACACCTCAACATCCCCACGGGTTACTATTTCTGCGATGTTACACATGCAATCGTCTGGCTTTAGTTCCATTCCTGTAGGCCGCATGCTGGCCGTGGCTGGTTTGCTGTTGCTGGCGGCGCCTTTGGCGGCCTGCGCAGGCCAGATGCCTATTCTGCCGGATGGGCAGATCCAGCTGCAAAACGGCACCGGCGAAGCTGCGAATCTCGGCTCTCCGGATAGCCCGACACCGCGTGCCGTGCTCGACCTGAGCACGGAATCGGTGGCTACCGGCGGCGAGGCCACCCTGCCGCCTATCCGGCCCGGCAATCCCGATTTTCACGCCAGCCGCCCGGAGGAGTTCATGCTGGCCTCTGGCCAGGTGCAATTCGTAGAGTTCTTTGCCTATTGGTGTGCGGTGTGCAAGGCGGTTGCCCCGACGGTGCATGGCCTGGAAAACATGTACGGTGACGAAGTGGTCTTTGTCTACCTTGATCGGGATGACCCCCGCACGTTGTCTATTCAGGAACAGTTGGGATATACCTACCAGCCCCATTTCTTTCTGATCGATGCCAATGGCCACGTGATTGGCCAGTGGCGCGGCTATATTGATGGGCGAGAAGTTCAACAAGCCCTTGTAGACGCCATAGACCAGTAATGCTCCCAAAAAAGCCCGCCGTTCGGCAGGCTTTTGTTACCGCTTCCCGCATACAATACGCAGCATGACGATCAAAGCCGTTATCTGGGATTTTGGCGGTGTGCTGGTACGCACCGATCCTGACAACCAGCGCGATGCGCTGGCGGCGCGCCTCGGCATGAGCCGAGACGCGCTTGAAGCACGCGTGTTCGACGGCGATAACCGCCGGCGGGCGCAATTGGGGGGAGTGGATGGCGAGCAGTATCTGCAGGAAGTGGCCGATCAGTTCGCTATGACCGTGCAGGAGCTGCGCGAGGCTTTCTTTGGCGCGGATCACCTGGACCATGCGCTGATGGCGTATATCCGCAGCCTGCGTCCACAGTACAAGACTGGCCTGCTGAGCAACGCCATGAACAACTTGCGAGCCGCGCTGACGGTGGAGTATCCAATACTGGATGCTTTTGATGCCATCGTTATCTCGGGTGAGGTAGGGGTGATGAAGCCGCACCCGGCGATCTACCTGCTGGCAGCTGAGCGCCTGGGCGTTCAACCGGCGGAAGCTGTCTTTGTGGATGATTTCATCCAGAATGTGCGCGGCGCGCAGGAGGCGGGCATGCAGGCGGTGCATTTCACCAGCCGCGAGCAGACGCTCGCCGACCTTCAGACGCTATTGTCGTAACCTTTGGGGAGGACCCTTGTCAGTTGCCGGCAGAAGTGCTACACTTTTGTCATACCCCCTCCCCCAGGGGGTGGGTAGGAGGCAGAAATGAACCGAGAGCATGCCGGGAAACGGCTCAAAACGATTGAAGGCCATGTGCGCGGCATCCAACGCATGGTGGAGGATGGCGCCTATTGCATTGATGTCATCCGCCAGATCCAGGCCACCCAGGCGGCCTTGAACAAGGTCAGCCAGATGGTGCTCGAAGAGCACATGCACTCGTGTGTGATCACGGCTGTACGCGGTGAGGATGCCGAGGAGCGCGAGCGCGTTCTGGCAGAGATCGCCGAAGTCTATCAAGCAGCGATGAAGGTCTAGACGACCGGAAGGAGCTTCACATGAACACGATCGTATACAACGTCCCCAAGATCCATTGCGGCCATTGCACGCAAACCATCGAGAACGAGCTGGCCGAGCTGCCAGGCGTGGAAGCCGTCAAGGCCAGCCTGGACGACAAAAAGGTGATGGTGCGTTTTAGCGAACCTGCCACCGAAGAGTCTGTCAAAGCCCTGCTGGCGGAGATCAATTACCCCGCAGCTGCATAACTAATTTAGAAGGTAGCCATGACCGAAGCCAGCAAGCAATACAACCTGCCCATTTTGGGGATGACCTGCGCCAACTGTGTCTCCACAGTTGAGCGCAATCTCAAGAAGGTGCCTGGCGTTTCGCACGCCAGTGTCAACCTGTCCAGTGAGCGCGCCGCGGTGGAGTTTGACCCGGCCCAGGCTGACCTGCAGGGCATGCTTGCGCGCATCCGCAAGGCTGGCTACGACGTAGCCAGCGGCGAAGCCCAGCTGCGAGTGCAAAACCTGAGCGATCCGGCCGACGCACGCCGTCTCCAGGCCGCTTTGAGCGGCCTGGACGGCGTGCTGGAGGCGCAGGTGAACCCGGTGAACGCCGAGGCGCGCATCAAGTATGTGCCGACGATCACCAGCGAAGCGGAACTGCGCGCGGCGGCCAAGGAAGCCGGCTTTGAGCTGGCCGCAGCCGCGGCGGGCGAGGATGTGGAAGCCGGCGTGCGCCGTGCCGAGATCCGCAAGCAGCGTAACCTGATGTGGCTGAGCGTGGCTTTTACACTGCCGCTGTTCATCCTCTCGATGGGGCGGGATTTTGGCTTGCTGGGCCACTGGGCGCATGCGCCGTGGGTGGACTGGTTGTTCTTTGCGCTGGCAACACCGGTGCAGTTCGTCGTCGGGTGGAGCTTTTACGTCAATGGCTTCAAGGCATTGCGTAATGGCAGCGCCAATATGGATGTATTGGTGGCGATGGGCTCCTCCGTGGCGTACTTTTACTCGGTAGCCATTTTGCTGGGCTTGTTCAGCGGGCATGGCTATTTCGAAACATCGGCCACCATCATCACGCTTATCCGTGTTGGCAAGTACCTTGAGGTCAATGCCCGTGGCCGTACAGGCGATGCCATCCGTAAGCTGATCAGTTTGCAACCCAAGCAGGCGCGCGTGCTGCGCGACGGGCAAGAGATCGAGATCCCCAGTGCGGATGTGCTAGTGGGCGACCATGTGGTGGTGCGCCCGGGTGAGAAATTCCCGGCGGACGGCCGTGTGATCGATGGCCATAGTTCGGCAGATGAATCCATGATCAGCGGCGAATCGATGCCGGTGAGCAAGAAGCCTGGCGACGAAGTGATCGGCGCCACGCTCAATAAGCAGGGCCGGATCGTGTTCGAGGCTACCAAAGTGGGCAAGGCCACTGCGCTGGCGCAGATCGTACAGTTGGTTGAGAACGCGCAGAGCAGCCGCCCGCCGATCCAGAAGCTGGGCGATCGTATTTCTGAGATCTTTGTGCCGATCGTCATCTTGATCGCAGCGGTCACCTTCCTGATCTGGTACTTTGTCTTTCCCGCCGTTACGGCGGACGCCACGCTGACGCGTGCACTGATCAATACGGCGGCTGTGCTGCTAATCGCTTGCCCGTGCGCTATGGGCCTGGCTACGCCCACGGCGGTGATGGTGGGTAGCGGCCGCGGCGCGGAGATGGGCGTGCTCATCAAATCTGGCGAGGCGCTGGAACGCGCCTCGGGCATCTCAATGGTCTTGCTCGACAAGACCGGCACGTTGACCCGCGGCCAGCCCGCGCTTACGGATGTGCTGGTGGGCAAGTTCCCCGCCGGCGAAGAGGAGCTGCTGCGCCTGGCCGCCAGCGTGGAGCACGCCAGCGAGCACCCCCTGGGTGAAGCGATCGTGGCGGCGGCAAATGCGCGCCAACTGGCGCTGGCCACGCCAGCCAGCTTTGAAGCGCTGGCCGGGCGCGGCGTGATGGCTGAAGTTGAGGGCGCCCAGGTGCTGATCGGCAACCTGCGCCTGATGAACGAGCGCAATATTCAACTGGATAGCCTGGAGGGCGTAGGCGAGCGCCTGCACGCTGATGGCAAAACGGCCATCTATGTGGCCGTGGACGGCAAGCTGGCCGGTGTGCTGGGTGTGGCCGACACGCTGAAGGACAACGCTCACGAGATCATCGAAAGCTTCCATCGCATGGGCTTGAAGGTGGGCATGATCACAGGTGATGCGCGCGGCGTGGCGGATGCTGTCGCCCGCCAGCTGGGCCTGGACTATGTGCTGGCCGAGGTGCTGCCTGAACAGAAGGCCGCCGAAGTCTCCAAACTGCAGGCCGAGGGTCACAAGGTGGCGATGGTGGGGGACGGCATCAACGACGCGCCGGCTTTGGCGCAAGCTGACTTGGGCATTGCCATTGGCACGGGCACAGATGTGGCCATGGCCACGGCCCCGGTGGTGCTGATGACGGATGATTTGCGCGGCGTGCCCAAGGCGATCGCGCTCTCCAAGCGCACCTTGAGCACCATTCGCCAGAATCTGTTCTGGGCGTTCATCTACAACATCCTGCTCATCCCCGCGGCTGCGCTGGGCTTCCTGAGTCCCATCCTGGCGGCAGGCGCCATGGCGCTGAGCGATATTTTCGTCATTGGCAACAGCCTGCGCCTGCGCAAAACGCCGCTCAAGGTGTAATGCGCACCAGGCTGCCTCATTTAGGTTTCATGCTGCCGCGATAAAATACCGCCATGTCGAAGCAATCCCCACTGAGCAGACGAGATTTCCTCAAACTTGGCGGCCTGGGTTTGGGCGCGGCGGCCCTTGCTCCTTTTAGTGCAGGCCCTGGCTTGAAGGTCAACCCGCGCTATTTGCTGCAGGAGCCGTTTCCGCAGGCCGAGCGTCTGGGCCGCGTGGTCGAGGAGCTGGATCGCTTTGTGTATGTGCGCGCCGCCCCCAACCGCGAGGCGGCCGAAGTCGGCCAGCTGATGGGCGACTCAGTGGTGCCGTGGATCCGCGAGGTCGTTGGCAGCGCCAGCGGCCTGCGCAACCAACGCTGGATCGAAACGCCGCAGGGGTATGTGTGGGCGCCGTTCCTGCAGCCAGTCAAGGATATTGCCAATACACCGCTCACCACCTTGCCAGACTATGGGTCTGGGCCGGGCATGTGGGCTGAGGTGACCCAGCCGTATGTCAATGTGCAGCTGGCCAATGCCAATGCGCCGTTTGGCCACCGTATCCGTTTCCTGGTGCAGAGCAACTGGCCAATCCGTCTGTATTATGGGCAGGTGATGTGGGTCGACGACATTCGCACCAGTGATGCGGGTGAAGTGGAATACCACGTCTACGATCTGTATGGCAGCCTGGGTGACCATTTTTGGGCGCCGGCGCATGCTTTCAAGCCGATCAAACCCGAAGACATTACGCCCATCTCGCCTGAGGTTGAGAATAAAGAACTTGTCATCAACATTGCCCGCCAAACCATGTCGTGCTATGAGGATGGGCGTGAGGTGTATTTCTGCCGGGTTTCGACCGGGCGTGATGGTGAAGATGGCGTTGGGTACACGCCGGTCAGTGATTATCTGCGCGTGTACATGAAATACATCTCGACCACAATGACCGGCGGCACCTCTGGCGCGGGGTATGACCTGTCTGGTATTGGCTGGTGCACTTTCATCGCCACTGGCGGCATTGCCGTACATACTTGCTACTGGCACAATAACTATGGTGAGCGCACCTCGGCGGGTTGCATCAACGCCACGCAAGAGGACGCCAAGTTCATCTTCCGCTGGACTGCACCCCAGGTGGAGTACTACCCTGGCAAGATCGATCAGGTGGCGGGTACCAGCGTGCGTGTGGTCCAGAGCTAAACGCGTATGATCCCTGTGCCCAGCGTCGGGTTGGCCTTCCTGGCTGGGTTGGCTTCCTTCCTCTCCCCATGTGTTTTTGCCCTTGTGCCAGTGTATGTAGGCTATCTGAGCGGCCGGGTTGCCGGTACGCAAGAGCAGCCGGATAACTGGCACAGTTTCTTGCATGGCCTGGCGTTTGTGCTGGGCTTCAGCGTCATATTCATTCTGCTGGGATTGTTCTCGGCGGCTTTGGGTCAATTCTTATTTTCGTTCACGCGCTTGCTCTCGCAAGTAGGTGGCGTCATCGTCATCCTGTTTGGCTTGCACCTCAGTGGCATCTTGCGCATCCGCTGGTTGGATTATGAGCTGCGGACACAATCCAGCCTGCGCTCCCAGCGTGGCTATGTATCCTCCGCCATGATGGGCGTGTTCTTCTCGGCGGGGTGGGTGCCCTGTGTCGGGCCAGTGCTTGGCTCCATCCTCACTCTGGCGTTCAACAGTGCAGAACTCAGCCAGGGCGCGGTGCTGCTCAGTGCCTACTCGGCTGGGCTGGCTATTCCTTTTCTGATCGCGGCTACTCAGGTGAGTTGGATCACCAACATCGTGCGCCGCTATGCGCGGCTTAGCCACTATGTAGAGCGCATCACGGGCCTGGTGCTAATCGCATTGGGCGTGTTGCTGCTTAGTGGCCGTTTCCAGACGCTGGCCAGCCTAGGTTTCTTTTTCACGACGTTTGAGGAAGGCCGCATTGGCTTGCACATGCTGCTGGCCATTTTCGCCAGCCTGGTGGCAGGCCTGGGCGTGGGCGCTGTGGCCCAGCGTCGCGGCAAGCGCTTCGGCGAATGGTGGTTCATTGGCAGCGGGGCCAGCCTGTTGCTGATCGTAGCCTTGTATGCGCTGGGCGTGCTGCGCTTATGAGGAAACACGCCTGGTTGCTGGCCTTTGGATTGTTGCTGAGCGCGTGCAGCGCGCTGTCTGGGCCGCAGCCCGTGGTCGGCTCACAGGCGCCCGAATTTGTGCTGCCCAATTTGGACGGCGAGCAGGTGCGCCTGAGCGACCTGCGCGGCCAGCGCGTGCTGCTGAATTTTTGGGCCACCTGGTGCGGCCCGTGCCGCCAGGAGATGCCGGCCATCCAGGCACGCTATAATCACGGCGACTTCGCGGTGCTGGCGGTGGATTTTGGCGAGACGCGCCAGCAGGTGCAGCGTTTCATCGATGAGATCGGAGTGGATCTGCCGGTCTTGCTGGATACTGACGGCAGTGTGCAAGAGCTGTATCGTGTGCGTGGGTATCCCACAACCTTCTTCATTGATGCGCAGGGCGTGATCCGCTTCTTCCACATTGGGGAAATGAGCGCCGCAGACATTGATAACTACCTCAAACAAATGGAACCTTAGCCCATGATCACGGTCACCTTGTACACCAAAGACAATTGCTCGCTGTGCGACACGGCGAAGGAAGATCTAGCCGCCTTACAGGACAAGATCCCGCACAATCTAGCCCTAGTGAATATTGATGAGGACCCGGACCTGAAGGCTGCCTATGGCGCGCGTGTGCCGGTAGTGCAGGTTGGCCCCTATGTAGTAGAAGCCCCATTCGACCGTCGCAAACTGGAGATGACCATGGCCGCAGCCCGAGACCGTGTTGAGCAAATGGAGGGAGACCCCGAATATGCCAAGCGTAAGGAGCGTGGCAGCAAAGTGACCGGCGCAGACCGGCTGGCGCACTTCTTTGGCCGTCATTATCTGGCCGTGCTGAACTTGATCATATTTTTATACGTGGGCCTGCCGTTCCTGGCGCCAGTGCTGATGAACGCTGGCTACCCTGGCCTGGCACGCCCGATCTATTCGACCTATGGGGCGGTGTGCCACCAGATGGCGTTCCGCTCCTGGTTCCTGTTTGGCGACCAGCCGGTCTACCCGCGTGCAGGCGCAGGGATGGATGAATATGTAAGCTACGAAGCAGCCACGGGATTGAGCGGCGAAGACATGCTAGCCGCCCGCCGCTTTATTGGGGATGAGCAGATAGGTTACAAGGTGGCGTTCTGCCAGCGGGACGTAGCGATTTACGGCGCGATCCTGGTGTTTGGCTTGCTGTACGCGGCTACCGGACGGCGTATCAAGCCCTTGCATTGGATGCTGTGGATCGCGATCGGTTTCGTCCCGATCGGCCTGGATGGCTTTAGCCAGCTGCTGAGCCAGATCCCCAATTGGAGCCTGTGGGAGTACCGCGAGAGCACGCCGCTACTACGTACGCTCACGGGTGCGATCTTTGGTTTTACTACGGCCTGGTTTGGCATCCCGTTGTTGGAAGAGTCGTTTCAGGATGTGCGTGTACAGACTGCATCCAAGAAGGCGCGGCTTGAAGGCTCCAAGAAAAAGGAATAATGCCGTTCCAGCAAGCTGCAGGCCTGCGCTATTACACTTTTGATCAACTGAGCTCGGCTGGCGTCAAGCATGCTGTATTCACGCGCCAGGGCGGCGTGAGCGATGCGCCATACGACTCGCTGAACGTTGGCAGCACGGTGGGGGATGAGATATCCCACGTGCGCCAGAACTTACAGCGCGCTTTTGTTGCGCTGGGCCGCAAGCCTGAGAGCATGTTCGATAGCTGGCTGGTGCACGGCCGCGATGTGCAAGTAGCGCGTGCCCCGCGCCCGGCGGACTGGGCGCGGCCGCCCAAAGCGGACATCATCATCACAGATCAGCCCGAAGTAACCCTGTTCATGCGCTATGCCGACTGTGTGCCAATTTTGCTGTATGACCCGCAGCGCCGCGCCGTCGCTGTGGCGCATGCCGGCTGGCGTGGCACGGTGGCACGCGTGCCGGCGGTGGCGGTAGCCGCGCTCAGCCAGCAGTATGGCAGCCGCCCGCAGGACCTGCTGGCCGCCATCGGCCCGGCCATTTCTGTTGAGCGCTATGAGGTGGGGGAGGAAGTTGTGCAAGCAGTGCAAGCCGCTTTTGGCGGCCAGGCAGACGAGCTGCTGCCTGCCCACGGAGAGCGCACACACTTTGACCTGGTAGCTGCCAACCGGCTTATTTTGCAGCAGGCTGGCGTGGAGAATATTGAGGCGGCTGACCTGTGCACCGCCAGCAATCCAGAGGATTGGTTCTCGCATCGTGGCTCAGGCGGGCGCACGGGCCGCTTCGGTGCATTGATTACACTAGGCGCATGAGTTATCCGCAACGGCTTGCCCACAACCTTGCCGAAGTGCGCCAGAAGATGGAGGCAGCCGCCCACCAGGCTGGCCGCGCACCCGGCGATGTGCGCTTGGTGGCGGTGACCAAAGGCCATCCGGCGGAGGCCATACAAGCCTTGCTGGAACTGGGCGTTACCGATATTGGCGAAAGTTATATGACCGAAGCGCGTCAGAAGCAAGACGCGCTGGCTGGCGCAAAGCTGCAGTGGCACATGATCGGGCATGTGCAAAGCCGTAAAGCGCGCGAGGTAGCGCAGCACTTCTCCATCGTGCATTCGTTGGACAGCCTCAAGCTAGCAGAGCGCCTGCATCGTTTTGCGCAAGAGGCCGGGCGCTGTCTGCCGGTGCTGCTGGAGTGCAACGTCAGTGGCGAGATCACCAAGCAGGGTTGGGACTGCAACGAAGATCCCGGCGAGTTCTTGGCAGATGCTCAGGTCATTGCCGGGCTGCCGGGGTTGGAATTACGCGGGCTGATGAGCATGGCGCCGATCACGGCTCGCCTGGCAGAAGCCCGCCCATATTTTGAGCGCACCCGCCAACTGCGTGATACATTGACAGAACGCTTGGGCATGTCGCTGCCTGAACTATCCATGGGCATGAGCAACGACTACGAAGCCGCCATTTTGGAAGGGGCAACGATGGTGCGCATCGGCGAAGGGCTGATGGGTCCGCGGCCGAAGTAAAGGAGTGTATGGAGCAAGCAATCGCACTGATCTTTGATATCCTGAGTTGGATCGTCATCATTGATGTTGTGCTCGGGTATTTCATGGACCCCTACCACCCGTTGCGCCGAGCGCTCGACCGGATCGTGGAGCCAATGTTGGCGCCTATCCGCCGCCTGCTGCCGCCCACCGGCATGCTGGACTTTAGCCCGCTGATCCTGCTCATCCTGTTGCAGCTTCTCAGTGTGGTCGTCATCAACGCCTTTCGATAAGCTATGGCGCGCTACAAACTTTCAGACGGACGCGGCGGCGCTGCGCTAGCCATTCGGGTGACGCCACGCGCCAGCCGCAACGAGATCGTCGAGATCTTGCCGGACAACACCATCAAGGTTCGGCTGACTGCGCCGCCGGTGGATGGCAAAGCCAACGAGGCTCTGATCGAATTCCTCTCCAAGGTACTCTCGGTCGCCCGATCGCGGATCGAGATCGTGGCGGGCGAAACCGGGCGCGACAAACTGGTCACCATAATTGATATGGAGAGCAGCGAAGCTCAGGAATTAATTCTCAAGCAACTGGAACAAAACTAAGAATACAGTATGCGCTTGCAGTTGTCGCAGCGGGTCAGCTCTTCGGCGGAACGGGCGGCTTGGGCGCGGGCCGCTGAAAGCTCGGCGCCGCATGCGGAGCAGGTGCCGCCCTGCACTTTGGCGATGGCTACGCCGTTCTTGCTGGCGCGCAAGCTGTTGTAAGTACCCAGGTCGGCAGCATCCACCGCGCCGAGGGCTGTTTCGTGCTCTGATGCCAGTCGCTCGCTATCGACGCGCAACTCGGCCTGTTCGCTGAAGAGCGCCTGGTGCTCGCCGGCCAGCTGGGCTTCGACCGCGGCCAGTGTAGTATCTGCCGCCGCCTTGGCTGCCTGTTGCTGCTCGTGAGCGGCCATGGCTTCCAGTTGAGCATCCTCTAGCTCGCTCAGCCGCCGCGCCAGGCTCTCGGATTCCATTTGCAAGTCTTGCAATTCTTTAGGGTTGGTCACCGCGCCGCCGTATAGGCTGGCCTGGTTTTGTTCGATGCGCTTTTGTTGCGCCGTCACTTCTTCCTCGCTGGCGCGTAAAGCCGTGTGGGCAGTGTGAAGGGCGGCTTGGGCCTGTTGCTGCGCCTGGCTGGCGGCCTGGTGGGCCTGGTTGTCGCCTAGAATGCGCTCGATCTCGGCCAGGCGCGCCGCGGTTTGATCTAACTGGGTATCTGCTTGCTGCAGTCGGTAGAGTTTGAGGGCGCGGCTCATAGCAGGATTATAAGGGTAGCCAGAAGCGGCTTTGCTAAAATACGGCATGCGCCGTGGCCTTCCTTTTCTCTTGCTGAGCATGTTGTTCCTTTTACTGCAGACCCTGCCGTTTGTGTTGGCGCAGAATGCGGCAGTTCCCCAGCACCAGTTTGCAGGTTTCCTGCTCAACCCGATCGACGGGTTCAGTTATCTGGCGAAGATGCGCCAGGGGCTTGATGGTGCATGGAGCTTTACTCTGCCTTACACTGCCACCGCCGGCGAGGGTGCTGCGATCAATCTCTATTATTTGCTGCTGGGCCATTTTGCCCGTCTGGCAGGATGGGGATTGGCCTTTACGTTCAACATTGCGCGTATCGCCGGGGCAGTGGCCTTGTGCGCGGCGCTGTACCGCCTGTTTGCCAGGACATTGCCGGAATCTCAGCGCACCTGGGCATTTGGCCTGACCCTGTTTGGCTCTGGATTAGGTTGGTTGGCTATTCTCTTCGGCGGGTTTACCAGCGATTTCTGGGTGGCTGAGGCCTATCCGTTTCTGGCATCCTTTGCCAACGCACACTTTCCGCTGGGGCTGGCTTTGCAGATCTTCCTGCTCACGCCGACCCATGCGCCGCGGCCGGCTGCCTGGGCGCTGGCCGCGGTGGCGCTCTCGCTGATCTATCCGTTCGGCTGGGCGGTGGCAACGGTCGTGTTGGTTGGCGTGGCTGCGCTGACTCAGGCCTGGGGGCAGGGGGAGCGCAGCCGCTGGCAGCAGACCGCCTGCGTGCTGTTGGCAGGGCTGCCGTATGCGGCGTATGCGCTGTGGGCCGTGAACACCCATCCTGTGCTGAGCGGCTGGAACGCGCAGAACATAACCCGCGCCATGCCGCTATGGGATCTGGTCTTGTCCTTCGCCCCGGCGTTATTGCTGGCTTTGGCCGGTGCCTATTTGTTATGGAGGCAGCGTAGAGTTTCGCTGTCCGTGTTTTTTGCGTGGCTGCTGGTCTGCCTTGTTTTGCTGTACCTGCCTTTCGGTTTGCAGCGTCGCCTGGTGAGTGGTTTGTACGTGCCGGTAATGGCGCTGGCTGTGTTTGCCGCCGCCCAGCTTTTTTCTGCTGCGCGCTTGCGGCTGGCTTTGATCGGGCTTGTATTGCTGGCCCTACCCACGAATCTGTTTCTGCTGCTGGGCGCGGCGCAGGCTGCGCAGGCGCAGGACGCCGCGCTGTATCTGGAAAGCGACGAGCTGGCGGCGTATCACTGGCTGGATGAGCATGCCCCGGCAGGCGCGCTGGTGCTGGCCCCGGCGCGCAACAGCCTGCACCTGCCTGCCTTCGCCGATGTGCGCGTCTGGTACGGCCATCCTTTCGAGACCGTGCAGGCTGAGCAGCGTCAGGCAGAGCAAGACGCCTTCTTCGCAGATCCCACGGCACGCCAGCGGTTTTTAGATGCGACTGATGTGAATTTTGTATTGTTCGATTCAGATGGACTGCCTGCGTTTGCTTTGCCGGGCTGGGGCACTGTTTTTTCGCTGGGCAGCGTAGAGTTGCTGGCACCGCATGGGCACTAGACTGCGTGCGGCCTTTTTAGAGTACTGGCCTTTCCTTATCCCAGTGTTTATTTTGCTGCCCGGCCTTGGCAGCTTCTTGTATCCTGGGTCCGGCGCGCCATATTCAGATATGGCTATAACCCATTACCCCAATGCACTCTTTTTGCAGAATGCGTTGCGCCAGGGTGAAGTGCCGCTGTGGTCTCAGCAGATTTTGTCTGGGTTCCCGTTCGTAGCTCATCCGTATTCTGGCCTGTGGTATCCGCCGTACTGGCTCACCCTGTTGTTTCCATTGCCATTGGGGCTGAATCTGGTGCTGGCGGCGCATGTGCTGCTGGCCGGCGTTGGCATGTATTCCTTCCTGCGCCAGCAAGGCATTGGCCTGCCCGCGGCTACGCTTGGCGGGCTGGCTTTCCAAGCTGCCCCGCGTCTGTTCGCCCACATTGGCGCGGGCCATTTGATGTTGGTGTTGGCCGTGTGCCTGACGCCCTGGCTGCTGTGGGCGAGCAATTCCAAAAGCCGCCTGCCAGCGGGCATCTTCCTGGCATTGATCCTTGCCGCAGACCCGCGCTGGGCGCTGTATGCGGCTGCCTTGTGGGCCGCCTGGCTCTTGTGGCAAAAGCGGCCTATCTATGCCATAGGGCAGGGCGCGCTGGCGGCTGTGTTGGCGCTGCCAGCGCTGTGGCTGTATTGGCAATATGGCCAGCTTTCGACGCGGGCCAGCCTGACGGCCACTGAAGTGCTGGAGCTTTCTATGCCGCCATCTGGCCTGCTGGGCCTGCTGCTGCCCCAGTGGGGCGGCTCGCATGAATGGGTGATCTATCCCGGCATTGGCTTGCTATTGCTGGTGGCGCTGGCGCGGCCCTGGCAACGTGGCCAGCGTTTCTGGCTAGGTGTGATCCTTGTCTGCATATTGGTTGCGCTGGGTAGTTATGTGCCGGGGGCAACTTGGTTAGCCGAGCTGCCGGGTGTATCCCAATTGCGCATTCCGCCGCGGGCGTTGCTGCTGGCCAGTTTTGCCTGGGCTGTATTGTTGGCGGCTGCGTTGCAGCAGTTGAGCGAAATGCCAACAGCCCGCCGCAGCCTGCGCCTACTTCATCTGAGCGTGCTGATGCTGTTAGTCAGTTTTGGCATGCTGGCCGCTATGCAAGCTGCGCCGTTGTGGCGGCCGGCTCTGTTCGCGGCCGGGCTGGTTTTGTGCGCCTGGTTGGTTCAGGAACAGTGGCCTGCAGGCAGGCGGCTTGCGTTGGCATTGGGCGCGTTGGTGTTGCTGGACCTGCTGGTTGCTTCCGCCAGCTTGGTGCGTTTCCGCTCCTCCGCGGAGGTGCTGGCGGAGGGTGCCGAAGCCGCGGGACGGCTGGCCGCGGATACCAGCGTGTTCCGCGTGTACTCGCCCGACTACAGCTTGCCGCAGCAGACAGCCGCCGCCTATAGGCTTGAACTGGCTGGCGGGGTAGACCCGTTGCAGCTGCAAAGCTATGCAGGCTATTTGGCGGCCGCGGGCGGCTACCCGCCAACCGGATACCGCGTAGCGTTGCCGCCGCTGGATGAGGCTGGCCAGCTGGATGCGGTACTGCTTGGCCGGCTGAACGTCAAATACATCGTCTCGCAGCAGCCGTTGCAAGTTGATGGATTGAGCCTGCAGCACACGGATCCTTATATTTATCTCAACTCCCATTTCCGGCTGCGCGCCTGGCTAGAGCGTGGCGACGAGGTAGAAGCAGCGACCCTTTTGTACATGGGGATCAATCGCGTGGTGGTGCATGCCGAGGGTCCAGGGCTGTTGGTTGCTTCGGAGGTCAGCTATCCAGGCTGGCATGTGCTAGTGGATCGTTGGCCTGCCCAATTTGCAACACCTAACGGCTTGCTGCGCACGGTGCAGCTGCCTGCTGGCGAGCATGAAGTCGAGCTCTATTTCATGCCTGATGCGCTGCGCTATGGCTTACCCATTGCTACCGCAGCCTGGCTTATAGCCATGGCCAAAATTCTGCGGAGACGAGCATGAGCAGCGCCGAGCGCAGATGGGTGCTGGGGTTCGCGCTGGCTGTGATCGCGTTCACCAGCCTGCCATACCTGCTGGCGCTGTATATAGAGCCGCAAGGTTTTACAGGTTTCCTCATCGGTGTAGAGGATGGCAATTCCTATATCGCCAAAATGCTGCGCGGCGCGGCAGGGGACTGGCTGTTTCGCAGCCCATACAGCACCATGCCGCAGACGGGTGCGCTGCTGTACTTGCCCTACTTGTTGATCGGCAAGCTGCTCGGGCTGCACGTCGGGCACCTTGCCTACATGCTGGCTTTCCATGCGTTGCGGCTGTTTAGCATTGCCGCCTTGTGCGTAGCCGCGTATGCATTTCTTTCCCACTTTGTCGCCGATACAAATTTACGCCGTTGGGGTCTGGCGGTTGCGGTTTTGGGAGGAGGGTTAGGATGGCTGCCGTTGCTGTTTGGCCAGGCGGAGCTGCTGGGCTCGATCCCGCTGGATTTTTATTCACCGGAGACCTTTGGATACTTGGCGGTGTTCGGGCTGCCGCATTTGGCCCTGGCGCGTGCCTTGCTGCTGTTGGGCCTGCTTTGGGTGTTGACTACCCGGCAGCCTGGTTGGAAGCTGGCTGCGCTGTGGCTGGCGATGGCTCTGGTGCATTTGCTGACCGCTGCGTTGGGGTTGGCGCTGCTGGCCCTGCACTGTGCCGTGCTGTGGCTGCGGCGCGTGCCGGAGTGGCAAGCCCAAGTGCGCGGCAGCCTGTGGGCGGCAGCCGGCGCGGCCGCTCCGCTGGTCTACAACATCTGGGCCTATGTCAACGATGCTTATCTGCGCGCCTGGGCCGCCCAAAACCAGATCCTGGCGCCGCACCCTCTCCACTATGTGCTGGCCTATGGTTGGTTGTTGCCGTTGGCGTATTGGGGTTGGCGCAAAGTGTGGACCTCGGCTGCATTGAAAGGCCTCAGCGCTACCTGGGTACTGGCGCTGCCGTTGTTGCTGTATGCGCCAGTAGGCTTGCAGCGCCGCTTTGCCGAGGGTGCTTGGGTGCTGCTGGTTGCGCTGGCCTTGCGCGGTCTTGAGGGCTTGCCCGCCCCACGTCAGCGGCGCAGCCTGCTGCTGTTTATGCTGGCCGTACCCAGTACTTTGCTGTTATGGCTGGGGGCGATGCAAACCGCGCTCAACCCGGCCATGCCTGCTTTCCGCGCGGTGGATGAGGTCACCTGGTTTGAAACTTTGCGTGAGCAGCAAGATGCGATCGTGCTGGCTGCGTACGATACCGGTAATGCGTTACCAGCTTGGGCGCCGGTACGCGTCGTAATCGGGCACGGGCCTGAAACCGTGGGGCTGAACGGACTTGAACAGGATGTATTCGCTTTCTACTTCCGTGACACGCCGGACGAACAACGAAAGGCGATTCTGCAGGCACATGGGGTCGACTTTGTTGCCTGGGGTCCGGCCGAGCGTCTGAACAGCGGAACTGCATCCTTCGCGGATGACTTTCTGCGGCCATATTCGGTCATTGGTGCCTACGAATTCTTGCGCCCCGCGCCTTAGAATAAGACGATGTTGCAACGCATCCACCCGCGTTATCTAGTTTGGCTGGCGCCGTTCGTTTTGCTGGCCCCGGTGTGGCTGACTGGGCAGGCGCTGTATTGGGGCACTCCCTCCATGCAATTCGTGCCGTGGTGGTGGCAAGCTTGGCAGACTTTGCTGGCCGGCGAGCTACCGCTGTGGAATCCCTTGCTGGGTATGGGTGCACCCCTGGCGGCCAATTACCAATCTGCCTTGTTCTATCCGCCGCATTGGCTGTATTTTGTGCTGGCCGCGCTCGGGGGCTTGCCGCTGATGGCATGGGGCCAGGCGCTGTTGGCGGCGGCGCACCTGGCGCTGGCCGGCGCAGGTATGCTGCGTCTGCTGCGCGCCTTGGGAGCGGATGAACGCGGCCAACTGGTCGGTGCGTTGGCTTTTTCGCTCTCCGGCTATCTGGTGGCGCGGGCGCACTTCCTCAGCATTAATGCCAGCCTGGCCTGGCTGCCGTGGACCCTGCTGGCCGTGTACCGGCTGGCGCAGGCGCCAGTCCGCCGTAATGTGCTGCGGCTGGCAGCTCTTTTGGCGCTGCAATGGCTGGCGGGACATGCGCAAATGGCCTGGTACAGCCTGCTGCTGGCTGCAGCCTGGCTGCTCTTTTGGAGCTGGCCCAGCGCCCATCGCTGGCGGGCTGTGGCTGGCTTCATCGTGGCGGGGGCGGCAGCCCTGGCGCTGAGCGCGGTGCAGTTGCTGCCCACGGCGGAGTATCTGCTGCAGTCCTCACGCGCTGGCCAGGTCGAGCCTGAACTCGCCATGACGTATTCGTTGTGGCCGTGGCGTTTGCTGACCCTGCTGGCGCCGGGTTTGTTCGGTTCGCCTGCTGCCGGCAATTTCAGCGGCTATGGCAATTTTTGGGAAGATGCCATCTTCGTTGGCGTGCTGCCTCTGTTGCTGGCGGTGTTGGCGCTGAAGAATACTCAGCCGCGGAAGCTGGCCTGGTTTCTGTTGGGTGTGATCGTGGTATCGCTGGTATTGGCTTTAGGCAGGAATACGCCGGTCTTTCCCTGGCTGTTTGCGCATGTGCCTACATTTGAGATGTTCCAAGGTCCAACCCGGTTCAGCTTGTGGGCTGTGATGGCCCTGAGCTTGCTGGCGGGGTTGGGCGTGCAGCACTGGGGTCGGCCACAGGGGCGCAGCCTATATTGGAGCCGCCTGGCAGTCGCTGGAGCGGTGGCTGTCATATTGGGTGGGGTCGTGGGTATTTTGTTGCGTTCAGGCTCGCGCTTTGACATTCCAGCTAGTTACCCGAGTGCCATGTTGTGGCTGGGGCTGACCCTGCTGGCAGTGTCGGTGTTCAATTTGCGCGGCTGGCAATTGCCGGAACGTGTCGGCACTTGGGTATTAGCATTGTTCGTAGCCGCAGAGTTGCTGGTTGCCGGCTGGGGGCTCAACCAGGGGGCGCCGCTGGCTTTGTATGCTGAGAAACCCGTGCATGCAGAAATGCTGCTGCAGCTAGACGGCGGCCGCTTGTATATGCCTGCCGAGGATGAACGCGAGCTGAAGTTCGGGCACCTGTTTCGCTTCGATACTTTTTACAGTGCCGATCCTATGGAGATGCGTACCAGCTTGCTGCCGAACGTTGGCGTGCTCGAAGGCCTGCCCAGCGCCAACAACTTTGATCCCTTGCTGCCGGCGCGTTATGTGCAGTGGATCGAAGCGCTGGAAGCGGCCGACGCACGAACGCGTACTGATATGTTGGCGCTGATGAACGTTAGCGTGCTGCAGCATGTGGAGCAGGGTGGGCAGGTACGTTTTGAAACTGTGGCGGCCTTGCCACGCGCCCAGTTGTATGGCTGCCAGCCGCGTGTGGACCTGGCAACTGAATTGCCAGGTTGCCCGCTTATTGACGATGGCGCGCGTTTGACACACAGCGGGGCCAACCATGTCAGCGTAAGCGTAGATGTGAGCCAGGGCGGCTGGCTGCTGCTGGCGGATACGTACTACCCGGGCTGGGGGGCGGAGGTCGATGGGGAGCCGGTTGAGATCACGCCGGCTTACGGAGCCTTCCGCGCCGTGGAAATACCCGCTGGCGCGCATGAGGTTGAATTCCGCTATCGGCCTCTCGCTTTCAGCCTCGGTTTGGTCAGCAGCCTGCTCGCCTGGCTGCTCTGGATAGTTTTGTGGCGGCGCACCGCATGATGTTGCGCCGCTTGTTTTCACCAGCGTTGGTAACCCCGGTAGCTGGGTTGTTGGTGCTGGGCGTGGTGCTGGCGCGCGCTGACTGGGACGTGAATGAGCTCATACGCCCCGGCACTCAGTTCACTCAAGGCGACCTTGCCGGCACGGAAGGCTACGATGGGCAGTTCTTCTACGCAATTGCGCGCTATGCTGATCCGCAAGAGGCAGCACAATATCTGGATGTGCCGGCCTATCGCTACCAGCGCATCCTGCTGCCACTGTTGGCGCGCTGGCTAAGTTTCGGCGACGCTGATCTGTTGGCATGGATGCTGCCACTTATTGCGCTAGGAGCGCATGTGGCAGGTGTACACATGCTAGGCAAGGTGCTACAGCGTGCAGGCTATAGCCACTGGTATGCCTTGGCTTATGGTTTGATGCTCGGGTGCCTGCTCTCGATCCGCCTGGCATTGCCAGAGACGCTCGCTTTTGCGCTGGTGATCGCGGCGATATGGCTGGAGCAAACTGGTCGGGCGCGCTGGACTTGGGTATGTTTCTCGCTAGCGATCTTTGCCAAGGAAACTACCCTGCTGTTCGTGGCGGCTCAAGGGTTGAGTTATCTGTTCGCCCGCCGCTGGCGGGATGCCGCCGGGCTGGCGATCGTCGCCGGACTGCCCATGCTGGCTTTCCGCATCTGGCTGTTGAGCCAGTTTGGTAGCCTGGGTTTTGGCTTAGGCGGGGCGAATGCGACCGGGCTGGAGTGGATCCCATTCAATGGCTGGTGGCGTATAGGGCAATACAGCCCGGTGTGGATGTTGGTAGTTGGCCTGCTGTATTTGCCGACTATCTTCCTGCCGACGGTATGGGGGCTGTGGGCTGGCGCGCGTGCGTGGTTACGAGAGCATGCTGACTTCAGCGCGCTGGCCTTGCTGCTCCATGCGGCCATGTTCCCTTTCATGTCGTTGGCTTTGTATATAGAGCCGTATGGGGCGGTACGGCTGGCCATCGGGCTGCAGCTGGCCGCGTTACTGTTTGCGGCTCGCCATGCGGTGAAGCGCGTACTGGTCTATGGGCTGGTGTTTACAGTGATGAGCTTGTGGCTTTTTGCAATCTAGGGGGTGAAAACCCCCAACAAGGGCACAAAGAAGCGTCCATCTGCAGCGGGGCGCCTGATCCCTTGCCGCATAGCTTGGTTGACCAAGGCCGAAAAAGTATCAGAACCGTCTGCATAACTATGCGATAGTTGATACGCAGAGGGAATATCCGCCGCACTATAAATGTTGAAGGCTGCCAACTGTTGCTTGATGGCTTCAGCGCGCTGCTCTGGAATGGTAGCCGCATGGGAGTGGCGTCCATAGACGAACTCTGCATTCCAATAAACCACATTATCAGCAGAGGGGTGAAATGTTTCTATGGCTGTTTGACTAATGTAGAGAGTTCCGGCGAGATAGACAGCAACCACTAAACATACCGCTGCCTGCACGAGTTGGCGCCTTGCCCACAAGGCAGCAATGATCGTGGCGAGGAAGAAGCCGAATGCAGTCACTGAGAATACGAGCAGGTTCGCGCGATTATTTATCAACCCTACACTGCAGGTGATGACGGTTACTGCAAACCATAGCAAGGACGGCTGCCAGCGGCTTTCATAGACCAACTTGATAAGAAGTACTGCGCACAGTAGCAGCACAAGCGGCCATGTAGCGACAAAAAAACCAGACAGTGCGTCAAAGCTCTGACCACCCGTAAAGCCAAAGAAGGTCAGCAGGGCTATATTCCTCACGCCCTCCAGTCCCAATGTGCTGGAGTCGGTGTCTATTAGGTGGTTGCGTAGTAGGTAAAAAGAGAGCGCGGTAACCACCAGCCCAAAGCAGAAAATGTAAGTAGTTCTGCGCACGGATGGAGGGGCGTCTAAGAAACCTAGATAGATCAGGCTCATGAAGAGTGCGAGGGGAACCAGTATCAGGTTGTCTTCGCGCACGAGCAAAGAGGCCCCGGCAAAGACTGCTGCATAAACGAAATAGACCCCCTCATGCCGCCTGATCGCTTCTGTGATCAGAAAGAGAGTTTGTACTACAAGCAGGGCCTGTATCAGATGAATGCCGTCAGAAAGCCATACATAGTGATACACACTTTGGCGAGCTGCAAACGCAAAAAGACCCCCAACGACGCCAAACTGCCAGGCCAACCCAAAGCGTTGAGCAATTGTTACTGTTCGTGCCAGAAAGGCAGCATACAGGCCAACTAAAAATACCCTGTGTAGAACAACGTCTTCTCGAAACAGTATGTAGCGAAAGTGGTTGAAAGCGGTGGTCAGTGGGCGGTACCCCGGCGTCTCGATCCGGTCCGGGTCCCAATAGCCAGTCCACGTGGACTGCAAATTGTCAACCGAAAAAAAACGTATAAGGTGCAAGTCATCCCAGGTCATGGGGTATGCAAGGGCTTTCCAGACCATGCCCAGACCGAATGCAAAAAAGATCAGAAAGGACCATAGGTTGCGCGGCCTGTTCTGATCTTCGCTCTTTGCAACTTGAGTCTGGTCGTAGACGATAACCACGAGCAGGATGCTCAGGAGCAGATCGATCAGCCATATGGAAAGAGGCAAGTCGTTGGAATGGGTAAGGCGGCTGAACAGAAATACCATCAAGCCACTTGCCAGGGATGCGAGTCCAGCTGTTACTGCAACAGCGATAAGCCAGCCAACACTTCGTTTGGGTTGGCTGGTGATACTGTGTTCAAGCCGAGCGTATATGGCGGGCTTCAGCCAGAGAGCTGCCAGAAGCGCCAGCAGAGCGATGGGGAATAGGTCAACCCACTTTCCGTCTCCGAGGCGAGCCAGTACGGCCACTCCTAAGCTAAGGACGGTCACCAGACGCAGCAAGTGCCATTGGGTACGAGAACCGAAAAAGGGCATGTTTTTTGGGAGGCGCCTCGCAGTATACCCGCTGGCCGAATTGAACATCTGCTGCGAGCATTCGTAGCGTGGCATAAAAAAACTGCCAGCTTGGCTGGCAGTTTTAGTGATGCGGATCCTGGGCTCGAACCAGGGCTTTCTGAGTCAGAGTCAGACGTCCTACCACTAGACGAATCCGCACTGCGAAAGCTATTTTAACACGCACTGCTGTACGCGTCTAGGATTGAGGGTTGAGCACCACCCACAAGGCTCGCATGGAGGTGTTGCCATTGTTTGTCAAACGGTGAGGTGTACTGGAATCAAAGATGATGCTGTCACCCGTGCCGAGGGTGTAGGTCTCGAAGCCCAGCTCGACCATAAGCTGGCCTTCGAGCACCAGACCGAACTCGCGGCCGGAGTGGCTGGACATGTTCTTGCCAGATTCTGCGCCTGGAGCATATTGGATCTCGAGGAATTCGGTGTCGGTCTCGGCTATGGCGGTTAAGCGCGCCCAGGTGATACCGCTATTGAGCTCGAGAGTGGGGCGGGCCGCGGCGTGCACGATCGGCGCTTTGTGGGTGTTGGGGAAGCTGACCATGCCCTCGCCGCTCTCGTTGGTGAGCAGGGCTTCGCGCATCTGGCTGGCCGTCAGCTCGGTGCTGTTGACCACGCCATTGGCCGCGGGGCCGTTCTCCTCCTGGGCGGGGAAGAAATAATCCACCGAGACACCCAGCGCGGCGGCGATCTTGTAAAGTGAGCGTACGGAAGGAAAAGCCTTGCCGGTTTCGATCTGGCTCAGCATGCTGGCGCTGATCTCGGCGGCGCGAGCCAGGTCTCGCAGGCTCATCTTGTGTTTTTGGCGGGCCGCCCATAGTTTGCGACCAATTTCGCTGGGATTTTGTTCAATCAAGTCAGACATGGCTAGAGATTTGTACAGTCTAATACAGGAAGGGTAAATATGCCACGCCAAATAGTGTTCAGTGCGTTCAATCCTGGTTGACAGGGCGGTGTTTGCTACTATAATGCGTTCAATTACACGAAACATAACTCGCCGGTGAGAATTTTGGCCGTGCGGGCATGATGCAACGCCAGCAGTCATTTCTGTAGTTTCCGTTTGAAAGGATGGCAACATGGATTTGCGAACGTACGGAACAATGGGTGTGGATTGGGAGCAACGTGTTGATTTCGAACGGTTGCGCACGGAACGTCTGGCTCGCATCAAGGCGAAGCTCAAAGAGTCGAACATCGGCGCTTTGCTGTGCTTCGACATGAACAACATTCGCTATATCACCAATACCACCATTGGCACCTGGGCCATCGATAAGCTGGGGCGCTTCTGCCTGCTGCCGCAGGATGATGAGCCGATCAACTGGGATTTTGGCTCAGCGGCCAAGCACCACACACTCTACGCCCCCTGGCTGGGCGAGGGACGCTCCCGCGCCGGCATTTCCACCCTGCGCGGCGCCATGCCGCCAGGCGCCATGCGGGCGGAGGACGTGGCCCGCAAGATCCGCATTGAACTCGAGGAGCGCGGCCTGCAGAACGAGCCGGTTGGCGTGGATATGGTTGAGCCGCCCGTGCTGTTCGCCCTGCAAAAAGAGGGCATCAATGTGGTCGACGGCCAGCAGCTAATGCTGGATGCGCGCGTCATCAAGACCCAAGACGAAGTCACCTTGCTCAACATGGCCTGCATGATGGTGGACGCGGCCTATGAAGAGCTGTATCGCTTTATGAAGCCCGGCGTCAAGGAAAGTGAAGCCGTAGCACTGGTCAATAAGGTGCTGTATGAACTGGGTTCTGAGCATGTGGAGGGCGTCAACGCCATCTCCGGCGAGCGCTGCAGCCCGCATCCGCATATCTTTAGTGACCGCGTGATGCGCCCAGGCGACCCGGCCTTCTACGATATCTTGCACTCCTACATGGGCTATCGCACCTGCTATTACCGCACCTTCGCCATCGGCTCAGCTTCACAGGCCCAGGTGGATGCGTACAAACGCTGTCGCTATTATCTGGACGCGGCCATCGATGCCATCCGCCCCGGTGTGACCACCGCGGACGTGGTCAAGTTGTGGCCCAAGGCGCAAGAGTTCGGCTTCCCGAACGAAGAATCCTGCTTCGCATTGCAATATGGCCACGGCGTGGGTCTAGGTATCTGGGAGAAGCCGGTGTTCAGCCGCCTGGTCTCGTTCGACAGCCCGCAGGAAATTGAGGAGGGCATGGTCTTCGCCCTCGAAACGTATTGGCCGGCCAGCGATGGCTGGTCGGCTGCCCGCATTGAAGAGCAGATGGTGGTGACCAAGGACGGCGTGGAAGTGATCACGCGCTTCCCGGCCGAGGAGTTGATGGTGGCGGGCAAGCGCTACTTCACCACCAACGGCTGGCTGCCCACCACGCGTGACACCCAGTCGCACCGCAACCTTGACTACACCGGGGTCAACTACGGCGGCGCCGGCCTGCCTGACGACCAGTAGGCAAGTGCAGGCCAACGCCATGCATCACACCACTCACCTTGACCAGTTGCCCAGCGCAGTGCCTGCGGGCTATGAGGGCAAGAGCGCGGGATATGCGCGCAAAACCTACGTGGAGCCCGGCATGGGCTCGTTGCACATGGGCACCGGCATCAGCCAGCTGGAGCCGGGCGGCCACATCAGCCATCACCTGCATGCGTTCGAAGAGAGCTTCTATATCTTGGAAGGCAGCCTGATCTGCCAGATTGGCGAGGCCGCTTACGAACTGGGGCCGGGCCACTATGGCCTGATCCCGACCGGTGTTGCGCACGCCTGGCAGAACAAGGGCAGTGTGCCGGCCCGCTGGGTCGAGATGCAGGCGCCGCAGCCGCGTACGGATGGAACCGACACTTTCTTCGTTCCCGGCGAGTTGGCTGCTAGCGGCCAGGCGCCCAACCCGGCGCAGGCCGCGGAGACGATGGTGAGCCACTTCGACGAGGCGCAACTGCCCAAGCCTGGCGAACCCGGCCAGATGGAGGGCTTCAATGCCACCACAGGTGTGGCGATCAAGATGTTCGTAGACCGCTCGTCCGGCGCTACGCACCAGTCGCTGTTTCTTATTCAATACCAGCCAGGCGCCAAGATCGATGCGCATGACCATACGTTTGAAGAGTCGTATTACATTGTCAGTGGACGCGTGAAGGCGATCGCGGACGGCAAGACCTATGAACTGGGGCCGAGCGATCTGATCTGGACCAGTGTGGGCTGCATTCACAGCTTTGAGCAGGTAGGTGACGAGCCGGTTCGCTGGATCGAAACCCAGGCTCCGCTGCCGCCCGCCAAAGAAGCCTTCCGCTTTGAAAGAGACTGGGCTGGCAAGTACGCCGGCTAGTTGGAGATAGATAGATGGCAAATGTTGGATTTATTGGCTTAGGGGTGATGGGCAGCCGCATGGTGACGCGGCTGATGGCAGCTGGGCACAAGGTGACCGGCTACAACCGCACCAAGGCCAAAGCACAAGACTTGTTGGATGCTGGCATGGCCTGGGGCGATACGCCGCGGGCAGTGACCGAAGCGTCTGAGATCGTTTTTAGCATCGTCAGCGACACGGCTGCGCTGCGCCAGATCGCTGAAGGGCCGGATGGCGTGCTGGCTGCGCTCGGCCAGGGCAAGACCTGGATGGAGATGAGCACGGTCAGCCCCGCCGCCAGCCGCGAGCTGGCAGCTAAGGCCGCTGCAGCCGGCGCGCCCATGCTGGACTGCCCGGTCTCGGGCAGCATTGCAACTTTGGAAGCCGGCCAGCTCACCATGATGGTGGGCGGCGACGAGGCTGCTTTCAAGGCTGCCGAGCCGGTGCTGCTGGCGATCGGCTCCAAGGCGACCTATGTCGGTGCCAGCGGCCTCGCCGTTTCCATGAAGGTGGCAACGAATTTGAGCGTAGGTGTGCAAGTCTTGGCGCTGGCCGAGTCTATTTTGCTGGCCGAGGCGGCAGGCATCCCGCGCACTACCGCCATCGAAGTACTGACCAACAGCGTGATCGGCTCGCCGCTAGTCAAGTACAAGGCGCCGCAGCTGGTGAACCTGCCCGATGTGGCCTGGTATCCAGTGGATATGATGCAGAAGGACATTAAGCTGGCCTTGGAACTGGGCGCTGAGCTGGGCGTAGCGCTACCGACAACCGAGACAGCCCAACGCGTGCTGGCCTTTGCTCAAGAAAAAGGCTGGGGCGAGAAAGACTTTGCGATCTTGATCGACGCGGTGAAGCACATGGGAGCGAAGTAATGGCGAAAGCAAAAGGCACCAAGGCCAAGAGCACCAAGCCTGCGGGCAAGCCGGCTGGCAAAGAGGATGTGGAGGACCTGCTGCAGATGTATGAGCAGATGGTGCGCATCCGTGAATTTGAAGACAAGGTAAATGAGCTCTACACCTCGGCGAAGATGCCAGGGTTGGCGCACCTGTATATTGGTGAAGAAGCCATCGCTGTGGGCGTATGCGAAGCGCTCAACTCAGACGATTACATTACCAGCACGCACCGCGGCCACGGCCATTGCATCGCCAAAGGCGCGGCAGTCGACATCATGTTCGCTGAGCTGCTCGGCAAAGCCGCCGGCTACTGCGGCGGCAAGGGCGGTTCCATGCACATCGCCGATCAGGCCAACGGCAACCTGGGCGCCAACGCCATCGTGGGCGGCAGCGCCGGCATCGCCGCCGGGGCGGCCTTCAGCGCCAAGCGGTTAGGCACCGGCCAGGTGGCGGTGTGCTTCTTTGGTGAAGGCGCGCTCGGCCAAGGCTTGCTGTACGAAACCATGAACATGGCTCAGTTGTGGAAGCTGCCGGTGATCTTTGTGTGCGAGAACAACATGTACAACGAGTACACCCACTACAACGAGACCGCCGCGGGTACGCTGACCGGCCGCGCCGAAGCCTTCGGCATCTACACCGAGGAGATCGACGGCCAGGACATCCGCGTGGTGAATGAAGTGGCCAAGCGGCTGGTAGAGCGCGCTCGCAAGGGCGAGGGGCCAGCTTTCTTGGTGTGCAATACTTACCGCTACCACGGTCACCATGTCGGTGATATTGATCGGGCCTACTACCGCCCAAAAGAAGAAGAACTCGAATGGCAGCAGCGTGACCCGATCACGATCCTGGCGGACTGGATCATTGGGCAGAAATTGTCTGACCAGAGCGTGCTCGACCACATCCAGGCGGATGTGAAGAGCGAAGTGGCGCGCGGCGCCGAGTTCGCCCTGAATGCGCCGTACCCGGACCCCAGCGAGGTGGATACGAATGTCTACGCCTAACGGCAACGGCCGCGTGATCACGATGGGCCAGGCCATTAAAGAAGCCCTGGCCGAAGAGCTGCGCCGCGACCCGACTGTGTATGTGATGGGCGAGGACGTGGCCGAAGCCGGCACCGCCTTCAAGGTGCTCAAAGGGCTGGTGGATGAGTTCGGGCCGGAGCGTGTGATCGACTCGCCCATTTCTGAACCTGGCATTACCGGCTTGGGTGTCGGCGCGGCCATGACTGGCATGCGGCCTGTGGTGGATATCATGTTCGGCGATTTCAGCACGCTGATCATGGACCAGATGGTTAACCAGGCCGCCAAGATCCACTACATGTCGGGCGGCAAGCTCAAAGTGCCCATGGTGCTGCGTACAACGATGGGCGCCACGCGGCGCTCAGCGGCCCAGCACTCGCAGTCGCTGCATGCCTGGTTCAGCCATGTACCGGGTATCAAAGTTGTCATCCCATCCACCCCGTATGACGCCAAGGGTTTGCTCAAGAGCGCCATCCGCGACGAAAACCCGGTGGTCTTCTTCGAAGACAAGATGATGTACCAGTTGAAAGGCGAAGTGCCTGAAGAGGAATACATCATCCCGCTAGGTGTGGCGGATGTGAAGCGCGAGGGCAGCGACATCACCATTGTGGCTACCAGCAGCATGGTGCAGGTCTCGTTAGCGGCGGCGGACAAACTGGCCGAGATCGGCATCAGCGCTGAGATCGTCGACCCGCGCTGCACCTTCCCGTTGGACAAAGATGCGCTGATCAACTCAGCCAAGAAGACCAGCCGCGTGATCGTGGTGGATGAAGGCTATGAACGTTATGGCGTCACGGCCGAGCTGGCTTCGGTGATCGCCGATGGCGCTTTCTATTGTCTGGATGCGCCGGTGAAACGCATGGGCGCTATGGACGTGCCCATTCCGTTCTCGCCGGTGTTGGAAGACCTCACCGTCCCGACGCCGGATACGGTGTTCGAGATGGCCAAGACCCTGTGCGGCGCTGCCTAGGAGGCCCGGCTGGCTACTAAAGTCATCATGCCCGCGCTGGGAATGGCGCAAGAGACTGGCAAACTGCTCGCGTGGTTCAAGAAGGAAGGCGATGTGGTTGCCAAGGGCGAGCCCTTGATGGAGATCGAAACCGACAAAGTGACGGTTTCGATTGACGCGACCGAAAGCGGCGTTCTGGCTAATATCATTGCCACTGCCGGGCAGGACGTGCCGGTGGGGCAGGCGATTGCGCTGATATTGGCCGAGGGTGAGCCGGCCCCGCCGCGTGAAGAGCTGCTGGCGGCGCTCAAGGCCGCCTCGGCCCCGCCGCCCAGTGCGCCGGCGGCCGCCAAGCCGGTCCCAGCTGGCCGGGGCAGCGCTCCGGCGGCCCGCCCGCAGGCTGCGCCGAGCTATGTGCCGGCTGGCGCGGTCGTGGTCAACGCCAGTCCGATCGCGATCCGAATTGCCGCCGAACATGGTGTGGACTTGGCGCAGGTGCGCCCATCTGGCGGGCGCATCAGCAAGGAAGACGTGCGCGAATATATCCGCACGCACGGAGCCACTCCGGCACATGGTTTTGCGCCGGTGACGCGCACAGCGGGTGAGAAGGTGTTAGCCTCCCCCAAGGCCAAGCGCTTGGCGCAGGAGATGAATATTGATCTGGCCTTGCTGCGCGGCAGCGGGCCGGAAGGGGCAGTGCTGGCGATCGATGTATTGAATGGCGATGGAGCCGCCGCGGCTCCTCAAGAGCCCGCCGGCCCGCCGCTGAGCAGCTTGTGGAAGGTGATGGCCGAGCACGTCACCGAGAGCTGGCAGGACATTCCCCATTTTGTGCTGAGCCGCGAGGTGGATGCCAGCAACATGATGGCGGCCCGCAAGACAGCGCAGGCCAACAGCGAAGCCAAGATCACCTTCACGGACCTGCTGGTCAAGTTCTGCGCTGCGGCGCTGGAGCAACACCCCAATGTCAACGCCACCTGGCGCAGCCGTACCATCTGGCCCAACGAGCACATCAATATTGGCCTGGCGGTGGGGGTGGAGGACGGCCTCGTGGTGCCCGTGGTGGCAAATGCCGACAAACTGAGCCTGCAAGACGTGGCCGTGCGCCGCGCCGAGCTAGTCCATAAGGCCAACAGCAAGTCATTGCTGCCCGCAGATATACAGGGCGGCACATTTACGATCAGCAACCTCGGCATGTATGCCATCGACAGCTTCACCGCTATCGTCAATGCGCCCAACGCCGCCATTCTGGCGGTTGGGCGCATTGTGGAGCGCGTGGTTCCGGTGGACGGCCAGCCAGCCGTACGGCCGATGTTGGCACTGACCCTATCGTGCGACCATCGCGTGCTCGATGGTTTGCGCGGCGCCCAATTCTTAGACACCCTGGCCGGCCTCATTGAGGCCGCCGAGATCAAGGAGTAGTTCCCTATGGCAGAAGAGATCAAGCGGTTGCGCGGGTCTGAAGCTCGCAAAGCCAGCGGCGGCACATCCGAGTTAGGCGAATATGGCGCATTGCTGAACGGCCAGTGGGTCAAGACGGGTGACGCTATTGAAGTGCGCAGTCCCTATAACGACGCGCTGGTAGCCGTAGTGCACCGCGCCGGCCCCAAAGAGATCGAGCAGGCCATTGCGGACGCGACCCGTGTCTTTGAAGTGACCCGCAAGCTGCCCTCGTGGAAGAAGGCCGATGTGCTCATGAAGGTGAGCGAAGGCATCCTAGCGCGTCGGGAAGACCTGGCGCGCACGATCGCGCTGGAGGCCGGCAAGCCGATTCGCACGGCTCGTTTGGAAGTCGACCGGGCCGCCTATACCTTCCAGGTGGCAGCGGAGGAATCCAAGCGCCACTATGGCGAGATCGTGCCGCTCGACTGGCTGCCGGGCACCGAGAACCGCGTGGCCCACATCCACCGCGTGCCGCTCGGGCCGATCGCGGGCATTGCCCCGTTTAACTTCCCGCTGAACCTGGTGGCGCACAAGGTGGCGCCCGCCATGGCAGCCGGCAATCCCATCGTGCTGCGCCCGGCCAGCGCCACCCCGGTGAGCGCCCTCAAACTGGGCGAGATCATCCAGGAGGCCGGTTGGCCGGATGGCGGGTATTCCGTCGTGACCTCGGCCACCAAGGATGCTGCCCCGCTGATCGAAGACCCGCGCATCAAGCTGCTGACCTTTACGGGCAGCCCGGCCGTTGGCTGGAGCCTGAAGGGCAAGGCTGGCATGAAGCGCGTCACGCTGGAGCTGGGCGGCAACGCCGGCGTCATCGTGCACGAAGATGCGGATGTCAAGTACGCCGCCGAGCGTGTGGCCTGGGGCGGCTTCTCATATGCTGGCCAGTCGTGTATCTCGGTACAACGCGTGTACGCCTCGGCCAAGATCTATGAGGACTTTGTGGATGACCTGATCCCGCGCGTCAAGGCGCTGGTGGTTGGCGATCCGCTGGACGAGAAAACCGATGTTGGCCCCGTGATCGATAGCGGGGCAGCCGACCGCATCGAGGAATGGGTCGCTGAGGCCAAGGCCTCCGGCGCCGAGGTGCTGGCGGGCGGCAAGCGCGATGGCAACCTGTATGAGCCGACAGTGATGGCTTCGCTGCAGGAAGACATGAACGTCTCCTGCCAGGAGGTGTTTGGCCCGCTGGTAGGTCTGTTCCATTACACAGATGTGGATCAGGCAATCCACTCGGTGGGCGCGTCAGACTTTGGCCTGCAAGCCGGCATCTTCACCAAGGATATGAACATTGTCAATAAGGCTTTTGAGGAGATCGAGGTCGGGGGCTTGATGGTGAACGATGTTTCGACTTTCCGGATCGACCACATGCCGTATGGCGGCGTAAAGCAGTCTGGCTTCGGCCGCGAAGGTTTGCGCTATGCCATTGAAGAGATGACGGAGCTGAAGCTAATTACATTCAACAATCGGGAGTAGCACCAGTGGGCCGCTACTGGGCCAACAGCTACAGAATGGAGACAAAAGGGCGCCGTAAGGCGCTCTTTTGTTTGCAGGGATCGGTGGATTGCTCAGGCGGCAACGGGAGCGCCGAGGACGCGCTGGCAGGTGGCCGTGGTCAGCTGTTGCAGTCTGTCCAAGTCACAGTTCAGTAGTTCGCCGTTGCGTTTGAGGAACTTGCCGGCCACCATCACAGAGTCGATGTTGCTGCAGTCCATGGCCCACACCACGGCGCCGATCGGGTCGTTGACCGGCATCACATTGATGTGGTGCTGGCGCAGCAGAATGATATCGGCCTGTTTGCCGGGGGTCAGCGTGCCGATATGCTCTTGCAGGCCCAGGGCTTCAGCGCCGTAGGCGCAGACGAATTGAATGATGTCACGCGTGGTCATCATGCGGTCGGCAAAGATGCTGCCGGCCAGCTTCTTGTCAAAGCGCATCGCATGCTGCATGGAGATGGCGTTGCGCATTTGGGTGAACATGTCGCCGCGGTTGGCCAGCTCGGTGTCAATGCCGAGGCCAGGCGCCAGGCCTGCATCGGTGAAGCGCTGGATGGTGGGGGCGCCGTACCCTTGCATCATCTCCGCCGCGGGGGCCATGACTACAGCGGCGCGGGCATCTTTGATGGCGTTGATGTCGCGGTCTGACAGCGTGTTGCCGTGGGCGAGCATGACGTCAGGCCCCAGCAGCTTGGCCTTGTTCAACTCGCTGAGTTGGTCACCCGGCGGCGTACCCATGCCCACCTGGGCCGAGATGCGTAGGCCCAGGCTGCGGGCCAGTTCCCACTCCGCTTTGAGGGCATCCAGGTTGCTGTCTTGCGGGTCAGATGAAGCTAGGGCGAGGCTGATGCGCTCAGGCAGGCTGGTGCGCAAGGCTTCCAGCCCGGCTTTACCCAGGTTAGCAGGGGCGGCCAGTACAGTCCGCAAGCCAGATTCCGTCAGGGCCTTGGCATTGGCGGTCAGGTGCTCGGCGCCCGGCAGGTTGGCATGGTCCAGCACGGTGGTGATGCCGGCGTCAATGGCGTTGATGGCGCTGGCGAGGGTGCTGGCATAGACGTCATCCGGGCTGAAGGTGGCCGCCAGTGCGCGCTGCTTGGCGCCGTCGAAGACCTGCTTGTCCATAACGTACGCTGCGCCGGTGTTGCGTAGCGCTCCCAGCCACATGTGGTGATGAGCATCAACAAAGCCCGGCATAGCGATCATGCTGGAGCCGTCGATCTCCTCGGCGGTGGTGTCATAGATGCCGCGAGCAACTTGAATGATCTTGTCGCCCTCGATGAGGATGTCGTGGTCGAGCTGATTGCCCACCCGTGGATCCATGCTAAGCACGGCGGCGGACTTAATGAGCTTGCGGTTTTCCATCTGCAGCACCTCTGCTTATAAAGCTAGCCACATTGTAATAGCGTTTAGCATTATCAAACAGATATCTACATTTCCAGCTTTTCTAATGTTTAGTGTTCAATACACCCCCTGAAATGTCAAATAGCGGTGAACATTTCCAGGCATCCTGTTTGATGGGGCTTGACTAAATTTGTGTATTTGTTTATAAACAAACAAATCCCCCCTAGGCTTTGCACAGAAAAAGAATGACCCTCGCCTCATTTTCACTGGAGTACTGTACCTAAGGGCAGAATGCTAAAAAGCAAATCGAACCAGAGTTTTACTGAATTCCTTACTTCTGTCGTCATTTCATCGCGTTATATCCCTGTGTGGATCGCGATGTGTATTTTGCTTGTAGCCGCGTATTTTGTAGCCCCCGCCACACTTTCCCCCGCCTCCTTCACCGCAATACTCCCCCTCACCGCATTTTTAGTCATTGTCAGCCTGGGCCAGATGCTGGTCGTAATGACCGGCGGTATTGACCTCTCCACTCCTGGCGTGATGACGTTGGCTGCCTTTGTAACCGTGGGGTACGGCGCTGGCCAGGACGCCAACATTCTCAAGGGTTTGGGCATGGCGCTGGCTGTTTCCGCCCTGATCGGGCTTGCTAACGGTTTCCTGGTAGGTGTGTTCCGCCTGAACGCGCTGATCGTAACCCTGGCGATCGGGCAGATCACGCGGGGCGCCTTGCTCAAGTACGCTACCCAGATCGCCAATGAAGCCTCGGTGCCGACTGGCTTGTCGCGCTGGGCCATCAGCCAGGTCTACGGCGCAGGGTGGATCTTCTGGATCGCCGTGATCGTGACACTGGCCTTGAGCATCATCCTGACGTATACGGGGGTGGGGCGGCGTTTCCGCGCCGTAGGCGCCAACCAGATCGCGGCTCGCATCAGCGGCTTGCGCGTGACCCTGTATGTGGTCATGGCCTATGTAGTTGCCGCCATGATGTACGGCCTGGCCGGCTTTTTGCTGGCCGCATTTATTCGCAGCCCAACCCAGGGGCTTGGCGCTGCATATCTTCTTGGCCCCATCGCCGCAGTCGTGATCGGCGGCGCATCCCTGAGTGGTGGACTGGCGAGCGTCTTCTCCACAGCGCTGGCCGCATTCTTCCTCACGGTGTTGGACCAGATGCTCCGAGTGATGGGGTTGCCCACCTCTTTGCAGTTCGTAGTGTTTGGTGTTGCCATTATCGGCGGCATGGCCGTATCCGGTGACCGGATCGTGGACATGGTCGAGGGGCTGTTTCAACGGCGTTTTGCCAAAGCTGAAGAATGACGATTACGGTTTACAAGAAGGAGGTAACAGCGACAAACGGTCAATCGACAGAATCGTCGCGGATCGTATCGTTCAACTAAAGCAATTAAGCAAAAAAGAAGGAAAAGGAGAAGTCGAAAGATGAAACTTAGCAAACTGCAAACGATCGCCTTCCTCATTGCCATGTTGGCAATGGTGTTGGCAGCCTGTGGCGGTGGTGCGAGCGCTACTGCCGCTCCGGCAACCTCGGCGCCGTCTACTGATGGTGGCGATGAGCCCACGGGTGAGGCTGGTGGCTCCGAGGAAATTTTCGACGCCGACCCTGAAGTCTTGATGAAGACGATGGGTGTGTCGGATGCCTCTCAGGTGAACGAGGTTGTGCTGGCGGCCATGTACCGCGCCGGCCTGCCCGTGAGCGATGAGATGGCAGCCAAGGCTCTGGAATGCTGGCGCGAGAAAGTGTGTGACACCGGCACCGGCGGCCCCATCACCGTGGCTCTGGCTGACGGTTTTGGTGAGAACCTGTGGCGTGAAGTGACCCACATGGAAATGGTGCTGCAGGCCCTGACCTACCCTGAGATCGGCCGCATCATCTACACCACCGCCATGTTCGACACCCAGCAAGCCATTGCTGACATCCGCGGCTTGATCGCCCAGGATGTTGACATCATCGTTGGTTTCCCGGATGCGGGTGACGCGCTGCTGCCGGTGGTGCAAGAGGCCACTGACGCTGGCGTGATCTACGTAACCCACTCCTACGGTGTGTTGGGTGATGGCAGCGCCTATTTCTCCTCGATCTCTGAGGATGTATGTCTGCTGGGCCAGGAATTTGCCCGCATCTTGAACGAGGAAGTCGGCACCGGCAAGGTGGCCTTCCTGGGTGGTACCCCTGGCAACCCGCTGTCTGCCTACTGGCAGAGCTGCGAGCAGCCTGAGCTGGGTTCCGGCCTGGAGCTGGTTGGTGTTGCTGACACCTTCTGGACCCGTGAGGGTACCTTCGAGGCCATGTCTGGCTTCCTGAGCGCCCACCCCGATCTGGCGGGTGTAAGCTACGAAGCTGCCGGCTCCTTCATGGGTGGTTTGAGCGCTTACGAGGCCGCCGGCCTGCCGGTGAACCTGGTGCTGACCCTGCGCACGGACGAGACCGTCCTGTTCTGCGAATGGGTTGATATGGGCCAGCCGGATGAGTTCAAGATCTTCTTCGGCTCGGGTGGTAACTACCAGTCCCGCATCGCCCTGACTGCGGCCATGATGCACCTGAACGGCTACGACGTGCCGAACAGCATCGTGATCCCGCCGTATATCCAGCCGGTCAATGAGAGCCACTGCTACCCTGACCTGCCGGACGATGCTTCCATCTCCTCCATGGTTCCGCATGATGTCGTGCGGGCGATGTACCCCTAATCCGGGCACAGAACCTCACTGAATTCGGAACAGGAAACTCTGGTCTAGAGTGACTGACAAGAATCAGAACCCCAGCAGCGAGAGCTACGCGCTCTCGCTGCTGGGAGTTTCCAAACGCTACGGCACGGTGCAAGCCCTCCAGGGCATGAGCCTGCAAGTTTTGCCTGGGGAAGTTCACGCCGTGGTCGGCGAGAACGGCTCGGGCAAATCCACGTTGCTGGGCATTGCCAGCGGCTTTGTGGAGCAGGACGAAGGCACTGTGCACATCATGGGCAAGCCGCTCACCACGGATTCGCCCGCCAAGGCGCGCGAGCTCGGCCTGGGGATGGCCTATCAGGACATCTCGCAAGTGGCTGGCATGACCGTGGCCGAAAACCTGTACTTATCCGCGTCGAAAGACGCCCGCCCTTCCCTTTATTGGCGATTGAAAGACTGGGCCATTCAAATTCTGGCCCGTTTTGAGTTGGATGACATTTTTGCTGAAGCTCCGATCGGCTCATTGGCCCTGGCGGAGCGCCAGCTACTGGAAGTAGCCAAGGCTTTGCTGTCTGACCCTAAGGTGCTGCTGCTGGATGAACCCACGACGGCCATGGGTCCCTCCGAAGTGGAATGGCTGCAGCGCACGATCAAAGAACATACTGAGCGCGGTGTGGCTGTGGTGTATGTAAGTCACCGTCTACCTGAGGTGCTGGGTCTGGCTGACCGCATTACGGTTTTGCGGGATGGCCAGAACCAGGGCACTTACGATGCAGACAAGATAACCGAGAAAGAAATCGTGGAGCTGATGATCGGCCGCCCGCTGGAATCAGCCTTCCCGACCCGGTTGGAAATTACGGATGAAACCGAGACCGTGCTGAAAGTAACCGACCTGCACGGCGAATACTTCGGCCCGGTGAGCTTCAGTGTGCGCCGCGGCGAAGTGATCGGCATTGCCGGCGTCGAAGGCAACGGCCAGGGCGACCTGTTCTGGACGCTGTGTGGCGCCATCCCACCCAAGGGTGGGCAGGTGCAGGTGCTTGATAAGCACGTCAACCTGACATCGCCCACCGGCGCGCTCAACTCAGGCATTATGCTGCTGGCGGGTGACCGCAAGCGGGATGCCCTGTTCCTTGTGCTCGGCGCGATTACCAACGCGTCGCTGCAGGCGCTGCAGAAGTTCACCCGCCTGGGCTGGCTGATGCCGCGCCGCGAGCGCGAAGCCGTGGGGGCGATGGGCCAGCAGCTCAAGCTGCGCACGCCGTCACTGGATATGCCGGTGAGCTTCCTCTCCGGCGGGAACCAGCAGAAGGTCGTGATGGCGCGCCCCTTCCTACGCGATAACGTCAATGTCATTCTGGCTGACGAGCCTACGCAGGGCGTAGACGTGGCGGCCCGTTTTGACATCTATGAAGCTTTGCACACCAAGGCGGCGCAGGGCGCGGCCGTGGTGGTGAAATCTAGCGATCCTATTGAGCTGGCGAGCCTGTGCAACCGCGTGTTCGTGATCTCACGCGGGCAGATCGTGCACGACATTCCGCAGGAGCACTTGAGCGAGCGCACGATCATTGACGCCATGGTGCGCGGCGCCAAGATCGGCAACGTGGAAGATCAGTTTGCGTTCGGCGGAAGAGAGGATTAGATGAACCGGAACAAGGAGCGGCTCAAGAAGGCCGCCATCCGCATCCAGGAGTGGTATCCCCTGATGCTGCTCCTGCTCATGATCTATACGCTGGGCGCATATTCGGGTAACAAGAGCAGCGCGTTTCTTTCCGAATACAACCTGAGCAACCTGCTGCAGGCCACCCTGCCGTTGGCGATCGTTGCCATGGCCCAGGTGAACGCCATGCTAGTGGGCTATCTGGATATTTCTGTCGGCGCCGTGATGTCGTTCAGCATCGTGGCGGCCTCGTTCATCATTACCAATGACGCCACTCCGCAAGCCGTGATGATCGGCGCCGGTCTGATCCTGCTGGGCGGTGTGCTGGTGGGCCTGTTGAATGCGCTGTTGGTGCGCTGGGTCAAGCTGCCCTCGATCATTGCCACGCTGGCCACCCTTAGCATTCTGGAGGGCGTAGCCCTGGTACTGCGCCCGGTGGCCTCCGGCTCGATCAACAGCTCGCTGCTGGCGGCCCTGCGCACAAAAGTGGGCATGGTGCCGGTCGCCTTCATTGTTGTGCTGGTCGTGGCCATTTTGTGGGATATCTGGCTGCGCCGCTCCGCCGGCGGCCTGCGTGTGCGTGCCACCGGGCATGACGTGCGCTCCGGCCGCCGCCTGGGCATCCGCACCAAGTGGGTGCAGGTGCGCGGTCTGGTGCTCTCGGGCTTGCTGGCCGCAGTGGCCTCGTTCTTTTTGGCGGTGCAAGTGGGCGTGGGTGACTCCCGTGCGGGCAGCACCTTCGCGCTCACCAGCATTGCCGCGGCCGGCTTGGGCGGCACCAGCCTGGCCGGCGGCGTGGGCCACTTCACCGGCGCGCTGGCGGTGAGCCTGTTCCTGGCGCTGATCAGCAACATGTTCTCACTGCGCATCATCACTAGCAGCTGGCTGAATGACCCGATCGTGATGGGCGGCCTGACCATTATTGGTCTGGTGCTGTATCAAGTGCACGACCTGCGCATGCTTATCAAGGAGAACTGGAAGAAGCTGCGCCGCGTCTTCACGGCCCGCCGTGAACGTAACAAGGACTATGCGCTGGCCAATGTATTCGTTGAGCCGCCCGCCACAGTAGAAAGCGGCTTGCAGCCCGGCCAGCAAATGCTGCTCAAAGGCGGCACCGTGATCTCGCTCGATCCGAAGATCGGCACGTTGCTTATCGGCGATGTGCTCATCGAGGGCAGCAAGATCGTGCAGGTGGGCGAGAATATCCAGGCCAACGGCACCACTCAGGTGGTGAATGCCAAGGGCATGATCGTGATGCCTGGGTTTGTGGATACGCACCGCCATATTTGGGAAGGCCTGTTGCGCAACATCGGCACGGATGTGCCGCTGGAAGGCCGCAGCAGCTATATCACCTTCGTGCTGGGCCGCCTGGGCCGCGCGTACCGCCCGCAAGACGCCTACGCCGGCAACATCGTGAGCGCCTTCGGCGCTATTGACGCCGGCATCACTACGCTACTCGACTGGTCGCATATTCAGGCTTCGCCGGAGCACACCGACGCGGTGGTGCAGGCCCTGCGCGATTCCAATATGCGCGGCGTGTTCGCCTACGGCTTCCCGTGGTGGGGTAAGTATGAGCCCAAGCAGCCCGGCTGGTTCGTGCGGGCGGCGCGGGCGCACTTCACCAGCAAGGACCAACTGCTGACCTATGCGCTGGCGGCGGCCGGGCCGGAGTTCACTGACTTTGAGATTACTCGCTCGCATTGGAACATGGCGCGCTCGGTGGACGCCCGCATCACCACCCACGTCGGCGTTGGCACATTCGGCCAACGCCGCAAGGTGGAGGAGTTTGGCCGCAAGGGGCCAGAGCTGATGGGGCCGGACACCACCTACATTCACTGCACTACGCTCAACGACACCGAGATCCAGATGATCGTCGATTCGGGCGGCTCGGTCTCGCTGGCCGCGCCGGTGGAGATGATGATGGGCCACGGCATGCCGCCCACGCAAAAGTTCCTCGACCGCGGGCTCAAGCCCAGCCTGAGCGTGGACGTGGAGACCAACGTACCGGGCGATATGTTCACGCAGATGCGCTCGGTCATTTCGTTGCAGCATAGCCTGCTCCATGAGCGCCGCCTGGCGGGCGAAGATGTCAAATCCAACCTGATCACGGATCAGGAGGTGCTGGAGTACGCCACCATCGAAGGCGCACGCGCCAACGGCCTGGACCATAAGATCGGTACGCTGACCCCCGGCAAGGATGCCGACATCCTGATGCTGACCACCAACAAGATCAACGTCACGCCCATCAATGATCCGGCGGCGGCGGTGGTTTGGGGTATGGACACCAGCAACGTGGACACCGTGATGGTGGCCGGCAAGATCCTCAAGCGCGGCGGCCAATTGGTGAATGTGGACCTCAACGCGGTCAAGAATATGGTCTACGACGCGCGTGATTACGTGCTGCGCCGCTCTCGCTTCAAATTGCCCGCCATCTAGCCAACCATTGCCGCGGGCAGCCGCCTGCAGTTCAGGAGAATACATGAAGGAACGCTTCTTAGTACGCACGGCAGACCAGGCCGAGTTTATGCTGCCCAAAGCCTTTGAAGGCATCAGCAAGGGGTTCAGCCGCTGGTCTATTGTGAACGGCGAGTCGGGCTCGGTGCACCAGGAGTTCAATATTTGTGAGCTGGAGCCCGGCGGCCAGGTGGACACGCATCTGCACACGTTCGAAGAGAGCGTATATGTATTGGACGGGGAGCTGATCTGCGAGACGGGCGACGGCGCGTTCGCCTTGGAGAAGGGCGACTACGGCCTGATGCATGTGGGCGCGGCGCACGGTTACAAGAACCGCGGCGCCAGCAAGGTGCGCTGGGTCGAGATGCTGGCCCCGCAGCCGCGGCTGTGGAAGGACGGCGATGTGTTCCCGGTCAAGGGGCGGGTGGCCCAGGTGGGTGAGCCGATCCGGGTCAACCCGCGTGACACGCGCACGCGCTTCTTCGGCAATATCACTGACGAGCATATGGACCCGGGCAAGCAGTCGCAGGAGCTGCTGGCGGTTTCCGGCAGCATGCGCACGGCGCTGCTGGTGTACACCGGCATCACCGTCAAGATGATGGTGGACAGCGACCTGGGCGCCCATTTGCATACCATGTTCATGGTCAAGTACATCCCCGGCGGCGGCGCCGGCAGCCACGATCACCCGTTCGAGGAAACCTACATGATCCTCAATGGCGAGGTGGAGGCCTGGTTCGACAACCAGACCTTTACCCTGAAGCCCGGCGATGTGGCCTGGGCGGGTGTGGGCTGCGTGCACGGTTTCAAGAACAAGACGAATACCACGGTGCAGTGGCTGGAAACCTCGGCGCCGCAATCCCCCTCGCGGCATGCCTACCGCTTCGGCCGCGACTGGGATTATTTTGAAGAGCAGCTCAAGAGCGAGAAATAGGCACAGGCGAGGAGAACATAATGGCTGATAAAGGCACTGTGGTTGTTGTTGGCGGCACGTCTGAACTGGGCAAGGCCGTGGCCGTGCATTACGCCGGCAAGGGCCACCCCGTGGTGGTGACCGGCCGCGAGGCCGGCCGCGCCCAGAAGGTGGCCGAGGAGATCGGCAATGGCGCGGTGGGCATCAACTTTGACCTGAGCAAGCCCAAGGAGATCGGCAAGGCGCTGGCCGGCGTGAAGGATGTGCAATACCTGGTGCTGGTTTCGATCGCGCGCGACGAGAACAGCGTCAAGACCTATGACATTGACCAGGCGGTCGAGTTGGTGACCCTTAAGCTGGTAGGCTACCCGGAAGTGGTGCACGCCCTGCTGCCCGAGATGCGCGCCGACGGCGCGGTGCTGTTGTACGGCGGCATGGCCAAGGAGCGCCCGTACCCGGGCTCGGCCACAGTGACGACCATCAACGGCGGCGTAAGCACGCTGGTGCGCGCCATGTCAGTTGAGCTGTCCCCGCTGCGCATCAACGCCATCCACCCTGGCGTGGTGGGCGAGACCCCGTATTGGGCCGACAAGCCGGCCGGCGTGCTGGAAACGCTGGCCGCCCGCACGCTGACCAAGCAGCTGGTGACAATCAAGGACGTGACCGACGCAGCCATCTTCCTGCTCGAGAATAAGGGCGTCAACGGCGTGAACTTGGATGTGGACGGGGGTTGGTGGTAGGCTGATTTTGGAGTCATTATATAAAAAGAGCGGGCCAGATGGCCCGCTCTTTACTTATTGGTTTACCTAAGATTCTCAACAGTCTACAACAAATATCCCTTCATTCATCATAGTACCACGCTGCTAGCCCAAAGAGTTTCAAGCTCTCTCCAACTTTTGTCAAATCTTCAGGCAGGGCGCCAGACTCAAGTATCCTGAATAAGATATCCATCTGTTCTGACTTATCGTAAGAGAGCCTATATTGAGATAAGAAATAATGCTGACTACCAGCCTCTCTTGGAATGTCCTCCCTAGATGGAGCCTCTCTCATGCCATATACGAGACTTTGCGAGCCAGTTCGCCATGTATCTCTGAAGTATATAATTGCCTTCCTTCTATACTCCTCATCCGTTCTCAGTGGTTCAATTCCATTATCTTCAGACAAGGCGAAGCCTTGTTCTGGGATTTTATTGTTATACAAGCTCAGGTATCCCTTGTACGCAGGATCCTTCTCATATGGGAAAAGTATCACTCTATAGATTAGAGAGTAACTGCTTCCACTAGAATCAATTGGTGTCGCAACCAGCAGAGAGAAATACCCATCCTTGTTTTCAAGAGAAAACTCTTCTTGCGGAAAAACAGATACCGCATACATTGTGGCATTATCCTTCTGTATCAATTCTACGAAGTTGTTAGAGATTTTCTTACCCACAAGAAAGTCAAGTGTAGAAATGCCTCCACCGTATTCCCCTCTTTTTATGAAAGTATAGCCATCCTTATTTATTTCAATGTATCCGAAAGGGCCGCGCCTAAATTCGTCGGTCAGCCTGTCGTAAATAACCGCAGGGGCATTAGGATGTTCAGCAGGTGAGAACCAGGTTTCCGGACCACCACCCAAGCCAATTGTTCGCTCTTCTTGAATAAATTCAACATTCTTACCCACCGCGCTCTGAAGCGGTGAGCTATAGAGCAGGTTGCCTGCATCGTCTTGTGTAAAACTCCCGAGACTGCGATCCATCTGGGACAGCTGCTCAAACGTAACCTCCAGGAGAGGGATCTCAGTCGGTGCAGCGGTTGGTTCAGGCGTAAAAATGGCCGTTGGCGGCGCGGCGGTGGCGGCTTCGGTAGCTGTGGTGGCTGGTTCGCTGGTCGCCGGGCTGCAGGCGGCAAGCAGGGGGAGCAGGAGCAGGGCTAGTACATAACCCACCTTTGTTGTATTCATGCGAGTGATTATAAGGCCCCTCACCCGCTCGCTTCGCTCGCGCCCTCTCCCATGGGGAGAGGGCAGATAGAAGTTAAGCGAAGGACGCAAACCAATGGGTGAGGGGGTTTGCTAGCTGAGCTTGCTGAGCGCGTCCAGCCCCGCCCGTAGGCGGGCCAGCACCGTCTCGCGGCCGATCAGTTCCATGCTCTCGAACAGCGGCGGGCTGATCTCCTGGCCGGTAGTGGCGTTGCGCAGTTGGGTGAACAGCGCCCCGGCTTTGATGCCCAGCTCGTCGGCGGCGGCCCGCATGGGCGCCTCGGCCGCAGCGGCCGTCAGCTCCGGCAGGGCTTCCAGCACAGCCAGCGCCTTGGCCAGGGCCGCGGCGGACTCGGCCGCGCTCTTATCTTTGATGAGCAGCTTCTCAGCCGGTACATCCACACTGGGGCGGAAGAAGAAGCCGGCGATCTCAGGCGCATCGTCCAGGGTGACGATGCGCTCCTGGATCAGCGGCGTGATGCGGGTCACCACGGCCGGGTCGGCCTGGTAGCCGGCCTTCTCGAAGAAGGGCAGCAGGCGGCGGGCCAGCTCCTCGGCGGGCAGGGCGCGGATGTGCAGCCCGTTGAAATGGTCCAGCTTCTTGAAGTCGATCGCCGCCGGCGACGGGTTGAGTTTGCTGATGTCGAACTTCTCGATCAAGTCCGGCAGCGTGAAGAATTCCGTCTTGTCATCGTAGCTCCAGCCCATCAGCGCGATCCAGTTGAGCACGCCCTCGGGCAGGTAACCCATCGCCGCCAGGTCTTGAATAAAGATCGATTGGCCGGTCAGCTTCATCGCCTCGGTCTCACGCTTGCTCATCTTGCCCTTACCGCTGGGCTTGAGGAACACCGAGAGGTGGATCCATTTGGGCTGCGGCCAGCCAAAGGCTTCGTAGATATGCACGTGCAGCGGCAGGCTGGGCAGCCATTCCTCGCCGCGCAGCACATGGGTAATGTCCATCAGGTGGTCGTCCACCATCGCCGCCAGGTGATATAGGGCGTGGCCATCGCTCTTGAGCAGGACGCGGTCGTCAATGGTGCGGTTCTCGACGGTGATATCGCCGCGCAGCTCATCGTGCACCGTGATGCTGCCGTCCTTGGGCGCCTTGAAGCGCACGACATGCGTCTCGCCGGCCGCCACGCGCTGCTTGGCCTCGGCCAGCGGCAGATCGCGGCACTTGCCGGAGTAATGCGGCGGCTGCTTGGCCTCCTGCTGGGCTTTGCGCACAGCGTCGAGCTCGGCCGGCGTGCAGAAGCAGTAGAAGGCCTTGCCGCGCTCCACCAGCTCCTCGGCGTGCTGGCGGTAGATCTCCATGCGCTGGGATTGGTAATACGGCGCGTGCGGGCCGCCCACGCCGGGGCCTTCGCCCCACGGCAGGCCCAGCCACTGCAGGCTGCTGGTCAGGTCTTGCTCGGCATCCGGGTTGAAACGCTTCTGGTCCGTGTCTTCGATGCGCAAAATAAATTGCCCGCCGGTTTGGTGGGCAAGCAAATAGTTGTACAGGGCGGTGCGGCCGCTACCCAGGTGGGTAAGGCCAGTCGGGGAGGGCGCAAAGCGCACCCGGGCTGCGTTGGTTTGCGTCATGTACTGCGAAGCCTTTGCTATGAGAAGTTGAGGGCGCGGTGGCGGGCGATCACGCTCTCCACCAGGCCGATACCAAACATGAAGGTCAGCAATGAACTGCCGCCCGCGCTGACGAATGGCAACGGCAAGCCGGTCACGGGTAATAGCTGGATGTTCATGCCCACGTTCACGATGGTATGTAGGGCAATAATAACGCCAATTCCATACGCGATCAGCGAACCGAACGCATCTTGCGAGAGCCGCGCCGCGCGCACGCAACGCCAGATGATGAACAACTCCATCCCTAGCACGGCGACGGCGCCCACCAGCCCGAATTCGGCAGAAATGGCCGAGAAAATAAAGTCGTTGTGGCGCACTTTGAGAAAGCGCAATTGCACTTGGGTAGCCTGCCCATAACCCTGGCCCAGCACGCCGCCGGAGCCAATACTGATGAGCGCCTGGGTCACGTTGTAGCTGCTGCCGTAGCGGGCATCTTCCTCAGGCGCAATGAAACGGATGATGCGGTCGCGCTGGTAGTCTGCCAATAAGGGAAAGCTGATCGCGGCGACCAACAGGCCACCCACGATGAACAGGGCTAAATGTTTGAGCTTCAACCCGCTGGCCCACAACAATGAGAACCACACCGTAAGCAGCACGATGGAGGTGCTCAGATTGGGCTGCAGCAAGATGAGCACCACCAGGCCAGCGGTGAGCAGCACACTGCGCGCCACCCAGCGCAGATCGCCGATCTTGTCACGGTTGCGCGCAAAGAAGTCGGCCAGGATGATGATCATGGTGATCTTGGCCAACTCGGAGGGCTGCAGCACCACCAGGCCGATGTTAAGCCAGCGCTGGGCGCCGAAGCTGGTTTGGCCGGCCAAGATGGTGAAGAGCAGCAGGATGACCAGCAGCACATACAGCACGCGGCTGGCCGAGACCCACAGACGATAGTCGAGCAGGGTGCAGACCACGATGACGGCCAGGCCGGCCAGAGCGAAGTAGATCTGGCGGCCGAGCACGTTGAGCTCGATCAGTTCGGGGTTGCCGGCGATGGTGGAGCGGATCATAGCCACGCCGAAGGTCAGCAGAACGATGACTGCGCCAAGCAGCCAGAAGTCAAAGTGTCGCCAGATCGCGGTTCGCATGAGTTTCGTGCCGAGTGGGCGAAAAAATCTGCCCTGCGTCAGCAGGGCAGATTATTACTCAGATGAGGGATGCTTGGGGGCGGCTTTAATGGGAATCTCAGCCTGCAGCGTGGCGCTGCGGCCCTCCTGCACCATTTCCACTCGCACCGCGTGGCGGTCCACGTCAATGTGGCGCGCCACCACCTCGATCAGCTCCTGGCGCAGCGCGTCCATCACGCCGGGCGGCAGGGCGCTGCGGTCATGGATCAACACGACCCGCAGGCGGTCCTTGGCGGTGCTGGCGCTGCGCTTGCGCCCGAGCAGTTCACTCAGGCTAGGCATTGCGCCCTTCTTTGGACTTCATCAGCTTGGAGATGCGGCCCAGGAAGCCGTTGTTGCCGTTGCTGGTGCTGAAAGGCACCTCTTCGCCAGTCAGGCGGCGGGCAATATCGCGAAAGGCCTGGCCGGTCTTGCTCTTGGGCTCCAGGGCGATCGGCGCGCCCTTGTTGGTGCTGACCAGTACGGCCGTATCATCCGGCACGATGCCGATGAGTTCGACCGCCAGCAGCTCCAGCACGTCCGCCACCGCCAGCATGTCGCCGCGTTCCACCATGTCGGTGTTGATGCGGTTGACCACCAGCTTGGCCGGGCCTTTCTGCTCCGCTTCCACCAGCCCGATGATGCGGTCGGCGTCACGCACGGCCGAGACTTCCGGGTTGGTGATGATGACCACCTCGTCTGCGGGAGCGATGGCGTTCTTGAAGCCGCGCTCAATGCCGGCCGGCGAGTCGATCACGATGTAGTCAAAGTCCTGGCGCAACTCATCGCAGATGCGTACCATATCCTTGGGAGCGACCGCGTTTTTGTCACGCGTCTGAGCGGCGGGGATGAGGTAGAGCTCCTCCAGGCGCTTGTCGCGGATCATCGCCTGGCGCACCTTGCAGCGGCCTTCCACCACGTCCACCAGATCGTAGACGATGCGGTTCTCGAGGCCAAGCACTACGTCAAGATTGCGCAGGCCGATGTCGGCGTCCATGCAGACCACCTTGTGGCCCATGGCCGCCAACGCGGCGCTGATGTTGGCCGTGGCGGTGGTTTTACCCACGCCGCCTTTGCCAGAAGTGATAGTGATTACGCGTCCAGTCATCGTATTTATCCTAGTGTCCAATTTTCTGCAATTACCTGCCCGTCTTGCACGCGGGCAATTTCGGGGGAAACCTGGCCGCGCTCAGCGGGCGGGATGGCAATGTGCCCGGCGATGCGCAGCTGGGTGGGTGAGAGATCCATCGCGCAGACGAAGGCGTCTTGATTACCGCCGGCGCCGGCGTGCACCAGGCCGCGCAGGCGGCCCCACACCACCACGTTGCCGCCGGCTACCACTTCGGCGCCGGGGTTGACGTCACCAATGATGGTGATGTGGCCGGGCGCGTGCAGGCTGGCGCCAGAGCGCAGTGTGCGGCGCACCATGATGCCAGCATCCGGCCCCAGGTCTTGCGGGGCGGCCGGCTCGTACTCTTCGTCAGGCTCGGCGTCAGGAGGGCGGGCGCCGTCGTGGATGCGGGTGGCCAGGCCCATCAGCTGGGCGCTGCGCTCGGTCTGCGCCGAGCTGCTGAGCACCCCCCACAGCAGCAGGCCGCTGTCGGTCACGCGGTCGCGCAGGCGGCTCATGGTAGCCACATTGAGTTCGTGCTCGGCGGCGTTGATGATGAGCTTGGCGCCCTTCAGGAAGTCACCCCGGCGGGCTAGTTCATCCAGCAAGGCTTGCTCCAGCGCGGGCCATTCGCCCTCAGGCAGGCTGACCAGCAGTCCTTCGCGGATGCCTTTGATATCGATCTGTATGGCTTCTACTTCGCTCACCAAAAAATTATAGCATCGCGGTTTACGACGCGCTGAAGATACGACTCTGCAGATGAGTAGGAGCGGTGTTTTAGCTTGTTTTAAGGCGCTAGCCCGAGCTGTGTGTCGATGGACTTGATCTCGAAGTAAGCCTGGATGACGCGATTGAGGATGGGGCCGGCGACAGACGAACCTTCACTGCCGTTGTAGACAAAAGCCACCACGGCCAGTTCAGGATCGTCGTACGGCGCGTAGGCCACTGACCAGGCATGGCTGGGCCAGGCGCCGTATTGGCAGCGATTGTTGGCAAGGGCGACTTGATCGCAGTACTCGGCGGTGCCGGTTTTGCCAGCCGCCGCAATGGTCAGATTGGCGAAACGCTCTGCCAGCGTGCCGTAGGTTACGGCTTCGCGCATGCCGCGCTGAACGGCATCGATCACCGAGGGGTCTACTGTGGTTAGCTCACCCGTAGCGCGGCATGCGCCGATGCCTTGTGGATTTTCATAATGCTCGATGACCGGGTCTTTGGTGATATCCCAGCGCAGGTCAGGCTCAAAGTCTTGGATGATGTTGCCTTCGCCGTCGACGATCTGGCGCAGCAGGGTGGGGCGCATTTGAGCGCCGTCATTGGCAATGGTAGCCGCGGACACAAGCACCTGCAACGGAGAGGAGAGGATGTAGCCCTGGCCCACGCTGGTGATGTAAGTGTCACCCGTTGACCAGTTTTCACCTTGGCTCAGGCGTTTCCAGGTGGGGTCTGGTACAAGCCCATCGACTTCGTACGGCAACTCTACCCCGAGCGCGCTGCCGTAGCCCATAGCGCGGGCGTAAGTGCCCAGCCGGCAGATGCCAAGCCCCTCGGGGATCTCGCCTTCATAGCCGCCGCCCAGCTTGTAGAAGTACACATTGCTGGAGTTGGCGATGCCGCCATAAAAGTTGAGTTGGCCGAAACCGGCGCGGTTCCAGTCCACAAACTCGCGGTTTTGGCCAGCTTCGCCTTCGTAAAAGCGCTGGCTCACCGTGATGGAACCAGGCGTTTGGACCACGGTTTCAGGCGTCACAATGCCTTCATTCAACGCGCCTACCGCGGTGACGATCTTGAACACGGAGCCTGCGGGCAACTCAGCGCCGGCAGCATGATTGATGAGCGGCTTGGTGGCGTCTGCCAGTAGTTGCTCATAGTAGTACGCGGGGATGAAGCGCGTCATGCGGTTGTTCTCAAATGTGGGCCAGGAGACCATGGCCAGCAGTTCGCCTGTTTTGGGGTTCATGGCAATGATGACCCCGCTGGTCATGTGGCTGCGCGGCAGGTCGCGGAAGTATGTGTTCCACAGACCCAGCTCTTCTTCAATAATGGCGGAGGCAGCCGATTGCAAGCGAGCATCGATGGTCAGCACGATGTTTTCGCCAGCGATCGGCTCGATCGGAGGCTCCAGGTCTCGCAAGATCTGACCACCTGCATCTGTTTCAACAACGCGGCGGCCTGGGGTGCCGCGCAGCAGTTCGTCAAAGTACAGCTCCAGGCCGCCGTACCCAACCTTGTCGCGGTTGGGCACAAAACCCAGCGCACGCAACTCTGCTTCCTGAGCGGCGGGGATTGGGCCCAGGTAGCCAATGATGGCGGCGGTCATGGAGCCTGTCGGGTACTGGCGCACCGGCTCCACGACGACCGACACGCCCGGCCAATCCACAGCCCGCTCTTTTACAGCCAGAGCGAGCTGGCGGGATACGTTGCACTGGATGGCCACCGGGTCGTAGGGCGAGAAACTGTTCTGCACTTCGATCATCTGGCGAACGCCCAGGTTGGTGCCACACGGGATCAACGGGTCATCAATGCTGCCCAGACTGACGGGTTGGTCAGTCAAGTTGGCTAGCGCGTAGATGATCTCTTCAACCTCGCCGTCATCAGCAGGCAGGTCGGCCGGCACAACAACAATGTTGTAGGATGCCTCGTTCTGCGCCAGGATGACCCCATTGCGGTCATAGATCACGCCGCGTTGCGGCGCCAGGCTGATGACCTCGGTGCGGTTCCCCTCTGCCTGGCTTAGCCAGTTCTCGTGTTCCAGCACCTGCAGGTAAAAGAGCCGCAGGATGAAGATAAAGAAGATGAGCCCCACGAAACCGAAGAAGGTGAGCAGACGCCACTGTTCCAGGGAAGTCGGGGCTTTGGGGGGAGTTCCGTCGAGTAGATTCATGAGTTGGCCGGTGGGGCGATCAGTTTGTTCAACTCTGAAATTAAAGCATTTACGGGTAAGAGAAGGATGAGATTTAGAAGCAGGGTGGGCAAGGTGACGAGATTGAAGGCGTCCCCAGCTGACAGTGGATTGTCCGAGAGCCACAGATAGCTCAAGGTGATCAGGTGGATCGCGAGAGTACCCAGCAGCAGGCTGGTCAGCAGGGTAAGCATGCGCACCTGCCAAATACGGCGGTGCAATAGTTGGCATATCAGGGCGGCCAGGGTGTAACCTACGATCAATATCAGATCAGGCAGAGCACTGGCATAGCCCACCATGAGGCCGGCAACCAGGCCAAGCCGCCAATCTGGGCGGTTATCTTCCTGTAGCATCCATGTGAGCAAGACGATCAACACCAGGTCCACACTGCCTTGCAGCATGCGGATGCGCGGCAGCAGGGTGACTTGGAGCAAAGTGGCACCTAACAAAAGCAGCACAGCTGTCAGCGTGCGCAAGCCTACTCTCCGGTATCCAGTAAGGGGCTGATATCCAGCGGCTGGAAGTTGACGATGACCAACACGATCTCAAGCCGGGTGAAATCCACGGCTGGCTGCACAGACGCTGTTTGAAACAGGGCGGTAGCCTCACGGCGAACATTGCTGATCTGGCCAATGAGGATATTGCCAGGGTACATACCGCCAATGCCGGAGGTCAGCACAAGGTCGCCGGCTTGCAGGTTGGCTTCCAGCGGAATGAGGTCAATGCTCAGTTGGCTGGTGACGCTGCCGCTGAGCAGGCCGTCTACCTCAGACGGCTGCATGCGTACGCTCACCTGGCTGCCAGGGTCCGTGATCAGCTCCACCCGTGAGGCAGTAGCAGTCACCTGAGTGATGCGGCCAACCAGGCCCTGTTGCGAGACTACCGGCATGCCGCGGCGCAGGCCGTCATCAGAGCCGCGGTTGATGATCACGTAATGCAGAAAGGGGCTGGGATCCTGGCCGATGACGCTGGCGGCCTGATAGGTGTTCTCGGGCCGGGCACGGGCAAAGTCCAGCAACGCGGACAGCAGTTCGCCTTCAGTCACTTGCTGTTGAAGAGCAATGATCTCCGTTTGCAGCTGGGCATTCTCGGCGCGCAGCTCGGCATTCTCCTGGCGCAAGCTGGCGATGTTGACCGGGGCATTCACAAAATCCTGAATGGCTTGGAAGCGTGTGTACAGCCAGCCCTGTACACCCTCCACGGGGCTAAGGGCGCCGTTGAATAGCGGCGTAAGATAGCCGCCCAGGGCGAGCAACAAAATGCCCGCGGCGGCAACCAGCAGGGCAGCAAGTTGGTAGGGGTTGTTACGAGAAGGGCGCATGAAAGACCGCAGAAATCATATCGTCAAACGTCAGCCGCCTGCGGGGAGGCTGGCACGGCGCTTAAGCGCTGTTAATCCATCTGGATCAGGAAGTGGCGGTATCCCTCAAGATCATCCAGCACCAAGCCGGCGCCGCGCGCCACGCAGGTAAGCGGGTCATCTGCCACCCAGCAGCGTAGGCGCAGTTCATCGCTAAGGCGCTCCGCCAGGCCTTGCAGCAAGGCGCCGCCGCCACACATGCACACGCCGTTGTCCATTACATCGCCCACCATTTCAGCGGGCACATCATCCAGGGCTTCTTTGACAGCTTGGATGATCTGGTCCACCGGGCCGCTCAGTGCCTCACGGATCTCAATGGAGGAGATCTCCAGCGTTTCCGGCAGGCCGCTGACCAGGTTGCGGCCGCGTACCGTGGTGGTCTTCTCTTCCTTGAGGGGAAAGGCCGAGCCAACTTTGATCTTTACCTGCTCGGCAGCACGTTCACCGATGAGGATGTTGTACTTATTGCGAATGTATTGCACGATGGCCTGGTCAAGCTCGTCACCTGCGACGCGCAGGCTGCGATTGGCCACGACAGAGCCCAGCGAGAAAACAGTCACCTCTGAGGTGCCACCACCAATATCGAGTACGACGCTGCCGCCCACTTGGTTGATGGGCAGGCCAACCGCCAGGGCGGAGGCTGTAGGCTCCTCGATCAAGTAGACCTCGCGGGCGCCGGCCAGCAGGGCCGCGTCGTTGACGGCGCGTTTCTCGACTTCGGTCACGCCAGTGGGCACGCCAACCACAACGCGGGGACGGGGGAGAGGCACAATGCTCTGCTCATGGGCTTTGCCGATGAAGTGGGCCAGCATGGCTTCGGTGATCTCAAATTCCGAAATCACGCCATCCCGCAACGGGCGCACGACCATCACATTCTTGGGGGCGCGGCCAGACATTTCTTTGGCCACCTGGCCGACGGCCGCTTTGTCGCCCACCATGATGGGGATGAGGGACTTCTTCTCCACCGCTACCCAGGAAGGTTCGTTGATGACGATGCCCTTGCCGCGCACGAACACCAGGGTGTTGGCGGTGCCAAGGTCAATGCCAATATCAAGCGAGAAAAAACCGAGGATCCAGTTGAGGGGGTTAAAGGCCATGGGTACCCCGCGGGTATACCAATGTAAAGCACCCTGCCGGGGCAGGGTGAAGCTCTTGTGGTGTAAGCAACTTCTTCATTATTGAAGTAGGCAGCGTATGAACGTACGGCAGACCTTGCAGAAAATCAAGTGATTTTACCATGCAGCCGGCCGGCGTTCACCCGGCTTGAACAATTTGGGCCAGGTGCTGGGTATAATCATGCCCACTCCAGTTAAATATGAGGTGAATAGAGACAAAGCGAAGCTAACTGACACCGAGGGAATAGCGCACGGCCCGGCAATGCCGGGTGACGAGGTTGAGTGGTTCTTGCGCTTACGGCCAACGGCAAAGCCGTTGGCAGGTAAGCGCGGGCGAATGCAAAAGGCGCATTCGCCTTGCCTCACGGCAAAGATAAGCGGCCTAGCGGCCGTGAAAATCGAATAAGTATGGCGTTCCGCCGCTTTTGCGGAACGCCATAAGCAACAAGCCCGACAACGCAGTTGGCGGCGCAGTTGCGAAGATCAGCGGATGCCCTCCGGGAGACCCGCCCCCGAACTTCCCTCCAAGATAGAGCTGGCGCACAACGCCGCGTGGGCAACCATGCGGACAAACGCTCCAGCAGCGGCCTGTAGACATAGTTGGAGGATTCTTCATATGTGTGGAATTGTTGGTTATATCGGCCCGCGTGACGCGACGCCGATTATTTTGAACGGCTTAAAGCGTCTCGAATACCGCGGGTACGACTCTGCCGGAGTGGCTGTCCTGGAGGATCAGCACATCGAGATCCGGCGGGATGCTGGCAAGCTCGACCGTCTGTTCACCACGGTGGAGCAGCAGCCACTGCATGGGCAGCTGGGGATCGGTCATACCCGCTGGGCCACCCACGGCGAACCGAATGTACGCAATGCGCACCCGCATGTCAGCGCCTCGGGCGAAGTGGTGCTAGTGCACAATGGCATCGTCGAGAATTATCTGGAATTGCGCGAGGAATTGGAATCTGAGGGTGTCGAGTTCAAGTCAGACACGGATACTGAAGTCATCGTGCAGTTGGTGGATCGTTTCATGGCAAAGGATGGCAGTCTGGAAGACGCTGCCCGCCAGGTACTGCGCATGATCCGCGGTCATCACGGTATCGTGCTCTTCAGCTCGCGCCAACCGGATCGTATCGTCGCCGCCCGCATGGGCAACGCCGGTGGGGTGGTGGTGGGCTTTGGCAAGGACGAGATGTTCATCTCGTCCGATTTGCCTGCCATTCTGGAACATACCCGTGAAGTGGTGTTCCTCGAATCCGGCCAGATGGCCGTGGTGACCCGTGAGGGCATGAGCCTCAGCAACCTGCAGGGGGAGACCCTCGAGCCGCATGTAGACATCATCTTCTGGGATCCGGTAGCGGCTGAAAAGGGCGAGTATCGCCACTTTATGCAGAAGGAAATTCACGAGCAGGTACGCTCGCTCACTGACACCATCTCTGGCCGCGTCGATTTTGAAACTGGCCGCATCATGCTGCCTGACCTCAAGCTGAATGAGAAGTTCGTCAAGGACCTGGAGAAGATCTACATCATCGCCTGCGGCACGGCGGGTTACGCCGGGCAGATCGGCGCCAAGTACATCGAGCGCATTGCCAAGATCCCTGTGGAATTCGACATTGCGTCCGAATTCCGCTACCGAGACCCGTTGATCACCGACAAGATGGCCGTGTTGGCCATCAGCCAGTCAGGTGAGACGGCTGACACACTGGCCGCCATGGCTGAGGGCCGCAAGCGCGGCGCTACGCTGTGGGCCAACATCAACATGATCGGCTCGCAGGCCATGCGTATTGCCGATGGCTACATTTCCATGCAGACCGGGCCGGAGATCGGCGTGGCTTCCACCAAGGCGTATACCGCACCGATCGTCAACCTGTACATGCTGGCCATCCTGCTGGGCGAGTTGCGCGGCACGCTGGACGACAACACCCGCCGCGCCCTGGTGGCTGAGCTTAGCCATGTGCCTGAATGGGTCTCGGCTTGTCTGGAGCGCGAGGCTGAAGTGGAAGAAGTCGCTAAGGCCATCAAGGACATCACTCATTGCCTCTACCTCGGCCGCGGCATCAACACGTCTACTGCCTACGAGGGCGCGCTCAAGCTGAAGGAGCTTTCGTACATCCATGCCGAGGGTTACCCGGCCGGTGAAATGAAGCACGGCCCGATCGCCCTGGTGGACGAGGACATGCCGGTGATCGTGGTGGCCCCGCAGGATGATCTATACGAGAAGATGATCAGCCAGATCGAGCAGGCCAAGGCGCGTGGCGGCAAAGTAGTAGCTGTGGCCACGGTCGGTGACACGCTGATCCCCACCTTGGCTGACCATGTGCTGTGGATCCCCAAGACCCACCCGCTGCTCTCGCCAGTGGCCGCGGTCATCCCGCTGCAGATGCTGGCCTATCACATCGCCAGCCTGCGCGGGTTGGATGTGGACCAGCCGCGCAACCTGGCCAAGAGCGTGACGGTGGAGTAAACCAGCCTTAACACTGACCCATTCCAAAGAAGCATCAAAAAAGGCCATCGATTGATCGATGGCCTTTTTTCTGATTAACAGATTTAGCTTTCCTCGGCTGCTTTCTTGAGTGCCTGTAGCTTCTCTTCCCAGAAGGCGCGGTATTGCTGTACCCATTTTTCGACCTCGGCCAGTGGGGCAGGGTCAATGCGGTACCAGACCTCGCGGCCGCGCTGTTCCGTAAATACCAGGTGGCTGCTGCGCAGCACGCGCAGATGCTTGCTTACGGCAGGGCGGCTGATGCGCGGAAAGCGCTGCGCCAGTTCGCCGGCTCGCAGGGGGCCAGCCAGCAGGGCGTCCAGGATACGCCGCCGGGTCGGGTCGGCTATCGCATGGAAAGGCGAACTGCCTGGCATTAGCTGGCCTCCACGGCCTTCTTGAGATCGGTCAGGTTCTCGGCAATGGTCCAACCCTGGATGTGGCCCTCGTATTGGCTCTTGCCGGTTTCGCCCAGCGCTTCAAAGCCGGTGTGGGTCAGGGTCACGCGGGTTCCCTCGCCCTCTGGGTGCAGGCGCAGGGTCACCAGGGTGCTGACCGGCCAGGGTGTGCCATCCTCCGGGTCATGTTTCCATGTGAAGGCCAGTTCGCGCTTGGGCTCCAGAGTAACAACCTCACCAGTGAAGCGATAGGGGCCTTCGCCAGGCAGGTTGCCTTTCATCTCAAAGCGGCCGCCCAGCCTGTGCTCGAACACCAGGTTGCGCGCCAGCCATTGGTTCATGCCATCGACGCTGGACATCAGAGTCCAGACTCTGGCGGGCGAGGCGTTTATGAAGATTTCGAATTCGATCTTGAGTTCCCGCGGGGAATGTTTGCTGAGCATATATGCCCTCCGATATGTAACCTATTGGTTACTAATATACGCCAAGACGCCGGTAAGTGCAAGAGCTATTTGCTGGGCTAAGGGGTCTGAGAGTGCCAGCGCTGCACGCGCAAGGCTCGCAGTGTCAACCAGCGGCTGGGCTGGCCAACAGCTTCCATGAGGAAGTGCTCGGCGCCATCATGATAGGTTTCCAGCAGCCAGGCGCCTTCGGCAGTTTGCTTGCTGGCGATGAGTGCTGCCGCATCGGCGGCGCGCGGGTCGGGCGCAGCGCCGGTTTTGCGCAAATAGTCCAGCGCCCACAGGATGTCGTAATACCAGCGAGTGGGGAAGCTGATCCTGCGCCAGTCCTTCTCGCTCTTGCGGTCAATTTCAATAGGTTGCCCGGTTCGCAGAGACTTGTACAATCCGCGTGCCAGCAAGTACTCCTCGCCGCTCCGGCGCGCCGTGGTCACCGAGCTGTCTCCGGTTGCCTGTTCGTACGCGTACAAGCCTTCCAGCACGCACAAGGTGGTGTTGAATGAAGCGCGTGTGCTTTCGGGCGCGTCGCAGTTCCAGCCGCCATCGGGTAACTGCTCGCTGAGCAGCCGCTCGGCGAGCTTGGCGCTGGCTTCGCCAAAATACGCGCCAATTGCCAACACGCGGCCATTGATGCACGGCTCGCTCTCGCCTTCGAAGAAGGGCGCGTGGTTGTGGTACTCGCCCCAGTTGCTGTTCTGCTTGACCAGGTCGATTGCATTGCGAGCAGGGTGGCTATGCGGCTCCAGGCCCATCTCGCGCAGCAACATCAACGTCTCAAATGTGGAAGCCCAGCTCTTGTACACCCACGCGCCGCCGCCCCAATCGCCATCCGCCTCCTGCAGGCTTAGCAGCTGCGCGCCCCAGCCTGCGGTCGCCACGCGGGCACGCTCGGCGGCCACTTCGTCGGCGGGTGAACCGGTAATGTCGCGAAGCACCTGCCAGCGAATGGCCGGATCGGAATCCAGTAGCCAATCAAGAGTGGAAGGGCTTGGTGGAGCGTAAGTCATACTTGTCTCCCACTAGAACAGGGCGCGCCATGCCAGAAAAGCCGCCATACCCACCACGATGGTAAGCAGCAAGTTCTTGGTGCGCCATGAGATCAACACGGCGATGAGGCTGGCCACCAGCATGGCATTGTCGAGCGCGAGATAAGGCTTGCCCTCGTCCAATAGCACGATCGGAGCGATGATCGCCGCCAGCACGGCGGGCGGCACGTAGTGCAGCCCGCGCCGCACCCCGCTGGGCAGCTCGCGCCGGCTGAGCGTAATGAGCACCGGGATACGCGTGGCCATGGTGGCCACGGCCATCCCGAACAGCAGCCAGAACTCGTTCATGCCGGCTCCTTGCGGGGCCAGACTTGCTCAGCCAGCAGACCGGCCAGAATGCCGAGCACGGCGGCCAACAGCAGGCCGCTGCGGTGGGGTAGGTTGACCGCCAGTAGGGCTGTCGCCGCCGCCACCAGCACAGATATAAGCTCTGGCCTGCCCTTGAGCATCGGCACCAGCATACCGAGGAAGGTCACTACCAGCGCAAACTCCAACCCCCAACTGGCCGGGTCAGGGATCGCCTGGCCAGCGGCTATGCCAACCCAAGTGGCGATCTGCCAATTCAGGAACATGGCCAGCTCGCTACCCAGTAGATACCACTTGCGCTCGTGTGGCGTGGTGCGTGCTTCAAAACCTTTGGCGGCCACCACGAAGGATTCATCGGTAAGCCAGAAGCCCAGCGGTGCCAGCCAACGTGTACTCAATCCCTTGAGTTGGGGAGCCAAGGTGGCGGCGTACAGGATGTGACGCGCGTTCACTACGAAGGTGGTGAGCGCGATCACCAGCACCGGCGTGCCGGCCGCCACCAGGCTCACCGCAATGAATTGCGCTGAGCCGGCAAACACCACGGCCGACATGGCGGCGGTAGCCAGCGGGCTGAGGCCGCTGGCGATGCCCAGCGCACCATAGATCAGCCCGAACGGCCACGCGCCGACCAGCAACGGGAAGGTGTCACGCGCGCCGGCCAGAAAATGTTGTTTGCGATCAGATGGGGTGGGTGGCATGCCGGGCAGATTCTAACAGGCAAGCCATTGTGAGCCTGGCTAAGTGATCGGAGCGAAGGGGTCGTTCTCGTCAGGCTCGGGTTCTGTTGCCGGCCGCTGAATAAAGAAACTGGCTACTACGACGCTGAGAATGCTGATCATGGCGATTCCCACCACCAATTGCACGCTGCTATTGGCGGTGCGCTGTTCGTTGGCCTGCTGAACTTCCTGCTGGGCCAGTGCCAGGGCGGCCTGCACCGTGGCGTCAGTATCGGCGGCTGAAAGCACGGTCGCCGTGGCGGTGGGCGTTGGCGACAAGGTAGCCGTAGCCGTTGGCGTGGCGTTGGGGTCTTTCGTCGGTACGCTGGTGGCTACGCTGCCGGGCGGCGCCACCATGACCTCGTCGCCGGGGTGCAGTACTTCCCATTCCGTGAAGCCATTGAGCTCAAGCAGCTGCTCCAGCGGCACCTCGTACACCGCTGCCACGGTCCATAGGGTTTGGCCGGTGCGGATAATGTGCATGATCGACCCATCCGGCTGTGGCTCGGCCTTGGTAACCGGGATCATGATCTGGACGGGAGGTTGGCTGCCTTGCCCACCGGATACAGCAGGCGTACCTGACCCAGTGGATGGCACGCCGCCAGCGCTATAGCCGGTTACACACACAAAGTAATAACGCGTCGTTCCATCATTGGCTACGCCGCAGCCAATATGGATATAGGTGGATGCGATCATTGTGGGGTTGTGGTTCGGGGATTGCTTCCACCAGTTAATAGCGCTCTGGGAGGTCTCTCCCATTCCATACTTGGCGATCTCTGAGATGAAGATGGTGGAGCCGCCGCCATAACCCGCCGCGTAGGCGCGGTCACGCGGGCGCGTGCCGCCCGGCCCGGTATGGATGTCGCCGCCGGTGGCGCCTTGGGTGGAGGCTAGATAGTCTGCCTGGCCCTGGGCCAACTGGTAGAGCAGCGGATTCTCTTCGTAAGGGGGCAGGCCGAACTCGGCGCGGTAGGCGTTGATAAGCGCCACCACCTCGCTCGGAGAGCCTTGCGGCGCGGGAGCATAAGCAGGGGCAGCGCTGATGAGGAATAGTGAGGCGAGGGACAGCCAACGGAGCAGAGTACGCATAAGGACGCTAATAATAAATGCTACCACTTTGCTTTTGGCAACTGATGAATGGGCGGTTAGCAAGAATGACAAGTCTATTCAGGTTAGACCTTAGTCTATTTTCAAAGCTGTTAATTTTTTTACGCAGACTATTTCATAAAATGAGTTCACGAAAAAGCGCCAGGGAGGGATTGCTATGCAGGGACGTACATCTTCAGTTTCGCGCTGGCTTGCACTGCTGCTCACATTATTCCTGGTGCCAGCATTATGCATTGCAGGGGCTTTTGCCAGCCACCTGCAAATTACCTCACCATACTTTTCGCTGAGCTTTGGGCCGCAACGCGCCGGCCAGCCGCCGCTGATCGTATACAACGGCGGGCCGAGCCTACTGCCCGGCGGCGGGGCCGTGCCTCCCATCGGAGACCCACCGCCCACCACGGGCGGGCCGCAGGATCCGCCTGGCAACGGCACAGGGGTAGCGGGCAATCACTGCTTGCTGGGTCTGCTCTGCCTGAGTGTGGATGCTGGCTTGGGCGAGACCGGGATCGTGAACCTGGATCTCGGTAAGGCGACCGCCACCGCCGCCCCCAGGCAGGGCACCGACAATACTGATCTGCCGAACCTCGGCGTCGAAGTGCCTGCAGTCGGCACCCAGCTGGATGTCGATGCGGATGACGATACTGGCAATCTCCAGCTTCAGGTCGACCTAGACCTGCAGGGAGGCAACGAGCAGAATGGCGATGAGGATGAAGGCATTAACCTCAATGTGCTAGATACCCTGCAAGTAGGGGTAGGGGGCGGCTCAGGCGGTGTCAGTATCGGCCTCAACTTGCCATCACTGTTTCCCTAGGCCCCACCACTAAAAAGAGCGCCGCAATCAGCGGCGCTCTTTGATTCGGAAGACGCACTGCAGCGTGCCCTGTGGACCAGGCTGCAGCTTGCTGGCTTGTTCTGCATCCGTGCCCAGCAGTTCCTCCAGCATGTGCGCGTCCACCTGGCATAGCTCTGGGTGCTTATCGATGATGGCCGCGAAGGGGCAATGGCCGAGCACCACCTGCGGACCACCGGGGCGGGCCTCCCAGCGCGGCCGGTAGCCCATTGGCTCCAGCTGGCGCATGGCCGCCACCAGCCGCTGGCTGGTATTGCGGGCTGGGCGGGGCGTCCCGCCCAGCAGGCGCTGTGCCAGCGGGCGCAGGCTGGCTGGGCGCAGGCCGCTCAACAGGGCGCTGCTGAGCCCGGCCAGATGGTCAGGCTGGGCCTGCGCAGTGAGGGAGTAGGTCAGCTGTGGGCGCCCGCGGCCGCTGGCTGCGGGTTGGCTGACCGCGATCAGGCCGCGCTGCTCCAGAATGCGCAAGTGGCGGCGCAGATTTTGCGTGCTCATACCGAAGGCCTGCGCCATTTGCTGGGCACTAGCGCTGCCGCGGGAAGCTAGGTAGTCCAGGATGCTTTGGCGAGTGGATTGCACGCTATATTTTAGCAAATAAATATTTACTTTATTCACAGGCGTTGACTCAAATGTTCAACCATGTATAATGTGAACGAAAGAACAATCGGGAGCGATGGCCCAGCAACTGTATTGGGACGCCATATATGAGATCGTGCTGGCGTTGAAAGCACGATACCCGCACGAGACGTTGGAAAACGTCTCATTGGGTGAGATCTTTCAATGGACGATCGCTCTGCCCAGCTTTGCGGATGATCCGGAGCTGGCCAATGATGAGATCCTGGCTGCAATTTACCAGGAGTGGTTTGAGGAAATCAACCCGGTGTGAACCGGGGTAGTGGACAACGCTAGTGGAGATGAACGTACATGACTGAAACCAATCCCACCGTGAACAGCGCCGGCTACGAAGTTCCGCCTGAGCTGCGCCAGAACGTGGCCATCACCACGCTGGACAAGATCTGGAACATGGGCCGCCGTTACTCCGTCTGGCCCATGATGTTCGGTCTGGCTTGCTGCGCCATCGAGATGATCTGTACCGCCGCCAGCCGCTATGACCTGGCCCGTTTCGGTATGGAAGTGATGCGCCCCAGCCCGCGCCAGTCTGACCTCATGATCGTCTCCGGTACTGTCACCAAGAAAATGATCCCGCAGATCGTGCGTCTGTATAACCAGATGCCTGAGCCCAAGTATGTGCTGGCGATGGGCGCCTGCGCCTCCGGCGGTGGCCCGTTCAAAGAGGGCTACAACGTAGTCTCGGGTGTGGACCAATACGTGCCGGTGGATGTGTATGTGCCCGGCTGCCCACCGACCCCGCAAGCCCTGCTGCACGGCCTGATGAAATTGCAGGAGAAGATCGACTCCGAATCCATCACCCAGGTGCGCTGGTACGGTAAGGAAGACATCCCGGCCATTCCGGTGCCGCTGCTCGGGCCCGATCTGATCGACCCGCGTGACAACGAACTCATCAAGCAGGAAACCAGCAAGAAGCCTGCCGCTCCCGCGGCTGCACCTGCTGCTCCCGCACCCGCCGCCGAAGCGGCCAGCTAAGAGGCAAGCATGACTGAAGCAACAACTGCCGCCCCCGTTGAAAAGAGCGAGCTGGAGAAGCGCTTCCCGGATGCCGTAAAGGCAGACGCGCGCCCTGGCTATGCTGGTTTTTTGGTAGACACCAGCAAGCTGATCGAAGTCGCCACTGCCTTGCGGGATGAGATGGGCTACGACTATCTCTCCTCTGTCACCGCAGTCGACTATTACTCTGACGCCCCCAATGCCGAGAACTTCATCGAAGTGGTCTACCACTTTTACAAGTCCACCGGTGGTGGGGCGCTGGAACTGAAGGTCCAGACTCCCCGCGAGAACTCCACCGTGCCCTCGCTCACGCCGCTGTACGCTGGCGCTGACTTCCAGGAGCGCGAAGCGTATGACCTGTACGGCGTGAATTTTGAAGGCCATCCTGACCAGCGCCGCATTCTGATGTGGGAGGGCTTTGCTGGTTACCCAATGCGCAAGGACTGGAAGGAAGCCTACTTCGAAGAAGAGGTCAAGCCTTTTAAGAACCGCTGGCCTGAAGGCCAGGTCTATCGCATTGAGGACCGTAACCCCTTCAACAAGAATAATGCCTATCCCCAAGGCTTTGACCCCACGGGTTTCAAAGAAACCGACGACCCCAAGCTCTATGAAGTGTTGGAGAAGGCCGCCCGTGAATATAGCGAAGATATCGACACCGAGCAGGTAGTCGTCAACCTCGGCCCGCAGCATCCTTCCACCCACGGCGTGTTCCGTATGGCCGTGCGCCTGGATGGTGAGACCATCGTGGCGCTTAAGCCGGTCATGGGCTATCTGCACCGCAATCACGAGAAGATCGGCGAGCGCAACACCTGGACGATGAACATGCCGTTCACCGACCGCCTCGACTATCTTTCCTCTATGAGCAACAACTTTGGCTACGCCCTGGCAGTCGAGAAACTGATGGGCGACAAGGCGGCTCCGCCTGAGCGCGCCGAATACATCCGCGTCATCATGGCTGAGCTGACCCGCATCAGTAACCACTTGTGGGCCATCGGCTTCCTGCTGAACGACCTGGGCGCCTTCTTCACCCCGGCGCTGTACGCCATCGTTGAACGTGAGCTGATCCTGGATATCTTCGAGGCCACCACCGGCTCGCGCATGATGTGCAACTACTTCCGCTTCGGTGGGGTAGCGCGTGATCTCCCCGAAGGCGTGCTGGAGAAGATCAAGTCCCTCGTGACCGAGCGCCTGCCGCGTAAGATCGACGAACTGGACATTTACCTCTCCGAGAACGAGCTGGTGCGCAGCCGCTCCGAAGGCATCGGCGTCATCACTCCGGAGGAGGCCATCGCCTTCTCCACCGCCGGCCCCGTGCTGCGTGCCTCTGGCGTGCCGTACGATGTCCGCCGCGCGGACCCCTATAGCATCTATGACCGCTTCAAGTTCGATGTTACGGTGCGCCAGCATGGCGATGTGTACGACCGTTACATGATCCGCATTGATGAAATGCGCCAGAGCTTGCAGATCCTCAACCAGGCCCTGAAAGACCTGCCTGGCGGTGAGATCATGAACGGTAAGAACCCCTATCAGGTGCGTGTGCCGGCTGGCGAGTCTTACGGCCGTGTGGAAGGCCCTAAGGGTGAGCTGGGCTTCTACATCGTTTCCAACGGCAAGGGCAACCCGGCCCGCTACCATGTGCGCGCCCCAAGCTTCATCAACCTGACGGTGCTCGAGAAGATGTGCGTAGGCCAAAAGGTGGCTGACGTAGTGGTCAACCTCGGTTCCATTGACATTGTGCTTGGCGAAGTAGACCGCTAAGGCAGGCTGGAGATAAAGACTATGTACGGACTCGGTATTCTCAAAGGCATGTGGGTGACCCTGACCCACTTCATCGACTCGTATGTCGAAGACATTAAGTGGCTGGGCCGCAACCGCTATTACTCGAAAGAGGGCATCCAGCACCGCCGCAGTAAGGACACCAAAGGCATCTTCACCGTGCAATACCCGGAAGAGAAGCTGCCGGTGCCAGAGGAGTTTCGCTTTGTACCTTTCCTCGTCTACGATGTAGACGAGGAAGGCAACAAGCATGACCGCTGTACCTCCTGCGGTATCTGCGCCAAAGTTTGCCCGCCGCAGTGCATTTGGATCGTGCGCACGGAAGACCCTGTGACCAAGCGCCCCGTGCCTGAGCCGGTGGATTTCTTCATCGATGTGGATATCTGCATGAACTGTGGTTATTGTGCGGAATACTGCCCGTTCGATGCCATCAAGATGGACCATGACTATGAGATGGCCTCGTTCGACCGCCATGCTGAGCACATCTTCAACAAAGAGAAGCTCTCCAAGCCTGCCAGCTACTACGCCGGCATTCGTCCCACGAACTACAACCGTGAGGAGACCCTGAAGGCTGAGGAAGCCGCCAAGAAGGCTGCCGCCGCTGCGGCTAAAGCCGCTGCGGCCGCTGCCAAGCCAGCCGATGGCGCTGCCGCAGGCAGCACGCCGGCGCAGTAAGTAGAAAATCACTACTGAAAGACACGAAGCGAGGCATAGCCTCGCTTCGTTGTAAAAGGCACGATGTACAACGAAGATACTGAGCTGCTCTATCCGCTACGCGTGACCCCCGCCATCCGTGATCTGCACGGGGCGGCGTGGCATGCTGCTGCCGAGAAAGCTCACAAAGCCGGGCCGGATGGCCAGGATGCGGTGGTGTTCGTGTTGGCTATGGCGCGGGTCAACGGCTGCCATAACTGCAACGCTGACTCGTTCCGCGCCATGAAAGGCTGCACAGAGTGCTCGCAAGACAATGTGCGCCGCTTCCGTGGCGGTGAGAAGGCGCTGCTCAAACAGATCGATAAGGCGGCCAAGGATCTAGAAGAAGCTGCTGAGTAGGATTAGCCTCACCGAGTTAGAATTCATAATATGTCCAAAGAGATCACCAACGAAACTGTCCTCGCCGCGCTTGCTAAAGTTAAAGAGCCCGCTGTTCAAAAAGACTTTGTCCTGCTGAATGCGGTGCAGAAACTTGACGTCAAGGGTGATAGCGTTTCCCTGACACTTGGGTTGGTCAGCCCCCATCATCCCTTCCTGGCTGAGATTGAGAAAGATGTGCGCAAGGCGCTCGAGAAAGCTGGCGCCAAGAAGATCGACCTGCAATTTGCCCTGCAAGTACCTGGTGACGGACGCCCGCGGGCGGGTTCGGCCGCCGGCGTCAAGAACACAGTAGCCATCGCCTCCGGCAAGGGCGGGGTGGGCAAAAGCACGGTCTCGGTCAATGTGGCTGCTGCGCTAGCCAAAGCCGGCGCCCGCGTGGGCCTGCTCGACTCAGACGTCTATGGCCCCAATGTGCCCACCATGATGGGCGTCAAGCACCTGCCGGCGCCGCCGGACGCCAGCGGCCACCTGCTGCCCGCCGAAGCCTACGGCGTCAAAATGATGTCGATCGGCTTCCTGGTCAAGCCCGAGCAGGCCATGGTGTGGCGCGGCCCCATGCTGCACAACGCCATCCGCCAGTTCATCAATGATGTGGAGTGGGGCGAGCTGGATTATCTCATCGTCGATATGCCGCCTGGCACCGGTGATGTGCAGCTCAGCCTGGCGCAGACCACGCCGCTCAGCGGCGGGGTCATTGTCACGCTGCCGCAGCAAGTCTCCACCGACGACGCCCGCCGCGGGGCCGAGATGTTCCGTCAGCTGCGTGTGCCGCTCATGGGCGTCGTGGAGAACATGAGCTACCTTGAATTGCCGGACGGCAAGCGTATGGAAGTCTTCGGCAAAGGTGGCGGCGAAGCGCTGGCTAATGAGTTCGGTGTGCCCTTTATCGGAGCGGTGCCTATGGAGCCGCAGGTGCGGGCCGGCGGAGACAGCGGCAAGCCCATCGTCATCAGCCACCCTGACTCGCCTGCCGCCCGCGCCCTCACCGAAATTGCTGCCGATATTGCCCTGCGCACTTCGGTTGCCGCTTTGGCTGCGCAAATCCAGGCTTTCTCGATTAAAATCGAATGAGCAGTGAATAGGGACCAGTGAACAGGACTGTGCCAAAATAGGTTCCTGATCACTAATCACTGCTCACTATTCGCTCAAAGCAGAAAGGTGCGCTGTGGATGTGAAAGCACCCACAGCGATAACAACATGACTGATTCGCCACAACCGGCTGAGCAGGCGCAAAGCCCGCTGATCGTCGGCATCCGTTTTCAAAAGATCGGCAAGTTGTACCATTTTGACGCCAGCAAAGAGCCTGAGCTCAAGCCTGGCGACTACGCCATTGTCGAGACCAGCCGCGGCGTACAGATCGGCCAGGTAGTCCAACGCCTGGAGGAGCCGCCCGCGCCCCCGCAGCAGGGTACCTGGAAGGCGATTGAGCGCAAGGCCTCTCAGGGCGACCTGGAAGTTCACAAAAACATTCAGAAAAAAGAAATTGAAGCCATGATCGAGGCGCGTGCCGCCGCATCTAAGCTGAATTACCGCGGTGTCAAGATCGTCAAAGCTGAGTTCAGCTTTGACCGCAAGATGCTGACTTTCCTCTACAACACGGAAGAAGACAAAGATATAGACCTGGGCAAGCTGCGTAAAGAGATGCTCAAGCTCTACAAGAACACCAACATCGAGATGCGCCGGGTTGGCCCGCGTGACGTCGCCAAGATCCTGGGCGGCATGGGCGCCTGCGGTCTGGAAAGCCGCTGCTGCTCCACTTTCCTGACCGACTTCAGCCCCATCTCCATTAAGATGGCCAAGGCGCAGGGCATCTCGCTCGACCCGGGCGAGATCACCGGCATGTGCGGCCGCTTGCGCTGCTGCCTGATCTACGAATACGAGCAGTATGTCGAGGCCCGCAAGACCCTGCCCAAGCGCGGTAAGGAAGTGCAGACCCCGCTGGGCCGTGGCAAAGTGGTGGATGTGGTGCCGCTCAAGCAAGCTGTGTTGGTGGCGCTGCCCGAGGGCAAGCGCGCTGAGTTCCTCAAGCACGAGATCGAGCCGTGGGATGAGCTGGAGGCGCTGCGCCGCAAGAGCGAAGCGCCGTGTGACCGCCATGAGAACGGCGGCTGCGACTGCGGCAAAGCCAACTACGGCGATAAGGCCAAGACCGACGACTAACAAAAAACGCCCGCAATTTTGCGGGCGTTTCTTTTATTGTTATCCAGTCAGCCTAGTCTTCCACAACGATCGTGCCGGACATACCAGCATGGCCCGCGCCGCCGTGGAACTGGCAGTAGTAGTCGTAAGTGCCGGGCGTGTCAAAGGTGAAGCTGAACGTGTCGCCTTGACCCAGGGTGTTGCTGCCAAAGCTGCCGTCGTCAGCCGTCACCGTGTGGGGCGCGTCTTCGTTGTTGCGCCAGGTCACGGTAGTGCCCGCCTTCACGGTCAGCGTTCCGGGGCCAAAAGAGAAATTGGCGATGGTCACAGTCGTCCCGCCGTCTTCGTCAGCTGGCGCCTGGGTAGGAGCCGCTGTTGGCGCAGGCGCTTGAGTGGGGTGGTCAACATGTTCGGTTTCAGTGGCTTGAGCAGGCGCCTCGGTAGCGGGCGCCGGGCTGCCGCAGGCGCTCAGCAGAAGGAGCAGGAGTATGGCGAAAGCAATGTTGCGTGAAAGCGAGTTCATTGCACTACCTCCTCAGGTTTTGCTCAGTATAGGCAGGCTGCTTAAGAAGCAGATTAGTACCAGCTAATTATGGAATCGGTTACACCTAAGTTCCATAAACCACGCTTGTATACTTGAACGTATGCGCCGCGTCGTTTCTCTGGTGCCATCGATCACCGAGAGCCTGTTTGACCTCGGTGTCGGTGAGGCCTTGGTGGGCATCACCGACTACTGCATCCATCCCGCCGAGGCGTTGGCCGGCCTGCCGCGCATCGGCGGCACCAAGAACCCGCGCCTGTCCGAGATCATTGCGCTGCAACCCGATGTCGTCTTTGCCAATCAGGAAGAAAACACGCAACAGGCTGTTGAGGGCCTGCGAGCGGCCGGCCTGAATGTCGTGATGCACTTTCCACGCACAGTCGAGCACGCCCTGGCCGATCTGGGCAGTATGGCCGCCCTGTTTGGCGGCGCCCAGGCTGCTGCCTGCGTGCAGCAGCTTGTGGAGCAAGTGGCTGCCGCCCGCCGCCAGCAGCCGCAGCCTGTGCCCGTTTTCGTGCCGGTGTGGTACCAGGCCGGCAATCCGGAGTGGTGGATGACGCTCAACCGTCATACTTTTACACATGATCTGCTGGCCTTATGTGGCTTTGCCAACATCTTTGCCGAGCGTGAACGCCGTTATCCGCTGGCCGCTGACCTGGGCCAAGCGGGTACGCGCCCGGAGCACGCCACCGGGCGGGATACGCGCTATCCGCGCGTCACCCTGGCAGAGATCGCCGCGGCGGGGCCGCGGGCCGCGCTGCTGCCTTCCGAGCCTTATGCTTTCGCCGAGGCGGATGCACAGTATCTGGCCGATGGGCTAGGGGGCCAGTTCGCTGTTCAACATGTTCGCCTGCTGGACGGCAGCCTGCTTACCTGGCCAGGCACACGCCTGGGGCAGGCGATCCTGGGGCTGCAGGCCTTGCATGCGGAATTGATGAGCTAGTAAGATGTTATAGTTGCTTTTTGAAGCAAATTCTCTATAAGGAACAACTCAAATGAAGAAAGAAGAACTTTCTAAGTGGCTGTTGGCCGGTGTGCTCTTTATCCCGGCTGCATCAGACCCCCAATATCTTGACCCGGGCTCCGGTTCGTTGATTCTGCAGCTGATCATCGCAGGCGCGGCCGCAGTCAGCTATGCCTTCCGCCATTCTATTGGTCGCCTGTTCAAAGTCTTCCGCCGCAATAAGGATGAAGACGCCACTGATCCTGACAACGAAGAATAAACTCCTTGCATGGCTGAAACTAGACTAACTGAAGTCTTTAGAGACCCCAGCGGTTTCGTTTTTACGCGGGATGGGCAGCTTTATCGCCAGGTGAACAAGCGTTATCAGGCAGATTACGATCTGCTCCACAGTTCGGGCTTGTATGCGGAGGTCACCGAGCGCAGTCTGATGATCCCGCATACGGAAGTCAAGGTTGCGCCGGCCGATCCAGAGTTGGCCTACAAGGTCCTGCAACCAGAACGCATTCCCTATATCTCATACGCATACGAGTGGAGCTTCAGCCAGCTTAAAGACGCTGCGCTCTTGACCCTCAGTCTGCAAAAACGTGCTTTGAAGTATGGCATGTGGCTGAAGGATGCCAATAACAGCAACATCCAGTTCCACAACGGCCGCCCAGTGCTGATGGACACCCTCTCATTTGAGATCTATCCTGAGGGCCAACCCTGGACGGCCTATCGCCAGTTCTGCCAGCACTTCCTGGCCCCGTTGGCGCTGATGGCCCATGTGGATGTGCGCCTCAACCAGTTGCTGCGCAACTGGTTGGATGGGGTAGACCTCAGCCTGGCGTCCCGCCTGCTGCCCTGGCATACGCGCCTCAACAGCGGTCTGCTGCTGCATATCCATGCGCACGCTGGCGCGCAGCGCCGCTATGCCGGCGCCGCCCAGCCGCAAGCCGGCGGTGGCAAACCCGGCCTCACCAAGACGGCCTTGCTCGGCCTGATCGACCATTTACGCAGTACCGTGCAAGGCCTCAAGTGGAAGCCCGCCGGCAGCGCCTGGGGCAACTACTACGCTGAAACCAACTACAGCAACGCCGCCGAGCGTCATAAGGCGGAGTTAGTAGAGCAGTATCTAAAGAAGATCACCGTCAAGACGGTGTGGGATCTTGGTGCTAACAACGGCTTGTACAGCCGTATCGCCAGCCGCCAGGGCATCTTCACTGTCTCTCAGGATTATGACCCTGCCGCCGTCGAGCAGAACTACTTGCAGGCCAAAGCCAACAAAGAGCAAAACCTACTGCCCTTGCAAATTGACCTGGTGAACCCCAGCCCGGCCTCTGGCTGGGCTTATGGCGAACGCCATACTCTGGCCGAGCGCGGGACCCCGGACGCGCTGATGGCGCTGGCCCTGGTCCACCACCTGGCCATTGGCAACAATCTGGCGCTAGGTCGCATTGCGGAGTTCTTTGCCGGCCTGGCCCCCTGGCTGATCATTGAGTTTGTGCCCAAGAGCGACTCGCAGACCCGCCGCCTGCTGGCTGCCCGCAAAGACATCTTTGACGAATACACGCTGGATGGTTTCCGGCACGCCTTTGGACAGCGCTATCACATTGAGGCTGAAGCCAGCATCGCCGAGTCTGAGCGCACCCTGTTCCTGCTCAAGCGCAAGTAACCTGCCTGGATGACAAGCCGCCGTACTGGCCTTGTGTTCGGTTTGCTGGCAGCCGCCATCTGGGGCGGTATGTATGTGGTCAGCAAAGTGGTGCTGGAGGTCGTGCCGCCGTTCACCTTGCTGACCCTACGCTTGTTGCTGGGCATCGGTAGCCTGGCTCTTTGGATAGGCTTAGGGCGGGCTAGGCTGCAGCTTAGCCGCCGCCAATGGGAACAGTTGCTGGCCGTTGGCGTGCTGGGTTATGGCATTTCACTTGGCTTCCAATTCGCAGGCACGCATCTTTCGACTGCAACCAACGGGGCGGTCATCACCGCGGCTACACCTGCGTTTGTGTTCCTGTTCGCCTGGCTTGTATTGCGTGAGCGCATCGGACGTCGCCAGGTTCTGGCATTGTTGCTCTCTACTGTCGGTGTACTGCTTGTGATCGATCCGTTTCAGGCTCGCTTTGACTCGCAATTGTGGCTTGGCAATTTGCTGCTAGTGGGCGCGGCTGTGACTTGGGCTCTGTATTCCGTCTTGGTGCGCAAAGTTACCCAAGCGCTCGATTCGCTGGTCTTTACACTGATCGCTTTCATCGGCGGCTTGCTAATAGCTATGCCCGCGGCTGCCTTTGAATTGCGTGCTCAGACGATCGGCCCAATAGGTCCAGGTGTTCTTGTGGGCATCTTTTATCTGGGTGTGGTGTCTACTGCGGTGGCAGCCTATTTGTGGAATAAAGCCTTCGCTGTGCTGCCAGCTGGCACGGCAGGTCTCACGTTCTTTGCACAACCGCTCGTCGGCGCCGGGCTTGGAATAAGCCTGCTAGGTGATCCGCTGACGCTCCAGTTTGCAGTTGGGGCAATGCTCATTTTGCTGTGCTTGTGGATGGCTGCACAGCCCGATAGAATCAACTGAATTGGCAGGCGGCTTTGGCCGCCTGCTGGTGGAGGCAGTGTTTCTTGCGACAATTCATCTTGCGTCCCCTTGGCTTGATCGCCCTTGCAGTCCTTGTTTTGCTCCTTCCTGTAAGTTTGGCTTTTCGTGAGCTCAGCACGCTCGTATTTGACGCGGAAGCAACCAAAACCATGGTGAGAGAACATTTGCTCAGCGGGCAGATGGCTTCAGCATTAGCGCAGCAGCTCACCCGGCAAGTGTTTATGTCCGAAGATGGGCAGGACACGCTGACTGGCGCGTTCGTACGCAATACACTTTCTGAGTTATCGGAAGATGATTGGCGCACGATCACCGCGCTTACCATGCCGACGCACTTGGTGGAAAACACGGTAGATGATGTGGTCAACGGCTACACCGAATGGCTGGACGGCGACGCTCCCTTGCCAGAAATTCAGGTCGAACTCGACGGCTGGAAGACCAATGTGCAGGAGAATGCTGGGCCTGTGTTGGGGGTTGTGATGGATGCCCTACCGGAATGTAGTGGCAGCCAGGTGGCTAGCATGGTGCTGGGAGCGTTGCAGTCGTTTGAAACTCTGTTAGGCCAGATCAGTGGTTGCCGTCCACCGGAGCCGGTCTATTCGGCCCTGATCGATAACGCCGACGCCATTTTCGAAGTGAGCCTGAGCCAGGCGCCCTCCACAGTGGATGTGGGCGCGTTGGGCCAGTTGGCTGGGGCGCCTGAAGAGCTGGCCGAGTTGAAGGATAGCCTGGTGCAACTACGCCGTGTGCTGCTGTGGGGCTGGCTGGCAGTCGTGGGGATCGGCTTGCTAGGCGCCCTGCTGGCAACTCAAAACTGGCGCCGAGCATTAGCATGGTTCGGCGGCCCGCTTCTGTTCGCTGGCCTTATAACCTTTATCTTTGGCCTTGGGCTTGAAGTTTTCTCATTACAGTTTGTGGATGCTTTGTTTGCCGGACCATTCCTGCAAGAGGGCGGTGCTGCAGCAGCCTTGGGAAGCGCGATTGCTGGTGGAGCGCTCGATTTCGTCAGTGGGCCACTAATGTTGCAGGGTTTGATCGTGATGGCAATTGGTGGCGCGTTAGCGTATGCTGGCTACGCTTTGTCCCAACGATTGGCCTCGCCCGGCATCCCGATCAACCGCAAACGAATTGGCTGGTAAGAAAAAAGCCCTGGCAACCAGGGCTTTTTATTATCTTGTCGACAGTTCACGCTTGTACAGCTTATTGCGGTCCTGCCCCAATGTATGAAGCATCACCAGGTTGGGAGGGCGCATGTCTCCAATCGGGTAGCCGGAGATTACCACTACCTTCTGGCCGGGCTTCAAGCCATGTAGCCCCAGCGTGTTGATCTCAATGCTCTCCAGCATTTCGTCAATGCTGTGAGAGAGGGCTACCATGATCGGAAGCACGCCCGCGTAGACTGCCATGCGATTATAGGTCTTATGCTCCGGAGTCAAAGCCAGAATGGGAACGCGCGGGAAGGCCTTGGACATTAGCAAGGCGGTGCGGCCGGACTCGGTGAAGACTGTGATCGCAGCCACATTCACGTCTTGCGCCAGTTCACGCGCCGCGCGTGTGATCGAGATCGCATCTTCGCGCTCCAAGGATGGCTCGCTGCCCTTCCAGTGGCCCCATTTGTATTGGTGCAGCTCAGACTCGTGGATGATGGCTTCCATCATGCGCACCGTCTCAACTGGGTAGCTGCCCATGGCGGTCTCACCGGAGAGCATCACCGCATCCGTGCCGTCAAAGATGGCATTGGCCACGTCTGATGCTTCCGCGCGGGTAGGGCGCGGATTCAAGATCATCGACTCCAGCATCTGAGTAGCGGTGATCACGATCTTGCCAGCTTGGTTAGCCGCGTCAATGATCTGCTTCTGTGCGATTGGCACATACTCAGGCGGCAATTCTACGCCCAGGTCGCCGCGTGCCACCATCACGCCATTGGCGGCGGCCACGATCTCTGTCAGGTTCTCCAGGGCTTCGCTGCGTTCGAGTTTGGCGATGATGGGCACATCCATCCGGTCAGGAGCTGGCGCGTGCTGGTTGATGAAAGCGCGGACACGGTTTACATCTTCAGCTGTGCGCACGAATGAGATCGCCACCATGTCGACGCCCAGCTCCAGCCCCTTGGCCAAGTCTTGTTCATCCTTCGCGGTTAGGCCGGGCACATCAATATAGGCGCCCGGCAAGTTGATGCCCTTGTTTGACTTGAGCGTGCCGCCGATGATGACTTCTGCTTGAATGGTGGTATCGGTCACATCGCCGGCGCGCAGCTCCAGCCTGCCATCGTCAAGCAGAATGCGCCCACCTTTTTTTATAAAGCGGGGTAGGTCGGCAAAATCTACAGGGATGGCCCCGTTGCTATCGTCAATCGTGCTGAGCGTGATCCAGTCACCCCGGGTGAGGATGACGCTGCCGTTCGCCAGGTCTCCAACGCGGATCTTTGGGCCTTGCAGATCTTGCAAAATAGCCACTGGGGCATCCAGCTTCTCGGCCGCCTCGCGTACTCGCTGGATCAGCTGAGCGTATTCGGCATGGGTTCCGTGTGAGAAATTGAGGCGCGCTACGCTCATGCCGGCAGCGATCATGCGCTCCAGCGTGGCACTATCCTGGCTGGATGGCCCCAGCGTAGCAACGATCTTGGCTCGGCGTTCTTTCAGCATGGAGGTTATAACCCGCAAACGCGGGACTGGTTGCACAAAATTGCAGACTAGAGCGGGTGATGGGATTCGAACCCACGAATGCTTGCTTGGGAAGCAAGTGCCTTACCACTTGGCGACACCCGCGTAAAACTCATTATATCAAACGTCATAGATTCGTTCTCGGCTGCTTTAATGACCAACTGCTAGAACCCAGGGCAGTCAGCTTAAGGAAGTGCACAAGACACCTTTGGTGTTAGTCTGCTGGGAGGGCTGCTCAGTGTTTTTGCCTTTGGTCGTGTCACTAAGGCTGGAACTGCGCACAGTCAAAATTGGTATCGTAGCTGTTCGATTTATGGCGCACTGTAGATTAGCATGGGAGTGGCGCCAGGGATTGCGAACTCATTTAGGAGCTCCCAGGTAGCAGGAATAGCCCCAAGCGAGGAAAGTCGTTCCTGGGTCAGTAGTACAAACTGTCCTTCCTTTGGGGCGGAGACATGTTCTAAGAGCAGGATTTCTATAGGCCTCTTGTTTTCCTGACGCAAGGTTCCAAACTGATTTTTAAACATCAGTCCTGTATAGAGAGATTCCTCGGCAAATACAACTACGCGTTGCTCTTCTCTTTTATCGGACAAAAAGTCCCAAGCTTGATTTAGCTGTAAGGCAGGCTTCCCATAACTAGCGATATATGTGCGGACTATTGCACTCGATGAAATGCCAAATGTGACAAATGCCACGACTAGCAAAGCCACCCTTGTTTTCCTTGAAACAGATGTCAGCAGAAAGAGCGAGAATGCCATTAGGGAGGATAGGCCAATAAAAATACCTGAAAGCATGTGGACCGCTTGTGAATCTTCAGTCAGCAGCATGACAATAAACCATGAGCCGAGAAGGATTAACACAAAGGGAAAGAAGACATTTCTGTCTCTATCCCGACCAAGCAATTCCCATCCCAGGATGAGGAGTACAGGCAGAATGATCATCGCCCAGTAACTTGACATTCCTTGGGGTATCAATCCGCCGCTTTGACTAATGAAGGGCGTGATTGCAAACAGCCATAAGGATTTAACGCTTAGCCACTGAAGCAATCGTGATGATGGTCCGCTTGAAGCTTGAGAGAGAACCAAGGCTAGCGCCAAAAGGGGCAGGATCCAGAGATTGTCAAGTGGAAGAAGTAGCTGATAGTACGCTTGCAAAATTTCTTCTCCAAAGAAGAGAAGCAATAGAAGACCTGCTATTAGAATGGGTTCAAAGGGTATTCTTTTGAGGAGTACCGGTCTGTGCCACAAAACGAGTAAAGCCAATGTCGGGATAAAGATTACCCATGAAGAAGAAATGCCCATAACCAGCAGTAAAACTGCCAGAATGTAGAGAAAGGACGACTGCTTGTCCCTAGCTAACCAATATACCCAAATGACTGCGACGTCAAGCGTGAGCAAGAGGGCGGTGGGGGCAAAGATAATTGAAAAGAAAATGGAAAGTGGAAGAATTGTCCACAGAAGTGCAGCTGCCAGTCCGCTTGCTTCATTTAGCCATTGTTTGCCAACTAAATAAATCCCGATTGTCGATAAAGCATACAAAACGAACATCGGAAGAATACTCGTGAGTTCGGTTGCCCCAAACAAGCCATAAACAAGCCCTTGCATAACAACCAGCGCCCTGAGTTCATTGTCCAGTTCCAGTATGTATTTTAGAGCTTCTTTGAGTCCTCCAAATCCATTGGTTTCAAATACTCTGGCGAGTTCCCAGGCCTTGAAGCTAGTGCTAGTGCTTTCGAGAAAGACTACGCCGTCAAAGAGAATAGCTCTTGCCAGCAGACCCAGGAGAATGATCCCGGCTAGCCAAAACACTGATGGCAAGCGCGTTAGCTTGGGCACTACTTTCACCACCCACCTGCGGGAACTCTGGTGAGATTAATTGACCGGAATTCAATTGATCCGTGGTCATAGACCCGGAAGAGCTCGAGCGTGGTTAGTTCCGAGCTATCTAGGCTGGGTGGAGTAACAAAGATAATTGAATAGCTTGTCAAGCCGAAATTATGTTCCCAATGGTCTCCGTATGAATCGGGGATTCTTAGATCGGGGAACCGGACCAAATCGATCGGCAACGAACCCTGAGCCTCGAGCTCAAGGAGATAAATGCTTTTAGGCTCTAGATTGATTTGGATGCTGGCAGTTTGAGCTTCTGGGCTCACTTCTTGAAGCGCAATCACCATAGTCCTGTCATTTCCGTTTTCTGTATTGCTGAAAGACAGCCCAAGCAATGGTGAGATCAGCCAGTCGCTAGCCTCTAATTTGAGCAAGTCTATGGTCTCCGTCATTTCGCTTGGTGCAGACTTGACCGCTTCTGTAGCCAGAAGTGATGCTTTTTGGATCGGTGCAGTATCTGGAAAGAGATCTACGTAAAGGGAAAGGGTTGCAAAAAATGCTTCAGTATCTTCTGCCTGTGCTGAGGCTTGCAAAAATTCAACGAGTTGGTACTCATTGTTGGGTTTAAATTCTGAGCGTATCCTTTCAAGTTGCTCGCTGGCTTGTCGGGCAGAGAGGTGATGTGTTACGCTTATACACTCATCTGAGCTAGGCTCACCAAAAGTGACCGTCGGCCATTCATTGAAATTTCCTGCCGGCTGATCACATCTTCCTCGCATTATTTCATAACCGCCATTTTGCTCTACTAACTCCCGCTCTGTTGTAAAAAGAGTTTCGCCGCCCTCAGTTCCCGTCGAATACTTATAGCCTGAATAAAAATCTAGACGGGGCTGTACGCTTGGGGCGTAAATCAGTTCCTCCGGATCGTCTTCCATGTAGCCAATTGCTAGTCGAAGATTTTCTCTCAGAGCTTTCTCTTTGTAGAAGCTGACAGAGCTGTAATGTGCCGAAGGCATTAGCGTCGCAATTGCCATGACAGGCAAGATCATCGCCAACATCGCATGGTCCCTTCGAACCCGTACAAGGCGCGCGCTGACTGCAGCATATATCACTGTGAGCAGCAGGCCTGCTGCCGGAAGATTGCCAATCGGCAAACTGGTTGGCCAATTGGCTAGCAATAAAACTGTACCCAGAGCACAGACAATTCCGATATAGATTGAGCGCAGAGAATTTCCACGGAGAACCTTTGTAAGATAAAGTGAAACAACAAGCACTAGGGGTACCGCAAGATAAAGAAAGTTGTCCTCTGCAACCCAATATAGTAGAGGGGAGTAAATAAGTAACTGAGGAAATGCAAATCGTGTTGGGAATGAACCCCACTCAAGATAGAAGAGCAAGGTGCCCAGCCATATTAAGGGAACATACGCTCGCTTATCTTTGTTCACAATTGCATGTGCTGCTCCAACGAGCGCGAGCAGAATGAACGGGTCGAAAGAGACAAAGCGCTGCGACGTTTCCGAAAGAATTTTGCCAGAAACAGGAATAGATACTATTGCCTCGCGTCTGTTGCTTGCCCAATTCCCCTTGCCGACGATGTCACGGTATACCGTATTCGATCTACCCGTCAGCCAGGCTGGCAAAACGTCATAGGCTGTGAGTTCAATGTTGTTTATTAGAATGGGTAGGGGGCGAGCAGCCATGTTGATTGGAACTGCTAGTAAAGCAAACCCAGACAAGGCAATCAGGATGCCGGCTAGAACGAAACGCCTGGGAATTGATTTGAGAATGCTCCGGATTTTTTCTCGAGACCTAAATAAAACTAGGACAGCTAGCGCGATCAGTAGCGGAGTGGCAGATAACTTGATTTGCAGCGCCCAGTAGACAAAGATTATGCTAACCGCGCTATTTATCAGTTTGCGATTGTTTGCCCTGTGAGTGGCTTGCAAAAAGAAATAGACAGCTCCAGCCGTCGCCATCGCCAAAGGTCCTTCTGGATCTAGATTTGTAGCCAAGAAGACGTCCAATGGAAAGATGGACCACAGAAACGCGCCCACAAGAGCTGTAGGTTTGTCAGCTATCTGTCTAAGCGTTAGATATATAAAGATTATGGTAATCAGTGAGGCAAGCAAAGGAAAAAGTGTAGCTGAAAATTCACTGACACCAAAAATCTTATAAATCATTGCTACTGGTAAGTAAACGCCCGGGCGATTAGAACCTGAAGATCCCCCTGAGGATGAATCAAGCAGCCCTTGCGAAACCTGGTATGCATATAAGGAGTAGTCAAAATCATCACCACGAACTACTCCTAAGTAGTTAAACAAGCGAATGGAAAGAGCAAAACAAAGAATTATTAACAACGGAATTTCTGGCTTTATTGCGCGCCAAAAAGATTTGAAAATCAGCAGCATTCCATAGATTATAAAGAGGTACGGAACTTGTGCAAGTAGTTGTCTAAAAAGTATGTCAAGCCCAATCCAACGATAGGAATAAGATAGGGGTATCTAAAGCGATACAGATTACCAGCGTTTGGCGTGGCAATTGCAAAAACCGTAAGAAAGAAGATCGAGTGTAGGATAATTAAATGCAGCGCTGGCCGCCCTCGCCAATTGTAAGCTCCCAGTGCAAAAAATACATAGATGATATAGAACGCAGAGATTTCAATTGAACCAATCAACTTCATAAAATTGCTCGCCACTTTCGCCCCATCCTCGAACCATTGGGAGGGAAAAGGAGACAAAAGGGCTATTTGTAAAGCTCGTGGAGTGTAAAGAATAGCTTCTCGTGAGCTTGTAATTCGCACATCAGTATCTATCCCAGTACTTCCCTCGCTCCAACTTCGAATGGCGCCTTCTCGCCTCAGGATTAGTGAGTAAACCTGATTGTCTATTGATTGAGGGATGTAATGCGACTTCTGCCACCAGCTTGCCGGGGTAGATGGCGAACGATTTGTGATCGCAGGTGTGCCTGGCGTAATCCCATTTGTTAAGTATGTGATCGTAGGAACTCGTTTGAGAGTGCGTACGCTTCCTTGGATAAAAGTATTGAATATCCCCTGGATAAAAACTAAGCAGAGCAGCGTGACCGCAACTGAGATCAAGTATTTGTGCTCTCTTTTTGCCAATCCGCGAAGAATCAGATAGGTGCCCAGAAACAAAGATGCCGCGCGGTAAACTACTAATAGATAATCCCGTACTAGCCCGATAAGAAACAAGCCCGTAAAGAGAAAGACCAAAGCTGTGAACCACTTTTTCAGTTCCTTTTTGTGAAACGCTTGCTGAAACTGAACCCACGCGAACAGAAAGCATGTCGCCCCCAGCACTGAAAGCGTCTCGTTGTGCATTTGGGTTGTCCATAGAAAGGTTGAGGGCAAAGCAATGCAGAAACCTGCGGCCAGGAATGCCGAGCTCTTCTGTTCAGAAAAACTTCTCAGGATTTTGTAAAGTAACAGACCACTAACTGCATGCATCCCTGCATTGAAAGGCAACATGCTTGCTGGTGTGGGGCCGAAGATGAAATAGAAAATTCCAGCTATCCCAGCAATGACTTGCCCGCTGGGATAGAGAATAAAATCCTGCCAACCGGCCGAGATGAGGGTTTTATACGTTTCCATGGCAATGCTGTGGAATTGCGTTGCATCAATGCCTATAAGCAACCCGTCACCTGCGTGCCATTGCGGAAAGACATACGGAAGGAGAAGGAACTGAACTAAAAACCCTGCAAGTAGTGTGTACAAGAAATAGACTAACCAAATTTGAAACTCTGTTATTCGGTTTATTCTTAAGAGCATTGTATGCACCCCTTCTAAGTTTAACCTACTAAGCGTATTGAGCGCAAAGCCTTTGTCAATTGCGCTGCTCTAGCGTTGGGGCAACTAGCGCTCAGATGACGAATAGTAAAAAAGCGCCAGGCATTGCCTGGCGCTTTTTTACTAGAACAAACGTGGTTTAGCTCTGTTTGCCTGCACTGGCAAATGGCAGCACTAAACCCTTTTCTTCAAGATACTGAATGATCTGACGAGCGTTCTCTTCAGCAGTGTTGTTCACTGTGTCCAGGTTGATCTCGGGGTTGCGTGGTTCTTCGTACGGGTCATCCACGCCCGTGAAGCCAGTGATCTCGCCGCGGCGCGCCTTTGCGTACAAGCCTTTCACATCGCGCTGCTCGCATACTTCAACGGGAGTATTGACAAAGATCTCAATAAAACGATCTTCGCCGATCATCTTGCGGCACTCATTGCGCGCCGCGCGGAAGGGGCTGATCGCTGCAGCGATCACAGCGCCGTGCTGACGCACCAGTTCTCCGGCCACAAAACCAATGCGGAGAACGTTGGCATCTCGATCTTCGCGGCTGAAGCCTAGACCCTTGGAAAGGTGAGTGCGGACCACATCCCCGTCCAACACGGTTACCTGGCGGCCGCGCTCCATGAGCATCGAGGTCACCAGTTGTGCAACCGTGGATTTGCCTGCGCCGCTCAAGCCTGTGAACCAAAGGCAAAAGCCTTGTTTGTGACGCGGGGGAAACATTTCCATCAAAATGGCTGAGGTCTCGCGGCGGGTAAACCACTCGGGCAGATATTCACCTTTGGCCAAATAGTCATTGCGCACCTGGGTTCCGGAGATGTTGAGGATCTTGGCGCCAGCCGGCTCCTGGCCTGCTTCTACATATCGTTGCTCGTCTGCCAAGTACACCAGCTCCTTGAACGGCACCATTTCCACGCCAACCTCTGCTTGATGCTTGGTCAGCAGCTCCTGGGCATCGTAGGGGCCGTAGAACGGGTTGCCGTTGCCATCTTTGCCTGGTCCGGCATGGTCGCGCCCGACGATAAAGTGAGTTGCTCCATAGTTGCGGCGGATGATTGCGTGCCACACCGCCTCGCGTGGACCAGCCATGCGCATGGCCAAAGGCAGGAGACTCAATAGAGTCTTGTTTTTGTCATAGTAATTCTCTATGAGGCTGTTGTATACGCGCACGCGTGTGTAGTGATCTACATCTCCAGGTTTTGTTAGCCCAACTACCGGGTGGATCACCAGGCTTCCCTGCACCTTCTCTGCCGCTCGCTTGGTCAGTTCTTCATGAATGCGGTGCATGGGATTGCGAGTTTGGAAGAAGACGACATGCTTGTTTCCCATCTGCTCCAGCAGGCTTCGTACTTGAGCAGGGGTGCGACGCAACTCTACAAAGTCGCTGTACATCGGCAGGTCGAATACTTGCAAACGGCCTGAAATGCAAATGTCGCCCCAACGGATCATTTCAGAGACCAAAGGGTGTCGTGGGTCTGTGGAACCCAATACCTTTTGGGCCTCAACTTGTGGGTCCCATTTAAAGGTTTCCTCAATATCCATGATGGCGAAGGCATTGTTGCGCACATCGCGCAAGACTACCTGGTCGCTCTTGGGTAGTTCGTCGCTCTTAACGGGCAGCGTGATGGGGATGGGGAATAGCGCACCATTCGCCAGGCGCATTTCCTCCATCACGCGCTCATAGTCTGCCTTGCCCATGAAGCGGTCAAGTGGTGAAAAGGCGCCCATCGCCAGCAACTCCATATCATGTAAGGAGCGCGGTGATAAGCGCACATCCGGTAAGTGTGTGGCCAGTTCGCGCAGAACCTCGCGTTCATCGCCAGTTTTTACAAGGTCGACTAATTTTCCGCCGTAGGGAGTGTTCAGTATTGTGCTTTCCTGAGTTGCCATTATTCTCCAATGAGCATTAAACAGCCTGCTCATGGCAGGCTTTTTTTACAGCTACGTTTCTAATTTTGAAAAATTATACTACACGGCCATTGGTTTGAATCTAGTTTGAATACGTCCCAGCTATCGTTGAGCCGAGTATACTGCCCAAGAGGAGCCCATGGAACTGACACCAAAAAGAATTTCCAGAGTTGCTCTACTTGTAGCCTCCTTTCGTGCCGGAGGTGTTGAACGTGTGACTATCAACTTGGCCAATGAACTAGCTCGACGAGGTTATCAGGTTGACCTTGTCGTGCTTTCTGCCGCAGGAGGCGCCTTACGCTCAGGAGTTGGTCAAACAGTTACTGTGTTTGATCTGCGCTCCTCCCGCAGTTTGTATGGCGTCCGTGCCTTGGCGAATTACTTCAAGCAGCATCAACCTGATATATTCATTTCGAATCAGACACATTTAAATATCCTGAGCATTTTTGCAAGCTGGCGGGCTAAAAGCCGCGCTCTATTGTATGTGGTTGAACATAACCATATGACTTCAGTAGTCCGCAATAGCAAGAAGCTTGCTGATCGTTTACGGCCTTTGCTTGCACGATTGTTTTATCCCTATGCACACAAAGTTTTAGCTGTATCGCAAGATGCAGCAGATGACTTGGCCGCTCTGGCTGGCTTTCAAAATGAAGAGATTTTCGTTGTATATAATTCCATTTTGCCTGGCGATTTCTCCAGTCAAGCTGAATTGCCTGCTGAAGATCCATGGTTCAAGGAAATCCAAGAGCCTTTCGTGATTGCCGTAGGCCGGTTGGCTCCCCAAAAGGCTTTTGATACCTTGATTCGAGCTATGGACAAAGTCAATCAGTCGCGGCCGGTGCAGCTCCTGATCCTGGGGGAGGGGGGTGAAAGGGCGAATCTAGAGGCTCTAGTAGAGCAATTAGCTCTACAAGAGATCGTATCCTTACCCGGATATGTGGACAACCCATTGCGGTATGTCGCCCGAGCAAACCTTTTCGTGCTCTCCTCTCTCTGGGAAGGTCTGCCTAGCGTTCTGATTGAGGCAATGGCGTGCGGCACATCCGTGGTTTCCACCAATTGCCCAGCCGGCCCGCGCGAAATCCTCCATAATGGCTTCTACGGAAAATTGGTGCCAGTTGGAGATGCAACCGAGATGGCGCAAGCTATTCTTGAGGTGCTCGCGGATCCCCAAGATGCGCGGCAACTGAAAGAAAGAGCTAAACAGTACATTGCTCCCTATGCCGCAGAAAGCTATATCCAGTTATTTGAAAGTGAAGGGGTCAATGATTAAAGGGATGCCAAACTTCTACATTATAGGAGCGGCCAAAGCCGGCACCACCTCGCTCTACGAAATGATTAAGGGGCATCCTGATGTCTACCTTTCCTATGCAAAGGAGCCTATGTTTTTTTCGAAGGACGAATACTACCTTCAGGGCCCCAAGTGGTACAAGCAAAGTTTTTTTCAAGATAGTGAGGATTATGCTCTGCGCGGCGAAGCCACTCCTCACTACCTTTATTGGGCAGACAAAGTGGCGCCTAGAATGGCCGAGCAGTATCAAGCAGAGGCCGAGAAACCTAAGCTGATCGTCATTCTGCGGGATCCGGTTAAGCGCTCCTATTCTTGGTACTGGAATATGATCAAAGAGGGCACCGAAACGTTGCCGTTTGCTGAAGCTCTTCAAAAAGAAGATGCCCGTCTGGTAGAGTTCGCTCATGAATTGACCACCCAAGGCTCCATGCAGTACGGTTATGTGCGCGGCAGTATGTATGCAAGGCAAATTCGGAAGTTTCTTGAATTCTTCTCCAAGGATTCGTTTTATTTCTTGCTTCAAGAGGATTTGCTAGACCCTACCAATGATTATCTCCAAGGTCTCTATGGGTTTTTAAATATAGAGCCAGCGCAGTTTAAAAAGATTCAAAGCAACAAGGCCGGGCAACCACTATCTCGAACCGTGCAAACTCTGCTCCGCGGTCGTTCACGAGCCAAGGATGTGGTGAAGCGTCTCCTACCCTTGGAGATGCGCTACAGACTCAAGACTTTCCTGATGCGAAGCAATACGAAGCCGTTTGCTTATCCGCCAATGGACCCCAACCTGGAGAATCACTTGCGCCATAGGTTTGCAGAAGGAGTGCGTGATTTGGAGTTGATTATCCAGCGTGACCTGTCTGCCTGGTTGCCCAGCTAGGTCCTTGGCGTGAAGATACTGCATTTAGTTCCAACGCTTATGGTTGGAGGTGCCGAGACGGTGCTGCAACGCCTGGTGACGCATCCGGACTCTCGCCAACACGAGCATCGGGTTTTGTGCCTTGGATCGCCAACCACACTTGGAACTACTCTCTCTGAAGCAGGTGTTCAGGTGGAGTATTTGAATGTCCATCCGCGGAATCCAATTTCACTTTTGCGCCTCTTCTTGATCAACAGTCGGGTTGTTCGCTTTGAACCTGATGTTGTGCATACTTGGATGTATCATGCCAATATGCTGGCGGCGCTGTGCATTTGGCGCAAAGCTCCTGTGCTTTGGGCAATCCATCACGACTTAACGGATACGCATGCAATTAAGAAATTGACCGCGTTAGTGATCCGCATGGGGGCGTGGTTTTCAAAGGCGTATCCCAAGAAAATTGTTTCTGTTTCTCAAGTTGGAGTTGAATCTCATATTCCTGCTGGCTATGAGCCCAGTAAATTTATTGTGATACCTAACGGCTTTGCCATTCCTCCGCTAAACAACGAAAAAGCCAGCGTTGCACAAGAGCTGGGCATTGCTTCCACGGCACAATTGATTGGCATGGTCGCGCGCTACCATCCCATGAAGGATCATGCTAACCTCATAGACGCTGCAGCATTACTTTCCGACGACTTTCCAAATGTCAGATTTGTTTTAGCTGGCAAGGAGATTGACTGGTCGAATCCCGAGCTGGTTTCACGAATAGAATTCCATGGCCTAAGGGATCGCTTTCACTTGCTTGGGGAACGCTCAGATATCAATCGTTTGCTCTCAAGCTTGGCTATCTATACGCTTAGTTCGCGCTCAGAAGGTTTCCCGCTCACCATCGGAGAGGCCATGGCCATGGCCGTGCCCTCTGTCGCCACCAATGTAGGCGATGTGGCTGAGCTGATCGCCGATACGGGCCTGCTGGTCCCGTCTGGCAACCCGCAGGCGCTGGCCGAGGCTTGGGGCAAATTACTATCGATCCAATCGAGTGAACGTCTGGCAATGGGGCAAGCGGCCAGAGAGCGTATTCGTCAGCACTTTAGCCTTGAGGCCATGGTGGCCAGATACAATTCCGTATACGAAGAAATCGCGCAGGAAGATTAGGCCTGTTCCAAAATAGCCTTGGCTCGCTGCGGCCAATCTGATGGTGGGCCATCAAAACGGTTAGCTAGCTCTTTCAACTGCTCCAGATGTCTTTTCGCCAGATGTCTTTCAAACTCACTCGGAATGGGTGACTTTGGTTTCCCCGCACAGTTAACTTCCTGCCGTATATGCGGAGAAATGTACTCCTCCGAGGCGATAACTCCGAGGAAGCGATAAACATCAAGGATCAACTTTTCGGGCTCACGCTCAATATTCTCGTAGTAGGTGATGAAGAATTGATTGACGGGAAAAACGCTTTGCCAGTTCTCAAGAACTTTTAGATAATCACTGCGTTTAACCAATTCGGGAGTATTTAGCATCTCCTGGATCTCGTCCGATGTGTTCTCTGGAACAGTCTTTCCTTGCTTAGCCAATTGTTTCAGGTTCTGGCCCAACTCTGGTCAATTGGATCGCGCATAATGTAGATAAATTTCAAGCTTGGATTGATGGCCTGAATTTTCTCGAATTCTCTGAATGCCCAGCCAGCATACGCTGGAGTGGCTTCGCCGGCAATCTGCCCGCTCTTAGGCTTAAAGAGAGGTGGGTAAACCAGGCATCATCTCTCTTTCCAAACAAGAAGTGTGGGATCAGCTGTAGTAGAGTCCATAGCCACGTTGTTCCAGAGCCTTGTGACCCCGATGATTATGAAATCTGGCAGTTTTGTGACTTTCCTTACAGGCGCTCCATATTACTTCGAGTCCAGATAAGAGGAATAACCTGCTGCTGAAAGTGCATCCGCCAGTTCGGAATAATTGCTGATTGTGTCTCGAAGGCTAGTAGTGCGAGCCTGTTTCATTTGCCACTGGGGAGGGGACGCCTCGAAATCTAAACCGAGCAGTTGCCATATAGGCCTGAAACCGGCCTGATTAGTGGCTAAATCTTCGTAAGCAATATCGACATGAGGGCCGGCAAACCTGAGGAAATAGTCAATCATTTTCGAGCGCGAATGCATAGAGCGTATCTGTGAGACTACCTCTCTCGCGTTAACGACTATTGGCTTGGTCTGAGGAATATATTCCTCACCACGATAGTGGAATTGGCCGCGCTCCTTAGCTATCTTGTAAGAAATAATACCCTGTAAGGCATTTCTCCGGAATAGATGAATGATTTTTAGACGCCGTACAATAACATAAGCAGCAAGCTCAGGGTATCGAAATAGCTGCCCATACATTAACTTGAACCCCACAATCTCTTCTTGAGAAAGGAGGGGTTGTATGTATTGAAATGTAGCCAAGGGCCGCTTACCCGGGTTTTTTTCTCTCCATAGTGGGAAACGCTCTACCTTTAGCCCCCGATCTACAAAGTAATTCGCTTTTTCACGGAAAAGTTCCCCATAGCAGTGCACTCCCGGGACATTGTTTAGAGTGTTAACGAGCCAAGTTGAGCCTGACCGTGCATGTGAAAGGACAATGAAATTGCTCATGGCTACAATAATCCCAGAAGTTTTCTGTACTCTTCTGCAGCCTGCTTTGTGGAAAAAGATTGAGCTCTTTGCTTCAGCATTTCTGTGGGCAAAGGCCTGGCCAGTGCTTGCAAAATTGCGTTGGCGGTAGCCATGGGATCATTAATTGGTGTTAGCCAGCCGTACTTTCCATCATCAAGAATTTCAGCAGGGCCGCTGCGACAATCAGTGGACACGACCTGCGTGCCACATGCCAAAGCTTCAGCAATAACCAATGGGAAACCTTCCCACAGTGAGGTCGCTACGCATACGTCTGCCATTGACATGAATGCATAGGGGTTGCTTGTGACCCCGTAGAGGCTAACCTTGTTCTCAAGGCCCAATTCCCTCGCCAAGTTCTCTAGCTTGCCTCGTTCCCTGCCTTCTCCCAGAATGAGTAAACGAGCATCTAGCTTTCGTTGATGAAGAATGGCAAATGCGTGCAATAAAACGCTGAAATTCTTCTGTGGACTCAGCCTTCCAACGGCAATGATTTTCTTTCGTTGAATTGTATCTTCCTCAAAAGGCCAATTCACAACTTCGTTGGCTTTTTGACTTAACTCATCATCTACAATGGGATTGTAGATAACTTGAATTCTCTCGAAAGGGATTTTTGTCATTGGCGCCATATCTAGAGCGACTCCATTGGATACGGCAACTATTGCATCTGCATACGGGTAAAGAATTCTTTCAAGAAAAGGGGTGCTTACTTTGTGGTTTTGTGACTTTCGGTCTTTGTACGCTTGGCGAGGGTTATTGTGTTCGCTTACGGCAACCCTTGTTTTGGATCTTGTGGCGAGGGCGGCAAAAATTGCTATAACATTCAAATGCGGGTGAGTGGAAAGGAAAGAATCTGGGCGCTCCCGTAGTAGATAAAGTGCTAGTCTGAAGAAAAGTAACGTCTTGTTCCTCAGCCTCAGATCAAAGATTTGGATATCCTTTGGGAAATCTGCGGGTAAAGTTCCTTGTGAGCTAAGAACTAACAGGTGAACTTTGTTTCCGTTCTTCACAAAATTACGAGCCAGCTTAAAAATAACTTGCTGTATTCCACCGGGCAGCAAGTTAGACATGAGCAACGCTACCTTGGGCTGTGGACAACCAGTTGTTTTCATGCCCAGAAAGATAGATCGCGGCCCATGATGCTCCCTAGCTGTTTAACTTCATCACCGTAGTAGGTCTTTAGGAACTCTCGAGTTTCCGGAGCCATTTTGGGATATCGATAAGGCCGCAAGTTAAGTCCTGACAACTTGCCCTTAAAGAAATGTCGCCCTTTTACGGATAGTTTATGCGTAAAGGGTTTCACCAGCTTGTGCAGCACTCCGGATGGTTGGTACAAAAATTTCTGAAGAGCCAGGAATCGAGGATATGAGGCAGTATTTCGCTCTTCGGGCACAACCTTGAAGTCCGGCGACACGCCAAGGAATGAGAACATTTTTTGTGCTGTACCTTGCGCGTCTTGAATTAGATCTTCGTGAAGAAAAAATAGAAAGCTCTTTCGCTCAAAATTCTCAAAGAAAGGTTTCAAATTCGAGGCATAGTTGCCGCCACTAATCACATTGTTGCTCTTATTCTTGGTCTGAGGTCCCGCCGCCAATTCAGCTATCTCGGCCTTGACGGCTTCATCGAAAGATAAGTCTACCAAGGTCTCTCTTCTCTGATGCCAATAAGCTGAATGTGCTCTGTCAATCGGATTGCGAAATATAGCAATAAACTTGGCATTCGGGCCAATATGCTTTTTGATCCGAGGGGCAGCCATTAGCGAGTGCCTTAAGGACGAAGGTGAGGCATCTCCTCGCAGTTGGTATTTTTCGCTACCCTTGTAGAAATTGTCCGAATACCATTGCAGACCCAAGAGATATCGTTCCGCGCTCCCAAAAAAATGGGGCTCCTTGGGTGTTGGCATAAAAATATCCGGATGCTGCTTAAGCAAGTGATGGAGGGTGGTGGTCCCTGATTTTGCTGCCCCGATGATAAAAAATGAAGGTAGGGGTGATGAATATTGAATATCCATATTTATTCCTTTGCAACTTCAATTTTCCAGCCCAGCAGACTGGCCAATTTCCCAGACCAAGGTAGGCCGATTTGGCTTCGTGCGCTCCCTGCGTCAATTAACTCAATAATTATTGCTTCTTCTGCTGCATCCCATAATGTTTGTGTTTTCTTTCCTTTGCGTATCATTAAAACACTGATGCTATAGCTGCCTGGAGCAAGTGCAGCAGGTATCTGCACCTGAGCCTTGTAACGCCCTTCAGGGTAATCTGCGAAGCTATTCTGTCCTTCAAAGTCCAAAGAATTAATCAACAGCGTACCCTCTTGATCATAGAGATTGAGGGCCAAATAACTACGCGTATCCTTTTCTCGGATTTCGAAATCAATTTCTACGATAAAAGGGTTTTCGTGTGGAAATTTTCTCGCTATTAACCCATCAATGCTTTTGGTGGCAACTGATACTAATTGGGCCGGCATTGTTGGCCTGGTTTTTAAGACAACCTTTGCCCCTCCCTGTTCTTCTTGTACTCCAGAATTCAAATAAATCTGAACCGCGCTACTCACGTCCCCTGAGTACACCAGCTTGCCCTGGCTAAGAAATATGCCACTCTTGCACAGCGAGCGGATCGCCGCCATGTTGTGGCTCACAAAAAGCACAGTCCGGCCGTCCCGCGCAACCTGCTCCATGCGGCTGATGCTCTTCTTTTGAAAGGCCACATCGCCCACAGCAAGCACTTCATCAACCAGAAGGATCTCGGGTTCAAGATGTGCTGCTACCGAGAAGGCCAGGCGCACACGCATGCCGCTAGAATAAAACTTGACCGGAGTTTGCAGGAACTTCTCCACTTCAGAGAATGCAATGATTTCATCCAGCTTGCGGTCGATCTCCACCTTGCGCATGCCTAGGATTGCGCCATTCAGATAGATATTCTCCATGCCTGTCAGTTCAGGGTGAAATCCTGTGCCCACCTCGAGCAGGGAGCCTACGCGGCCGCGCAGATGAGCGTAGCCCTGACTTGGCACTGTCACGCGGGAGAGAATCTTCAGTAGTGTGCTCTTGCCTGCACCGTTATTGCCAATAATGCCAACGCTATCTCCCGGCTTGATCTCAAAATCCAGATCTCGCAGCGCCCAAAGGATATTCGCTTCGTTGTCCTTATTCCTCCGACCCAAATGTTTGGGCCAGGAGAGTAGGGCCTTCGCTCCTTGGAGCAGATTGTCGCGGAACATGCCATATTTCTGGCGCGCTCCAAGCCTATATCGCTTGCCAAGATTGTGTACACGAATAGCGTAGCTTGCAGACATCAAATCACATCCGCAAAGGTTTGCTCAGTATTTTGGAAATATATCAGCCCACTGACTAGAAATAGAATTGTCACAAACATTGAGACAAAGATCAGACTATTGCTAGTCATCTCTTGTCCCAACAAGGCCCAGCGAAACCCGTCGATCACTCCAGCCATCGGGTTAAGACCCAACAATGGACGCCATTTCTCGGGGAACAGGCTGCTTGAATAGGCCACAGGAGTAGCGTAAAGCCAGAGTTGAACCAGAAATGGGGTGATGTATTTGACATCTCGATATCTTACATTTATGGCAGAAAGCCAAAGCCCAGCAGCCATGGCGCATGCAATCGCCGCCACAATGAACACCGGTAAAACCAGCATGCGCCAAGACGGCGTGATTTCGTAGGAGACCATCATTACTAGCAAGATTATGAAAGCCACCCCAAAATCAACCAAACTCGATAGCACGTTTGACATCGGCAAGAAAATACGAGGGAAGTAGATCTTGCTCACCATTTGTTGGTTATTCACCAGGCTTTGTGACGCATCTGAGAGTGCCCTGGAGAATAACTGCCAGGGCAACAGGCCCGCGAACGTAAAGATTGGGTAGGGGAACCCGTCTGACGGCAGGTTGGCAAAACGCCCGAACACTACGCTAAACAGCACCATGATCAGCAAGGGCTGCAAAACCGCCCATAGTACGCCTAGGGCAGTTTGCTTGTAGCGCACCTTCAATTCACGCCATGTAAGGAAATAGAGGAGCTCTCGAAAAGGCCATAGTTCCTTTAAACGAAGCTGCCACCATTTACCCGGGGGCTCGATCATCATCTCGAATACTTCGGGCTTTAATTCTTCCGTAGTACTATTCACTGAGGCCTCGGCTGGGTTTATACCCTAGCAGGGTCAAAAATACAATCTTTCAGGCAGATGACTGCAAAACACCATGAAGATCGCCTTAGTGGCTAATAAAGACTGGAATTTCTTCGCCTATCGTAGTGACTTGGTTGAAGATTTGCAGCAAAAAGGCCACGAAGTGCTTTTGTTGTCTCCCGATGGTCCTTATGTTCCTCTGCTTCAGCAACGTGGCTTCAAGTGGATGCCCCTCTTTGTTTCTCGTAAAGGGCTCAACCCGTTTGATGACCTACGTACATTATTCCAACTGTTCAAGATCTATCGCGAGCATCGATTTGATGTAGTGCACCACTACACCAGCAAATGCGTCATCTATGGCTCCTTGGCTGCCCACGCAGCGCGGATTCCGAGGATAGTTAATTCGATCACTGGCTTAGGCTATGCATTCATTAAGCAAGGTGCGGCTGCTCGCTGGCTGCGAGCATTGATCAGCTTGCTTTACAAGCTGTCACTTTCCAACACCTCGGTCATTTTCCAAAATCGCAATGATCTGGATAGGTTTGTTGCCCAAGGCATTGTCCAGAGCAATGCAGCCACATTGATCCGCGGCTCTGGAGTGAATACCAACCTTTTTGATGTGGTCCCAGAGCCCGATGGCACTCCACAAGTGGTCATGATTGCGCGGCTCTTGTGGGACAAGGGGGTAGGGGAGTTTGTCGAGGCGGCTCAGCTACTGAGAAGTAGGGGCCTTCAGGCAGATTTTGTGCTTGTTGGCGATGTGGACCCGGGCAATCCGAGCTCGGTACCGGTTGAATATTTACATAGCCAGGCCGTACAGCACAGCGTACACTGGGCTGGCTGGACAGATGACTTGCCTCCCCTTTATCAGGAGGCGAATCTAATATGCCTCCCAACGTACTCCGAAGGCTTGCCAAAAGTGCTGATCGAGGCTGGGGCCGCCGGGAGGGCGGTTGTTGCTACAGATATCCCAGGTTGCCGTGAAGTAATAACCGATGGGGTTAATGGTTTGCTGGTGCCGGTAAAGAATGTCGCAGCTTTGGCGGCTTCGATCGAGGAGCTTATTCAAAATGCAGCTAAACGAAGGGCGATGGGGCTCACAGCCCGCGAGATCGTCAAGAGGGATTTCGATGTTGTTAAAATTAACGAAGCCATCTATCAGCTATATCGGAAGACCTGAGTAAAGCCGTCCTTCACAAGATTAGCAGACATGTCCTAAATCAAGTAAAATTGTTACGATATCTGGGGCAAATCAATTTTGCTAGAAACTCAAACTTTAATAGGTAACTTGTGGACTTTGTATCGACGACCCTGCCATTAACCGCCCTGCTTTTTGTGTCAGGTATGGTGCTTTCACTGCTCACTGCACCAATCGCCATTAAAGTAGCCACCCGCTTCGGAATCATAGATATGCCGGGCCGTGCTGCCCACAAGCAGCACGAGCGCCCAACACCCTTGGCTGGTGGCATGGTGATCGCCAGCTGCCTGCTGATACTCTATTTGATTTTTGGCCGTCATTATTCTTTTGAGATCCAGGGGATCCTTGCTTCAGTAGGCATTATCTTCGTGTTCGGGCTTGTTGATGACATTCGCGGCCTTAACGCCCAATGGAAATTTAGCGGCCAGATAGTTGCCTCGATCGTTCTTATTGCCTCCGGAACGAAAATTGCTTTCATAAGCTTCTTTGGACCGAGTGTCGACCCGTGGCTGAACATCCTCCTGACCGTTCTGTGGCTGGTGGGTGTTTGCAATGCCTTTAATCTTGTGGACAGCGCTGATGGCCTTTCGTTAAGCTTGGGTGGCGTTGCTAGTGGCTTGCTCATTTTTGCATCCATGGCGGCTCACCAGGAAGAGCTTACTTTCCAGGCTGGGGCCTTGCTTGGCGTCATCTTGGGTCTGATGACTTTCAATCTCCAACCGGCTCGGCTGTTCATGGGCGATTCAGGCTCCCAATCTATTGGTTTCTTCCTCTCTGCACTTGCGATTCACTACTTACCCGAGGGGCGCCCGCAGGCTTCCTCCTGGTTTGTTCCCATTACATTGGTAGCCGTGCCTATTTTCGATGTCTGTTTGGTCTTCATCTCGCGGTTGCGCCAGCACAAGCCTTTTTACAAATCTGACCTCAAGCACACCTATCACAGGCTCCGCGGGCTGGGTTTTTCACATCTCCTGGCCGTGTGGATCATGGATATAGCTGCGCTGCTTGTCGGCGGGCTAGGTGTGATTGCTCTCTTCCAGCCACCCTTGATCGCCAATCTCGTTTTTGCGGCGATTGTTTTGACTGGGGCGATCCTGATATTGATAGCCAGCAATACAAAAGAGATACTTCAAGAGTCAGCCTAAAGGCTAAAGACAAAAAGCCCCGCATCTTTGCGGGGCTTTTTATTTCGATAATCGCTAGACGTCGCTAAAACATCATCGCGTTGGCTGTTTCGATCATGCTCTTGTCAGGGCGCAGATCGGCCTCGGTCATGCGGTTTAGCGGGCGGTTGGTCGAAAGTTCAGCCACGTCGGTCAGCGAGGGTTGGTTGGGCTCAACATAGATCAGGCCGGTCAGTAGCACAGCTTCGTTGCGGGCGTCTTCGAGCAGCCTCATGGCAGCTGAGCGGCTTGTCGGGTCGTGTCCGCGGTCCAGCTTCTTGAGCACGATGGTGGCGCCGTCGTGCATAGTCACCGTCTTGGTGGTGCCTTCAGGGAACTCGCCGACCTGGATCTCCTGCTCGCGCGGTACGAACGTGAAGTCGTGCAGGGGCTCCTGGTGCTCACGGCCCCAGCCGTACGAATGGCGTGAGTCGTCTTCGTTATTGAAGGTTACGCACGGGCTGATAATGTCGAGGATTGCCAGGCCGTTGTGGCTCAAAGCTGCCTTGATCAGCGCCTTCACCTGGTTGGCGTCACCCGCAAACGAGCGAGCCACAAAAGTGGCGCCGGAGGCCATGGCCTCTTCCACTACATCCACCGGGGTGAACGGGTTCAAGCCCTGATACTTCAGGCGCAGGCCCTTCTCCGCCGTGGCAGAGAACTGGCCCTTGGTCAGGCCGTACACACCGTTGTTCTCGACGATGTACACCATCGGCACGTTGCGGCGCATGATGTGCTTGAACTGGCCCATGCCGATGTTGGTCGTGTCGCCGTCGCCGCTTACGGCCAGCGCCCGCAGGCGGTGGTCGCCAAACATGGCGCCGGTCGCCACCGAAGGCATGCGGCCGTGCAGGCTGTTGAAGCCGAAGCTGCGGTTCAGGAAATAAGCCGGGCTCTTGCTGGAGCAGCCGATGCCGCTCAGCTTGATCATTTCCTCCGGCACTACGTTCAGCTCATAGGCAGCCGCAATGATCTGGTTCGAGATCGAGTTGTGGCCGCAGCCCGCGCACAGCGTGGTGGGTGCGCCGCGGTAGTCGTTCTTGGACAGCCCAACCAGGTTGAGCTGCACGTTTGGCATTTGTGCGGTTTCAGTCATGGCTACTTCTCCTGAAGCTCTACGGCTTCCTTGACCCAGTTGGCGGTCAGCGGCATGCCGTCATGTTTAGCAAGTGAGATCAATTTTGTGGTGTGCTCCGGGTACTCCAGGCGCAGGATCATGTTCATCTGGCCGTCGCGGTTCATCTCCACAACATACACGCGGTCGTGCTTCTCGATGAAGTCCTTGACCTCATCGGTGAAAGGGACGGCGCGCAGGCGCAGGTAATCGGTCTGCAAGCCGCCCTCGGCCAGGTAGTCGCGTGCTTCCAGAATGGCGGCGTCCGTGGAACCATACGAGATGATGCCGACCTTGTTGCCGTTGCTGATCACCTCAGGCTTGGGCATGTAATTGACTGCGGTCTCAAACTTGTGCTTGAGGCGCATCATGTTCTTTTCCCAATCCTCGCTGCGCTCGCTGTATTTAGCATTGTCATTGTGGCCGGTGCCGCGTGCAAACCAGGCGCTGCGCGGGTGCTTGTTGCCCGGCGCCGTGCGGTAGGGGATGCCGTCGCCGTCCACGTCCTTGTAGCGCTGCCAGTCGCTCAGCTTCTCCAGGTCCTCTTCCCACAAGATCTTGCCGCGGTCCATCGGCGTGTTTGGGTACTCGAACGGCTTGGTCATCCAGGTGTTCATGCCCAGATCCAGATCGCTCATGACGAACACGGGGGTCTGCATGCGCTCGGCAATGTCAAAAGACTTCCAGCCGAACTCGAAGCACTCGCTGGCGGAGCCAGGCAGCAGCATGATGTGCTTGGTGTCGCCGTGGCCTAGGAAGTACGTAGAAATGATGTCGCCCTGCGAGGTGCGCGTGGGCAGGCCGGTGCTGGGGCCAACCCGCTGCACATCCCAGATCACGACCGGGATCTCAGCATAGGCCGCCAAACCGACGAACTCGGTCATCAGACTAATGCCTGGGCCAGAGGTCGAGGTCATCGCGCGCAGGCCAGACCAGCCGGCGCCGACCGCCATACCGATCGCGGCCAACTCATCCTCGGCCTGCACAATACCGTAGGTCTTGCCGTCCTGGCCCTCTTTATCACGGAACTTGGCGATGTTGTGGCTCACGCCTTCGGCCACGCTGGAGGCGGGGGTGATGGGGTACCAGGCCATGAATTGCAGGCCGCCAAAGATCGAGCCCAAGGCTCCGGCCGTATTGCCGTCGGCCATGATGAAGCCCTTGGTCTCATCCATCGGCTCGACCCGGTAGGGGTCGCTCTTGGTCAGGTTGGCTTTTGCCCATTCGTAGGCAGCTTCGATCACGCCCATGTTGATCGCGATCGGCTTCTCTTTGCCGTCAAAGTGGTATTCCAGGGCCTCGCGGATCTTGGCCATGTCAATTTCGAGCATATGCGCCAGCACGCCCACATACGCCATGTTGGCGACATAGTCGCGCAGGGTGGCCGGGGCGCTCGAGTCCTTGGCAAACTTCTTGGCCGGGAAGGAGTACACGGAGATGTCCGTGCGGTTGATCTCAAATTTCAGATGGTCGCCGTAATAGAAGGCGCCGCCCGGGGCAACACTGGCCAGGTCCTCAACAAAGGTGTCCTCGTTCATCGCCACCACGATCTCGTGTTCGGCGCGACGAGCCAGGTAACCCTTCTTGCTCAGGCGGATCGTGTACCAGGTGGGCAGGCCCTGAATGTTGGAGGGAAACAGGTTCTTGCCCGAGATGGGAATGCCCATCTTGAACAGCGCGCGCAGCAGCGTCAGGTTAGACGTCTGGCTGCCCGAGCCGTTCTTGGTGGCCACGGTCATGGAAAAATCATTGACCACGGCTTTGCCTGTTTCCGGTTGTTGCTTTTCTTGCACCTGCGGTGTTGCCATTCCTTCTCCTTGGTTGGACGTTATGCGTCGCGTTTGTCGATGAGGTCAAAGTGGCCGTTGAGCAGCTGGTGGCCACGTTCAAAATCCTTGTTGGCAATTGCTTCCACGATCTGGCGGTGCGAATTCCATACCTGCACCTGGTAGGCCAGACCAGTATATCGGCTCAGCCCCACTTGCTCGTAGGCTTCCCAATAAGCCTCCAGCAAGCCGAGCACAAATGGGTTCTCCAGGTGGCGGTAGATCACCAGGTGCAGCTCGCGGTGCTCGGCATGCGGCACGCGGATCGGTTCCACCTGCAGCATCTCCTCGGCGCGGTCCACCAGCTCGCGCAGGTAGGCAACGTCCTCCGGCGTCAGGCGTTCCACCGCCTCATACCAATAGGCGCGCTCCAAGTGGCGGCGCACGTCCGAGAAGCGGTCGAACGCAGCCCGGTCGCGGTCCATCGCGTAGAACAGGCTCTCACGTACCGCCGGTGCGAAAGTATAGGGCAGGCGCTTGATGCCGGTGCGCGGCCGCACTTCCACAAAGCCTAACGCGCGGGCGACTTGCAACTGTTCACGCAGTACGGAAATGCTGACGCCATGCTCGGCGCTCAACTCCTGCAGGGAGGGCAGGCGGTCGCTGCCATTGCCATTGGCAAGGTATTTAATAAAGTCGAAGGAGGTAGTTTCTTTTAGCATAGTTCTGATCGTCAAATGCTATTAATCAGATTATTATGATGATTAGTATAACCCGCTTGAACCAGCGAGTCAAGCGTAACACGCCAATTCCCATAAAATTTATAGACATAACTCGGGATACGCTGTATGCTTGGGCCATCCCACACAAAGATCGGGCGTTATACATGAACCCAATTCACATTATTCCGTTTGTTAACCAGACCCTCGGCAACTCCATGTATCTGGTTGCAGACCCAGCCAGTAAACAAGCCGTGGTGATCGACCCGGAACGGGATATCGAAAAGTTCGTCCGCGCCGCACAAGAGCACGGCTATACCATCCGCTACGGCCTGGAGACCCACCTGCATGCCGACTTTATTTCCGGCGTGCATGAATTGCAGGCTGCCTTGCGCGCCGCGGACCCGGATACAGAGTACGAGATCGGCGCCAGCGCGGCCGGCAAGAGTGAATTCCCGCATCGCACCTTGAGCGAGGGCGATGTCATCTCGCTGGGCGAACTGGAGCTGCATGTCGTCAACAGCCCCGGCCACAGCCGTGAGCACATCAGCTTCATTGCCTACGTTAAGGGGAATCCGCAGCCGCTGGCTCTATTCAGCGGCGGCTCGCTGATCGTCTGCGGCACTGGCCGCACGGATCTGCATGGCGAGGAGAACACCGTCCCGCTGGCTCGCGCCTTGTTCGCCACCATGCAAAAATTTGCCAAGTTGCCTGACGAATTGCCCGTGTACCCCACGCATGGCGCCGGCTCCTTCTGCAATACGGCCGCCGGCGGCGAGCGCACCTCCACGATCGGCAGAGAGCGCCAGACCAATCCCTTCTTCCAGATCACGGATGAGGAAGAGTTCGTGCGCGCTGCCACCGACGGCCTTGGCAATTTCCCTGACTATTACAAGCGCCTGCCCGCCGTGAATCGCAAGGGCGCCAGCCTGCTGGGCGTGCCGCAGCCCGCGGCCCTCAGCCCAGCTCAGCTGCAAGCCGAAGTAGGGGCGGGTGCCATCGTGCTGGATGTGCGCGATGCCGATCGCTTCCTGGCTGGCCATATCCCGCAATCCTTTGGCATCCCCGTCTTCGCTCCACTCAGCACCTGGGCGGGCTGGGTAGTGCCGCCCGCGGCTCGCATCATCCTCTTGGCTGATGCGCCCGCCGAGCTCAACGAAGCCGTGCTGCAACTCATCCGCGTTGGTTATGACGATGTGATTGGCTACCTGGATGGCGGTTTATCTGCCTGGCAGGCCGCCGGGCTGCAGCTCACCAGCATCGAGAACATTCCCGCGCCGCAGCTCAAGGAGTGGATGGATGCGGACACGGCTCCCGCGATCCTGGATGTGCGTCTGCAGCACGAATGGGACGCCGGCCGCTTGCCCGGGGCGCGCCTGTTCGAGGCGGGCTTGCTGCCAGGCGTCACCGCCGAGCAGGTGGGCGGCGCCCAGGAGCCCCTGTTGGTGCATTGCAAAGCCGGCACTCGCTCCACCATCGCCATCTCTCTGCTGGAGCGCAAAGGCTTCACAAGCCTACTGGCCCTCGATGAAGGCATCGAGGCATGGAAACAGGCCGGCTACGGCGTAGTGCAATAAGGCGCAGATTTCGCTGCTTGACAAAGCAGGTCTCCAGTTTTATAGTTAATTCCTATGGGTTTAGTATTCTTACTAGGCCCTTTCTTTTGTCAGTTATTTATATAAAACCAATCGGAAATATATGTTATGGAGGCCTGATGTCGAGCTTTGCACACCCTGAAGTGCTGGTCACCACGGAATGGTTGACTGAAAACCTCAGCGACCCCAAGATCCGCATCATCGAATCGAATGAAGATCTGGAGCTGTACGGTACAGGTCACATTCCTGGCGCGATCCAGATCAACTGGCGCACAGAACTGAACGACCCGCTCGTGCGGGATTATCTGAATGCAGAGCGTTTTGCAGCCTTGATGGAATCCAAAGGCATCTCCAATGACACCACGCTGGTCTTCTATGGCGACAAAAACAACTGGTGGGCAACCTACAGCTTGTGGGTCTTCAAGCTCTTCGGCCACGCCGATGCGCGCATTTTGGATGGCGGCCGCAAGAAGTGGGAGGCCGAAGGCCGCCCACTTACCCAAGAGGTCTCCGAAGTTGCGCCCGGCAGCTACAAGGTCACCGAGCGTGACGACAAGACCATCCGCGCTTTTCGTGAAGATGTGCTCGCCCATCTCGGCCAGCCCGGCAACGCTCTGGTCGATGTGCGCTCAGCCGCTGAATTCAGCGGAGAGAAGCTGCACATGCCTGAGTATCCGCAAGAAGGCGCCTTGCGCGGTGGCCATATCCCCGGCGCAAAGAATATCCCCTGGGCTACTGCGGTCAACGAAGACGGCACCTTCAAATCGCATGACGAGCTCCGCGAAATTTATGAAGCGCAAGGCTTCACCGCCGATAAGGACATCATTTCATACTGCCGCATCGGCGAGCGCTCCAGCCACTCCTGGTTTGTATTGACCTATCTGCTGGGTTACCCCAATGTGCGCAACTACGATGGCTCATGGACCGAGTGGGGTAACTTGGTCAATTCTCCCATCGAGAAATAACGAAAGCGAGAACGACATGGCAACGATCGAATGGCAAGACGTAGATCACGCTGCGTTGAAAGTTAACCAGCTCAGCATCATTGTGCTCAGTATCCTGGCCTTTGTATTCAATGCGCCGCTGCTGGTGGCTCAAGTGGCCTTCGTGCTGGGGATCGGAGTGCTGGTCAAACGGCCGGGCTTCCTGCCCGCATACAAGCATGTGCTCAAGCCGGCCGGCCTCATCAAGCCGGATATTCTCAAAGATAACGCCGAGCCGCATTTGTTCTCGCAGGCCATTGGCTTCGCCGTATTGGCGGCCGGCGCCTGGGCGCTGTACGCCGGCGCCACGGGGTTGGGCTGGGGTTTGGTCTGGCTCGTGGTTGCCCTGGCCTCGCTCAATGCCTTTGGTGGTTTCTGCGTCGGCTGTGCCATCTACTACTGGCTGGTGCGCCTCAACGTCCCCGGCTTCGCCAAGCAGCCGCCTGCCGGCGTGCTGCCTGGCATGAAGCCCAGAAACTCGCGCGGATGAGCCCAGACTTGCTCATCAGCAGAGCGCTGCTGGCCGCAGCGCTCTGCCTGCTTGGCATTGCCCTTTGGCGTACCATCAACTGGCTGGCGCGCCGCAATACCGCTCCCAGGCTGGCCGCGCTGCAAGATCTGCGCGGCCCCGATGGCGAGGATGGCCCTGTGCTGGTCTATTTCACTACGCCGGAATGCATACCTTGCAAGACCATACAGGAGCCTGCCATCCGCGCCGTGCAAGCCGAGCTGAAGGATCTGGAAGTTATAAAGATAGACGCCACACAAAAGCCGCACTTGGCGGATCAGTGGGGCGTCTTCAGTGTTCCAACCACGTTCCTGGTCACGGCCAAAGGCCGCGTCCAGCACATCAACCGCGGCGCCGTGCGGGCTGAGCGTTTGTTGCAGCAGCTCGCCGGAATGGACTAGATCAGATCGGCGACGCTGGTGTTTTCCAGCAGATTTGACGTGTAGTCGCGTATGTCTTTGAACACGCGCACCAGGCCGGTCTCTTTTTCGATCGGCGTCTTCTCGTAGAAATTCCTGGAGACGGATTCAGTCGGAGCCAGCGCGCCGTCAAAAATGCGCACCACTTCTGCAATGCTCACTTCTTTGGCGGGGCGGGCCAGCTTGTAGCCGCCATGCTGCCCCTGGCTGCTGTTGAGGATGCGTGCCCGCCGCAGCGAGAGCAGGATCTGCTCCAGAAATTTCGGGGGAATGCCCTGGGCTTTGGAAATCGAATCAGCCGAAATGTTGTGTTCACCATCTGAGCGGGCAATATAGATAAGGGCGAGTAGGGCATATTCACTGCGGGCGGTAAGTTTCACTAGAACTCCTATTGATGGAGTGGGAGTATACCCTCACTCGCTCCGTCCCCGCTCGCTTTCAGGGGGCCGCCTTCCCCTTGTACAGGCTATTGACAACTGAACAAGTGTTCTATATACTGGTGGCGTGAATGAGGTGTACTATGCAAACTCATATGTCATCAAACTCTGAAAAGCCTGACCAACAGGCCGCCATCCAGCAGTTGGCCAGCGCGGTGGTCAACCTGAGCGCTCAGCGCCAGCATCTGCGCGATTACCGCCAGCGCGCCGAGCGCAGCAACCTGGTAAACCAGGCCCTGCAAGCCTATCGCGCCTATACCCGCCTGCAGGGCGAAACGGCCTAGAGCTTATTGAATTAGTAAGCTAATAAAGGGGGTGGGCGGTTCTCCTCTAATTCCCATTCGCCCACGGGTGGCTACAATCCAGGCCGAAGCCGTCTTGTGCCCAGCCGTCCCAGCGGGTGATCAGTTCAAACACGCTGGCACTGCTTTGCAGGTGCTGGGGCGCCAGGGCGACCCAGGCATCCAACTGCTCCGTCTGCCAGCTGGCCGCGCACAGGTTCTGCACTAATTGCACTTGCTCTTGCAAAGCCGCCTGAGGCTGACCCGCGGTTGAGCCCAGGGTCAGCGGTGCGCCAGCCAGCGTACTGATCGCATTCACCGCGATCCGGTCCACCACAAAGATCTCGTCAAACGAAACAGAAGCTTGTGCAACAGGAGCCAGCAGGCCGATGGCTTCACTGGTCGTTGCCGTCAGCCGCACTTCTGCATGCGGCTGCGCATAGCCAGTTCCGTTGTCGAGTGGAGTGGGGTACAGCGGAGTCCACTCCAGCGCACCGACCTGTGTGTGTTGCACCTGCCAGGCCGCCAGCAGCAGCGGCTGAGGGCTGCTCAGCTCGTCCACCACAACGATCAGGCTGCTTTGCTTCGTGGGGGTCTTCGGCGTGCGGCCTTCCGCAGCCAGGGCGCTGCCCAGGCTGCCGACCAGCAAGCCGCTCAGCACGCCCACGGCAACAAAGGCCAGAAACAACGTGCGTCGCGTCAACGTAAAGCCGCTCATCACAGCGCACCCGCCAGCCACAAGCCCAGCAGCATGCCCAACACCCAACCGGCGATCGCCACGACCACCCAACTGTCAGTCAGGCGTGTTAGCAGGCTGGGTTGTACGCTCCAGCTAGGTTCAGCATACAGGTTCTGTTCAACGTACTCGGCCCGCAGGGCGCGCTGGGCTTGCGCATCCAGAGCGCGTTCCGTGGCGCGTTGCGCCACGTCGAATGCGGCCCGCAGTACGCGCCCACTCGTGCGCGCCGCGCCCAGCGGGCGCAGTGCGCTTAGCGCACTCACCGCCAGCTGCCATACTTTCAGTTCAAGCCACTCGCCAACTTGAGCCAACATAGATCACCGTGAAGTTGTAACTTTCAGAACCTTGCCGCGTGCGTCAGCCACCACGCGCACCGTGCGCGCCAGGCTTGGTCCGCTGCTGGCTGGCCGCCCTTTGAACGTGAGCAGATAGGTCGCGCCACCCGCGCTCTTGGCGTTGGCCTGAGCGCGTACGCTGGGCTGCTCACCCGCCAGTTCAGGGAACTGGCGGTGGATCTGTTGCGCGATCGCTTTGACGATCTGGTTGTCCATAGCTTCCTTATTCGCCCACCCGCAAATTGAAGCGGGCGCGTTTACGCATGAAGGCGGGCACATCCAGGTCATTCAACACATCCACCGGCATGGCGGGCATGCTTTCGGCGATCATTTCTGCTTGCACAGGCTTGCTTTCGATCCCGGCTTGGAAGGCATCTTCGCTTGGCTCGATCACTTCGCCATCTACGATGTCGTCATACCCGTCTGCAATGGCAGCCGCGCCTACTGTGGTCATTGCAGGCATGGCGACCGCCTTTACCGCCGCCGGGGCCGCAGTTACCGCCACCGGCTGCAGCTTCTCTGCGCCGGGCAGCACTTCTTCCAGGCTCTTGGCGCCGATGCCGGTCACCACCAGGATCACTTGGGTGCGATCGGTCATGCGCTCATCGCTCGAGACGCCCATCACGACTTCCACATCTTCATTGACCAGCTCGCGCAGATAACCCAGCGCTTCACCGACCTCGAACAAGGTCAGGTCATCACCGCCGCTAAAATTGGCGATCACGCCAGACGCGTCTTTGAGCGAGACGCTCTCCAGCAGCGGATGATTGAGCGCTTGCTGCACTGCCGCCACGGCTTTACCCTGGCCTGTGCCTTGGCCGATGGCCATCAACGCTCCGCCGCCTTTCAGCATCATGTTGCGCACATGAGCAAAGTCCACATTGATCAAGCCGGGCTGGGTCACCAGCTCGGCAATACCCTGCACCGATTGGCGCAGTACATCATCCGCCATGCGGAAGGCAGTCTCCAGCGGGAGGTCTTGCGGAGCCACGTACAGCAGGCGGTCATTTGGAATGGCGATCAAGGTATCCGTATTGGGCTGCAGCATGGCCAGGCCATCCTGCGCGTTCTTGAGGCGGCGGCCCATCTCGAAGCTGAACGGCATCGTCACCACTGCGATCGTCACCGCACCCAGTTCGCGGGCCACTTCGCCGGCGATGGCGATCGAGCCGGTGCCCGTGCCGCCCCCCATGCCTGCCGTCAGGAACACCATGTCGGCGCCTTCCAGCGCGGCTTCCAGCTCCTTGCGGCTCTCAATGGCGGCCTGGCGGCCGATCTCAGGATTGCCGCCGGCGCCCAGGCCACGGGTCAGCATGGGGCCAAGCTGCACCTTGGTGGGCGCCAGGCTCTTCTGCAGCACCTGATAGTCGGTGTTGGCTGCGATGAATTCGATGTTCTCCAAACCCAGCTCGATCATGCGGTCCACGGCGTTGCCGCCGCCGCCGCCCAGGCCAACGACCTTGATGACAGGGCCGAGCTTGGTCTTGGTGGGTTGGGTCTCGAAGTTGTGGATGTCTTCCATGATGTGCTCCTTGCGGCTCAGGCCGCGGCCGGCAGGTTCTCTACCTGACATCCGGCTTGGATCAGTTCGCGCAATGTCGTGTCAGAAAAGGCCTCCAGCCCGCCGGCCAGCGTTACACGCTGGGCTAGCATGGCCTCAGCCAATGAAAATCCAATAGTGGGTTGGTACTGTGCGATGAATCCAGCCGCTTGCTGCAGCGGCCAGCTTGCGTCTGGCAACAGTAGGTAATGGCGAATGCTGTGCGCTATGCCCGTTACCCTGGCCGCCATCTCTCCGGCTGGCATGCCGTGGCTCATCGCCTCGGCATGCAGCGCAAGTACGTCGGGTTCAAACGTATCGTCCACTTCAACGCTGGGGAAGCCGTGGGCAGCAGCCAGGTGGCCGGGCTCCAGGGCGCGGTCGGCGACCGCATTCGGTATCCCTTCGGCGTCAAACCAGGCTTGGCCTGCTTCGGGGCTGTCGGCCTCCGCCGCCAGCAGCCACAACCCGGCTGCCACCACGTTGCTCGGCAGATCGGCGCCTTTGAGCGCTGCGATCAGTTCTTCGGTCGCCGCCGCATCGGCTTCGCCGTGCGGCTGCACGCCGGTGGCTACCAGCAGGATCGGCAAGTTCCGGCCGATCGCCGCCGAGGTCACCGCGTTGTACCAATCAAAAATGCGGAAGCCGCGCTGGTCCTGGCTGTTCTCCGGCGTGGAGTAGGGCAGTGTGGCGGGCCAGCGTTCCGGGCCGCCTTCGCCCCAATCCAGGCCCTTGTCGCCTACCCAGGCATACGCGCCCAGTGCCAGCTGGGTCAAGAGCATTTCGTCGCCGCGGGCGTCCAGTTCTTCCAGCGCGCCGCGGATGAAGGCAGTATCCCAATAGTCGCCGCCCGGCTCCAAGGGAGGGAAGACCGGCGTCAGGCCGGCTTCGATGGCGGCGTGCGCCAGCGGCGTGAACAACTCCAGGAAGCGCGGCACCAGCCCACGCTGCGTCCAGCCCGTGGCAGGCCACTGGCTGCGCAGGTTGGGCTTATCGAACAGCACTGCGTAACGCACGCCCCACTTGGCATAGGCCTCGAACATGCCCTGCAGCGCGGCTGCATCCACCGCGCCGTCCAGCGCCAGCTGGAAGTGCAGCACCGGCTCAATGCCGGCCTGCGCCAGACTGCGAATGAAATCTTCAGGGATGGCGCGTTCAGCCGTGGCCTGCAGCACAACCCAGTTGGCGCCCATGGCTTGCAGCTTGGGCAGCCAGGTCAGCAGGTCTGCGTTTTGGTAGTGCGCCGTATTGGGGAAGTAGTGCACCCCAAAGCGCCCGCGGCTCGCTATGCCTTTAAAAGAATTCTCTTGCACCGTTATGTCCAGCATCATGCTGGACAAGGATGCAAGAGACGTGCCAATCCTTCAATTTCTGCCCTTGGGGCTCCGGATTGGGTAAACCTCTCGTTTAGTGGCCTAGAAGCAGGCCAGGCCGGCTCCTGGGCAACGGGCGGCGATCAAGGCCAGCGCCGTTGCCATGAAGGCAAAGCCTGCCACCGCACCGATGATGGTCTGCGGCAGGTCGTGCCGGTCTGTGTACACACGTGCCCACAGCACCAGCGGAACCAGCAGGAAGAAGGGCATCGCCGCCGGGCCGAACAGCGCCCACAGCAGCAGCACAAAAGCTGCAATGCCGGCGCCATGCCCGCTGATCTTCCACTTGAGCGTGATTAGCAGCATGAGCAGGCCTTGGAAAGCGCCTACATAGGTGAATGCCTGGATCACGAACGGCGCATCGGAGAAATACATGACGAGGCTGGCAATCGTGAACACGATGAAGATGAACGCCATCGGCTTGATGCGCTCAGTTCGTTCCTTCATATGAAAGTCGCTCACTTCGCCCTTGCGCATCAGATAGATGAGATACAGCAGGGGCAGCACAAAGCCAAACCCTGCATACACTCCGGCCCAGGGCCAGAAGCGCTCATCGTTGATCTGAATGCCCATCAGGTACATGCTCACGAAGCTCAGCACAGCCGGGCTGGTGAGCACGGATATGCTCTTGGCCAATACCCACAAAGGGTCACGTTGCACAGTCGTTGCAGTTTGCATCTTCGGCATAAGTCTAGTTCACAGCCTTTAAGGGGGAATAAAGCAATGGCGAATGTATTGTTAATAAGTTTAACCGCCTTTCGATACGCGCATATGGTAAAAACGCAGCATGATTTTGGTCACCGGTGGCCCAGGCTTTATTGGTCAGCGTTTGATTGACCGCCTGGTGCAGGAGGGTCACCAGGTGCGCGCCCTCATCCGCCCATCCAGCCGTTCACCCCAGCTGCCGCACGGCGTAGCCGTGCAGGCAGCTATCAGCAGCCTGGCCGATACGCGGGGCCTGCGCGCCGCGCTGGTGGGGGTGGATACGGTCTACCACTTGGCCGGGATTGACTGGGCCGACCCGGGCGACGATCTGCGCGCCACCGATATTGACGGCACGCGCAATCTGCTGCAAGCCGCCCAGGATGCCGGCGTCAAGCGCCTGGTCTACCTCAGCCACCTGGATGCTGACCGCGCCGCCGCCTATCCGGCTCTCAAGACCAAAGGCATCGCTGAAGAGTTCATCCGCCAGAGTCCGATCCCGCACACCATTCTGCGCTCAGCCATCGTCTACGGCCCTAACGACCATTTCACGACCCGCCTGGCGCAGCTGCTGGCTTATGTGCCGCGTGTATTCCTCATGCCCAGCGATGGCGCTGCGCTGCTGCAGCCCATCTGGGTCGAGGATCTGGTGACCTGCCTGGCCTGGTGCCTGGAGGACGATGAGACCCTGGGCCAGACTTACCAGGTGGGCGGGCCGGAACACATTTCCTACAAGCGCATCATCGAGCTGGTGATGGAGCGCAGCGCCCAACCGCGCCGCCTGCTGCCCATTCGCCCTTCGTATCTGCGCATGCTCAACGTCTTGCTGCACACAGTGGCGCCGCGCCTGCCCGTCTCCAGCTACTGGCTGGATTACCTGGCGGCTGACCGCATTTGTGAGCTGGATGTTGTGCCGCGCGTCTTTCATCTGATGCCCGCTCGTTTCCAACAGCGCCTGGAGTATTTGCAGGGCGTGGATTGGAAAGCGGATCTGAAACGGAGCTACTAGCTCTAGCATCAGCCTGCCGCTGAATCCGCTGGCGCGTGCCAACGCCCCTCTATATACTGCCTGCAGATGCGCACCTACGACATCACACTCACCATCAATCCCTCCATGCCAGTGTGGCCCGGCGACCCGGGCGTGACCCTCGAGCGCGTCCAAAAGATCGAGGATGGTTCGGTCGCCAACGTCTCGCGCATCGAGATGGGCGTGCATACTGGCACGCATGTAGACGCTCCCTACCACTTCATCAAAGATGGCAGCACCGTCGAGCGCCTCTCGCTCAAGACGCTGATCGGCCGGGCATACGTCATCCACCTGGATGACGATGTTGACCGCGTGCTGCCTGGGCATCTGGAGGCGGCCGGCATCCCGCCGCGTACGCAACGCGTCCTCATCCGCACACGCAACTCCAAGCATTGGGCCAAGGGCGAGTACAAGCCCTTTGACGAGGACTACGTTGGCGTTGATGTCAGCGCGGCGCAGTACCTGGTCAAGCGCGGGGTCAAGCTGGTGGGTGTGGACTATTTGTCCGTGGCCCCGTTCCCCGAGCCGCAGCCCACGCATGTGACCCTGCTCAAGGCCGGCGTTGTGATCGTCGAGGGCTTGAACCTTTCCCAGATCGCCCAGGGCCGCTACAACTTCTGGTGCCTGCCGCTCAAGCTGGATAAGTCTGACGGCGCCCCGGCGCGAGCGGTGCTGGTTGGCGTTTAGCTTATTCTCTGATCTCTACTGCTTTTAGCATCCCCATATCAAATTCCCCCAGGCGGGCTGGCCCCAGTTGCCGCGCCGCGGCCATGGCGGCTTCCACATCGGTGCGCAGTTGGCCCACATCCACGCCGCGGCACACCGGCGGCCAGGGGCGCAGCCACTTCTTGCAGCGCTCGTACATCTTGGCCATGCCCAGGTAATTGCCGCGCTCGATCTGCAAGTACATCACCCCGGCTTGCAAAATGCCCTTGTAGAGATGGCGGGCCGGGCCGCGCTCTTCCTTCCAGGCGGTTTCCAGGGCCTCGTGCGCTTCCCAATACTGGCCGGCGTTGAACAGGGCGATGCCGCGGGCGGCCTCGGGGTGCAGGGGGCCGCTGCACGCCGCTGGCAGCTGCTCTGGCGTTACGAATATCTCGTCAGGGTTGCGGACGGGCATATGGGCGAGTATAGCCCAGGGAACCAAGCGACCGGATGCACTGCATCCGGTCGCTTGGTTTGTTGGTTTTGTTCGCCCAGGGGCTATTCGATGAAGATCTCTACGTGTTGGCCGTCCTCCTCGTCTTCGATATCCACTATTTTGCCGATGACGCCGCTGCGGATGGCGCTCATGATGTCGGCCTGGGCCACTTCGGGCACAAAGTTGGAGGCGATGTTGATACCGGTATCCACCAGGGAGAGCGGCAGGTTGACGCTCACTTTGGTCTTGCCGGTGTTCATGTCGGTGACGCGTACCCGCAGGTAGCGGCCTTCCTCGCCGGGAGCTGGGGTGCGACCCATGGTGGCCGAGGGGCGCACGCCTGCACTGCGGTTCAGCGCTTCGAGTAGCTTGGCGCCATCCTCCGGGCTGATCTTTCCATCCCGGATCATTTGCAGGATCTTGATGCGTTCTTCACTGCTTGCCATGGTGTCTCCTAGCCTTCATTCTTCGGTTGTTCTTTGTCATCCCGGTTGATGACCAGCCACGCCTCGCCACGCTTGGCGTAGCGCTCAATGATGCTTAAGGGCAGGGGCAGGCTGATGAACACATTGCGGTTGCCCGGCTTGCGTGAGCGCACATTGAGCTGCATCCATTCGCCATTGCGGGCGGCCCAGCCGAGCACCAGGGCCAGCAAGCCCGCGCCGAACGGCAGCCAGAGGCAGAAGAACCCGAGGGTGAGGCCGCTGCGTTGCAGGATCATGCCCATCCATAGAGCGGCCAGCAAGGTGATGGACAGGCCAGCGATGAATAGAAAATGGCCAAAGGTGTTGTTGCGTTTGATGGGTGAGAAGCTGACGAAGTCATCAGCCTGCTCGTCATCACGCCCAGCGCGGCTGTGCTGGCTACCGCCGCTGCGCTTGGCGCCGGCCTGCTGCACCAGCAATTGCTGAGCGGCCTCGTCTGCGCTGAGGGTGCCGGCTTCGACCTGCTCCAGGATGCCCATGCGCGTAGGCGGGGCGGGGCGGGGGATATCCATCAGGCCGGAGAGCATCTTCTCGGCATCGGCAGGGGTGATCTCGCCACGCTCCAGCTTTTGTAGAATTTCCATGCGTTCGCGTGAATTAGGCATCGGGTTCCTCAGGCAGTTCAGGCGCTGCGGGCGGGGTAGGTGGCGTGGGCGCGGCCGGGGCGGCAGGCGGGGTTGGCGTCTGGCGGCCCTCGATGGTGTCGAGCAGCATTTCAGCCTGGGCTACGCTGATCTTGTTGTCCTGCACCATTTGCAGGATCATCATACGCTCCTGCTCGCTGATGGGGGCCGGCTTCCTGGGTACGACCACGGCCGGGCCGCGGGCGCCGCGCACCACGGTGCGGCTTTGGATGCGGCGCTGGGCCTCATCAATGCGGCGTTGGGCGCGGCGTGAGGCGCGGGCGGTTGTGTCACGCAGGCGGTTTTGCAGGTCACGCAGCTGCTGGTTGACGTTCTCCATCTGGGCGTCGATCTGAGCGGAAACTTGATCGGTGATCTCGCCCGCCAGGCCGGCATTGACTTCGATCAGGTCCAGATCCAGGTCGAGATCAAGGTCCAGGTCGTCGAGCTCGGTGCCGCCGCCGCGGCTGCGGAAATCCACCAGGCCCATGGCCTTTAAGTGAATGCCGCGCCCGCCATCGCCCAGGGTGAGCTGGTGGCTTGGGGATTGGATATGGCTCTTGCCATTGGGGGTGTTGAGATGAATGCTGTTGCCGGCGCTTTCCAGATGCACATCGGCATCACCCGAGTCGGACAGCTTGCAAAACACATTGCCGCCGGCTTCCACGTGCACATCGCCGCCATCTGAGTCCAGACGCAGGTCCGCGTTGCCGTCTACATTGGCGATGACGTCGCCCTCGATGTTGCGCAGCGAGAGGTTGCCGTGCATGGCGCTGACGCGCAGGTCACCATCCACATTGCGCACGGTGGTGTTGCCGGAGACCTCGTCGGCGCTGAGGCTGCCTTCGATGTTGCGGGCGATGAGATCACCGGCTACATTGTCAGCTTTGGTGTCGCCGGCATTGCGCAGGGTCAGCGAGCCGGAGACGTTGTTGATGTAGACGGTGCCTTCCAGATTTTGAATGTACACATCGCGGGTCACATCTTCCACCGTGAGGGTGCTGCCGCTGGGGACGCGCAGCACACAGTCATTGGTGGCGCTGAGGGTCACGCTGTCCGAGGTAGTGTTGACCTGGACGTCTTGCTCGCTGCGCACATCAATGCGCACCTGCTCTTCATCCCAGCCGCGTACCTGCAGGGAGCCTTGCACGCTCTCGACGGTGATCATCGGGGAGTCGCTGCTGCCAAATTCCATCCGTGCCATGTCTAGTTTCCTTCTTCCTCTTGAATTAGGCGTAATGCCTCTTCGTAACTGATCTTGCCGCGTTCGAGATCATCCACAATGCGTTTGCGTTCCCCTTCGCTCAGGCCGGCGAATTCGTCCTCGCCGGGCTCGTAGCCGAGGGCGCGGATGACTTCCATCAGGCGGTTGCGGATGGTGGGGTAGGAGAGGCTGAGGTCAGCCTCCATGCGGGTGATCTTGCCCTCATTGCGCACGAACAGCTCAACGAAGGCGAGTTGCTCTTCGTTGAGCTGGCTGAAGGCGCCGCTGGCGAAGCGGCCCTGCAGGGAGGTGTCGCACTCGCGGCAGCGCAAGCTGGTGATCACCAGCTCGCCGCTGCACACGGGGCACGTATTTGGGGCGTGGTGCATGGTTGCTCTAGTTGGCCAGGCCGCCGTCAGCGGCGGGGCGCAGCTGCACCGGGGTGGCGTTGCGGGCCTGCTGGCGGGGCTTGATCCAGGCGCCCAGGGAGAATAGGGCACTGGCGGCCTCGCTGCGCAGCTGGTCTACCAGGCTGCTGCGCACGGCGTAGTGGCCGGCGTCGCCAACGGTGTGGGCCTTGGCCTGCACGGCGGCTTCGAGAGCGGCCTGGCTGGTGCGGGTTTCGGCAAAGCTATGATTGTTGTAGTACATGATGCCTCCTAAATCTCAAAACGAACCTTGTAAATCCTTATTTCTGCTTGTTCAATCATGCAGAAGTATACAGAATTATTTGAAATTGTCAAGCACTTTGCTTAGAAAAACTTAAAATTGCCTTGAAAATCCTCAAATTTGGGTAAATCTGCCCATAAAAAAGTTTTAATCATCATCATCATCATGGGGAAGGGGGGTCGATACAACTTGACAGAGTTAAAACTTGACAAGCTCCCGGCTCTCCCCCTCCGAGGTAGGCTTATACCGGCTTTGGGGCGGTGTGGGGTTAAAGGGGCGTAAATATCAAGCGGTTGGGGGGCGAGTGGGCGGGTGGGCGGTATGCGATGGTTTGAGCTTGAACAGATGTGTGGAGTTGAAACCGAGTGAATACGGATTCCTCGCTTCGCTCGGAATGACAAAAAGGCGGGTGCGGGAAGGGGGCGAGCTCTTTTGGGCGGGTCTCAGACCCGCCCCTACGCACGCCGTGTCATCCTGAGCGGGTGGATAGGGTGACACCAGAGCGCGGGTGTACGCCAGCGAAGGATCCTTGCTGGCTGGTCTTCTATGTTGCGCGGGAGTTATTGATACGCGTAGCGAGGATCCCTCGCTGCGCTCGGGATGCACGGCGAGGGCGGGTCTGAGACCCGCCCCTACGTCGCCTTTATGCTACGCGCAGCTTGGAAGACATGTCAGTAGGGATTCCTCACTGGTCTGGAGCCGGTTGTCTGGTGTGGATGCAAAAACCCGTTCGGAATGACATTAGGAGAATGGGCGGGTCTGAGACCCGCCCTCACGCAAAGCAGCGTGCGTCCCGAGCGGGACGCACGGGTGCGAATCGTTACGCTTTGGTGATGGTGGCGGGGTGGCCGTCAATGGTGACGGTTTGGCCAGGCTCGAAGGGCTTGCGCAGCACGGCGAGGGCGAGCGGGCCGTGGGCCGGCGAGACGGCGGCGGAGCTGACCTGGCCGATGGTTCGGCCATCGAGGCTGATGCCGGCGCCGGGCTGCATGGGCTGGGCTGCGCCCAGCTGCGCCAGGCCGCGGGTGACCTTGTCGTAGGTCACCTGGCGGGCCAGCACTTCCTGGCCGGTGTAGCAGCCCTTGGTGTCTGAGACGTAGCGGCCCAGGCCGACCTCGAAGGGGGTGTAGGCATCGGTGAACTCGGGCGCGCCGGCGCGGCCGGCTTGGATGCGCAAGAGCTCGCGTTCGTCGTGGGAGAGGGAAGCGACGGACTGATCGTTCAATCGCTCAATCGATGAATCGAGCAAGCCGGCGGGGATCAGCAGTTGGATGCAGCCTTCTTCACCGATGGCGTATAGGGTTTCGCCCTGCCAATTGCTGGTCATCACTTCATCAAGACCCGGATGCTGTGCAAAACCCAGGCTCGGCAAGGCATCGCTCAGCTGCGGGCCGTAGAGCTCGATCTGCGCCCAGGCGGCGCTGGCGTCTTGGATGGTGACCTGGTCGTTGAAGAACAGGTGGCGTTTGAAATAGGCGGCGAGGCCGGCGGCGTGCCCGGGTTGGGTCAGCAAGAGGACCGAGTCGTTTTGGTGCAGGAGGGTGAAGACCTCGAGGATGCGGGCGCTGGGGTTGGTGAGCACGGTGGGCACGGCCCGCTGCGGGCTGAGCAGGCCGACATCGTTGGTGGTCTGGCGCTGCAGGTAGTCGGCGCGGGTTGCGCCGCCCAGCAGCAGGGCGCCCGGCTGCGGGACGCGGTACCAGGCCGCGGTGGGTGTGGCGGCCGGGTAGCTGGGGGCGTTCGTAGATAGGGCGGGCGTGCTCATTGGGGACGATTTTACCCGCGGAGTTTTAAGCCACGGATGCTGAAACAACGTAGTGTGTTTGCTTTATTCTCTTTTTTCAGGGGCTCTGCCCCTGTGACCCCGCTTAGGGGGAACTGCCAGTTCCCCCTAAGGACCCCCTCCAGACGGTAATCGTGGGATCTGCATTCTTAGTTGGCCTCAGTGAGGCCCGCGTTGTATGCGATGGGTTGCTTTTGTACATGCTAGTACCAAGCCTTGCATCCGGCGGAGTATGTGCACGCTCCGTATATAATCCCTGTAATCTTTCCACCCTTCACAGCATCTAGAGATTATGGAAGCTACTCAGGACAAAAACACTCCCCTCCCTCAAGAGCAGGTCAAAGTACTCATCCTCGGTTCCGGGCCGGCGGGGTTGGCGGCGGCGCTGTATACCGCCCGCGCCCAGTTGCAGCCGGTGGTGCTGGCGGGCCAGGAGTACGGCGGCCAGGTTTCGCTGACCCATACCATCGAGAACTATCCGGGCTTCCCGGATGCGGTGGGCGGGCCGGAGCTGACCGAGCTGTTCCGCAAGCAGGCCGAGCACTTTGGGGCCAAGACCGTGTTCGATACGGCGGTCAAGGTGGACCTGAGCCAGCGCCCGTTCAAGGTGACCAGCTACGCCACCGAATACCTGACGGATACGCTGATCATTGCCACGGGGGCCACGCCGCGCCACTTGCAAGTGCCGGGTGAGACCGAATTCACCGGTCGGGGCGTCTCGTACTGCGGCACCTGTGACGGCTTCTTCTTCAAGGACAAAGACATCGTTGTGGTGGGCGGCGGCGACAGCGCCATGGAAGAGGGCGCGTTCCTGACCCGTTTTGCCAACAACGTCACTGTTATTCATCGCCGGGATGACTTCCGGGCTGGTGAGCTTTTGCTGCAGCGTGCCAAGGACAACCCCAAGATGAAGTTCATCACCAACACGGTGGTCAACAAGATCGAAGGCAATGGCACGGTGCAGACCGTGGAGCTGGAGAATTTGCAGACCGGCGAGAAGCAGCCCTTCACCACGGACGGCGTGTTCATCTTCATTGGCCATACGCCCAATACGCAATTGTTCGAGGGCCAATTGGAAATGGAGGCTGGCTACCTGGTGGCTAACCGCTACATGGAAACCAGCGTGCCGGGCGTCTTCGCCGCCGGTGAGGTGGCCGACCCGCACTTCCGCCAGGTGATCACCTCGGCGGGCATGGGGGCAGCGGCCGGCATTCAGGCCACCCGTTTCCTCGAAGCTAACGAATAGCCCGCTGAAAGGCGTGCATGTTTGCAAGGTACAAGCGTCCTCAAATTTTGAGGACGCTTCGTTTAAGGCGTCGAGGCAGGCGAAATGCTGTCGGTGTTATAATCGCCGCGTTACACAAAAAATCATACTTTCCACTAAGCGGAGAAGTGAATGTCGCACAAGATTACGATCGTAGGCGCGGGCATGACCGGAGCCACCGCCGCCCACTGGCTCGCCGAGCGTGAGCTGGCCCATATTGCATTGATCGATGTCGTCGAGGGCATGCCGCAGGGCAAAGCCCTCGATTTATTCCAGGCCATGCCGGTGATCGGCAAGGATGTCAAGATCGAGGGCAGCAACGACTATGCCGCCAGCGAAGGCTCTGACATCGTGGTCATCACCGCCGGCCTGCCGCGCAAGCCGGGCATGAGCCGTGACGACCTGCTGTCCACCAATGCCGACATTGTCAAGAAGGCGACCGAGGAGACCCTCAAGCGTTCCCCCAACGCCATTTACATCATCCTGACCAACCCGCTGGACGCCATGTGCTATGTGGCGATGAAGGCGGGCGGCCTGCCGCGCGAGCGCGTGATTGGCCAGGCCGGCATCCTCGACTCGGCTCGCATGCGCGCCTTTGTGGCGATGGAGCTGGGCGTGAGCGTCGAGAACATTTTCTGCTACGTGCTGGGCGGCCATGGCGACAGCATGGTGCCGCTGACCCGCCACTCCAACGTGGCCGGCGTGCCGCTGAATGAGACCATGCCGGCAGAGCGCCTGGCGGCGATCGTGGACCGCACCCGCAAGGGCGGCGGCGAGATCGTTGCGCTGCTCAAGAGCGGCAGCGCCTTCTATGCGCCCTCGGTGGCTGTGGCCCAGATGGCCGAAGCCATTTTGAAGGACAAGCAGCTCATCGCCCCGTGCGCCGTGTACATGAACGGCGAATACGGGCTCAAGGACATCTTCTTCGGCGTGCCGGCCCAGCTGGGTCGCAAGGGCCTGGAGAAGGTGGTCGAGTACACGCTGAACGCTGAAGAGAAGGCAATGCTGGACAACTCTGCCGCTGAAGTGCGCGAACTGACCGCCGCGCTGAAGCTGTAAACCAAGATCGGAGCTGGGCATGGCAAAAGACACCCTTAGCATCAAAGACAACCGCACCGGGCAGGAGTACGAGCTGCCGATCTGGGAAGGCACGATCAAGGCCACTGACCTGCGCCAGATCAAGAGCGGGCCGGAAGACTTCGGGCTGATGACGTATGACCCGGCCTTCATGAACACGGCCAGCACCAAGAGCGAGATCACCTACCTGGATGGCGACAACGGCATCCTGCGCTACCGGGGTTACCCGATCGAGCAGTTGGCCGAGAAGTGCACGTACCTGGAAGTGGCTTATCTCATCTTGTACGGCGAGCTGCCGACCAAGGACCAGCTGGCCCAGTGGGTGCATGACATCACGCACCACACTATCATCCACGAGAACATCAAGCACTTCATGCAGAACTTCCGCTACGATGCCCACCCGATGGGCATGTTCATTGCCACCGTAGCGGCGCTCTCCACGTTCTACCCGGAAGCCAATCAGATCAACGACACGAGCGTGCGCACGATCCAGATCCAGCGGCTGATCGCCAAGGTGCCTACGATCGCGGCGTTCTCGTACCGCCACAGCCGCGGGTTGCCGTTCATCTACCCGGACAATAACCTGAGCTACCCGGGCAACTTCTTGAGCATGATGTTCAAGATGATGGAGCAGAACTACGAGCCCAACCCGGTGCTGGAACGTGCCCTCGACGTGTTGTTCATTCTGCATGCGGACCATGAGCAGAACTGCAGCACGAACGCGATGCGCGCCATCGGCTCGAGCAAGGTCGACCCGTACTCGGCCATGGCCGGCGCGGCCGCGGCCCTGTATGGCCCGCTGCACGGCGGCGCCAACGAGGCCGTGCTGCGCATGCTGAGCCAGATCGGCGACGTCAAGAACATCCCCAGCTTCATCGAAAAGGTGAAGAAGGGTGAAGGCCGCTTGATGGGCTTCGGCCACCGGGTCTACAAGAACTATGACCCGCGCGCCAAGATCATCAAGCAAGTGGCCGAGGACGTCTTCAAGGTGACCGGTCGCAATACCCTGCTGGATATTGCCGTGGAGCTGGAGCAGATCGCCCTGAGCGACGAATACTTCATCCAACGCAAGCTGTACCCGAACGTGGACTTCTACTCGGGCATCATCTACCAGGCCATGGGCCTGCCGGTGGCTTTCTTCCCGGTGATGTTCGCCATCCCGCGCACGGTGGGCTGGCTGGCGCAGTGGCAGGAGATGCTGCTGGACGATGAGCAGAAGATCGCCCGGCCGCGCCAGGTGTACCTGGGCGAGGACAAGCGCGATTTTGTAGCGATGGACAAGCGCAAGTAAGCTGCGCTGACCGCGAGAATAAAAAAAGCCCGCTCAACGAGCGGGCTTTTTTGTTTGCGTTCGAGGCTACGGGGTAGGCGAGCTAACCGGGGCGCCGCTGCCGTTCCAGGTGAAGGTGCGCACCAGGCTGGCCGGGCCGCCCTGGATGAACACGGGCAGGCCGTCAGCGTCCACGCCGATCTGCGCAACGGTCACCACGTACCAGCGGAAGATATGCGGGCGGCCATCCGTGGGGCGGAAGGAGGTGGGTACGGAGAAGGTGGTGTCCTTGACCTCATCCGTGATGTGCAGGTTGCGGCCGCTGGTCACATCCACAATGGTGACCTGGTAGTACTCGTTGTTGCGCAGGGTGCCGACGGAGGCCCACTGCAGGGCGATCGTGTCGCTGCTGGAGGTGAAGGCATCGCCGTCCACCGGGAGGAGCAGCTCGGGGGCCGGGTAGGGCGGGGCCACGGTGGGGGTGACGGTGGCGGCGCCCACGAAGGTGCGCATACAGATGGGGATGCTGAGGCGCTGGCCCTCAAAAGTGCCGCTGGAGGTGAGGTTGTTCCAGCTCATGATGGCTTCCATGGGCACGCCATAGGTCAGCGCGATCAGGCTGAGCGATTCGCCGGCCTGCACGACATAGCTCTGCACCTCGCAGGCGGCGATGGTGGCTTCCATCTCGCCCAGGGTGGCGGTGGCTTGCGGGGTAGCGGTGAAGGTGGGCTGCGGGATCAGCAGCGCCTGACCGATGAATAGGCTGCAATTGGCATCCAGCGAATTCTGCAGGATGATCGAGGCGGCGCTTACGTTGAAGGCAAAGCCAATGCCGCCGCAGGTGTCCATTTGCTGCACGGTGTAGGCCAGCGGCGTGTAGGTCGGCTCCGGGGTGGAGGTAGCCGTGGGGGTCTCCGGCGTTTCGGTGGGCGTGACCGTGGCGGTAGCGGTGGCGGTGCCCTCGACTTCAGGGGCGATCAGGCGGCCTGTGCCCGAGAGGGCGGCATAGGCCACGCCGCTGCCCATGAGCAGCACTAGGACCAGCAGGCCGATGGCGACCGGCAGGCTGAGACGCAGCTCAGGCAGGCTGGTGCGGCCGCCGATGGGCGCATCCGCCTTGGCGGCCTTCTTGGTGATGGGCGTGCTGCCGGCCACGAACTGGTGTCCGCAGACCAGGCAGCGAGGCGCGTTCTCACTTACGCGGGTGCCACAGCTTGGGCAAATTTTGGTGGGGGTGGAACGAGGTTTGTCGTTTGCCATAAAACGGGGCGATTATACCAAGCAGCCTGGATCGCGGATGAGAGTCGAGTGAGGGAGAGGAGCGAGTGAGCGGTGATTAGGGAAGAGTGAGCAGGTATAGCTGGGCAGGCAGTTCCTGCTCACGGATCACTGCTCACTACTCACTGCTCACCAATCACTGCTCCCTGATTCCCAAAAGGTATACTGCCAGCATGCAGCCCGAAACCAATAGGCAGCCCCTGAGCCTGTACCTGCACATCCCCTTTTGCCGCCATCGCTGCGGCTATTGTGATTTCAATACATATGCCGGGCTGGAAGATCTGATGCCGGCCTATACGGATGCGCTGATCGCCGAGGCCGAGTGGCTGGCGGCCGCGGCCGGCGAGCGGCTGCCCGTGCACACGATCTTTCTGGGCGGCGGCACGCCTTCGCTGCTGCCGCTGGAGGCGATGCAGCGCCTGTTGGGGGCGCTGCATGCGGCCTACGACGTGGCGGCGGACGCCGAGATCTCGCTGGAGGCCAACCCCGGCACGCTGAGCCCGGAGTACCTGGCCGGCCTGCGGGCGGCGGGCTTCAACCGCATCAGCCTGGGCGTGCAGTCGGCCAGCCCGCACGAGCTGTTGGTGCTGGAGCGCGAGCATGATTTTGTGGATGTGGTCAATTCGGTCAAATGGGCGCGGCAAGCGGGCTTCGACAACCTGAACCTGGATTGGATCTTTGGCCTGCCCGGCCAGAGCCTGGCCAGCTGGCAGCGCAATCTGGAGCTGGCGGTGGGCCTGGCGCCCGAGCACCTCTCGCTGTATGCCCTGAGCATCGAGCACGGCACGCCGTTCAAGGAACTCGACGGGCGCGGCCTGCTGGCCCTGCCGGACGGCGATGCGGCGGCCGAGATGTACGAGCTGGCCGACCGCATGCTGGCGGATGGCGGCTTCGTGCAGTACGAGATCTCCAACTGGGCCAAACCGGGCGCAGACGGCCAGCCGCGGGCCTGCCGCCATAATTTGCAATACTGGCGCAACCTGCCATACGCCGGGCTGGGGGCGGGGGCGCATGGCTTTTTGGCGGGACACCGCACGGCCAATGTGCTGGCCCCAGCCGCGTATATCAAACGGATGCGTGACGCGGGGGCGGCAACGGCCGCCGCCAGCGGGCTGCCGCGCACGCCGGCCACCGCCAGCGCCGAACCTGTGGACGCCCGCCGCGAGATGGGCGAGACGATGATGATGGGTCTGCGCCTGGTGCGCGAGGGCGTTTCGCAAGCTGGCTTTGCGCAGCGCTTCGGCAGCACGCTGGAGCAGGTGTACGGGCGCAGCATCACGGCGCTGCAGCGCCGTGGGCTGCTGGAAACCGCGTCAGGCGCACTGCGCCTGACACACCAGGGCCGCCTGCTGGGCAACCAGGTTTTTATGGAGTTTGTCTAAGGCCGATGTTATTATTCGCCTTATGGCAAAGAAGGCAACCAAGAAAACGGCGACCAAAAAGCAAACCCCTGCCAAGGCGGAGACCAAGCCCGAAGCATTGAACACCAAGGGCAAGCTCTACCTCGGCAAAGTTCACGACCTCAAGCAGAACCAAACCACCGACGAGCTGGTGCTGTATGACCCGGCCGATCTGACCACGCACGGCGTGGTGTTCGGTATGACCGGCTCTGGCAAGACCGGTTTGTGCATCAGCATCCTCGAAGAGGCGGCGCTGCAGGGCATCCCGGCGCTGATGATCGACCCCAAGGGCGACATCACCAACCTGCTGCTGCACTTCCCCAAGCTGCAACCGGCGGATTTTGAGCCGTGGATCAATGCTGACGAAGCCCAACGGGCCGGCAAAGACGTGAGCGAGGCGGCCCGCGCCACGGCCGAGCTGTGGAGCAAAGGCCTGGCGGATTGGGGCATCGGGCCGGAGCGCATTCAGGCGCTGGCGGATGCGGCCGAGTTCGCCGTGTATACGCCGGGCTCGGATGCGGGCTACCCGGTCAGCATTCTGGCATCGCTGCAGGCCCCGCAGGAGAGCTGGGACGAGCATCGCGAGGCCATCCGCGAGCGGATCGCCTCCACCGCCACGGCGATCCTCGGCCTGGTGGGTTTCAATGACGTAGACCCGGTCAAATCCCGCGAGCATATTCTGCTGGCGAATCTGTTCGAGCAGGCCTGGTCGGCTGGTAAGGACCTGGGGTTGGGCGACCTCATCCGCCAGGTGCAGAACCCGCCCATCAGCAAGCTGGGCGTGCTGGACCTCGACCAGTTCTTCCCCGCAAAAGACCGCGGCGCGTTGGCGCTGCGCCTGAACAATATTCTGGCCGCGCCCAGCTTCCAAAGCTGGCTGGAGGGCACGCCGCTGGAGATCGAGAAGCTGCTGTTCACCGCGGGCGGCAAGCCGCGCCATAGCGTGTTCCTGCTCTCGCATCTTTCGGATGCGGAGCGGATGTTCTTCATCACGCTGCTGTATTCGGCGGTCGAGACCTGGATGCGCAACCAGCGCGGCACCGGCTCGCTGCGCGCCCTGGTGTACTTCGATGAAATTCACGGATATCTGCCGCCGGTCAAAGAGCCGCCCAGCAAGGCGCCGATGCTGCGCATGCTGAAGCAGGCGCGTGCGTTCGGCGTGGGGCAGTTGCTGGCCACCCAAAACCCGGTGGATGTGGACTACAAGGCGCTCTCCAATGCCGGTTCGTGGTTCATTGGCAAGCTGCAGACCGACCGCGACAAAGAGCGTTTGCTGGACGGCCTGGAAGGCGCGGCGCCCGGCGCGTTCAAGCGCTCTGACTACGACAAGCAAATTTCGGCGCTGGATAAGCGCGTTTTCCTGCTGCACAATGTGCATGAGAAGCAACCCGTCATCTTCTATACCCGTTGGGCGATGAACTATCTGGCTGGCCCGCTGACGCGCAGCCAGATCCCGGCGCTCAACAAGCTGGCCACCGGCGCAGCCGCCCCGGCGGCCAAGCCCGGCAAGCCGTCATCATCTGCAAAAGAGGAGCCGCAAATGACCCCTGACACTGGCGCCCTGGGCCACCGGCCTATCGTCCCCTCCGGCGTGCAAGAGCTGTTCATGCCGGCCGCGCTCGGCCTGGAGGCCGCGGCGCAAGCCAGCCGGCGCAGCCTGCCGGCGGATGCCAAGCGCATCGGTCTGGCGTACCACCCGGCCTTGCTGGCGCAAGCCCAGGTGCGTATCCTGCAGCGCAAGTACAACCTGGACTTTGAGACCTACAAGGCATCCCTGGTGACCGATCTGCCGGCGCGTGGTTTGCGCTGGGAGGACTTTGAGCACGAGCCGGTCAATGAGCGCAGCCTGGAGGGCCGCCCGCAGGACGACGAGGCGTTGTATGGCGAACTGAGCGGCACAATGGCCGACGGCGCCCAGCTGAAACTGCTGGAGCGCGATTTTGCCGATTGGGCTTACCGCGCCAGCGAGGTGCAGGTATGGGCCAATGAGGACTTGAAGGTGTATGCCGGGCCGGAGCTGACCCGCGAGGAGTTTGCGGCGCTGTGCGCGCAGGAAGCACAAGCCAAGAGCAACCTGGAAGTTGACAAGGCCAAGCAGAAGTTCGAGACCCAGATCAAGAACCTGCAGAAGAAGCTGGAAAAAGAACGCCGCGACCTAAGCCAGGATGAACAGAAGGCCAACCAGCGCAATATCGAGGCGATGGGCACGCACCTGGAGAATGTGATCGGCCTGTTTGCCGGCAGAAGCCGGCGGCTGACCACCTCGCTGACCAAGCACCGCATGTCGAGCGAGGCCAAGGCACGGGTGGAGGACAGCAAGGCCACCATCACCAGCCTTGAAAAAGAAATGGAGGCCATGGGCGATGAGGTGCAGCAGGCCTTGGATGCGATCGATGCACGTTGGGATGCTGTGGCTAAAAAGATCACGCAGATCCCCGTGGCCCCGGCCCGCAAGGACATCTACGTCAGCACCTTTGGCGTGGTGTGGCTGCCGTACCATCGCGTGAGCGTGGGCGGGCGCGAAGTCGAGATCCCTGCCTACGAATAGCCTCGCGCTTTTCTGAGAGAGATGTTAAAGGCACTGGCGTACGCCAGTGCCTTTCGTTTATGTCAGTGATAGATCCTGCACAGCCCCCGTTGTCGGTAGAAATCAACTACCAACGGAGGATGTCATGTTAACTTGGGCACTCACTTTTCTGATCATCGCCATCATCGCCGGTTTGCTGGGCTTCCGGGGCGTTGAAGTGACCGCGGCGAACATTGCGCAGCTGATCTTCACCATCTTTGTGGTGCTGCTGATCATCTCGCTGTTGTTCGGCCGGGTACTGTTCGAGGTTTCGCACGTGGCAATGTTCGTCTAGTTGCACATTGCGCGTGCACAAAAAGAGCGCCCCATTTGGGGCGCTCTTTATTTGTGCATTGTGGGGCAGTTATCGGTAACAGGCCCAGCGTGGAGGATCTGCCAGCAAGGATCCTTCGCTACGCTTGGGATACACGGCTTCCTAACATGCGCTGCATGGAAGACATGCCAACACGGATTCCTCGCTGATCGAGCTTCGGCGGTCTGGTGTGGATGCAAAAACCCGTTCGGAATGACATTGGTAATAGGGTGCGCTGCTTCGCAGCGCACCCCTGTTCTCACCGTGCATCCCGAGCGTAGCGAGGAGCTAGACTTCGCGGCGGCCGAGTTCCTCGGCCAGCTCGGCCAGGGCCGCGCCGGGTTCTGGCTGCGGGTTGGCGGCGTGCAGGGCGTCAATAGCTTCCTGGGTCAGCTTCTCGGCCTGCTGCTGGGTGTACTCGCGGGCGCCTTCGGCTTCCAGCTGCTCGGCGAGCGCGTCCACATTCTCGGCGGTGACGCCGGCGCGCCAGCCGCGGGCAAACTCGCCCTCCTGCTGCAGTGCATACAAGACTGGCAGGGATTTCTTGCCGCTCAGCAGATCGGTGTGAGCGGACTTGCCCATTGCATCCGGGTTGCCCCAGATGCCGAGCAGATCATCGTGGACCTGGAAGGCCAGGCCGAGTTTCTCGCCGAAGACCATGTAGGCTTTGAGCGCGGCGCCGAGGGCGCCGCCCACCAGGGCGCCTATGCGCACGCAGGCGGCAATCAGTGCGCCGGTCTTGCCCCAGATCATGGGCCAGTAGTCATCGGCCGTGATGTGCGGCATGGTTTCGTAGGCCAGGTCGAGGTATTGGCCCTGGGTGAGCTGCAGGCTGGTGCGCGGCAGCAAACGGGCGGCCTGGATGTAGGCCGCATCGGATGTGGTCTCGGACAGGCCCTCAAGCGCCATGTGGGCCAGGGCGAAGAGGGTGTCGCCGGCGTTGATGGCCTGGGGCATACCCCATTTGGCCCACACGGTGGGGCGGCCGCGGCGCTGCTCGCTATTGTCCTGAATGTCGTCGTGGATGAGCGAGAAGTTGTGCAGGATCTCGACCGCGGCGGCGGCGGGCAGGGCGCGGCGCCAGTCGGCGCCGGCCGCGGCGGCGCTGAGCAGCACCAGGGTGGGGCGCACACGCTTGCCGCTGGCTTTGGGGCCGGCGCCTTCGCCTTCCCAGCCCATGTGGTAGCGCAGCATGTTGAGCAATTCTTGTGGGGACTGGGCGTTGGTGAGTTGGGCGGGCTGCACAGCGGCTTGCAGCGCCGCTTCAATGGCAGGCAACAGTTCGTCTTGGTATGTGGCGAGCGACATAGAGCTGGATTATAGACCCAGCCAGGTGGATTTTGAAGTTAGCGGGATGCGGGGTCAGTCGCCGCGGTAGATCAGCGGCACGGCCTGCAGGGCGCTGATGCTGCCAGCGCCGGCGGCGAACATGGCGACCTGCAGCTCACGGCTGACTTCGTTGATGGTCTCCACGACGGCTTTGCTGGACTTGACCGCGGCTTTGAGGAACGGGCCGGCCATGCCGCCCAGCTCAGCGCCGAGGGCAATGCCCTTGGCGATATCCACGCCGCTGCGCAGCCCGCCGGAGGCGAAGATGCGCATGGTCTTCACGGCCTGGCGCACCTGCATGATGCTCTCGGCGGTGGGGATGCCCCAGTCCACGAAGGCGGCGGCCAAGCGGGCCTGGCTGGGATTCTTGGCGCGGTGCATCTCGACCTGGCTCCACGAGGTGCCGCCTGCGCCGGCCACATCGATGGCTTGCACGCCGGCGCGGGCCAACTGCTTGGCCAGCTCGCCGGAGATGCCCCAGCCGACCTCTTTCACTACGACCGGCACGGGCAACTGCTTGCACATGATCTCGATCTTCTTGAGCAGGCCGCTGAAGTTCGTGTCGCCCTCAGGCTGCACGGCTTCTTGCACGGCGTTGAGGTGCAGCATCAGCGCATCCGCCTCGGCCATGTCTACGGCGCGCTGCAGATGGTTCAGGCCGTAGCCATAGTTGAGCTGCACCGCGCCGACATTGGCGAACAGCAGGATGTCGGGCGCGACATTGCGGACGCGGAAAGTGGTCTCGAGCTTGGGGTCCTCGATGGCGGCGCGCTGGCTGCCGAGGCCGAGGGCGATGCCGGTTTCCTGGGCGGCTTCGGCCAGGGCCTGGTTGATCTGGCCGGCCTCGTCAGTGCCGCCGGTCATGGAGGAGATCAGGATGGGGGATTTGAGTTGCTTGCCGAAGACTTGTACGGCGAGGTCCACCTCGGCGAGGTCAAGCTCCGGCAGGGCGTTGTGGAGGAAGGAGTACTTTTCGAAGCCGGTGGTGAGGCCGGAGCGCACATCTTCTTCAAGATTGATGCGGATGTGATCGGCTTTTCGGGCGCCGGTACCCGTAACTTTCGCCATGTAGTAGTGTTCCTGTGGAGTGATGGCTAGTTTACCAGCCGCAAATTGGGCTGTCAATTTAGCGCCTGATTAGTGGCTGGTGAAGGTAGAATAACGCAGTCAAAACTTCTGGAGGCATACATGTCGGATACATTTGAACAAGTAAAGGCTACTGTCGTCGAGTTGCTCGGCGTAGATGCTGCCAAGGTCACCCGTGAGGCTCGTTTCCGTGAGGACCTCGAGGCTGATTCTCTGGACATTGTGGAACTCATCATGGCGCTCGAGGACAAGCTGAGCATCGAGATCTCCGATGAGGACGCGCAGAGCATCACCACGGTGGGCGGCGCGGTCGACTACATCGAAGGCAAGAAGTAGCCAAACTCTGAGCCAACAAAAAAGAGCGGCGTTCGCCGCTCTTTTTGTTTGCCTGGTTACTTGAGCATATCCGGGATCTGCTCCGGATAGTCGGCCACGCGCACGCCGGCCTTGGTGAGCGCGGCGATCTTGTCTTCGGCGCCGCCGGCGCTGCCTTCGACGATGGCGCCGGCATGGCCCATGCGCTTGCCCGGAGGGGCAGCGCGGCCGGCGATGAAGCCGACGACCGGCTTGGTCATGTGCTTACTGATGTATTCGGCAGCCTTCTCTTCGTCGCTGCCGCCGATCTCGCCGATCATCACGACTTTGTCGGTCAGCGGGTCTTCCTCGAACATCTGCAGGATGTCGATGAAGTTGAGGCCCTTGACCGGGTCGCCGCCGATGCCGACGGTGGTGCTGGAGCCCATGCCAACCTGCTTGAGGGCGTAGAGCACCTCGTAAGTCAGCGTGCCGGAGCGGGACACCACGCCGATGTTACCGGGAATGGCGTTGTCGCCGGGGATGAAGCCGATCTTGGTCTGGCCGGGGGTCAGCAGGCCAGGGCAGTTGGGGCCGATGAGCAGCACGCCCTTGGAGTCGAGGTAAGCGCGCACGCGCATCATGTCCTGCAGGGGGATGCCCTCAGTGAGGCACACGATCAGGCGCACGCCGGCGTCGGCGGCCTCCAGCATGGCGTCCGCGGCGGCGGCCAACGGTACGATGATCATGCTGCAGTCGGCGCCCGTGGCGTCGACTGCAACCTTGACGGAGTCGAAGACCGGCACTTTGCCATCCAGCACCCATTCGCCGCCCTTGCCGGGGCGCACGCCGCCGACGACCTGCGTGCCGTATTCCAGCATGCGCTGGGAGTGGAACAAGCCCTCGTTGCCGGTGATGCCTTGCACGACTACGCGGGTGTTCTTGTCAGCCAAAATTCCCATTTAGTTACTTCCTTTCGTAATAAAGCCTTAACCACAAAGCCACAAAGGGCACAAAGTTTTGTTTATCCGTTGACTACTCGGCGAATTCCATGTTTCAGGAAGAGCACGTTGAAGTTAAGTAGCATTCCAAGCCATAGATTCGTCAATTTCAGATACGTTAGCAACTGAGCCTCATGAATGGCTTGAATACGCTCTACTGTCTTTGTTTCCACAATCACCAAGCCTTCAACCAGCAAATCCATTCTGTAGCCTGCGTCCAGCTTTACGTCTTTGTACTTCACAGGCAGTGCAACTTCTCTCGCAAAGGCAATTCCACGCAGACTCATTTCGTGGCACAAGCTTGTCAGGTAGGCCGATTCAAGCAGCCCTGGCCCCAACGTCGAATGAACCTCGATGGCAGCGCCAATGATTTGCTTGGAAAGCTCATTGGCCCTTTCTTTTTGATTCATTCTTTGTGCCCTTTGTGTCTTTGTGGTTAGCCTTTTACCTGCCTTTGGCCGCTTGGACAGCTTTCTGGGCGGCTTCGGCCAGGGTTTCGGCCGTGATCATGTTGGCGTCTGCCAGCAGGGCGCGGCCCTCGGCGGCGTTGGTGCCGGCCAGGCGCACCACCATCGGCACGTCAGTCTTGATGGTCTTGAGCGCCGCGAGGATGCCCTTGGCCACCTCGTCGCCGCGGGTGATGCCGCCGAAGATGTTGAACAGCACGGCTTTCACGTTCTTGTCCTGCAGGATGATGCGCAGGGCGGCCGCCACCTTTTCGGCGTTGGCACCGCCGCCAATATCCAGGAAGTTGGCCGGCTCGCCGCCGAACAGCTTGATGATGTCCATGGTGGCCATCGCCAGGCCAGCGCCGTTGACCATGCAGCCGATCTCGCCATCCAGCTGGATGTAGGTCAGGCCGCTCTTGCGGGCCTGGGTCTCGGCCGGGGTTTCCTCGTCCATGTCGCGCAGCTTGGCCAGCTTGGGCTGGCGGAAGATGGCGTTGTCGTCGATGAGCATCTTGCCGTCGATGGCCAGCAGTTCGTTGTCTTTGGTGATGACCAGCGGATTGATCTCGGCCAGGGTGGCGTCTGAGTTCTTGTAGGCTTCCCACAGGCCCTTGCAGATGGTGTGGAAGGCGGCCCAGTGGTTGCGGTCGAGCTCGATGCCTACGGCCAGGTCACGGATGTTGTAGTCCTGCAGGCCCAGCAGGGGGTTGACGTGGACGCGGATGATCTTCTCCGGGTTGGTGGCGGCCACCTCTTCGATGTCAACGCCGCCGGCGGCCGAAGCGATCATGACCGGCTGGCGGGCCGCGCGGTCATTGGTGATGCCGAGATAGATCTCGCTGGCGATGCCGATGGCAGGGTCGATCAGGACTTTGCGCACCGGCAGGCCCTTGATGTCCATGCCGAGGATCTGCTTGGCGGCGTCCTGGGCTTGTTTGGCGGTCTTAACCACCTTTACGCCGCCGGCTTTGCCGCGGCCGCCCACCAGCACCTGGGCCTTCACCACCACCGCGCCGCCCAGTTTCTTGGCGATCTCGCCGGCTTCTTTGGGGGTCTTGGCGATCTTGCCCTTGGGCACAGGCACGCCATACTGGGCGAATATCTTCTTGGAGTCGAATTCGTGCAGCTTCATATCAGGGAATGCTCCTTTGAAAGAGAGCGGATCAAGGATAGTTGCGTTACTGCCGGGTTGCGTTACTGCTGCTTACGGCAAAACGGGGGCATTATAACAGAGCGGCGGGCGCGCAGTTTTGGGCGGCGTAGTGGGCGGGCATATAATGGCTGGATGTTTCGCTACGAGCACCGCAGCCAGCCGCTGCTGCCGCGCAAGCTGTTCTTTCTGCGGGTGGGGCGGCATGTGCTGCTGGCGTTGGGCGTGATGGCGCTGTTCCTGCTGCTGGGTACGCTGGGCTACCACTGGCTGGCCGGCTTGCCGCTGCTGGATGCGCTGCTGAATGCTTCGATGATCCTGTCAGGCATGGGGCCGGTGGATGCCATCGCCTCGGATGGCGGCAAGCTGTTCGCCACGGCGTATGCGCTGGTGTCAGGCCTGGTGTTCGCTTTCACCACGGGCATCATCATTTCGCCCATGCTGCATCGCGCGTTTCACAGCTTGCATGTTAGGGATAGTGATGAGTGATCAGTAACCAGTGAACAGGAAGGGCTCGCGTAGAGATTTTCCTGCTCACCAATCACTATTCACTGACTACTGGCTCTCCTCAAACCACATCACCACCGCATTCTGGCTGTCGATGACCCAGACCCCGCCGTTGGGGTCAGCCGCGGCGCCCTGGGCGACCAGGATGTTGGCGGCTTCCTGGTCGTAGCCGCCGAAGAAGTAGGCCAGCGTACCATCCGGGTTGTAGACCAGTACGCGGCCAGCCTCCGGGTCAGCAATGAAGACCTGGCTATCCTTGCCCACGCTGAGATACGGTTTGTTGACGAGCGATTGGCCGTACCAGCCGGCGACCTCCCAGTGGGTGATGGGGATGAAGCGTCCGTCGCGATATTCCAGCACTTGCACGCGCTGGTTCCAGGTGTCGGCCACATAGATGCGCTCGAGCGCGGCGTCGTAGGCCAGGCCGACCGGCTCATCGAATTGGCCGGCTTCAAAGCCGAACTCGCCATAGTCTGCCAGGTGATTGCCCTGGGCGTCATACATGCGGATGCGCTTGTTGCCGGTATCGGTCACGATGACGTTGCCATCTGAGAGCACCGCCACATCACGCGGGCCCCATAGCGCGCCGGAGCTTTCGTCCTGCCCGAAGTAGCCCCACATGCGAACGAACTGACCGCTGGCGGTGAATTGCTGGATGCGGTGGTTCCAGGTGTCGGCCACATACACCGAGCGCCCATCCGGTGAAACGGCGACGGACCAGGGCTCATTGAAGATGCCGCCCTCGGCGCTGCCGCTGGCCACATCGCCGAAGCTGCCCCAGATGCTGAGCACGCTGCCCTCGGGCGAGAGGTGCTGGATGCGGTGGTTGCCGGTGTCGGCTACGTACAGCGTGCCATCCGGCGCCACGGCGGCGTTACGCGGGGCAATGAATTGCCCCGGCTCGCTGCCGAAGCCGCCGATGGTGAACTGCGGCGCCAGGGCGCGGCCCTTACCCTCGTAGGGGTCAGCCAGCACGTCCTCCGGCGCCAGGCCTTGCACGCCATAGTCCCAGATCTGGGCGGCGACATCCTTGCGGATGTAGACCCGCATCGTGCGCCCGGGCGACCAGGCTTCCAGGCTGGGGTTCTGGCCCTTGCCTTCAAGATAGCCGGTGAAATCGCTGTGCAGCCAGATATCCCAGAGGTTCTGGCGCATGGTGGCGTCGCCAAAATATTCCCACAGGCGGATGGCGACCCGGCGCAAGTATTCGCCGGTGGACATCTCGGTGGCCGGCAGGCCGGTCTCAGAGGTGAAGCGGTAGCCGATACTGCTGCGGGTGAAATCGAAATAATCCTGATTGGGCCACCAGATGCGCATGTACTCGAACATGTAGAAGCTCTGGCCCACGATCGGCTCGATCTTGCCGTAGTTGGTGTCGCCTACGATGATGACGGGGAACTGGCGCAGATCGCGGCTGGGCTGGTCTGCGTAGTAGCGCTGGTTGGGGTAATTGCGCAGATACCACCAGAAGGGGTAGGAGGTCTCGTTGTCGTAGGCCACCTGCAGATCAAGCGTGTCGGTGGTGCGGCGTGAGATCTCTTCGATCTGGCTCATGGCGATCTTGGCGCCGGGCGCCATGTGCGCGTAGACCAGATACTCCGTGGCTTGATCGTAGGTGCGGAAGTTGGCGCGCAGCGAGACGCGCAGGGTCACCAGCGCCAGGGCGGCAAAGACCAGCAGGAGCGCCAGCTTGCTGATGTGCTTGCTGCTCCAGTTGCCTTGCAGGCTGTAATGCATCACGCCATAGACGCCGAGCGCCAGGGTGATGAGGAAGAACAGGAAGTGATAGGTGGCTTGGAGCTGAGGCAGCTCATTGCCCTGGAAGGGCGGCTGCGTGCCCCATAGTGAGCTGAGCAGGTTGAAGCCAGCGACGAGCGCCAGGGCCAGCGAGCCCAACAGCAGCCAGCCGTTGTTCTTTGCAAAGTTGGCCCATTGCAGGCGGGCGATCAGGCGGCTGACGGCCCAGGCGGCCAGCAGCAGCATGGGGATGGCGATGTGCAGGGTCAGCCAGGGCATACGCTCGCCGGCGATGGTGTAAGCCGCCAGGGCCGAGATGGCCCAGAAGGCGAAGAGCACCAGCGCCGTGCGGCGGCTCTCGTGCGGCAGCAGGTCGCGATCTTCGGTGTCGGTGTCAGGCTCGGCGTCACGCAGGCGGTTCAGGCTGCGCAGGCCCATCACGGCGGCCAGCAGGCTGCCGGCCGCGGCGAGAAACTCGTATATGGGGATCTGCACGCCCCAGTAGTAGTAGGAGGGTTGGTTACCGCGCTCCACGGCTTGCTGCTCCAGCCAGTAGCCGAGCGAGCCGACCAGGCCGGAGAAGAAGCCCACCCCGTTGCTGAAGATGGTGGTGTAGAAGGGCACGAAAATAGCGTAGAAGACGGCCGTGCTGATGAGCCAGGCGCGGCCGTTGATGAGGAAGCCCAGCCCGCCCGAGAGCAGGACCAGCACCGCCACGATGCCTGCGATGAAGATCAGATTGCTTGTGTCCTGATAGGCCATCGGGTCGTGGTGCAGCCAGCGGATGGGGAAGGCGGCCAAATGCGGCAGCACGAGCGCGAACAGCAGGCCCATCAACACGAAGGCGCGCTCCTGGCGCAGGCGCGGTAAGCCGTAGCCCATGAACAGGGCGACCAACGCAGTGATGAGCGAGGCAGCGCCTAAGCCGCCGAGGATGATGGTGGTGGCGGAGAGGGGCGAGCTGAACTCGGTTGGCCCGGTCTCGGTGGCCACAACAGGCTCTTCGACTTGCGTGGCGCTCACCGCGGCGGCGCCGCTCTCGCTGGCCTGGATCTGGGCGCCGATGGCGAGCAGGAACAGGGATGCGCTCAGGATCAGTGTGACGAAGAAGATCAGGCGCGTGTTCTTGCCCTTCCATTTGCGCGGGCCAATGCGCCACAGGAACACCAGGCCGAGGAAGATCAGCGCCTGAGCCAAATAGATGAATGAAGTTTCTTTAGATGTGAAATGCAGTGAGATGGCCGCTACTGCTATGTAAATGTATTTATGCAGTCCAGTATCCAGATAACGCAGGATGGCCCATAGCATCACCAGGCCAAACAGGGTCACAAAGATCTCATTGCGTGCGTAGCGGCTGTAGTACATCACATACGGCGAGATAAGGAAGAAGAACGACGCCAATAACGCGGCCGTACGCCCCAGGTAACGCCGGAAGGCCCACCATACGAAGAACACCACCGCCACGCCGAACAAGGCTTGCGGGGCGCGAGCGGTGAAGTCATTGTCGCCGAACAGGAAATAGCTCAGGGCCAGCATGTGGAACTGGACCGGCCCGTGGCTGAGCGGGTGGTGCTGGTAACCCTGACCTTTGAAGAGCTGCCATGAGAAGTACACATGGGTGGTTTCGTCGTGGCTCATGACGCGCTCGCCCAGCATGTGGAAGCGGGTCACTACGGCTGCCAGCAGCAGCAAGACCACGACGGCGTGTTCCCAGCTAAAGCGCCGGTTGCCAAGCAGCGGGCGATCCAGCCAGCTTTGTTGGGAAGGGGTGCGTTCTTTGGCCATAGGTTTTTTTCTTTTATGTAGGGAGGGGTATGCACCCAATTGTACGGGCAGGCGCGCCATTCGGCAACTGAACGGCGGATAGGTGCGGTGTTAGGGTTTGGCGGGGGCGAAGCGCTCGCGCTTGCCCAGGCGCAGGTGCAAGTAATAGAAGAAGGCCACCGCCGCAGCGCACACCGCGCCGCCGCCCAGCCACAGCAGGTTGGGGTTGTAATTATCCAGAATGTAGCCGGCGGCGGCCGGGCCAAGGGCGGCCGGCAACGCCCACACCAGGCTGAACATGGCCATGTAGCGGCCGCGCATCGCCTCGGGCGCAAAGTTGGCCGCCAGGGCGGAAGCGGTAGGCACCACGATCATCTCGCCGATGGTGATGATCACGATGGCGGCCATGAATAGCCAGTACACCGCCACGACGCCGAACAGGCTGAAGCCGATGACGTAAAAGAGGGTGCCGAGCGCCATCATCAGGAAAGGCGGACGCCACTTGATGACGCGGGTCACCCACAACTGGAACAGGATCACAGTGATGCCGCTGGTGGTCATCAGCAGGCCAAAGCCTTGCGGGTCAATGCTGTACTGGTCACGCAAGAAGATGGAGAGCGTGCCGTACATTTGGATGTAGACCATGCCCATCAGGATGCAGGCCAGGATGAAGGCCACGAAGGGCAGATCACGCAGCACGGTGAAGTAGCCGGCAAAGGTCTGGCCCAGCTTCTCGCTGGCCTGTGCTTCGGTAGCTTTTGGCTTGGTCTCGCTAATGTAGATGAAGAACAGCAGCGCCACGACGCCGCTGATGATCGCGTCGGCGATAAAGAGATAGAAGAACGAGAAGCCGGCCAGCAGGCCGCCGATGCTGGGTCCAACGATCCAGGTCATGTTGTTCACCACGCGCAGGATGCCGAAGCCCTCCTGGCGCTGCTCCTCGGGCAGGATGTCAGCGATCATCGCCTGGTGAGCCGGGCCGGCCAGCTCGCCGAAGATGCCGCTGACCGCGGCCAGCACGAACATCCAGCGCAGGTCGGTCACCAGGCCGAGCGAAATGGTGGTGAGGGCGCTGAACACCAACCCAGCAATGATGAGCTTCTTGCGGCCGATGCGATCGGTGAGTGCGCCGCCTACCATCGAGCCGAGGAGGGCGAAGACCGAGAAGGTGCCGAGCACCAGGCCGGCCTGCGTAGCGCCGATGTTGAAACGCTGAGTTACGTAGAGCGCGAAGAATGGAAAGAGCAGGGTGCGGCCGATGCCATCCACAAAGGAGACGGCGACCACCGGCCAGAAGGCGCGCGGAAACTCGTTGTAGATCGTGCGGATGCGTTGGACGAAAGTAGTGAGCATACGGCCTCGCTTTTGCGCTGCCGCAGTATAGCACGAATGTTCTGGCTAGGCAGGCTTGCGACGGTTGCCGCCGGGCTTGCGGCCCGATTGCGGACGCCGACCGGTCTTGGGAGTCTTTGCGGCGGGGGAGCGCTTCACACCTTGGCGGCCGCCGCCTTCACGCTGCGGGCGGCCCAACGTGATGCCGGGTTTGCGCCCGGCGGGCTTGCGGCTGCCCGGGCCTTTGCCCGGCTTGCCAGCCCGGCGGGCTTGCGGCTTGGCCGTCTTGGCGGGGGCGCGCTTCTCCGGCCGCGGCTGGCGGCTGGCCGGCTTCTCGCCCGCCATCAGGCCGCGCACTTCGTCTTCGGTGAGCTGGCGCCATTCGCCCGGCTTGAGGTTGCCGACATACAGGTTAGATATTCGCACGCGGATCAGTTTGACCACCGGCAGGCCTAGCTGCCCGGCGATCTCGCGGATCTGGCGCTTGTGGCCCTCCTGCATGATCACGCGCAGCCAGGCACCTTTGCCATACAGGTGCTCCACGCGCACATCGGCGGGGCGGGTGCGCGTGCCGTCTTCCAGCACTACGCCGCGGCGCCAGGTGGCCAGCTGCTCAGCGTCTGGCTGGCGCGCCACCAGCACGCGGTACTCCTTCTCCTGCTCGTAGCGCGGGTGGCTGACGCGCTGGGTCAGCTCGCCGTCGTTGGTGAGCAGCATCAGGCCTTCGCTGTCCTTATCCAGGCGGCCGACGAGGTGCAGCTGGTCGCCCTTGGGTACGAGATCGGTCACCTTTTGGCGCGGCTCCGGCCCGCCGGTGGTGGAGAGCACGCCGCGCGGCTTGTAGACGGCGAAGTAGACCGGCGCAGCCGCCGCAGTGATGCGGGTGCCATCCACCTTGATGGCATCGCGGGCCGCGTCGGCCTTGGCGCCAATCGTGGCGACGGCGCCGTTCACGGTCACGCGGCCGTGCTCGATCAGCTCCTCGGCGGCGCGGCGCGAGCCGTAGCCGGCGCGGGCCAGGATCTTTTGCAAACGTTCTTCAGCCATAGATGCTGAATAGTACTGGCTAACGCTGGTTTTTGGTGAAGATTGCTGCCAGCATAATGCCCGTATACTTAAGGTATGAGCGAACCCCTGGTATTGATCGAACGCAAAGACTCTTTGGCGATCGTGCGGCTCAACCGGCCGGACAAGCTGAACGCGTTGAGCCCGGACATGCTGCGCGCCCTGGCCGAAACGCTGGAGAGCCTGAACGCAGATGAGCAGGTGCGCGTCATTGTGCTGTATGGCGGCGAGCGCGCTTTTGCGGCTGGGGCGGATATTGAGGCGATGGCCAAAGCCGGCCCGGTGGATATTTATCTAAGGAATACGCGCGCCCTGTGGCAGCGCATCTGGGGCATCGACAAGCCGGTAGTGGCCGCGGTGCGCGGGGTGGCCTTTGGCGGCGGCTGCGAGCTGGCGCTGGGGTGTGACCTCATCGTGGCCGGGCAGACGGCCCGCTTTGCCCAGCCCGAGATCAAGCTGGGCATCATGCCGGGCGCGGGCGGCACGCAACGTTTGGCACGCGCCATTGGGCCGGCGCGGGCGATGGAGATGGTGCTGACCGGCGAGCCGCTGGCGGCCGAGGCGGCTTTGCAGGCGGGCCTGGTCAACCGGGTGGTGGCGGACGAGCAGGTGCTGGATGCCGCGCTCGAGCTGGCCGGCGTGGTGGCCGAGCGCCCGGCAGTAGCGGTGCGCCTGGCTCGCCAGGCGCTGCGCTACGGCCTAGAGCGTACGCTGCTGGAGGGCATGGAGCTCGAGCGGCGCAACTATTTAATGACCTACGACACGCAGGACCAGAAAGAGGGCATGGGGGCGTTCCTGGAAAAGCGTAAGCCGGAGTTTAGGGGTAAATAATGCGACAAGCCTCAATAGTCATTCATTTGTCATGTCGACTGGTCAATTAGTCGACTAGTCGACTGATTTGGACTAACAGACTGCATAGAGAGAATCGATGAATCCTTCCAATCGCCTTCCAACCATCGGCGTCATCGGCGCGGGCACAATGGGCTCTGGCATTGCGCTGGTGGCGCTCTCGGCCGGCGCGCAGGTGATCTTGCAGGATACGTATCAGCCCGTACTCGACAAGGCGGATGCGTACATCAAGAAATTTCTCGAAAAGAAGGACAAGGCCGAGCTCTACGCCAACCTCACGCTGACCGATTCGCTGGACGCGTTCGCGCCGGCCGGCGTGGTGATCGAAGCTGCGCCCGAGCGGCTTGAGCTCAAGCAGGAGCTGTTCACCAAGCTCGAGGCGATCTGCACACCCGACTCCATCCTGGCGACCAACACCAGCACGCTGTCGGTCACCGCCATCGCCGCCATGACCCAGCGGCCCGCTCGCGTGGCCGGCATGCACTTCTTCAACCCCGCGCCGGTGCTGCCGCTGGTGGAGGTGGTGCGCGCCGCGCAAAGCAGCCCGGCCACCATCGATGCACTGGTGGCGCTGGCCGAGGCGCTGGGCAAGACGCCGGTGGTCACCGGCGACACGCCCGGCTTCATCGTCAACCGCGTGGCGCGGCCCTTCTATGGCGAAGCGCTGCGTCTATTGGGCGAGGGCGTGGCCTCGTTTCAGGATATTGACCGTCTGGTGGAGCAGGGGGCCGGCTTCCGCATGGGGCCGTTCCGGCTCATGGACCTGATCGGCATTGATATCAACGCCGGAGCGATGCGCTCCATGTATGAGCAGACGTATGGCGAGCCGCGCTACCGCCCACACTGGATCCAGATGCAAAAGCTAGCGGCCGGCGAGCTGGGCCGCAAGACCGGCAAGGGTTTCTACGAATACAAAGACGAAGAGGCGGCTGCCCTGCTTGCGCAGCCGCAGGCTGTTGCACAGCCCCAGGCTGTGCAGGGCGAAGGCAGCCTGCTGATCTCGTCGGGCAGTTTTGCGCCCGGCCTGGCCGAGCTGGCGGTGCTGGGCGGCTTCACGATGAGCCATGAGCTCAGCGGGCAGCCGGCGGCGGCTTTCGTGGCCGCCGGCCGCAGCGAGGACGCCGCCGCGATCGTGACGGCCTGGGACGCGGCGCTGGCGCCCGGCGTGCCGCTGCTGGTGCAGGGCGCCGACATTGCGCTGAGCGAGGCGCGCAGCTGGGTGCAGCATCCGCAGCGCGTGGCCGTCTTCGATGGCTTGTTCCTGGCGGACAGCACGCTGGTGGCGCTCAGCGGGCCGGAGGGCATCCGCGCCCAGGTTGCCGCTCTGTTCGCCAGCCTGGGGCGCGAAGCGGTGTGGGTAGCGGAGAGCCCGGCGCTGGTGTTGCCGCGCATCGTGTGCCAGCTGATCAACGAGGCCAGCTTCGCCGTGCTGGAGGGTGTGGGGGATGCGGACACGATCGATCTAGCCATGCGGCTGGGCGTCAACTATCCGCGCGGCCTGGTGGATTGGGGCGCTGTTTTAGGTTGGGGCCGCGTGCTGGCCGTGCTCGATCATCTCTACACCGAATACCACGAGGAGCGTTATCGCGCTTCGGTGCTGCTGCGCAGATGGGCGCGAAACCAATCCACAGATGAACGCAGATAACTGCGGATGAACGCAGATAACCCTGATCTGATTTATCTCTTTCTAAATCTGTGTTTATCAGTGGGGAATTGATCTCCGCCGGGCAGAGCGCCGCGGCGAAATCATTCCACAGATGAACGCAGATAACTGCGGATGAACACAGATAAGACTTTGATCTGATTTATCTTTTTTGCATCTGTGTTTATCTGTGGGAAATTGATCTCCGCCGGGCCAGGATCATTGCACCCGTCACCAACATAATGCCGAGGCCCAGCCAGTTCATCACTTGCCAGCCCGCGCCGTGCAGCAGCGAACCTGCCGAGAACGAAGACAGGGCCTGCACCGCAAAGATGGTGAAGTCGTTGCTGGCCTGGGTCTTGAAGCGCTCGGACGGGCGATAGGTCGAGGTGAGCAGCACGGTGCCGCCGACGAAGAGCAGGTTCCAGCCCAGGCCGAGCAGCACCAGCGCGGTCCAGTAGCCGGGCAGCTCCACGCTGAACAAGCCAGTCACATTGCAGAACAGCATCAACAGCACGCCGGCCAGCATGATGCGCAGCGTGCCGAACTTCTCGATCAGGAAGCCACTGAACAGCGAGGGCAGGTACATGGCGATGATGTGGCTTTGGATCACGAAGGCGGTGTCGTCCAGGCTGAAGCCATGCCCGTGCATGTGCACGGGCGTGGCGGTCATGATAAACACCATCAGTCCATAGCTGGCCACCCCTGCCAGCACGGCCACCTGGTAGCTCGGCTGGCGGGCGATCTCGCCCAGCGGCCGTTCCGGCTGCTGGGCGTCGCCGGTATCCTCGTCGGCCTGGGCGCTGGTGTTGCGGTACAGCAACACCAGCAGCAGGCCGAGCACATACAGCCCGGCCAGGGCAGCGAACGAGCCGGCGTACAGCACCGGCAGCGCATCCTGGGCGCGTTTGGCAATCTCCGGCCCCAGGATGCCGGCCAGGATGCCGCCGACCAGCACCAGCGAGACGGCCCGGCCTGAGAGTGCGGCCGGCACGCTCTCCGTGGCGGCAAAGCGGTACTGGAGCACGAAGGCGCTGTGCTGTCCCATCAGGAACACCGCCGCGCACAGCAATATGAAATCGCCGCGGCTGACAGCCAGGGCGGCCAGTGCCGCGCCGGCGAGAGCGACCAGCAGCGAGAGCATGAAGCCGGCTTTGCGGCCAATGCGGCGCATCAGCAGCGCGGCCGGAATGCTGAATAAGGCGGTGCTGACCACGCCCAGCGAGTTGGGCAGGGTGGCCAGTTGGGGCGCAGGGGCGATCCCTTCGCCGATGATGCCGGTCAGCAGCACAACGATGGACCCGCCGCACATGCCGATGGCTTGTAGCAGGGCAAGAACAAAGACGTTTCTTGAACGCATAAGTATCCAGTCTGGAGGGAGAGTCGCGGGATTATAAACCCGCGCTCGGCCAACAAAAAAAGCCGCCCGAGATTGGGCGGCTTTAAACGCTATACAACAGTAGCAAAGCTACTGTTGTATTAGCGTACGCATCCAGGGGATGTGCTCGTCATAGTGGCCGAAGCTGTTGCCACTGATGTACTCAAAGATCGGCGTGGTGGATTTGCTGTTGGGCTGGTAATGGTTGTAGGGCAGCTGCAGCTCTTCCTCGGTCATGGCTTCGACCCGCGCTACGAGCTCGTTATGCTTCTCCTCCACCGCTTTGTGCACCTCGGCCAGCGGCAGATCCTTATAGCGCTGCTGCAGGATGCCGTTGACCACGTCGTAGGTTTCGGCCAGAGTGACCCAGTCCTCGCGGCTGATCTCCATGTAGTCGCGGCGCGGTTGGCTGTTGAGCACGGCCACCATGCTGCCCGCCCATACAGACAGGTGCATCAGGTGATCCTTGGCGGTCCAGCCGGCGGCATCCGTCGGCCCGGTGAGCTGCTCATCGCTGTATTCGGCTACGAAGGCTTGCAGGCGTTCCCAGCCTGCCTGCATGTGCTGCAACAATTCCTGCTTACTAAATTGAATCTCTTCGCTCATTGGTCTATTCCTCGCTACCTTCGAATGCACTTTGACCGCGGCGCATGTTCGCAATGGCTACCCAATTGAGCACCACGAACAATATTACATCCACCGGGGCCAGGATGGCCGGGACGAGCCACAACTCATAAAACGAATTGATCGAGGCGTCCTGATGGTCTTGCGGATTGTAAAGCACTTCCACTTCCTGGCCGATGCGGTAGGCCGGCGGGCTGCTAGCGTTGCCGCCTTCAAAGCGCACCGGGCGCCCGTTGGGGGCGGTGAACTCGATGATGGGCGAGTACACACAGCAACTTCCCTCGCCGTCGGTGGATTCTTCCAGCTCCACCACGTGCCCGATCGTGCTCTCGCCCTGGGTGGTCAGGCGCACGCTGCGCCAGCCGAACCATAATGTCATCGCCACCATGAGGGCGATGAACCCATTCACGAGGATGAGAATACCCAGATTGCGCAGCGTGTTCATGTGGTCTGCCTTTCTTTCACTGCCGGATTGGTTGATTGTATGGTGAAACGGGTTGGCGTGTACAATCATTATTGATCGGAGCCTGCCGTGTCTCGAAAATTCACTGGTACCCCCTCAAAAGACTTTGATTTCCACGCCATCCAGTATGAAAAGAAGGATGGCCGCGCCACGGTGACCTTCAACCGGCCGCAGGTGCTGAACGCGGTCAATCACCAGACGCTGACCGAGCTCAATGCCGCCTTCAAGGATGCCAGCTGGGACGACTCGGTGGCGGTGCTGGTACTGACCGGCACGGGCGAGCGCGCTTTTTGCACCGGGGCCGACCTGGACGAGCAGAAACAGTTCCTGCAGCGCCCGCGCGACTATTGGAAGTGGATGGGTGACTTCATCGAGGCGCACGAGCGCCTGCGCAACCTGGGCAAGCCGGCGGTGGCGCGCCTGAACGGCATCGTGGTGGGCGGCGGCAACGAATTCAACATGAGTTGCGATCTGGCTGTGGCAGCCGATGACATCTACATCCGCCATGTGGGCACCAGCCACGGCAGTGTGCCGCTGGCCGGGGCTACGCAGTTCCTGCCGCTCATCGTGGGCGAGCGCCGGGCGCGCGAGATCCTCTTCCTCAATGAAGAGATCCCGGCTGCCAAGGCGGAGGAGTGGGGCCTGGTGAACTGGGCCGTGCCGCGGGCGCAGCTGGATGCCAAGGTGGACGAGATCGTGGAGAAGCTCAAGGCCAAGTTCCCCGAGAAGACCCGCTATGCCAAGCAGCAGCTCAACTTCTGGCGTGACCTGAGCTGGCATTCCACCATTGGCCACGGGCGTGACTGGTTGGCGGTGCACAACACCAGCCCGGAGACCTGGGAGGGTGTGCAGGCCTTCGAGCAGAAGCGCAAGCCGGACTATGGCGAGATCCGCCGCCGCTGGGCCGAGGATGATGCGCCCGAATGGCTGGGCGGGGAAATGCCCAAGCAAGACTGAGCCAGCAGTACTTCTGCCGCGTCAGGCAGTGACTCTACGGATAGCATGACGCTGCCCAAACTTAGAAACATCCTGCTCATCGATACCTTCGTGTTGCTCACGATCTATGTGATCGTGCTGGCGGGTTCGTCTTTGCAGTGGCGTATGCTGCACGACTCGCCGATCGTGATGTACATCTCGCTCATGATCGACAAGTTTGGCTACGTTCCTTACCGAGACCTGCTCGATGTCAATCTACCTGGCACCTATTTGATCTATGCGCTGGTGGGGCGCATATCCAGCTACAGCGACCTGGGTTTCAGGATTGCTGACCTGATTTATCTGGCGGCCATCGCGGCGCCCACATGGGTGTGGATGCGCGACTTCGGCAAGAAAGTTGCCTGGGCCAGTGCGCTGTTCGGGGTCATGCTTTATCTGAGCTATGGCCAGGTAATGAGCTTTCAGCGGGAGTTCTTGATCTTGCTGCCCCTGATGGGGGCGTTGGTGACTGCGGTTCGCTTTCCTGAGCGCCGTTTCATGAGCAAGTACTTCATTATTGGCCTGTTATTTGGGCTTGCGGCCACGATCAAGCCGCAGGCCGCCCTGGGCATGCCCTTCCTGATCGCGTTCCAAGCCTGGGACTTGTGGCGCGGGGAGGGTTTGGATCGCAAGCGTTTCTTGCAAATGGGTGTCATGACGGCGGTGGGCTTCGTGATCCCGATCGGCATGGCTATTCTTTACTTGTGGCAGGCTGGTGCGCTGCCGAGCTTTATCGAGATGGCTCAGAATTGGTGGCCGCTCAACCTGTACATCACCACCATCACCACGGATCTACAAATTGTTACCGGCCCGGTTTTTAGAAAGTATTTGTGGTCTGGATACATAACCGGGATACTCACTTTGTGGCTGATCCCGATGTTTGTTGGAGTGTGGTTGGCCCTCACGAGTCAGTTGAGCGCTTCTACGAAACGACGGGTCTGGTTGCTGATCTGTCTTGCCTGGTGTTACAGCATCTATACGCTGCTGGCGGCCAAGTTCTTCCCGTATCACTGGTTCATCTATATATACTTTGTGGCCCAGATCGCGGCTTTGTGTTTTGTCGAGCAGCCGCAGCCCGTACGCGGGTGGAAGTCCCTGGCCCCGCTGGTGGTGTTGTGGCTGCTGGTGCCTGTGTTGCTTCGCCCGCCGGCCGAGTTCGTGTCCAAGCTGTTGGGGTGGGAGATTCCCGCGCCTCACAACGGCCGCGTGGATGAAATTGCTGCTTTTCTGGAAGAAAATCTGCAAGAAGGCGAAACGGTGCAGCCGCTCGACTGGACCGGTGGCTCGGTTCACGCTATGCTGATCGCCAAGGCGCCGATCGCCACGCCGGTTGTCTATGATGTCATCTTTTATCAGAACATCTCTTCGCCTTATATCCAGTCATGGCGGCAGCGATTCATGGGCCTGATGGAAGCTGACCCGCCCCAATTCATTATTCAGATCGAAACCAACAAGCCCTGGATCGGCGGGGAAGACACCACGCGGGAGTTTCCTGCTCTACACGCATTCATGGAAGCTGGCTACAGAATTGCCCTGGCGGGTGATGGCTACAACGTATGGGAGCGGGATCGAACGGATTAGTTGATTAACGGAGTAATCGATTACTCTGTTAATCAACTAAAATTCTTGCATGGCAAACCTTCCCGAGTATCCCTTCCAACCCGCAACCCTCAAATTCCTAGAAGATTCTCCCAAGAAGCTCTTCATCAATAACGAATGGGTCGCCGCGCAGTCTGGCGAGACCTTTGCCACGCGCAACCCGGCTAATGCCGCCGTGCTGGCCGAGGTGGCCCTGGCCAACGCCGCTGATGTGGACGCCGCCGTAGCGGCGGCCCAGGCGGCGTTCCCGGCCTGGGCGGGCATGATCGCCGCCGAGCGCGGCGCGCTGCTGTTCAAGCTGGCCGACCTGATCGACCAGCATGCTGACGTGCTGGCCGAGCTCGAGACGCTCGACAATGGCAAGCCCATCCGCGTGGCCCGGCGTGGCGACCTGCCGTACGTCACCAAACACCTGCGCTACCAGGCCGGCTGGGCCGATAAGATCGAAGGCAGCACCGTACCGGTCACCTTCGCAGACCAGTTCGTCTATACCCGCCGCGAGCCACTGGGCGTCGTTGGCGCCATCATCCCGTGGAACTTCCCGCTGCTCATGGCGATCTGGAAGCTGGGTCCGGCGCTGGCCGCCGGCAACACCCTGATCCTCAAGCCGGCCGAGCAGACCCCGCTGACCGCGCTGTACCTGGCCGAGCTGGCCCGCGAGGCTGGCTTCCCGCCCGGCGTGCTCAACGTGCTCACCGGGCCGGGCCTGCCCACCGGCGCGGCCATGGCCGAGCACGCTCACATCGCCAAGCTGGCCTTCACCGGCTCGACCTCGGTCGGCGCTCGCATCATGGAGGCCGCCGCCAAGAGCAACCTCAAGCGGGTCAGCCTGGAGCTGGGCGGCAAGTCGCCCAACGTCATCTTTGCGGACGCCGACATGAACGCGGCCATCCGCGGCGCGCAATGGGCCGTGTTCAGCACGGCCGGCCAGGAATGTGTCGCCGGCACGCGCCTGTTCGTTGAACGCGGCGTGTACGAGCAGGTGCTGGAGGGGCTGACCGCCAACGTCGGCAAGATGGTGGTGGACCACGGCTTCGCGGAGAAGGTGCATGTGGGCCCGCTCATCAGCGCCGAGCAGCTCGAGCGCGTCTCCGGCTATATCGAAGAAGGCAAGCAGGCCGGCGCCGAGATCCTCGCTGGCGGCGAGCGCCTGGGCGACGGCCTGAAGGACGGCTATTTCCTGAAGCCGACCGTGTTCAGTTATTCGGATGACTCGCTGCGTTTGGTGCAGGAGGAGATCTTCGGCCCCGTGGCGGCGGTCACCGCTTTCGATGATGAGGACGAGCTTATCGCCCGCTCAAATGCCACCCAGTTTGGGCTGGCGGCCGGCGTGTGGACGCGTGACATCGGCAAGGCCCACCGCTACGCCCACGCCGTGCAAGCCGGCACCGTGTGGATCAACGGCTACGGCATGATCGACCCTGCCGCGCCGTTCGGCGGCTACAAGATGTCTGGCTTCGGCCGTGAGATGGGTAAAGAAGCTATTGACCTGTATACGCAGGTCAAGACGGTCTGGGTGAATACTCAGTGAGCAGTGAATAGTGATGCGTGAGCAGGAAGTGCTGTTCTCCAGTTGTTCTCCTGCTCACTCTTCACGGTTCACTAATCACTCCGTTGTTACAATGGTGTCTCCGAGGAACAGTCCATGTACGGCGCAGACGTAGAGCAAATTGCCATCCAACTTAACGAAGATCCGCAGAAGTTGGCGGATTTTGAAGCGCGGATCGCGCGCGGCGAGAAGATCGAGCCGGGCGACTGGATGCCGGCTGAGTACCGCCGCCAGCTCATCCGCATGATCAGCCAGCATGCCCACAGCGAAGTCGTGGGCATGCTGCCCGAAGGCGCCTGGATCACCAAGGCGCCCTCGCTGCGCCGCAAACTGATCCTGCTGGCCAAGGTGCAAGACGAGGCCGGCCACGGGCAGTACCTGTACCACGCCGCCGAGACGCTGGGCGCCACGCGTGAGGAAATGCTCGACGCGCTGCTGGAGGGCAAGGCCAAGTATTCCAGCATCTTCAACTATCACACCACCACCTGGGCCGATAACGGCGCCATCGGTTGGTTGGTGGATGGCGCCGCCATCCTCAACCAGACCATGCTGGCGCGCTGCTCTTATGGCCCGTATTCGCGGGCCATGGTGCGTATTTGTATGGAAGAGAACTTCCACCGCAAGCAGGGCCAGGAAATGATCATCCTGTATTCGCAGGGTACGCCCACCCAGCGCGCCATGGTGCAAGACGCCATCACGCGCTGGTGGTGGCCCACATTGATGATGTTCGGCCCGCACGACGCCGACAGCCCCAACAGCGGCGTCCTCATCCGCTGGGGCATCAAGACCCGCACCAACGATGAGCTGCGCCAGGACTTCATCAACCAACTGGTGCCTGACCTGCAGGCCTGCGGCATTGTGCTGCCCGATCCGGACCTGCACTACGACGAGGCGACCGGCAACTGGCGCACCGGCGCGATCGACTGGGATGAGTTCTGGGCGGTGCTCAAGGGCAACGGCCCGGCCAATGCTGAGCGCATGGCCGCCCGCCGCCAGGCGCACGCCGACGGCTACTGGGTGCGCGAAGCCGCGGCAGCCTACGCTGTAAAAAATCAAAACCAATGATGAATGCAGAAGTCAGAACTGTGAAGTGTGTAGCTTTTACTTCCGCATTCTGCCTTCCGACTTCTAACTTGCTTTTCTAATTTGCTATGTCTGATACCCAATGGCCCCGTTTCATGGTCTTCCAGCAGGAGGGTCCTGATCAGCCCGTAGTCCACAACGGCACGGTGCACGCGCCGGATGCCGAGTTGGCCATGCTGAACGCGCGCGATGTGTTCGTGCGCCGGCCGGAAGCCGTGGCGCTGTGGGTCGTGCCGGCGGATGCGATCTTCACGCAGACCCAGGAAGAGCTAGCCAAGGCGGAGCCGGCTGACCAGGCAGCCAGCGAGCTGAGCGACTATTACGTCTTCGCCAAGTTCAGCCAGCAGGCGCAATGCCGCCAGGTGGGGCAGGTGCAGGCCGGCTCGCCGCAGGCTGCCGTGCAAGCCGCCATCGCCACGTTTGCAGACAAGCAGCCGCTGTGGTGGTGGGTCTTCCCGGCCAGCGCCGTGCTCAAGAATGAGAGCAGCGAGGCGGAGCCGATGTTCTCGGCTGCCCGCTACAAAACCTACAAAGACCAGGCCGAATACCCAGTGGTCACGATGATGCGTGCGCTGCGAGACAAGGGAAGGCTGGACTGATTTGCATTACTGTCTAACAAACCAAAGGCAAACCACAAAGCCACGAAGAGCACAAAGTAAATCTTTGTGGAAGAAAGAACCTACTTTGTGCCCTTTGTGTCTTTGTGGTGAGAATTAGTATGGAACGCGCCCGCCAATACGCCCTCAGTGGTTACCTGATCGCCCTGGCTGATGATGAACTCATCCTCGGCCACCGCGACTCGGAGTGGACCGGGCACGCGCCCATCCTCGAAGAGGATATTGCCTTCGCCAACCTGGCCCTCGACGAGATCGGCCACGCCAAGCTCTGGTATGAGCTGGGGGCGGATCTGCTCGGCCAGGACAAGACCACCTATCCTGACCGGCTGGTGTATTTTCGGGAGCCGGCCCAGTTCCGTAACATGCAACTGGTCGAGCTGCCCAAGGGTGACTGGGCCTTCAGTACCCTGCGCCAATACCTGTTCGACGCCTTCGAGGCTCTGCGCCTCGAAGCCCTGAGCCAGAGCAGCTACACCCCGCTGGCCGAGATCGCCGCCCGCATCCGCACCGAGGAGCTGTACCACCTGCGCCACTCGCAGGCCTGGGTGCCGCGCCTCGGGCTCGGCACTGAAGAGAGCCATGCTCGTATGCAGGCCGCTTTGGATGCGTTGTGGCCGTATGCGCAGGGGCTGGCCGCGCCGCTGCCCGGCGAGCAAGACTTGCACGCGGCCGGCATCGTGCCCAGCAGCGCGGCGCTATTCGAGCGTTGGAGTGGGGAGGTGAGCCAGTTTTTGGTAGAGGCCGGGTTGCAAGTCGAGCTGCGCTCTCCGCTCGCTGACATGCATCGCAGCTCGCATTCGGAACACCTCCCCGCGCTCATCCATGACCTGCAGTCCGTCGCCCGCCTCGACCCGGAGGCCATATGGTGATGTTGCACATGCACACCGACGTCGGAGCGGGGTCTCGCCGCCCAAGCGAACCCGAGATCTGGGCCGCTCTCAGCGAAGTGCCCGACCCGGAAATGCCCATCGTGAATCTGGTCGAGCTGGGCATCGTGCGCGCCGCGGCCTGGGAGGGCGATGTGCTGGCGGTCACCATCACGCCCACCTTCGCGGCTTGCCCGGCCTACGAGGTCATCGGCAGCAGCATCCGCCAGCGGCTGCAGGCGGCCGGCGTGCCGCAGGTCGAGGTGCGCGTGCAGCACAGCCCGGCCTGGACTACCGAGTGGATGACCGAGGCCGCCCGCAGCAAGCTGCAGGCCGCCGGCCTGGCCCCGCCGCCGCGCCACCAGGGCGACCTGATCCAGGTGCTGATGGAGCCGGTGGCCTGCCCGCGCTGCGGATCGCACAACACCACCTTGCAGAACAACTTTGGCACCACGCCCTGCCGCATGATCTACACCTGCGTAGATTGCAAAGAACCGTTTGAGATGTTCAAGCCATTGTGAACAGTGAAGAGTGATTAGTGAGCAGGGTCTCCCGATCTTGAAATCCCTGTTCACCGATCACTGCTCACTCGTTACTCGTCACCCTAAGGAGTCTTATGTCCAAACTCGTCGCCTTCTACAAGCAACCTGCTGACCCGGCCGTGTTCGACAAGGCCTATTTTGAAACTCACCTGCCGCTGATCGACAAAGTGCCTGGTTTGCAGAGTAAGCAGGTCACTCGCTTCACGCGCACGCTGGTGGGGGATGGGTATTACCTGATGGCCGAGATGCACTTCGCCGATGTGGACGCGCTCAAGGCGGCCATGAAGAGCCCCGAGATGGCGGCGGCTGGCGAGAACCTCGACACCTTTGCGCGCGGTTTGTATAGCCTGCTGTTTGCAGAAACTGAATAGGCCGCTGTGACCCACCGCAGCATTCACCCGCCGGAGCTCTTTGATGCCCGCCGCTCCGGCTTCGCCCAGGTGGTGGTGGCCGAGGGCCAGCGCACGGTCTACCTCTCCGGCCAGGTAGCCTGGGGGCCGGAGCGCACCATCGTGGGCGTGGGCAACTTCCCTGCCCAGGTGGACGAAGCCTTCAAGAACGTGCAGCGCGCCATGCAGGCGGCCGGCGGCTCGCTGGCCGATGTGGTCTCGTTGCGCATCTACATCGTGCAGGCCCATATGGCCGAGAATGCCGCCGTGCGCGACGCACTGCTCACATACTTCCCTGGCGAGCATCCACCCGCCAGCACATGGATCGGCGTGGCGGGTTTGGCCCATCCGGATTTTCTTGTTGAGATCGAAGCGATAGCAGTATTGGATTAACTGATTAATCGATTAATCAATTGATCGGGATAGAATTTTTTCTCGTGCACTCAGTACACGAACATCGCGAGTATTTAAGGCAGCAGGCCGCCCAGCTGCCCAACCCGGCCGCGGGCTTCTTCGGCCCCGGCAGCATGGCCTGGCAGCTCAACCGTGAGGTGCTGCTGGGCCTGGTGGTCCTGCGCGCCCTGTTCCTCCAGGTGGCGCACCCCAAGGTAGCCCAAGGCGTAGCCGAACACAGCGACTTTCGCCGCCGGCCGTTCGCCCGCGCCCTCGCCACCTTGCGCGCCCAGCAGACCATCGTCTTCGGCACGGCCGACGAGGCCAGCGAGGCGCTGCTGCGCATCTATGCCCGCCACACCGCGGTGCGCGGGGCGGGCTACGAGGCCAATGATCCTTCGCTGCTGTTCTGGGTCTATGCCACCCTGATCGACTCGATGTTCTTCGCCTATCGCACTTTCCTGCCTGACCTCTCGCCGCGCCAATGGGCCGCCTTCTACGAAGAGGGCAAGCTATTCGGGCGGCTGATCGGCATCCCCAGCGAGCTGGTGCCGCCCACCAAGGCTGATTTCGATGCCTGGATGACCGCGGCCCTGCAGCCCGGTGGCGAGATCCGTGTTTCGCCCGACGGTTACGCGATCGGGCGGTCGCTGTTGCGCATGCCCATCGCGCTGTTCCAGCCGCTCACTGCGTTCATCGCCGCCGGCACGCTGCCGCCCCGGCTGCGGGCCGAGTTCGGGCTGGGGTGGGGCGCCGGCCGCCAGCGCGTCTTCGCGGCGCTGGCTGGTGGGCTGCGCCGCCTGTTGCCCTACACGCCAGAGGTGCTGCATGTAGCCCCGGCGTACTGGGTGGCCCTGCGCCGCGCCAACCAGGCACAGTGACCAATTGGCTAGCGGCTGCAGCGCCGCGCGCCGATATAATTTGCTCATAACCGCACTTTTGGAGGACTTGTGGACATGTTGGAATTTCTCTTTAGCTCGGGTGCATGCCTGCTGGGCATCGTCCTGCTGTTTGCTTTCTACATCATCACCCGCGGCATTCGCCTGATCTACCAATACGAGCGCGGCGTGGTCTTCACGCTGGGTAAGTATGGCGGCGTGCGTGAGCCCGGTCTCACGCTGATCCTGCCGATCATCCAGGGCTTGCGCAAGGTTGACATGCGCATCAAGACGGCCGATATTCCCCGCCAGGAAGTGATGACCAAGGACAACATCCCCATGTTGGTGAACGCGGTGGTGTACTTCAAGGTCGTGGACCCGGAAGCCGTCATCATCAAGATCGAGGATCATGTCTTCGCCGTGCGCCAGTACACCCAGGCCGCCCTGCGTGATGTCATCGGTAACAGCGAGATGGACGCCGTGCTGACCGAGCGCGAGCAGATCGCCGAATCGATCAAGACCATCGTGGATGCTGAGACCATTGGCTGGGGCGTGGACGTCGAGTCGATCAAGATCCAGGAAGTGGAGCTGCCGGCCGAGATGAAGCGCGCCATGGCCAAGCAGGCTGAGGCCGAGCGCGAACGCCGCGCCATGATCATCGCCTCGCAGGGTGAGCTGACCGCTTCGGAGAACCTGAGCAAAGCGGCCGAGAAGTTGGCCCAAAGCCCGGGCGCGCTGCATTTGCGCACGCTGCAAACCATCCGTGACATTGCCTCTGACCCGTCTGAGAAGATCGTGCTGTTCATGCCCTCAGATCTGGGCGAGGTGGCCGGCAAGCTGGTCAGCAAGAAGTAAGCCTTGACCGAGCGCAAGCTGGATCACCGCCAGCGCTACCTGCAGATCGCGTTCAACTACGATCTGGGCATGGCCCTGAGCGTGATCCCCAAACTGCCGCGCAGTGAGCGCATTCTCATTGAGGCCGGCACGCCCTTCATTAAGCGTGAGGGTATGCGCGGGGTGCGCACCATCCGCAGCATTTGGCCCGGCCATCTCATCGCGGACATCAAGACCAGCGATGGCGCGGCCGGCGAGGTGCAGATGGTGCGGGATGCCGGCGCAGACGGCATCACGGTGCTGGGCAACGCGCCCACGGAGACGCTGGACCTGTTCGTGCGCGAGTGCGACGGGCTGAACCTGATCTCGTTCGTGGATCTGCTGGGCGTCGGCGACCCGCTGGAGGTTTTGCGCCCAATGCGCACCGCGCCGGATGTGCTGGTGCTGCACAAGGGCCGGGATGAAGAGAAAACGCGCGGCAAGGTGATCGAGTACCGTCACGTAAACCGCATCCGCAGCAAGTTTGATGTCAGCATTGCCGCCGCCGGCGGCGTGGACCTGGACCAGGCGCGCAGCGCCATTTTCAACGGCGCCAATATCGTGGTGGTCAACTTGGTGCGCCCGGGCGACCCCTGGCAGGGCATTTCGACCAGCGAGGACATTGGCGCCATGGCGCGCAAGTTCTTGGAAACGATCGAGTAGTGTGCGCAGCTAAAGCTGCGCAGGATGAAGAATGAAAAGAGCCTCCAGTACTGGAGGCTCTTTTTTTTGTTCTGTCATTGCGAGCGTAGCGAAGCAATCCCCAACTTACTTTTGCAAATCCGTCTTGGGGATTGCTTCGGGCGGTTGCGCCACCCTCGCAAAGACGGTCAGTTTCTCGTTCGCCGTCATTCCGAACCCCGAGCAAAGCGAGTGGGTGAGGAATCCTTTAGGGCATTCTAAATACAGGCTAGTTTTCCTTTGGCCTAATGGATTCCTCCTCGGCCTGCGGCCTCGTTCGGAATGACAACAGGGATTGTTTGCGAGCTATCTTGGGGATTGCTTCGGGCGGCTGCGCCACCCTCGCAAAGATGGTCAGTTTGTTGTTTTCGCCGTCATTCCGAACGGGTGGAATGACAGCCAGGACTCGCATAGAGAAGCGTTACTCGGCGCAGCCGAGTAACGCTTCTCTAAAGGGTAGTTAGCGCCAGCTCCGCTGGCGCTAATTACCCAACCACTGCGCCGCGGCCCGCGGCAGTGCCGCCAGGCTGCCCTTGCGCAGCGTGCATTGGGGCAGCGAATCAATGAAGAGCGTGCCGTATTGCTTGGTGAGGATGCGGCGGTCGAAGATAGCCACCACGCCACGGTCGAACTGGGTGCGGATCAGGCGGCCGAAGCCCTGGCGGAAACGCAGGATCGCCTCAGGCACCTGGTATTCGTAGAAGGGGCTCTCGAAGGTCTCCGAGCGGGCCGCCACCAGCGGGTCGCTCGGCACGTCGAAGGGCAGCCGCACGATCGCCAGCACGCTCAGCGCCTCGCCGGGGATGTCCACGCCTTCCCAGAAGGCGCGCGTGCCCAGCAGCACGCCGGCCTGGCTGCTCTTGAAGTTCTCCAGCAAGGCGTGGGGCGATGCCCCCTCGCCTTGCTCGTAGAGCTCGATGCCGGCCTGGCGCAGCGGGCCGGCGATGGCGCGTGAGGTGCGCCGCAGCTGCTCGTACGAGGTGAACAACGCCAGCATGCGCCCGTTGGCCGCTTTGGCCAGCTCGATCAGCCCGCGCTCCACGTGCGCCTGGTAGGCATGCCGCTCGGCGGGTTCGGGCATATCGTCCACCAGGTACAGCATGGCGGCGCTCTCGTAATCGAAGGGCGAGCCGAGGGCCAGCTCCTCGGCTTCGGTGGCGTGCAGACGGCTCTTGATGTAATCGAACTCGCCGGCCGCGGTCAGCGTGGCCGAGGTCATCACCACGCTGGTCTTCTTGTGCCAGATGTGCTCTTCCATCAGATCGCCCACGTGGAGTGGGGCGGCGTTGAGCACCACGCTCTGGCGCTGCGGGTTCATTTCCACCCAGTAGACAATGTCAGCGCGCGGCTCGAACACCAGCGCCTGGAGCTGCTTGTTAAGCTCGCTCAGGCTGCGGTAGCTGTTGCCGATGTTGCTGGCCAGGTCTTCGAGTTCCTCAACGCCTTGCGCGCCGAGGTCCTTCATGCCGCGCTGGATCTGCTCGATGGTGCCCAACAGCGGTTGCAGCGCCAGTTGGGCATCCTCCCAGGCGGTCTCGACCTGCAGCCAGGCAGGCAGGGTGCGGGTGCCCTCGATAATGCGCTCCTGGTGCGTATAGTCACTGCCTTCCGGCAGGCCCTCGCGCTGCTCCATCACGAAGCGCAGGATCGCGCCGAACACGCGCAGCAGCAGATTCTGGAATTGGAAGGCGCGGTCGGTAGCGTCTTCCACCAGCGTCTCCAGCGCGGCGCGCTGGCTGGGTTGCAGCGCCTGCTGGCTGACCACCAGCAGGCGCCCCAACTGGCCGGAGCGGCTGCCGCCCAGCTCCTTCAAGGCGCGCTCCACTTCCGGCTGGGTCAGCCGGAAGCTGAGCGCGCTGGTGGTGGCCGATTCGATGTGGTGAGCTTCGTCGACCACAAGATACTGATACTCCGGCAGCACGCGGCTGCCGGTGGCCACATCGGCCAGCAGCAGGGCGTGATTGACCACCACCAGGTCGGCGTTCTCGGCCGCCTGGTAGGCGCGGTGGAAGGGGCAGATGCCGCCCATGCGCACCACGCAGGTCTCGCCGCCGCAATTCTCGTCGGCGGCCGACACCCGCGTCCATACGGCGCGCTCGCCTGCGCCGTTCAGGTTCAGTTCGCCACGGTCGCCAGTTTGGGTGCTCTCCAGCCAGACCAGCACCTTGGCCAGCACGCGCAGCTCCTCGGCGCTCTCCGGCCCGCGGCGGCGCATCGCCATCAGGCGGCGCGGGCACAAATAGTTGTTGCGGCCTTTCAGCACCACCGCGCTGACCGGCTCGCCCAGGGCGCGTTGCAGGTCAGGGATGTCTTTGTAGATCAGCTGGTCTTGCAGGTTGATGGTGTTGGTGGAGATGACCACACGGGTATCGTTGTGCTTGGCGAACAAGGCAGCCGGCAGCAGATAGGCCATCGACTTGCCCGTGCCGGTGCCAGCTTCCACCAGCAGGTGGTGGCCCTGGCCCAGCGCATCGCCCACGGCGCGCAGCATCTCGACCTGCTGGCTGCGGTGCTCAAAGCTCTCGAAGTTGTTGGCCAGCGCGCCGCCCGGCTGCAGCAGGGCGGTGGCCTCTTCGAGGTCGAGCGGCTTAGGCTCCTCCGGCTCGCCGCTGCGCCCGCGAGCGCCCTGCGAGCGCGTGCCGGCCGTGCGCGGCGGCCGGGTGAAGATCGGGCCGCTGGCGCCCCAACTGCCGCTGCCGGCGGGCGGACTTTCGGCGCTGCGTTCACGCAGCGCATAGCGGAAGGCCAGCTCGCCACCCCAGGCCTGGCTTTCGGCCATGCGGGCGATCTCGGCCAGCAGCTCGATCGGCATCTGTAGCATGCGCTCGTACAGGCGCGCATACACCGCCTGGGTCACCTTGGCGTCATCCAGGGCGCGGTGGGTGGCCGGGTGGGCTACGTTAAGCTGTTGCCCCAGGGCGCCCAGGTTGTAGCGCCCGGCGCCGGGCATCATGACCGCGGCAATGTCGTACGTATCCAGCGAGTCGTTGTAGCGGAACAGGTTGTGGCGGCGCAGGAAGCTCAGATCGAAGGCGATACGCTGGCCGAGGATGGGCGCCTCGCCCACGAAGGCGGCCAGCGATTCGGCCACATCTCGCATGCTGGGCGCCTGGCGCACCATGTTGTCGTTGATGCCAGTCAGTTGGGTGATAAAGGGCGGGATGCGCCGCCCGGGGTTGATGAGGCTGTGCCACTCGCCCTCAATGCGGGCGCCGTCAAAACGCACCGCCCCGATCTCGATAATGGCGTCTTTTTGTGAGTCGATCCCTGTGCTTTCAATATCCAGGGCAACAATGCTGGGCATTTGCGCAGTATAACATCTGTTCTATTTTGAGGTATGGCACGCCGAGTGTAGAAGCACGCAGCAGCGGGGCGTAGAAGCTCAAGAATAAGATGATAAAGCGTGTAGAAGCTGCGCAGCAGCGATATAATGCCGCCTCGTGTCTGCCGCCGGTTGGTGCCATTCGGTACCAAGACGACAGGTGGAGTTTATTGGTATGAAAGACAATACGGATAAGAAGTTGGCCGAGATCGCCCGCCAGGACGATCACATTTCCTACAGAAAGCTCGGCCACATCCCCAAACGAGGATTTTGGCATTGGTTCTTCGGGCGGCCGCTGGCCTCAGCGGACGCCGACCACCAGACCATCGGCAAAGCCGTTGGTCTGGCGGTGTTCGCCTCGGATGCACTGTCGTCCACCGCGTATGCCACGCAAGAGATCCTGGTGATCCTGGCGCTGGCCGGCATGGGCGCGCTGCACCTCTCGGTGCCGCTCTCGTTCGTCATCGTTGCGCTGCTGATCATCGTGACGATCTCGTACGAGCAGATCATTCACGCGTACCCCAACGGCGGCGGCGCGTACATCGTCGCCCGCCAGAACCTGGGGGAGTGGCCCGCTTTGGTGGCTGCGGCCTCGCTGCTGATGGACTATGTGCTCACTGTGGCGGTGTCCACGTCATCCGGTGTGGCGCAGCTTGTGTCCGCTGTTCCCGCGCTGCTGCCATTCCAGATCGAGATCGCGCTGGTCATGGTGGCCCTGGTCACCATCGTGAATTTGCGCGGTGTGCGTGAGTCGGGCGCGATATTTTCTGTTCTCGCTTATGCCTTCATCCTGCTGCTGCTAGGAACCCTGGCCGTCGGTTTTCTCAAATACTTTACGGGTGGCTTGCCGGCGGTGATCGACCCGCCTGAGATGGAGATGCTGGGCGAAGCCGCGCCGCTGACTGTGTTCTTGATCCTGCGCGCGTTTGCCAATGGCACTGCCGCGCTTACCGGCATCGAGGCGATCTCCAACGGCATCACCGCCTTCAAGCAGCCGCGCAGCCACAATGCCGGCGTCACGCTGATCTGGATGGCGGGCATTCTGAGCACCCTGTTCCTCGGCATCACCTTTCTCAGCCACGAGATCGGCACCGTGCCCTCTGAGATGGAGACGGTCATCTCGCAACTGGTGCGCACGGTCTTCGGTGGGCGTGACTTGCTCTACTATCTTGCCGTGGGGGCGACGACGATCATTTTGTTCATGGCCGCCAACACGGCTTTCGCCGGCTTCCCGCGGCTGGGTGCGCTGGTGGCCAAGGACGGCTTCCTGCCGCGCCAGCTGAGTTACCGCGGCAGCCGCCTGGTGTACTCGCGCGGCATCGTCGTGCTGGCCCTGGTGGCTTCGCTGCTTATCGTGGTGTTCCGGGCGCGGGTCTCCGGCCTGATCCCGCTGTATGCCATCGGCGTGTTCCTCTCCTTCACGCTGTCGCAGGCCGGCATGGCGCGCCGCTGGTGGAAAGTCAGCAAGCTCAAGCCGGCCAAGAGCAAAAAGACCAAACCCAAACTCCAGCTTGAAGGGGAAGTGCTCTCGTTCGACAAGTATTGGCTGGTCAAGATGGTCATCAACGGCTTTGGCGCCATCTGTACCGGGCTGGTGATGCTGATCTTTGCGGTGACCAAGTTTCAGGAGGGCGCGTGGGTGGTCTTGCTGCTCCTGCCGGTGCTCATGGCCGGCTTCCTGGCGGTGCACAATCACTACAAAGATCTGGCGCGCCGCCTGACCCTGGAGGGCTACAAGAATCCGCCGGCGATCCGGCGCCAGAAGGTCATCATGCCGATCTCCGGCGTGCACCGCGGCACGCTCAACGCGCTGCGCTTTGCCCAGTCGCTCAGCAAGGATGTCACCGTGCTGCACGTGGCTGTGGATGCCGAGGCAGGCGAGAAGGTGCTGCTGAAGTGGCAGAAGTGGGCGCCGGATGTGAACCTGGTCGTGCTCGGCTCGCCGTATCGCTTGCTGCTGGAGCCGATCTTGCGTTACGTCAAGAACGCCGCTGACAACCGCAAGCCCAACGAGATCGTGACGGTGGTCGTGCCCGAGTTCCTGCCGCGGGTGTGGTGGCACAGCTGGCTGCATACGCGGGCAGCCCAGCTGCTGCGTATGCGCCTGCTGTTCACGGATGGCGTGGTCGTGGTCGAAGTACCCTACGTGGTGGACTAAACAAAAAAGCGGAGCGTACGCTCCGCTTTTTTTTATTGGCTCCTATTCGCCGGACGGGAAGACTTCGGCCAGCATGCAGCGGGCGCTGCCGCCGCCGGTCTGCTCGATCATGTCGATCTTGACCGGTAACAGCTCGCCAAATTTGGCGAGCTGTTGCCTTTGCGCTTCGGTGAAGGCGTCATAGGCGGTTTGCGACATCACGATCAGGCGTTCGCCGGCCGTGTTCTTGACGTGCAGAATGTTGGCGGTGAAGGCGTAGACCTGCTGCAACGTGACCGCGATCAGCTCGCGGCCGAAGGCAGTCAGCTTGCTTTCCAGCAGCGTGCGCTCGGCCTCATCTTTCACGGCTTCCATGCAGCACACCGCAAAGCCCTCGCCGATGCTGAGCATCACGTTGGTGTGGTAGATCGGCAGGCTGTCCTTATCGTAAGCGTGGAAGAACACGCCCTCGTAGCCCATCGCCTGGCACCAGGCATCGAAGGCCTCACGCGTGGTGCGCGGCGAGGCCATGGCGAAGGCCACTTTGTGCGCCCGGTCGAGCACCAGGCTGCCGGTGCCCTCCAGGATCTGCCCGCCGGCCTCCTGGGCGGAAAAGTCCACCGTTGCGCCGGCGGGGATGTTGGCGTTGGCCAGCAGGCTGGCCAACGCCTGTGGCTGGCGCTCGGCGCGGCGGTTGGGGGTCAGCATGGGGTACAGCGCCAGGCGGCCATCGGCGTGGTGCGAGAACCAGTTGTTGGGGAACACCGCATCCGGCGTGACCGCATCCAGGCGTGAGGGCAGCACAAGCACGTTCACGCCGCGGGCGCGCAGGGCGGCCACCATGCCGTTGAATTCGGCCAGGGCTGCGTCCCGCAGGGCGGTTTCCGCCTGCTGCGGCTTGTTCTGGAATACGTTGGTCTCGGCCGTCTCCGGGTTGTAGCCGAACTGGTCCGGGCTCACCATCACGACGGTATTGGTCAGTTGTGCGCTGCTGGTCATGCCTCGCATGATAGTGTGGGGCGGGGCGAATGTCAAAGCCAGCTTCCCTCACCCCGTTGACTTAGACATAGACTTGATCGGCGTTCTCCCCTCTCCCTAAGGGAGAGGGGCAGGGGGTGAGGGTTGACAATCCCGCCCGCAGCCACTATCCTCTAGGCATGCAACAGCAAGAAGCCCGCGCGGTCTTCTGCCCGGTCCCTAGCACGGCCTTGTGCCTTCCTCACCTTGCTCTGGGATAATTCGCTGCGTCTATCACCCGCCACGCCACGCCCCGAGCCTCTCGGGGCGTTTTTGTTTTATTGCACAGGAGAGTTGATATGAAGATGAGTCACATGTTCGGCACCACCATGCGTCAGGCGCCGTCCGAAGCCGAGACGACCAGCCACCAGTTGCTGGTGCGGGCAGGCTTCATCCGTCAGCTGGGCGCCGGCATCTACTCGCTCATGCCGATGGGCAAGCGCTCCATCGACAAGATCGAGAACATCATGCGCGCCGAGATGAACGCCATCGGCGGGCAGGAGCTGTTCATGCCCGTGGTGCACCCGGCCGACCTGTGGCAGGAGACCGGGCGCTGGTATCAGATCGGCGATGAGATGAGCCGCTTCAAGGATCGCAAGGATCACGACATGGTGCTGGCGATGACCCACGAAGAAGTCGTGGCCGATCTGGCGCGCCGTGAGGTCCAATCCTACAAGCAGCTGCCCATGCTGGTCTATCACATCCAGACCAAATGGCGTGACGACCCCCGCCCGCGCGCCGGCCTGATCCGCGTGCGCGAATTCACCATGAAGGACAGCTACAGCCTGGATGCCGATGAGGCAGGGTTGGATGTTCAATACCGCGCCCACTACCAGGCCTACTTCAACATCTTCCGCCGCGCCGGTTTGCCGGTCATCAGCGTTGGCGCTGACGTAGGCATGATGGGCGGCAGCCTGGCGCACGAGTACATGTACCTGACCCCGGTGGGCGAGGACACCCTGGTGCTGTGCGATGCGTGCGGCTACCGCGCCAACCGCCAGATCGCCCGCGTGCGCAAGGAGCAGCCGGCGGCCGAAGACGCCGCCGCGCTGGAGAAGGTGGCGACGCCCGGCGTCAGCACCATCGAGGCGCTGGCGACCTTCCTCAACCTGCCCAAGAGCAAGACCGCCAAGGCCGTCTTCATGACCGCCACGTTCAAGGGTGACGAGGGCGACAGCCAGAAGCTGGTCTTTGCCGTAGTGCGCGGCGACATGGAGGTCAACGAGACCAAGCTGACCAACGCCATCAAGGCCGCCGAGCTGCGCCCGGCCCACGAGGACGAGATCCGTGCCATCGGCGCCGCCCCGGGCTACGCATCGCCCATTGGCTTGCAGGGCGCCCTGATCGTGGTGGATGATCTGCTCGAGCAGTCCGGCAACCTGGTGGCCGGCGCCAACGAGGAAGGTTTCCACTATCTCAACACCAATTACGGCCGTGACTATAAGGCTGACATTGTGGCCGACATCGTGGCCGCTGAAGACGGCCACGCCTGCGTGAACTGCGGTAAACCGCTGCGCACCTCGCGCGGCGTCGAGGTCGGCAACATCTTCAAGCTCGGCACGCGCTATTCCGCTTCGCTGGGCGCCAACTTCCTCGATGCCGAGGGTTCCGAGCGCCCGATCGTGATGGGCTCGTATGGCATCGGCTCCGGCCGCATGCTGGCCTGCATCGCCGAAGAACACAATGACGAGAAGGGCCTGATCTGGCCCATCACCACCGCGCCGTACGAGGTGCACCTGGTGAGCCTGCGCGGCGGCGAAGCCATCGCCGCCCAGCTGTACGAAGACCTGCGCGCCGCCGGGCTGGACGTGCTGTTCGACGACCGTGACGAATCGCCCGGCGTCAAGTTCAACGATGCTGACCTCATCGGCTTGCCGATCCGGCTCACCGTCAGCGAGCGTTCGCTGCAGGCGGGCGGGGTCGAGTTCAAGCTGCGCCGCGAGGCCGACCGCAGCATCGTGGCCCAGGACCAGGCCGTGCGCGCAACGGTCGACGCGGTCGGCGCGCTGCTGGCCGAGGTCGAAGCCGCCATCACCCCAGTGCCCTTCGAGGACTAGGTGCCGAAGCAGATCGCCCTGGCGTTAGGCGGGGGTGGGGCGCGTGGCGGCGCTCACATTGGCGTCTTGCGCGCCCTGGAGCGTGAAGGCGTCAGCGTGGCCGCGCTGGCCGGCACCAGCATTGGCGCCCTGGTGGGCGCGCTATACCTGGCCGGCCACAGCCCGGACCAGATCGCCGAGGCCTCGGCCGCCATGCAGCACGGCCGGCTGTTCCGCCGCGGGCGCGGCGAACAGGCGGATGGCTTCCGCGGCCTGGCGGGTATGCAACGCTTCCTGGAAGACATGCTGGGCGAGCGCAACATCGAAGAGCTGCGCGCTCCGTATGCCGCCACCGCGGTAGACCTGCACACGGGCGCAGCCGTGGTGCTGCGCAGCGGCCGCGTGGTGGATGCGGTGCTGGCCGCCATTGCCTTCCCCGGCGTGTTCCCATCCAGCGTAATGGGGGAGTGGGCGCTGGTGGACGGCGCCATCAGTACGCCGCTGCCGATCGCCCTGGCGCGCAGCCTGGCCAGCCCGGCTGACCTGCCGGTGGTGGCCGTCTCGCTCTCCGGCCGCCCGCTGGGCGCCGGGCAGCCGATCTCCGGCACCAGCGACCTGACCGGCCTCACGGGCCTGCGCCATTTGCGCCGCCTGCGTTGGGTACGCGCCCTGGCCAACTTCAGCCGCGCCTTCGGCATCACGCGTAAGAACCTGGAAGACGCTCGCATCCAACTAGAGCAGCCTGAGCTGCTGCTGTATCCGGCCGTGCGCGGCATCTCATTGCTCGACCGTGCCGATGTGCACGAATTGGCTCGCCGCGGCGAACAAGCCGTGGCCGAAGCGCTGCCGCAACTCCACGCTCTTTTCGAGGACTAATGCTCGCAGACCTGCAAGACCTGAACATTGACGGCTGGACCCTCAAGGTTCGCCAACCCGCGGGGGAGGGGCAGCACAGCGACCTGCAAAGCGACCCGCATCCCATCATATTGCTCATCCACGGCTGGACCGGTGACGAGCACTCCATGTGGGTCTTTGCGCCGCGCTTGCCTAAGCACGCGCTGCTGATCGCGCCGCGCGCTCCATATCCCTCCAACCATCCGGAGATCGCCGGCTACAGTTGGGTGCAGGAACGCGCCGATGGCTTCAGCACGCTGGAGATGTTCGCGCCCGCCGTGGCCGCCTTCGAGAGCCTGCTGGCCGAGCTTCCTGCCCACTTCCCCCAAGCCGACTTTGCCCGCTTTGGCATGGCCGGCTTCAGCCAGGGTTCAGCATTCAGCGTGGCCTACGCCACGCTGAATGCTGCCCGCGTGCAGCGCCTGGCCATGCTGGCCGGCTTCCTGCCGGAAGCCAGCCAGGCGGCCCTGCCGGCCCTCAGCGGCTTGCCGGTTTTCATCGCCCACGGCACGCAAGACCAGACCGTGCCGGTGGCGCGGGCTTACGCCGCCCGTGAGCAGCTGGCTGCGGCCGGCGCCCAGGTACGCTATTGCGAGTCCGAGGTGGGGCACAAGCTCGGCGCCAACTGCGTCGCCGAGCTGGCTGATTTCTTTGGGTAATTCATCAGCTTACAAACCTAACCACAAAGACACAAAGCGCACAAAGCAGAGCAAACTAGGTTTAACTTCGTGTTCTTTGTGCCTTTGTGGTTAAGCAGTATCTGCGTTCATCCGCGTTCATCTGCGGCTAAAAATTCCCCAATGTATAATCACCCCCATGACCGACGCCGCGCTCAAAGCCCAACTTGAAGAGCTGCGCAAGAGCATCAACGAGCACAACTACCGCTACCATGTGCTCGACCAGCCCTCCATCTCTGACGCCGAATACGACAAGCTGCTCAACCAGCTGCGCGCCATCGAGACCGAGCATCCTGACTGGATCACGCCGGATTCCCCCACCCAGCGCGCCGGCGCCGAGCCGTCCCCCAAATTCGCCAAGGTCAGCCACCCGGCGCCTATCCTGAGCCTCGGCAACGCCTTCGACGAGGCTGACCTGCGCGCCTGGTTCGAGCGCATCAGCCGCCTGGATGAGCGCGTGCGCAAAGCCAGCTTCGTAGCTGAGCCCAAGCTGGATGGCCTCAGTGTCGTCCTGCATTACAAGGATGGCCTCTTCGTTCAGGGGGCGACCCGCGGCAATGGCGATGTGGGCGAGGATGTCACCGCCAACTTGCGCACCCTACGCAAGTTGCCGTTGCGCATCCCGGCTACCGCAGGCGGCCCCAAGCCGCCCGCCGACCTGTTCGTACGCGGCGAGGTGTTCTTCTTCAAAAAAGATTTCGAAGCACTGAACAAGCGTCAGTCCGAGAGCGGCGAGCGCATCTACCAGACCGCCCGCAACACCGCTGCCGGCACCCTGCGCCAGCTTGACCCGAGCATCACCGCCTCGCGCGCCCTCACGTTCTACGTCTACAACATCATCGCCGCCGAGGGCAAAGTGCCCGGCACGCAATGGGAGACCCTGCAATATCTGCAGGCGCTCGGCTTCCCCACCGCGCCTGAATCGGTGCTGTGCAAGGATCTTGAAGACGTGGTGGCCGCCTACAAGCAGTGGGAAGCCGGCCGCGATGCCTTGCCGTATGAAGTGGACGGCATGGTGGTCAAGATCAACGACCTGGGCCTGTATAACGATCTGGGCGTGGTGGGCAAAGACCCGCGCGGCTCGATCGCCTACAAGTTCCCCGCGCTGGAGGTCACCACCCAGCTGCTCGACATTGGCGTCAATGTTGGCCGCACCGGCGTGCTCACCCCGTATGCGATGCTGGAGCCGGTCGAGATCGGCGGCGTGATCGTCAAGCAAGCCACCTTGCACAACTTCGATTTCATTGCCGAGAAGGACATCCGCGTCGGCGACCGCGTGCTGGTCAAGCGCGCCGGCGATGTGATCCCGTATGTGATCGGCCCCGTGCTCTCGGAGCGCAAGCGCGGCGCCCGCAAGTACCAGCCCCCCAAGGTCTGCCCGGTGTGCGGCCAGCCTGTCGAGACGGTCGAAGACGAGGTCGCCTGGTATTGCGTCAACGCCGCCTGCCCGGAGCAGATCGTGCGCAATGTTGAGCACTTCGTCGCCGTGCTGGATGTTGTCGGCCTGGGTGAGAAGATCGTCGCCCAGCTTAATGCGGCCGGTATGGTCAAAGACGTGGCCGACCTGTTCTCACTGACCCGCGATGACCTGCTCAGCCTGGAAGGCTTTGCCGATAAAAAGGCCGACAATCTCATCGCCTCGATCGAGGCGGCCCGCACCCGCACGCTGCACCAGCTCATCTTTGCGCTGGGCATCCGCGGGGTGGGCTGGGTCATGGCCTCGGCCCTCTCGGCCAAATACCGCGACCTTGACGAACTGGCTAAGGCCGGCACGCAAGACATTGACGATATCGAGGGCATCGGCCCTAGTATTGCCGAAGCCATTACCGACTGGTTCGCCCAGCCCAACAACAAGGCCGTGCTCAAGAAGCTCAAGAAAGCCGGCGTCTGGCCGCGCAGCGAGCCGCGCAAAGCGCCCAGCGGCCCGCAGCCGTTCGCCGGGCTCACCTTCGTGGTCACCGGCACGCTGCCCACCTTCAGCCGCAAGGACGCCGGCGATTTCATCGAAGCGCGTGGCGGCAAGGTGGTCGGCTCGGTCAGCAAGAAGACCAGTTACCTCGTCGTGGGCGAGGATGCCGGTTCCAAGCTCGACAAAGCGCGTGAGCTCGGCGTGCCCACGCTGGATGAAGACGCACTCAAGCAGTTGGCTGATAAGGCCTGACAAGGAGAAATCATGAACTTTCCGCTTACCCTGTCCTTCAAGATCCTGGCATTGGCCTCACAGATCAACGTGCAGGATGCTGCCGGCACAACCGTTGCCCATGTCAAGCAGAAGCTGCTCAAGCTGCGTGAGGAGATCGAGGTTTTCTCAGATAAGGAGCAGACCCGCTTGCTTTACAGCGTCAAGGCCGACCGTGTGATCGATTTCTCGGCCCGCTATAACTTCAAGAGCGCCAGCGGCAGCGCGCTGGGCTCAGTCAAGCGCCAGGGTATGCGCTCCCTATGGCGCGCCCACTATGATGTGTTCGACGCCGCAGACAACCCGGTCATGACCATCAAAGAAGAGAATGTCTGGGTGCGCGTGTGGGACTCGTTCTTTGGCGAGCTGCCGGTGATCGGCATGCTCAGCGGCTACCTGTTCCACCCGGCCTACCTGGTCACCAATGGCCAGGGGCAGCTGGTGGCCCGCCTGGTGAAGCAGCCGGCCTTCTTCGAGGGCAAGTTCAAGCTCGACAGCGGGCCAGCTCTCACCGAGGCCGACGAGCCGCTGGTGCTGCTGAGCCTGCTCACCATGACCCTGCTCGAGCGCTCACGCGGCTAGTGCGCCTGCGCTGGCCTGCGTTGACAGCCCTAACGGGGTGAGCTACACTGACCCCTCGCAAAGGAACATGAATGACATCTCCACGCATTGAAGACGCAATTAGCAAACGTATTGACGGCTTTGCCGAGCGCATTCGCCTTCTGAAAGAAGCCGGTCTTTATTACTACAACCAGCCCATCACTGAAATGATGGACGAGTCCAAGGTGCTGGTGCGCGGCCGCGTCATGCAAATGTTCGCCTCGTACAGCTACCTGGGCCTGATCGGGCACCCGCGCATCAACGAGGCCGCCAAGGCCGCCATTGACCGCTATGGCACCGGCACGCACGGTGTGCGCACCCTGGCCGGCACGCTGGATATCCACAACGAGCTCGAAGAGACGATCGCCAATTTCAAAGGCGCCGAAACCGCCATCACCTACACCTCCGGCTATGCCACCAACCTCACGGTGGTCTCCACGCTGCTCGGCCGGCACGACTATGTGTTCTCCGACCGCCTCAACCATGCCAGCATCGTAGACGGCTGCATGATGTCCGGCGCCAAGTTCGTGCGCTTCAAGCACAATGATCTCAACGACCTGGAGCGCGTGCTGGAGGAAGCGCCCGCTTCTTCCGCCAAGCTGATCATCGCCGACTCTGTCTTCAGCATGGACGGCGACATCATCGACCTGCCGCACATCGTGGAGTTATCTCGCAAACACCATGCCTGGCTGATGATCGATGAGGCTCACTCCATCGGCGTGCTGGGCAAGACCGGCCGCGGTATCGAAGAGCACTACGGCATGGAAGGCGCGATCGATATCAAGATGGGCACGCTCAGCAAGACCATCCCCTCGGTCGGCGGCTACATTGCCGGCAACGCGGATATGGTCAATTACCTGCGCCACGCCAGCCGTGCCTACATCTTCTCGGCCGCGCTGCCGCCGGCCCAGGCGGCCGCCGCCAACGAGGCCTTCAAAGTCATCCTGGATGAGCCCTGGCGCATCGAGAAGCTGACCGCCAACGGCAAGCAGTTCATCAGTGGCCTGCAAAGCCGCGGCTTTGACACCATGCTGACCGAGACCGCCATCGTGCCGGTCTTGTGTGGCGAGGACGACCTGGCCTACGCGCTGACCCGCAACGTGCAGGAGCGCGATATCTTCGTGCTGCCGGTCGTTTCCCCAGCGGTGGAGCAGGGCAAGGCCCGCCTGCGCGCCACCGTCACCGCCGCCCACAAGACTGAGGATATCGAGCGTGCTATGGACATCATCGCCGAAGAGGGCAAAAAACTCGGTATTTTGAAGTAGAATAAGTGTTCGCCTATTCAATAAAGCCGTTGCGAAGCAACGGCTTTTTTATTCCGTGGGAAAAAGCATGAAAAAAGCACAAAAGCAAAAAGCCTTTTATTCCTTGTTGGGCAACAACCTGGTGGCTTCGATCACCAACAGCACCGTATGGTTCGCCATCATCTTTTACGCTTACCTGGAGACCCAGTCCGTCTTGGTCACCTCCATTATGGGCGGTCTGTATCTGGTGCTGGTGGCCGTCTCCGGCTTCTGGCTCGGTTCGCTGGTCGACCACAACAAGAAGAAAACCATGATGCTGGTCTCCAGCGTCTTCTCCTTCGTGATGTTCGCCCTGTGCTTCATCATCTACCTGTCCGCCACGCCGGGCGAGTTCACCCGGCCGGATAGCGTGCGCCTGTGGGCGCTGGCCGTGCTGATCTTGCTCGGCATGATCGCCGGCAACATCCGCTCCATCGCCATGCCCACGCTGGTCACGCTGCTGTTTGCCGCCAAGGAGCGCGAGCGCGCCAACGGCCTGGTCGGCACCGTGTTCGGCGTCTCGTTCCTCACCACCTCCGTCATCAGCGGTCTGCTGGTCGGCCAGGCCGGCATGATCTGGGTGTTCGGCCTGGCCATGGTGATGACCCTGCTGGCCATTGCCCATCTGTGGACCATCGAGGTGCCTGAGAACAAGATCGCCCATGTGGAGGGCGGCGCGCCCAAGTCGGTCGATCTGCGCGGCACTTACAAGCTCATCGCTGCCGTGCCGGGCCTGGCCGCGCTGATCCTGTTCACCACCTTCAACAACTTGCTGGGCGGCGTGTTCATGTCGCTGATGGATGCCTACGGCCTGTCGATGATGTCGGTCGAGGCCTGGGGCTTTCTGTGGGGCATTGTCAGCACCGGTTTCATTGTGGGCGGCCTGCTGATCGCCCGCTTTGGTCTGGGCGGTGAGCCGTTGCGCGCCTTGTTTGGCGCCAACCTGGTGATCTGGTTCATCTCGTCCATCTTCACCATCCAGCCCTCTATCCTGCTGATGACGGTGGGCCTGTTCATCTACCTCACCGTGGTACCGTTCATCGAGGCGGCCGAGCACACCATCATCCAGCGTGTCGTGCCGCAGACCCGCCAGGGCCGCGTGTTCGGCTTCGCCCAGAGCGTCGAGCTGGCCGCCGCGCCGCTGACCTCGTTCCTTATCGGCCCCATCGCCCAGTTCTATTTCATCCCCTTCATGACCGACGGGGCGGGGGTGGAGCTGATCGGCAGTTGGTTCGGCACTGGCCCGGCCCGCGGTATGGCCCTGGTCTTCACCGTCACCGGCATCATTGGTTTCATCGTCACCATGATCGCCATGCGCTCCAATCCTTACAAGCTGCTGGCCAAGCGCTATGCGAAGGGGAGTGCCGCCAGCAGCGGATGATAAACTCCAATCGATTAATCAATTAGTCGATTGGTGTTGATTGTTATGCCAACTCCCAAGCTCATCCTCGCCCCCGGCCGCGAGCGTTCCTTGCAGCGCAGGCACCCCTGGGTCTTCGCCAGCGCGGTGGCCCGCGCCGAGGGTTCGCCGCAGCCCGGCGATACTGTCGACATCCACTCCGCCCGCGGCGAATTTCTCGCCAGCGCTGCGTATAGCCACCCCTCGCAGATCCGCGCCCGGGTCTGGTCGTGGAACCAGGATGAGGAGATCGACGCGGCGTTCATCCACCGCCGCCTGGCCGCCGCTATCGCTTCACGCCGCGCCCTGAACCTGCCCAGCAATGGCATGCGCCTGGTCCACGCCGAGTCGGACGGCTTGCCCGGCATCGTGGTGGACCAATACGGCGGCGCCCTCGTGCTGCAATGCCTCAGCTGGGGCGCCGAGCGCTGGCGCGAGCCGCTCGCCGATGCCCTGATGGAGTTGTGCCAGCCGGACGTGATCTTCGAGCGCTCCGACGCAGATATCCGCGAGCTGGAGGGCCTGCCGCCGCGCGTCGGCACCCTGCGTGGTGCGCAGCCCGCCGAGCCGCTGCTGGTGACCGAAGCCGGCCTGCAATTCGAGGTCGATCTCGCCGGCGGGCACAAGACCGGCTTCTATCTTGACCAGCGCGCCAACCGCATGCTGGCCAGTAGCCTGGCCGCTGGCCGCCAGGTGCTGGATTGCTTCTCGTACACCGGCGGCTTCGCCACCCACATGCTGCGCGGCGGGGCGGCGGGCGTGACCCTGGTGGACGACTCGGCCGCCGCGCTGGAGCTGGCCGCCCGCAACCTGCAGCGCAACCAGCTGCCGGCTGACAAGGCCGAGTTCATTGATGGGGATGCCTTCCAGGTGCTGCGCCGCTTCCGCGACTCCGGCCGCCAGTTCGATATGGTGGTGCTTGACCCGCCCAAGTTCGCGCCCACGCGCGCCACCGCCGAGCGGGCAGCCCGCGGCTACAAGGACATCAACCTGCTGGCCCTCAAGCTGCTGCGGCCCGGCGGCCTCTTGCTCACCTTCTCGTGCTCGGGTGGGGTGGATGCAGCCCTGTTCCAGAAGATCGTGGCCGGGGCCGCCCTGGATGCGGGCATCGATGCCCGCATCCTTGGGCGCATGAGCCAGGGCGCCGATCATCCGGTCGCGCTCAACTTCCCGGAAGGGGAGTATTTGAAGGGATTGTTGATAGAAGTCTAGTTGCCAGTGATGCGTGATGAGTGATCAGGTAGCGCAACCCATCATTGTTCACTATTCACTGTATTTAGGCCGATGCGCCGCTGTAATTCTTTAGTCTAGTGTCTCATGTACACGATAGCAGTAGGGGCGGGTCTCAGACCCGCCCCTTTGCTTTTTCCTCACTCCGAGCGAAACAGGAACAGCAGCGATGAATGATCAGCTGGCCGCCGATCACTCATCACTGTTCACTATTCACTTGAATTATGCCGATGCGCCGCTGTAATTCCTCAAACCCCATTTCCAGATCAAACGCGTAACCACCAATGCCACGATCGTGAAGAGCAGCGTGCCTGCCAGCAGCTCCGGCGTTAGCCGCCCGGTCAGCGCTTCGGCCGGCACAGTGACGGCGAAGGCCACCGGGATCAGGTAAGTGAGGCCAAGCCGCAGCCAGTCAGGGTAGATGCCCACCGGCCAGCGCCCGGCCTGGAAGATACTCTGCATCATTTCCATCAGCTCCCACACGCGCACGAACCAAAACGAGAGGATGGATGCGAGCAGCAGCACGCAGTAGAGCAGGACCATGCCCATGATGAGGGTGGCGGCAAAGGCGAACGCCAGCCACCAACTGGCTTCCAGCCCCATGCGCGTGATTGCCACGCCCAGCACGATCAGCCCAAGCACCACATCCACCAGACGCCAGATCGCCACCACCCGCACGCTGATCAGCACCTGGGCGTCTTCTGGTTTGGTGAGCGTGAAGTCCAGGCGGCCCTCGCGTACATCCTCCATGAAGGCCCACATGTTGGGCAGCACCAGGCTGCCGATCAGGCCGCTCATCAGTACGAACACGCCGTACACTGCCAGCAGCTCCGCTTGTGACCAGCCGCCCAGGTTGTCTGTGTAGCTGTAGACCACGCTGAGAACGATCAGGCCAGTGCCCAGCGACAGGCTGGATTGCAGAACCTGCAAAAAGAAGTTGGCGCGATACTGCACTTCATTCAAGATGCTGATGCGTGCGAACAAGCCAAACAGTTTTATAGGTTTAAGCATCTTAGCTCCCAACCGCCGTGAAGCGCTTCACGGCCAGTTTCCATATCATGCGCACCAGCGTGTAGCCGCCTGCGATCCAGGCCAGCTGGGCCAGCACGCCGGGCCAGAATTCGGGCAGGTCCACGCGCCCTAGCAACACCTCGATGGGAAAGTAGAAGGTCCACTGGAAGGGCAGGAAGTTGGCCACGTTCTGGGCCCAGGTTGGCATCACCTCCAGCGGCACCAGGCGGCCGGAGAACAGCAGTTCGGCCGCAAAGTACAGCTCGAACAGCGCATCCACACGCTCGGTCCAGAAGCACACCAGGCCCAGCAACCACATGAAAAAGAAGCGGACAAAGAAGGCCAGCATCAGCACTACCGGGAATGCGGCGATCTGCCAGGCCACCGGGTTGATCTCCGGCTTGAACAGCAGCCACAGCAAAATGCCCATCGGCAACCAGTAGATGGTCTGCGGGACCTTGTAGCCCAGGTAGTAGCCCAGGTCAGGCAGCAGGGGGTGCACCGGGCGCAGCAGCTCGGCCGCCAGGCGGCCTTCTTTGATGCGCCAGTGGAAGCCCTGCGGGCCGATCGCCAGGTTGAACTGGCGCACCAGGGTCCAGATGATGTAGTAGCCGGCGAACTCGGCCGCGGTGTACCCGCCGATGGCGCCGCCTTGCGAAGTGGCCACCGAGCTCCATACCACCAGGTAGATCACCGGCTCGATCAGAATGTGCACCATGAACATCATATTGGCGGCCGGGTATTGCAACTGCTCGATGATCGCCTGGCGCGCCGCCACCGCATACATGGTCAGCATATTGCGCAGCCCAAAACGCCGCGGCTCAGGTTTTATTGGTGTTGCTAGTTCACTCATTCCTTAAGCTCCTACTGCAGTAAAGCGCCTTACCGCTCTGACCCAGATCAGCCGGATGCCAACATAGGCCGCCAGGATCCACGCCACTTGGGCAAAGACGCCAATTCCAAATTCGTTGATCGTCACCCGGCCCAGCAGCAGCTCGATCGGGAAGTAAAAGGTCCACTGGAAGGGCAGGTACCCCGCCACGTTTTGCGCCCAGGCAGGCATGATCTCCAGCGGTACCAAACGCCCGGAGAACAGCAGCTCGGCGGCGAAGTACAGCTCGATCAGCGAGTCGATCCGTTCCGTCCAGAAGCACATCAAGCCAACCAGCCACATTACAAAGAAGCGCACATACGCCGCCAGCAACAGCACGATCGGGAAGGCGAGCAGCTGCCAGGCCTGTGGGTTGACCTCAGGCTTGAACATCAGCCACAGGATCACTCCGATGGGGATCCAGTACACCACCTGCATGACCTTGAAGCCCAGGTTCCAGGCCAGGTCAATATCAATGGGGTGGACGGGGCGCAGCAACTCGCCGGCCAGGGTCCCGTTCTTGATGCGCCAGTTGAAGTTGTCTGGGCCTACCGCCAGGTTGAACTGGCGCACAAAGGTCCAGATGATGTAGTAGCCGGCGAACTGACCTGCGGTGTAGCCGCCAACCGCGCCGCCCTGGGCAACCGTGGCCGAACTCCACACCACCAGGTAGATGATCGGCTCGATCAGCACATTGACCATGAACATCAAACTGGCGAGCGGGTACTGCAGCCGTTCGAGGATGGCGATGCGCCCCCCGACTGCATAAACCTGCAGGTTGGTCTTCACACGTTGTGCAAAGCCTTGCACGCGCGGCATGGGTTACTCGCTGGTCTCGGGAGCGTCGAACACGCTCTCGATCACTTCTTCGATCGGCGGGTCATCCACCGTCAGGTCAGTTACAGGCAGGTCCGCCAGCAGGCGGGCCGTCACTTGCGGCGCGTCGCTCTTGGCCACCCGCAGCACCACCCGGTTCGGCTCCTGCGTCACCACGGTGCCGTACTGCGCCATGTCCGGCGTCTTGCCGTTCATGTCGCTCATCGTCAGCACCAGGGTCTTCTGCGCCGAGAAGCGCTCGACCAGCTGGGTCAGATCGCCATCGAACAGCAGCTTGCCGTGATGGATCACGATCACGCGCTTGCACAGCGCCTGCACATCAGCCATGTAGTGGCTGGTCAGCAGCACCGTGGCGTTGTAGCGCTGGTTGTACTCCTGGATGAAGGCGCGGATGCGGCGTTGCATCGTCACGTCCAGGCCGATGGTCGGCTCGTCGAGGAACAGCACGCCGGGTTGGTGCAGCAGGGCGCCCACCATCTCAGCCTTCATGCGCTCGCCCAGTGAGAGGTTGCGCACCGGCTTCTTGACCAGATCCTTGAGCTGCATGACCTCGATCATCTTGTCGCGGTCGGCAATGAACTGCTCCTGCGGGATGCCGTAGATGGCGCGGTACAGATCATACGAGTCGATGGCCGGGATGTCCCAGTTGAGCTGGCTGCGCTGGCCCATCACCAGCGTGATCTGCTGCAGGAACTCGCGCTCGCGCTTCTGGGGCACATGGCCGGCCACGCTCAGCTCACCGCTGGTGGGGTACAGCAGGCCAGACAGCATTTTCAGCGTTGTGGTCTTGCCCGCGCCGTTGGGGCCGAGGAAGCCCACGATCTCGCCCGGCTCGATCTGGAAGCTGATGCCGTCCACCGCGTGCACGTCTTTGGTCTTGCGTGCCACTAGGCTCTTGATGGCCGCCTTCAGGCCAGCCTCGCGCTCAGGCACTTTGTAGGTCTTGCGTAGATCCTTTACAGTGATGCTATTGGTGCTCACTTAAGCCTCCAGGCCAAAAAACCGTATATTGATTGCAGAAAAGGCGAAATGTTCTAGTGTCGTTCTATGATAATAACACATATCATCCTTCATATTCTCAAATTCTATATTAATTTTTCTTACTTATCAAGCATACTTCGTAAGGGCAACAAAAAACCGCAGGAACACTCCTGCGGTAGCTAGCGGCGATCAAGCCTATGCTATGGGCTTATAGCCCAGCCTCAGGAGGTAAACAGCGAAACGATACGGCGTTGAAGTACATCATGTTGCTGCTACCTCCTTTCGTAAGATTTGCAAAGCATACGCCCAAGGGTCTAAATTGTCAAATGCTGCTGCATACTATTTCCGCAAATGATAGGTCAATGCGGACTCGATGAACTCGCGCAGCTTTGTTATTGGCAGGATCTCACCTTCGGAAAAGTGGATGGCTCGATTGGTCTCGAAGTTCAACGTCTTGCCGTGCTTCCTGCGGAAATCATCGATCAGCGAGGTTTGGCAATGCACATACACCGCCAATTGCCCGGGCTTGTTCTTGACCTTGTCCAGGCGGATCGTGGTGCCGCTGCCGCTCTCCGCAGTGATGTAGCTTGGCTGCCCCCAGCGTATCGTTTCTTCGATCGCGCCCACGCCTTCTGTGTTCCTCGCGGTCTCGAAGATGAGCTGACGCAGCTCCAGCAGCTTCTTGCGGATGCCGGCTGGGTAGTCCGCAAAGATCGCCGCGACCTCCGGATTCTGAAATCGATTTGCCTTCACGCAGGGGATGATACTCGCGTTTCGCGCACAACAAAAAAGCCTGCGCACTGCGCAGGCTTTTTTTGTTTCGTCGCGTTCGTTGTGGGTTAGGGCACCGGGTTGGCCGGGAAGGCGCCGTCAGGCGCGTACCAGTCCTGCGGGTTCACGCCGCCGGTCTCCTGGCCGCTGGTCACCGTCACCACGATCAGGCTGTGGTCGCTGCAGTTCACGCTCAGCCCGCACGGCACGAACTGGCTGTAGCCGCCCGCCATGCCGTTGGTGTAAGCCACCACCTGGTAATCACCCGGCGGCAGGTTGCTGATCTGGTAGAAGCTGGTGCCGTCGCTGGTGGTCACGTAGTAATAGTTGCCCGGGTTGGCCAGGCTCCAGGCCACGATGGTCTGCCCGGGGATGAAGCTGCTCGGGTAGCTCAGGCTGCCGGAGATGCTGCCCGGGTCGTTCGACTCCTGGGCGGGCGGCTCTGTGCCGGGCGGGTAGGGCACATCACCCGGCTGGCCGTACCAATCGCACACGGCGATGCCTTCGGTCAGCTCGCCGGCCACCACATCAAAGCTGACCAGCGAGTGGTCAGTGCAATCCACGCTGAGCCCGCACGCCACTGCGTGCGAGTAGCTGCCGCCGAAGCTGAAATCGGGCAGCCAGGCGTAAGCCGTGTAGCTGCCGGGCTCCAGCTCAGCCGAGAACGACATCTGGTTGAGGGCGATCGGCACCTGCACCGGCTCGGGGGCGCCGGCTTTTTGCAGGAACACCGTCATCTCTGGGATGAACGACGAGGGGTAGCAGGTCGAGCCTTCTACATAGCCCAACTGCGGCCCCGCGGTTTCAAGCACCGGCGGGTTGGCGGCCTCGCTGGTCTGCAGCGCAGCTGCCACCAGCGTAGCAACGACGGCGTCGTCTGTACCGCTGCTGGGGGCGCAGCCGGCCAGCAGCAATGCGGCAATGATGATAAGTGATGCAAGTTGGGGTTTCATCTCATCTCCTCGGGGTATCTTCCCTTGCGCTGCATTATATATGAGACGAGCGCACCACAGATCTGAGGTGCGCTCGTCTCATTGAGGAGTGGAGATGGCGGGAATCGAACCCGCGTCCGAAAGATTAGAGTTCTGAACGTCTACGAGCGTAGTCGGTTGTTTTGTCGCGGCGGGACCCACAACAGACAAGGGGGTCCCCGCAGCCATCCGCTTTGTCTTAAGCGCACGTCACGGCTTCGTGCACAGCACCCCGGCATTGTCTCGCCTGTTCCCACCCAGCCGAGGAGAGGGCGGGGCAGACGCAACTCACGAGGAGTTGGACAGTTCTTAGCTAGCCGGTATTACGCGGCGAGCGGGAGAGCTGCGTAGTCAGTGCGGTTGGCACTTAAGGTTTGCGCTGAGTTAACGAGGTCGGCGCCTCTCGGCTCGCAGTTCAGACCCAGCCTCAATCGTCGAAGCCAGTCATCCCCATGCAGGCCCAGATTATAGCAGGGCGATATATGCGCTATATAAGAACTTGCAGCTCCGCCAGCGCGGCGCGCACGGCGGCGGTGTCCGGCCCCAGCAGCTCCACCGGGTTGCCGTCCTGATCCGCCACCGCGATGCCCGGCTGGCCGTCGCGCTCTATGGCGGCGTGCTGGTACTGCGCGTTCTGCACGCGCTGCAGCACGGCCAGCCAGCCCGCCTCGTCAGGGATGCGGTAGGCGTAGGAGCGCAGGCCGGTCATATCTTCCTCGCGGCGCGGGGCGTTCTGGCTGTGCCAGGTGTTGGCGCCCAGGTGGTGGTGGTAGCCGCCCGCACTCATAAAGATCGCGCTGGGCCAGTTCACAATGATGTCCATACCCAGCAAATTGTTGTAGAAGGCGGCCGTCGTGGCCGTATTCGACACCTGCAGATGCATATGGCCAATATCCGTTCCGGTGTCAATGATGCCGTCCTGCGCCGCCTGCTGGTCAGCCTCTTCGATCAGCTTGTGCAGGTCGAGCGGGGCGTTGGCCATCTCCAGCGAGCCGTCGCCGAGGCGCGGCCATTGGGCACGCGGGCGGTCACGGTAGATCTCGATGCCGTTGTTCTCGGGGTCGCCCAGGTAGATCGCCTCGCTCACCAGGTGATCTGACGCGCCTTGCAGCGGCCAGCCGGCCGAGACGATGCGCAGCAGCGTCGTCGCCAGCGGCCCGCGGCCGGTGAAGCGGAAGGCGGTGTGGTACAGGCCTGTGCGCGCCTGCGGCTGCAGGCGCGCACCCTTGCGCTCGGTCAGGGTCAGCAGGGCGGGCAGCTGGCCGTTCGCCGAGAGGCGGGTGCGGCCGTCCGCCGAGTCAATGATCTGGAAGCCCATCAGCCCGCTGTAGAAAGCGGTCATGCGCGCCAGGTCAGCGACCTGCAGCTCAACGTGGGCGATCTGGGTATCGGGGTGGATTTTGAAGTCGCTCATAGTTCTTGACATATAGACGGCGGCCAATTATCCTTTATTACATAGATGGCCGTCTATATATACCTTCTTTGGAAAGGAGATGAAATGTTCACACCTGATGAGCAGTTGAGCGTATTGGAAAGCGGCTGTTGTTGCGGCGGCACTGGCTGCTGCTAGCCAGCGCTGCACGGCGGGCGGCTGGCTGGCAGTTGGCAGCTGGCCGCCCGCTACTTGGTTGGCGCAGCCTGCAGCTGCTCGGCGGCCTTGCTCTCGGGGGCAAAGGTGCTGATGAGCTGGCCGCAGCACATTGCCACCTTCTCCTGGTTCAGCGTGTAGAAGGTGTTCTTGCCTTCTTCGCGGACCTGTACCAGCTCGGCCTCGCGTAACAGCGCCAAATGGTGCGAGACCGTGGGCTGGCTCACCTTCACCGTCTTCACGATCTCGTTCACATTCTTCCACTCGCAGCAGCAGCTTTGCATGATCTGCTGGCGGGTGGGGTCAGCCAGCACTTTGGCAAACGCTACGGGGTCCATGCTCTTGGTCTTCATATTGACTGCTCTCTATGCAGTCTACTTGCCTTAAGAGCGAATGTCAATTCAGACCCGCCCGTCATTGCGAGCGAAGCGAAGCAATCTGGTTTTAGCCCACGCCTCACAACCCAGATTGCCACGCGCACAGGCCGCTTTGCGGCCTGTGGCTCGCAATGACGGGTTTGTGTATGGTCGGGTTCCCCATACGTCATTGCGAGCGCAGCGAAGCAATCTGGGTTTAGCTTTGCGTTTCCCCTCTCCCTTAGGGAGAGGGGTAGGGGTGAGGGTGCTCCCACCTGACCTGTACAACTGTTATATTCGTCCACATGCGCGTCCTCGCCCTCAGTGACCAGGTGCTCGACTTCGTCTACACCCCAGCCGTCGCCCAGCGCTTCGGCGCGGTGGACCTCGTCATCGGTTGCGGCGACCTGCCGTACTACTATCTCGAATTCCTGGTGGATACGCTGGGCAAGCCGGTCTTCTTCGTGCGCGGCAACCATGCCCCGAACGTCGAATACTCCCAGACCGAGGCGCGTGAGGCCCCCTGGGGCGCTATCGACCTGCACCGCAAACTGGTCCACCACAATGGGCTGATCCTCGCTGGCTTCGAGGGCAGCCTGCGCTACCGCCGCGGCCCCTTCATGTACACGCAAAGCGAGATGTGGCTCATGGTGCTCGGTATGCTGCCGCGCCTGCTCTACAACCGTCTGCGCTACGGCCGCGCCCTCGACGTGTTGGTCACCCACGCCCCGGCTTGGGATGTTAGTGACCGCCAGGACACGGCCCACCGCGGCTTCAAGGCCTTCCGCTGGCTGCTGCGCACCTTCAAGCCCAAGTACCACCTGCACGGCCACATCCACCTGTATGACCGCAATGAGCCCGCCATCATCCAGTTCGAGCGCACCCAGGTCGTCAACGCCTACGGCTATCAGGAGCTGGAGCTGACGCCGTGAACAACTATTCCTCGGCCATGAACGACTTCAAGCGCGCCCGCGGCCGCGCCGCTTTGCGCCAGGCGCTGGCGCGCCTGGGCGGCAGCCGCGCCGATGACCTGCTGCGCTTTGACGATGTGCGCAAGATGCTCGGCGGCGCCAGCCAGCTGCCGCGCGGCCTGCATGAGATCCCGCTGGACGCCATCGTTGGCAGCGTCGGCCGCTATGAGGATTTCAACCGCCAGTTTCTGCCGCGCCAGGCCAGCCAGGGCGGCCGCTGGGCGCGGGTGCGCCTGGCTATGGAAGGCCAGGGTCTGCCGCCGATCGAAGTCTACAAGATCGGCGAGATCTACTTCGTGATGGATGGCCACCACCGCGTCTCGGTGGCACGTGAAGTCGGCGCCAAGACCATCGAAGCCTACGTCACCGAGATCCCGACCCGCGTCGCCATCTCGCCGGATGATGACATCGAAGACCTCATCATCAAGACCGAGCTGCACAACTTCCTGCAGGATACCGGGCTGGCAGACACACGCTCGGATGTGGATTTCCGCGTCACCATCCCCGGCCGCATCAACGAACTGCGCGAGCACATCGCCGTGCACCGCTACTACATGGGCGAGCAGCAGGGCGGCGAGGTCGGCCTGGCGGATGCCGCCGCCCACTGGGCCGACGAAGTCTATGTGCCCGCCATCCACGCCATCCGCCAGCTCGGCCTGCTGCGTGACTTCCCGCAGCGCACCGAGGCGGATATGTACCTGTGGCTGATGAAGCACCGCTCTACGCTGGAGAAGGAGCTGGGCTGGAATCTGGGGATCGCCGAGGCCGCCGCCCACGCCTGGAACCGCCTGGAGGGCAGCCCGCGCCGCTTCAGCGGGCGCGTGCGGCGCTGGCTTGGCCGCTGGATGCGGCTGCCGGCCGCGCCACGACCGACCGAGTGGCGTCTGCAGCGCGATGACCTGGAGGAAGGCGAGACGCTCTTCCCGCGCGTGCTGGTGCCCCTCAGCGGTGAGGATGCCAGCTGGACCGCGCTCGACGTGGCCCTGCTGGTCGCCCGGCACGAGCGCAGCGAGCTGCGCGGCGTGCATGTGCAGCCCGCATCCGGCGCAGACGAGCAGCAGGTGCACAACCTGCGCAGCGAGTTCGAGCGCCGCGTGGCCGCCGCCGGCCTGCCCGGCAGCCTGGTGCTGGAGCAGGGCAACATTCACCGCCGGGTGGAGGCCCGCAGCCATTGGAGCGATCTGGTGGTGCTGCATCTCAAGCACCCGCCCGGCACGCGCCCGCTCGAGCGCCTGCTCTCCGGCTTGCGTGCCTTCCTGCAGCGCAGCCCGCGGCCGGTGCTGGTTGTGCCCGCCAAGACCGAGCTCAAACACGCCCTGCTCGCCTACGACGGCAGCCGCAAGGCGCGCCAGGCGTTGTATCTGGCCGCTTACCTGGTGCGCCGTTGGGGTATCCAGCTCACCGTGCTGACCTCGTTCGAGCGCAGCCTGCGGCCCACGCTCTCGCAGACCGGCGCCAAGAATTACCTGCTGGCCCGCGGCATCCTTGCAGACTATGAGCAGCGCCGCGGCCGCGCCGCCCAGGCTATTCTGGATGTGGCCGCTGAGCGCGGCTGTGATTTCGTATTGATGGGGGGCTATGCCCAGAGCGGGCTAATAGAAGTGATGCGAGGCAGCAACCTGGATGTTGTCCTGCGTGAATACCGCGGCGCCATCTGGGTGTGCAACTAAGCGCCGGCCTGCCAGCGCCGCCGGATGGGATCGTTCTCCGTATACACGTTCATGAAGGCGAACTCCACCGAGAGCGCGAACAGGATATAGCGCTCGGCGGGGGAGTAGCTGGCCGCCGCGGCTGCGGCGGCCCGTTCGGCCGGGTCTTGCACCAGGCGGCCGTGCCCGCGCACATAGAATTCGCCTTGGCCGCCGCTGGAGTCGGCCACGCCGCAGTGCAGGCTGTAGGCGCTGCCGCGTTGCAGGTCTTTGCCCTTGGGGGAATTGGGTTCCATGAACAGGTACAGCTCGTCGCCAAGGATTGGGGTCACCGGGTGCACGCGTGGCATTCCGTCCACCGTCACCGTGGCAATGTACGCCACCGCGCTGCCCAGCCGCTCCGCACCGAAGGCGGCCAGCTCTGGCGCGTTGGCGGCAAAGTCAGCCCAGCGCATCAGCCCCACACCGCCGTGGCAGACAGCTCATCCAGCCGTCCCACTTCTTCTTCGCTCAGGCTCCAGCTCAACGTACCCGCGTTCAGCCCGGCCTGTTTGGCGTTCTTGGCGCCCGGGATGGCCAGCGTGCCTTTGGCCACGCACCAGTTCAGCGCCACTTGTGAGACGGGCTTGTCGCCGTGCAGGGTGGCGATGCGTTGCATCTCGGCCAGCAGCGGCCCCAACCGGCTGAGCTTGCCGCCGTTCATCACCCGCCGCGCCAGGTCGGGCGGCGGCTGCTGCCGGGTGTACTTGCCGGTCAGCAAGCCTTGCGCCAACGGGCTGTAGGCGATCACAGTGATGTCGTGATCTCGACACAGTTGCAGCAAACCATTCCGCTCGGCGTTGCGAGCCAGCAAACTGTATGAGATCTGGTTGCTGGCCAGCCGCTGCCCGCGGCTCTCCAGCACCTGGATGGCCTTCTCGGTTTGGCGCGGCCCAAAGTTGGATACGCCGATCTGCTTGAGCAGGCCGGCCTCCACCGCGTCCGCCATGGCGTGCAGCCAGGTTGCGAAGCTGCGCGGCGGGAAGGGCCAATGGATCTGGTACAGCTGCAGGCTGGGCAAGCCCAGGCGTTGCAGGCTGCCAGCCAGCGCCTGCCGCAAGCTGCCGCGCAGCACCCGCCACGGGTACGGAAAGAACTTGGAGGCGACGATGTGCTCTTCGGCGTTGGCGGCGGCAAAGCGGCCCAGCAGCGCCTCAGACCGCCCAGTGCCGTAGATCTCAGCAGTATCGAAGAAGGTGACGCCGGCTTCCAGGCTGGTGTCGTACGCCGCCCGCAGGTCGTCTTCGCCGTACTCGCGCCCGTACGACCAGAACAGGTTGTCGCCCCAGGCCCAGGTGCCCATGCCGATCGGCGCTACTTTAGGGCCGCCAGGCCCGATCTGTATCATTTGCATCTACTTACCTCTGAAGATGACTGTATTCTTATATAGCTTAACTGTCCAGTGGGTTGCGTGTTATCCTCACATTCATGAGCCAAAATATCGAGACCATCACAACCAAACTAAAGCGCTGGCCTGCATCGGTTGCCTGGGGGCCAGGCGTATCGATCCCCCTGGCGGTTGTGGCAGCATACTGCGGTGCGCTGCTGCTGGTACTCCAGCAGGCACGCAAGCTGCCGGCCGGCGTCAACCTGGCCTTCGTCAATGCGCTGTGGCCCTGGCTGCTGGCAGGTAGCGCCATTGCCCTGGGTATTGCGTTGGCATTGCGCCAAAAGCCGCTAGCTGCCGCTCCCGAAACGCCGGCAGCCGCCTGGCGCCCAACGGATTGGCTGCTGCTCTTGCTGCCTTTGGCGCCGGTGGTCCAGTATCTGCTCAATAACACCCAACAGGTTTCCTTCCCGCAGAATTTGTTCCTGTTGCTGGGATTTTTGGCCGTTTCTGTCCTGCTGGTGGTGGTCCTACCAAAACTGCTGAGCCGTTTCGCTAATCCGGCAGTCCTGCGTATCCTCAGTGTGATCTTTTTGTTCATGATCACCAATATGGCCGTGCTCAGCGCCAGTTTCCTGTGGTTCGCCGAGGGCGATCTGCGCATTCAGCTTGGCATCATGCTGGCTTTGATCGTTCTGTTTGCGTTGCTGTACCCTTCTCGCCACCGCAACTTACTGTTGTTGCTTGTCACCGCCTTTTTTGTTTCCAACACAGTCGCCCAGGTCGATCTGGGGAAACAGATCCCGGTATCCTCAGACATTCACGATCATCCATTCTTTAGCGCAGTGCCCGCTGACCCGGAAACGAAGCCCAACATCTATCTGCTGGTCTACGACTCGTACGTTGCCAATGAAACCATGCTGCAATATGGCATTGACAATAGCGAGCAAGAGCTTTACCTGCAGCAGCACGGCTTCACCATGTACCCGCACACCTATTCGATCGGCTCATACTCTGTGGTTTCCATCGGCTCGCTGATGAATGCCTCTTTGGATTTCTATGGGGATACGCGCATCGGCACATCTGGAGCGGGCGTGGTGCACCAGATCTTTCAACGGATGGGCTACCGCACCTATGGCTACTTTGCCTCTGACTTCTTCTTTCAGGAAGTAGGCTCAAGTTACGATGTCTCATTTCCACAAGAGCGCCCGGCCTCACTGGTGTTGCTCGATAGCATCCTGCTGGGCGAGTTCCGCTTTGACATCGGTTTTGACGCCAGTACCGCCAAGCAGTTCGAACAGCAGAAGCTGGATCTGTTTGGCAATGTGCCTGCCGACCCGGTATTCCTGTATGCCCACTCGTATGCGCCTGGGCACAGCCAGAACTCCGGCGAATGCCTGCCTAACGAAACGAAGCTGTTCGAGCAGCGCCTGGCCGTTGCCAATGTAGAAATGCGTACAGATCTGGACTTGCTGCTGGCTAATGACCCGACCGCCATCGTCATCGTGGCCGGCGATCACGGGCCGTACCTCAGCAAGAATTGCTACGCCACCGGGCGCGGTGGTTACACCATCAACGACATCAATCGCTTTGATATTCAAGACCGCTTCGGCAGCTTCCTCGCCATTCGCTGGCCGGAGGGAGCGCAGTTCGAAGCCTATGACGAGATCACCGTCTTGCAAGACCTGTATCCGGCCATCCTGGCCTACATGCATCAGGATGCCAGCATCCTGCAATACCGGGTGCCTCCGGTGACTATGTTCTACCCCGAATACATCAGCGATGCTGCCGTAGACAATGGCATCATCCAGGGCGGCAAGAATGACGGCGAGCCCTTGTTCCTCAGCCAGCCTTAAAATAAAAAAAGCCCAGCGTTCGCCGGGCTTTTTTTATCAGGGTAGGCTGATCGTCACCGAGAGCGGCAGGTGGTCTGACGCCGTCGTCAGCGGGATGGCGAAGTCACTGAACTGCAGGTCAGGCGAGATGAAGATGTAGTCGATCTGGTGGTCGGCTGCGAACGAGGGGTAGGTGAACGTGTTGCTCAGCCCGCTCTCGCGTGAGATGTCGATGAAGCCGCCGCCCAACATCACGTCCAGGGCCAGCGAGTCGGGCAGGGAGTTTAGATCGCCCATCACAATGGTGGCCGGGCGGCCCGCCGCCACGTCCACCAGCACCGAGGCTTGCTGGGCGCGGATGTCGTCCTGGCCGGCTTTCTCGCTGAAGTGCGTGTCGATCACGTGCAGGGTCTGCCCGTTCACCTCGATCTCGGCGTACAGGTAGCCGCGCAGCAACAGCACGTCCTCTGGCGGGAGCGGGTTGTTGGTGTAGCTGATGATCGGCAGGCGGGTCAGGATGGCATTGCCCCATTGGGCGTCGGCGGTCGGCCCCCAGATGTACTGCATGTCCAGGCGCTGGGCCAGCCACTCCAGCATGTCCATGCCGCCCCAGATCAGCCAGCCGCGTGAGATCTCTTGCAGGCCAACTACATCGGCGCCGCTTTCCTCGATGATGCGCGCCAGCGCTTCGGGGTCCACGCGGCCGTCCGTGTTCACGGCGTCGTGGATGTTGTAGTTGATCACGCGGAAGGTGTTGGAATCGATCGGCTGCGCCGCCGGGCTCTTCCAGCTAAAGCTCAACAGCAGCGGCACCACAAGAGCCGCGGCCGCCAACGCCATAGGGGAGTACAGCGGCTTGAACTCCTTGGCCTTGTCAGCCTTGGCCCGCGAGGAGATCAGCAGGAAAATTGTCACCAGCACCGCCGCCACCGGCAGCAGCGTGCCGGAGCGGATGCCGAAGTCAATGTCGTACGAGGCGTAGTAAACAAAGGTGATCAGCGCAAACACGATCTGCCCCAGACCGCTGAACAGCGTGCTGCTGAGCAGGCCGGGCTTGCCGGCCACCGCGCCCGCGCTGGTGAAGATGAAGAAACCCAGGGCCAGGCTGAAGATCTGGCCCAGGAACAGGAACAGCAGCGGCGCCAGCGGCTGGTTGAAAGCCAGCAGCAGTTGCGCCAGCAATACAACGCCATACACAAGCAGGTTGAGCCAGGTGCGTTGCGGCGCCACTCTGGCAATGTGCCACAGCCCCATCACATTGCCCAGCAGCAAGGCCGCGCCGGCCGCAGGCGTGCTCCACCCACTCAGGGAGGAGAACAGCGCCGTGTTCTGGAACACCATCAGCTGCAGGAAGACCCAGGGGCCGATCGCCAGCAGGGCCGCCGAGCTGGCCCAGCTGCCATCCGTGGCGGAGGGCGCATCGACCACCAGCTTGCTCAGCGTCCACAGCTGCAGAGCGGCCAGCACGGCCACCAGCAGCAGGGCGATGATGCCGGGCTGCCAGGGGAGGTCCAGCGTGCGGAAGGCGATCTGCAAGCTGCTGTCGAGCACCACGCCGAGCAGCCAGCCCAGGCCGAGGTGCTGCGGGATGTGGCCGCCGCGGGCACGCGAGATGCCGACCGCCAACGGGATCCACATGAGGAACAGAGCCACCGCGGCCGAGGAGAGGTACAGGTCCATCAGCGCAGTCTGCGACACCTGCTCAGCCACGCGCAGTGCGGCCAGGCCGCCGGCGGTCAGCCACAGCGTGCGGCGCGTGCCCAGCAGGCGGTTGAGTGGCCCCACCAGGAACGCCAGCGCGAACACGCCGATGGCGACCGGCGCCAGGCTGAGCGAGCTCATGCCAGTTGAGTCGCGCAGGTAGCCCACGAAGCTCACGAACAGCACGCGCAGCTCCTGCAGGCCAAAGGTCACTGTGATGGCGGCGAACAGCCAGCGCACCCAGTAGGATTTAAGGTCAGTTCGAATGGTTGAAAGCATAGATTTCCTTTCCTAGGCGAGGTTAGCGAGAGGTCTTCTTCTTATAGACCGCGTTGGGGTCTTTGAAATACTTTTGGACTTCGCCGGGCTTCTTCAGCTTGGCGGAGATATCCGGCCAGGTGGCCAGCAGCACGGCCGCGGCCAGGCTGAGCACAAAATAGGTCACTTCCAGCGGCCGGCCCACGGCTTGCAAGCTCACGAGCATGACTACAAAGCCCACCGCAGCCGTCAGCGTGATGTTGCCGGTCAGCCGTTGCACGACCCAGCCCAGCGCGAACACGATCGCCAGCTCGGGCCAGGCCGCCACCCAGGCGGCCGCGCCCAGCGCCGTTGCCAACCCCTTGCCGCCGCGGAAGCGCAGCCAGACCGGCCAGTTGTGGCCGGCCACGGCTGCCGTGCCGGCTAGCATCCACCACGGGTGGCCGCCGGCCACGGCTTCGCCGATGGCCATGGCGGCCAAGCCCTTGGAGAAGTCCAACACACCGCCCAGCGCGCCCCAGCCCAGGCCCAGATTGCGGGTCAGGTTGCGGGTGCCGACGTTGCGGCTGCCGACCTCGGCCAGCTGTACGCCGCCTACGGCGCGGGCGATGATGTGCGCGAATGGAATCGAACCCAGCAGATAGCCGATCAACAATGCGAGAAAAAGTGGGGGCATCAGATTACAGGTCGCCGTGGGATACGAACCAGGCCAGGGAGTCTCTTACCGTGTCAGCGAAGGGGCGGGCGTGCATGCCCAGCTCCTGCTCGGCCTTGGCCGTATTATAAGCCTGCCAGCGGCGCACACTGCGCAGATGGTTGGCGGGCAGGGGGATGGCCGGGATGCGATCGCCCAGCCAGACCACCGGGTCGACCAGCCACAGCGGAATCGCGAAGCGCGGCGGCCGTCGCCCGGCCACCTCGGCGACGATGGTGAAGGCCTCCTTGACCGAGAGGTTGTGCCCGCCCAGGATGTAGCGCTCACCCGGCCGCCCTTTCAGGGCGGCCTGGATGTGCGCATCGGCCACATCGCGCACATCCACCACGTTGGCCTCGGCCGGCAGCCAGGCCACGAAGTAGCCTTTGGCGGCCAGGATCAGCAGGCTGCCCAGGGTCTTGTTCAGGTCACCCGGGCCGAAGACCGCGGTGGGGTTGGTCACCACCACCTCCAGCTGCGGCCCGTTGGCCGCCAGGGCGATCTGCTCCATCAAGATCTTGGTTTCGAAATAGGCGCTCTCCGGGAAGTCGCCCAGTTGGTAGACATCGCGCTCGTCGGCCAGGCGGCCGGCATCCGGCGCCACATTCGCAATGCAGAACAGGGCCGAGGTATAGACCATGCGGCGCACCCCGGCCGCTTTGGCCGCTGCCAGCACGCCGTCCATCTCGGCCTGGGCCGCGTCCAGGTGCTGCTGGCGGGTGCGCTGGCGCTCCCGCCGCGGGTAGTAGGCCGCGGCGTGGAATAGCATATCCACTCCGGCCATGGCACGCGCCAGGCTGGCCGCGTCGTTCAGGTCGCCTTGCATCCACTCCACCGGCTCACCGGCTTCCAGGTGGCCGGTGTGGGCCGGGGTGCGGCGCAGGCCGCGCACCTGCCAGCCCTGCGCTAATGCGGATTTGGCAATATGCCCGCCGATGAATCCGGTAGCCCCGGTTACGAGAACCTTCATGGCGTGGATTATAGGCGAGGTTAGTGATGCTCCAGCCTAACTTGAATCCTTGCGGGATCTGGCGCGTCGGTCTGCCACCGCGCTCAGGCTTTCACCTACCTGCACATCCGCGCCGATCGCTTTGGGCGAGTCGATCCGTTGCGTGGCGTAGATGCCGCGGTGACCCGATGCGAGATAAGCCACAACGCAGCCCACGAATACATACTCCATCGAGCCGCTGCCAAACAGCTCGATCGCCATGATGGCGCTCGCCAATGGCGTATTGCTGGCCCCGGCGAACACGGCTACGAAGCCGATGGATGCCATGAAGGCCGGCTCCACATGCAGCAAGGCGCCCAGCGTATAGCCGAGGGTTGAGCCGATCACGAACAGGGGAGTCACTTCGCCGCCCAAGAAGCCCGAACCCAGCGTGATGGCCGTGAATACCAGCTTGATGAGGAAGGCTAGGGCGATGATCCCGCCGCTATCCACACTTTGCAAGATGAGCGGGATGCCCAAGCCCAGATAGTCGTGCGTCTTGAGCAGCCATACCAATCCGATAATCGCTGCACCGCCCACCAGCGGACGTAGGGGCGGATACTTGATCTGGCTCAGCAGATGCTTGACCGCGTGGGTCAGCTCGACGAACAGCATGCTGGTGAGGCCAAACAGCACGCCGGCCGCGGCCACCTTGAGCAGCAGCACGGGCTCGATCTCGAAACTTTGCATAACGGGGTAGTGGGTATGCCCAACGCCCCACAGGCGCGTGGTCATGTCGCCGGCGTACGCCGCAACCAGGCAGGGCACGATGGCCGCGTAGCGGATACGCCCCACGTTGAGGACTTCCATGCCAAAGATGAAGCCGGCAACTGGCGTGCCAAAGACCGAGCCGAAGCCGCCGCTGATGCCCGCCATCAGCAACAAGCGGCGGTCCTCCGGGCTGAGGCGCAGCGCCCGCCGCAACGTGTCCGCCAGACTGGCGCCCATCTGGATCGCAGTGCCCTCGCGCCCGGCCGAGCCGCCGAACAGGTGCGTGATCACCGTGCCGGCCAGCACCAGAGGCGCCATCCGCCACGGGATGTGCGATTGATTGGAGTGCACCTCTTCGATGACCAGGTTGTTGCCCTGCGCCGCGGCTCCGCCGAAGCGGTAGTAGACCCAGCCCACCACGAAGCCAGCCAGCGGCAGCATATACAGCAGCTCAGGCCTGGCCAGCCGCGTGCTCGTAGCCCAGTCCAGGCTGGCAAGGAACAGCGCCGAAGCTGAGCCTGCCAATATCCCGACGATGCCGCCCAGCACAGCCCACTTCGCCACCGTGGCGGTCAGGGCTTCAAGATCCCGCCGGCTGAAGTTGAAGATGCGCTGTGTCCACTCAAAACTGATGAACCGTTTCATATGCTCCTTAACAACAAAAAAGCTTCTACCCATGGGTGGGTAGAAGCTATTAACCGTCTCCGGTGTAACGCGAGCCTCATCGCGGGGCTTTTTTGGCCCACGAACAGTATAGCGATTTCATCGTAGGGCGGCAAGCCCCGGGCTGGCCGGAGGAACAAAACAGGCGGCCCAACGGGCCGCCTGTTATCTGTGTATCATCTGCGGCGTGGCGCAGCCACGCACATCTGCGGCGGATTTTACGCCTTTTGCGGCACGCTCTCGCCGGCAATGAACGTTTCGGTGTTGGTGCGGGCCAGGTCATCCGTGAACTGCTGCGGCGGGGTCTTCATGAAGTACGAAGACGGGCCGATCAGCGGGCCGCCAATGCCGCGGTCCTGCGCCAGCTTGATGCAGCGGATCGCGTCGATCACTACGCCGGCCGAATTGGGCGAGTCCCACACTTCCAGCTTGACTTCCATCTGCAGCGGCACGTCGCCAAAGGCGCGGCCTTCCATGCGGATGTGGCACCACTTGCGGTCGGTCAGCCAGGGCACATAGTCGCTCGGGCCAACGTGCACATCGCCGCCGTCCATCTCGTAGGGCAGCATGCTGGTAACCGCGCCGGTCTTGGAGATCTTCTTCGATTCCAGGCGCTCGCGCTCCAGCATGTTGTAGAAGTCCATGTTGCCGCCAAAGTTCAGCTGGTAGGTGCGGTCCAGGTGCACGCCGCGCTCCACGAACAGGCGAGCCAGGGCCCGGTGGGTGATGGTAGCGCCCACCTGGCTCTTGATGTCGTCGCCAATGATGGGGACGTTGCGCTCAGCAAAGCGCTGGCCCCAATAATCCTGGCTGGCGATGAATACCGGGATGCAGTTGACGAAGCCGACGCCAGCCTCCAGGATCTGCTCGACGTACCACTTGGTGGCCATCTCAGAGCCTACGGGCAGGTAGCTCACCACCACGTCCGTGCCGGTGTCCTTCAATACTTTGACGATGTCAGCCGTAGCGCCGGGGGCTTTCTCGACGACTTCGCGCAGGTACTTGCCCAGGCCGTCGTGGGTCATGCCGCGCTGCACTTCCACACCCAGGTGGGGCACTTCGGCAAATTTGATCGTGTTGTTGGGGTAGGCCCAGATGGCTTCGCTCAGGTCTTTGCCAACTTTGGTGGCCACCACATCGAACGCGGCGGAAAATTCAATATCACTGATGTGATAGCCGCCCAGATTCACATGCATTAAGCCGGGCACTTCATCCGTGTCGGCTGCATTTTGGTAATACTGCACGCCTTGCACGAGGGAATTGGCGCAATTGCCAACGCCAATGATCGCAACGCGTACCTTGGAAGAATTTTTTGCCATGCTGTCTCCTTTGCAACGTTGCGGTGATTATATACCTTGCGATTGACGATTGGCGTCGGCCAGAAAGAGTTATGATTCAGAGGATGGACCCTTACATGCTGCCAGAGATCCAGGCGGAACTGGCCCGCACGAACAACACGGTGACCGAATACTTCGCCGCCATCCCTGTCGATGTATTCTTCGAGCATCCGCCGCAAGTGTGGTCGCCTGCTGAGAATCTGGGACACCTCAGCAAATCTGTGCGCGCCGCTACTCTCGGCCTGCGCGTGCCGCAGGCCGTCTCCGGGCTCATCTGGGGCGCCGCGGCGGCCAGCCGCCGCTACCCGCAGTTGATCGCAGAGTACAAGGACAAGCTGGAGACCGGCGCCCAATCGCCGCCCGAGTTCGTGGCCGAGATGGATATGCCCACAGGGGATTTGGCGGCCGCCAAGCAGGCCGTGCTGCAGCGTTGGCAGCAGTCCGCCGCCAAGCTGGAGAGCGCCCTGGCGGGCTGGAAGGATGAGGATCTCGACAAAGCCCGCCTGCCGCACCCGGTGCTCGGCAAGCTCACCGTGCGTGAGCTGGTCTTCTTCACGCTGTATCACAACTTACATCATGTGAACGATGTGCGCGTGCTGCTGGGCGAGAAGGCGCAGGAAGCCTGATGGCCGATCTCGGCATCACGCCTTCGCTGCGCGCCTTCCTGGCGGGTTTCCCGGAGCAACTCCAGGCTATTGCCCTGGAGTTGCGCACTCAGATCCTCGACCTGGCGCCGGAGGTGATCGAGCAGATCGACGAATCGGCCCATTTGCTCGGCTACGGCTACGCCGAAACCTACACCCATCTGGTGTGCGTGATCATCTTTCAGAAGGATTACATCAACTTTGGCTTTCCGCGCGGGGTAGATCTTGAAGATCCCGAAGCCCTGCTGGAGGGCACAGGCCAGCGCGCCCGGCATGTCAAGATCTACAGCGTGGATGACGCCACGCTGCCCGGCGTGCTCTCGTTGCTGCGTGAGGCGATCGAGATCACGCCCCGTCCGGACGATAAAGAATAAAAAAAAGCTGCGCACTGCGCAGCTTTTTTTTTATTCTTTATCTTGTTTTCAGTTAGGGCACGTTGATCTCGACGTACAAATAGCCAAAGGCCGTGCCCGCCGCATTGGCGATGGCCCAATGGCCCACATACTCGCCTGCGGTGGCCGGGGCAACCAGCTCCACTGAGATGTTGGCCGTGCCGCCCACCGGAACCGCCGCCACCAGTGCGTTGCTGCTGGGGCCGCCCATCTGGTCACCGTGGCTGAAGTTCAGCTGGAAGCCGGTCGTCCATTCACAGGTGCCGGAATTGCGCACTGACCAGGTCTTGGTGAAGGCCGTTCCGGCGGCAACATCGGCGCCGTCTGGCACGGTCACGTCAGATACAAAGGTCATGCCTTCGCAGCCGGTGGTCGGCAGGCCGCCGCCGGTGCCCGTTCCCGTGGAGGTCGTGGGTGTAAGCTGCAAGGTTGCCGTGGGCATCAATGTTGCGGTCGGCATCAGGGTGGGGGTGGCCGAAGGGTTGGCCAGCGCATACTCAGTCAGCTGCACGTAAGCAGTTGAAACGGCATTCGTCTCGGCTGCTACTACCGTAAGCTGGATGTCAGCTTCTGAGATTCCGCAGGCTGCCAGCGCCAGCGATAGCACAAGCAGGGGGAGAAGTAAGTGTCGTTTCATTCTTGGATTCTATCCAGCCAGATCGCTGCCAAGACCCTACTCATCTTTCACTCAGGAAGCCGATGAACCCGGCAGATCGGCCTTGGCGCGTTCGACCGCCTTGTTGCTTATGAAACGATAGGTGAGCAAAGTTGATACGAGGATCACGACCCCGCCGACCCAGTAGGGAGTGCCCAGCTCATAGCGCCGCGCCAGCAGGCCGCCGGCCAGGCTGCCCAGCGGCGCCGTGCCGATGACGATGAAGCGGTACACGCTGGTCACACGGCCCAGCAGGTCATCCGGGATCAGGGTCTGGCGCAGGGCCAGGATGAGCGTGACGCTCATCGTCACCGAGAATGAGTTCACCGCCAGCATGGCCGCTGCTACGGGCGTGTCGTGCGTGAAGCCCAGCACGAGGAAAGCCAACCCGGTCAGCGTGATGCCCAGCACGATCACCGAACCGGTGCCGAGCCGCGTGCCGATGCGGTCAGCCGTCACCGCGCCCACCAGCCCGCCGACCGCGCCCACCGAGAGCAGTAAGCCGTAGCCCGTAGCGCCCAACCCCAGGCGGTCTTGCGCGTACAGCACCAGCAGTGAATAGCCGGCCGTGAAGACCAGGTTTTGCAATGTGACCAGCAGCGCCAGGGCGCGCAGCACGCGGTTGTTGAGAAACCAGCGGAAGCCCTCCCAGATCTCGGACAGCAGCCGGCTGGCCGCGCCGGGCTGGCGGCGGGCGTAATACTCGCCGGGCAGCGAGCCCATCAGGACCGCTGAGCCGCCATACGCCAGGCTGCTGATCAGAAAGGCCAGCGGCGGGAACAGCGTGAAAATGAAGCTGCCCGCCGGCGGGCCGACCAGATCGTTGGCCACGGTGGTGGTGGCGAACAGGCGGCCGTTGGCCTTCTCCAGTTGCGGCTGCGTCACCACCCGCGGCAGGATGGCGAATGAGGCATTGTCCACGAAGGGTTCTACGGTTCCCAGCAGGAAGAAGAACACGTACATGCCATAGATATTCAACAGGCCGTAGTAGGTGCTCAGCCCGAGGGCCAGGATCAGCGTCCCGCGGATCGCATTGCCGATCCAGATGATGCGCTTGCGGTCCATGCGGTCTACGATGACCCCGCTGGGCAGCGAGAACAGCAGCCAGGGCAGGCGTTGCGCCGTGGCCAGGCCGGCTATCAGCAGCGGGTCACGCGTCAGCGAGGCGGCCAGCAGCGGGCCGGCCGCCAGCCACACGCCATCCGCCAGGTTGGAGGCGAAGGAGGCTTGCCACAGGCGCATGAACTTGGCGCCCAGGCCTTGGATCGCCGTTTTCTTTTCTTCCATCGGGTCGCTTTCTGTAGACAGAGGCGGCCTGTGCAGTATGCACAGGCCGAAGGCTTCATAGGTGGCTCAAGTGTAGCGCATGCCTACGGCTGCGGCTACATGAAAGGGCGGCCAGCAAGTGCTGGCCGCCCTTTGCGGAGGAGACAGCGCAGTAAGCCTTAGAGCTTGTACAGCTCGCCGTACTTGGTGCGCAGGTACTTGATGTAAGGCGCAATGCGCAGCGGGCCGCCAGTCACGCGCTGGATCAGATCATCCGGCTCGTACTTGGAGCCATACTGGTAGATGTTCTCGCGCAGCCAGGTGTGCAGCGTATCGAACTCGCCCTTGCTGATCTCGCCGGGGATGCTGGGGTGCGCCTTGAGCGCCGCGTCGTAGAACAGCGCGCTCATGATATTGCCCAGAGTATAGCCCTGGAACGCGCCGCCGATCAGGCCGCCGTACCAGTGCACATCCTGCAGCACGCCGTCCACATCGCTGGGCGCCTGGATGCCCAGGTCGCTCTTGTAGCGGGCGTGCCAGGCTTCCGGCAGGTCTTTGATCTCCAGCGAGCCTTCCAGTAGCTGCAACTCCAGGTCGAAGCGCAGCATCACATGCAGGTTATAGGTCACCTCGTCCGCGTCCGTGCGGATCAGTGAACGCTCCACCTTGTTGATGGCCCGGTAGAACTTATCCAGCCCCACGCCTTTGAGCTGGGTGGGGAAGGCCGCCTTCAGCTTGGGATAGTAGTGCTCCCAGAAGCCGCGGCTGCGGCCAACGATGTTCTCCCAGGTGCGCGATTGGCTTTCGTGCACGCCAGAGGACACGCCCCCGGCCAGCGGAGTGGCCTCGTAGGCCATGTTGACGCCTTGCTCGTACATGGCGTGGCCGGCTTCGTGCAGCGTGCTGAACAAGGCATCCGCCAGGTACTTCCTCTGCACACGGGTGGTGATGCGCACATCTGTGATCGAGAACGTGGTGCAGAAGGGGTGGTGGGTCATATCCTGGCGGCCGCGGTTGAAGTCGTAGCCGTAATCCTTGGCCACTTCAATACCAAAGTCGAGTTGCTTCTTTTCCGGATAGCTCTTGCGCAGCGAGCTGTCGTCGGCCTCTTTTTGCGAAGTGATCGCCTGCACCAGCGGCACAAGCTCATTGCGCAGCTCACTGAACACGCTGCGGATGCTGGCCGCCTTCATGCCCGGGTCCGGCCCATCGATCAGCGGGTCGGCGATGTGCTCGTAGCCGGGGAAGAAGTCCGCATATTCGCGGCTGAGATCCAGCGTCACCTTCAGCGCGTCCTGCACTGATTTGAAGTCGTTGGCCGGGCGGGCTTCCGTCCAGGCCTGGTAGGTTTCGGCGATGTGCAGGTTGGCCCGCGAGACCCAGTCCGCCGACACCTTGACCTGCTTGTCGTAGTCCTTGCGCGTCTTACGGATGAGCGCCGCATCGTCCGAGTCGGCCGGCTGCTGCGCCGCCCACGGCTCTAGCTCGTCGAGCAGGTGACCGATGGCCGCGTCGGTGAACTTGGCCTGGGCAATGCTGCCCAGGGTGGCCATCTGCCGCCCGCGGGCGGATGCGCCGCCGGGCGGCATGTAGGTGGCCTGGTCCCAGCCCAGCACGGCGCCAGCCGCGCCCAGGTCTGACACTTCAGCCAGGCGGGTTTTGAGTTCTTTGAGCTTGTTCTCCATGGATCTCCTCTTGGTTGCGGGGGTGAAATACTACGAAGCCAAATTCAAGCCGAGACGCAGCGGGCCTAGCAGTGCGGCCGGGCCGCGCCCGGCGGAAACATGCTGCACGCTGGGTTTGCTGGCCGCGGCCTCCAGGTACGGGGTCAGGTTGCCGGCGATCAGCGGCAGCACCTGGCGCACGAACTGCGCCAGCGGCTGCCGTTCGTCTTGCTGGCTCCACTGGAAGGCCGCGCCATACACGGCCCAGGCCGCCACCATCGCGGTTTGCTGGGCGCTGGGTCCTTGTGCTTTGAACTTGGCCTGCTTTTCCAGCGCTTGCAGCAGCGCGTCGTAAATATGATTCTTGAGCTGCTTCTCCACCAAAGACTGCATCTGGCCGCGTGGGGGCGGGCAGTGGCGCTGCGTGCCTTCCAGGAAGTTGCACACGAAGCTCAGCAGGTTGGTGAGCATGTCTTCGTTCAAGCGCGGGTTGGCGCCCAGCTGGGTCTGCATCTCAGATTCGATGCGGCTGCTCATGTCGTATTCCAGCAGCGCGTACTTGTCTTGAAAGTGAGCGTAGAAGGTGACCCGGTTCAACGTGGCGCGGGTGGCGATCTCGCTCACAGTGATGGCGTCGAAGCTCTTCTCGCCCATCAGCTCGTTCAGCGCGTCCACCAGCAGGCGGCGGGTGCGAATGACGCGTGGGTCATCCGGATTCTTGGTTTTTTCTTGAGTAATTAACATTATCGGTCTTTTGTTGTTTACCTAACAGTTCGTCTTGATTGTTGGTTGACGTAATTGAACATCTTATTATCATCTGTAGGATACTTTACATTTGTTGTTTAGACAAGGAGATATTTTTAGATGCAAGCTTTTTTTTCGTCGCTGTCCCCGGACTGGGGCCTTTTGATTCTGCGCCTCGGTGTGGCGATCGTGTTCTTCGCTCATGGTCTGCCTAAGATCAAGAACGTGGGCAACATTGCTGGCTTCTTCAAGCAGGCCGGCATTCCGCTGGCCGGCCTTTCGGCCTGGGTAGTGAGCCTGCTCGAGACCTTTGGTCCCATCCTGCTGGTGCTCGGCCTGGGTACCCGCATCGTCGGCCTGGGCATGGCCATCGCCATGCTGGTCGCCATCGTCGTCGTCAAGATCCGCATGGCCAAGGTCGGTTTCGCCGGCCAGGGTGGTCAGGGCGGCTGGGAATTTGAGTTCATCCTGGGCGTGGCGGCCCTGGCGCTGGTGTTCACCGGCGCTGGCGCGGTATCGCTGGATGCCGGCCTCGGCTGGTAAGCAAAATGAACATCGTCCTATGGGTCGTCCAGGCGCTGTTGGGTTTGGCTTTCGCCGCGGCTGGCGCCAATAAAGTGTTCAACGCAGAGAAGGCCAAGGCAATGCCGCAGATGAAATGGATGAAGGATGTGTCCGATCCGCTGCTGCGCTTCATTGGTCTCTCCGAGATCGCCGGGGCGCTAGGCCTGATCCTCCCCATGCTCACCGGCATCCTGCCCTGGCTCACGCCGCTGGCGGCGGCGTTGTTGGGTGTGGTGATGGTGCTTGCAATTGCTTTCCATGCGCGCCGCGGAGAGTATGCTGGCACCGTTCCTAACCTGGTTTTGCTGCTGCTGGCTGCCTTTGTGGCCTGGGGCCGCTGGGATCTGTTCAGCCTGCTCTAGCCCGGTTGTGCCAAATACAAAACGCCCAGCCATTAGGCTGGGCGTTTTGTGTTGCTGGTTGCTCGCCGGAGCACCAGGTGACGCACTAGACGCGTTTGTTGCTGCGCGGGGCGGCTGATACCCAGCCGATGATGTTGCGCACCACCAGGGCCACGATCATGACCCCAAAGAATGTCGAGATGCTCACCAGCAGAGCGGTCAGCGGCTCACCAATGCTGGGCAGCTCAGACAGGGTCTGGCTGAAGAACACCAGACCGATCGCCACTAGGATGAAGTGGTGCTCCATATCCTCCGTGACGAAGACGTACCCGGCAAAAAGACCCAGCAGGATCATGATCCATAAGAAAGCTGAGTTTAGCGGGGTCACCAGGGCAATGATGACGGCCAAGACCAGGCCGGCTATGAATGCCCAACGTGCCAGTTCAGAACGTTCCATCGAGATTTCCTTTCACTAAAACAGGCGCAATATGAGCCAGACGATGAGCACCAGCAAGACCACTTGCACGGCCGTGAAGCTGCGCCGCCTGCGCCCCAATGGGATGATCCCAAGCACAATGAGAATGAGCACGATGATAAGCAAAGTTTCCATGCGGTCTCCAATGAATGGGGTTGAATAGTAAAACGCCCACCGGGCCGCTTTGTTACCCGCTTGGGCAAAGATTAATAGCAAAACGCCCAGCCGTATGGCTGGGCGTTCGCAATTAGTGCACTGAATGCAACGATTAGGAGCGGAACCAGCTCACAATGCTGCGGGCAGCCACGGCCAAAGCGGCCAGGGACAGGAACACGCCCAGCACGCCCAGGATCGAGGTGAGGTAGTTGCCAATGCTGGGGACGTAGCTCAAACGGTCAGAGAAGAAGTAGACCGCGAACGCCGTGAGCATGAAGCTCTTCTCGCCCTCTTTGCTGACGTGCAGGTAACCGCCCACCAGCGCCAGCACGATCAGCAGATACACGATCGGCATCTGGAAGCGCTGCACGGTGAAGCTGGGGAAGGCGAAGAACAGGCCCGCCAGCAGGGACAGCACAATGCCGCCCAGGAACACGTAGCGGCCAACAGTAGCGAGATCTGCCCCGCCGCTGGCCTTCTTGGCCGTCTTGCGGCTCTTTTTGGTTGTTGCCATGAATCCTCCTCAGGATCAATAGATGGCTAACTCTAACAGTTAGCTCGTTTTGTTGCCAGACAAATTGTGCGTCAAAGCGGCTACCGCGCTTTCTGCTTGGCGTTCTCGAACAGAAAGCTGAGCTGCTTGGCGCGCTGTACGCCGATCCCAGCCCCGCTAGCCGGCTTGATGACCAGTTGTTTCAGCTTCTTGCCGGTTACGGTGGGCAGGGCGGCCGTGCCTACCTGCACATCCGCGCCCGGGTCCAGGAACACCAGCGCCGCCGATACCGGCACGCTTTCATCCTTCAGGTGCTTCGACAGCCAGCGGTCCAGCACTTCAGCCTCGATGGTGGCTTCGCTCACTGGGCGGCCCACGCCTTCCTGCGTAAGCCGCTTGAGGAAGGACACCTTGCTCACCTTCCAACGGCGGCGTTGCGGCTCATAGGTGATCGTGCCGGTGGTCTGGCGCGGCAGCAGGATCCACAGCCCGCTGGGGCCAACCAGCAGGTGCGAGACCGGGCTGGTGAAGTTGTACAGGGTGTAGTTGTTATCCAGCGATTTGAGCGCCTGGGCCAGCTGGCGGTCTGGGCGGCGGTTCCAGCGGTTGAAGTAGGTGCCCACCTGAGTGAATATCATGCCGCCCGTCAGGAACAGCAGGTACAGCCCAAAATCGGTTGAGCTATTGAATAGTTGATATACCGAAATGACCAGCAGGAACATGCCCAGCAGGTTGGCCACCAGGGCCACGCGGGCATTGCGCTTGTACAAGCTCTCGTTGGTGACCAGGCGCATCTATTGTTCTCCTTGGGGCAGGGTGGCCAGGCCGCTTTCGATCGCCTGGGCCAGTGAGTTCAGCAAACTGACCTCAACCGAGTGCCGCGCCAGGCGCAGCGCGCTCAGCAGCGCCCGGCTGTCTGAGCGGCCGTGGGCCACGAACACCAGCCCATTCACGCCCAGCATGGGCGCTGCGCCCACTTCGGCCGGGTCCAGATCTTTGCGCAGGCTGCGGAAGGCTGGCCGGGCCAGCAGCCCGCCGATCTTGGTGACGAAGGAGGAGGTGATCTCCTCGCGCAGGCGGTCGGTGATCAGCTTGGCCACCGCCTCGGCGGATTTCATCAGCACGTTGCCGGTGAAGCCGTCCGTCACCACCACGTCCGCCTCACCGCCGAACAGCTCCTTGCCTTCCACGTTGCCCACAAAGTTCAGGCCGCTGCTTTCCAGTAGCGGGTAGGTGGCCTTGACCAGTTCGTTGCCTTTGCCGGCTTCCTCGCCGTTGGAGAGCAGGCCGACCCGCGGGTTCTTGACGCCGAGCACTTTTTCGGCGTACACCGAGCCCAGCAGGGCGAACTGCACCAGGTACTCGGGCTTGCACTCGGCGTTGGCGCCAATATCCAACACGGCGCAACGCCCGCCCTTGACCGGGAAGAACACTGTCAGCGCCGGGCGCTTGACGCCGCGCAGGCGCCCCAGGCGCGCCAGGGCGATCGCCATCTGCCCGCCGGTGTTGCCCGCCGAGACGAACGCATCGGCCTTGCCTTCTTTGATGAGGTCCATGCCCACGCCCATGCTGTTCTGCATCTTGCGCAGCGAGCCGGGCGAGATGTGGTCGCTCATTTCGAACACATCCGGCGCATGCACGATCTCGATCCCTGCCGTGCGGCCGGCCAGCAGCTCGCGCAAGCGGGGTTCGTCGCCCACCAGGTACAGGCCATCGCCATACTGGCGGGCGTACTCCACCGCGGCCTCAACTTCGGGGGCAGGGTTGGTGTCGCTGCCCATGGCGTCTAGAACAATACGCATGCGTCTCCTATGGGGGATGGGCGGAGCCCGGATCTAAGCCTGCTTGACGCGCAGGTTCGGCGCATTATAATACTGCGTCCCGCGCTGGTGCTGGAACTGGTAGACAGGCATGGTTGAGGGCCATGTGCCGCAAGGCGTGTGGGTTCGATTCCCACCCAGCGCATTTACTAATGTGTGATGAGTGAATAGTGACCAGTGCGTAGCAAGCCTGCTGGTGCTGATAACAAACAATACAATCTACGTACTCGTACCTATTCACTCATCACCTAAATCCCTGCTCACTAGGAGTTCCCTATGTGCCGCAATATCAAGGTCCTCTACAACTTTGAACCGCCCACAACTGAAGATGAAGTGCATGCCGCCGCGCTGCAGTTCGTGCGCAAGGTGTCCGGCTACACCAAGCCTTCCAAGGTGAACGAAGCCGTGTTCGAGCGCGCCGTGCGCGAGGTGGCCAAGGCCACCCACAAGCTACTCGAAGGGCTGGAGACCACCTCACCGCCGCGTGACCGGGATGTTATCGCCCAGCGCGCCCGTGAGCGGGCCGCCAAACGCTACGGGCTGGCGGGATCATGAAAAAGTACAAGACCACCATCTGGCAGACCGGCAACAACACCGGTATCCCCGTGCCGCCCGAGGTGCTTGAAGCCCTGGGCGCGGGCAAGCGGCCCGCCGTCAAGGTAACTGTCAACGACTACACGTACCAAAGCACCGTGGGCTCCATGGACGGCAACAGCCTGATCCCGTTCAGCGCCGCCCACCGTGACGCCAGCGGCCTCAAAGGCGGCGACAAGGTTGACGTCACCCTGGAAGTAGACGCCGCCCCGCGCACGGTCACGGTGCCCAAGGATCTGGCCGCCGCGCTCAAGAAGGCTGGCCTGCAGGCCGCCTTTGACGCCAGCGCTCCCTCGGCCAAGAAAGAGTTCGTGCGCCAGGTGGAGAGCGCCAAGGCCGAGGATACGCGCTTGCGCCGCATCGAAAAGATCGTCACGACCCTGAAAGCCAAGAAGAAATAGGAATGCGAACCCGACTGTTGATGACCGCCTGCGCCCTGACGCTGGGCGCGGCGGGCGTGCTGCTGTCCTTCGCGCCGGAGCTGGGCCTGGCTCTGCTCGGCGTGCCCGCCAGCCCGGCCGCCTTGCTGCTGGGCCAGCTGGTGGGGGCGCTGTACTTTGGCTTTGCCATGCTCAACTGGATGAACAAGGACAATCCCACTGGCGGCATCTACAACCGCCCGGTCGTGGTGGCCAACCTGACCCACTTCGTTATCGCGGGTCTCGCTGTCCTGCGCCTGCTCATGGATGGCGGCCAGTCCTCAGGGCTATGGGTGGTTGGTGCGCTCTACATATTTTTCGCCATTCTTTTCGCCGTCACGCTCTACACGCATCCGTTCCCGGCCGCGCCGCACAAGGGCTGATAACATACTCGCATGCTGATCCTATCCAAACAAAACGGGGCGCTGGCGCAGCAATGCCGTGCCTGACCTGTTGCTAGGGGAAAAGTCCGTCGAAATGTCAAAACTTGTTAGCGTTGCAGAAATGCGCGCCATAGAGCAGGCCGCCGATGAGCTTGGCCTGACCTACGCCCAATTGATGGAAAACGCCGGCCGCGAGCTCGCCAATGCCATCCTTGCGCATAGCCACAACCGCATAGCCGAACGCACAGCCGTTGCCCTCGTTGGCACAGGCAACAACGGCAGCGATGCCCTGGTGGCTCTCGCCATCCTGGGCGCGGCGGGTTGGAAGACCGGCGCGCTGCTGATCGGCAAGCGTTTCAGCCATGACGAGCATGTCAAGCGCGCCCGCAAGGCCGGCGCCCAGATCCGTTCCCTGGATTACGACAATCACGACAAGCTTGACGAGCATGCCGAATGGCTGAGCAGCTACGCGGTCGTGCTGGATGGCATCCTGGGCACTGGCGTGCGCGCCCCGGTGCGAGAGTCGCTCGCCCGCGTCATGGCCGGCATCAAGGCTAACTTTGAGATCGCCCGGCCCGCGCCCTTTATCGTAGCGGTAGATTGCCCCTCGGGCATGGACTGCGACACGGGGGAGGTGGCCTTGCAGACCCTGCAAGCCGACCTCACCGTGTGTATGGGCGCTATCAAGGCGGGCATGCTGACGCTTCCCGCCTATGGCTACCTAGGCGAGCTGCACGTGGCCGACATCGGCATCACCAATCGCATTCGCCAATGGGCCGAGATCAGACGCCAGATCATTGACGAGGCCGCGGTGCGCAGCATGCTGCCGCCGCGGCCGCTAGGCGCCCACAAGGGCACCTTCGGCAGCCTGCTGGTGGTGGCCGGCTCGCTGCAATACCCCGGCGCAGCGCTGCTGGCGGGGCGGGCCGCCTACCGCAGCGGGGCAGGCCTGGTGCAGATGGCGGTGCCCAAGCCCGTGCAGCCGCTGCTGGCCGGGCATCTGCCTGAGGCCACCTGGCTGCCGCTGCCCGCGCAGGAAGGCTGGATCGGTCCCACCGCCGCCAAGCCGATCGCTGGCAGTCTCAAAAACATGAGCGCGCTCTTGCTTGGCCCCGGCCTCGGTCTCACCGAGGGCACGGGTGAATTTGTCGGCAAGCTCTTGAAGGAAAAACTGCCGCCGTTGGTTGTGGATGCGGACGGCTTGAAATTGATAGCAGCCTACAAGGATTGGTTCCGCCGCTTTTCGCTGGATGCGGTCCTCACACCGCACCCGGGCGAGATGGCCATCCTCACCGGCCTTACCGTGGCCGAGGTCCAACGCGCCCGCCTCGACATTGCCGAAGAATATGCCAAGACCTGGCATCAAGTCGTCGTGCTCAAAGGCGCCTTCACCGTCGTGGCCGCGCCGGATGGGCGCAGCGCCATCCTGCCGCTGGCCACGACGGCCCTGGCGCGGGCCGGCACGGGCGATGTGCTGGCCGGCCTGATCGCCGGCTTGCGTGCCCAGGGTGCGGGCGCCTTTGAGGCGGCCTGCGCCGGCGTCTGGCTGCACGGCCAGGCCGGCCTGCGCGCCGCCGCCCAGCGGGGCGCTGCCGCCGTCCTCGCCGGCGACCTGCTCGAGCACCTGCCGGTCATTTAGACCTCACCCCCGCAGCTTCGCTGCGTCCCCCTCTCCCTTAGGGAGAGGAGCGTGCCCGCAACCATCTCGACTTACCTCACCTGGGGTGAGGTCACGCAGCAACCGTAGGGCGCAGCATGCTGCGCCCCTACATCACCCCCCATTGTCATTCCGACCGGGTTGATCTATCTACACCAGACCCGCCGAGCCCGCATCAGGGAGGAATCCGTGTTGGTGTGTCTTCCACGTAGAGCGTATTTTTGCTACCAACTTGCCTAACCCCTCACCCCGCAGCTTCGCTGCGTCCCCTCTCCCTTAGGGAGAGGGGAGTGTTGCAATCATCTCGACTTACCTCGCCTGGGGTGAGGGTCGTCACCCAAACAACAAAAAAGACCCGGCTCTGCCGGGTCTTTTTATTGTTGCCTACTACGCTTAGTTCGCGTTCTTGGGAGACTTCTTGGCGGCCTCGATGGCTGCCTCGCCACGCGCCTTCAGGTCTTCCGCCTGGTTGCGGATGCCCGCCGTGCGCTCCTTGGCGTACTTGGTCACCTCGTCGGCGCGCTCCTTGGCCATCTTGGTCAGCTCATCGGCGCGGGCACGCGCCTCAGCGGCGGCCTGCTCCAGGCTGTCGCTGGCCTGGTCGCGCAGCTCGATGCTGCGGTCACGGATGATGCGGCGGGTCTCCTCGCCGGAGTGGGGGGCGGTGAGCAGGGCCACAGCCGCGCCCACCAGGCCGCCTACCAGCAGGCCGGACAGAAAACCGCTAAATTCACTACCACTTCGATCAGACATAATTAATCTCCTTTATATAGTTCACTTGCGGCGGCCAAAGTTCAACATGTCCAATGCCCGGCGGGCTGCCGCCAACCCCGCATTAACCTTAACGACGGGCTCTACCAAATTGTCGCTCAGAAAACGAGCGGTTCCGCGCAGCGTATTGGCTGCCTCGCTGGCGGAGTCAATGATGGGGCGTACTTCGTTCTGCAGCAGATTGAGCAGCTGCGCCAGTTGGAACAGCAGGATCACCAGCGCCAGGCCAATGATCATGAACTCGAACGCCACAAGGATGATGACGATATCCCGGATGGTTTCCGTGGGGGCCCCCGGCTGCAGCAGGAAGTACACCGCCGCCACCAGCGCGCCGATGAACAGCACCGCCAGCACGCCCAAGCCGATCACTAATCCCTTGGATGGGCCGGCGGCCTCCCCGTCGTACGCTTCATTCGAGAATTCGTCTGTCACTTTTTCCTACCCAAAGCGAATTATACCGCTCAGGTATTTGAGTTTTATTTAATTTGTTTAACGCTGCGTGAGTATTAAGTGTTAGGGCGCGGCTTGCCATTCCGTGACGCTGTCTTGCACTTGTTGCGTGTTGGGCTGGTTACCGGTTACTGTGCGCGTGGTGGTGAACGCCTCGGGTTGGTTGCAGGCCGCGTCCTTGCAATAGCGGTACTCCAATGGCTCGGCAAAGTTGGTGGGGCTGTACAACACATAGGCATAATGCCCGCCGCCTAGGTTCCACATCGGCAGCGCCGTGGCCCAATCCAACAGCTTGAACTGCAAATACACCGGGCCGTCATCCGGGGCGGTCAGGTCGAACCAGATCGGTCCGCTGCCGCCGCCCGCGCTCCATTCCTGCAGGTTGTCGCGCACGGTCAGCTCGGTCGTCCCGGCCGGGATGATCAGTTGGCGCAGCACAAAGCCGCCGTTAGCGTAGTGCTCAGCGTTCCACAGGCCGTCGCCCAGGGTGTACTTGTAGCGCAGGTCGGTGCCGGTTGGCAGCTCCAGGGTCAGCGTGTAGCCGCCCTCATGAGCGCTCAGCACCGGCTGGCCGGCCATAGCCCCCAGGTTGCCCAGCAGGTAGACCGGCACGCCGCTGGGATTGCTGTCCTGCGGGATGACGATAAACGTGACCCGGGCCAGCTCGGCCGCCTGCAGCTGGATGCTGGCCGGCGTCTGCGAGTTGCCCGCTACCAGCGCCCCTTGCTGGAAGCTCTGATAGCGCCCGCGCGGGTCAGTCACCACGATGTTGTGCAGACCCTGGGTTAGCCCGTCGAAGAAAAAGTTGCCCTCGGCGTCGGTGATGGCTTGCATCCCGGAGGCGCGCAACATGATGCCCGCCAGCGGCTCGCCGCTGGCCGCCGCGGTCACCTGCCCAGCCACCTGGCCGGTGGCCAGCTCGCTGGGCAAGTCAGCCCAGCCGGCGATCAGGTCATGGGTTACGTGGCCGGCGCCGGTCACCAGGAAGCTGCGATACAGCACCGGCTGGCCGTTGGCGTTCACTTCGTCAATGCTGCCGCTGACGCTCAGGCGGGTATAGCGATAGGTCAGCAGGGTGCCGGGTGGCACCGAGACGGTGGCGGCAAAGCTGCCCGCGCCACTTGCCCGCATGTTGATGACCTCACTGTTGAAGCTGATGCCGGTCACCGTATCCACAATGTGTAGCTGCACCGGCTCGCCACTGGGCGAGCCCTGCGGGGTCAGCACATTCAGCGTGATCTGCACCGAGGCGGCGGGCTTGAAGTCGCTCGCGGGCGGCGCGGCGCCTTGGCCGGCACAAGCGGCCAGCAGCATTGCGCACAGAGTAAGCAGCAGGGTTCGTTTCATCATTTGGCCAGGCGGCGCGCCCGCTGGCGTTGGGCCAGTGAGGCGGTGCCGACGCTAATAAAGTATAGAGCAACAAGCGGCGCCCACACCAGCAGCATATTGATCGGGTCTACGGTGGGGGTGATGGCGGCCGCCAGCACGGCCAGCACCACCACGGCGATGCGCCAGTTGGCGCTCAGCCAACGGGCGGGCAGCAGGCCCATGGCCGCCAGCACGAACGACAGCAGCGGGAACTCGAAGGCGATCCCGATCCAGAACATCAGCCCGGTAGCGAACGCAATATAAGATGATGGCCGCACCTGGGTCGGGATATCCATGAAATTCACAAGAAAGGTAACGGCCGGCGGCAGCAAAACGTAATACGTGAACAGCAGCCCGGCTGCGAACAGCACCAGCACCAGCGGGATGGCGAACAGGCCGATCAGGCGTGAGCGCCGTGCCAACCCAGGGGCCACGAAGCGCAGCATTTCGAAAGCAATATACGGCAGACTGACGGCGAAGGCGGTGAAGAAGGTCACCCGCATCACCACGCTCACCGGCTCAGTGACGTCCACCGCCTCCAGCGCCTGCAGGCCGCCGATCGGCGCCGCCAGCCAGTCCAGGATCACCGGCGCATACTGGAACGCCACAAAGGACGCCAGCACCAGCACCAGCACTGAGCGCATCAGATGGCCGCGCAAGGCCGCCAGATGCGCCAGCACATCGCCCGGGTTAGCGATGGCCTTTTGCACCGTCTCGCCCAGCGGGGTGTCCGCCGGGTCAGGCGCAAAGAACGGCTGCAGCGGGCTGAACAGCCAGCGCAGCGGGGCGGTCAGCGTGCGCCAGATGCGGCTGAGCAGGCGGCGTATCACGCGTCCTCGCGTGGCTTGGTTTCAGATTCCAGGGGAGGGCGGGGCGCCTGGTCCGCGGCGCCCTTGTCGGGCGTACGCCGCTCCGGCGTACGGGTCCAGGCCACGAATTGGCGGTCCAGCTCTTCGATCTTCTCGCGCTGCTCTTTGAGCTCGGCGCCGATCTCGCGGCCCAGCAGTTCCAGCTCGTCCACGCCGGCCTGGCGCGCCAGGGTCTGCGGCAGCTCGCGCAGCTGGCGGGTGGCATCCGTCATCGTCTTCCATGCCCCGGATTCGCGCAGCTTGCGGATCGAGCGGCCCAGCGTGCTGCCAACCTTGACCAGGTCTTGCGGGCCGAGCACGACGAAAAGGATGATGACGATGAATATCAGCTCAGTGGGGCTGATGCCGAGGAATTGCATACCGACAATAATGCCTTAATTCTGGTTGACTTGCCCCAGCGCCTGCTTGATCTCATCGCTGCGCTCGGCCAGGCTGCCCAGCACGCCGTTGACGAAGCGCGGCGAGCTGTCAGAGCCGTAGCGTTTGGCCAGCTCGACCGCCTCGTTGATCGCCACCTTGACCGGCGTTTCGCCGCTCACGGCGAACTCCCAGGTGGCCATGCGGATCAGGTTGCGGTCGATGACCGAGATCTGGTCGATCGGCCATTCCGGCGCATGCTGGGCGATGTAAGCGTCAAGCTCTTTGCGGATGGGCAGCACGCCCAGCACGACCCGGCGGGCAAAGTCTTCCAACTCTGCCTCCAGCCCATAGTCGGCGGCGCGTGCTTCAAATACGATGCCCTGGGGGTGGGCGGTGAGGTCCAGTTCGTACAGCGCTTGTAGGGCCAGGCTGCGTGCCCGAGTGCGCGGTTTCATAGCTAGGCTTCGGGGTAGTAAATATCTTCGATGTGCACGTTGATGCTGCCGGGCAGCATGCCCACCATCTTGGCGATGGCACGGTGCACCTGGTCTTGCACTTCGCGGGCCACCTGGCGCAGGTTGGTGTCCTTCTCGAGCACCAGATGCAGCTCCAGGTCTACTTCATCGCCCACGATCGTGGCCAGCACGCCTTCGGTGCCGTGCTCATCCTTGCCGCGGCGCGGCGTTTTGGCCATGGCGTATACACCCGGCACTTGCAGGGCGGTCAGGCGCGCGATCGAAAGCAGCACGTCAGGCGCTATGGTGGTCAGGCCGGGGGGGCGCAGTTCGCTCATCATGCTTAGGCCATCGCCATGCCGCCATCCACGGCCAGGGTCTGGCCGGTGATGTAGCTGGCTTCATCCGAGGCGAGGAAGGCGACCGCGGTGGCAATGTCCTGCGTATCGCCCTTGCGGCCCAGCGGGATCATGTTCAGCAGGGCGCTGCGGGCTTCCTCTGGCACGCCGGCCCAGATCTCGGTTTCCACGTAGCCGGCCGCCACCGCGTTCACGGTGATGTTGCGGGAGGCAACCTCACGCGCCAGGGCCTTGGTGAAGCCGATCTGGCCAGCCTTCGAGGCTGAGTAGTTGGTCTGGCCGGCATTGCCGATTTGGCCGGAGATCGAGGAGATGTTGATGATGCGCCCGGTACGGGCCTTCATCATATAGCGCACGGCCGCCTTGGAGCAGTTGAAGGTGCCCTTCAGGTTGGTGTCCATCACCGCATCCCACGACTCTTCGCTCATCATCATGATCAGCATGTCACGCGTGATGCCGGCGTTATTGACCAGAATATCTACCTTGCCGTACTTCTCGACCGCGGCCTTGATGAGGTTGTTGGCGTCTTCCACCTTGGCCACATCGCCGGGGAAGGCCGCCGCGCTGCCGCCGGCTTTGACAATCTCCATCACCACGTCCTGAGCGGCTTTGCCGTTGCTGTTGTAGTTCACCACCACGGCTGCGCCGCGGGCGGCCAGCTCAATGGCGATGGCGCGGCCAATGCCGCGTGAGCCGCCAGTAACAACGGCGACCTTATCTTTGAGCGGAGTGGGGTTTACGGGCATGAGTGCGGCTCCTCTGGGGAACGATTATACACAAGCCCATTGCCCCTCTTGCTTGACAATACACTCAAGAAGCCCACGCATAATACACACTGTGGCATAAGACTGATGGGATGCGACGCGGGTGTCACTGAAGCCAAGCGGAGGTTGCAAGTCCAACGCTTACCGTCTGAGGGGGTTCTTAGGGGGAACTAGCAGTTCCCCCTAAGCGGGGCCAGGGGCAGAGCCCCTGAAAGAACCTTGCCTTTTTAGTGTTGTTTGCTTTGCAAGCTGTCATTAATCCAGATTGCCACGCGACAGCCCGCAAGCGGTCTGTGGCTCGCAATGACGGAAAGGGAGGCCAGATATCTTTTCAGTTGCACCCCATACCCCCACCCACAAAACGAACAACATCTCTTGCCAAACTGGCTGCAGTCCGCCAACTGGCCGCAGAGTGGAGTTTGCAGCGCTGCGCCAGCAGCGCAAAACTCCCGCGCTGCGAAGCAGCGCAATACCCCCACACCGAAAACGAACAACAACTTTTGCACAGCCCGGTGTAGGGGCGGGTCTCAGACCCGCCCGTTCAGCGTTCCCGCGCCGCTCGCAGCCGTCTTGCGCACGCCACTTTTGCATGGTTATACTGAGTGACAACGGTATGGAACTCGACTCGCTCGTAGAACAATTGCCCAGCCGCTACACTCCCGCGGAGCACGAACTGCTTCAACGGGCGTATCGCTTTGCGGCCCGCGCCCATGAGGGCCAAACCCGCGCCTCCGGCGAGCCGTACATGAACCACTGCATCGCCGTGGCCACGATCCTGGCCGAGCTCGAAGTGCCCGCCGTCCTCGTGGCCGCCGGTCTGCTGCACGACACCGTTGAGGACACCTCGGTCACCCTGGAAGACCTGCAAAAAGAGTTCGGTGAAGAAGTGGCCAAGCTGGTGGGTGGGGTCACCAAGCTTAGCCAGTTGCCGCGCGTCTCGCGCATCACTGGCGGGCCAAACAAAGGCAAGCGCAACGGCCGCGCTGCCGCAAGCGAAGAGCCGCTCGAGGAAGACCGCAGCCGCAGCGCCGACATGGCCTCCGAGACCCTGCGCAAGACCTTTCTGGCTATGGGCGAGGATGTGCGCGTAGTGCTCATCAAGCTGGCCGACCGCCTGCACAACATGCGCACCCTCGGTTACCTGCCGGAGGAGAAGCGCCAGCGCATCGCCAAGCAAACCCTCGATATTTTTGCCCCGCTGGCCAACCGCCTTGGCATCTGGCAGCTAAAGTGGGAATTGGAAGACCTCGCCTTCCGCCACTCCGAGCCCGCCACCTATAAGCAGATCGCCGCCAACCTGGCCGAACGCCGCTCCGAGCGCGAGAAGACCCTGCACGACATCGAGAAGCGGCTCAAGAGCATGCTGCTCCAGGAGGGCATCCAGGCCGAGGTGTCTGGCCGCCCCAAGCACATCTACTCGATCTACAACAAGATGCGCCGCAAGGGCGTGCCTTTCGAAGCGCTGACGGATGTACGCGCCGCCCGCATCATCGTGAACGATGTAGCCACCTGTTATCAGGCGCTCGGCATCATCCACGCCAAGTTCCGTCCCGTCCCCGGCGAGTTTGACGACTACATCGCCGCCCCTAAAGACAACTTCTATCAATCGCTGCACACCGCCGTCATCTATGAGGATGGCCGCCCGCTCGAGATCCAAATTCGCACCATCGGAATGCACGAGAATGCCGAGCTCGGCATTGCCGCCCATTGGCGCTACAAAGAGGGCACACCGCAGGACAAGGATTATGAGCGCCGCGTGGTCTGGCTGCGCTCGCTGATGGATTGGATGCACGAGGTGGACGACGCCGGCCAGTTTGTCGACACCATGAAGACGGATGTCTTCAGTGACCGCGTATATGCCTTCACCCCGCGCGGCGACATCATCGATATGCCCAGCGGCGCAACGCCGTTGGATTTTGCCTACCATGTGCATACCGACGTAGGCCACCGCTGCCGCGGCGCCAAGGTGAACGGTAAGCTGGTGGCGCTCGACAGCACGCTGCGCACCGGTGACCAGGTCGAGATCCTAACCACCAAGCGCGGCGGCCCCAGCCGTGACTGGCTCAACCCCAACCTGCGCCTGCTCAACACCGAGCGCGCTCGCTCCAAGGTGCGCCACTGGTTCAAGCGCCAGGACCGCGAGCTGAATGTCAGTGTGGGCCGCGGCCAACTGGAGCGTGAGCTGCGCCGCCTCAGCCTGGCCGAGGTGGATATGGACCGCCTCGTCAAAGAGGCTGGTTATAAAGAAGCCGATGACTTGTACGAGGCGTTGGGCACCGGCGACCTCTCGGTCGGACGGCTGATCGCGAAGCTCAACCTGGGCAGCGAGCGTGAGCAGAAGCTGGAGCCGCTGCCGCCTGGGCGGCATACGCCCTTCACCAGCGGCGACACCGTCACTGTGCTCGGTCTGCAGGGGCTGCTCACTGCGATGGCCAAATGCTGCAAGCCGGTGCCGGGTGACCCCATCGTGGGCTACATCACCCGCGGCCGCGGCGCTACCATCCACCGCCGGGATTGCCCCAATATTCTGCGCGTGCGTGACCAGGAACGCCTGGTGCAGGTCTCGTGGGGCGCGCCTAAGACCACGTACCCGGTGGCCGTGCGCATCCTGGCCTATGACCGTGACGGTCTCATGCGGGATGTTTCCACCCTCATCGCCGATGAAGGCGTCAGCATGAGCCAGGTCAAGGTGGATGTGGATCGCAACCAGGCCACCTTTGACCTGGTCTTGAACGTCGACAATATCGCCCAGCTCAGCCGTGTGCTGACCCGGGTTGAAACGTTACCCAATGTGCTGGAGGCGCGCCGCGTGCGCCCCGGGTGATGATGCTCTCCGTAGACGAAGCTCTGCAGAAACTGCTGGCTGGCCTGCCGGTCACCGGCGCCGAAAGCGTGCCGCTGGCCGAGGCCAATGGCCGCGTCCTGGCCGAAGACCTGGCCGCGCCCTTCGATTCGCCACGCTTTGACAACTCCAGCATGGATGGTTTCGCCGTGCGCTCTGCCGATGTGCACGGCGCCAGCCGCCAGAAGCCCAAGAGTCTGTTGGTGGCCGGCGATATCCCCGCGGGCAAGTCCGCCAGCACCACCTTGCAGCCCGGGCACAGCATGCGCATCATGACCGGCGCGGCCATGCCCGCCGGCGCGGATGCCGTGGTGCCGGTGGAGGATACCGATGCGCACGCCCTGGCCAACGGCGCCTTGCCGGCCGTGGTGCAGGTCTATACACAGGTAAGCGCCGGCGGCTATGTACGCCCCGCCGGGCAGGATTTCACCAGCGGCCAGCAGCTGCTCGCCGCCGGCACGCGCCTGCGCCCGCAGGAGCTGGCGCTGTGCGCCATGCTGGGGCAGGGCGAGCTGCTGGTGCACCGCAAGCCGCGCATCGCCATCTTCTCCTCCGGCGATGAGCTACTGCCGCCCGGTGAGAAGTTGCAAGCCGGCAAGATCTATGAGACCAACTCGTTCACGCTGCGCGGCCTGGTGGAGAGCGCTGGCGGCGAGGCGCATCTGCTCGGCACCGCCAAAGACACCCTGGCTGACGTCAAGGCCCATCTGGATGCCGCCGTGGAGTCCGGCGCTGATCTGATCCTGTCCTCGGCCGGGGTCAGCGTAGGCTCCTTCGACTTTGTGCGCGATGCGGTCGAGAGCGACGGCCGCATCGACGCCTGGAAGGTCAACATGCGCCCAGGCAGGCCCTTCACCTTTGGCCAATACAAGAACGTGCCGTTCGTGGGGCTGCCGGGCAACCCGGCCTCGGCCTTTGTAGGCTTCGAGGTATTTTTGCGCGCCGCGCTGCACGCCATGGGCGGCGTGCGCGGCTGGCAGCGCCAGGCCGTACGCGCCCGTCTGATGGAAACCGCCGAGTCAGACGGCCGCGAAAGTTACTTGCGCGTCTTAATTCACGTTAACCCGCGCGAGTGGCAGGTTTATTTGACAGGCCATCAGGGTTCAGGTAATCTTTATTCGCTCGTTCAGGCCCAGGCGTTGTTGCGCATGCCGGCGGGCGTCAAGAAGATTCGTGCAAAGTCTTTGGTAGATGTGTGGCCACTGTGATGGAGGCATTGCTTGCTTAGAAGGATCTTGATCGGGTTGAGCGTTCTGGGGTTCGTGAATGCTGCGTACCTCACCTATGTTAAGTTGGTCGAAGATGGTGTTTGTGCAGTAGGCGGTGGTTGCGCCATCGTGAACACCAGCCCCTATGCCTCACTGTGGGGCATTCCCATCGCTGCCATCGGCGGCGCGGCCTTTTTGACCATGCTCGTCGTGCTGCTGCTCGAAGAGCGCAGTGACTTCTTCGCCATCAACGGCAGCTTGATCGTGTTCGGCCTCTCGCTCATCGGCGTGCTGTACTCCGCCTATCTCACGTATCTTGAGCTGTACGTTATCCACGCCATCTGCCCGTTCTGCGTGGTGTCGGCCATCATCCTCGTCGCCATGCTGGTCGTCTCCATCATGCGCGTCCGCACCGATATGCAAACCGCCTAAAGGTTGCCATGCCACGAATTCGCTGTCATTATGCTGATTGCGTTTTTCTCGACGAAGGCTACTGTGCGGCCGCGGCCGTAGAGCTCGACTCGGATGAGGGTTGCCTCACCTATGCCGCCGCCGGCGAAGTCTCGGCCGAGGACGCCTGGGAGGATAACGAAGCCCTCGAAGAAGAGTGGGAAGAAGCCGGCTTCGGCCCGGATGAAGAAGAAGACGAAGACGAGGACCTCGAAGAAGAGGAAGACGAAGAAGACCCAGAGGACGACGAGTAGTCGTTAATGTCGTGAGGGGGATAGCGTAGGGAGCAGCGCTGCGTATATAATGCCCGCATGAGCGCCAACGCGCTGCCTGATCTCAAGAAAATTGCCGAGTTGATCCGCGCCGGCAAGGGCGATAAAGCCCGCACCCAGTTGGTGGATCTGCTGCGCGCCCAGCCTGACAATGCTCAGGCTTGGTATCTGCTGAGCTTCGTGCTGGATGACCCGCAGCGCAAGCAATATGCACTCATGCAGGCCCTCAAGTTCCAGCCTGATTTTGAGCGCGCCCGTGACCGCCTGCGCAGCTTGCGCGGCGAGGCTCCGCCTCCGCCGCCAAAGCCCCAGCCAGTGCCGGAAGCTCCGCCGCCTGCGGTGACGCCGGCGTTTGCGCCCACGAGCGACCTGGAGCAGGAGCTGCGCCCGCAGGAGCCGGAACCTGCACGCAAGTCGCCCTTGCGCGGCGTGCTGATCGGTTTGGTGGTGCTAGCGTTGTTGGCGCTGGTCTGGTTCCTTGGCCCGCAACTGCTGGGCGGCGGCCAGGGGGCTGTGGCCACGGCCACCAACGCGCCTTTCCGCACCCTGCCGGCCGTGTGGACCCCCACCGGCGACGGCAGCCCCGAGGCCACGAGCACCACCGAGGCTGGCCCGGTGGCCACGCTGCAGCCCGAAGCGCAGGCGCTGCTGCAAACCATCGGTGAGCAGGTCAGCCAGGTGCGCGGCCTCACCCCGGCCCGCCAAGTGCAGGCCGTGCTGGTGCAAGAAGGTGCGGCCCGCGAGCAGCTTTCGGCGTTCATCCCCAGCGCCGAAACCCAGCAAGACGAGCGCGCCCTGCGTGCCCTGGGCTTGTTGGCGCAAAATGGCTCGCTGCAAGACTATGCCATCAACAAACAGCTCGATGCCTACGGCGCGGCCTACAACGCCGCCCAGAGCCGGGTGTATCTCATTGGCAGCCAGCTGGATGATGCGCTGGCATATGCCTATGCGCGCACATTTGGGCGCGCCTTGCTGAGCGAGAGCCAGTCAGGGCTGTTCAACACCACCCAGCGCTGCAGCCCGTTTGACGACGCCTGCCGGGCTGCGCAGGCCATGCTGCAGGGCGATGCCAACCTGGCCGGCGAGGAGTGGCTGAACGCCCACGGCTCGGCCGCCTTTGACCCGGCCAGCTTGCCGGCGCCCAACTACGCCCGCATCGGGTCGGCCTCGTCTGACTTTGCCGTGCTGGACGCGCGCTTTGCAGCGGAAACCGGCCTGAGCTTTGTACGCGGCTTGTTCGTGGAGGGCGGTTGGGCGCAGGTCAATACTGCCTTTGCCAACCCGGCCAGCACCACAGAACACATACTTCATCCGGATAAATTTGCCGCCGCCGAAGCCGTGCTTAATATGCAATCCGTTGATCTGGCTTCTGCGCTGGGTTCTGGCTGGGAGCTGCAGGTCGATGGCGAGCTGGGCGAATGGCTGACCCGCCTGGTGCTGGCAAGCGGAGCGGATGCCAGCACGCGCATCCCGGAAGAGAGCGCCATCACCGCCGCGGCGGGCTGGGGCGGCGATAGCTTGCAGGTGTACTGGCGTGAAGGCGATGGCCAGGTGGCCATGGTGCAGCACTGGCTGGCGGATGACGCCGCCAACGGCCAGGAGCTGCATGCCGGCGTGCAGCAGTACCTTTCGCTGCGCTTTGGCGGGGCGCCGGGCGGGCTCGGGCGCGGGCGCTGTTGGCAGGCAAGCGGCCAGGCCGCCTGCCTGCTGGTCAATGGCGCAGAGGTTGTGTGGCTCTTGCTGCCAGACGAGCCGGAGCTGATCGACGCGGCCCTGGCGCTGTTCCCGCAGATCCCATAGCACTGGGCGCCTTGACAGGCCGCCGCGGATTCAGGAGGATGTGATACGTATTGCAAATGCTCTTGCATTCAGCGTCTTGCTGGCCGCGCTCAGCGGTTGCGCTGCTGCCGGCGGCGAAACCGCGCGCATCTCCGACACTGTGACCTACCGCCAGCGCATTGCGCTGCTGCCGGGTGCCCAGGTGACGGTACAGTTGGCCGATATCTCGCTGGCGGATGCGCAAGCGGTCGTGCTTGGTAGCACCACGTTCACCACGGAGAGCCAGGTGCCGCTGCCGTTCACTGTGGAGTATGACCCGGCCGATATTCAAGCCAATCACACCTACGCCTTGCAAGCCGAGATACGCGACAATGAGGGCAAGGTATTGTTCCGCAACACGACCGCACTCCTCGTGCTCACCAACGGCAATCCGAGTGATGATGTCGAGATCATGCTAGAGATGGTGAGCGGGCAGTAGCGTTGACAATCAATTGCCCGCATAGTAAACTCGCCCGCGTTCTTAATCCCGGCGAAGTAGCTCAGTGGTAGAGCAGGGGACTCATAAGCCCTTGGTCGTGAGTTCGAATCTCACCTTCGCCACCAAATTCCACATCTTCTGCAAGCCCCCATTGGGCAGCGTCATTCGTCGTCATTCGCAACTCTTGTGACATAGGAGACCCATGACTGCAGGCCGACCCTACAAACCCTCCTGGCTGGATGCCTTTCTCGATTGGGTGAATTCACTCAAAATGGCGCCAGTGCTGTTCTATATCCTGCTGTACGTGCTCATCGTGCTGGCCATTCATGTTGCGCTGTGGCTGGAAGGCAGGCTGGACTTTGGCGCCGTGGAGACCCGCGTCTTCTTTGACGTCTTCTGGTTTCCGCTGGGCATGGGCTATATCCATTTCATGGAGCGGGTGGCCCAGCGCTCTGTCGAAGAGATCCGGCCGGCGTTGGGAGTCTCGGCCGCCGAGTTCGACTTGATCCGTTACCGCTTCACCACACTGCCGTTCTGGCCCATCCTCATCATCACCGTGCTCGGTTTGATCTTTGGGATGTACTTCGCCTTCCAGGCGGGCAGCACGGATAACGTGAGCAGCATCCTGTGGGGCTTTACTTCAGGCCTGGGTTACACCTTGCTGCCGATCTGGCTTTACACGGCCTACCGGCATGTATCCCAGATCGATGATCTGTATACCAAGGTCACCAAGCTCAACCTGTTCAATCTGCAGCCTCTGTATGGTTTGGCGCGGGTCGCCATGGTCGTCGGCATCTTCCTGGTCGTGCTGGTCAACATCAACTTTCTGAGCGAAACCTATTTTGGCTCGGTGACTCAGACGCCCGAAATGATCTTCTTCTTGTCGATGGTGGGCATCGTGGCCTCGGTGGCCGTGTTCGTGATCCCGGTGCTGGGCATCCATCGCAAGATCGAGAAGGATAAGACCAGCCTGCTGGCAGAGAATGCCGAGCAGATCGACAGCCTGCGCCGCGAGATCCAGGGTGATATGGAGAAGCGCAGCTTCAAGAACATTGACGGGCTGGAGAAGGGGCTGAGCGCGCTGCTCAAGGTGCGCGAGAGTATCAGCGCCATTCCCACCTGGCCGTGGAGCCCAGGCACGTTTGGGAAGTTTGCCTCGGCCATCGTGCTGCCGCTGATCGTTTGGCTGCTGCAACGGATTATGACGCCGTTGTTTGCGGTGCCGTAGGCAGCGCCTTGACAGATCTATCAGCCCGGCTCAGCCGGGCTGATTTGTTCTAGAATTGACGCCATGCTGACCATCGACCTGCAGACCGCCCGCCGTTTTGTCCTGGGCAAGCACGGCCTATGGCCCGGACGCCGCTGGCAGGGCGCGGCGGGCACGCAGAAGGCCATGCGCGCTATGGAGTATTTGCAGCTCGACCCGTTGCAGATCATCGCCCGCAGCCATGACATCAAGCTGCATGCCAGAGTGCAAGGCTACAAGCCGGGCCTGTGGGAGCAGGCAGCCTACAAGCAGCGCAAGTTCTTTGACTGGGGTGGCTGGCTGGCGGTGCGCCCGATGGACGAGCTGCCGTATTGGCGGGTCGTGATGCGGCGTGAGAAGAAGGGCCATGCCGGCGTGAGCCAGCTCGGCCGTGAGCACGCCGCGGCCATCAAGGAGATGCGCGGCGTGCTTCGTGAGCGTGGCACGGTGAGCAATCGTGACTTCGAGATGGCGAGCCGCACGCGCACCACCAGCTACCGCGGCCGCAAAGACAGTGCGCTGGCGTTGTACTACCTGTGGCGTACGGGCGAGGTGATGACCCACCACCGCGAGAACTTTGAGCGCGTATACGCACTCACCGAGACTGTTGCCCCGGCTGAGCTGATCCGTGAGGCCAGCGATGCGGAGACGGATCGCTTCCTGGTGCGCAAGGAGATCAGCCACAACGGGCTGACCCGCCTCAAGCGCACCGCAGAGGCGTATTACCGCGGCGTTCCGTTCAATACCATTGGCAAACTGCGCGACAAGCTGCTGGCAGACCTCGAGATCATCGAAGTGCAAGTTGAGGGCTGGAAGCAGGTACAGTGCGCTTTGGCCAGTGATGTTAAGGTGCTGAAGGAGTTGGCTGCTGGCCGTGTGCCCAAGAGCTGGAAGCCGCTGGGCGCCAGCACATCGGACGAAGTCAGCTTCCTGGCGCCGCTCGACCCGGTGAGCGCCCGCGGCCGGGCCAAGGAATTGTTTGGTTTTGACTACGTCTGGGAAGTGTATAAACCCGCTCACTTGCGCAAGTACGGTTATTACACCTTGCCGATCTTGTGGGGCGATCAGCTGGTAGGGCGCTTTGATAGTAAGTTGGACCGCAGCACGAATACCTTCATCATCCTGGGTTTCTGGCTGGAGGATAAGTCGCTGGCCAGGAACGAAGCCTTTGCTGAGGCGCTGGCGGCTGGCTTCGAAAGCTTTGTGCGTTTCCTGGGGGCCGGAGCGTTCAATGCCAAGGCGGTGAGGGAGCCTATGCTGCGCAAGCGGCTGGCGCAGGTCAACCCCTAATCTTCCCATTATCGAACTCGGAAACAAATACCGTCTCGCCGGCGTTAATATGCATGCGCGATCTTGCGTATGCGCTCCAGGAGGAGCGCCCCCATGAAGAGACTTCCCCTTATATTGCTCGTCTTGTTGTTAGCGGCCTGTGCTGCGCCGCCGATCGCCACTGCGCCGGTTCCGCCGGAGCCAACCACGGCTGCGCCCACGCCGCTGCCTCAGCCCACACAACCCAGCTTTGAAGCAACCACGTACAAAGACGTCGAAGGACGCTTTAGCTTGCAGTACCCTGCCAGCTGGCAGATCCTGGGCGGCGAGAGTGGGGCGCGCGGAGACTATGTGCAAATTGCCTCGTGGGATCCTGGTTCAGCTGGGGTAGAGCCGGTGCCTGCGGGCGAAAGCCTGCTGCAGATCACCGTTTACCAGTGGGATCCTAAGGGCGACCTTACCGCTCGTCTCGAAATGCGCCGCACAGCCTTCAACAGCTCTGGCATCACCATCGCCGAAGAAGCGGAAGTAGCCTTTGAGGATGGCCCGGCCGCCGTTCGTATGCGTCTGGTTTCATCCGGCGAAGAGAGCATCGTGTATTTCTTTGTCTTAGGTGATGAGTACCTGGAGATCAGCGGCAGTGGCGATCTGCAACTGCTCGATCAGGTCATCCGGACCTTTGAATACCGCGATTAGCCTGCAAAGATGTTAAAAAAAGCCCTGGCGGAAGCCAGGGCTTTTTTGTTTGCTAGAATTCACGGCATGCTGATTCTTTTGCACTCATCCAAAGCCATGCGCTCGGCGCCCGAACAGGCGGGCAAGCTCGACAAGCCCGAACTGCTGGCACAGGCTCGGCAGCTGGACGCGTACCTCAAGTCGCTCAGCCCGGCCAAGTTGGCCAGCATGATGAAGCTTTCGGCGCCGCTGGCGGCCAAGACGCACGCGCTGATCGCCGCCTGGACGGATACACCCGGCCAGCAAACCGCGGCGCTGGACAGCTTTATCGGCGATATTTACAGCGGGATGCGGGCGCCCAGCCTCACTGCGGCCGAGCGCCAGTATGCGCATAGGACCCTGCGGATCCTCTCGGGCTTGTACGGCGTGCTACGCCCGCTGGATGGCATTGCTCCTTACCGACTGGAGATGGGTTACAAGCTGCCCGGTTTTAGCCACAAGGATATGTATGCGTTCTGGGGAAGCCGCGTGGCGGACATAATGCCCAGCAAGGGCGTGGTGGTCAACCTGGCGGCCAAGGAATATTACCATGTCGTAACGCCGTACATGGATACGGCGCGTTTCGTCAGCCCCAAATTCCTAACGATCAATCGCAAAACGGGCGAGCCGGCCTTCGTCACCGTGCATGCCAAGGTGGCGCGCGGCGCCTTCGCGCACTGGCTGCTGGTAAATCGCATCACCGGCGCGGAGGAGCTGACTGGCTTCGATGAGATCGGCTATCGCTACGACAAGAAGCGCAGCACGCCGGATGTGCCCGTGTTTGTCTGCAAGGATTTCGGTGGCACCGGGCTCAGCATTCGTATGCAAGACAAGCTGGGCTTGAGCTAGCGCTTCACATCCAACGCCACGGGCAGGGCCGTGGCAGCCCATTCATTCAACGGCTTGCCTGTTTCCCAGTGATAGTATTTGGCGGCCAGCAGCAGCCGCGCCAATTGTTGTTCCTCGCCATCTTCGACAACGCGCGCCGTGGCGTCGTAGGTTTGCTTGCCCAGGCGCACGCGCACCGCGGGTTGTGCTTGCAGGTTCTTGACCCAGTCCGAAGCGTGGCCGCCACCCGACAGCAGGTACAGCGAGTTGCCATTCAGTCCGAACCAGATCTCAATTTCGTGAGCCTTGCCCGTGACCCGCCCAATGGTGGTCAGATAGCAATAATCCTCGTTCGCAAATGTATTAAAGTCGCTGGACATAATTTCACTCCACTAATCTGGCGCTCACCAGTTTCTTAGTCAAATACCTTGACACAGAACTGCTGCTGGATATACTTTGCATAGATAAACGTCTGGGTGCCCCCCTCACCTAGGCGTTTGTCGCTTTAATAGGCCAAAATCGGGGCCAGTTGGGGGCTATGATAAACTAAGCCTGTCCACTCATTTCTGAGGAATTTTCACATGGCCAAAACTGCAAGCTCATCATTTGTGCGGGAAGAAGTTCTCGCCGATTATCGCTTGGCGTACCGCAGCCGGCAGGCCAGCCTGATCGGCCGCCGCGAAGTGCTGAGCGGCAAAGCCAAATTCGGTATCTTTGGTGATGGAAAAGAGCTTGCCCAGATCGCTATGGCCAAGGCTTTTCAGCCTGGCGATTTTCGCTCGGGCTATTACCGTGACCAGACATTTATGCTGGCTATCGGCGAGCACAACCTGGACGAATTCTTTGCACAGCTCTTCGCCAACACGGATCTGAAAGCCGAACCCGCCACGGGCGGCCGCGCCATGAACGCTCACTTCGCTACGCGCAGCCTCAACCCGGACGGCACGTGGAAAAGCATCGCGGACCAGAAGAACTCCTCATCAGATATTTCGCCCACTGCGGCACAGATGCCGCGCCTGGTAGGTCTGGCACATGCCTCCAAGCTGTACCGCGAGGTGGAGGAGCTGCATGCCTTCACCCAGTTTTCGCGCAAGGGCAATGAGGTGGCCTTTGGCACCATCGGCAACGCCAGCAGTGCTGAGGGCATGTTCTGGGAAGCTGTGAACGCCATCGGCGTGCTGCAGGCGCCGGCGGTGCTCTCGATCTGGGATGATGGCTACGGCATCTCAGTGCCGAATGAGCACCAGCTAACTGCTGACCTGTCTCGCTTGCTGTCCGGCTTCCAGCGCAGCCCTGGCGGCAGGGATGGCTTTGACATCTACACTGTGCCGGGTTGGGATTACGAAGCGCTGGTGCAGGCGTATACCCAAGCCGCTGCCACCGCCCGCGAAAATCATACGCCGGCGATCTTGCACATCAACGAGGTGACCCAGCCACAGGGTCACTCCACCTCCGGCAGCCATGAGCGCTACAAGAGCGCTGAACGCTTGCAGTGGGAACAGGATTTTGACTGCCTGCCGCGTTTCCGCCAGTGGGTCGTGGGGCAGGGGCTGGCCACCGAGGCCGAGCTGGACGCCTTGGAGCAGCAGGACCGCCAGGAAGTAGAGGCCACCCGCGTGCGTGCCTGGGAGGCCTATACCGCCCCGATCCTGCAGGAAATGCAGACCTTTGCCGATATTTTGGTGGAAGTGGCCGGCTCCTCGCAGCACGCCGCCGAGATCAACAAGATGACGGCGGCCATGCAGGTAGCAGCCACACCGTTGCGCCAGGACATGCTGGTGGCCTATCGTAAGACCATGACCCTGCTCAAGGATGAGGCATTGCCCGGCAAGCCGCTGCTGGTGCGCTGGAAGCAAGAGCAGGACAAGATCGCCGAGGAGCGCTACGCCTCCGAGCTGTATACGCACGCCACGGAGCGCGTGCCTGAGGTCAAGCCGGTGTATAGCGAGAGCTCACCAATGCTCAATGGCTTCGAGATCGTCAACAAGGGTTTCAATGCCATGTTTGCGCGTGACCCGCGTGTGGTCGCTTTTGGTGAAGATCTAGGCTATCTGGGTGATGTCAATCAAGGGTTCGCAGGTTTGCAAGAGATCTATGGCCCCCTGCGTGTAGCCGACACCGGTATTCGCGAGACCACTATTATGGGGCAGGCAATCGGCCTGGCGCTGCGCGGCCTGCGGCCGATCGCAGAGATCCAATATCTGGATTATTTGCTATACGCGCTCCAGATCCTCTCGGATGATGTTGCCACGCTGCATTGGCGCACCAAGGGCGGGCAGAAGGCGCCGCTGATCGTGCGCACGCGCGGCCACCGCCTGGAGGGTATCTGGCATTCCGGTTCGCTGATGGCAGGCGCCCTGCACCTGCTGCGGGGCATGCTGGTGCTGGTGCCGCGCAATATGACCCAGGCGGTAGGTTTCTACAACACGCTGTTGGCGGCGGATGAGCCTGCGGTGGTGGTTGAAGTGCTCAACGGCTACCGCCTCAAGGAACGCTTGCCGGACAATATTGCTGAGTTCACGGTGCCTGTGGGCGTGCCCGAAGTGCTACGCGAGGGCAAGGATGTGACCGTGGTGACCTATGGCCCGTTGTGCCGCATCGCGGCTGAGGCTGCTGATGCACTGGCTGCGCAGGGCATCGAGATCGAGCTGATTGATGTGCAGTCACTGATGCCGTTCGACTTGCATGGCCGCATCGTCGAATCGCTGAAGAAGACCAATCGGGTGCTGTTCCTCGATGAGGATGTGCCCGGCGGCACTTCGGCTTTTATGATGCAAGAGGTGCTGGAAAAGCAGGGCGGGTATCAGTGGCTGGATTCAGCTCCGCGCACGCAGAGCGGCAAAGCCCACCGCCCAGCTTATGGCAGCGACGGCAATTACTGGTCCAAACCCAATATGGAAGACATCTTCTACACGGTCTACCGCATGATGCACGAGGCGCAGCCTCAGCGCTATCCGCTGTTCTTTTAGTTGTGGGGCAGCGCCGGCAGGCGCACGATGAACGTAGTGCCTTGCCGCGGGGTGCTTTGCAGGCTGATCTCGCCGCCGTGCAGTTCTACGATCTCTTTCACCAGCGCCAAACCCAGACCCGTGCCGCCGAAGCGGCGTGAGCTGCTACCGTCGATCTGATAGAAGCGGTCGAACACGCGCTCCTGCTGCTCTTGCGGGATGCCGATACCCGTGTCGTGGATCTCGATGCGGATGTGCTCACCCTCCTGCTTGGCGCGCAGCTCCACTCGTCCCTCCGGCGTGAACTTGATCGCATTGTCCACCAGGCTGGCCACCATGGTGCGCAGCAGGGTTTCCTCCCCGTGCAGCGGTGGCAGCCCAGGTTCGACTTCCCACACCAGTTCCAGCTGCTGGGCCAGCGCCTTGGCGCGTAAGCTGGTGTAGATGGTATTGAGCACATCGCTGAGATGCAGGGTGGTGAAATCATTACGCTGGTCTTGCAGATTCAGCAACGACGTCAGGTCTTCCACCAGGCGGGTGAGCATTTCAGTGCGGCGAGAAATGATCTCGACTGGTTCGTGGTAGCTCTCCGGCAGGGGACCAAGATCGCCGCTGCTCAGGATCTCGATGTAGCCGCTGACGATCGCCAATGGCGTGCGGAACTCGTGCGAGACGTTCTGCACGAACTGATCGCGCAGGCGCGCCAACTCCTCCTGCTGCTTCAGAGTCTCGGCCAATTCCTCGGCGCGGCGCTCGGTATGCGCCAGCAGGCGGATGCGCTCAAGAGAGAGCGAGATCTGGCCGCCCAGCGCCTCCAGCAGCTGCAAGTCAGCCTGGGTGAAGGCGTGCCGCTTGTGGTTCTCTGTATCCAATACGCCGATGATCTCGCCGTTGATGCGCAGCGGCACGCACATCTCAGAGCGCACGCGCTCGTCTACCAGGAGATAGTCCGGGTCGCGGGTCACGTCGCCCACCATGATGGCTTTGCCGCTCAGCGCCACGCCGCCTGAGATCCCGCGCCCCAACGGGATGGCGGGGGTGGGGAAGTTGGCGGTTTGGTGGTAGGCCTTATGCTCCAGGACCTTGCGGTCATGGTCGATGAGCAGGATGCCAAAATTCTCGGAGAACAGCGATTTGCCCACCACGCGGGCCGCTTGCTGCAGGAACTCATCTTCGTTCGAGGTTTCCATGCCAGCTGTGGCGATGGCATGCAGGGCGCGGGTTTCTTCCAGATGGCGGCGGGAAAGCTGGAGCAAGCGCTTGTTGTAGATGACCGTGCCCAGTTGATTGCACAGGATCTGCAGCGCGTTCAGATCATCCGTGCCAAGCAGCGTGTGTTTGTTGCTGATCACATCCAGCACGCCGAATAGGCGAGCACCCTCCATGATCGGCACGGCGATCTCCGAGCGCGGGTCGCCCAGGCTGTCATCATGCAGGTACAGCGGGTCGGTGCGCACATCGGTTGCCAGGTAGGGCTTGCGGGTGCGCGCCACGTGGGCGATGATGCTCTTGCCCGGCGTAGCCGTATCGAGCGGGAAGCTGGGCATGGTGGCGCTCACCTGGCCGCCCTGGCTGAGCGCATTCAGCGAGAGTTCGCTGGTGCCCTGGGTCAGGGTCAGGATCGAGACATGGTGCAGGTTGAAGCGCTCGGCGATCACCTGGGTGACCGCCTTGAGGAAATCATCTACGTCAGCGCTGGTGGTGGCCGCCATGCCAATATCGGCTGCGGCCTGCAACTGGGCGCTGCGCTGGCTCAGCAGCGAATGGCTGAGCTCGGCGCTGAGGAGCGAAGTGCGCAAGGCGTGCTCGCCGATGATGGCCATGACCGCTACCAGCACAAAATTGAGGATGACGATAACCGTGGGCGCCCAATCGGTCTGGCCCGCGGTGGTGGGATTGGCGATGGCGATATAGCCCACCGCCAGCGTGCTGAGCGCGGCCAGCCCCAGGCCGCCCGCTGGCCCAAGCAGCACGCCGGCCACCAGGATGACGGTGTACAAGGTGCTGATGCCGGTGCTGGTTACCTCTCCGAGAGAAGTCGCCCATATAGAAACCACCAGCCACAAACCAAATATGTAAATGAACGCGGCGAGCCGCGGCTTGCGCAGGTGAAGGAGCGCTAAACAAGCCGCCTGCAGCGCGACCACCATCAGTTCAAAGCTGATGTTTAGAAATGGGGTTGTGGGGATCATCAAGGTGATGCCGATGTGCACCACAATGATGGCCATGCCGACCCACAGCATGAAGTTGAGCATGCCCGCCTGGCGGTTGATGGTGGGGTCAGCGAATTTTGGCGGCAGAACGAACTTGGGCCACAAGACGCGTGAAGACGCAGGTCCCCCCTGGCTTGGGCCGAGAGCTTGATCCATGATGTAAGCCGCGAGGGTTCGTCTTGGTTATTTCTTTTTGTTGGTGGGTTGGGGGGCGGTTAGCTCGGCGGGCAGGTGTGCCAGATCAATGGCCGCTTCGTCGCAAAAGAGCATAGCACGCTCAAGCACGTTGCGCAACTCGCGGATGTTGCCGGGCCAGTTGTAGTCAACGAGCACCTGCATAGCCTTCTGGGTCACATCCTGGACATTCAGCCCCATGCTGGAATTGAAATGGCCCACGAAGAAGCCCACAAGCTCTGGAATGTCCTGCTTGCGCTCGCGCAAGGGCGGAACTTTGAGCTGCAGGGTGTTGAGACGGTACAGCAGGTCTTCACGGAACTCGCCCTTTTCGATCAGCTCAGGCAGGTTGCGGTTGGAGGCAGCCAATATCTGTACATCCACCTTGATGAGCGTATTGCCGCCCATACGGCGGAAGGCGCGCTCTTCGAGGGCGCGCAACAGCTTGGCCTGCATATCCGGCGCCATGGACGAGATCTCGTCCAGGAACAATACGCCGTCATTGGCCTGCTCCATCAGGCCGATCTTCTTCTTGTCGGCGCCGGTGTAGGCGCCGGCCTCGTGTCCGAACAGCTCAGACTCGATCATGGTGCTCTGGAAGGCGGCGCAGTTGATGGCCATGAACGGCTTGTCCCGGCGCGGGCCGATCTTGTGAATATGCTTGGCCACTACTTCCTTGCCGACGCCGGTCTCGCCCTGGATCAGGATCGAGACGCCGGCCTGGGCGCCGCGCTCGGCTTGTTGCAGCAGCAGCTTCATCTCCGGGCTGTTGCCCAGCACAAAGTCGCCGTACTGCGTTTCGCGCAGATGCAGCAGCTCGCGGCGCATGGCTACGATCTCGCCGGCGCGCTGGATCGATTTTTCCAGCCGTTTCAGGTCAACCGGCTTTTGCAAAAAGTCATGTGCGCCGTTCTTCATGGCCTCGACCGCCATGTTGATATCGCCGTTGCCGGTGATCACCACCATCAGCGGGCGCATTGGCATCGAGACGGTTTCTTCCAGCAGGGAGGTGCCCAGCCCATCCGGCAGCTGCACATCCAGCAGCACGATGTCCGGGCTGCCCTGCGAGAGCAGCTCCTTGCCCGTCTTCAGGTCCGCCGCTTCTAATACTTCGTAATCCTTCTTTTTGAGGAAGGTGGCTACGTTGTCGCGGGCAGGCTTTTCGTCTTCGATCACCAATACGGTCAATGTCATCGTGGTGGGCTCCTTAGTTTTGGGCGATGGGCAGGCGCAGTTTGAACATTGTGCCGCCGGGGAAGCTCTCCAGCGTGATCTCGCCCTTGTGGGCCATGACGATGCGGCGGGTGATCGAGAGGCCCAGGCCAGTGCCCTCACCGCCCTTGGTGGTGAAGAAGGCTTCGAAGATGCGTGCCCGCAGGTCTTCGGGGACGCCGGGGCCGTTGTCTGAGATCACAATTTCCACCATGTCATCGCCTGCACGGCTGACGTTGAGCGCCAGCAGGCCGCTCTCCTGATTGCTCATGGCTTGCATGGCGTTGGTGAAGAGATTGGTGAAGACTTGCTCCAGCGCGTGGGCATCACCCATGATGAACGGAATGTCCTCGGCGATCTGCAAGTGGTCTTTGATGTTCTTGCGCTGCAGGCGTACCCGCCAGCGGGCCACCTGCTGGCGGCAGAACTCGGCGATGTCCATCGGTTCCGGCTGGTGGGCGCGGCCGCGCGCCACGCCCAGCATGGAATGCATGTAGCGCGCCAGGCGCTCGCAATCCTCCAGCATGGTGCGCAGCTGCTCGTGCCCCGGGTCATTCTCGGGAAGGCTCATCTGCATGAGCTGCAGCGAAGTGCTGATGTTGTTGAGTGGGTTTTGCATCTCGTGGGCAAAGATGGCGGCCACATCGCCCAGCCAGGCGCGGTCGCTCATTTGCAGGGTCTGCAAGTGGAAGGCCTCGTGCTCGCTCAGGTCACTGATCAGAATAGCTAGGCGGGTGGTCTTGCCGTTGGGGGCGATAGGCGCCAGGCGCACCAACGCTATGAATTCCTGTCCGTCGCGGCGCAACAGCTTACGCTTGCCCAGCTCCATCACTTCGCTGCCTTGCAGGGCCATCTCGAGCTCGGGCAGCAGGGCGCGGGTGCCGATCAGCACTTCGTGCACTGGGCGCTGGGCAACCTCGGCTTGCGAGTAGCCCAGCATGGCTTCGGCCGCCATGTTGAGCTCGGTCAGGCGCAGGCTGGTGTCGGTGAACAGCACGCCGTCCTGCATATGCTCGTGCAGGACCGTGCTGATTTTCTCGCTTTCGGAGAGGCGGCCAGCATCCCGCCGCCAGGTGTTGCTCATTTGTGCGTTCAGTGCGGCAGTGGCCGCACTGGCGGCCAGGATCTGCAGCAGGGTCAGCAGTTCTTCGCTGGGCCGGGCGTCTTCATCGGCGGCGGCCAGCAGGCCAACTTCAGGCTGGGTCAGGTCTAGTGGGGTGGTGGCCAGGTAGCTCAGCTTGTTGGCATGTGCGGCGCGCTGCAATTGCGATTCGATGCTGCGGCCGGGCTGCCACATCTTCGGCACGCGCAGGGCGGCGAGGTCCTGGGCTTCCAGCCGGGACGGGAAGTCTACGCTGCTGCCGTGCACAGCCTGCACTTGCAGCGCGCCGTCCGCGCCGGGCGTGTAGAGTACCAGATGGCGTGCACCGGTCAGCAGCGCACCGGCCTGCAGGATCTGGCGGTAGGCCGAAGCCAGTTCAGGCTGTTGCGAGGCCAGGCTCAGCAGGTGCAGGGCTTCCCAGCGCTGGCGGTTATCGTCGCCCGCTGGGGTGCTGGCGCTGCTTTCGAGACTCAGAGCCAGCCACTGATCGGTGCCGCTCAGCGCGCTGACGGTGGTGACCACCGCCACGCTCTGGCTGTTGCGTTTGACTAGCGCACCAGCTTGCTTGCCGCGCTCGCTGAGCACAAGCTCAGGCAGCAAGGTGCTCACGGCCAGCTCGCTGAGCTCTTTGCGGGTGAAGGCGGTCAACTCGGTGGCGCCGCCGTTAGAAAACAAAATGCGCCCCGTGCGGGCGCTGGCGATCAGGGTGGGGTGCGGCAGCAGGTCGAGCAGGGCGTGAATTTCTTCGTTGCCCGCGTTGCGCCGCTTGAAGGGCGAGAGGTCGCTGATGGTCAGTGTCATTTAGCCAACCGCCTGCGCTTTGCGCAAGTGCGCCGGCAGGATGCCCTCCATTGTGCGATATTTTGCGACAGTGCGCCGCGCAACTTCGTAGCCTTCTTTGGCCAGCAATTTAGCCAGCGTGGTGTCGCTGAGCGGCTTGCGCTCATCTTTCACGATCTTCTTCAAGGCAGTGCGAATATGCAGACTGCGGTCAAAGAACTGCGCCAACGGCACGATCTTGCCCGAGGGCAGCTCGACGGATTTGCCAGCCACGGCCCGCGAGACGGTCGACTCATGCACGCCCAACTCTTCGGCAATGGTGGCGCGGGTGAACGGGCGCAGATGTGCGTCGCCGCCCAGGATGAACTGGCGCTGCACCACGGCCAGCACTTGCATCAGGCGCACGATGGCCTGGTTGCGCTGCGCCAGGCATTTGATGAGCAGGTTGGCCTGCTCCAGATCGATCTTCCATTGGTCTGATTTGTCTTCGGGCGCTTCTTGCAGCGCCTGCTGGAACAGCGGGTTCACGCGCAGTACGCCACGCAGTGGCCAGGTAACTTCGACTACCAGGCGGCCGTCCTCCTGCTGCTTGATGATCAGATCCGGGCGCTGGTAGACTGCCGGCGCGCCCGTGGTGGGCGTGCGCAGGCTGCCCCAGTGAGCGCGGGCGGGGAACGGGTTCAGGTTCGCGGCGATGAACTCGGCGACCTGCTGGGCTTTGGCTTTGCTCACGCCGAGCAGGCTGCCCAGCTCAGTGTATTGTTTCTTGCTCAGCGCGCTGAGGCCATCCGTGATGGCGCGGGCACACAGATCGAAGTTGGGCACCTGCTCGCCCAGGGAGCGCAGTTGGGTCAGCATGGCCTCGCTGGTGGAGCTGGCGCCGACGCCGATCGGCTCGGCCATCATGATCATGCGCGCCACTTCTTCCACGTCTGTCACGGGCACGTGATGGTAGCGCGCTACTTCTAATAGCGGCACGGTCAGCAAGCCGTCGTCGTCCAGGCTGGTCAGCAGGTGGGCGGCGATCTCTTGCTCTTTGGCGGTCAGTTCGCCGGCGATCTGGCGCAGCACATAGCCCGCCAGATCTTCGGGCTGGGCGGCGTTGAAATCTTCGGGCAGCTCTTCACCGCTGCGGCTGCTGCGGCCAAAGCCATCCTCCGGCGGGGCGATGAACACGACCGGCTCCTCGCCCTTGGCGGTATCGATCGAGACGCAGGCGCCACAGCGGGCGCCGGGCCGCAGCAAGCGGCCGCAGCTGGGGCAGTGGCGGCCTTCGAGCAGCTCCAGGGCCGGGTTGGCGGCCAGCGCCGATTCGATCTTTTGGTTCAATTCTTGCAAGTTAAGCCCAAGCAAGCTCATGGTCTGAGCGAGGTGGGCGGTGGCTTGCGGGCGCTGGGAAGGGCCCTGGCGCTGAATATGGGTGAAGGCCATTTGTGTGCTCCTGGAAGCGAGTGGATTATAGAGATGCACCCTTAAAGATGCAAGTTCTATGCCAGCGGAGTTTGGGGGAGTAGTTGTCATTGCGAGCGGAGCGAAGCAATGACATGCAAGTAGGGCCAGCTCGCTTGATAGAATAGCCTTTCTATGACCCCCAAACCTGACCTCATCGTTGTCGGTGGCGGCCTGGCGGGCAGCGAAGCCGCCTGGCAGGCCGCAGAAGCCGGCTTACAGGTGGCCCTGTACGAGATGCGCCCGGCCATGCCCACCGGCGCGCATATGAGCGAGCACCTGGCCGAGCTGGTGTGTTCGAACTCCCTGGGCTCAGACTTGCCGGACCGTGCCGGCGGCCTGCTCAAGAACGAGATCCGGCGTATGAGCAGCCTGCTGATGGAGGTGGCCCAGCAGACGGCGTTACCGGCGGGTGGGGCGTTGGCGGTGGACCGGGACGGCTTTGCCGCGGCGGTCACCCAGCGCATCCAGGCGCACCCCAATATCATGCTGGTACGCGAGGAGATGCCAGAGGTGCCCGATGGCCTGACCATCATCGCCTCCGGGCCACTGACCTCGTCCAGTCTTTCGCAGTCGATCGCCAAACTCAGCGGTGAGCAGCACCTGTTCTTCTACGATGCCATCTCGCCCATCGTCAGCTTGGATTCTATCGATATGAACATCGCGTTCCGCGCCTCGCGTTACGACCGCGGTGAGGAGGAGCAGGGCGATTACATCAACTGCCCCATGACGCGCGAGGAGTACGACGCCTTCCTGGCGGCGTTGTTGGCCGCCGAGCGGATTGAGCTGCGCGAGTTCGAGAGCCACTTGCAGACCGATGATGGCGCCGGTGTGCGCACGGGCGCGCACGAATTCTTTGAAGGCTGTCTGCCGGTCGAGATCATCGCTGAGCGCGGCGAGCGGGCGCTGGCCTTCGGCCCGATGCGCCCGGTCGGCCTGCGCGACCCGCGCACCGGCAAGCGGCCGTATGCGGTTTTGCAACTGCGCCAGGACAACTTGGCGGGCACGCTCTACAATTTGGTTGGCTTCCAGACCAATCTCAAGTTCCCTGACCAGAAGCGCGTGTTTCGCATGATCCCCGGTTTGCAAAATGCAGTGTTCGAGCGTTATGGACAGATGCACCGCAACACCTTCATCTCATCGCCGCGCCTGCTCGATCCTACGCTGCAGTTCCGCACGCGAGCTGATCTGTTCTTCGCCGGCCAGATCACCGGGGTCGAAGGCTACGTGGGCAACATCGCTACCGGCCTGCTGGCCGGGCTGAACGCGGCCCGCCTGCATGCGGGGCAGCCGCTGCTGCAGCTGCCGCCCACCACGATGCTGGGCGCGCTGTGCCACTATGTCACGCATGCCGATGAAGCCGACTTCCAGCCAATGAAAGCCAACTACGGCATCATGCCGCCGTTGGAGATCACCGGGCGCATGGGCCGCCGTGACCGCGCCAAGGCGTATTCTGAACGCGCCCTGAACGACCTGGACACGTATCTGGCTGAGCAATTGCAGGCAGCCTAGTATGCAAGCGCGTAAATGGAATCTGAATCCAGGCCAGTTGCGCAGTGTGGTCTTGCTGTGTTTGGGATTGGTGCTGGTCGGTATTGGGGTAAGCCAGCTGCCCGGGCGCGGCACGCCAGCTGCCTTTGACGGCCAGCGCGCATATGCCCACGCCGAGGCGCAGATGGCCTTTGGCCCGCGTACGCCCGACAGCTTGGCGCACGAGCAGACCCGCGCCTATATTGCCGACACGCTGGCAAGCTACGGCTGGCAGGTGGAGCAACCCGCGGGCGAGCTGCTAGGCAAACCGGTGTTCAACCTGTTGGCCACGCGGCCAGGCGCCGAAGGCGCTCCCTGGATCATCCTCGGCGCCCACTATGACAGCCGTTTCTTCGCCGACCATGACCCTGACCCAGCCCTGCAGCTGCAGCCGGTGCCCGGCGCCAACGACGGCGCCTCGGGCGTGGCCGTGTTGCTGGAGCTGGCCCGCGTCTTGCCGCAGCACGACCCGGCGGCCACGGTGACCCTGGTCTTCTTCGACGCCGAGGACAATGGCGGCATAGACGGCTGGGATTGGATCATGGGCAGCCGCCTGGTAGCGGACTCGCTGGCAGAGCTGCCGGACGCGGTCGTCATCCTCGATATGATCGGCGATGCCGATCTGCAAATTTACCTGGAACGCAGCTCAGACCCGCGACTGGCGGCCGAGATCTGGGCGCAGGCGGCCGAGCTGGGCTATGGTGACGTGTTCATCAACGAGCCCAAGTTCACCATCATGGATGACCATACGCCGTTCCTGGCGCGTGAGATTCCCGCGGTAGACATCATCGACTTTGACTATCCATACTGGCATACCAGCCAAGACACGCTGGACAAGATCTCAGCCGAGAGCATGCAGATCGTGGGTGAGGTGGTGCTGGCCTGGGTGTTGGCGCAGTAGCTGCAGGCAACCTTTGCTTCTGGCTGCTCCAAAAAAGCGAGTAGGATAAGCCAGCCATTTCAAACCAGAAAGGTGGACGAAGCATGATCGAAGCAGGGTTTGTAGCTGAAAACTCACAAGCCGGTGTCCGGGCTGTGGTTCTTAAAACACAATATGAAACCCAGGGAAATGGTTTTCAGGTTGAATATTTCTACCGCGCCCATTCGGGCCAAGACCTGCCTGCCCATTTTCATATGTGGTGGGAAGAGAAATTTGAAATTTTGGCCGGATCCTGCACGTATGTACTTGATGGCAAAGAATATCTTGCCCAAGCTGGCGATACGATCACGCTGCCTGCCAAGAAACCCCACATTCATCCCTGGAACACCGGAGATGAAGAGCTGCACATGATCCAGACAGACACATTTGAGTACTCCAGTCCCGAAGCAGTCATCGACACACTAAACACGATAGCCACTCAGTATGGGCTGGCGCGGGATGGCAAGGTTGGCTCGGATGGCAAGCCCAATCCATTGCAGTTAGCCGTATCCATGCAGACCTTACTCAAGCATGGCGGTTACCTGGCTGGGCTGCCACCGCTTGCTCAGCGAGTGATCTTTGGCTTGCTGGGGCGCATAGGCCATGTCCTTGGCTACCACTCAAGCTATCCACAATATCTTGATTCTGTTAGCAGCTAGACCTGTGTAGGTGACCGTTAGAGTACCGGATGGAGTTTGGGTGGCGCTCGCGCTTTCCTATCGGAGTGAGGACTTTCTTGCTTTCAGAGGTAAACTACGCCCTTATGGAACTACAGCCCGCTCATCGCATTGCAGCACTCAAACCCTACTTTTTCGCAGACCTGGCTAAGCGTATTGCCGCTCTGCGCGCCAAGGGCACCGATGTGGTGCGCCTGGATATTGGCAGCCCTGACCTTCCGCCGCCGGGCTTCATCCTTGAAGGCATGTTCGAGTCTGCCCAGCGGGCGGATACGCACGGTTACACCCTGGGGATGACCCAGAAGTTCCGCAAAGCGGTGGCCGAGTATTACAAGGCCCGCTTTGAGGTGGAGATCGACCCGGCCACCGAGGCGATCGATCTGCTCGGTTCGAAAGAGGGCCTGTTCATCCTCAGCCAGGCCGTGCTCAACCCGGGCGATGTGGCCTTGGTGCCAGACCCCAGCTACGCGGTCTACGCCAAGAGCACCGAGATCGCCGGTGGGCAGGTGCACCTGATGCCGCTGCTGGAAGAGAACGCCTTCCTGCCGGATCTGGATGCCGTGCCGGCGGAGGTGCTGCGGCGTGCCAAGATCCTGTGGCTCAACTATCCCAACAATCCCACCGGTGCCATTGCCGATCTGGCCTTCTTCGAGAAGGTGATCGCCTTCGCCCGTAAACACAATATCCTCGTGGCCCACGACAACCCGTATTGCGATGTGGGCTTCAACGGCTACCGCGCCCCCAGCATCCTGCAGGTGCCGGGCGCCAAAGAGGTGACGGTTGAGTTCAACTCGCTGTCCAAGACCTACAATATGGCCGGCTGGCGCGTGGGCATGGCCGTGGGCCACCCGCAAGCGCTCAAATACATCGAGACTTACAAGAGCCAGCAGGATTCGGCCATCTTTGCGCCGCTGATGGCGGCTGGCGAGCTGGCCATGCTGGGCGACCAAACCTGGCTCAACGAGCGCAACCGCATCTACCAGGAGCGCCGTGACGCCGTGGTGGATGGCCTGCACCGCGCCGGCGTGCGCGTCGCTCCGCCGCAGGCCGCGCTGTACGTATGGGCGCCGGTGCCCAACGGCGAGAGCAGCATGGAGTTCTGCGCGGCCATGCTCAGCGAGTGCGGCGTCAGCACCACACCAGGTGTGGTCTTCGGCCAGCACGGCGAGGGCTATTTCCGCGTCTCGCTGGTCACCGATGTGGCCCGCCTGCGCGAAGGCGTCGAGCGCATCTCTGACTGGCTGCAACGAAGGCGATAGATGGCAAAAGGCAAACTGCACAACACCGAGCGCGTGCCTGAACGCGCCATTTTGGTGGGCGTGCAGATCGCGGCTGACCCGGGTCTGCTGCCGCTGGAGGATTCGTTGGATGAGTTGGCCTTGCTGGCCGATACAGCTGGGCTGGAAGTGGTCACCCAGACCTACCAGCGCATCAACGCGCCCAATCCCAAGACACTGATCGGCAAAGGCAAGGTGCAGGAGATCAAAGCGCTGGCTGAGGAGCTGGACGCTCAAGTCATCCTGTTTGATGATGAACTGCAACCGCGCCACCAGCGCGAGCTTGAAGAAGAGTTCGGCACCAAGCGTCGCGTGATCGACCGCACCGCGCTCATCCTGGATATTTTTGCCCAGCACGCAAGCACGCATGAAGGCGCGCTGCAAGTCGAGCTGGCGCAGTACGAGTACCGCCTGCCGCGCCTGACCCGCGCCTGGACCCACCTTGCGCGCCAATCCGGCGGTGGCGGCGGCCGCTCCGGCGGGGTGGGTGGCGTGGGTCTGCGCGGCCCGGGTGAAACCCAGCTGGAATCTGACCGGCGTGAGATCGGCAAGCGTATCTCGCGCCTGCGCAGTGATCTCGAGAAAGTGCGCGCCCACCGCGGCCGTTACCGCGCCCAGCGCAAGCGAGCGCGTATTCCCATTATTGCACTGGTAGGCTATACCAACGCGGGCAAGTCCACGCTGCTGAATGCCCTCACCGATGCGCAGGTCTATGTGGCCGATAAGCTGTTCGCTACGCTGGATCCGACCACGCGCAAGGTGCGCCTGCCCGGCGGTCGCGAAGCCTTGTTCACCGACACGGTGGGTTTCATCCAAAAACTGCCGCATGGCCTGGTCAAGGCATTTCAGGCCACGCTGGAAGAAGTCAAAGAAGCCGATCTACTGCTGCATGTTATGGACGTCACCCATCCTAATGTGCATGAACATGCCGAGGCGGTGATGCAGACGCTGGATGAGATCGAGGCGCGGCATGTGCCGATGCTGACCGTGCTCAACAAGATCGACCGCTTGGATGACCCGGCCGCGGCGCAGGCCGCGCTGGCCGAGTTTGATGGCGCGGTCGCGGTGTCCGCGCTCACCAAGCAAGGCTTGGATGAACTGCTGGCGGCTGTCACGCGCAAGCTGTACGAGACGCTAACGCCGATCGAAGTGTTGCTGCCGTATGAGCAGGGGGCGCTCATCGCCTTGTTCCACGAGCAGGGTCAGGTGGATGTTGTGGAACACACCCGCGCGGGCGTCAGGCTCAGCGGGCGCCTGCCGGGCCGTCTGCTGGCCCGCTTTAGCGAATTTGCGAAAGGCCGCAAAGCCGCCGCCGCATCCACGAGGGAAGTCGAGTAATGGCCCCAGAACTGTTGCAGGATTTTGCCGCCGAAGTGCGCAAGCGCACCGTCAGCGAATTGCGTTTGGATGCTCCCAGCCGCCGTCTGTACAGCACAGATGCGTCGATCTACCAGATCGAGCCGCTGGGCGTGGCCCTGCCGCGCCACGAAGAGGACCTGGAAGCCATCGTAGAGCTGGCCGCGCAATACAACCTGCCCATCCTGCCGCGCGGCTCCGGCACCAGCCTGGCCGGCCAAACCATTGGCCCCGCCATCATTCTGGATTTCACCCGTTATCTCAATCAGGTTTTGGAGATCGACCCGCAGCAGCGCACCGCCTGGGTTCAGCCGGGCATCGTCCTCAACGCCTTCAACAAGGTAGCCGCGGCCCACGGGCTGATGTTCGGCCCAGACCCGGCCTCGTCTGACCGCGCCACACTGGGCGGCATGGCCGGCAACAACTCCACCGGCGCGCACTCCATCAGCTACGGCATGACCTCCGACAACATCATCGCCAGCGATGTGCTGCTGGCGGACGGCTCGCGAGCGCGGCTGGAAGAAATGGCGCTGCACGACGCGTTCAACCGCGCCGAGACGGATACGCTGGAGGGCAGCCTGTATCGCCAGGCGCTCAGCATCCGTGAGCAGCATGGCGAGCGCATCAAGCAGAGCTGGCCGCGCACCTGGCGGCGGGCTTCCGGCTACAGCCTCAACTACCTGCTGCCCTGGTCGCCCAGCCGGCCGCCCATGTGGGCGCGGGCTGGCGCGGGCGATACGTATCCCCCGATCGCCGAGGGGCACATCAACCTGGCGCCGGCCATCGTCGGCTCAGAGGGTACGCTGGTGGTGCTCAAGCGCATGCAGCTGCGCCTGGTACCCAAGCCCAAGCGCACCGTGCTGGGCGTGCTGTCGTATCCCAGCATTGCCGAAGCCTGCGACGCCGCGCCGGATTTGCTGAAACTGGAGCCCTCGGCGATCGAACTCATCCCGCGTGCCATGATCAACCTGGCGCGTAGCGTGCCGGCGTATGCCCAGCGCCTCGGCTTCGTGAAGGGTGATCCGGCTGCCATTCTCATCATCGAATTTGCCGGCGACTCAGAAGAGGAGCTGGAAAGGCGCCTGGCCACCCTTGGCCCCGGCGCGGTGCGCGCCATCACCCAGGCTGAGCAGGACAACGTGTGGGGCGTGCGCAAAGTCGGCCTGGGGCTTTTGATGTCGCGCCCGGGCGATGCCAAGCCGCTGCCCTTTATTGAGGACGTGGCCGTGCCGGTCGAGAACCTGGGCCAGTTCGTGCGCGCCTTTATGCGTATCCTGGAAGGGTATGGCACTGGTGGCGATTTTTACGCGCATGCTTCAGCGGGCTGTTTGCATGTGCGCCCGCTGATCAATCTCAAGACCCTGCGCGGCATCGAGCAAATGCGTGGCATCACACAGGACGTGATGGCGGCTGCCAAGCAATATTACGGCTCGATGAGCGGCGAACACGGCGACGGCCTCTCGCACGGCGAATGGCTTGAAGAAACCTTTGGGCCGGAGATCAACAATGCCTTCCGCGACCTAAAGCGCGCTGCCGACCCGCAGGCGCGGCTGAACCCGGGCAAGATCCTTGACCCGCAGCCGATGCATCTCAACTTGCGCTACGGCACGGAGTACAAGTCCGACCCGTGGCTGCCTATCCTCGATTTCTCGAGCCAAGGCGGCCTGGGTGGAGCGATCGAGATGTGCAATGGCGCCGGCGTGTGCCGCAAAGACGGCGGAGTGATGTGCCCATCGTTCCAGGCCACGCGTGAGGAAGAGCATAGCACCCGCGGCCGCGGCAACCTGCTGCGCGCCATGATCTCGACTGGCCTGCCGGGGCAGGGCGCGGTGGCTGCCAATGCGCAAAAGGCGGCCCATGCCGCGCTGGATCTGTGCCTGGAGTGCAAGGGTTGCAAGGCCGAATGCCCCTCCGGCGTGGACATGGCCAAGATCAAGTACGACTTCTTGAACGACTATTACAAGACCCACAGCCGCCCGTTGCGTGACTATTTGTTTGGCTACATCGGGGTGCTCGGCAAGCTGGGCCGCGCCGCGGCGCCCATCAGCAACTTGATGCTGCAGAGCAGCATTGGCAAAGCGCTGGGTGAGAAGCTGTTCGGCCTCTCCGCCAAGCGCGGCCTGCCCAAGTTCGTGCCGGCGCGTGCTACGGGCGCGGTTGCGCCGCAGGAAGCGGATGTTTTCTTCCTGCCCGACCCGTTCATTGAATTCTTCTATCCTGAGATCGCCCAGGATGCGATCCGCGTGCTGGCCGCCGCCGGCCTGAAGGCGGCCGTGCTGCCCTTCAACGGGGCTGGCCGCACGCTGATCTCCAAGGGCTTGCTGCCGCAAGCCAAGGAGCACGCTCGCCGGGTACTGGCCACTATCGAAGAATGGGACCCCGAGCGCAAGATCCCTGTCGTGGGCATCGAGCCGTCCGAGATCTACACGTTCAAGGACGAGTATCTGGACTTGCTGCCCGGCGAAGATGGCGTGAGCGCGCTGGCCCGGCGCAGCTACATGCTGGATGAGTTCCTGCTGCGCCAGGGGCTGGATGGCTTGCGCGGCGCATTGGCCCAACCGGCGCAGCGCTCCGTGCTGATGCACGGGCACTGCTACCAGAAGGCCCAGGCGCCCGCCGACGATGGCGTGCCGGCTGGCGCCGCCGCCACCGCCGCGCTCCTCACCCAGCTCGGCTTCGAGGTCGAGCAGGTCAACTCGGGTTGCTGCGGCATGGCCGGCTCGTTTGGCTATGAGGCCGAGCACTATGAGCTTTCTATGCAAATTGGCGAGCTGGCCGTGTTCCCTGCCGTGCGCAATGCCGCCGAAGGTCAGCATGTGGTTGCCGCAGGCGTATCCTGCCGTTCACAGATCGCCAGCGGCACAGGCCGCGAGGCGCTGCATCCGGTTTCGTTGATCGCGGCGCAACTCAAATAGTTCACGGATAAATTGTGTTCATCTGTGGATTCATTCCTCCCCTTAGAAACACATTAGCTCATTCTCTCCTCATAGCAACGCCATAACGAGCCTATTTTTGCGTCCGTTCGCAAGAGTAGAACTCATCTTTGAGGAGGTTCATCATGTTGAGTAAGAAACTTATTGCCCTTACTGTTCTGATTGCGATCCTGGGTGGCGCGCTGCTGACGGCTTGTGCCGGTGGAGCGAGCATTGATGTGAATGTTGACCCGGAGACGGGTCAGGGCACGATCGACATCATCGGTTCGGGCGAAGGCGGCGGCGAGTCTGGCAACTCAGGTGGGATGACGACGAACAATGTCATCATCCTGGCCGTTGTGGTGGCGCTGTTCCTGGCCATCATTGCGCTGGTGATCGCGCTGGTCGGCCGCCGGCCGAATCCGTAGTTACTCCACTGGCAGCAAACTGGCTGCCTCCGCATCCAGCAACCAAGTCAACCCGCCCGAGTGCGGGTTGACTGCTTTTGCGGGCAGGGGGCGGCCACCGGGCTGCATGATCTCCTGCACGATCGAGGCTTTGCCTGCCCCCGAGACCAGGAAGACGACCCGGCGGGCGGCGTTGATGAGCGGCAGGGTGAAGGTCAGCCGCCAGCTTTCCAGACTGGCAACATAGTTCTCCGTCACCGGCACTTCGCCGGTGCGCAGGGCCGCACTGCCAGGGAACAGCGAGGCCGTGTGGCCATCCGTGCCCAAACCCAGCAGGATCAGGTCAAAGACCGGGAAGGCTGGCGTGGCAAAGTGGGTTTGTAACTCTTGCTGGTACTCCTCGGCAGCTTGGGCAGGCACCAGCTCACCGCGCATGCGGTGTACGTTACCGGACGGAATGGCCACATGGTCGAGCAGGGCGGTTTTGGCCGCGCCGTAGTTGCTATCTGGGTGTGTGGCGGGTACGCAGCGCTCATCACTCCAAAAAATGTATACGCGGGCCCAGTCAATACCTTCTTGATAGGGCGGGGCGGCCAGCTGCGCAAACGCGCTCAGCGGCGTGCTGCCGCCGCTGAGCGCCAGGTCAAAGCGGCCGCGGGCTGCAATGGCATCCGCGGCGCACTCGGCTACGAGTGCGGCCGCTGCTGCGGCAAGCTGTTGAGGAGCTGCGTAGATCTTGCGTTGCATACTACCCCCTGGTGAGATGTCTGACCCCGGCCGGCCCGGCTACGAAAACGTCGGTCGCCAGGCCAAGGAACAGGCCGTGCTCCACGATCCCGGCGCGGCCTTCCAGCTGGCGCGCCAACGCGTGCGGATCGGGGATCGGGCCGAACATGCAATCCAGCAAGTAATTGCCCTGGTCGCTCAGCACTGGCATGCCGGCCTGCTCGCGCACGCGCGGGTTGCCGCCCAGGCCGGCAATGAAAGCCAGGGCGTGTTGCCAGGCGAATGGCAGCACCTCCACCGGCAGGTCAAAGCGCGTGCCCAGCGCGTCGGAGAGCTTGCCCTCGTCCACCATGATGACTTCACGCTGGCTGGCCTGCGCCACGATCTTTTCGCGTAGCAGCGCCCCGCCGCCGCCCTTGATGAGATTCAGCTGCGGGTCCACTTCGTCGGCTCCGTCGAGCGTCAGGTCAATGTGGGCATGCTGGTTGATATCGCCGAGCGGGATGCCCAGGCGGGTTGCTTCGTTCTGGGTGTGCTTGGAGCAGGGGATGCCAATGATGCCGGTCAACTCGCCAGCCTGCAGCCGGGCGGCCAGCGCCTCGAGCGCATATTGCACGGTGCTGCCATGGCCGAGGCCAACCACCATGCCGCTTTCAACAAAGGCGACCGCCGCCTGGGCTGCGGCTTGCTTGTATTGGTCGGCGCTCATCTTTGCAACTCTCGCAGCACGGCTTGTAGCTCCGCCACCAGGTTGCCGGTGACCGCGAAGCTGGTCACCCGGCGGCCGGCGGCGCGGAGCGCGGCCGCGTCGCCCAGGGCCTGAGCCGCTTTCAGCACGCCGAAGCTGAGCGCGCTGTCGGGCTTGCCTGCCTCGTCGGGAATTGGCAGGTCATTGGCCGGAGGCTGCGTGACGAACTGGATGAACAGGCCGCGGCCCGCATCCCCTTTGTGTAGCTGCCCGGTGGAATGCAGGAAGCGCGGGCCATAGCCCAGCGTGCTGGGGACATGCTGCGTATGCAGGATATAGCTACGCAACTCTTGCAGCGTCTCGGCGAGCTGCGGGCTGGACGCGGCGTAGGCCTGCAGGGCTACATAGTCTCCCGCGGCGGCCCGGCCCAGGGCGCTGCGCAGCGCATCGGCGCTCAGCGTCTGCTGCTGGCCAGCGGGCAGGGCGCCGGTGCGCGTGTACTCCTCTACGAAGGCGCGGCCCTGCACCTTGGCCGACTCGACATCCGGCTGGTCGAACGGCTGAATGCCGAGCACATGCCCGGCCACCGCCGTGGCAAACTCCCACAGGAAGTATTGCGCGCCGAGCGCGTACTCATCCTCCCAACTGACTTCGATCACAGGGTGGCCAGCGGCGCGGGCGGCCGCCAGCACGCGGGCGCCGGCTTCATCCGGCGCGCCCAGCGCAATGAACACGCGATCCTCGCCATAATCGCTAAGGCTGCCATACGGTTCAGCCACCACGGGCAGGATGCCCTGGCCGTGCTTGCCGGTGCTTTCGGCGATCAGCTGCTCAGCCCAGTCCCCAAAGTTTTGTAAATGCGCAGGTGCAATAAAGGTGGCCTTGTCGCGCCCCGCTTGTGCCAGCACGCCCAGCGCCAGGCCCAGTTGCAGGCCAGGGTTGTGCGCGGCGGGCTGGCGGCAGGCGGCCGCGCTCGCCCCGGCGGCGGCCAGCAACCTGCCCAGGTCTATGCCCAGCAGGGCAACCGATACCAGCCCGAAATGCGATAGCGCCGAATAGCGGCCGCCGATGTTCGCGTCGGCCAAAAAGATGCTGCGGAATGTGTATTGCTCGGCCAATGTGGCCAGGCTGCTGCCAGGGTCAGTGATGGCAATGAAATGCCGGCCAGCTCCTTCGCCCAGCGCGGCCTGCGCCTGATTGTAGAAATACTTGAACAGCGAGAGCGTCTCGACCGTGCCGCCCGATTTGGTGGAGACGATGTACAGGGTGTAGGCCGGGTCGTATTGCTCGGCGTATCGACGAATGTAGTCCGGGTCGGTGCTATCTAGTACGCCCAACTGCATGCCGCCTGCTGCGCCCATCAAATTGCTATACACCTCAGGTGCCAGACTGCTGCCGCCCATCCCAAGTAGTAGCGCGTGCGTGAAGCCTTCGCGTTGTAGCTGGCGCGCATACAGCGTCAGGGCGGCGGCCTCCGGGCGCATGCGTTCGGCAACATCCAGCCAGCCCAGGCGATTGCTGATCTCGGTTGGCTCAGACGCCCACACCGTGTGGTCGCGCTGCCAGATGCGTTCCACCAAGTTGCTGCCCGCCGCCGATCCCAGCGCGGTTTCATATGCGGGGGTGGCCGAGCCTAAGTGCAAGCGAATATCCATGTGCCTAGTAAACCACAAAGGCCAGGCGAGCACAAAATGTCCTGCGATCGTTTACGGTATAGTCCTCGAATGGCCAATGAACGCACGTATCCCTGTTTTCCCTGTCGAGATCTGGACGAATCGGTCACTTTCTACGAAAACCTCGGTTTCAAACGCACCTACCGCCAGCTGCGGCCGAACCCTTATGCCGTAGTGCAATACGAGGATATCCATCTGCATATATTCGGCATGGAGGGCTTCAACCCCGCGGATTCTTATGGCACCGCGATCGTGGTCGTGCCGGATACGGATGCGTTCTATCGCCACATTGCGGAGCGCCTCAGAGCCGCCTTTGGCAAGTTGCCCGTTTCCGGCTTGCCGCGCGTCACGCGCCCGCGCAAGAAATTCGGCACGGTCACTGGCTTCAGCCTTGTGGACCCGGGCGGCAACTGGTTGCGAGTTTCGCAGCTAGGCGCCACGGAAGAGGACGAGGAGAAAACCGAAGGCTTGGCGCACTTTATTGAAGTGGCCGCCCGCCTCGGCGATGCTCACGGGGACGAAGCGAAGGCCTTGCAGGCACTGGATAATGGCCTGGCGCGCTACCCGCAGGCCAGCTCGCTCGAACGGGTGCGCGCCCACATGTACAAGACAGAATTGGCGGTACGGCTTGGCAACGGCGCGCTAGCCAGGGAGGCGATGGCCCAGGCCACGCAGATCGAACTCACGTTAGAAGAACGGGCCGCAATTTCTGAGGAACTTGCCCACGTAACAGGCTTAGTGAACGAACTGGAGACCTAGCTCTGTAGCTGCTGAGCCAACTCGACCGCATTGTTCACGGGCAACTGGCAGGCAAAGTTGCGGCACACATACGCAGTGGCTTTGCCATCTTTGAGCGGGCGGTCGTTGAGCAGGGGCGGCGCGTCCTCTGGGCTCTTTGCTCCCGAGATGGCAGCTACGTCAAAGGGTCGCCACGCGCTCCACAAAGTATCCAGCAAGGCATCTGCGCCCTTGCCAACTACGGCTACCTCGCGGCCGCCGGCCAAAAGCCAGCTGCCTGCGTATAGCCACTGGGCAAACGCGGTGGGATAACGAACCGCGGCCGCGGCCATGCCGCCCAGCATGGCGCTGGCCGTGTCATGCCAAGCACTGTTCCCTGTATAGGCATATAACTGCAGCAGCGCCAGCGCCGCCAGGGCGTTGCCGCTGGGGGTGGCGTTGTCCTGCTGGTCCTTAGGCCGTGTGATCAGCGCCTCATGGTCGCTGCGCGTGTCGAAGAAGCCGCCGGCCGGGTCCGCAAAATGCTGGGTGAATTCGCCCGCCAGCGACTCGGCCGCGGAGTACCAGCGCACATCACCATCGCTTTGGTATAGCGCCAGCAGGCCCAGCGTCATGGCGGCGTGGTCCTCAAGGTATGCGTTGTGCTCGGCGCGGCCTGCCCGCCAGGAGCGCAGCAGGCGGTCACCCGCGTGCATCTCGCGCAGGAGGAAGTCTGCGTTGGTTTGGGCGATCTGCAAATAATCCGCACGCTTAAGGTAGCGGGCTGCCTCGGCGTAGGCGATAAGCATCAGGCCATTCCAGGCGGTCAGCACCTTGTCGTCCGTGCCGGGGCGCACGCGGCTGCTGCGGGCGGCCAGCAGGGCGGCGTGCGCCGCGTCCAGCTGGCCGCGCACCTCGGCTGTGTCCGTGCCGAATTGCTTAGCTAGCTCTTCGTCGCCTTTGACGCGTTGCAATATATTGTGTCCTTCGAAATTGCCTGCCGCGCTCACGCCGTAAGCGGCGATCACCAGCTCGGTCTGGGCTTCATCCAAACTGGCCTGGATCTCTGCCAGGCTCCATACGTAAAACTTGCCCTCTTCGCCTTCAGAGTCAGCATCCAGGCTGCTGTAGAAACCGCCGTCCGCATGGCGCAGTTCACGCGCTACAAAATCCAGTGTGCGCTCGCATACCTGGCGCAGCGTTTCATCTTTGGTCACCAGGTAGCCGTGGAGGTAAGCCCGCGCCAGCAGGGCATTGTCATACAGCATCTTTTCAAAGTGCGGCACGCGCCAAAAGTTGTCCACGCTGTAACGGGCAAAGCCGCCGCCCACCACGTCGTACATGCCGCCCAGCGCCATGCTTTGCAGGGCGTGGCGCGCCATGTCCAACGCCAGCTGGTCGCCTTGGGTGGCCCGCGCCAGCAGGAAGTCGATCGCCATCGGCTGGGGAAACTTGGGCGCCTGGCCCCAGCCGCCGTGCCGCCAGTCGTAAGCCTGGGCCAGCGCCATCACCGCCTGGCTCAGCGCCTCAGGCGGCAGGCTGCCGTCTGCTTGCTGCGCGGCAGGCGGTTGCAGGTGCTGAGTAATGATGCGTCCGTTCTCCAGCACCTGCTCGCGCTGTTCGCTCCAGATGCGCTGCACATGCTGCAGCGCATCCATGAATGATGGCAGGTTGTGGCGCGGCGTGGGCGGGAAGTAGGTGCCGCCCAGAAACGGTTGGCCATCCGGCGTGAGAAACACGCTCATCGGCCAGCCGCCTGAGCCGGTCATCGCCACGACGGCCCCCATGTAGATGCCGTCAATATCTGGCCGCTCTTCGCGATCCACTTTGATGTTTATGAAGTGCTCGTTCATGTAGGCCGCAGTCGTCTCGTCCTCGAATGACTCGTGCGCCATCACATGGCACCAGTGGCAGGCCGCATACCCAATGCTCAGGAAGATGGGCTTGTCTTCGGCCTTGGCGCGGGCCAAGGCTTCCGGCCCCCAGGGATACCAATCCACCGGGTTGTCCTGATGTTGGAGCAGGTAGGGCGAGTTGGAGTTCGCCAGTCGGTTCGGCATCAGCGCAACGCCACTAGGAATGTGCCGCCGGCTACTAGCAGAATGCCCAGCCAGTTCAGCGGAGTGAGCGTTTCACCCAGGAGTGTGACGCCGAACAACGCCACGAAGACGACGCTGAGTTTATCGATCGAGACCACCTGAGCAGCCTGCCCCGTGCTGAGGGCGCGGTAAAAGGCCAGCCAGGAGGCCGCCGTGGCCAAGCCGGAGAGCGCCAGCAGCAGCACATTGCGCGGCGTCCACTCCTGCGTCTGGGCGAACTGGCCGGTGGACCACAGCACCAGCGCCATAGCCGGCACCACGATCAGTGTGCGCACGAACGCACCGACATCGGAGCTGATGCCGCTGATGCCCAGCTTGCCCAACAGCGTCGTGGCCGCCGCGAACAGCGCTGAGACGAAGGCCCAGAAGACCCACGAGTGGCCCATACTAGCGTGCCGCCTCGAGCGCGGCGGCATCCTCAGCGCTCAGCTCGATCTGCTGCGCCTGATAGTTAGCCTCGATATTGGCAGGCTTGGTGGAGCGCGGGATCGGGATCAGACCCTTGCCCAGCAGCCAGGCCAGCGCGATCTGCTGCGGGCTGGCGCCGTATTTGGCGGCCAGCTCGCCCAGCAGCGTTTGGGCGGCATCGCTGCCCAGGCTGCGGATGGGGCTGTAGGCCGTCACTGTGATGTTGTTGGCTTTGCAGAACGCCAATATTTCATCTTCGCGCATTTCTAAGTTGAACTTGATCTGATTATTGACGATCTGTATGCCGGTCTTTAGCGAGCGTTCCAGCAGGCTTACATCAAAATTGGATACGCCCAACGCGCGCACTTTGCCGGCTTGGCGCACGGCTTCCATTGCGGGCAGCGTCTCCTCCGGCTCGGCTTCTTCACGCGGCCAGTGGATGAGCAGCAGGTCAATGTAGTCTGTGCCGAGCTCGTTCAGGAAACGATCCACGGCTGGCGCAACCTTGTCCGCGGTTACCGAGTGGCGCCACAGCTTGGTGGTGATGAACACATCCTGGCGCGGCAGGCCACTCTCGCGCAAGGCGGCGCCGACTGCGGTGTGAGTCTCGTAAATATCGGCCGTGTCGATATGGCGGTAGCCGGTTTGCAGAGCATGCAACACGCTGGCCTGGGCCAGCTCCTTGAGGCCGGAAGTGCCGAAGCCTAGTTGTGGGATCTGGATCTCGTTGGTGAGGGCGATCGTCTTGTTCATGGCAATGGCAGCCGTGCTATTCGCTGGCGTCGAGCGCGGCCACATCCTCCTTCGATAGTGTGAGCTCCAATGAGCGGAAGTTGCTCTCGATATGTTTGGGGTTGTTCGAGCGCGGGATGACGATAAAGCCCTTGGCCATCAGCCAGGCCAGGGTGACTTGCTCCGCGGTGCTTTCGTACTTCTCAGCCAGACCAGCCACCAGCTTGCGCGTCTGAGCGCCGCCGCTCACTTTGACCGGGCTGTAGGCCGTTACCGTGACGCCGTTCGCCAGGCAGAATTCGGCCACATCTTCCGGGTGCTCCTCCAGGTTGTATTCGATCTGGTTGTTGCACACCGGCAGCCCGGTTGCCAGGGCGGCTTGCATGTCTTCCACCTCAAAGTTCGAGACGCCCAGGGCGCGTACTTTGCCAGCTGCACGCGAGGTTTCCATCGCGGCCAGGCTGTCTTCCGCAGGGATACCAGACAGCCAATGAATCAATAGCAGATCAATGTAATCAGTGTCGAGCTCTTTCAAAAAGCGGTCCACTACCGGACCGACTTTGTCCGGGGCCAGGGTGTTGCCGTACAGCTTGGTCACGAGGAAGATCTCCTCGCGCCGCAACCCGCTAGCCTGCATAGCTTGGCCCACTTCGACGTGGTTGCGATAATAGTCGGCGGTGTCCAGATGGCGGTAGCCGGTCTGCAAGGCGTGGAGCGTGGCCTGCTTGGCGTCCTTCAGCGCATAGGTGCCGAAGCCCATTTGCGGAATACGAATGTCATCTACCAGAGGCAGGGTTTTGTTCATCGGTCTATTGTAGCGGCTGCGTTTATGGCTTGAAGAAGCTCATGCCCACGCCCATTTTCTGCAGGCCTTCGCTGGCCCAATGCTCCAGCATGGCCGACTCGCTATCCAGCAGCTTGAAGAGGGCGGGGATGGCGCGGGTATCGCCGATCAGCGCCAGAGCCCGGGCCGCTTCCACGCGTGCGCTGGGCGATGGGCTGTCTTGCAGGGCCGCCGCCAGCGGTTCCAGAGCCGCGGCACCCTGCGCCACCAGCGCATCGCCTGCCAGTCGCGCCAGCAGGCTGTCAGGGTTGGCCAGCAGGCTCACCAGTGGGGCGAGGGCGCCCGCGTGCGTGCGCTGGCTCAACGCCAGCGCGGCGCACTGCTGCACGCCGGCATCAGGGTCCGCCAGCGCCTGGGTCAAAAGCTCGCTGGCCTCTGGATGCGAAAAACCCGCCAGCGAGCGCACAGCCCACCAGCGGGTTTCAGGGTCATTACTTTGAAGCAGCGGCTGCAGCCCCGTCAACGCCGCGTCAGCATGGGCGGGCAGGGCGGTGGCGGCGGCCTCCGCACGCGTGCTGTCGCCACTTTGCAGGTCAGCCAGCAGCTCGCCGAGTGTGCTCACAGTCCTTAGTCGGCCGCGGTTTTGGGCGCCGGCACTTCCAGCTGGTCCTTGGGCGTGCTGACCCATTTGTCGCCAACTTCGATCAGCATCACTGGGATCTCGTCAATAACCGGGTATTTACGCCCGCACTCCGCGCACACGAACCAGGCCTCTTTGTAAAACTCCAGTTCGCCTTTGCCGTTCTGTACGCAGTCAGGGCAGCGCAAGATTTCAATGAGTTCTTTGCTTACCATCGGGTCTCCTCGTTTTATTGTATAGCCTGGATGCGGGCGCCCAGGCTGCGCAGGCTGGCTTCCAGATCCTCGTACCCGCGGGTGATGTGCTCTATGCCGTGCACGCGAGACTTGCCCTCGGCCATGATGGCTGCGATCAGGTAAGTAAACCCGGCCCGCAGGTCAGGCACGATCACTTCGGCGGAGCGCAACTGGCTTGGACCCTTGATAACGGCGCTGTGCTTGTAACTGCTACTGGCAAAGCGGCAGCGGTGGCCCAGGCATCTGTCATACAACGCCACCTCGGCGCCCATGTCTTGCAACGCTTTGACATAGCCAAAGCGATCCTCGAACACGGTCTCATGCACAACGGACATGCCCTCGGCCTGGGTGAGCAGCAGCAGGAAGGGGGATTGCCAATCCGTCATGAAGCCGGGGTGCACGCTGGTTTCCAGGTGAATGGCTTGCAGCGGCCCGTCATGGTAGAAGCGAATGCCATCTTCCTGCACTTCAAACTTGCCGCCCACGCGGCGCAGGGTGTTGAGGAAGGTCAGCATGTCTTGCTGGCGGGCATTGCGCACGAAGACGTCGCCGCGGGTGGCCACGGCTGCCGCGCCCAGGGATGCGGCCACGATGCGGTCAGGCAGCAGGCGGTGGCTGGCCCCGCTGAGCTTCTCGACGCCGTCGATCACAAACGTACGGTCCACTTGGTAGTCAATGATGGCGCCCATCTTTTGCAGATAGCTCACCAGGTCCACCACTTCCGGCTCGATGGCGGCGTTGTGGATCACGGTGCGGCCGCGGGCCATGCTGGCGGCCATCAGCAGGTTCTCGGTGCTGGTGACGCTGGGATACTCCAGATGGATCTCGGCCCCGCGCAGACCATCCGCCTCGATGACGTAGTCGCCATCCTTGACTTCGACCCGGGCGCCCATGCGCTGCACGCCCTGCAGGTGAAAGTCCACCGGGCGTGGGCCGATCTGGTCACCGCCGGCCGCGGCCGGGATGACCGCCCGGCCCGTGCGGTGCAGCAGAGGGCCGAGCAGCATGATCGCCAGGCGGTTGCGGCCGCCCAGCTCCTTCGTGATGATGTTGCTGGTGATCTGTGGGGTGTGAACTTGCAGGCTGTTGCCGTTCTTGCTGGCAAACTGGGCTCCGACTGCGGCGCACATCTCTTGCGTGATGTCGCGGTCGCCAATATTGGGTACGTTGCTGAAATGGCTGGGCTGATCGCTCAGCAGCGAGGCCACCAGCAGCTTGGTAATGGAGTTTTTGGCTCCACTTACGCCAATTTCGCCGCGCAGAGGTTCGCCGCCATCAATTGCCCAGGTGTTCATTAATCTCCAGAGGAAGGGGGAGCAGGCGGCATACCCGGCGTGCCGGGGCCGTATTGGTAGACTGCTGCCCAGGGTTGGTATTTGGTCGTGATGACATCTTCGTTGATCACTTCACCATTGCGGTACACCGTGCGGGTCACCCGCACGGTTGCGCCCTCAGCAGCATAATCCACTTGTTTGATCTGGCCGGTGGCAAATTCCGGGTTCTCTTCGTACTTGTCATCCAGCGCCGGCAGAATATCGCGCGGCCCGGTCGTGTTCCATTCCACACTGCGCCCATCCGAGGTCGAGTAGAACTTCCACGTGATGGAGCGCGCCGCCGGGTTGACGTAGGTTTCCATCAGCAGCCAGCTGTCGGTATCGTTCTGGAACTTGAAATCAACCACCGGCGCGTACACCGTAGCGTCCAGACCAACCAGCCGCGGATCACGCTGTACGGCGGCATTGTACTCGTAGTAGCTCACGCGGTAAGCGTGCGCCCAGCGCTCCACGATGGGGAAGCCGCCAAAGAACGCCGCCCGGAACAGGGTGGTGCTCACCTGGCACACGCCGCCGCCCACGCCCTGAATCGTGCGCCCGCCGAAGATGATGAGCGCTTCGGCGAAGCCGGAGTCGAGGCTGATGTCACCAATGTTGTCAACCATCGAGAACACCGCACCCGGCGGCACCAGCAGGCCGTGGAAGCGCTCAGCTGCGGTCTGGATGTTCTGGATACGCTCCGGACTGGAGCCGTAGAAGTAAGTGGTGGCTTCCACCACTAGCTCGCGCAGGCCGAGGTCGGCCGCCTTGGCATCATCCTGCACGGTAGGCTCGGTGAAGGTGTATTGCAGATCGATCTGGTGCGCGCCCTGGGCCAACTGGGCGTTGATGTGGTCAATACTGCTTTGCACATGCAACTGACGGCCGATCACCGCCGATTTGTATAGATCGAGCTCACGCGTATCATCATTGAAAATAAAACGCGCATTGCGAGGTGTGGCAGCTACATCTGCGGACAGCGGCAGCAGGATCGCCGCCAGTTTGTCTGACTGCAGGCCGACTTGGTAATGCGCGCCCTCGGCCGATTCCACTCGCTCGATACTCAGCATGCCAGCCAACTGCTCCGGCTCCAGCGTCCACGGGCCGGGGCTGCCTTCGTAATTGCCCCCAGGGGCAATTACGAGCGGCTGGCTCAGAATGTTGCGGGCGATCTCGGCCTGCGCGCTGACATCCAGAATGCGCGGTGGCTGTTCCACGACCGCCAGCGGCACGCGCACGTCTTGCATATCCAGTAGGGTGGCGGCCAGGAAGGCGCCCGTGCGCTCGGTATCCAGCGTCAGGCCAACTTGGCCGGGCTGGACTTGCACATCCAATCCGTTCACGGTCAGCTGGGCTTCCACAGTGGGGCGGTTGAACTGGCTGGCCAGGCTTTGCAATATGATCTGGGCCTGGTCGCCGTTAAAGATCAGGCGCGGCGCCAGTTGTGCGCCACCGCGCAGCGATTGGATCTTCTCAGCAATGCCTTCCCACGGCAGCCAGCTGCGGCCAAAGCCGTAGGCCGCCTCGGCGCTGGCCGAGGCATCCAACAGCAGGCCGAGCTGTGCTGGGCTGTAAGTCCAGCTCTGCTCGCCATAGGTCAGCGTCACCTGCCCGCTGAGCGGGTAGGTGAGCTGCTGGCTTAGGTAGGCGATGGCTTCGGTGCGGCGCAGCCCGCCGATATCAACGCCGCCCACACTCACGCCCGGGTACACGCGGCCGAGGTACATCAGGCCGAAGATCGCCGAGAACAGGAAGGCGCCCAGCGCCAGCAGCCCGGCGGCCACCGCCAGGGCGGCCGCCGCCTGCGCTACGAAGCGCGGCGGGGCCGGGCTATATGATTGCGGGTAGGTGGTGCTGGACATGCGGAAATTGTATCGGAAATCACTTAAAGAAATCTTGAAATTCAATACATGCTCACAGCTATAATGAGTCGATATGACAGTCAAACCTCAACCCGTCTCCGCCTCGCGCATCACTATCTCCCAGCTTATGCAGCCGGACGATGCCAATATCCTCGGCAACGTGCATGGTGGCCACATCATGAAGCTGGTCGACGAGGCCGGCGCCCTGGCCTGCATGAAGCACAGCCGCCAGCGCGTCGTCACCGTGGCGGTCGACCGCATGACCTTCCAGCATCCCATCCGCATCGGTGACCTCATCATCATCCATGCCGAAGTCAGCTATGTCGGCAGCACTTCGATGGAGGCTGAAGTCTCCGTGCACGCCGAGAACCCTACCACTGGCGAGAGCTGGCACACCAACACCGCCTACCTGGTCTACGTAGCCTTGGGGGAAGACGGCAAGCCGGTGCGCGTGCCGCCGCTGGAAGCCGAGAACGACTTCCAGCGCCAGCGCATGGAGCAGGGCGCTGCCCGCCAGAAGTATCGCCTCGAGCAAGCCAAGCAAGAGCGCTCCTTCTTCGGCAAAGAATCTGAGGCATGAGCGCGCCGCGCATCATCGCCGGCACAGCTCGCGGCCTGCGCCTTAAATCCGTGCCGGGTGACGGCACCCGGCCCATCACCGACCGTGCCAAAGAGTCGCTCTTCAACATCCTGCGGCCTGATCTGCCCGGCGGCGCCTTCCTGGATGTGTTCGCCGGCACCGGTTCCGTGGGCATTGAGGCGCTGAGCCAGGGTGCCGGGTATGTGCGCCTCATCGATAACAACCGCGCCGCCGTCGAGACGATCTATAGCAATCTAACCTCCGCCAAGTTGCAGAACAGGGCTGAGGTGCGCCAGGCCGACGCTTTTGCGCACCTGGCGCTGCCGCCCGACCGTCAGTTCGACTATGCCTTCATCGCCCCGCCGCAATTTCACGGCCTGTGGAAGCGTGCCCTGTTGGCGCTGGACGCTGCGCCCGGCTGGCTGGTGGACGATGCCTGGGTCATCGTGCAGATCGACCCCACCGAATACGAATCTGTTGAACTGCAGAATTTAGAAGAGTTTGACCAGCGCAAGTATGGGAATGTGCTGTTGGTGTTCTATGAACGCGCAGGCGAGTAAAAAAGTTTGCATGAGAGCAAAAAAGAGCCTCGCAATTTTGCGAAGCTCTTTTTTGTTTTTTGGGAGATGGGGAATTATTCTTCGAGCACACCCCAGATACTGTATTGACCACCGTGATAGAGACCAAACGCATCATCTAGGAAAGCAAAATTCACATAGGGTTTGTTGTCAGGATACCCGCCCATTGGGTGCAGGCTTTTTAGCAGCTCGCCGTTTTCTGCATTCCAAATGTTGACTAGATCGCCGTTGAAAACAGTGACAAGAAGGCTGTTGTCGGGTGAAAACCCTATGTAATGATTGCTCAGTGGAGGGCCAGCATCTACTGCATAAAGAGTACGCCAGCTGGCAGTGTCGACTACTTGAATATTGCAATTCTCGTCGATAAGGGCTAGGCGTGTGTAATCATGCGAAAGGCTAAAGTTAGCATAGTCACAGTAGTATAGATAAGGCCCTTGCTCCTTCATCGCCTCGTATAAATACTCCCGCACAACAGAGCGAGTTTCGAGATTGTATGCTCTCACCATAACCTGGCGTCCTCCCCCTGCAGCCGTCAGGTAAAAAAGATTGTTGATCGGGTCTATTGCGGTGGCCTGTACATAGATCTCGCGGGTGACGCGGTCACGGATGTATTCGGGGATGATCAACTCAAATAGCGGGCTATTCTCATTGAAATTCCCGTTGGTTAACTTCTCATAAAAAATGACGCGGTTGTCATTGATCCGGTACGTTAGATCTCCGGAGTATTCAGGCCTACTACCAATACTTGAGAAGGCAAGCGCATTAAGTTTGGCCTTCAGATCTGCATCCAGATCCCAGCCAGCCAAGCTTTGGCGGTCTTGCAGGATCATGTCAAGCGGAGTGCGCATTGGCAGTCGCCCAATATAATCGGCGCTCTGAGCGTCATACAAACCAATGTAGTTGGCACCTCCCCATACAGCTACCATGCCCGCATTGGAAAGTGCACGGCCATCAAAGCCGGGAGCAGAGGCGCTCTGCTGTTGCGTGCCTGAGTGGTTGCGGATAACCAGCCGGTTGTTGTGAAGGTATATGATGTTTGTTGGCGTCGCGCGTAGGACTCGGCTGTTGGAAAGATCTTCTACAGCTTGTGTGCGCGTGTTCACGATGAAGGCGTCGAAAGTTGAGTACACGATCACATGATCGCCCGTTTCGGAATAACTGAAGGTGTAGCTTGAAGAAGCAGGCAAGGTAAGCAGACGCGAATCTGTCTCCAGGTCCCAAAGGATCACACCATCTCGACCGCGGCTGATAGCGGTTTTGTTATCTGGGGAAAGGGTCACCTGATACTGGTCCTTCATTGTCGCCAAAGGTTTCATGGTGGCAATATCCCATATGCGGAATTGAGAAGTATCTGTTCTTGACCGCACAAGAAGCAAACTCTCGTCCTCTGAGAGTTCAATATCCCCAAGGAAACCGAAGAAACCGCTTGGGTCACTTACATCCCCCAATTGCTGCAAGCCCGGGTAAACATAGCTGCGGAGGTTGTTTTCAGTTATGAACAATAAGACCCCGCTGGAAAGGATCTCCACGCCTTCGATACGACGGGAGCTAGTGATCGAACCGTTCTGTTGCAAGTCTGGCAGTGTGTAGGCCGTGGCTACCCAGCTGGTTGCGATTACGAGATGCTGCCCATCTTCGCTGAAGCTGCTGGCTGCTATCGGTTCTCGGAATTCGTGTACTTCTCCAGTGCCGAGAGTAATTAACTGTGTGGTTCTCTGGTCTTCAGAAGTTAGCAGTATATAAACACCATCGGGCGAAAAACTTAGTGAGGCAGCCTCGTAGTCCAAGAGCAATTCGCTGCCGTCGGTAAGGTCAACGATCACGGTTTCTGAAGGGCGCGTGTATAGAAAATACTGGCCATCATCTGAAGTACGGTATATGTAGGTCTGTTGGTTCGTGGGGGGCAGGCTAATAGGGTACTTAGCAACAACTTGCTCTGTATCTCGGTCTAGGACCTCGATACCAGTTGAGTAAATTAGCGCCACAAGAGCTGGATCAGGCAGGCTGACAATCTCAACAAGCGTTCCCTCGCCGATATAGGCCAATGGTTCCAGCGCATGGATGTTCTCTGCAGTAATAGGCAGACGAGGGCCAGGCAGCGGCTGGAACGGATTAACTGGAGGCTCGATTGGCCCAGAAGGAGTGGGCTGGGGCACAGCCGTTTTGGGTTCGCTTAATACCAGCTGGGGCTCTCCCCAGGTAGACCAATCGCACTCTAGATTTGTAAGTTGATCCACTTGCAGAATCAAGGCGCGCCCGCCTGTAACATCTACCTCTACTTCCTGTGGATTGGTTTCGCGTTTGATGACAGGGCTCTTATAAACTTCCTGGCCATCCAAAAGGACAGAGAAAACAACTCCATCACCGCAGTTTGGTCCTAATATAAGCGGACTGAAGCTTAGGGTGCCATATTCGCCGCTCAGATCAAACTCAACTGCCGAGTTTGCATGTGCAAAGATGCTGTTGGGATAACTCGTACCATCTCGCTGAAGAGTGCGGCCAGTGCATTTGACCGGGTCACCTACGGGCTCGCGGCCAATACAAAAGTTGCCTCCGGCGGCATGGGCATAGACGGGTTCTAGTTCACGCAAATAGATACTCGGGAGAGTAGGCGTGGTGGTGGGTGGAACAGGAGTTGGTGAAGGGCTCGGGGTCACCTCCGCTGTAGCGGTTGGAGCCGCAGGTGCACAAGCCACGAGGAATACAATAATGAGAAGTAGGCCAAGAAGTCTTCGTTGCATACAGGTCTCCCGCCTGACATTTGGATCGTTAATGCGATTTATTCTACATTGATTATTGCGTAGCTTCGCTCATTTCAACTTCTGCCCGCAGTTCGGGCAGGCCTTCTCATTTGCCAGCACTACAAATCCGCACTTCGGGCAGCCGCTGGGCTGCACGTCGCCCATGGGCGCCCCGCACGCCACGCAGCGGCCTTCACCCACCGCGTTGGCCGTGTTGCAGTAGCTGCATGCCATGCGCTGCAGCCGGCGGGCCAGCTGCGTGCCGGCGCCGCCGTTGGCGGCCATGCGGTCGAGTAGCTTCCAGACCTGCTGCTCCAGCGAGAGGTTCTCGATGTCGGCGGCAATATCGTCCAGCCGGCCCAGCAAGTTCATCGGGTTAAGCCAGGTCAGTAGGGCGCTGGCGCCCAGGCTGCCCGCCAGGCCCAGCACGGACTGCTCGCCCACGCTGGCTTCGATGCGCTCGCCGCGCTTGGCCAGCGCCACCGCCAGGCTGGTGCGCCCGCCGCTGCTGCGGTTCTCGCGCGTGCTGATGCTCACGTATGCGGTGTCGCCACGCACCGAAGATTGCGCAGCCAGCCCGCCGCGGTTGAAGAAGTTGGCCAGTGTGGCTGCCATCTCCTCATGGTCAAGCTCGCCGTGGTATCGCTTGGTTTTCATCGCGCACTCATCCGCCGCTGATTATAATCTTGGCGTTTCCCATGCGATCCCTGCGAATTTTCTCGATTAGTTGTGCAGTCATGTTGGCGGGTATTTTTAGCTTGCTGGCCGCGCCGTTGTTCACCCCGGCCTACGCCGCGCCGGATCTGCAGCAGCCCACCGTATCCATCGCCACGGTCACCGGCACGCCGATGGGCGCCTATATCATCGTTGACCCTTCGCATGTCCAGGTGAATGTGCGCAGCGGCCCCGGCACCGATTACCCGACTGTGGGCGTGCTGGTGGGCGGCGAGCAGGTGCCGGCCAAGGGCCGTTCTGTAGCTGGCGAATGGATCCAGGTCTTTTACCCGGCGGTGGCCGAAGGCGTGGCCTGGGTATATGCTCCGCTGGTGGCTCTCTTCGGCACGGCGCAGCTCGGCATCATTGAGCCGCCGCCAACGCCTACGCCGCGGGTCACGCCCACCATTGACCCCACGCTGGCCGCCCAGTTCCTGCTGGAGATCCCGGCCACGCGCATGCCCACCTTCACCCCGCCCGAGCCGCTCGAGATCCCCGAGTTTGAGCAGGCGGGTACCGGCCGCGTGGGCGGCGTACCGGTGGGTATGCTCATCACCGGCGTCGGACTGATGGGGTTGTTCGCCGCCGCCGTCAGCTACCTGCGCGAGCGTTGATCGTTGTCCCCACATAGAAGCGAGGAGAGATGAAGCAGATCCGAACACTGGGTATCGTATTGGTATTGGTGCAGCTGGCAGATATCGCCCTGCATGTAGCCACCGGACAGTTTGAGCCGATGCGTGTCGTCGCCAGCCTGGTGTTGGCCGTATGGGCACTTTCGGCAGGTAGGGCCAACCTGGCCGCGGGCTGGGGCGCGCTGGCCGTCTATCTGGGGTTGAATGCGCTGTTTCTGCTGCAGAACGGCGTCACCAATCCGGAGCAGGGTGGTGCGTTGCGGGTCACCTTGTTCGTGCTCGTGCTTATCTCGACTGCATTGACAATACTTATCCAGCGCAGAAAGCGCTAAGCCCAATAAAAAAAGCTGCTCGAATGAGCAGCTTTTTTTGTTTGAGAGTGTGGGCTTAGTGCCCGCCGCAGCCACAGCTTGCGCCGCTGGCGTGCGAGTGGCCGCTGTGCTCGTGGCTGCCGCCGCAACCGCAGCCGGATGCGCCGTGGTGGTCAGGGGCGTCCTGGCCGTCCGTGCGGAAGGAGTGCCCGCAGCCGCAGGCCGAGGTGGCGTTAGGGTTCTCGATCTTGAAGCCGCTGGCCATCACATCGTTCACGTAGTCGATGCTGGCGCCGCGCAGGTAGCCGACGGAAACTTCGTCTACGACGACGCGCACGCCGTGCTGCTCCACCACCAGGTCGCTGTCGCGCACAGTGGATTCAAGCGCCATCCCGTATTGGAAGCCGCTGCAGCCGCCACCCTGTACGAACACACGCAGGGCGTGGTCTTCCAGGTTGCGTTGGGCCATCAAACCACGCACAGCTTCCGCTGCGGTGGCAGTGATCGTCAGTTGGGTCTCAACCATCGGTTGAGCGGTGATCTGGGTTTCAGCGAGTGCCATGAAAGCTCCTTTTCAAAGTGATACCCGTCTATTTTATCAACATTCTTTGCCCAAACGCAAGCAAAACCCTGACGCCGAAATTAGAGATCGGCCAGGGCAACATCGAGGCTGTCAGGGTCGTAGCGCACCTGGACCTCATGGCCGGGCTGCAAGCGGGGCAGGTTCACCTGATCGACCAGCTGCTCCGTTTCAGCGTGGAAGGCGCTGCGGTCGCTCGGTTGGACCTCGAGCATGAAGCGCACCACCGGCTGGCCGTTGATGCGCGTGCCGGTGGAGGCGAGGCTGACGACTTTGGCGGTGGCCGGCTTGCCATTCTGGCGCAGCCGTTTGTTGAACGCGGCGGAGACGAACACGCTGCCAAAGATGAGGAACATGGATAGCACTGAGAGGGCGATGGTGACACCGATCGAGATCTCGGACAGCAAGGACAGCTCGCCATTGGAACTGACAAAGCCGGGCAGATATTGGTTGACCCAGTCGGTGAAACGCACCCCGGCGCTGCCGAACATCTCACTGGCGGTGCCGGCGAAGATGCAGATGAAGGGCACCCACATGAAAGCGAACAGCAGGCGGCCGCCCCGTTGCATCGTTTGAATATATTTCATGCCGGTTCCTGTAGCTTGCCTGCCAGCAGCAGAGTCTTCACGCGCTCGACGGCTGGCGCCCAGAGCGCGTCGCCCGCCTCGAAGGGCGCTTCGGAGTGGATGGTGGCCAGGGCGGCGGCCGTGCCGCGGCCGGCCTGCGCCTGCGGATGCTGGCGCAGGCGCAGCGCCAGGGCGCGTGCGCCCAGGGTCAGCTCCACGGCCAGCACATGGGCTGTGTTGTACGCCACCTGCCAGGCGTGGCGGGCGGCGGTCATGGAGTTGGCGTTGTGATCCTCCTGGCCGGCGCTGGTGGGCAGCGAGCGCACTGAGTCGGGCGCGGCCAGCGTTTGGTTCTCGAGCACCAGCGAGGCGGCAGTGTACTGCAGCATCATCATGCCGGAGTTGAGACCAGCCGCCTCCGGCGTGGCGACCAGCATCGGCGGCAGGCCGCCGTTCATTTTGCTGTCGAGGAGCAGGAAGCTGCGCCGCTCGGAGACGGCGGCGATCTCGCTCAGGGCGATCTTAAGGAAGTCGAGCGCCATGCCGACCGGCTCGCCGTGGAAGTTGCCACCGGAAATACTGATGCCGTCGAAAAGCAGTGGGTTGTCGGTGGCGGCGTTGATCTCGCGCTCGATGATGGTGCGCACATAGGCCAGCGCCTCGTGGGCCGGGCCTTGGATCTGCGGCGCGCAGCGCAGCGAATACACATCCTGCACGCGGCCGGCCGTATCCAGCAGGGTGCTGCCCTCGGTGAGCTGGCGCATACGCTCGGCCACGGCCATCTGGCCGGGCTGCTTGCGGGCGGCGTGCAGCCGCGGGTCCAGCGCGGCGGAAGCGCCTTGCATCGCCTCCAGCGCCATGGCGGCGCTGAGCGAAGCCGCGTCGAGCAGCGTCTCGGCCAGCGAAAGGGTCAATGCACCCAGCGCGGCCGAGAAAGTGGCTCCGTTGGTGATGGCGAGGCCTTCTTTCGGCCCCAGCACCAGACGCTGGATCCCGGCGCCGGCCATGGCGGCTTTGCCGTCCATGCGCTGGCCGTCGTAGATAGCCCAGCCGGAGTCCTCGGCCCGGTCAGCCGCGTCCGTGCTGAGCACGAGCGCCAGTTGGGATAGGGGGGCCAGGTCGCCGGAGGAGCCCAGCGAGCCCTGCGAGGGGATGATGGGGATGACGCCCTGGTTGAGCATGGCCAGCAGGGTTTCGATCAGCTCGGGGCGGGCGCCGGAGTGCCCAGCGGCCAGCGTGTTGGCGCGGATGAGCATGGCGGCGCGTACCACCTCGGCCGGTAGTTCCAGCCCGGTGGCGGTGGCGTGGCTGAGGATCAGATTGCGGTTGAGGGTGCGGGCGTCATCGGGCGAGATCTGTTTATCGGCAAAGATGCCGAAGCCGGTGTTGATGCCGTAGACCGGCTTGCCGCGAGCGATGATCTCGTCCACCCAAGCCTGGGACTGGGCGACCCGCTGGCGGGCGGCCGAAGCGAGGCGAACCTCAGCCTGGCCGTAGGCCACCTGCACGACAGCGTGCAGGCTGAGATGTTCGCCGTCTATTTCAATGCGGGTTTTGGACATGCAACTCCTGTCAGTCGCGGTGCTTCATGGCGCGGGCCATCTCACGCTCGGCATCCCGCTTGGCAATATCCTGGCGTTTGTCCCACTTCTTTTTGCCCTTGGCCACCGAGATCTCCAGCTTGGCGCGGCCTTTCTTCAGGTAGATCTGCAAGGGCACGATGGTGCTGCCGTTGCGCTTGACCTCATCGTAGAGCTCGGCGATCTCTTTGGCGTGCAGCAGCAGTTTGCGCTCGCGCAGCGGTTCGTGCCCGTCTTTGCCGGCCTGGTTGTAGGGGGCGATGTGGGCGTTGACCAGGTAGGCCTCGTGCCCGTTGGTGCGCACATAAGCCTCTTTGAGGCTGACCTGCCCGGCGCGGATGGACTTGATCTCGCTGCCCATGAGGGCCAGCCCGGCCTCGTACTTCTCTTTGAGGACGTAGTCATGGCTGGCCTTGCGGTTGCGGGCGACTACTTTTTCTGCCATAGGCGAGTGATTCTACTATGTGCGGATGCCGTGGCCAGCATTGGGATTCCTCAGCTGCCCGACAGACACCGTTGCAAAAAGCTTTAATCATCATCATAGTCATTTTTGTGTAGCCCCCTGGTCGTACAAAAAAGTTAAAACATTTGCCCCGATTTTGGCGGCGGTTTTAGCCTGCGCTTACGGGAAATGTATTGAATGTATTTAATGTTTTAACGGCTGTGGCTGGCATGCTCTTGGTATAGCTTGGTTTGGGGAATCCAGGGCGGATTGGGTACTGATGTCAAGGAAGTTGGGTGGATGTCTAGGGCGCAGCACGCTACGCTGCGAAGCAGCGTAAGCCCCTACGGGTGGTGTTGGCACGCGCTGTTTGGAAGATGAGTGAATAAGGATTCCTCCCTGGTCTGGGTCCAGCGGTCTGGTGCGGGTTGATAAACCCAGTCGGAATGACACGGGTGGTTGGTGTGGGCGCAGCATGCTGCGCTGCGAAGCAGCTTACGCCTCTACGGGTGGTTTGGCACGCGCTGTTTGGAAGATGAGTGAATAAGGATTCCTCCCTGGTCTGGGTCCGGCGGTCGGGTGCAGGTTTATAAATCCGGTCGGAATGACACGGGTGGTTGGTGTGGGCGCAGCATGCTGCGCTGCGAAGCAGCGTACGCCCCTACGAGTGCTGGGGAGCGCATGTCATTCCGAACGAGCAGCGTAGCGCCGCAAAGCGGCGCTAGTGCGAGGAGGAATCCTTTAGGGCATTGCAAATACGACTAGACTTATGTCGACCTAAAGGATTCCTCGGCTCACTGGTACTTGGCTTGTGATTGGGTTAAGAAGGCTGCCTCGGAATGACAGGCGGGCAGATTGCTTCGGGGCTGAAAGTTGCATGTCATGCAACTTTCAGCAATCCTCGCAATGACGGTGGTGTTTTTTCCTCGCTGCGCTTGGGATGCACTGATGCCAACAAAAAAGAGCTGCGAGAGATCGCAGCTCTTTTTTTTGTTGGCTAGCTTTTTTCCTTACCGGCTGACCGCCAGCTTGACGACTTTGCCCTGGGCATCCATGGTGATGCGGGCGTACTTGGGGTGCATGCGGCCGGCGCCTTGGACCTTCTTGCTGAGGGTGACCAGGCTGCGGCTGGGCGCCATGATGGTGCGCTTGGCGCCAGTGTTGTGCGGATGCGGCAGCGGGCAGTTGTGGTTCTGGCAGTTGGTGTGCTCGTGGCTGACGCTGACTTCACTGCCTTGCATGCCGGGCAAGTACTCCTTTACGACAGCCTTGACGGTCGCCAGGGTGTCTTGTGGCAGAGACTCCATGGGGATGTTGTCGCCCAGGCCGAACGCATCGGGCAGATCGCAGACCGTGTTCATCTCGCTGCTCTCGGCGCGCAGGATGCGCTTGGGTAGGCTGGCATCGGTGCTGACCTGGGCCAGCGGGTCGCCGTAGAGGATGAAGGAGATCAGGGTCTTCTGGTCCTCGCCGTCCAGGTAACCCTGGCGGCGGTGCATGGTCTGCGCCATGGCGATCTTGGCGCGGCGCAGGGCTTCGCCGGCGGGGTGGCCTTCGTTGAGTAGACGCCAGAAGGTCTGGCCCAGCAGATCGGCGGCGATCAGTGGCGTGGAGACTGCGCCGTATGAGGTGACAGTGGAGCCTACGACCGCCTTGCTGCCCGAGTCGATGAACTTGAGCGCAAGAGCGTTGTCTACGGTCTTGTTGAAAATGTTGGCGCCGAAACAGGCTTCGCTGAAGACGACTTGCGGGGCGCGACCGTGATTGACCACATCGCTGGGGCTGAGGGCCACAGGATAGTCAGGCCCGGTGGGGGTGAGGAGCGGGTCACGCTGGCCGTACCAGTCTGGCCCGTCTTCCACGCCGTGCAGGTTGAAGTAGGCGACCTGTAGCGCCTTGTTAGCTTCCTTGGGCAGCTTGCCGGTCTGGGTGGGCGGGCTGAGGCTGAGGCGCTTGGGCTCGCCGATGGTGCGGTAGACCGAGTGCGACGCACGCTGCCACACCTGGGCGGTGTAGCCAAAGCTGCTGCGCTTGGGCTTCCACAGGCCGAACATCATCAGCAGGCGCGTGATCAGCTGGCGCACCGGGTCTTGCTGCGCCACGACCGTGTCACGGCTGGCTTCGATGCGGTTGAGGGCTTTCAGCAGCGCGGCTGGATCCTTCTCGGTGCCGGTCGGCAGGCGGCCGGCAGGCCAGGTGGGCACGAAGTAATTCTCGTCCAGGCTGGCGTAGGGATTGTCGGATGGCACATCCTTGTCGTCATCATCGACTGGGTTGGGCAGGTGGTGGAAGGGCACGATCTTTGGCCCGCCTACGATCATGAGCGCGCCGATCATCTCGCCGTTCTGGCGGAGAGCCTCGTCAAGGTCAGCCAGGAGGTGCTTGATGGCCCAGGGGTCGTTGCCGCTGATGGCGTTGAGGCCGAAGGCATCCATGCAGGCGGGGTCATCTACATAGACCACATACGCGCCCCATTTGGGCAGCGCGTCGGTAGCGGCGGCCACGGCCCGCAGGCTGGCATCAACGCTGGCGAAGCCGTCCATGCCGTATTGGCGCACCAGGTTCTCTTTGGAGCTCAGCAGGATGTAGGCCGGGAAGCGGCCATCTGCGCGCAGGCGCAGAGACTCGGCTGTGGCGGTGTTGACCTCTTCGAGATCGATTAGGGTCTCCGGCAGGGCTGAAAGCGCGTGCTGCAGGGTCTCGTTGATGGCTTCGTCGCTATGGGCGACGGCGGGTTCAGACTTGGCCTCCAAAAAATCCGGCCCGCCCATGTCAGCGTAGGGTTGTGCAGAGTCATTGCTATAGCTGATGGATGGTTCAGGCTGTAGGTCCAAAAAATCCTCACCACCTGCGGCCGCGTGATCGTCGGTGCCTGGCGTGTGAGCTTCGTTCTCGCCGAATTCGTCGATCGTTTTGGATTCGACGAGATGATCGAGATCGGACGGCTCGCTGTTGGAGAGGCCAGGTGCGTGGGCTTCGCTGGCGTCAAAGATCGATTTCGACTCGACTTCGGCCTGGGCGGCCATATCGGCGACCAGCTCGTCGCTCAGTAGACCGTGGCCTTCGGACTCGTACGACCCTTCGGGCTCGTAGGCCACTTCGGGTTCGTACGAAACCTGGGTTTCGTACGACACCTGGGGCTCGTACGACTCGTCAGGGATCGCGGGCGGTGGGGTCAACTCGAGCGCGTCATCGATGTCGATCGACTTGGCGAACTCCGCCTTGACCTTGCCAGAACGCAGTGCCTTGCCGTCGAACATCGGGGCATGGGCTTCTTCATCCAGCACCGGCGTCTGGTCCTTGATACGCTTGGCAAAATCTTTCTTGACTTCGCGGGTCTTTAGCGCGCCGGCGTCGAGCATGGGCACATGGGTCGACTCCAGCGGAGCCTCAAAGGCCTTGGCCTCAGCGGGCAGGGCATAGGTCAGCGTATCGATCTGGTTCCAGCCCAGGCCGGCCGCCACCTTGGCGGGGATGGGCGTGGTGATGGCTTGCTGCAGGCCGGCGGGCCACAGGGCTGCGAAGCGGTGGCCGGCGCCCCACATGCGGCGGGCCACCTGGCCGCTGACATCTTCGGCGGCGCAGTCGTGCAACGCATCCACCGCGGCGTTCTCTTGCCCGCTTTCCATCAGGAAGTTGGCGTGCAACAGGCGCAGCTGCAGGCAGTGCGGCCAGCTGCCGCTGTAGAGTTCGACCAAATTCTCGATCGCCAGCCAGGTCAGGCCCTGGGCCTGGGCGATCTGGATGTGCAGCAGCGCGGGCAACGGCGAGGGCGGCTGGGCCAGCAGGGCGGCCTGCACGTGCAGCTCGGCCTGCTCAAGATCGCCGACCTTGAAGGCCTGCTGGGCGCGCAGGGCGTGCTGCGCCCAGTCTTGAATATCGGTCGGAACCTGGAAGGGCTGGCGCAGCAGTGTGGCGGCGGCGCGGGCCGCCTCGGCAACGGCCGGCTTGACGCGGCGCGACAGCTTGGCCAGCTGCTCCTGGGCTTCGAGGAATTCCGGATCCAGCTCGCATAGGCGGCGCAATACTTTGAAAGCCACCTCGGCCTTGTTGTCTTTGATGAGGGCCTGGGCGCGCAGCAGCTCCACATGCAGGTCGTAGGGATAGGCGTTGAGCCAATCCTCGGCGACCTGGCGCACAAAGCGCATCTCGCCCGCGTTCAGGCCGACCTGCAGCAGAGTCAATACTGCGGCGCGGTCTACGGCCTTGCCAGCGGTGATGTGTTTCTTCATGGTGTCGTTCATAGCGCACTCACTTCCTGCGGTTGGTGGATCAAATTCAAAGCGATCACGGCGGCCAACTGGCGTTGGATGCTGCGCTCACGCGGCGCCAACTGGGCGGCCTTGCGCAGCGCCGCCTCGGCGGCGTTGTAGTCTTTGACGTCCTTCAGCGCCTGGGCCGCCTGCAGATGCGGCTGCGGGCTGTGGGGGGCGGCGGCGGCGGCCAGCTCGAAGGCCTGCATGGCCTGCTTGAACTGGCGGCGGCTGAGGAAGACCTGGCCGCGCTCGATCTGCACATCGCTGAGGTGCGGGGCGAGGGCCGCGGCTTCATCCAGGTGATGCAAGGATTGGTCCAACTGGCCGCTGCTCTTGAGCAGCTTGCCGAGGTGGAGGTGCAGGCGGGCTTGCTGCGGCAGCGGGAGCGTGTCGGCTTTCTTGGCAGCGCGCTGGGCGGCCTGGATGGCGTCCATCGTCTCGCCGGTGGTCGCCAGTATTTCGGACAGGGTCAGGTACACATCCGGGCGCTCCGTGTTGGCCTTGCTCAGGCGCAGCACTTCGCTGAGGCCCTTCTCGGCCGGCAGCAGTTGGGCGCGGCGCAGTTGGATGGGCAGCTTGTCTTGTGCGTACTGCTCGGAGCGTTCGAGCACGGCCAGGGCGTCTTCAACTTCGCCCACGGCGTGCAGGCATTCTGCGTACAGGTTCAGGGCGTGGCTGTCGGTCGGCGCGAGGCGCAAGGCGCTCTCGGCCAGGCTCTTGGCCGCGGCGGTCTCGTTGTTGTGTAGGGCGATCTCGGCCTGCAATACCAGCGCCGTGTTGGAATTGGGCGCCAGCTTGTGGGCCGCGGCGGCCTTCTCGCTGGCCTGCTTCAGATCGCCGGCCTGCTTGTGGGCCTGGGCCAGCGCCAGCATGTAGGCGCCGGACTTGGGCTGCAGCTTGGCGGCCTGCTCGAAGGACTTCTGGGCTAGCGGATACTGCTCGGCTTCCATCTGGGCCTGGCCCAGCTCGTAGTGGCGCTCAGCTTCGCTGGGCTGCATGGCCACGGCGTGTTGCAAATAATCGATCGCATCAGCCAGTGCGCCGGCCTGCTGCAGCAACTTGCCTGCGAAGGCGTGCCAAAGGGCCTGCACGGGGGAGAGGGCGATCGCCTGGCGGATATGCTCGAGCGCGGCGTGCGGCTGGCTGGCTTGCAGGGCATAGCGGGCGGCCAGGGCGTGATAGGGCGCGGTGTGGGGCTTCTGCTCCAGCGCGCCGAGCAGCCATTTCAGGGCGCTGCTGGCATCGGCGTCGCCGAAGGCAAGGGCGCGCTCGACCAGCACTTCGGGTGAGCGCCAGAAGCCCTTGGCGTTCTCTTGCACGGTGCGCAGGTCGCCGCGCACGCGGGCGGCGTGCACCACGGCGGCGGCTTCGCCGGCGCTGCTGGGGTAGCCGGTGGGCAGGCTGCCGGCTTCGGCGTCATGGCCGAAGCGCAGGGCGGCGCGGGCCAGCCAGTGCTCCAACTGGGCGCGGGCGGCGGCGAACGGCGCGGTGCTGAGCGCGGCGGAGAAAGCGGCGCGGGCCGCGGCGTACGCCTCGGGGCTGGCCGCGTCTGCGCCGGGGGCGCCGGATACGGCGTCGCTGGCGGCGCACAACTGCTGCCATTCGGCGCGCTGCACGATGGCCTTGCCCAGGGCGAACTGCGCCAGGGCCTGGCTGGGCACCAGCTTGACGGCCAACTGCAGCAGGTTCACGGCGGCTTCATAGTTCATCAGGCCTTGGGCGGCACGCGCCAGGCTGATGAGGGTGAAGGCGTCTTGCGGCTCGCTGAACTTGGTGTTGACCAACTCCAGCGCGGTATTCAAGTAGTGCTCGGCCTGGGTGCGGTCACCGCGGCGGGCGGCCAGCTGGGCTTGCAGGGCCAGCACACGCGGCGACTGCTCGTCGCCTTCCAGCGCAGGGGCCAGCGCCTTGGCGGCGGCCAGCTCTTCATTGCTGTCGAGGGCCAGCTCGGCTTGCAGGCAGGCCAGCGCGGCGTCCGGCGCGGCGCTGAGCTTGGCCTCGGCGAGCAAGGCACGGGCGCGCTCGGGCTGCAGGGTGGCGACGGCCAGCTCGACGGCCAGCTGCAGGAGCGGCTGGTGGGTCACATCCAGGTGGAAGGCTTTTTCGGCGGCGGTGAGGGCGGTGGCCCATTCACCGGCGGCGCGCAGCAGGCGGGCCTTGTTGGCGAGCAGGCCGAGATCATCGGGCATGCGTTCGATGGCCTGCTCCAATGCTTCGAGCGCAGCCTGCGGGCGGCCGGCGGCCTGCAGCACGCGAGCTTTGCGAGCCAGCAGGGCGGGCTGGCCCGGCTCGGCGGTCAGGCTCTTCTCGATCGTGCCCAGCGCCTCGGTCCACTGCTGGCTGTGCTCGTAGGCCTCGGTCAGCGCATCGAGCAGGGCCGGGTTCTCGTCCAACTCGAGGGCGCGCTTGAAATACGACACGCTGGTGGCAGCGGCGCGGCGCTCCAGCAGGAAGCGGCCGGCCTTGGCCAGCGCCGCACTGTTGGCGCTGCGCAGCAGGGCGGCCAGCGTGTCGACGGCCTTCTCGTGCGTGCCGTCCTGCCATTCCAGTTCGGCCAGGCGCAGGATGTGGGCGGCGGAGTTGTGCTCGGCGATGCCCTTGCCCAGGGCGCGGCGGGCATCTTCACCCTTGCCGAGCGCTTCGGCCTGATCGGCAAACCAGAGCACGTCCTGCTCGTCTTTGGCACTGGTCAGGTAGACCTTGCTGGCGATCTGGAAGGCTTCTTCGTTGCGGCCGGCCTGGCTGTAGGCCATGCACAGCGCGTGCAGTACGTCAGGGTCGCCCGGAGCGGTGGCATCCAAAGCTTCCAGGATGCTGAGGGCTTCCTCGTGCTGGCCTAGCTTGGCTTGCGCCAACGCTTTGCCGAGCACCAGGCGCTTGTTCCAGCTGGGCGTCTCGGCCAGCTCAGAGCGCAGGGCGGCTTCGAACTCGTGGATGGCTTCGGTGTATTTGGTTTGTGCGGCCAGCGCTTCGCCCAGCAGGGCGGTGGCGAGCGCCGACGCGCCTTGTTCCAGCGCGGCGCGCAGCAAGGCCTCAGCTTCGAGCGGGGCGTGGTTCAGGAGTTGGGCCTGGGCCGCGTCGAGCATGGCTTCGGTGTTGAGCGGCTCGGCCTGCAGGGTGACCTGCAGGGCGGCCAGCGCGGCGGGGGCTTCTTTGGCGGCCAGCAACAACTTGCCCAGCTCGTGCTGCAAGCCGGCATGCTGGGGGAAGGTGTGTACGCCGCGCTCCAGTGTGTGGCGGGCCTGGTTGGTGTGGCCGAGCATGCGCTGCAGGCGGCCGAGCTGCAATGCAGCGCGCTGGTTCAAATAGGTGTTGGGTTGAGCGGCGGGCTCAGCCAATAATTCCACAGTGCGGGAGAAGGCGCCGAGAGCGGCTTCGTTCTCGGCCAGCGCCAAATAGATCTCACCCAGCAGGTATTGCAGCTCTGCGCTGGGCTTGGTGAACTGCTGGGCGTTGAACAGCGTGTCACGGGCAGCTTGCATATCGCCTTGGTCGCGCAGCAGCTCTGCCAGCACGATCCAGGCTTCGTGTTGAGCCGGGGCCAGCTCGGTGGCGCGGCGCAGATGCTCAATGGCGCTGTTGGCATCGCCCTGGGCTACCAGGGCTTTGCCCATCAGCGCGTGTGCGCCGCCGTGGGTGGCTTGCACAGCGAGGACGCGCTGGCAGGCCTGGATGCATTCGCCGAGCGCGTCGGCGGCCAGGGCGGCCTGGGCCAGGCCGTACACGTCTTCGAAGCTGGGCTGGTCATCCTGGGCCATCACAGCCTGCCATTCGCTGTAGGCGGCCGCGCCTTGCTGGTTGGCCTGCATAGCCTTGGCCAGCTGACGGCGCAGATCTGTGCGCTCGGGAGCCAGGGCGGCGGCCAGGTGGGCGGCTTGCAGGGCGCGCTCCGGCTCGTTGCAGAGCGCCATCACGCGGCTCAGGAAGGCTGCGCTGTCGGCGTCGTTGGGAGCATGCTGCACGGCCAGTTCGGCGGCCTGGCGGGCGGCCTCGCCCAGTTTGAGATCGACAAAAATTTCGCCAAGCTGGCGCATCAAGGTTGCGTTCTCGCCGGCCGGGCTGTCCTGGGCGGCGGCCAGCGCGGCGGCGGCCATGCGCTGGGCTTCGGCCGCATCGCCAGACTTCAGCGACACGCGGGCGGCGGCGATCAGCGCGGCGGGGTGCTTGCTGCCGGCGCTCTTGGCGGCGGCAGCGGCGCTCTCCGGCAGGGCGGGCGTGTCAGCGTGGGCGGCGGCATTCTCGGCCAGCTTGCCAGCCAACTCGGCTTGCACGCGCTGCGCGGCGCCCCAGGCGGCGTGCAGCAGCGGCGCAGCCTCTTCGGGCTGGCCGCTGAGCTGGCGGATCTCGGCCTGCAGCAGCAAGCGCTCGATCTGGCTCAGCTCGCTGGCTTCGCCCTCCGGCTCGGTATCCAACTTGTGCAGCACGAAGCGGGCGGCCTGTTGGGCCAACGGCAAGTGCATGTGAGCCAGCTGGCGCAGCACGGCGATGAATTGCGGCACGGGATGCTCGGCGATGGTCTGTAGCAGCGCGGTGCTCTGCTCTTCGAGGGTCAGCGGATTGCTGACCAGGGCGTGCAGGCCCAGCTTGTGCAGATCAGCATCGCTGGCGCGCAACAGGGCGGCCAGCAGTTCCTGCGGTTCCGGCAGCAAGCCGAACAGTATGGCGACCGGCAGCTTCCAGAAGTCGGCGGGGGCAATGCTGAGATCCTGGGTCAGCTGCTCCCAGTTGCCCAGCACGCGGCGGCGCTCACGCAGGGCCAACGCCAGCAGCGCGGCCTGCTCCAGGCCGGGCGCGGCGCCGGCGCCCTGGGTGGCTACTTGCTCATAGGCGCTGGCGGCCTGATAGCGCAGCTTCTCCGCGACTGGCTCCAGCAACTCAGCACGCAGTTCCTCATGCAGGCCGGGTTGGCCCAGGCGCAGCAAGCCCAGGAAGGCCGGCGACCACGCAATGCGTTGGACGCCGGCGGCTTGCAGGGCTTGTGTGCCAAACTCGGCCTCCTGCAACGCAGCCCACAGGGTGGGCTCGTTGCGCAGGGCGGCCACGACTAGCGGCCATTCGCTTTGCGGGAGGGCGTTTTTGAGGTCTGCGATGAATGAGCTCATGCGTGCTTCCGTTCTGTGTTGGTTTTGTTAGGCCCAGTTGACTTGCAAGACAACCCAGAAACCGCCGGCCATCAGGGCCAGGCCGAGCGAGGTCAGGAAAATGCCCACGCCGGTTGCGGTCTTGACCAGCTGCTGGACACCATCCAACAGCGCGGTGGCGCCGCTGACGAGCTGGGCTACGTCTTCTGCGATGCCTTTTTGCACAAGCTGGGCAGCATTGGCGCTCAGCTTTTTGACGTCCTTGCTGTGGGTGCGAGTCACCAGCACGAACAGGCCCATGGCCAGGGCGCACATGCCAAAGAAGAACAGGGCGGCGGCCATCAACAACAGGGTGTCAGATTGGTTCAGTACGTACATGTCTTCCTCCGAGAAAAGACCAAAGTGAATGCCATGTTGCAAGAAGTGTGCCTATTTTGGGTGGGTGGGAATTGACGGCAGGGGGCGATTGGGCTAAAATGCGGCCTGCATTTCGACAAGTTGCACGGGCAACTTACGTCTCCGGAACGGAGACGTTTTCGCGGAATGGTCTAGCGGGATGATTGGTAATATGCTCTCGCTGCGCAGTTCTACGAACTGCTGGCGAGCGCGTGTGAGAGGCGTCCCTAAGGATGGAAGAATGGAACGTTTCACTCTGAAAGCGTCCAAGCGTGATGTGGTTGGCAAGAAGGTTGCCCAACTGCGCCGCGAGGGCAAACTGCCTGCCGTACTGTACGGCCGTCATGTAGACAAGCCGATCGCGGTCACTCTGGACCGCGGCGAAACCTCCAAGGTAATGAAGCGCATCAACTACTCCAGCCTGGTGCTGATCGACCTGGATGGCGAGGAGCACAATGTGCTGGTGCGTGATTTCCAGGTGGATGCGATCTTGCGCGAACTGACCCATGTGGACTTCCTGGTGGTCTCCCTGACCGAGACCGTGCGCGCTGAAGTGAGCGTGGTGCTGGAAGGCAAGTCGCCCGTGATCACCAACCTGGGTGGTCTGCTGGTGAACGGCCTGGAGCACGTGGAAGTGGAAGCGTTGCCGCAGGATCTGCCGGAGCGTTTCATTGTGGACGTGTCTGGCCTCGAGAACTTTGGTGACGGCATCTTTGTGCGTGACCTGGTGGTTCCGGCCAATGTGACCGTGCTGAGTGACCCGGACGAGTTGCTGGTTGTGGCGAACGCCCCGGTGACCGAAGCTGAGGCTGCCCCGCGTGATGGCGCTGCGGCCGCCGAAGCTGCCCCGGCTGCGGCTCCTGCTGCTGGCGGCGACGCTGAGAAGAAATAGTACGCCGCTAAGCTATTGTGTACATAAAAAGCCCGCCAATTTGGCGGGCTTTTTTTTATGTCCAGGTGCGCGTGCGTAGTCAGGCTGCGCAAAAGCCCTGCGCCTATCTCGTTGTTTTCAGCAAGCAAGTTTTTGAGATCAGGTGAGCGAATGCCCTTCGCTACGCTCAAGGTGACACGAGTCTTACGGGCTCGGCTCCAGCAGTGTTTCGAGTGCGCGGCCGTTCTTGCGTTGCACCCAAATGGGCCTGCGCGCCGCGGCCGAGATCGGGTAAGCGAATGCCCTCGCTACGCTCAGGGCGACACGAGTGTTACAGGCTCGGTTCCAGCAGTGTTTCGTGTGCGCGGCCGCGCTTGCGCTGGACCCGATGGGCCTGCGCGCCGCGGCCAAAGGCCAGCACTTTGTGCAGCTTGCCGTTGATGTAGTGAGCCGCGGCCAGATCATCCAACGCCAGGCCGGCTTTGACCTTGCCGGCGGCGACCAGCTTGCGGAAAATGGGGCGACGGCCCGGCTCCGTGTCGTAGTGCGGGCAACAGCTGCCGGGCAGCCAGCCGAGACAATCCATCGGCAACAGCTTGCCCGGCACGGAGTCAGTGATGCCCTGCTCAAACCAGCAGATGGCACCGGCGCTGCCGCCGGCCAACACCGCGCCGTTGTTATAGGCCTTGTGCAGCGCTTCGTCCACACCCCAGGCGCGCCAGAGCGCCAGCATGTTGCGCGTATTCCCGCCGCCGACCCAGATGATGTCCTGCGCCAGCAGAAGCTTGGCCACGTCGGCCGTATTGGGTTGGATGAGGGTCAGGGTGGAAACGCGTGCGCCTAGCTCGCCGAATACGCGGGTCACACGCTTGATGTGGCGTGGCAGATCGCCGGCAGCGGTGGGCAGGAAGCACAGGCGCGGCCTGCGAGCGCGGCTGGCAGCCAGCAGGTAACGCTCCAGCTGCATGCCGCGGCGGCCAATGGCTTTATATCCTGAGCCAACGGCGATGATCTGCTGCATTCGGGTTATAGGGTGGGGTGCTGCAGTGCGTATGCGGCCTGCAGGAAGGCCAGCAGGCGGTCTGCGCCGTCTGGCGTGCCGGCGACTTCGCTATAGGGGAGCATGGCGCCGCTCCAGCCGTCCGTGTTCCAGCGCGCTCCGGCCGGCAGTTCGGTCTGCGCCAGCGCCTTGTCGAACGGATGCGGGCTGACATAGAAGTATTCATTGCCTGGCTGAGTGGCCAGGCCGAAGGTGATGCCCTTGTCCTCGCCGTTGGCGGGCGCGGTGAATGAAAGGTCGAACAGGCGCGGCCACAACTGCACGGGGTCAGAGCCCTGGCCCAACTGGGTGCGGGCTTGCTCGAAGACTTGATTGGCCAGGCGGATGGCAGCGAGGAAGCGCTCAGCCTCGTCGAGCGCGTATTCGCGCTTGACTTCACTGTGGTAGCTCTTGGTGGGCACTTTGCCCTGCACGCCCAGCTCGGCCAGGCGGGCGACCAGCTCTTCACCGAGCTGGGTGGCGGTCAGCCCTTCGCTCAGGCGGATCTGCTGCACCTGCCCGCCGCTGGTGCTGAGGATCATGTAGTGGTTGCGCAGGTCGAGGCTCAGCGCAAAGGTCTGGGCCGGGTCTTCAGGGAACGAGATCGGCGTGGTGGTGAGGCCGGAGGTGTAGACGCGCAGGCTCAGGTGGCTGTGGCGCGGCTGCTCGGGCGTGAAGGCGGCGCGGATGGCGCTGGCTACTTTGCAGTAGGCGTGCAGCGTCTCGCGCGTGCCGCGCCAATCACCGAAAACGGGGAATTGAGATTTATCTTCGCGAGCCATAGCTTCCTAATATTACTATACTGTTCGCTGTAAGCTATAAGCCATAAGCTGTAAGCAAAGCGCGCGTCTTGCTTACAGCTTATGGCTTATAGCTAGAGTAGAATCATCCCAGCGATATGAAACCTACACCTGAACTCGAACGTTTAGCCATCAACACCATCCGTTTTCTGTCAGCGGATGCGGTGCAGCAAGCCAACTCAGGCCACCCGGGCCTGCCCATGGGCGCGGCGGCCATGGCGTACACGCTGTGGACGCGGCATCTGCGCCACAACCCCAAAGACCCCCAATGGGCCAACCGTGACCGTTTTGTGCTTTCGGGCGGGCATGGCTCCATGCTGCTGTATTCGCTGCTGCACCTGACCGGCTATCCCCTGACGCTGGAGGAGATTAAGCGCTTCCGCCAGTGGGAGAGCAAGACGCCTGGGCATCCGGAGTACTGGGTGACGCCCGGGGTCGAGACCAGCACTGGCCCGCTGGGCCAGGGCTTCGCCAATGCGGTGGGCATGGCCATTGGCCAGGCCCACTTGGCGGCGCGCTTCAACCGGCCGGGCCACGACATCTTCGACTATTACACCTATGCCATCGTCACGGATGGCGACCTGATGGAAGGCATCACGGCCGAGGCCGCCTCGCTGGCTGGGCATCTTAAGCTCGGCAAACTTATTTTCTTGTACGACGACAACAACATCTCGATCGACGGCAGCACGCACCTCACCTTCACCGAGGATGTGGGCATGCGTTTTGAGTCGTATGACTGGCACGTTCAGCACGTGGCGGATGGCAACGACATCGAAGCCATCGACGCGGCGCTGGCGGCGGCGCAGGCGGACCCGCGCCCCTCACTGATCCGGGTCAAGACCATCATCGGCTATGGCTTGCCCAAGCGGCAGGGTACCGAGAAGGCGCACGGCGAGCCGCCGGGCAACGAAGAGCTCGACGGCGCCAAGCGCGCCCTCGGTTGGCCCCTGGAGCCGCACTTTCTTATTCCGGGGGAGGCGCTCGAACATTTCCGCGGCGCGGTGGAGCACGGGGCTGAGTTCAAGGCAGCCTGGGAAAGCAAGCTGGCCGCGTACAAGGCCGCGTACCCGGAGCTGCATGCTGAGTTGCAGCGCATAGTGGCTGGGGAGTTGCCGGCGGGCTGGGATGCGGAGCTGCCGGTCTTCGAGGCGGATACGAAGGGCATGGCTACGCGGGTATCCTCCGGCAAGGTCATCAACGCCCTCGCCGACAAGCTGCCTGACCTGCTGGGCGGCTCGGCTGATCTGCATCCTTCGACCAAGACCTTCATCAATTCCGCGCCGGACTTTCAACCCGGCACGCCCGAAGGGCGCAGCATCCACTATGGCGTGCGTGAGCACGGCATGGGCGGCATCGTCAACGGGCTCAGCGTGACACCGGGCGTGATTCCTTTTGGCGCTACGTTCCTTGTCTTCTCCGATTACATGCGCGCTTCTATGCGCCTGTCGGCGCTCTCGCCGTATCCGAGCATTTGGGTGTTCACGCACGACAGCATCGGCGTAGGCGAGGACGGCCCGACCCACCAGCCGATCGAGCACCTGGCGGCGCTGCGCAGCATCCCCAATATGCGCGTCATCCGTCCGGCCGACGCCAACGAAGTGCGCGAAGCCTGGATCGCAGCCGTGCGCGACCGCAAGAACCCCACGACGCTGATCTTCTCGCGCCAGGACCTGCCCACGCTTGACCGCAAGGAGTTCGCCCCGGCCAAGGGGCTGCACAAGGGCGCGTACGTGCTGGCCGATTGGGGTAAGAAGAAAAAGCCCGACATTATCCTGATGGCCTCTGGTTCAGAAGTGCCGCTGATCGTTGAAGCTGGCCGCAAGCTGGCCAAGGACGGCGTCACCGTGCGCCTGGTGTCCTTCCCGAGCTGGGAGCTGTTCGCGGCCCAGCCCAAGAGCTACCGCGACAAGGTGCTGCCGCCCGCAGTGACGGCGCGCCTCTCGGTGGAGGCGGGCGTGGCGCAAGGCTGGCAGCAGTGGGCCGGCGCCCAGGTGAGCCTGGAGCGCTTCGGCGCCTCGGCGCCGGGCGACGAGGCGCTGCGCAAGCTGGGCTTCAGCGTTGCCAATGTGCTCAAGCACGCCCGCGCCTTGCTGCCCAAGAAGAGGTAGCCGGTGCCGGCACGCCGCAAGCTGGCTGTGAAGGCACGCGTAGTGCACGGCGACAACCTGGCCGTGCTGCGCAGCCTGCCCGACGCGAGCGTCAACCTCATTTACATTGACCCGCCGTTCAACACCGGCAAGAAGCAGGCGCGCAGCCGCCTGCGCACGGAGCGTAGCCAACAGGGCGACCGGGTGGGTTTTGGCGGCCGGCGCTATGCCACCACGGTACTGGGCAGCCGCGCCTTCGACGATGCCTTCGACGACTATTTGGAGTTTCTGGAGCCACGTTTGCGTGAGGCGCACCGCGTGCTGGCGGCGGATGGCAGCTTCTACTTCCATGTGGATTATCGCGAGGTGCACTACTGCAAGGTCCTGCTCGACGAGATCTTTGGCCGTCAGAACTTCCTGAACGAGATCATCTGGGCCTACGATTACGGTGGCCGTTCCAAGGATCGCTGGCCGGCCAAGCACGACAACATCTTGCTGTACGTCAAAGATAACAAGCGCTACACCTTCAACGTTGAGGACATCGAGCGCATACCCTATATGGCGCCGGCCCTGGCCGGTGAGGCCAAGGCGGCGCGCGGCAAGCTGCCTACGGACACCTGGTGGCATACCATCGTGAGCCCCACGGGCAAGGAGAAAACCGGGTACCCTACGCAGAAGCCGCTGGGCATCCTGCGCCGCATCATCACTGCCTCGTCGAACCCGGGCGACCTGGTGCTCGATTTCTTCGCCGGCAGCGGCACCACGGGTGCGGCTGCCCTGGAACTCGGCCGCCGTTTCCTACTGGTGGACAGTAACAAAGAAGCCATTGAAGTGATGAAGGAGCGGTTTAAGGGGCAGGCCGTCGAGTTTGTAGAAAATGGATAGAGAATAGAGGTTGGAGATTGAATCTCTGCTCTCTTTTTTTGCCGTTCGAATAAAGGAGTCTTATGACCACCAACCCGCAAAAACTCTATGCCCTAGGGCAGTCCCTATGGTATGACAACATCGAACGCCGCCTGCTGGAGGATGGCCAGCTCAAGGCCATGATCGAGCGCGGCGATATTTACGGCGTCACCTCGAACCCCAGCATCTTCAACAACGCCATCGGCAAGTCCACGGATTACGACGCCCAGTTGGGCGAGTTGGCGCGGGCGGGCAAGAGCACGGCCGAGATCTACGATGCGCTGACCGTGGCGGATATTCAGGCGGCGTGCGACCTGTTCCGACCGCTGTATGACAGCACGCGCGGCGGGGATGGCTACGTCAGCATCGAGGTGCATCCGGACCTGGCGCACGACACCGCGGCCACGGAGCACGAGGCCCAGCGCCTGTGGGCGCTGGTGGACCGGCCGAACCTGATGGTCAAGATCCCGGCCACGCGGGAAGGCATCCCGGCGATCCGGTCTTCGATCGCGCACGGCATCAACATCAACATCACGCTCATTTTCTCGCTGCAGCGCTATGCCGAAGTCATCGAAGCGTACCTGGCGGGGCTGGAAGAGCGCACCGCCAATAACCTGCCGATCGCCCATATTGCTTCGGTGGCCTCTTTCTTCATCTCGCGCATTGACACCAAAGTGGACGGCTGGCTGGATGAGTTGGCTGGCCAGGGCGGGGACGTGGCGCGCAAGGCTGAGGCGCTGAAGGGCAAGATCGCCGTGGCGAATGCCAAGCTGGCCTATCGTCTGTTCCGCGAGCAGTTCTCCGGGCCTCGTTTTGCGGCTATCGCCCAGAAGGGCGGCCGGGCGCAGCGCCCGCTGTGGGCCTCGACCAGCACCAAGAACCCGGCTTACCCTGACCTGCTGTATGTGGATACGTTGGTGGGCAAGGACACGGTCAACACTGTCCCGCATCAGACCTTGGATGCGGTCAAGCACCATGCCGCCGCGGCGCTCAGCATTGAGGATGGGATGGATGAGGCGCGCTTTCAGCTTGCCAATCTAGAGATGCTGGGCCTGTCGTTGGACAAGGCCACCGATGAGGTGGAGCAGGAGGGTGTGGCGGCTTTCAGCAAGGCCATCGCCGACCTGTTCGCCACGATCGACCAGCGCGCGGCTGAGTTTCGCCAGTCTTAGTTTTTCTTCGTAATTTTAGGCAACGAGGCGCAACCCAACGCGCCTCGTTGTGTTTAAGAACCTAACTTGCTCATGAACGGGATTGAATTCACCCTCGACAGTAACTCGATCGCGACCTTGGTCGTGAACCGGCCACAGGTGCGCAATGGGCTGGATTGGGCCGCTATGGATTCGTTCGCGGCCGCCATCAAGCGCGTGGCAAACAACAAGCGCATCCGGGCGTTGATCATCACCGGGGCGGGGCAGACCTTCGTTTCCGGCGGTGATCTGAAAGCGCTGGCCCCTTACACCAAGCGCAAGGATGGTATGCGCCTGGCCACCGTGATGGGCAAGGCGCTGCGCGCTTTGCGCGGCCTGCACTGCCCGACGATCGCCGCCATCAATGGCCCGGCGCGCGGGGGCGGCGCCGAGATCGCGGTGGCGTGCGACCAGCGCATCATGGCCGAGGATGCTGACATTGGCTTCGTGCATGCCAAGCTGGGCATCACTACGGCGTGGGGCGGGGCGCGCTATCTCTTGCAGCTGGTCGGGTATCCCACCGCGCTGGAGCTGCTGAGCACGGCGCGGGTGCTGGCCGCCGGCGAAGCCAAGGCGATCGGCCTGGTGGGACATCTGACGGCGCCCGGCGGCGCGCTGGAGGCGGCCCGCACGCTGGCGGCCGAGATGGCCCAGCACCCGGCGGAAGCGGTGCAGGCCGCCAAGCGGCTGCTGCAGTTCGCAGTGGCCAGCCCGCTGGTGGCGCGGCACGCCGAGCGGCGCTTGTTCTCGTTCTTGTGGGACACCGAGTATCGCCGCCAGGCGGTGGCGCGCTTCCTCAAGCGCGGCTGAGCGCTGGGCAGGGTGAAGGCAGTGTTAAACCAGGTGTCTAGATTCCTGGGGCTATTCCACTAGTATTCCCGCATGCCTGATATCAGTCTGCTTACATTTGCCCGCTGGGCGCATGTGCTGGCCGGGGCTGCCTGGCTGGGCGAAGTCATCGTGATCGTATTCGTGCTGGTGCCCTCGGCGTTGAGCATGCAGCCGGCGGCCCGCCTCGATTTCATCAGCCGAGTCTTCCCGCGCATCTTCCGGCTGGCTTCGGTGCTGGCGTTCATCACCCTGGTGGCCGGCGCGGCGCTCAACTATCTGCTGACCGGGTGGCAGAACCTGCAGGGCTATTTCACATCGCCGCGCGGTGTATTCATCGCCATTGGCGGCGGTATGGGCTTGCTGCTGGCGCTGTTCCATTTCTTTGTTGAGCACCGCATTGAACCGGGGGTCAAGGTGATGGCGAAGAAGGTCAGCCCGCAAGAGGCAGCGCGGATCGTCAAGGTGCTGACGCTGGTGCCGCGGGTGGGCCTGTGCGTGATGCTGGTCATCTTTGTTTCGATGATGATCGGTGCGCGCGGCTTTTAACTCCCGGCTTAGGCTATAGTAGAGCGGTAACCTGAGGAGGTTGCCATGGCCGCTTCGCCACAAACAGTTAGCGAATACATCAAGACGTTTCCCAAAGGCACGCAAGAAAAACTGGCGGCCATTCGCAAGGTCATCAAAGAGGTTGCTCCGGCTGCGGTCGAATCGGTCAGCTACCGGATCGCCGGCTATAAGCTGGATGGCAAAGCGCTGATGTATTTTGCCGGCCATAGCAAGCATGTGGCCGTCTATCCCATTCCTCCGCTTCCCGCTGCAACGGAAAAAGAGATCAAGCCGTATTTGGTCGCCAAGGGCACCTTGCGCTTCGCGCTGGACGAGCCGCTGCCGCTGGGGCTGATCCGCAAAGTGGCCCAGGGGCATGTGAAGCGCGTGCGCGCTATGCAGGCGAACAAGAAGCCTGCTGCCAAGAAAGCTGCCACTAAAAAGACTGCCAAAAAGCGGGTTGCTAAGAAGTAACCCGTCCGTTACAGGAGCTGTTATATGAAGATCGCCATGATCGGTTTGGGCCGCATGGGCGGCAACATGAGCCGCCGCTTGCTGAAAGCCGGCCACCAGGTGGTGGGCTACAACCTCAGCGAAGAGACTACCCGCCAACTGCAAGCGGAAGCCGGGCTGCTGCCGGCCTTCTCGCTCGAGGAGGCGGTAGGCCAACTCGAAGCGCCGCGGGCGGTGTGGCTGATGCTGCCGGCGGGCGAGGTGACCGAGAGCACCATCGAGACGCTGGCTGGGCAGCTGGCGGCGGGCGACACGATCATTGACGGGGGTAACGCCAACTTTCGTGACAGTATGCGGCGGGCGGCAACGCTGGCTGAGCGTGGCATCCACTTTGTGGACGTGGGCGTCAGCGGCGGCGTGTGGGGGCTGGAGAATGGCTATGGCCTGATGGTCGGCGGGGATGCGGCGGCGGTGAGCCGCCTGGAGCCGGTGTTCAAGGTGCTGGCGCCCGCCGAGGACAAGGGCTGGGGGCGGGTTGGCCCGAGCGGGGCTGGACACTACGTCAAGATGGTACACAACGGCATCGAGTACGCCTTGATGCAGGCGTACGCCGAGGGTTTCGAACTGATGGCGACCAAAGAGGAGTTCGCTCTGGATGTGCACCAGATCGCCGAGATGTGGCGGCATGGCACGGTGGTGCGCTCCTGGCTGCTCGATCTGGCAGCCCGCGCCCTGGAATCTGACGCGAAGCTGACGGATATTGCTGGTTACGTAGAAGATTCTGGCGAGGGGCGTTGGACCGTTTTTGAGGCCATCAACCAGGATGTTCCCGCGCCGGTCATCACACTTTCGCTGATGCAGCGCTTTGCTAGCCGCCAGCCGGAAAGCTTTGCCAACAAATTGATCGCGGCGCTGCGCAATCAATTCGGCGGGCATGCGGTCAAGAAGGCCGAATGAGCGCCAGCAAGAACGGCCGGGCGGCCAAAGCCGCGGCACTGGTTATCTTCGGCATCACGGGCGATCTGGCGCACCGCAAGCTGGTGCCGGCCTTGTACCAGCTGGTGCTGGACGGGCAGCTGCCGCCGGAGACCAGCATTATTGGTGTGGGCCGCCGGGAGTGGTCAGACGACAAACTTCGCAGCGAGATGCGCATAGCCATAGAGAAGTTCGCGCGCACGCAACCGGTAGACCCGTCCGCTTTGGATAATGTATTGAGCCGCATGCAGTATGTGTATGGGGATTTTGGCGAGAAGCCGGGCTATGCCCGCCTGGCCGCCAAGCTGGAAGAGTTGGGCGCGTACAACCGCCTGTACTACCTGGCGACGCCGCCCAGCGTTTATGAGGAGATCATTTCCAATCTGGGCGAGGCCAACCTGGCCCAGAATGAGCGCGGCTGGACGCGCATCATCGTGGAAAAGCCGTACGGGCACGACCTGGCTTCGGCGCAAGAGCTGGAAGCCATGATCCACAGTGTGTTTGATGAGGAGCAGATCTACCGCATTGACCATTACCTGGGCAAAGAGACGGTGCAGAACATTCTGTTCTTCCGCTTTGCCAATGGAATCTTTGAGCCGCTGTGGAACCGCCGCTATGTCAACTGTGTGCAGATCACGGTAGCGGAGACGATCGGCGTGGACGGGCGGGCGGCGTACTTCGACAGCGCAGGCGTGATCCGCGATATTGTGCAGAACCACGCGCTGCAGCTGCTGACCCTGACGGCGATGGAAGCCCCGGTGGCGTTCAATGCAGATTCCGTGCGCGACGAGAAGGTCAAAGTGCTGCGGGCTCTGCGCCCGCTGACGGGTGACGAAGCCCTGCGCAACACCTTGCGGGCGCAATATGGCGGCGGCAAGCAAAACGGCAAGCAGGTTGACGCCTATCTGGAGCATGAGGGCGTAGCCAAGAACTCGCAGACCGAAACCTTCCTGGCGATGCGGGTGGCCATCGACAACTGGCGTTGGGCGGGCGTGCCATTCTTCATCCGCTCCGGCAAGCACCTGGCGGAACGGGTCACCGAGATCGCGGTGCAATATAAGCAGGTGCCGCTGGCCTTGTTCGGCGCGCAGAACATGGCCGGCGATGCGCCCAACCGGCTGGTGCTCAACATCCAGCCGGACGAGGGCATTACGCTGACCTTTGGCGCCAAGGTGCCCGGGCCGGACAATAAGCTCAAGTCGGTCAAGATGGATTTCTCGTATGCGGAGGCTTTTGGCGCCAGCACGCCGGAGGCGTATGAGCGCTTACTGCTCGACTGCATGCATGGCGATGCCACGCTATTTACGCGCAGCGACGAAGTGCTGGAAGCTTGGAAATTTATCGATGGGGTATTACAGGCGTGGCAGGCGCAACCGGCGCGCAAGCTGCCGCAGTATGCGCCCGGCAGCTGGGGGCCGCAGGAGAACCAGAAGTTCATCCAGGAGCACGGGCACACCTGGCGAGAAATGGCTCAGGTGCCGGGCTAGGCCAAACCTAGCGCCTGCAAGAAGATCAGCGTGATGCGGGCCGTCACGCCCCACAGCAATTCACGATCATATTGAGTGAAATAGACCACGCGCACCGCCGCGCCGTTGGGCGCGGTGCGTTCGCGTTCCTCACGGTTGGCGGGGTCGGCCAGCCAGGGCAGCGGGATGGTGAAGATGCGCTGGACCTCGCCGGGTTGCGGGTCGAGCTTGACCGGCCAGGGGATCACGCCGACCACGGGAGTGACGCGGTAGCTGCTGATGGTGATGAAGTCTTCCAGATTGCCGAGCAAATGCACCTGATCGGGCGGCAGGTTGATCTCCTCATGCGCTTCACGCAGCGCGGCTTGCTCTGGGCTGGTTTCGCCCGGCTCCCAGCGGCCGCCGGGGAAGGCAACCTGGCCGCTGTGCATATCGCTCTCGTGGACGGAGCGCAGGATGTAGAGCAGGTGCCACTCATCGTCCTGGCGCAGCAGCGGCAGCAGCACGGCGGCGGGCCGCGGCGTGAGCACTTCGTAGCCCTCGTTCATCACGCTGATGAGTGGATCTGCCTTGCGGGCTTGCAGGCGTTGGCGAATCTCGTTCTCGCTGAGATCGGGGATGGAGACCATTAGCTTGAGCGTTCCGTGTGCACCACGCTGGCGCAGTAGCGGCAGCGGGTGGCGCGGCCGGCCGCCAACGGCTCCAGGCTGCCGTGGGCGCCGCAGTAGGGGCAGGTGTCGGCGTTCGGTGCGGGCGAATCTGGCAGGGGCTGCGGGATGAGCTCGCTCAGCCAGGTATGGAATGCGACGGCCGGCTGGCTGTGCTGGACGCTCAGCTCTGCCAGATAACGCTGGCTCTCGTTCTGCAGCAAGGGCCAGCGCTCCTGGCTGGCGAGCTGCTCCAGGCCGCGACGGGCGTGCTGCAGCGAGAGCTCAAGCTGCTCGCCCAGCAGGTAGGCGTGAGCGGCTTGCAGATACAACATGGGGACGGGGTAGACGATGGCGCGGTCGTGGGCGCGGCCGGCCATATCTTCGAAGATGCGAGCCGCGGCCACATGGTCGCCCACGGCCAGCAGGTGATTGGCGCGCTGCAGCTCTTTCTGCTGGCGCGGGTTGAGCGAGCGCCCGGGCACCAGCGGGCCACGCGGGCGACGTTCGCGAAAATCCTGCAGGCGCTCGGATAGCGGGCGGCGCGCGTAGGGGAAGCGGCGGCGAGGTTTGCCAGGCATTAGAGCTCCGCGTGCAGCCCTTCGGCGAGGCGGCGGGCAAAGATGAGGAAGCCGGTGTGGGCGACCATGGTGTCGGCCGGGCGCAGGCGGCCGGCGCTGGCTTTGTAATAGCGGTGCATCAGCTCAGAGACCTCGACGAAGCCGAAGGAGTGCTGTTTGAGCGCCTCGAGCGCTTTGCTGACCTGGTTGGTGGTCGGCAGGATGCAGCCGAAGAAGCCGCCGGGCTGCAAGGCGGCGCGCACCTGGGCCAGATAGTCTTCCGGGTTGGGCAGGTCAAGAAAGATCGCGGGGATGTCGTGCTCCAGGAAGCCATCGCCGATATCCTGCAGGTGCAGGGTCACGCGGCCCTCGAGTCCGAGGTGCTGCAGGTTCTGGCGGGCCAAAGCCTGGGCTTTGTCGCGCGTCTCGTAGCTGTAGACATGGCCGTGTTCGCCGACGGTGTGGGCCAGCGCCACGGTCAGCGCGCCGGAGCCCGTGCCGGCCTCGATCACGCGCGTGCCAGGGCCGACGCCGAGGTTGAGCAATATGTAGCCAATGTCCTTGGGGTAGATGACCTGGCTGGCGCGTTCGATATCGCGCAGCAGATCGTCCAGCGCAGGTTGCAGGATGGTGAAGATTGTGCCGAGGTGGGTGCTGATCTGCGTGCCCCACTCGCGGCCGATGATGTCTTCGTGCTGGATCACGCCGTGCATGCTTTGGACGCGCTCACCGGGGGTGAGCTTGATGGTGAGGGAGTGGCCGCGTGGGCCGGAGAGGAAGGCCAGATCGCCGGCGCGAGCGTTGGCGTGCGGCTCACTCACGCGGCTGCACCACGAACACCCAGTGGCCGGCGAACAGAGCCGCCAGGCTGGCCAGCACGGCGATGCCCAGGAATAGCGGGCCAAGCCGGAAGAGGGTCCAGCCCATTTGCTGGGCGGCGAGGTGGCCGCCCCAGAAGCCAGCCCAAGCCAGGCCGAGATACAGCAGCAGGCGGCCCATGCCGCCGCCGCGCCAGAGGTGGAAGGCTGCGCCGAACAGCGTGGCGATGGTGGCGCCGAGGACGAATGAGGGCAGGGTCATTGTTCTTCCACAGATAAACGCAGATGCTTTAAGACGATCAATCAGATAACGATATCAGCTTTATCTGTTTTGTATCTGTGTTCATCTGTGGATTCTTGATTGGTTGCGATCAGCCCACCACCCAGGACTTCACCATTGACGTAGACGACTGCGGCCTGGCCCGGCGTGATGTCGCGCAGCGGCTGGGCGAATTCAAGCTCGGCGCGGCCATCCGCCAGGGGGGTCACGCGGGCGGGCGCCTTGCGGGCGCTGTAGCGGATCTTGACCTCGGCCTCGAAGGGGGTGGCGGGCGCGTGCCCGCTAACCCAGTGCACCGGTTCGGTGGTGAGCTGCGTGCCGCCCAGCTCGTCTTGTGTGCCGACGATGAGCTGGTTGCTGGTCATGTCTTTGGCGATGACGTATAGCGGGTGGGCGGCGGGGATGCCGAGCCCTTTGCGCTGGCCGATGGTGTAGTTGGCCAGGCCTTCGTGCTGGCCGATGGGCTGGCCGGCGGTGTTGACGATATCGCCGGGCTGGATGAGCTGCGGCTGGTAGCGATGCAGGAAGTCACGATAGTCCTGCCCGGCCAGGAAGCACAGGTCCATGCTCTCTTTTGAGGTGGCGGCGGGCAGCTTGAGCTCGGTAGCGATGGCGCGCACCTGCGGCTTAGTCAGCTCGCCGAGTGGGAACAGGGCGTGCTGCAGCTTGGCCTGGTTGAGCACATGCAGCACGTAGGATTGATCCTTGTGGCTGTCTACGGCTTCGAAGAGGCGCACGGGCTCGCCGGGGTTGCGGGTCAGGCGCACATAGTGGCCGGTGGCCATGTAGTCTGCGCCGAGGGCCAGGGCGCGGTTGAGCAGATACTCCCAGCGGATCTGGCGGTTGCAGGCCAGGCAGGGGTTGGGCGTGCCGCCGGCGGCGTAGCCATCCAGGAAGCTTTGCACCACGATCTCGCGGAAGGCGTCTTGGGCGTTGATGGCATAGAAGGGGATGCCGAGCTGGCCGGCCACGCGGCGGGCCACGCTCATCGCGGCGGGCGTGCAGCAGCGGTTGCTGGCCTCGCGGCCGGGCTCGCTCCACAGGCGCAGCATCATGCCGGTGACCTCGTAGCCTTGTTGCTGGAGCAGGGCGGCGGCGACGGAGCTGTCCACTCCGCCGCTCATGGCGACGACGACTTTGCCCTTGCTCATGCGAGAACCTTGAGCCGCAGATAAACGCAGATGAACGCAGATTCGTGTTGCGCCCCTACGAGCATGGCCGTTTTCACCGGAGTGCTCCTTCCAGCATACGGGCGCGTTCGATGAGGCCGGGCAAGGCGGTGAGCAGCGCGTCGACATCGGCTTGGGTGGTGTGCTTGCCGAGCGTGATGCGCAGGGAGCCTGCGGCCCACTCGGGCGCCAGGCCCATGGCGAGCAAGACCTCGCTGGGCTGCGGGTCGCCGGTCTTGCAGGCCGAGCCGGAGGAGCAGGCGAAGCCGGCCGCATCCAGCAGCATGAGCAGCGCGTTGCTGTCGATGCCTTTGAAGACGAAGCTGGCGTGATTGGCGAGGCGCTGGCTGGGGTGGCCGGTCAACTTGGAATCGGGGATTTGCAGGACTTTCGAAATCACCTGGTCGCGCAAGTTGGCCAGGCGACGGGCTGATTGGTCGAGCTCGGCTTGGGCCAGGTCGAAGGCTTCGGCCATGCCGACGATGTACGGCACGTTATGCGTTCCGGCGCGCAGGCCGGCTTCATGGCCGCCGCCGGTCTGGGTGGGCAGCAGCGGTGTGCCGGCACGCACATAAAGCAGGCCGACACCCTTGGGGCCGTAGAGCTTGTGGGCGCCCAGGCTGAGCAGGTCTACGCCCAGCTCGGTGACAGTGAGCGGGAGGTGGGCGGGCGCCTGGATGGCGTCGCTGTGCAGGGGTATGCCGCGCTCGCGGCAGATGGCGGCAATTTCGGCGATGGGGTTGATGGTGCCGACTTCGTTATTGGCGAGGATGACCGATACCAGGGCAGTGTCGGGGGTGAGCAGGCGGGCAACATCCTTCGGGTGCAGCATGCCGTATTCGTCAACGGGCAGGTAGGTAAGCTCGAAGCCGAATTCGGCCGCCAACTGCTGGGCCGTGCGGGCTACGGCGGGGTGCTCTACCGGGCTGACCAGCAGGCGATTGGCGCCGCGCTGGCGGCGGGCGGCCAGGGCCGCGCCGCGCAGGGCCAGGTTGTTGCTCTCGGTGCCGCCGGAGGTGAACAATATCTCCTCAGGCTGGCAGCCGAGGGCGGCGGCCAGGCCGCCGCGGGCATTCTCCACGGCGGCCTCGGCGCGCTGGCCGTAGCCGTGCACGGAGGACGGATTGCCAAACTCGGCCTCGAAGTAGGGCTGCATGGCCGCCCACACCTGCGGGTCAAGCGGGGTGGTGGCTGCATAGTCGAAGTAGCGCACCGGCGTGTTCATGGCAGGGGGATTATAGCGGTTTGGAATTGTCCACAGATGAACACAGATGACTCTGGTAAAAAAACTGAACCACAAAGACACAAAGGTCACGAAGGTTGATTCAAGACTTTGTGCTCTTTGTGTCTTTGTGGTTAAGCAGTTACCGCAAATCTACTCGAGCGTGAGCTCACGGACGTGGATGTGATATCCGTTGACCGGCTCGGGGGCCAGGTCCTTGATCTCGATGTGGAGGATGCGTAGGGCGGCTTCGCTGGCGGGGAGCTCGATGCGGATGGTGGGGTCGGAGGGCAGGTCGCGGTAGCTTTGCTGCACATCGTGCAGGCTGCCGTCCTCGTAGGTGAGGAAGAGATTGACCTCGAATTGCTGCATGCCGGCGAGGCTCAACTCCAGGCCGCGCGCTTGGCGCGGCGGGTCGAACTCGAACTCGATCACGAACGGGTTGGCGGCCGCGCCGCGCATCAGCGAGTCGAAGTTGCCGTCGAGCGCATCCTCGATGCGGCCACCATCCAGGGTGGAGTAGTGCACCAGCGCCTGGCTGCCCTGCCACTCGACCCACTGGGTTTCCAACCCGGCCACGGGCTGGATCACGCGCAGGCCTTGCACGGGGGCAGCGTGGAACATGGGCAGGCCGGCGCGGCTGGTGAACAACTGGGCTGGGAAGCGCTCTGCGCAGGCTTCAAGCTGGGCGGCAGGCAAGCTCTCGCGGTAGCTCCAGATCATTACCGCCGGGCCTTGCAGCGTAGCTTCCAGCGCAGTGCAATTGAGCTCGTTGGATTGGATGTAGTGGAAGTTCTCGGGCCGGTCCATCTCGTCGTGGATGCTGATCGGCTCAGGCATGCTCGATTCCCAGCAGCAGCCCACCAGGTAGACCTGTGTGTTATCGGGAAGTAGGTTGGTGTAGTCGGTAATGTGGCGGGCGATCGGCGTGTTGCGATACGGCAGGCCATTGATGTAGGCGCCGAAGTAGCCCACCAGATTGAGCAGCGCAATGGCGGCGACGAGGAAAACAATGATGGCAGCCGCGGTGACTTTGCTGAGGCGGGCGTGAAGCCAGGTGCTTAGTTGCCAAAGGCCACCGGCGACGAATATGTATGCAAACGGCGCGGCGCCGATGGTGCGAGTGGCAGAAGGCACTTCCTGACTGTTGGCGACCACCAGCATCGAGGGCACATGCATCAGCAAAAAGATGAGGAGCAGGATGAGCCCTTCGCGGCGGCGCGGTTGGCGCAGCCAAAAGACAATGCCCAGCAGCAAAAAGAGGCCGCTGATCACATCCAGATGCGGTCGATGGGCGATGTTGACGCGGCTGATGCTGTCGCCTTTGAGGTTGTAGGCGGCCAACGCCTTGAGCCCGTTTTGCACCAGCTGCCAGAGGCCGGCGGCGCTGAGCTCGAACTTGCCGCCCAGGTAGCCTTCTGACGTGAAGGCGACTGCGTTCTGCGACACGATCCACACGTAAGGCAAAGCCAGCACGAGCAGCAGGGCGACCACGCGCAGCCAATCGGCGGCCGGGACGCGCGGCCCGGTGAAGTGCAGCACCAGCATGGCCAGCAAGAGCGCGGCGGGCAGCAGGTAGGCGCCGGGGTAGGTGTACAAGCCGAGGATCGAGACCACCCCGGCCCACAACAGGTAACGGCGCTGCGGCTGCTGGATGTAGCAGACCAGCAGCCAGCCGAGGGCGGCCGAGAGCAGCGGCACCACGATGGGCACATTGCCCAGGCGGCTGTGAATGAGCAGCCAGTACGAAATGCCGGCGATGAAGGTGACCAGGTTGGCGAACAGTGGCCCCAACAGGCGGCGGGCCAGCGCATAGGTGAATGCCAGCGCGCCCAGGCTGATCAGAACCGAGGTGAGCTTGAGGCTGAGATAGTTGAGCCCCAGCACCAGGGCGGCGGGCGCGGCAAGGTAATGGAACAGCGGGCCGGTGCTGAGCGGGATGTAGAAGGGCCAGCGGCCGTGGATCACATCCCAGACGTAGATGGTGGCGGTGCTGATGTCGCCAAAGACTTCGGCCTGCAAATGCTCCAGGTTCCAGAAGCGCACGGCCAGCACGGCGGCCAGCATGCCCCAGAAGGCCAGCGCGGCCAGGCGCGGGGCGGCGGCTTGCAGGCGCTGGCTGCGGGTGACTGGCTTGGCGCTGCGTTTGGCTTTGGAGGGGCTACGTTTGCTGGCACTCATCCCGCTGAGTATACGGGAAAGAGTCCAGCAAGCCAGCCCGTGCGTAGGCAGAGCTGCTTTGAGTTCTGCAGGCGTTCTGCTATAATCAGCTTGTACTAAAAATCACATTTACAAGGAACAAGCTGCATGGCCAAAGACATTCGCTTTGGAACCGATGGTTGGCGCGGGGTGATCGCCAAGGATTACACATTTGACGCTGTGCAGCGCGCTGCCCAGGGGTATGCAACCTACATCAAGAACCACAACAAGACCGCCATGGGCGTTGTGGTGGGCTACGACAAGCGCTTTCATTCCGAGAATTTTGCGGCGACAGTGGCCAGCGTGCTGGCCGGCAACGGCATCAAAGCCTGGCTGACCCAGGAGGCTACGCCGACGCCGGTGATTGCCTACGCAGTGCTGACCCAGAAGGCGGGCGGGGCGATCAATATCACTGCCTCGCACAACCCGCCGACCGATAATGGCTTCAAAGTGCGTGACGAGAACGGCGGTGCGATCGACCCCGACGGCCTGGCCGAGATCGAAGCGGCCATCCCGGACAGTGTGGCTGGTGTCTCGAACATGGACTTTGACGACGCGGTGGCGCATGGCTTGATCGAACTGTTCGATGCTGCCCCCAAGTACATTACGCATTTAGAAAAACTGATCGACTTGCAGCCTATCAAGGATGCAGGCTTCACTGTGATGGTGGACACGATGTGGGGCAACGGCGCGGGCTGGTTCCCGCGGCTGTTGGCCGGCGGCAAGACGCGTGTGCTGGAGATACACAACCATCGCAACCCGATCTATCCGGAGATGGAGCGCCCGGAGCCCATCCAGCCGAACGTGGATGCCGGGTTGGCCGCCACGGTGGCCAACAAGGCCGATGTGCTGCTCATCACGGATGGCGATGCTGACCGCATGGGCCTGGGCGACGAGAAGGGCCAGTTCATTGACCAGCTGCGCGCCTATGGTTTGCTGGCGTACTACCTGCTGGAAGTGCGCGGCGAGCGCGGCCCGATCGTCAAGACGCTTTCCACCACAACGATGCTCAACAAGTTGGGCAAACTCTACGATGTGCCGGTCTACGACACGGGCGTGGGCTTCAAGTATGTAGCTCCCAAGATGATGGAAGTGGATGCCATGATTGGCGGCGAGGAATCCGGCGGCTATGCCTTCCGCGGCAATGTGCCCGAGCGCGACGGCATTCTGGCCGGCCTGTATGTGCTCGACATGATGGTCAAGCTCAACAAGAAGCCGACGGAACTGATCGAGTGGTTGTTCGCCAAGGTGGGCGCGCACTATTACGACCGCATTGACAGCCTGTTCGAAGGTGACCGCGCCGCGGTGGAGAAGCAGATCGTGGACGCCAAGCCCGAGACGATCGGCGGCTTGAAAGTGACGAGCCTGGATACGACGGATGGCTTCAAGTTCAACCTGGAGGATGGCGGCTGGCTGTTGGTGCGCTTCTCTGGCACTGAACCGAAGATCCGCGTGTACACCGAAACCACGCATGGCGATAAAGTGCCGGCCATCTTGCAGGACGGCCTGCGCGTAGCCGGTATTACGCAGTGAATGAATGGCACTGGTAGACACACATTGCCATTTGGATCTTGATGCCTTTGATGCGGACCGGGAGCAGGTAGTTGCCCGAGCACAGGAGGCTGGTGTGGATGTGATCGTGAACCCCAGCATTGATATAGCCAGTGCGGCCGGCGTGGTTGCGCTGGCACAGCAAACGGCTTGTGTGTATGCGGCGGTTGGCATGTATCCGAACAGCAGCACCGAATGGAACGCGAACAGCGCGGATGAACTGCGCCAGTTGGCGCAGCAGACAAAGGTTGTGGCCATCGGTGAGATCGGCTTGGATTATTACTGGGACAAGGCGCCGCACGATGTGCAGAAAAAAGCGCTGCAAGCTCAGTTAGAATTGGCAGCAGAGATGGAATTGCCCGTGATCGTGCATAACCGTGAAGCCAGCGAAGACTTGCTGGCTATTTTGCTTGAATGGCAGGCTGGCTTGCAGGCGAGTGGCTCGGCGCTGGCCGCCCGGCCGGGTGTGTTGCACTCGTTCTCGGGTGATCACGCCATGGCTGAGAAAGCGGTGGCGGCGGGATATTTCCTCGGCTTCACTGGGCCGCTGACCTTCAAGAATGCGCCGGAGCTGCAGGCGATCGCGAAGCAGACTCCGCTGGAACGCATCCTGGTCGAGACCGACAGCCCGTACCTGTCGCCGCACCCGCTGCGCGGCCAGCGCAATGAGCCCGCCCGCGTAAGGCTGGTGGCGGAGAAGCTGGCCGAGCTCAAGGGCACGGTATTTGATGAAGTGGCCGCGGCCACCACGGCTAACGCCCGGCAATTGTTCCGTATTGAGGCACAGCAATGACCATGCTGGATTTTCACGCCCAGGTGCAGGCGCAGCTCCCTGAAGTTGAGGAGCGTATGCGCCGTGTGGCGGATGGCTACCATCCGGAGTTGGGCTATGCGCTTGAGCAGCTTTTGAACTCGGGCGGCAAGCGGGTGCGCCCCACGGTGACCCTGTTGGTGGCGGGTATGCTCAACGCGCCGCACCAGCACGCCGTCACAGTGGCGGCGGCGGTCGAGATGCTGCATACAGCCACCCTGGTGCACGATGACCTGATCGATGGCGCAACCCTGCGCCGCGGCGAGCCGACGCTGAATGCGTTGTGGAACTCGGCGGCAACCATCCTGGCGGGCGACTTTCTGTTCTCGCAGGCGGCCTGGCTGGGCTCGCAGGCTGAGTCGGTCGAAGTGATGCAGATGTTCGCCAAGACGCTCTCCATCATTGTGAATGGCGAGGTCAACCAGATCTTCACCCGCAACATGTTCCCGACGCGCGAGGAATACAACCAGCGCATCTACGCCAAGACCGCCTCGATGTTCGAGCTGGCGGCCAAGGCGCCGGCGCACCTGGCCGGCGTCTACCCGCAGTATGGCGAGCTGCTCAACACCTACGGCAATAGCATTGGCATGGCCTTCCAGGTGGTGGACGATGTGCTCGACTTCACCTCGGACGAAGCCACGCTGGGCAAGCCCGTGGCCAGCGATCTGCGCCACGGGTTGTTCACGCTGCCTACGTTGTATTACTTAGACGGCAAGCCGGAGGATGAGCGCGTGCAGGTGCTGCTGAATGGCGGTGTGCTGGAAGAAGAGCGCATGGAAGCCCTGATCGAGGATATTCGCAGCAGCGGAGCGCTGCAGCAGGCCAACGAAGAGGCGCACCGCTATGTGCGCCTGGCGCTCGATTCATTGCAGTCCCTGCCGGCCTGCGCGGAGCGGGACGGCCTGGCCGAACTGGCTGAGTATGTAGTTCAGCGCTTGCATTAAGCGTAATTTTCGCTACACTATTCCCTTATTCGTCTGAAACAAAGGAGCCACTCATGACTCTGCAAGAGCAGCTTAACCAACGTATTGAAAAGAAGGCCTTGTTGAAGCATCCCTTCTACCAGGCTTGGGAATCCGGCGAGCTGTCGGTGGACGCGCTGCGCACGTATGCACGCGAATACGGCGCGTTCATCGCCACCATGCCGGCCGGCTGGGAGACGCTGAAGGATGCCGAGACCGCCCAGGAAGAGCGCGAGCATGCCGAACTGTGGCAGGAGTTCGCCGCCGGCCTGGACACCGAAGTGGGCGCGGCTGAGTTGCCGGCGGTGAGCAAGCTGGTGGCCGAATCCGGCGCCCTGTTCGCCAAGCCGGCCACCGCGCTCGGCGCGCTATATGCCTTCGAGGCCCAGCAGCCCGAGACGGCCAAGAGCAAGCTGGAGGGCCTGCGCGCCCACTACAGCCTGCCGGCCAGCACCGAGCCGTATTTTGAAGTGCACTCGGCCAACCACCACGAGGCCGCCAAGCTGCTGACCGCCATCAACGGGCTGAGCAGCGAAGAGCAGGCCGAGGCGCTGGCCGCCTGCGAGCAGATGAGCGCGGCGCTGTGGGACGCCCTGAGCGATATTTACGACAAGCACTGCAGCATGTAGTTGTTTGCCTTGCAGATCAAAAAAGCCGAGCGAAAGCTCGGCTTTTTTTGTGACATTTGTTGGGACATTTGTATCTACTGGCTACTCCGCCTGGGCCGTAAAGTAGGGGCGAACGAGGAGGTAGTTATGGATACTCACAAAGTTTCAGAATGGATGACCACGGATGTGATCAGTGTAGCGCCCGGCACTACGTTGCCTGAGGCCCTTACGCTGATGCGTGAGAAGCATATCCGCCGTTTGCCGGTGGTGGACGAGGGCCGGCTGGTGGGCATCGTCACCTATGGGGATCTGCGGGAAGCTGGGCCTTCTGACGCAACAGGCCTGAGCATTCATGAAATTGGCTACTTACTCCAACGCCTGGGCGTGGAAAAACTGATGACCCGCAAGCCGATCACGGTGCACCCGGATACGGCGCTGACGGAAGCGGCCCGCCTGATGCTGCAACACAAGATCGGTGCGCTGCCGGTGCTGCGAGATGGTCAGCTGGTGGGCATCATCACCGAATCGGACATCTTCAGGGCGTTCATGCGTTTGTTAGATAAAGAGACTGTAGCTGTAGGCGCAGTTTAGCCTTCGGCATCTTTCCTCCTCTCCTTGGGTGCGCATGCCGCTTGCGGCATGCGCACCGCCGCGTCTGGGGCTAGCGCTGCCCGGCGCAGAATGCGCAGGGCAGTTCTTGAGCCGCCAGGATGGCGCGGTCGCTGCTCCAGAAGAAGTGCCGGGCGCCGATCTCATCCACCAGGCCGCCGCGCTCCAGCATGTTCATCACGCTTTTATGCACGCCGGCGAACATCAGCGTGCCGCCCTGGGCCGCGATCGTTTCGTGCAGACGGCGGATGGCTTCGATGCCGGCCGTATCCACCAGCGGCACGCCGCGCATGGAGAGAATGAGCGTATGGGTGGGGCCGAGTTTGGCAAGCGCTTCCCCGAATACGCCTGTGGCAGCGAAGAACAGCGGCCCGGTCACGAACGCTACCTGGATATGCTCACAGGCGTTGGCCGCCTGCACGCCGTGCTGGCGCAAGCGCTCCGGGTCCACCCGGCTGATCTCTACTTCAAGACTGGCGATGCGGTTTAGGAAGATCGCGCCCGCCAGCAGTGAGCCGATCAGAATGGCCTGGGTCAGATCTAGGCTGATGGTGGCCAGCATCGTGATGAGGAAGGCGGCGATATCGGTTTTGAAGCGGTGGCTGAACATGAAGCGAATGGCGTGCCATTCGTTCATGCGCCAGGCGGTCACCATCAGCACGCCGGCCAGGGCGGCCAGCGGAATGCGCGCCATCAGCGGCGCGAGCAGGAACATGGAGAGCAGCAGACCCAGGGCGTGAATGATGCTGGTTAGGCGAGTCTGCCCGCCGGACTTGATGCCTACGCTGGAGCGGGCGATGGCGGCGGTGGCGGGCACGCCGCCGAAGAAGGGCAGCAGCATATTGCCGATGCCCTGGCCGACCAGCTCTTGATTGGCCTGCAAGCGGATGCCGGTCATATTGGCGGCGACTGCGCCGCACAACAGCGACTCGACCGCGCCGAGCGCGGTGATGGTGATGGTGGGCGGCAGCAGGGCGGGCAGCTGGCTCCAGTCGAAGGCGAGCGGGTTGAAGCGCTGCTCCAGCAGCAGGGTCTGCGGAATGGCCCCGATCTGCTCGAGCTCCCAGCCGGAGGCCGCGGCGGCCAGCGTGGCGGCGATGATGCCCAGCAGGGATGCGGGCAGGACCCGGTCCCATTTTTTGGGCCAGAACAGCATCAGCGCGATGACCACCAGGCCGATTACGAGCACTTGCCAGTTGGGGGTGAAGCCGCCTTGGAAGTAGCCCAGCAGTTTTTGCAAGGCAGTCTCGGTTTCGGGCGTGTGAACGCCGAGGAAATTATCGATCTGGCCGATGAAGATGATCAGCGCGATGCCGGAGGTGAAACCGGTGATGACAGACGAGGGGATGAAAGCAATGAAGCGGCCCAGCTTGAGCAAGCCGATGACCAGGAGCAGGAAACCGGAGAGCAGGCCAGCGGCCCAGATGCCTTGCAAGCCGTAGCGGCTGACCAGCACGATCAATATGGCGCTCATGGCGCCGGTAGGGCCGCTGATCTGGTACGGCGCGCCGGAGAGCGCGCCGATGACCAGACCGGCGATGATGGCGGTCACCAAGCCGGCGGCGGCCGTGGCGCCCGAGGCCACGCCGAAGGCCAGGGCCAGCGGCAGGGCGACGGCGGCCACGGTGAGGCCGGCCAGCAGATCCTGGCGGAACTTCGTCAGGTTGTAGGCGGAGAACTCGGAACGGTACAGCTGGGCAAGCGTTCGGCGTGGCATTTGTGTTAATCGAAAAACGCCGCACTATACCATGATTGCTACTACAATCTGGGGCATGGTGCTGAAATCGCTGGGATTCTCGTTGGTGTGTGCCGGGCTGTACTGGCTGGCGCGCAACTACCTTCATACTGAGTTGTACGTGATCGATGTCGGTGGGCTGAGTTCATTCCTCAGTGTCTTCGGCACCTTGTATGGCATTTTGGCGGCGTTCGTTGTGTTCGAGGTGTGGAGCCAGTACAACCGCATCTCTTCGCTGATCGGCAAGGAGGCGCAATCGCTGGAGCAGTTGTTCCGCTTGAGCTTGTACTTCCGCGATGAGCAGCTGACGCAGCGGATGAAGGCGGGGATCCGCGAATACATTGACTACATCATCGAGGGCAATTTTCGATTGCTGGCCAAGGGTGAGCGCAATGCCAAGAGCGGCCTGGCGCTGCGCAAGATCTCCGAGATCATTCAGAGCGTTGAGTTTGACGACGACCATGACGCCATCGTGTTCGAGCAGATCGTGGAGCATTACGGCGCGGTGGCGCAGCTGCGTACCGAGCGCACCAACGAGAGCCGCAACCGCCTGCCGCGCTTCCTCAAGTACTTTATCTATATTGCGTCTGGCTTTGCGCTGGTGACCTTCCTGCTGATGCCGTTCGAGGTGGCGTTTTACGGCCTGTTTTCTGCGTTCGTGATCGGTTTCCTGCAAGCGATGGTGTTTCAGTTGATCGAAGAGCTGGATAACCCCTTTAGGGGGCATATGCAACTGACGCCGGCGCCGTTCGCGATGGCGTTGAAGCACATCGAAGAAGACTACTAGCCTGCATGCAGAAATATGTTGCGCTGATACGCGGCATCGCTCCGGCGTTTCCCAATATGAAGAACGCAGACCTGCGCGGCGTGTTCGAGGCGCTGGGCTTTGCCGGTGTGCAGTCGGTGCTATCCAGCGGGAACATTATTTTCGAAGCGGATGCACCGGATATTGCCGCGTGGGAAAGCAAGCTGGAAGCGGCCTGGCCCAAACGGCTGGGCTTCAATGCGACCACGATCATTAGGAGCGAGAAGCAGCTGGCCAAGCTATTGGCGGCTGCCCCCTTTGCGGAGGTGGCGCACAGCGAAACGAGCTACTTGCTGGTCACGTTCTTCAAGAATCGCCCCAAGCTGGGATTTAAACTGCCGTACCAGCCGGAAGGTAGGCCCTTCCGCTTTGTGCACTATGCCCAAGGCGCGTTGTGCAGCGTTACGGACACTACGGCCACGGGCGACCCTGGCGGCTGGCTCGAGCGGCATTATGGCAAAGAGATGACCTCACGCACGCAGCAAACCGTTGAGCGCATCCTGCGCAAGATGGCTGGCTAAGACCACTTCTCCCACATCACCACTTCATCAAAATCCTTGCGGCCTTTGAGCAGTTTGGCGAGGCGCAGCTTCTCCTTCTGGGCGGGATAGCCGAACGAGATCGCCATGAGGGCTTGCCAATCCTGCGGAATGCCCAGCAGCGCCGCCACTTTGTCGCTGTCGTACAGCGTGGCGAGGCAGGAGCCGACGCCAAGCTCGGTGGCGGCCAGCTGCATGTAGGCGGCCGCCTGCCCGGCATCGAAGAGCGCGCCGTAGAACTTATCCGGCGGCGGGGTGAGGATCAGCACACCCAGCGCAGCGCCGGCCAGGTGCCCGGCGAACTGGCCCAGCTTGCTGACTTGGCGCAGCGTCTCGCGGTCACGGATGGCGAGGAAGCGCCAAGCCTGACGATTCTTGGACGATTGGGAGCGGCGGCCAGCTTTGAGGATGGCCATGACGACTTCATCGGGCAGCGGCTCATCGATAAAGTCACGGATGGCGCGCTTGCGGCGAATGGCTTCGGATACTTTCATGGTTGTTCTCCTTGGGTGGCGGGTTCAATGAGATACAGCGCGCCTTCGCTGACGAAGGCGAGCCAGCGGCCATCCGGCGACCAGCGTATGCTGTGAACGTTGGGCAGCGACGGGGTGAGTTGTTCGGGCAAGCTGTCGGGATCCAGTGCATCTGCCAACCACCACAGGCTGCCATCCTGCGCCAGCAGTACCAGCCCGCTGGCTTGCGGCTGCCAGATGGCGGCGCGCACGGGCAGTTCGGCGGTCAGGTTTCGTCTCAGGCTGCTGGCGGCATCCACCACCAGCAGGTCTTGCCGGCCGGGTGTGAATAGCAAGGCCAGCGGACGCTCCGGGTGCCAGGCTACGTCATCTAAAACCGGTGCGGGCAGCTGGGTGTTGATGATGGTGGTGGTGTCCAGTATCCATAGGCTGGTGGCCACGTCTGAGTTCTGGCGATAGAGTGCATAACGACCATCTGCAGACCAGGCTAGCAATTGAGGCTGGGTGCTGAGTATGGTGACCTGCAGCGAGGGCAGGGAGATCAAATAGGCATCCTGAGCCGGAGTGATCCCGCCGGCGTTTTGCTCAGGGCAGCTGACCCATAGAGCAGTAGCTTGAGGCGCCAGCCGGTTAGGACACAAATCTGGCAAGTCATCCGGCAACACTGTGCGCAGGTCGATGATGCTGTTCTCGGCGGGCAGAAAGACGGGCAGGGCTGTAACTACAGATGTCGGTAGCATGAATTGGATGGCCAGCGTATCGATGACGGCTTGCTCATCGCCCGAAACCCACAAAGCGCGCGCGGCCACCTCTTCCCCGGGCCAGGAGCCGCGTCCTACTACGGTGAGTTCGTTGTAGCTCTCCTGTTCCCAGGCATCCCCGCTGCCCACGTCGGCGTAATGGAAGCAGCAGCCGAATAGGCGCAATTCGTCAGCGCTCCAGGCGATCTTGAAGAAGCCGGCCGCGCCCCACGCATCGGACAGGGTGGCGGTTTGGCCTGTTTCTAAATCCAGCCAGGTCGTGCCGGCCAGCAGGCGCAGCCCGCTGGGTGACAGGCTGAGCGGCAAGCTGCCGGGGTGGGTTGCGGTCACATCGCCAGCCAGCGTGCGCAGTTGCACGCTGGCCTCGTCTGCTTCGATCACGCGCTCCAGCGCGGCCGACCAGGTGGGCAGGCTGCAGAATTCTTGCGGCAGACTTAACGCCCAGCTTGGGCTGCCATCCACACTGACTACGATGGGGTGAGTCCAATTGGAGAAGTCCACCTCGTTCACCTGCGTCTGGCCCACGACTGGGAACAGCATCAGGTGTTCGCTATCCAGCCAGCGATATGGGCCGGTTTCGCAATAGTCGCTGGCGCGCAGACCGTTGGCCCAGCCATCTAATACTTTCGCGGGGCCGGATGGGAAGCTGGTCTCGCTCCATTGCAGCGCACCCAGCACATGCTCGGGCTGCGCCAGGGCTTGCGTGGCCTCCTCGGTGGCTGGAATGCTAGTTGGGCTGGCGATGGGTGTGCTGGTTGCGGCGGTGGGGCTGCAAGCCGCCAGCGCGCCAACTGCGCAAGCCAGGGCGGTAATGAGGGGACGAAGCTTGTGAGATCTCATGCCGTTCACCTCAAGTGGGAGTTCTCTATTCTTCCCTATAGTTTGCCGGCTTGTGGCAGCAGATCCTTGGCCAGGGATTCCAGCCCGGCGATATCGTCCATTTCCATCCATTGCAGCATGACTTGCTGGCAGCCTGCGGCGGCCAGGGCGGCGAGTTGCTCCAGCAGTTGGCCGGCTTCACCCACCAGCGCGCCGCGGGCGCGCCACTCCTCGGCACCGAAGGGCGTGGCGGCTAGCTTGCTCTGCAACTCCGCTTGATCGCGGCCATAGATGACGCGGATCATGGTGCTGCGCTTGACCTCGCTGGGTTGGCGGCCCTCGGCGGCCAGGAAACTATCGAGAATGGGCATGCGCTCGGCAAAGCTTTGCGGCGTTTGGCCAGTGCCGTTCCATTCGCGCGCGTACTTGGCGGCCAGTTTGAGCGTGCGCTGTTTGCCGTTGCCGCCTACCAGGATGGGTGGGCCGCCGGGCCGCTGCGGCCGCGGTAGCAGGATGGCTTGCTTGAGTTGGTAGTGCGCGCCGTCGTAATCCACCGGAGTGTCGCTGCCAAGCAGGCTGGTGACGACATCGAGCCCTTCTTCGAAACGGCGCATGCGCTCGGGGATCTCCAGCAGGTCCAGCCCGAACATCTCATGCTCGCGCACCTGCCAGCCGGCGCCGAGGCCGAGCACTAGGCGACTACCGCTCAGATCGTCCACGGCGGCGGCCATTCGGGCGGTCAGGCTGGGATGGCGGAAGGAGAACGGCGCTACCAGCGGGCCGAAGTGGATGCGCTTGGTGTGGCTGGCGAGCCAGGTGAGCGCGACCCACAACTCCAGCGAGTCTTTCTCCGGCGGGTTCATGTTGGTGTAGTGGTCGCTGCGGTAGAGGCCGGCGTAGCCGAAATCTTCGGCGGCTTGGGCCAGACGCTGCCAGCGCGGCCAGGTAAGGCCGTCCTGACCTTCGATCATGATGGAGATTTCCATGGTGAACTCCTTACAAGAACATTTCTGCCGCGGATAAACGCAGATAAACACAGATAAGTATCCGTTCTTATCTGCGTCCATCCGCGTTCATCTACGGTTGAATTCTATGCGGGCTGTGTCTAAGACAGCCTTCCAGTCTTCCCCCTCTGGGTAGGGGGCCGGGCCGACGGCGTCGGTGATCTCGTGGCCCAGCAGGGCTTGGGCGGCGGCC